>JBFWNL010000001.1:0-75814 GCA_050251055.1 Bacteriovoracia bacterium
TCTTTTCCTATTTCATGATCATTACTTACCTGCATTTCCTGGATCCATCCCAGCTCAAGCGTGGATGGCGGCTCGTCACCGATCGAGTCCGTCCGCGTCCGCGAACTGCCTAGTTTTTAGCTATTCACCTGTACAGAGTTTAGACACCCAGACGTGCGGATTTTTGCGCTCTTTCCGCGTGCTTTCGGGGGGTTGGCCCGACGGCCCGGCCCTTGCTCTAGCATGAGGGTGGGAGCCTAGAATGAGAGAGATTTTTTCAAAAACCCTGGCCTTTACCACTCTCGGCGCACTCGCCGTGATCGTGGCCACGGCCGTTCGCCCCAGCGCGCTGCGCGCCGACGCCGAGTCGGCCGACCGCATGCCTGCTCAGTTCGCCACCCTTTTTGAAGTTTCCCGTCCCGCGCGTTTGCAACATGCCCAGCTCTTGCTGGGAAAACATTATTCCCGCAGCGTGGTGAGCGTCGGCGAACAAGTGATGGACATTCGCGAGTTCGTGCTGGCGAAGGTGAAAGCTTCGCTACCCAAGAAGCACAAGGCGTCGGCTCCGATCGTCGCGCACACCATCCTCGAGGAAAGCGGCCGCTATGATTTTGATCCGCTCTTTTTGATGGCCGTGATCCAAAACGAAAGCAGTTTTTCCCCCGACATCGTAGGGGGCGTGGGCGAGATCGGACTCATGCAAATCCGCCCTTCAACCGCTCAGTGGTTCTGCGATAAGATCAAGCGTCCCTGGTACGGTGTGCGTTCGCTCAAAAACCCGGCGACGAACATCCAGATCGGCGCGGCTCTGCTGAAGATGTTCCGGGATAAATTTTCCCATGACCGTCTTTATCTTTCGGCCTACAACATGGGCATTGGCAACGTGAACAAAGCCTTGAAGAAAGACATTTGGCCGAAGGAATATTCCTCGCGCGTCATGAACCGCTACGTCGGCCTGTATCGTGATCTCGCCAAACGTATCGAAAAACAGCGCCTGGCGATTAAAGCGGCCGCCATCGCCGATTTATAGGGGTTTACCCCAGTCCCAATCCATTGTATGACTGAGGGCACCATGGGTGCACAATGGAAACACGCAGGCAGGGTAGGTAACGCCAATAAGAAGGGCGCCTTAATCGGCAAGCTGGTTAAGGAAATCATCGTCTCCGCGAAGATGGGTGACCCCAATCCCGATAACAACGCGCGCCTGAGGGCAGCGGTTGAAGCCGCCAAAAAGAATTCCGTCACGCGCGACACGATCGATCGCGCATTGAAGAAAGGCGCGGGCCTACTGGACGACAGCGCGAACTTCGAGACCGTGATGTACGAAGGCTTCGCGCCGAATAAAGTTCCCGTCATTGTGGAATGCCTCACCGACAATAAGAACCGCACCGCTTCCGATATCCGGGTGCTTTTCCGCAAAGGGCAGCTGGGCAACTCCGGCGCGGTCGGCTGGATGTTCGATCGTATGGGCGTCGTGGAGGCCACCCATACGGATGGCAGCCTCGACATCGAAAGCGTAGCCATCGAGGCCGGTGCCCAGAGCGTGGAGCCGCTTCCGGCCGTGGACGTTCCCGCCGGCGGGGTAGGCGCCCGCTTTACCTGCGATCCGACCGATCTGGACGCGGTTAGCAAGTTCGTGAGCGCGAATCAGTGGACGGTGACGACCGCGGAGCTGAGCTACATCGCCAAGAACTTCGTCGAGCTTTCGCCGGAGCAGCTCAAGGAAACCACCGACTTTCTGGGCGAAATCGACGATCACGACGACGTGCATCGGATCTATACCGCGATCAAATAAGTCCCTTCCAGGCCGTTCTTTCATGACACGGTTGACGCTTCCGTCCGCTTCGTCTATTCGTATCGGATTCGTGTAATCATCCTTCGCCGAAGGAAGTAGGTGCGATTCCTACACTGTCCCGCAACGGTGATGGAGCGTGAGGCTCCTCAGTCCGGTCTATCGGCGAAAGGCTTTCCCGCGGAGGAAGCATGCCGTTTCGTTCTTTTACCGTTCCCTATCTGATCTTCATCGCGCTCGCCGCTGGTTTTGGTCATGGCCTGGCCCAAGCCGAAGGCATCGCTCCCCCCGAGGTGGGTGAAACGCTTCCGTCCGTGGTGGTGAGCCAAAACGAGGCGACCGCGCCGACGGTGACACCACCGGCGACCACGGTTGTCAGTGAGGCCGAGATCCAGCGGTATCGCGATCTTGAAGATTTGCTGCGCACCCAGCCGGGGTTGGCGGCCGTCGGCTCGCGCGGGCCGGGGAGCGCGTTTTCCGTGTTCATCCGGGGCGCCAAGTCCGAGCATACGCTGGTGCTCATCGACGGGGTGGAGATCAACGAGATCATGTCCACGGCGCGCGGCGCGAACTTCAATTGGATCGCGCTTTCCGACCTCGAGCGCATTGAAATCGTGCGCGGTCCCCAGAGCGTGCAATACGGCTCGGACGCTATCGGCGGCGTGATTCACTTCATCACGAAGCGCGGCGCCCGGGACGGCGGTTCGCAGTGGGAATCCTTTGCGAAGACGGAATGGGGTAGCTATGAAAGCGGGCTCGTGAATCTGGGCGTGCGCAAGGCTACGCCCCAAGGACATTTCGGCGTGCAGGTGGACTTTTCGCGCATGACGGGTTTTTCGGCCGCGGACGAGGCGGAAGGAAATTCGGAGGCCGATGGGAACCGCGCGGCCGGATTCGCGATTCGGGGGGGGAGCGCCCTCGGGGTCGCCACTACTTGGGACGGCCAGCTTCGTTACCGGGTGAGCGAATCGGACTTGGACGCGACCGGAGGTCCGGGCGGCGACGCCATTGGCATGCAGAGCACGACGGCGCTGTGGTTAGGCGCGGTCCAAACCCGTACGCGAGTCACGCCCCAGGTTTGGGACATGGATTTGGCTGCTTCGTTTACCCGCCAAGAACGCAATGATCGGGCGCCCGATGCTCACTATCTCGGAAACGGCCAGAAGATCGCGCTGACAAATCATGTGAAGGTGGCCGAAGCCCATCGCCTTTCGTTGGGCTTGCTCAGTACGCGCGAAGCGGGAGAATCGGCGGCCGTGACCTACCGACAGACGAACACGCAAGGCGCGTTTCTTCAGCATCAGCTCGACGCGGGCGCGCTTACCGCCACGGCGGGTGCCCGCTTGGATTGGCATTCGCAATTTCAGGGCGCCGTGACCTATCGGTTCGCGCCAGCTTACTACCTGGCGACCACACGCACCCGGCTCAAGGGCGCCGTCGGCACGGGATTCAAGGCGCCCACGCTCTTCCAGCTTTATTCGACGACGTTCGGCAACGCCGGACTGCAACCCGAACGGAGCTTCGCTTGGGAGGCGGGAATGGAGCAGGGGTTTGCCGCCTTCCCTTTGCAGCTTTCCGTGACCTACTTCGACAGTCGCTTTAGCCAGTTCGTGGATTTTAATACCGCGACCTCGCGCTATCACAACACGGGCGAGGCGAGCTCGCGCGGGATCGAGGCGGGCGTGACTTACCCTCTGACGGCGGAGATCCAGCTTTCAGGGGTCTATACCTATACTCGCGCCTTGGACGAGGTCACGGGGCTTACGCTTTTGCGCCGACCGCGCGACACGTTCACTTTGGGTGCGGCGTACGATGGGATGGCGAGCGGTCAGTCGCCTTGGAGCGGGGAGCTTGCGGTCTCGGCGGTGGGAGCGCGTCCGGACCTAGATCCGGTTTCGTTCGCGCGCGTGGAGCTGCCGTTCTTTTACCTCGTGAGCGCGCGCTTGGGTTACGCCGTCACCGAACGCATCGAGGTCTATGTTCGCGGGCAGAACCTGCTGAACCGGCACTACCAGGAAGTCGCGGGTTACGGCACGCCGAAGCTATCGGCCTTCGTGGGCGCTCAAGCCGTCTTCTGAGGAGCGCAGTTCCGCGTCGGTGAGAAAGAGCGTTTTTTCCTCGGCGGTGGGCAGCCGGCACGTGTCGCGTTTACCAAACCAGAGGTAACGGTTGCGCGCGATCCAGTCGTAGACGGCGTCCCGCACGGGGCGGGGTACGGCCCGCAAAATCGAAAACAGCGACCAGGGAAGGCCCAGTCCGCCCAGGACTTTCAGTACCGCCGCGGAACGTTCCCAGCGGCGTCCATCCTGCAGGAGCGCGATCGAATCGAGTTTTTCTCCGCCCGGTAAGGAAGCGAAACGAAAGCGTCGGTGCGTATCGCGCCTCACGACGAAGTCTACGAAGCCGTTGCAGAGATTACAGACGCCATCAAAAAGGATGACGGACGGCGGCCGAACCATGCGCTCGTCTAGAGACTCAACGGGGTGGCCGTGGGAGCCGCGACGGAGGGCGGGGTGACGGTGGCGCCGGCGGGTTCTTCACGGCGCTTGAGCTTGCGCGCCACTTTTAGCATCGCTTCGAACACCGGTCCAAACTCGTGGCCGAGCTCCGTAAGGTTGTACTCCACCGTCGGCGGCGAGGTGGGTAACACTTTGCGGGAGACCACTCCCTGGCGTTCCATTTCACGGAGGCGATCCGTCAGAACTTTCGAGGAGATTTTACCGATATCGCGGCGGAGATCGCCGAAGCGACGCGGGCCGTTCTTGAGGTACCACATGATCTTGGCGGTCCAGGCGCCGGCCAAGAACTTCAGGCATTCTTCGACGGGGCATTCTTCACAAGATTCGAGTTTGCGTTGTTGAGCGACCATGAATCACCTCGGTGTGGTTACTGAATGGAACTAAATGTTGTTTGTGAACGAAATTGACTATAGTGCGTATCTTGTGACAAATCAAGAGGGTTGCTAAACGTAACTAGAAGGTAGAGCCATGAAAACACTCGCGATTAATGTATCGCTTCGCAAGGGATCGCTAAACGGAAAGCTACTGAACCAGGCGCTTCCCCACGCCAAGGGGGTGGGTTTGGAAGTGGAGACGTTGGATCTAAAGGACTTCGCTTTACCTGCTTACGACGGAGATATCGAGGCTTCTACGGGGTTGCCCTCGCCCGTCCTTCAGTTGGTGGAGAAAATTAAGACCGCCACCGCGCTCATCGTCGCCACCCCCGAATACAACTCCTCTTTTCCTGGGCATTTCAAGAACACGTTTGACTGGATCTCCCGCGCGCGGCCGATGCCTTGGCAAGGGAAGCGCGTGCTTTTCCTTTCGGCGTCGCCGGGGATGATTGGCGGCAACCGCGGGCTCTGGGCTTTGCGCGTGCCCTTCGAGGCGTGCGGGTCGTTCGTTTATCCCGATATGTTTTCCCTCTCCCAGGCGGGAGATGCGTTCGATTCTAGCGGCGCATTTAAGGAAGCCAAGCACGGCGAGCGCTTGGCGCAGCTCGTGGCCGCGTTTGGACGATTCGTGGCCGAAGCACGGCGCTAAGGACGTTCGGCAATTCAGGGCGTGGCCGGCCGCCGTTCAGTGGGTGTTTAGCGCGTAGTTCGGTGATTTTCGGCAAACGTAATTTTCGGCTCGGTAACGGGGATTGTCGCGGAACGCGGCCTCGTTCGCCGGATCCTTGCGGCAGATCTTACGCGTAAGCGCCTCGCCCTTCATTTCACCGGTTTCGATTTTATAAGCCATTTTCATGAATAATGGCGTGAGTTCCTGCCGAATCGCATCCACCACGTGCTGCGGTTTTTTGGGATTGCCGGCTTCGTAACCACGGGCGCAGAGCTCGTCGTCGAACGCGCGCTTCATGTCCCAGGCGTTTTTCGCATACAGCATGCGGTACAGACCCGCGAGGTAACCCGTGCGGTCTTCGCCAACGGTACAATGAAAAAACACGCCTCGCCCGGGTTTGCTTTCCACATATTTCAAATGCTTCATGGCTTCCACGGTCTGAACGCAGGCTTCTTCGAAGCTGCCGAACTCTTTCCAGCGAAAGGGGATGGTGACCACGCGCGAGGGTTTCAGGTTCTGGTCGAGCAACAGTTTTTGCTCGGTCGCGACTTCTCCGCGCGTGTCGTTCTTGAAGATCACGACGTCGGTAATTCCGTACTTCACCAGCTCGGCGACTTCCTTCTCGTTCTGGGGGGCTTTGCCCCGCAGCACTTTGCCTTGGCCCTGCCCAATGAGGTGCGTATTGGGAATGCTAATGGGGGAAACGCTCGAACGGAAGCCCGACTCGAAGCCATCCGATGCCATGCTGACGGCCCCAGCGCTTAGAGCGGCGATAGAGAATAAAATAATGAAATTAAAGGCTTTTTTCATAACGCATCATATATAATAGTGGGTCTGCGATGTCAAACCCGCGGGAATAGGCTAAGCCTTTCGCATGCCTCACTACGCCGTGATTTTCGTTTCTCGCCACCGCTCCGATCTGACACCGCCGCAGCTGGCGGATTACGAGCGGGCAGGGAAACGAATGCTCGAGCTGGCGCGCGCGCAGCCAGGATTTTTACGCGTGGAGAGCGTGCGGGATGAGCAGGGAAACGGCATCACAGTTTCGTATTGGGAATCGTTAGAGGCGATCGCGCAGTGGAAGCAGCACGCCGAGCATCGGGAGGCACAGGAGAAGGGGCGCCATGCTTGGTATGGTGGGTATGACGTCCAGGTTTGCCGCGTGGAACGCGAGTATTCCTCCGCAACGGCTCGTGTGACAAGTTGACCCACTTTTTCGAGCCAATCTGTCCTGCGTTTTGAGCCTTCGCTGCGGTGGGATAAAGTCGCGGCGGCGTAATATTTTAGAAAAAAATTTTATCAACTGCTCATTTCCCGGTGAGGAAGAGGGTTTTCGCGGTGCCGCGTTGCATGACGTAAGAGGGACTCGTCGCGCTTGGCATGTGCATTGCTTTTAGGAGCCAGGGTAACCTGTGTGGTACCGGCAAACCAAGAAGGAGATGCAGATGGCTCGAGTAGCTCGGATAGCTAAGCACAATAGAAAGTCCATGCTTAGAGGCAAGGCAGTGAAGGGATTGTCGCCGAAGATTTTAGAAAACCGTCCCAACCTGGTTTTGGTGACCCCGACGTCCAATCCCGATATGCGCCCTTGCAACCTATGCGAGAACCCGTTCAAAATGCGCACGCGTTTTGATCGCTTCTGCGTGAACTGTAAGAAAGACAGCCAAGTCTATCAATATGCTGACTGGATGTATTCTTGTGCGGGTTGACGCACCTATGCTAGGCTCACGCGTGCGTGGGCAGTACCCAAAGATTCAGCAAAACCGGTAATTTCTGGCATTCGCGAATGTACGATCGGGCCTTTGCCGAACGTACGATTGCCTCCACCTCATTCGCGAAGCTAGCCTCGAACGAAGCCGCGTTCATCAAGCGCGCGGCTGGCTTTGAAAAAGGAGCGTCGATTCTTGACGTGCCCTGCGGGACCGGACGACATGCGCGCGCGCTCGGACGTCTCGGCATGCAGGTCACCGCGCTCGATATCAACCGGACTTGCCTTTCCCTCGCAAGGGCGCGATTCGCGCACGCAAACGTAAAATATCGACAGGGAGATATGGCCAAGCTCGCCGCCTACCGCGATCATTTCGACGGCGTGGTGAATCTCTTTACGAGCTTTGGATATTTCGACACCGACGCGCGCAATCGCGCGGTGCTAATGGGGATGGTGCGGACGCTGAAGCGAGGTGGAAAGCTCGTACTACATACGATCAACCGCACCTACTGGCTCGAGCATTTTCAGCCGAATGCTTGGCGCGTGGACGGAGATTGGATTAGCGTCGAAGCGCGCCATTACGACGCCGCGACTAAGTACCACGAAGCATATTTGAGTTCGGTTAACAACCGCACGGGGCGCGGCGCGGCCCTCTATCACCGCATCCGTCTCTACTCACCCGAAGAGATGATTGACCTCATGCGTGAGTGCGGGCTTTCGGATATCCAGGTTTACGGCAACGCGCGGGGCGGGAAGCTCGAAGTGAAACGCTCGACGCATCCCTTTTACATCGGCACGCGGTATTAGTTATGGCGTTGTTTCAGCTCATCCCTGGCGTTGAAATTTCGGACACGGAGCTGACGTTCACGTTCGTGCGCAGCTCGGGCCCCGGTGGGCAGAACGTGAATAAGGTCAATAGCAAGGCGGTGTTGCGCTGGTGCTTGGCGACTTGCCCGGGGATAGGCGAGGAGCTGCGTGCGCGCTTAGTCGCGCGGCTGGGGCCGAAGCTCACGCGCGACGGCGAAGTTATCGTGGCGAGCGATCGTTTTCGGGATCAACCCCGGAACCGCGAAGACTGCTTGGCTAAGCTGCGAGCGCTGCTCGCCGCGGCCGCCGTGGTGCCCAAGCGTCGCAAGCGTACGAAGCCCAGTTATTCTTCGGTAAAAAAAGCCGAGACGAGTAAGCGGCGTCACAGCGAGAAGAAACGGATGCGGCGAGGCGGAGGGCGCGATGAGTACTGACGCGAAAGCGCCGCGCTCGCTCGCTCCCATCTGGGTGCGCGCGGGGCGTCCGGAGCTCGTGTTGGCGCCCATGGAAGGGGTGACGGATGCGCCGATGCGCGCGCTACTGACCGAGCTCGGCGGGTTCACCTTCTGCGTTTCCGAATTTTTGCGCGTGAGCCAGGAGCTATTGCCTCCGCGCATCTACGTCGAGCACGTGCCTGAGCTCGCGCAGGGTTGCCGCACGCCTTCGGGCGTGCCCATTCAGGTTCAGCTCTTGGGCGGGGACGAAGATTTGATGGCCCGTAGCGCCCTGCGGGCTTGCGACTTAGGCGCGCGCGCCATCGATATCAATTTTGGCTGCCCTTCCAAAACGGTGAACCGCCACGACGGCGGCGCCGCGTTGCTGCGGCATCCCTCCCGGATTCGCTCCATCGTCGCGGCGGTCCGCGCGGCTGTGCCGGCAACTATCCCGGTCTCAGCGAAGCTGCGTCTGGGTTGGGAGTCGATGGAAGACATTTACGTCAATGCCGAACAAGCGGTGCTCGGGGGCGCCGATTGGCTCACGATCCACGCGCGCACGAAAAAACAGGGGTACATTCCGCCCGCGCATTGGGCCTATATCGGCGAACTACGCCGACGCTTAGGCGATCGGGGCGTGCCGATTGTCGCTAACGGAGAGATTTGGACGCGGGAGGATTTCCTACGGTGTCGCGAGGCCACGGGCTGCGAGCATTTCATGATCGGGCGGGGAGCGTTGGGCGATCCCGCGCTCGCGCACGAGATGGCGCGGGAGTTGGGCTTGCCGATCCAGGAGCGATCTGGGGTTCCGGGGTGGGGGGCGGCCCCGTATCCGTTTCCACGCCGGCCTCGGGATTGGGAGCCGCTCCTGGCGCGCTTCGCCGAGATCACGTCGCCGGTAGGGGCGGAGACCTACTACACCGCTTGCCGAATCAAGCAATGGCTGCGCTTCGCGACGGTGCGCGGGGATCTGCCATGGTTCGAAGAGGTGAAGCGTATTCCGGATCTGCCGGGAATTTTCGCCTATTTAAGGGCTTAGCTTTTTCCTAGGGCTACGCGCGGCCCGAGACCTGCGTCCACGTATAGAAAAAAACGGAGTCGGTCGCGCCCCGCAGGCGATTGAATTCTAACTTCATCTGCTCGACGAGCGTGGAAGTGACGGTCCCTCGTTCGACGAGCTGGGGGGCGCCGCTGAGAATGAGGGTCTCCCAGTAATCAAAGAACTTCGTGCGTTCCTCCGGATTGCGGCGATCGCAGAGGTAGCTGCGCACGTCCGCGCGGATATCTCGGAAGCCGGCGTCGTGTAGATATCCCGGCACCCGGATGCCTACGTCGGGATCCGCGCCCAGTGCCGATTGGAGTTCGTTGTAGGCGCGCCAGTACTGCATGAGCATGGGCGACTCGGGCGCCACGAAGAAGCTGGAATTGAAGACCTCCACGGCGTAAAGCGGCGAACCTGGGGCGAGCGCGCGGCGCGCCTCTTTGAGGATCGCCAGCGGGTTGGGTACGTGCTCTAGGATCCAGCAGAGGTACGCCCCGTCGAAAACCGGTATGCGCGCGCCGTCCGGAAACGGCAGGCGTAGGGCATCCGCGGACTGGAACTGCACGCGGCCCTTCTGGATGTTTTCGGCGTGCCGCTCGCGTGCCCGCTCCAGTTGGGCGGCGGCGGCATCGACGCCCGTAATTTTCAGCTTTGGATAAAGACGAAGCAAAATCTCCGTCTGCGCTCCCACGCCGCAGCCGATCTCGAGCAGGTGCCGGCAGCCGGAGAAATCCACGCCCGGATATACGTAAGGCTCGAGAAAACGTGCCTGGTCGTATAGCCGGTCTTGCTCGGAGCGAGTAAAGCCGTGGAGATAGCCCGCGGCGACGCCGGTCGTTGAATCACCCATGTCCCGGTTTTAACCCCGGACGGGGGCGAAGTCCATGGGCCGGTGGCGATCTCAGCGTCGTTTCGGCTTTGGGCGTTTATGGGGATTGCCGGGGCTGGTACGCTTCCCCGCGACCTTGCGTTTAGGGATTTTGAAGGTTTCGATTTTGCGGTAAACGAAATTCTTTTGGATGCTTTCAATGCCGGGAACGCGGTCGATGAACTCTTCCAGGTCCGCGATACCCGGGTCTTTTAAAAGCTGCACGACGAACCAGCCATCGCCGATGAGCTTCGTCTTTACGATCCCATAAACGCTGAACGCGCGCCGGAGCACGGCCTCGGTCTTTGACGGAGCCAGGCGCACGAGATACTCCGCCACCGCGCGTGGTTTGATCGTCACCTTCGTGCGGGCGAGCGCGGGTGGGCTCGTGGCCGCGCCCGTCGCCGCGAAGCAAGCAAGCGCGAGGGCGATTTTTAGAAACTTACCGAACATCTACCGTCACCCCGGTGGGCGGAAAGATATGGGAAAGGGCCCCCGCCGCATAGGCCGCCTTTCCGGTGATCGATTTTCCCGCGAGCGCCGCCGCCGGCGTCCCGCCGGCCTGGATCGCTTCCACGACGTCCGTGTACGTGTACTGCGGGTTATACGCCCATACCAGCGCCACCAGACCCGCCACCATCGGGGTGGCCATGGAGGTCCCGTCGATGGTGCGGTAGCTCGTGTTGTTCAACGTGAGCGTCGTAATCGAAAAATTGAGGATGCCCACGCCGAAGCTGGTTTGGGAGGCATCGCTCGTGAACTGGAAACCCACCGTGCACTGGGCCGAAATACAGCCCGTGACGTCGTAGGCGAGGTAAACGCTCGAGCTGCCGCCCGATCCGCTTTCCTGACCAACCAAGGAGCCGCCTCCGCCGAAAGGATCGCCGGTGGACGCGCGGTAGGCCGTACGAAAAAAGTCAAAGCCCGCTTCCGTGTCAACGAAGGCGTCGAACTCGACGATCGCCGCCGCGGTCCCCGCTAGATTAAAAGTCTTATACGCCCGGGCGTTGGCGTTGTTCGCGTACTGAGCGCTCGTGCCGTTCCAGTTCGCGGGGTTCACTAACATGGGATAGGTCATGCCGTCACCCAAGGTACGCGATACGTAGGCCCAAGTGTTGTTACTGCGGGTCCAGTCGAGCGTGCCCCCGTTATTGAAATCATCGCTGATCGCGGCGTTCGTCCCGGCCCACTCGCTCCGTACGTTGGTGCCAGGTGCGCCGAGCATCACGCTTTGGGCGCCGTAATTGCTGAAAGACGCGAGACTGAAGGCTTGATCCAATGCCGCCACGCAGATCAGGTTGGGCTGGTGGTAGTTGCAGGGGTAGGTGGGCGATCCGCCCGCGTCATTGTTCGCGCCCTCGTTGCCGGCGGCGGCGACGACGATCACGCCCTGATTGCGCGCATTAATGATAGCGGATTCCATCGCGGGGTCGTTCGCGCTTTGCCCTAAGCTTAAGTTGATGACTTTGGCGCCGTTGTTGACGGCGAAGTTGATGCCGCTGACCACGTCTGCCGTCGTGCCCGAGCCGGAAGCGTCGAGCACGCGCACGGCCATGAGCCGGGCCTGCCAGCAGACCCCGCTCGTGCCGACGCCGTTGTTTCCCACGGCGCCGATAATGCCGGCGACGTGCGTGCCGTGGCCGTCGAGATCCATCGGGTTATTGTCGTTGTCGACGTAATCGTATCCGTGATTGGGATACGTGGCGCCGCCGTCCCACATATTCGCCGCGAGATCCGCGTGGTTGTAGTTCACGCCCGTATCCACGATCGCCACGGGTGCGGCGATGCAATTCGTGGTGGTGTTCCACGCGGCTTCGAGCCCCATATCGCGTCCAGCGACGCCGGGATTGTTTTGGGCGTAGTTTCCGCTAGTGACGGTTTGAGCCGTGTTTTTGAAGCCCCAAAGCTGCGTGAACTGGGGATCGTTCGGCAGCGCGAGCTTGCGGTAAATGTAGTTGGGCTGGGCCCATTCGACTTCCGGCTGCGCCGCCATCTCCGCGATGGCATCCATAAGGGCGCGTCCCTCGGGCGCGGCGACCTTGGCGAGCCCCGATTCGATCGTCTGGAGTTTGCGTGCGCCCGCGCGATCGAGCACGCCTTGTTCCGAGCGTGCGTCACGGTACGGCGCCTTGAATTTCACCAGAATCTCACCCGCCCGGTGCGTGGAAAATACCTTCTTGAAGGCCGCGGGCCGGGCGGCCACGACGGGGCCGGCGTGCGAGCCCACCGCGCCGAAAAAGCTGGTGACGGCGGTGAAGGCGATGAGAGTGGCGCACCGGAAAAATTTCATGGCAGCACCACCGAAGTTTCCGCCGAGGCTACGCCGGAGGGATTCATGGCGGAGTATGCGACGATTTTAAGGTAGTAAGTTCCCGCCGGCAGCACCGGCAAGGCGGCGGAAGTGGGCGCGGCGGCGCCGGAAACGTAGGGAACGTTGACGAAGGGCGCGCCACTGACGGCGAAGCCCGTCGCTTGGCTATAGTGCACGCGATACCCGCCGCCCGTCGCGTTGACCGCGTGCTCGCGGTTGGCATTCCAAGAAACCTGAATTCGGGGAGGGGTGGAGATTTGTTCACGGGGATTGAGGGAAGCATTGAGGCTGTTGACGGAGAGGCGCGAGCAGCCGGAGGCGGCAGCGAGAACGATCCAAAGCGCAATCCACGGGCGGCGTCGGCGGTGAGCCTTCAAAGAGTCCCCCTAAAACATGCCCCAGCCCATTTGCTCCCCTGAAATCCTCTAACCTGAGTATTGTCTCAATTTTGACTATTTTAATCAACTAATAAGTTCTGAAAAATCAATGGCTTGAATGTGAAATTAACAATTAAATTACGCGGGGTTAGGCCGGCTCTTGAGCTCGAGCAGGGCGTTTTCGAGGGCCGTTTCTAGCGACTGGATCCGTTCCCGGTACTGGGCCTCGGTCGTGAGCGGTGCACCCTTGAGGGTCAGGCGGAATAGCTCTTCTTGGAGCGCGAGGTTACGTTTTTCGAGCTCCGAGAGCGTTTTACGCAGCTGTCCCACTTCGCCTCGCTCGCGCGCCAGGACTTCTTCGCGGGTGGCGCCCGTGGGGCTCGCTGGATGGGGTGATGACGCGGGCGCGGCCGTCGCGGCTCCCGCAGCCGTGGGCGCCGCGACGCCAGGGGCGCTGGTTTCTCCGGCGGGCGCGACTCCGTCGGCGCTCGCGGGGCCGTCCGGATGCTTCACGAAGTAATCGATCGCTTCCTGTCGGGTCGCGTAGACCGGCACGGCCGGAGGCACGGCGAAGGTCGCGATTTTTTTTGCCACCTCGGAGTCGATGCCGGCGATCACGATGCGACCGGCGAGTTCGCGCGCCAACAGGTCAAGCGCCGCGAGTTCACGCACGGTCTCCGAGGTGGGCGGCGCCATCTTCGAGAGCTCGAGCACGATGCGGTTTTTCCCGACCGTAAGCAGCTTTTTCAAGCCCACCTTTAAAACCTGGAAATCGTGCGCCGTTTGGGTGCCTTCGGCGCTTAAGATCTCGATTCCTTGTTCTTGGGTGAGGGCAAGTTTCATCGTCGTTTAAACCTGATTTAAGAGAGTTGGGCCCGATAGTAAAAGAGCCGGATCAGATCCCGGCGCGTGATGATGCCGACGAGCTTGTCTTGCTTGCCTTTGCCGTCGACCACGGGCAGCCGGCGGAAGCGCGACTTCACGAAGTGTTCGATGACTTCGTCGATTGGCGTATCCTGGGCGATGGAATCGACTTGGTTCGAAAAGGTGATCTTGCCCTCGAAGTGCTGGGGTTTGAGGGGGCCGGCTTGGGCGACTTGGGCCAGGATGTCGTACTCGGAGAGCACGCCGACGAGTTTGCCCTGTTTGTCGACGACAGGCAGCCCGGTGATGCGGTTGTTGATCAACACCTTCAGGGCTTCCTCGAGCGAGCAGTCGTCCCGCACCGTGATCAGCTCGGTGGACATGACGTCCTTGGCGAGGGTGGGGGTGGTGCCGATGTTCAAGATTTCTGCAGTGTTCATAGGCAAGATTATAGGGTGCCCGCGCATTGACTTCAATCTTTGAACTCGTCACACTAGATAAAGATTGGCACTGGACGCCGCGCTTTTCCAAACTTGGGTCAATAACTACTGTATTCCCATGCGGGCCGGCGAAACCTTGACCCGGATCCTACGCGCGGCGCAAGACGAGGAGAGTCAGCTGGAAGACCTCGCGCGCATTTTCTCCGAAAACCAGGCCTACGTGCATTTTCTCAAAAAATTCGATTTGTTTTCCAAGCGGGTGGGGCAGTGGGAGGCGGAAGATCCCCAGTTGCAAGCCTCGGATTTGATCATGGTGGAGCGGCTTTTTCGTCTCGTGGGACGCGAAGCGGCAAGGGGGCTCACGGCCAGCATCGCGCTGAATCGAGTTTCTGAAATGGGTTTGCCGAGACTCAAGAGCAAGGCGAATGACAGCAAGCAGAAGCTCAAGCTCAACCCACGCGAGCAGCTCAAGTACGCGCATCAGATCGCTGATTTCTTCACCGAGCACAAGATGCCCGGCGCCGACGCCGCTTTCCGCGCGGCCATGCATTACGATTTCCTGAATGCCCTCTTAAACAAACACGCGGCCGCGCGCGAAGTCTTGAAATATGTGGAAGAGGCTTTCAAGGAGGGGCTCACCACGGCGCGCGTGACCTTCCGCTTGGCGACGCGCCTGAAGCGCGCGCAGCTGGGGGATGGCGTTTTCGCGGCGGCGCTCCTTATGCCTTTGGGGAAAATCGCGATGATGGCGCTTTTTCCGCCCGTGCTCAAGGACGGGGCTTGGCTTTCGGTAAAGACGGGGTTCGGCGACTTCGAGCTTTATGAGTTTTTTGCTTACCGGGAACTGGAGGCGAAGAAGTTCGGCGTGAGCTATCTTGATCTCAGCGCTCAGCTCGCGGGCTTCGCGGGATTTAGTCCCGAGCTCGCGCCCGTGCTGCGGCACGTACGCACGCCGTATGCGCTCGAAAAAGAAAAAGGCTCGCCCGAGCTCGCCATCCTGCTTAGCGTGGCCGAGATCCTCACCGCGCACGTCCAGGGCGTGGGCGTCGCGTTTTCGGCGATTTTCCTACCCTGGCAAAAAAAATGGCTACAGGGCTACAAGCTCGATCTCGATCAGCTCAAGGCCGTGGCCGAGGAGCTGAAGAAGGCCAAATGAGCGCGCACCGGATTACGAAAGCCTGCACGGAATGCGAGGATTGCGTGGCGATGTGTCCCACGCAGAGCATTTTCTACGGAGCCGAACGCTTTGTGATCGATCTTGACACTTGCACGGGCTGTCGCGTTTGCGTCCAGGTGTGCCCGGTAAACGCCATCGTGCCCGCGGACGCGACGGCCCCGGCGGTCAGCGACGGAAAAAAATCATAGAGTTGTTTTCGGCGCGGTGGATCTTGGCGTCCAGCTTCAGCGTGCGCTTCGTTTCGCTCACCGGCCGATGCGCGCCCGGCGCGCGGGTGGGGGAGGCGGTGAAGTAGGGAATGCGGTTGTCGTCCAGCCAGGAGATCACGACGCCGCCCTCGGAGTCGAATCCGGCCGGATCGGGCGTGTGGAATACGTCATGTACGCTCACCGGGGTGCCGGGCTTCAGGCGCGAGAAGATGTTTTCGATGTACCAGTGCGCGAACTTCGCCGAGTGATCGCTGTCGATGAACGCGTAATCGATTTCCGTGGGCAGGTGATCGAGGTTGTCCTGCACGCGGCCCAAGAAAAAGTGTCGGCGTCCCTGCGCGAGCTCCCGCGGGACGTTGCGCTCGGAGGCGTCGATCATGTCGAAGGAATAGAGCTCGCCCTGCCGGTTGTCGGCTAGCGCGTGCAAAATCCAGGTGCTCGACCAGCCCCCGCACGGGGAGATTTCGACGACCGTGCGTGGCCGCGACTCGCGCAGCCAGAGATAAGTAAGCTCCGCCTCAATGTCGTCGAGTTGCGGTTTGAGAATCGCCCCGCGCGTGAGGTAGCTTTGCGCCCGCCGCGCGGAAGCGAGCAGCTTCTGGGGCAAAGGAGCATCTTTTACCGGCAAGTAACCGAACGACTGATAAAGTTCCGCCTGGGCGGCGCGGACCCGGGTTAAGTCACCCGCGTACTTTCGGTAGAGGCCCGTGAAGTAATCGGCGTCGAGGCTCGTAGGCAATGCTTGACTCATATAGGATGCTTTTCTCAGTACCAGAAACCCAGGCTTTATGGTAGCCCCAAACCACGATGGCGCTCCCACTTTCGGCCCTCATCATTACGCATAATGAAGAAAAGAACATCGCCCGCTGCTTAGAGTCATTGACTTGGGTGGAAGAGATCTTGGTGATCGACGGGGGAAGTAGCGACCGCACGCTCGCTATTTGTCGCGATCCAGGTGCGGCTTGGGCTACGAAGATCCGGGTGATCGAAAACCCCTGGCCGGGGTTTCGCGTGCAGCGCAATCTTTGCCTGAAGGAGGCGAAGCACGACTGGGTGCTCGTAGTGGACGCCGATGAGCGTTGCACTCCCGCGCTCGCGCATCGACTGCGGGAGCTGCTCTCGGCCACCGGGGGGCCCGCGAAGCCGGCCTACAAGGTGCAACGTTTGGAGTATTTTTTAGGTAAGCACATCCGTCATGGAATCTGGAGCCCGAGCTATCAGGATCGGTTCTACAATCGGCAGGGCATTCAGTACATCAACGATATTCATGAGTACCCCAACTACCCGCCGAATCCGGGCGTGATTCAAGAAGCGCTCGAGCATTCCCCTGATTTCGCCCCGGAGCGTTTCTTGGAGAAGATGAATAAATATACTTCGATCGAAGCGCGCGATCGCGTGGCCCGCGGCATGCGCACGAACCCGTTTCGACTTTTCTTCGCGTTTCCGGCGATGTTCCTTAAAACTTATTTCTACTACGAGGGATACAAAGACGGGATTCATGGTTTCGTGATTTCGTTGCTCGAAGGCGTGTCTCGCGTGGTGAGGCACATTAAGATCTGGCAATACAGCCGCCGGAACCCCTCCTGATTTTTCCTATCAGTCGAAGCCCCGGCGGCCGGTGGGTAGAGTCAAGCCAGGTACTTAATCCACGCGCCCCGATGCGTCCTGGCCCGCGGTGCGCGCGCGCTGGATGAGCTGATCGAGCACTTCACGCATCTCCGGATAGGTATCCACGTAACGTTCGCGTACCCGACGCAGCATCGCTTCGGCAAACCGCCCGAGGCCAGCCACGTCGAAGTCTTCGCGCATCCCCATCGCGTCTTTAAAGATGCGATCCTCTTCGCTCTCCAAGAGGATTTCGATGCGGCCGACGAAGGCGCGCACGAGGAAATCCGGCGTCGGGCTTACCCGCAGCGGGAGGATCATGTCCACTTCCTTGCGCGGGAGCGTGTACAGCAGGCGCAGCCCCGGCACCTTCAGATAGCCGTGCTCCCAGGTGGCGACCATCGCCGTGGCTTCGTCGGCGGTTAGACCTTCCCGCGCCAGCGCCGAGATCAACGCCCCGCGAGCTTGAGCTCCCGCCAGGATATCGCGTGAACGGCGCGCGTCCTCGTGATCCTTCAGCCGACGAATCAGCGCGCCGGGGATCGTTTGGTCAAGCGAACGACCCAGCCGCACCATCTGGCCGTGGCCCTTTTCGTCCACGTGCACCAAGAAAGCGGAACCGGGTAGATCGTCCAGACGGCCGGCGATTCGTAGGTTGTCACGATCCGACGTGATCACGAGCCGTGGCTGGAAGCGCCCTAGGCCGCGGTAGAAGATGAACTTCTCCACCTCCTGGTTCGTCCGCACGAGGTTTGCCATGGGGACGTTACGAGCGTGCCCGTAGATATTTCCAGCCTCGACGGAGGGCAGGGGCGCGGTTTCACGTGGCGCGAGCACCTCCACGTCGAAGCGAGCTATGCCGTTCGCGAGCACCGGCGCGCTGTCTCGCCGGGGATACGTGAACGTCGGAGCGGGAAACGTCTCCGTGATCACTCCCTGGGGAAACTGTACCGTCACCGCCGTGCGTAGCGGCTGATCCGCGTAGAAGTAGATGACGGGTGTTTCCATCTTCTGGGTCACTTCGTTCTGATCCAGGAAGGCAAACGGAATGCATCCCTTGCCGTGGCAGGGTGGCTCGACCGGCGTGGGCCCGGGCGGCTTCGGCGGGGCCTGTACCTCCCCAAAACCGTGCACGAACTCCGGCAGCCTCTCGTCCTCATGAGTCATGCCGTTCTGCGTGATCCCGTTTGATCCGACCAGCGAAGTGAAAGTTCCCCATTCGTGAACCTCCAGCGCCGCCAACGCGGAGCTTCCGGTCAGTAATAACAAAATACTCAAACCCCCTATGGACTTTTTCATATTCAGTCCCCCTTTCGGCCTTGTTTATACCTATGACGCATGTGGAAAAAAATTGAATAAAAAGACATTTATGTTAACTAAAAGTTTATGAATTTACGACGCCTGGAATATTTTCTCACGCTGGCTCAAACGGGAAACTTGCGCAAAGCATCAGAGTTGCTGCGCGTTTCGCCGCCTGCGCTCTCGAAGGCGATGAAGGTGCTCGAAGAGGAGATCGAGGCGTCACTCTGGATTCGCGATGGTCGGCGCATCATCCTCACGGATTCGGGCAAGGCGCTGCTTAAGCGCGCCCCGGCTTTGATCGACGAACTCAACGACCTCAAGCAAAGCTTGCACGCCGAGCGTGCCGGTCCGCGGCCCGTGAAGATCGGCACGTTCGAGGTTTTTTCGACTTACTTCCTGAGTTTTCTCGATCGCGTGGGTTGGAACGATCACGCGCTGGAATTGCATGAGCTTCTGCCGGGCGAAGTCGAGCGCTACGTGGGCCAGGGCGAGCTGGATCTGGGCATCACCTATTTACCTGTGCCGGATCCAAGCTTGGACTTTTTGCGGGTAACGTCGATTGAAATGGGCGTCTTCGCGCGTAAAGGGTCCTTTCGGGGGGTCTCCCAGGAGGAACTGCCGTTCGTGATTCCCGTGATGCCGCTTCAAGGAGTGCCGACAAAGGTGCGCGGGCTTGACGGCTGGCCGGATGACGCCTATCAGCGCAAAGTTCTGCATCGGGTGACGTTGATGGAATCCGCGCTTGAGCTTTGCCGACAGGGAAGGGTAGCCGGCTACTTTCCGACCTTCGTGGTGCAGGAGCACAACCGGAGGGTGGAGGCGGAGTTTCGGCTAGAGCGTCGCAAGTCTCCTTACCCGAATCGCGTTTGCCGGGCCGACGTTTACCTAGTGAAGCGCAAATCGTACGAAGAAACCGTCATCGCCAAGCAGCTGGCCAAAGCCATCCGATTAGTTTGTGCTTAGCGCGCCGCCGGGTTACATTTAAGGGGATTGGGCAACCACGAACCCCTCCTCATCATCGGCGCCCTCCTGTTGATCCTGAGCGTCGTTTCCAGCAAAGTCGCGCGTCCACTGGGCGTGCCTTCTCTCATCATATTTATCGGCATCGGCATGATCGCCGGCAGCGAGGGGCTCGGCGGCATTGAATTCACCAACGCGGCGTGGGCCCAGGCGCTCGGCGTGGTGGCGCTCGTCTACATCCTTTTCGCCGGCGGGTTGGACACCGACTTGAAGGCCGTCCGGCCCGTGCTGGTCTCGGGCGGCGTACTGGGTACGGTGGGGGTGATCATCACCTGCCTACTTACCGGCGCCTTCGCCCATTGGCTCTTGGACTTCAACTGGTGGGAGAGCTTCCTCTTGGGCGCGATCGTCAGCTCGACCGATGCGGGCGCGGTTTTTACCGTGCTACGCGAGAAGAGCATCCGGTTTAAAGGACGCGTCCAGCCCCTGCTGGAGTTCGAGTCCGGAATCAACGATCCCATGACGGTGCTGCTCACGGTGGGCTTCATTGCCCTCTTGACCGGCAAGATCGCCACTCCCTGGGAGTTGCTGCCGCGATTCCTCATCGAACTCGTGTCCGGTACGCTCATCGGCATTGGCTCTGGGTATGCCATGGCGTGGCTACTGAATCGGATCAAGCTGGAGGCGGAAGGGCTTTATCCCGTACTGAGTTTCGCCTGTGTGCTTTTTATATACAGTATGACCCAGAGCCTTGGCGCGAGTGGGTTTCTTGCGGTGTATCTGTGCGGCTTGGTTCTGCGCCACCAAGTGTTCATCCACAAAAAGTCCTTGATTCTTTTTCATGAGGGCTTCGCGTGGATCATGCAGATTGCGATGTTCTTGGCCTTGGGGCTATTAGTGTTTCCCTCGCAGCTCGTCGTGGTGACCCAAGAAGGGGTCGCGCTTTCGGCATTCCTTGTATTCGTCGCCCGGCCCGTGGCGGTTTTCCTTTCCCTGGCCGGTGCGCAGTTCAATTTCCGTGAGAAGCTGCTCATTTCCTGGGTGGGTCTCCGGGGTAGCGTGCCGATTATCTTCGCGACTTATCCGCTGTTGGCCGGCATTGGCAAGGCCGAGCTGATTTTCAACCTGGTTTTTTTTATCGTGCTGACCTCCGTGCTCGTACAGGGGACCGGCGTCGCCCGCGTCGCGCGGTGGCTGCGGGTGGATGCGCCGATTCAAAAAAAGGTGCGCTTTCCTCTGGAGTATATACCTACCGGGAACATGATGAGCGATCTGGTCGCGGTGCAAGTACCGAAGCATTCGCCCATCGTGGGCAAGTCGATCCTAGAGCTAGGGCTGCCGAAAGACGCGCTCGTGGTGCTTATCCAACGCAAGGGGAACGTGATCGTGCCCAAGGGTGGCACCCATCTGGAAGTGGACGACGCGATGCTCGTATTGGCGGAGAAATCTGCGCTTGCGGAAGTGCATCGTCTCGTGGGTCCTCAAGCTTGAGTGAACCCCTTGGCCGAGATTGGCGCGGGGACGCGCCAATCGTGCCACCGGTTTGTCAAAATTCGCCGTGAAACACGCTTAAAAATCATTTAAACAGAATCCGGCGAGACGCTTTGGGTCGTGTGCATTGGCGTATCCCTTGCTTTATCTACCCTCAAGCACATCAGGAGGGCGAAGATGAAGAAGCGAGTCGGCATCGGAGTGTCATTGGGGTTAGGCGTTTTCTGCGCGGGGGCGTTGGCCCTCCAGGGGCCCGGACCGGGCACGACGGGGGGAGGCTCCAGTATTCCTTCGGCCATGCCCACGCAAGCGCCTACCCTCGCCCCGCCGGTAACCGGCGCACCTGACATCACGGGTACCGCTCGTTTGAACACGCAAGCCCCCGTGGGGACGAACCAACGCGACGCGAATGTCATGGATCTCTCGCTAACGCGCAGCATTCGCCGGGATCTTCAACGTGAACAGGGTCTCTCGCCGCTTGCCCAAGGCGTGAACATCATTACCACCCAGGACCGCATCACCCTACAAGGGAACGTGCGGAGCATCCGCGAGCGTGACCGCATCGAGAATTTGGCGCGTAGCCGTGCCGGTACCAAAACTGTCGTCAACGAAATGCAAATCGTCACCGAATAGTCGGGGCGAATTCAACAAGGAGAAAAGATGAGACGCAAGCAATCCAAGTACGGGAAGCCATTTGTAGTCTTCGCGGCGGCTGGGGTTTTGGGAGTGGCGGTGAGCTGCTCGAACGGCGCCTCGGCGGTGAAGAACGCCGCGGTAGCGGGAAACGTCATGGGCACCTGGGAAGGAAAGTGCCATGACAGTGACCTGCTCGATCTCTCTATGCAGGAGTTTCTGATGTTTGAAGGCGCAGACACGCAGCTGGTGCAGCGCTTTTACTCGGAGGACGACTGCCGCGAGCCAGCGGTGATCGTACGCTACAAAGGAAGTTTCGTCGTGCGGGAAGATGTCGCCGAAACCCCGGGGGGCAAACAGGTTGACTTCGAGTATAACACCGTGACGGTGACGGCGCTTAACGAAGCGGGTCGCAAGACGCTCGATAACACGGATTTTTGCGGTCATGAGGAATGGATGGTCAACACGGAGGTGGATCTAACCGTGAACAGTACGCGTGACCTTTGCCTGCTTTACGATACGCCCCATGCTAAGTACGACATCTTCCTCGTTAACGGCGACGAGCTGAAGATGGGCTTGAAGGAAGGGGAACGCGATAAGTCGACGCCCGGCCTTCGCCCGATTCACGTGGGCGGCGAAGTCTACCTGAAGTCGGAAGTGGAGCTGTAATGAATTCGCCGAAGGATCCCTCGATGAACCCATCGGGCAATCCGAACGCGGCGGCGGCCGCCAGCCCCGGGCTGGCGGCCGTCCCACAAGCCTGCGAGGTTTGCGGAAATGAGTATGATCACCTGATGGAGATCCGTCAGGATGGGAAGGTCCGACGCTTTGACTCCTTCGAGTGCGCCATCGCCGGCATGGCCCCGCGCTGCACGCACTGCAAATGCGCGATTATCGGGCATGGGGTGGCAAACGAGGAAGGCCAGGTGTTTTGTTGCGCGAACTGCCTGCGGCAAGTCGGCAGCGCGGCGCTCAGCGCCTGAACTCGGCGACACGGGCAAATGAAAGGGCCTTGACCCGCGCGACCCATGAGGTCGGGGGGGCAAGGCCCTTTGTCATTTCGGTGCGAGAAATCGATCAAGCGGCTACCCGTGCTTGAGAAATGGCGGCGTCGAGCCGGTCAGAAGCCACGTTCCAATCCAAGCATTTTTTGACCGCCTGGTAGTATTTGTCCTTCGCGATGCCGTAGTCGATGGCGTAGGCGTGCTCCCATCCGTCCACCGCCAGGAGGATCGTCTGTTCCACGAGCATCCCGCGATGGTGTTCTTCCAGGGCGACCGTGCAGAGGGCTCGGTTGACATGCGAATACGTCAGGAGCGCCCATCCGTTCACCGATTTCAATGCCGCTTGCGTGTACTTATACCAATCTTCCAACGAGCCGTAATCTTCCGTCAGCATTTCCAGCAGCACGGAGCTCGGATCGGTACGCTCAGCCGTCAGGTTTTCGAAGAAAAGCTCATGCAAGTAGGCGCCGTTGAAAGGTACCGACTTGCGCCGGTAAAGCTCCGAAATCTCGGCGTAACTGTAGTTGGCTTCGTCGAGTTTGGCTTTCGCGATGAGATTTTCGATCTCATTGATTTTCTTCACGTAGCCCCGGTAGAGCTCGAAGTGCGCCTCGAGTTGCTCGGCCGAGAATCCGGGGAGCTTGCCGACGAGATGGTTAAAGTTCTTTGTGTGATGGGTCATGTGCGTTCTCCTTGTGGAAAAGAATAGCAAGGTCGGTGCCACGGGTTGGCATCGCCCTTGCTGGTAAATGGGCATGAGAAAAACAAATATACTTCCGTTGGCAAGCTTGATGCTTTTCAGTCTCGCATTTGCGGAGAGCCCAAAGGAGACGGCTCGGGAGGCGGGTCGCGACGTGAAGCGGCAGGCGCGTGAGGCGAAACGCGCGGTCCAGGATGAGGTGTGTCATTGGGTCAAGGGCAAGCTCGAATGCACGAAAGAGAAGATCAAACGGGACGTGAAAGACGCGGTTGACGACGTTAAAGACACCGTGGATAAGTGATAGGTGATCCTTTCTCACTTTTCCGTTCATTTGCCTCCTTATTCGGCGTCTCAAGGCGAGCTGTTGGATTGGGTGGCGCGCCTACACACACGTGCTGATGAGGTGCGGGCTACGCCCGAGCGTTCGCCGCGGGGCCCGGCGGAAATGGAGCGGCTCGTTCGTCGCTATGGATGTAGCCCCGAGAAGATTGGGCGCCGCTATTCTTACATTAACGAATTCCTGAACACCGATTTTTCCGTAAACGAGGTTTATCGAATCGGATCCAACCAGGCCTCGGGCGTGGACACGCGAGCCCGCACGGAGATTTACGGACGTATCGCGGACCGGGTTTTTGGAGAGCTATATCCAGTCGGGGAGTCGGCGCCGAATCACCTCATCCACGTCACCTGCACGGGTTACCTTTCCCCGAGCGCCGCTCAGAAGTTGGTCGGCACGCACGGGTGGCATGGACGCACAGACGTCACCCACGCCTACCACATGGGTTGTTACGGGGCGCTGCCCGCGATCCGCATGGCCGAAGGTTTTTTGGCTTCCCGCGCGGTTCCCCAGGGTGGCCACGTGGATATCGTGCACACCGAAGTCTGTTCGCTACAGATGGATCCGGCCGATCACTCTCCTGAGCAGCTCATCGTGCAGAGCTTGTTTGCGGACGGCTCTATCCGCTATCGCCTGAGCGAGCGCCCCGCCGCGGGCCTGCAGGTGCTGGCCGTGGGCGAGTACCTGGTGCCCGGATCGAGCGGTTCCATGACTTGGATCACGGGCGCCCACGGTATGCGCATGACGCTGGCTAGGGAGGTGCCGTTTCAGATCGCCGAATACCTAAAGCCTTGCCTCGAAAATCTTCGCGCGCGCGCGGGCCTGGGGGCCAGCCGCGAGCCTATGCTTTACGCCATTCACCCAGGGGGCCCCAAGATCATCGAAAATCTGGCGTCTTTCTTGAGCCTTTCGCCAGATCAAGTCCACCACAGCCAAGAGATCCTGCGCACGCGGGGTAATCTCTCTTCGGCCACGCTGCCCCACGTTTGGGAGCTTCTCGTGCGCGACGCGGCGGTCCCCACGGGAACGCCCATCCTGAGCCTGGCGTTCGGCCCCGGGTTGACTATCTTTGGTGCGGTACTAAGAAAGATCTGATGTCAGGAGTTAGCCCCTTTCTCCTCACGCTTCCCGTGTTATTCCAGGGCCTCGCGATGGTGTTCGACGAGTTTATTTTTCATCGGCGGCGCGGACTTCCCCGGTGGGAGCGCATCGGGCATCCCATTGACACCGTCGGCGTGCTCCTTTGCCTGGGCTGGTTACTGAGTCGACCGCCGGAGTCCGGCCCGCTCTTCGGGTACGCGCTCCTGGCCGTGGGCTCTTGCTTGCTCGTGACAAAGGACGAGTGGGTGCACGCGGGACGCTGCTCCCGCGGCGAACATTGGCTGCACGCCCTGCTCTTCGTCCTGCATCCGATGGTGCTTGCCGCGAACGCCGTGCTCTGGTGGCAAGGTCAAGTCTCCCCCTGGCTTTGGGCGCAGCTCGGCGCGATGATCATTTTTCTTCTCTATCAGGTTTTTTATTGGAATTATTTTTTCACGCCGGAACGAGTTCCAGAAAGGGCGGGCCATCATGGTGAACGTCGCGGTCAATAATGAGTTATATGATACGCTCGGAGACCGGTGGTACACCGCCTATGACGATCCGGTCGCGCTGCTACGCGCGGAAGGAAAAGCGCGTAACCCATGGGCGCAGCGGGTGATTGCCGAAAAGCTGGGCTCCGGCGCCCATCGGGTGCTAGACCTGGGGTGCGGGGCGGGGTTTCTCACGAACTATTTAGCCACCCAGGGTCACGAAGTCACGGGTTTGGATCTCTCTGAGTCGAGTCTGGCCGTAGCGCGCGCGCATGATGGCACGCAGCGGGTGAGTTACGTCCAGGGGGACATCTGCCGGGCCCCGTTTCCCGATGCCAGCTTCGACGTCGTCTGCGCCATGGACGTGCTGGAGCACATCGAGGATCCACGCGCCATGATCCGGGGGGCCGCGCGACTGCTCCGGCCCGGAGGCCTCTTTTTCTTTCACACCTTCAATCGCAATCCCATTTCGGGCGTCGTGGTCATCAAGGGGGTAGAGTGGCTGGTGAAGAATACGCCCCCACATATGCACGTGTACCGCCTGTTCATCAAACCGCGCGAGTTGGCTTACTATTGCCGGTCGGTGGGCCTTGACGTTGCCCAGTGGGTGGGAACCCGCCCCCGGTTGAAGCCGAGCTTGCTCAAGGCCATTTTTACGGGCGTAGTACCTCAGAATTTCGAATTCAAGCTGATGCCCGCGCGGCATGCGGGCTCGCTTTCCCTGCTGATGGGATATTCCGGCTACGCTGTGAAGAAGTAATCCGACTTAGGCGGTGTGTTCGGTAGGTGAATAGTCCAGCGGAAGTTCCGCCACGAAGGTGGATCCGTGGCCTTTTTTGCTCTTCACGCGGATATCCCCGCCGTGAGCCTGCACGATCTGTCGGCTGATGTAGAGCCCCAGACCCAGCCCGCCTCCCGCCGGCGAACCCGATTCGCCCTGCTCGAAGCGATCGAAGATCCGGTTTTGATCCTCGGGCGAGATGCCAGGACCTTGGTCCTGCACCTGCAGCTTGGCGATTTCTCCATCGCGCGCGAGCGTCACCTTCACGGCCTGCCCGGGCGCGTACTTAGCCGCGTTGGTTAGGAGATTTACCAAAACCTGTTCGATGCGCAGGCGATCCAGGCGGCCCGTGATACCGGGCTCGATTTGCACGTCGACCGTGCAGTTGGCGGCCACGAGTTGCTGCTGGTAGCGGTTGACGACTTCCTCGATTAGCTCGGAAAGATTGAATTCCTCGCAGTTAAGGCTGAGCTTGCCGGCGCTGATGCGGGAAACGTCCAGCAGATCGTCGATGAGGTGAGTGAGGCGTCCGATCTGTTTGTCGGAGCTTTCCGCGAGCTGTTTGAGTTTCTCCGGCGTGAGATCCTTGAGCGTGCCTTTCTGCGCGTGGCGCACGAGCCCGTGCAGCTGCAGCTTCAGCGGGGTGAGCGGCGTTTTGAGCTCGTGGGAAGCGATGGAGAGGAAGTCGTCGCGGATGCGAATGGCTTTTTGGGCGTTGTCGTAAAGTTGCGCCCGGTGCAGGGCCTGGGCGAATTGGCTACCCAAGGTGAGCAGAAAATCGCGGTCTTCGTGCGCGAAGCTCTGGGGCTGGTTGAAACTGAGGGCGAGCACCCCGAAGACCTTGCCTTCAATCAGCAGGGGGATCACCGCCGTGGAGGCGTACGGAGTCGGCCGTGAGCGCAGGACCGGGAAATCCTGTTGGAGTTGGGCGGCGCTCTCGAGGAAGAGGGGGCGTCCCGTGCGGTAGGCCTCCGGCACGGGTAAATCCTCGTTGATGCCGATGCGGGGCCAGGATTTGACCAGGGATTCGGGATATCCGGCGGCGCGCATGATCTCCAGCCCCAGGCGGTCTTCCGTGAGCACGAAGATCATCCCGGCGTTGGCTTGGACCGACTCGAAACAGGTGTTGAGAATGATCTCGGCCACCTGGTCCAAGCGCAGCGCCTCGGCCAAGGCGGTAGTCGTGGCCTGCAGGCGCTTCGTACGGTTCAACGAGCGTCTCAGTCGGTCGTGCCCTTGCGCCAAGTTATCGACCATGGTGTTAAAAGCGTAGGTTAGCTTCCCGATCTCGTCGCGCTTGATGATGGCGGCGCGATAGTCGAGGTTACCTTGCGCGACGCGGTCCGTGGCGGTGAGCAGGTTGTTTACGGCGCGGCCAAACTTTCGGACAATCCCTAATCCAAGCGCGGTTAGGATGAGGGTGGAGGCCACGGCGAAAATCAAGGCTACCACGAGGGGGAGGTGGCGCTGCTGGTAGGCGTCGAGAAAGGCTTGATCGCTTTGCTGCCGCAGAGTGATTTGTACCTTACGCAGAGCATCGACGGCGTCCTGATGGAATTGCCGCGCGACCAAGAGGTCGCTGCGGATTTCCTCGATTCGGAAGGATTTACGCACGTTCGCGATCTTGCTGAACACGGTCTCGACCACGGTGCTGTACTGGTACATGGCGTGTTGCCCGGCTCGGAGCAGGTCCACGATCTCCGGTCGCATCCGCGGCCGCGCGAGCGCTCGCTGGATGTCCTCTTGCGCGCGCACCATGCCGGCGCGATACGCGTATCGGGTGTCGCTGACGAGCTTGGAAGCGAAGAGCTTTTCTAGGTTCTCTGCCGAGCCGTCCAGGCTCTCCATGACCTGGCTCGTGATTTCCATGATTTCGTTCGCCGTGTTCACTTCCGTCAGTCCACGCAAGAACTTCTGGCTAGAAAGAAAGATAACGGCCGCGCCGATCAGAAAAAACACCGCCACGCCGAGCACCAGCCGCCGCAAGTGATCGATCAGCGAAGAGGTTTGACTGAAGGCGGGAATGGTGTTCACGGAACCACCTCAATTTTCTTTACCCCAGGCGCTCCCGTGAAGTCGGGCGAAACGTAGCCGATGCCGCCCCGGAAACGCGCGATCAGGGAAGCGGTGAGCGAGTCGGAGGTCACTTGAATCGGGGCGCTGTCTCCGGTGTAGAGCTTCTGGCCGATCCAAAACAGGTCGACCTCCCGGCCGGTTTTCTTCACCACGGAGCGAAGGAAGTGCTTACGCTCCGGGGAGTCATCCGTCCGGTCGACGAAGCGGATCCCCGTGCCATCGGGCCAAGCGCGTTTTTTCTTTAGGAAAAAGTTGGAGAGCTCTTCGGCGTCGATCTTCGTAATGGGATTTTCGGCATTTACCACTACGGCGAATTTGGCCGACGGCTCGTCGGACGCGAGCGCACACGGAAATCCGGTCGCGCAGAAGGCCAGAAGAAGACCGAAGCGTAAATGGGTGAGCCAATCCTTCAAAAGGCGACCCCCGCGGAAAGGTCATACACCATAAAGTCGCGGTTTTGGCCCGCGATCACGGCGGTCGAGCCAATGTAGTTTTGCATGGCCAACCCCAGGCGAATGCGCGTGAAGGATGTCGGCAGCCAGTTCACGCCGGCGCCGTAGGCAAGTAGCTCGTACGGATCAGCGAAGCCCGCGCTTAAGGAGCCGACGCGGTTTTGGGCGCTGTCGGCGTAGTCGATGAACGCGTAAACCAGCCAGTCTTCCTCGTACACGGCGACGGACGGTTCGAAATAAACGGACCAGGGGTCCCCCGCGGCCGAGGTCTGGCGGGCGAATTCCGACGTGACGACGAAAGGATGGGACTTAAGCTTCATATCCAAGCCCCACGTCTTGAACGTGTCCTGATCGCGCTTGCCGAATTGGGAGGAGATCCCAAGCGTGAGCCGCTCGGCGGCCGTCGCCCACCACACGCGTGCGCCGACCCCGGGTAGTTGCGGCTTTTCAATCGGTGAGAATGTGTAGAGGTTATAGCCCCAGCTCGACGCCGCCGAGTGAAAACGGCCGTAGAGGTGCACGCCCGACCACACGGGCGTCACGAGATTCGTCGTCCGGCCCATCTCCGGTCCCGATCGACGCAGGAAGAGCACGGGTTCGCGTTGTTGAAACGAAGTGCCAAACGGGACATAGCCCAGTCCACCTTGAATGTGATGCGACTCACTGAGGTCAAACTCAAGGTATCCTTGGGGGATGAGCGCACCATAAATGTAGCTCGTATACATCCGGCCCATGGGAAGACTCAGGGTGGTCGCGTTGGGGTGGTGGTGGGGGTTGGATAAGTTTGGTCCCAAGAAAAATACCGCTTGGCTCGCGAAGCGCAGGCTGGGAAGAAATTCTGCACTTAAATTCAATCCCAACGCATCCGACGAATTCACCGCCTGCGTTTTCGTATCGGGGCCCGTGAGCACCGTAAACGCTCCTTCGAAGAAACCCCCCAGCGTGAGTCGGTTATGTAAGAAGGAATTTACCTGGGCCTTGCGATCTTCGTTGGTCACGTATTCCGCTTGGCCGTTTTCGAGCACCTCGATGCGTCGGGTCAGCTCCTTGATCTTGGCGTCCTGTGGGGCAGGCGTCGACAACGCTGGCGCAGTCGGGCCCGCGGAAAGAGCGAATGAAGCTGGCAATACGAAAAGTAAAATTCCGATTCGAATGGACCAGTTACGCCTTTGCATATCCGCTACTTATATGGAGCTACGCCGCGTCTGGCAAGGCGCCGAGCGGCATGTTTTCCTTGTTGTTAACGCGAAGGGGCACTACTCTTTTACTATGGTAAAATTTTGTAAGGATCTCACTCGGTCGGAAGTTTTTCAGTCTACTATTTTATTGCTCATTCTACTCGTAGCCGCCGGGATGGGGTTAGAGACCGTGCCAGAATTGGCCGAAAGTTACGCGGATTTCTTCTTATATCTCTTTTATTTCACGCAGGTCGCGTTTGTCGTCGAGATCTTAGTCAGAATTGGCGCATACGGCCCTCATTATGCCCGTTTTTTTAAGGAATCTTGGAATCTCTTCGACTTCGGTATCGTGACCCTTTCGCTTTTTCCGGGCGTGGGTGCGTTTGCGTTCGTTGTCCGACTGCTTCGGGTCTTGCGCGTATTAAGACTTTTTTCCGCTTCTGAGCGTTTGCGCAGCTTTATGGACCGCTTGCGCGAGTCTTTCGATGAGGTCGGGATGGCCGCCATCGTGGTGGCGGTCTTGGGATACATCTTCGCCATCGGCGGTTACTATCTCTTCGGCGAAATGGATCCTGTGCGTTGGGGAGGGTTGGGGCGGTCTATCCTGAGCGTTTTCTATCTCGCGCTCCTTCAAGATGTGCGTGAATACGTTTCGCCGCTGACGGCAGCGTGCAAGCCCAGCGTGATTTTCTTTCTCGTGTTTTATCTCGTGTGGGCGTCCGTACTGGTGGGCGTGGTGACGGCGTCTGTCCGGCAAGGAAAGCGATGAGCCGCGCGTTCGTCGGTTTTCTCAAAGGCGCGGGCGTGCTGCTGCTCGTGCTGGCGGCGTGGTTTGCCGGGAATCGCGTGTTTTTCCTGCGGCACGCGGTGGAAACGACAGGCACCGTGCGCGAGATTTTTGGGGAAAACTCTCGCTGCGGTGGGGGAAAACGGCGACCGTCGTACAACTGCACGAAGTTTTACATGCAAGCAGAGTACGCTTCTCCGCAGGGCAAGCATCGACTTTCCATCGCCGCTGGAAAGGTTCGTGGACACAACCAACCGCCGGAAGCCTGTCGCCGTCGGGTCGGGGACGTGGTGCCGGTGGTGTACGACGCGCGCGATCCTAGCCGGGCCGCCCATAACGAATTCTTCGCACTATGGGGTTTGCCGATCCTGTTGTCTATTTTGAGCGGAATTGTGTTCGTGGTGCTGCTAGTCCAAAATCGGCGGGGCAACCTTTCAAGGACCTAAACGGGCCGGAGCCGTTTTCGTTGACAGGTGATCCACGCGTGCTCATTGGGCGAGGGGTGAAGTTCTCCGAGCTCGATCGCCTGCAAGGGAGCAAGTAAAGTCGTAGGGATTTCCACTTTATGAATGAAGTGCGACGGAGTGGAAATTGGGTCACGCGCGTGAACCTCCAGGAGCGTGGGAACCTCGCGGCAGTAAAGATAGGCCGTGCGATGGCGCGCAAGCGACTGCTCGGTGACAGGGTGCCGGCTCCAGCCGCCGGCTTCCAGCCGCGCCAAGTATCCTTCCAGATCCAAGGTATCGATGCCAAGATGATGAAGCCCGGGCCCCCGTTTTTCGAGCGCACGGGCGTAGGGGCCCGGACCGATGGCTTGCAGGAGCAAGAGCCGACCGGTGAAGCCGGGGGGTCCCACGTAAGCTTCGCGCGTGCCTTCGCCAGGAAAATCCTCGAGGGCGCCTACCGGAAAACCCTGCTCCTGCCACCCAGCGGCGAGGTTCTTTACATCCCGCACGAGGAACGCAACGTGATTCAGCTGGGGGCGAGAAGGGGCGGACACGACCCTCAGCTTAACATCGGCTGGCAGGAAGGGCAAAATTTGGTACAAAGAAGGAATGTCGAAAACAGTGGCGCAGGCCCGCAAGCTGCGCGCCTATTTTTTCAATGGCTGCGGCATCCTGCTCGTGGTGATTGGCGTGATCGGCCTGTTCTTGCCTCTTCTGCCGACGACGCCGTTTTTAATTCTAGCGGCGTTTTGCTTCAAGCAGGGATCGGAGAAGTTTCACGTCTGGCTCATTGAGCATAAGTGGTTGGGCCCGCCGGTTCAAGATTGGCAACGCGGGCAGGTGATTCGGCTGCAGACTAAGATCATCGCCACGCTCACGATGCTGGCCGGTGGGGTGGGCCTCTTTGTCTACGCATCGGCGCCCGATATCGTAAAAGGTGCGTATGCCATTTTCATCGGCTGTATCCTGATTTTTATTTGGACGCGCGCGAGCAGATAGCGCGCGCCCATTGAAAAACTATGCCGCTCCGGTGCGCGCGTGCCCGCAGACTCCTCCTAGCTTCGAGTTCGCGAAATGCCGTTTGAACCAGGGCGCCGCCGCGTGCGACACCTGCTCGATCGCGCCGGGTTCTTCAAAGAGGTGGCCGGCACCGGGAATGACGGCGAGCTGACCATCGGGGAGGCGGCCCAAGGCTTCTCGATTCAGCGCCAGGACTTCGCGGTCCAACGAGCCCACGATCAAAAGGGTAGGGGCGGTGACGCGGGTGAGGGCGTTGCGCGCCAAATCCGGTCGGCCGCCTCGCGACACGACCGCGCAGACGTCTCGGCTCAGGGTGGAGGCCGCTACCAAGGCCGCTGCCGCGCCGGTGCTGGCGCCGAAGTACCCGATGGGCCGATTGTGGGTGCGCTCTTGTTTTTTGGCCCACCGGGTGGCTTCGACCAACCGAGCGGCCAGCTGCTCGACGTCAAAGACGTTTTCTTCCTTCGTCGCTTCGGGTTCCGTCAGTAAATCAAAGAGCAGGGTGGCGAATCCGGCGCGGTTCAGCGCGCTGGCGACGGCGCGGTTACGCGGGCTCAAACGACTGCTGCCACTGCCGTGAGCGAAAATTACGAGCCCATGGTGCCCCCGCGGGATTACCCACCACCCCGGAGTGGTTTTTCCGCGACCGATGGGTACCGGAATTTCGGAGTCCGCGCGCATCGCGTCCGCGCCGATCCCGGGCGTTTCGCCTAGTTTTTCTAAGATCTCGGTGTCGGTGACCGGGTGGAAATCGTCATAGTACTGGCCGACGGCTTCAAAATCCGGGGCTTCGTTCAGGCAGACCACCTCGTCGAAGTCGGAAGCCCGCAGCCGCATCGCCGACGCCGCCGCTCCGACGGGCACGGCGAGCAGGACATACTTGGCGCCGCAGGCACGCACATACTGAGCGGCCACGCGGGCGGTCACCCCCGTGGCCAAGCCATCGTCGACGAGGATGACGGTTTTACCTTGTAAAGGGGGCAAGGAGCGGCCGCCGCGGTAGTTCTCGATCTGGCGGCCGATTTCCTGGTTTTTTTCCAGTAGGATACGCTCTATGTCTCCGGTTCGGTATCCCAGGCGGCGCGAAGCGATGGGGTCGATCCAGTAAAACCCGTCTTCCGCGATAGCCCCGATGCCGTATTCGGGTTCGTCCGGGGCGCCGATTTTTTTTACGGCAAGCACGGCCAATGGAAGTGAGAGGGCTTGGGCGACCTCGAAGGCCACCGGCACCCCACCCCGCGGCAGGGCGAGCACCCACGCGTCGATCAGATGGGGCAGACGGGAAGCGCCCGACTCATCGGGCGCTTCCAAGGCCTCGGTCAATGCGCGCGCCAAGAGACGGCCGGCCTGCGCGCGATCCTGAAATCGATGCTCCATCAATCCTCGTCCTTCTCTCGACGGTACTTTTCCTTCAGATCCATGAATTTTTTGTTCTGCTCGGCGGTCAGGAGCTTACGGACCTCGAGCATTTTGTCGAATTTGAGTTTCATCATGTCACTTTTGACCGTCATCATGTCCCGATGGATACGGCGAAGCTCTGCGTCAGAAGCATTTTTATCAAAAGCGGATTTCATCTGCTCCTTCAGCGCGAGCTTCCGGTCATGTAAAGAATCAAATTTTGTCCGGCTGCGGTCGTGGATTTCGTCCACTTTGGCGCTCTGGGCTTCGGTTAAAGCGAGTTCCTTCTTCCATTCTCGATAATCCGCATCGCTCCAGCCTTTATTGGCCCAAGCCGGGTTGGCGGCGATCGCCGCCACGAGCGCAAAACTTCCAAGTAACTTCTTCATTTTCAATTCTCCTTTTACGGAGAGATCTACAAGAGGTGTGCCAGGCTCAGGGAATGCGGAACTCAACGGGCTTGGATCCCCATTGGGGATCGCCCGCGCGCGCGCGCCAGCGCACGGTCAGGCGGTAGCGGCCGGACGTAAATGAAAATGCGTGGCCACGGCTGTCGACGAGCACTTCCGCCAAGGGCAGGTTCACCGACCACTTTTCTTTCGGCGCAAGCGTGACTTCTTCGAAAGGGTGCGCGGCCTTTTCGGAGATCACTCGTACGTTAGCTTCGAGCGGCACCCAACGCATGCCGATGCGGCGTTGAAGTGCTACCTGGAAGCTGTGGCTCGCCTGCAGGACCGGGTCCGGGTAGCGCAAAAAACGCAGGGGATGGGGGGTGGAGTTCGAAATCTCGACGATAGCGGTCGGGTGTGCGGCGGGGGCGGAGGACTCCAGCGTGACCTTCAGGGTCGGTCCCGAATTCATTCCAAAAGCGGCAATGGAGATAAAAAACATCAAGCCCACGTTTCCTCTTCTATGTAATAATGATGGCGATCATGGTCAATGCCATTCTCCTCGCCTTGGCGTTGCCGCTCCTGGTCGGGTGCGGCACCGTCTTCAGCCGCCCCGTTTCGCAGGTCACGTATGTGGCGGGCGTGGTGGCGGGAAATCCCGGCGAGCTTCACCTCTTTCGTTTGGACTCCTCCACGGGGGCGCTTACCGCCTTGACGGATTCACCGAAGGAAATTCAGGTAGTCAACGCCGTCACTCCCATCGTCGGGGTGAAGTCCGCCGGCAAGTTGATCGTGGTCGCGACCATGAACGCGATCAGCGTCTACAAGTTGAATATCGAGACGGGGTTGTTTGAGGTTTCCCCGAATTCGCCGTATCGCCCCTCGGTGAATAGCAATCCGGGCTTGGCCATCGACGCGCTTGAAACGTCAAGCGACGGGCGCTGGATCTTCGTCGGTTTTCGCGGCACCGGCGGCAACTTCAGCTTGATGACGGTCATTTCCTTCGATTCCACGACGGGTTCTTTTTCCGAAGTCATCACCAAGGGAGTGGGCATCCAGAATAGCAACATCACGAGCCTTTGGCTGGATCCCAGCGAGCGTTTCCTGCTGGTCGGTTCGTCCGATGATCAAGGTTTCTATCCGATGTCGTTTGACGCGAGCAGCGGCTTCGCGCAGAAGTTGCAGCTCAACGCTTTTCAAGGCACCGCCATGACGCACTTGACGGCGGCGGGGCTCCTTCCAAGCGGCGTGGTGCTGACTTTTTCCACGACCCAATTCATGCCGCTGCAGCTGTCTTCCGCAGGCGTGCTCAGCAACGCGAGCAGCGCCCTGGCGATATCGACTTCCAACGTAGCCGTGCGCTCGGATCTGAGCCAGGCGTATATCGTGAATGGCGCGGGAGATTACAGTACTTACCGCGTGAGCTCGACGACGGGCGCCTTGCAATTCATGACGACGAGTTCGGCCGGGGTTTCTTCCAGCCGCTCGCAGGCTCAGCTGGATTCCAGCGACGAGTTTCTCATCGCCACTCCCGCCAGCGGCGTAGGGTTTAAGGTGTTTCGGGTCGACGAGGTCACGGGGGGCCTGCAAGCCGTCAGCGGATCTCCGTTTGGCAACAAGGCGATGGAATATCCCCGTACCCTGCGCGGGGCCATTCGCATCTAGTCCAAGTCGTCGATCGGCGCCTGGGGTCCGGGCCGAATGCCCACTAAGTCGGGGTCGATGCCGTCCGCCGTATTTTGGGCGCGCTCTTTCTTCAGCTCTTTGCGCAGGGTTTTTTTGGCCTGTTTTTCCTGCTTGCGCTCCTGCCGGCTCCGCTCGCGCGCGCGCTTGGCCTGGGTTGCGGGACCGGGCCTACCCATGAATTCGGACTTTCGCGTTCATGCTTTTTTTGGCGGCCTCCGTCTGCGCTTTGTCGCAAGTGTGGCAGCGGAAAACTTGCTGATTTCCGTCGGGATGCCATTGTCCGTCCTGCGCGTGAACTGCGCGGCGGCAGCTATAGCAGCGAAGTTGGGTCTTGGTCATGGGACCGCCTTTCGGAATTAAAAAAGGCCGCCCCCGGCCGAAACCGGGGGCGGCCCGAAGTGAATTAGTAGCGGGAAGGCCTACGGTCACGCGTGACCATCGGCTGCGCTTCGTTGACCTTCAGCACGCGGCCTTCGATCTCCGAGCCGTTGAGCTGAGCGATCGCGTTGGCGGCCTCTTCGTCGGTGGACATCTCCACGAAACCAAAGCCCTTGCTACGAGAAGTTTCGCGATCAGTGATCACCGTCGTCGATTCGACTTTCCCGCATTGCGCGAAAGTGTCGTTGAGAAATTGTTCGTTGGCGGAATAAGGCAGATTGCCTACGTATAGTTTTTTACCCATTTGAACCTCCTAAAGGCTGGGAGCAACCAAGGAGGATAGGGGCCCTATGCCCGCAGACTCGATAGAAGCGGAATGACTAACCCGCCGAACGTAGCACGCGGACCCCCGAATAGATACGGAATTACCCAATCGCGGCTTTCCCGCATGAAAGCATAGGATTAAGGTCGCGGCTGCCGACCGCCTGTGAACGACTGTGCGCGACACTTGGATGATTCCTAGCCATTTTCGGGGCGTTCCCGACCTGCCCGGCGTACGCTGAATGGGTGAGGGGTCGTTTTACCTGGGGTGGTAGTATTATGGATCAGCTACGTGGACGTGTTCTGGCCGGGCTTTTCGCGCTCGTCGTTTTCGCCGCATATCCCGCCGAGGCGAACCAGCCTCCGCTCGATGCCAATGGCTACAGCGTGCTACTACCCGATGCTTCCTCGCGCGTCGTTTACGTCAGCCGTTCGCTGGGCTCCGATAGTAATGATGGGCTTCACCCCGTGGTGACGGGCGTGGTTGTGGCCGGGGTCCCTCAGGGGCCCAAGCGAAGCATCACGGCAGGTTACAATACCCTGAGAGACAATTTTCCCGATCAGCTGCTCCTTCGGCGGGGTGACGAGTGGGTGGCCACACCGGGCGGGGACGGCTTTCCTGGCAATTGGCAGAAATCTGGCGGAACTTCCGGCAAGTGGATGGTCATTGGCTCGTATCACGAGGCTCCCGCGAACTGCGTTCAGAACCCCGGCCACTCCAGTTGCGAGCGGCCTCTTCTGCGCACCGCGGTGGATCGGCCCTTTTTCTACTCGTACGTCCAGGAAGGGTATATCGGCTTCAAGCACGATCGCCTAGCGATTACGGGCCTTCACTTCGTCGGTTCCGGGCTCAACGGCAGCCAAGACCGCGAAGCCATTACCTTTCTCAATAACTGGAAAAACGTATTGATCGAAGACAACTTAGTCGAGAACTTCACGCGGCTCGTGCATGAGTCGTTCAATCCCGTGCGCCTGCACGTCTGTTGCGGGCCGAATCCGAACGGCAAACTCGAAAATATTTTCGTCCGCCGGAACGTCATTCATTCCACGCGCGCGCTTTGGCGAGGCGGCGGACTTTATATCGACGCAGGCCACCCCACGGGGCCCTCGGACGGATCGAGCGTACGCAACGTGTTGGTCGAGGAAAACTCGTTTGATCATTGCGGCGTGCGCACCGACAACTACGAGCAGACACCGGTGGGCGATAACGGTCAAGCTCACTGTACGTATATCGGCTACAACGATGGCCAGGTAATCGACGCCGTATTTCGTGGAAACCTCGTGGGCTTCCCCGATGGCGGCAAATTTACCTCGGTAAACGGCATCGTGGAGAAAAACGTTTTCTTGCGCACGGCCATTGGCCTGCTCGCGTGCTGCGACACGAATACCCGCGTGAGCGGCAACTTGTATTGGGAAGGCGCCGATTACGAGCCGGGCACTCGCCGCGGCTGGGGCTTGGAGATCGCCACCCCGGCGCCGGGACTCGTGCTCTTCGAAAACATCATCGCGCATAATCGCTACGGGACGGGGGATTCGAACTACGCGAGTCTACGCGGGATCTCCATCAATGGTTCCATGAACGGCGCCCGGATCGAGCGCAACATTGTATATAATTGGTCACGCCCAAACCCCGAGCATCTCGAAGCCGTCACGTCTTTCATGCAAGAGTGTCGGGGAGGTTGCTCGGTGGTGAACAGTAACGTACAGTTCATTGCGAACCAGTTACAAATGCCCGTGAGCGGAAATGTCTTTGCGGTAGATCACGCGCGCAACAACTTTCCGTCCTCCAGTAACTCGGGTACGGGAGGCATCTCGTTCAGCGGCAACAAGTACTTTGCCGTGAACGCTAATAATCCGGGTGCCGGATATAGCCGGTTCTTTCCGTATGATTCGATGAGCTGCTCGCAGTTTCTCTCCCGCACGAACGACCTGACGGGAAGCTGCTCGTCTTCGGCTACGACCTTCCGCAACCCCGATGTGGACATTTCCACGTACTTGGGTCTACCGTTTGGCGATCCGACGGGCGTGGCGGCGTTCTTCGCCCAAGCACGCAAGCTCAATAAGCTCACTTACCAAGCCAGCGCCACTCCGCTGCGCATGGCCTCAGGCGTGCTCGCTTATGCACGCTACTGGTATGGGTTGGATTCCGGCACGCCGCCCGCGGCGGTCGTGACGATCACCGGCCCGAGCCCGGCCGCGGTTTTCGAGGCGAACGTGGGCGCCACCGTGAGCCTCGTCTTATCGCGCACGGGCAGCACCGCGCAGGCGCTTTCGGTGAAGCTCTCGCTCTCTAGCAGCGCCGTCAACGGCACCGACTACCTGCTGCGCGATGGCGCTACCGTGCTGAGCGGGGCGAACCCCGTCGTCAGTATTCCCGCGGGAGCGGCGTCGAAGGTCCTCACCGTCGCGGCGATCAACAATACCACTTACAGCGGCACGCGCTGGGCGAAGGCGTCGATTATTCCCGATGCGGCCTATTCGGTCGGCGGCGCGAGCAGTAAAGTCGTGGCCATTGGCGACAACGACGGCTGTCAGGCGTCGCTCGCGTTCAACGGCGCGAGCGTGAAACTGACCGGCAACGAGTTCATTCAGTTCATGAACCTCTATGCGGCGGGTAATCCGCGGGCCGACTTCGACGTGACGGGAGGCCTAACCGCCAACGACTTCAACGCGTTTCTCAACGCCTATAACCAAGGGTGTGGGCCATAAAGGACACACCCTTCAATCCTCCGCCAAGGCCCGGAATTGGCGGAGGATTCATAAAGAGTTAACCGTTTCTTCAGAGTCGCCGGTTTTTAGGGCGTAGAATAGAATCTAAGATGAACGCGCTACGCAATACGATCGTCTGGATCACCCTGGGGGCAATGACCTCGGGTTGTAACGCGCTCAAGATGATCGGCAAAGCCAACAGCGGCGCCTTTTCGCGGGGAGGCTCTGCGAGTTCCACCCTTGCGCCGCCGGTTCCGATTCCCACGCCGACTGCATCGTCGGGACCGAGTACGCCGGTTGCCGTAGGATACTGTGAAACCGCCCCTAGCGAAGGGGCTCCCTGGTTGGCGCAGCTGCTCGTGAACAACCAGCTGACTTGCACGGGCGCGCTGGTGGGGAATACGACGGCATTGTTCGCCGCCCATTGTCTGGATGGCTTGGTTCCGGCAAACCTCAAGATCGTCGTGGGGACGCCTTATTTTGATTATTCCCAAGACGGGAACGCGGTCCAGCTAGATGTTTCCAGCATCTATCTACATGAAAACTACAGCCCGATGACCTTTGAGAATGACGTTGCCCTGGTACAGCTTGACTCGCAGGTCGCCTGGAACTCTACCACTTGTGCGGTTCGGGTTCCCACGGGCACCCAGGCAGACCTTCTGCCGGAAGCCCAAGAAGTACAGATTCCAACCCTCGCGCCACTGCCCGGAGACGTGGCAGGATTTCACCCGGAAATACGTACCATCTGGGGGATTTCGATGGGGCCCCAGGCGCTGCTGGGAATCGTCGGCGCGGGCTTCGAGCACTTGATCGGGATCGAGTACACGGATCAAACGCAGGTATTCGCGCTCGCGGGAGACGTGGCGGTAGGGTATTTCACCGACGGGCAGGGCAACTACGTTCCGGTGGCCGTGGGCGCGGTGGTGACGAACCTCACGGTCGGTGGTTTAAAGATATCGGCGGCGGCTTCGCTAGTTGATTTGAGCGATTGGTTTACCACGTACATCGACATGCCGGAGATCCCGGCCGACTTTGTCGGTAATCCGGCGCAGGTCGCGCCCATCTAGGTCTACGGCTAGGTCCACGGCGACCTGGGTCCTCCTCTATTTCCTAAGCCTCAGAAAGCACGAGAAAGCGCGCATTCTTCCGTCCCGCACGCGGCCCGCCATTTTTCGCGCACAATTCCCTAAAATCAGGGGATGGATAAAAAATCCGGCTTTACCCTCATCGAGATGATGCTCATGGCGGCCCTGCTGTCGGGCATGGCATATTTTAGCTCCGAGGTTATCTTGCAGGGGAAGCGGGGGCTGACGGGAACCGAGACGCAGGCAAGTCTTCAGCAAACCCGCTTCCAGCTGGAGAAGATTCTCCTCGATGGCGGTGGCTGTCGGGCCATGCTGAAGAAGTACACGTCCGAATCCATTTCGAAGTTCGTTCGCCTGGCGGAATCACCTCCGAAAGACCAGTGTAAGCGGGGTGGGGGGGGCCGGAGCGTCGCCGGCAGCGACTCGTTCGCGTTCGTGACCGAAGGAAATGACCAGCAAAAAGAGTACTGCTACGACTATCCCGTATCGGCCATTTATTATCCCACCGGAAGCTTGTTTCTCACGAATGGGAAAGCGATTGATAGCAATCTAGTCGTCTCGCAGATTCGCTTGGGGCGACTCCAGCGCATCACCGATCCCGCGCGGGGTCTGGCCGGGGCGGTGAACTACCTCGCCACGGTCGAGGTGGACGGTCGGCGTCGCAATAGCGTGGGCTCTGCGGATATCAGCGTGGCGGTACCGATCCAGCTTTCCACGTTGCCCACGCCGAGTGATCCATCGGGCAAACTGCGGGACGTCGTCGATTGCTCAACCAACGCGGTGTGCGCGAACCTAGGAGAAAACTGGGAGTGGAATGGCACGACTTGCTCACCCACGCCGCAGTCCGCCTGTGCGAAGTTGGGTACGAGCTGGGAGTGGGACGGTATGGCTTGCAAACCCACGCCGGAAGCGGCCTGTAAGTCCATCGGGGCCGGTTTTAGCTGGAACGCGCTTACGAAGCAATGCATCCCTCCGGAGCTGGGTGGCCCCCGCGCGGCTTACTTCTTAACGAATCCCGGCACGCAAACGATCAAGCTCCCTGCCGGCGTCACCAAGGTCAGGGTTCGCTTGGTCGGAGGGGGTGGCGGGGCTTGGCGAAAAAATGGCGGCCACATTTTCGGGGGATACGGCGGGGAGCTCAGCGCGACCGTGGCTCTAAACGGGTCGACCCAGTTCACCGCGACCGTGGGTGCGGGGGGAGCCGATGGAAAGGGGGCACCGGGAAATACGGGAGCCGATTCCGCGTTTCAGATTGCGGGCGTGCGGCTGGTCGCCCAGGGTGGGCGCGGGGCAAATTCGCTTTATACCCCCGGTGCCGACGGATTCATCGCCTATTCTCCGGCCAGCCCGCCGGGCGTGTGGTGGAGTTTCTATCGGGCGGGCAACTCCTCGGGATACGGTACCGGGAGCGTGGGCGCCGATGGCGGGCACGGTTTTGTTTCGGTGGAGTGGTAAAGTGGTCGCGCGCTTAGCGTTGAGCGTCGACCCAACGGAGGAGCATGCGTTCCCGCTCACGGGGTGTGAGGGCCGCGCTTAATCGGGTGACGTCCTGGAGTTGCCGCAGCTCGGCCAAATTCTTTTCAAAGTACGCCCACAGCAGATCATCCCGAATGTCGGTGTCCGTGATCACGGAAAGCGGAGCCAGAAACTCGCCGACCGTCAGCGCCGCTAGGCGAGCTTCAAGGTAGTGAGCCGCCAACTCCGCCTTCACCGAATCCGTTGGGAAAACAGAAGTCAGCGGCAAGAATTCGAAAGGACTGACGCGATCGGGGTGCTCACGAATTTCCCGCCTTGTCATACGGCCGCGCACGGCCGGCTGCGACTTCCGTTCGCGATCCGCGGGGTCATCGAATTCTCCCAAAAATACGATTTCCTTCACGGCGCGGTGAAAGGCCTGAAAGACGTCGCCCGAAGCGATCCGTGCGTGTACGCGATCGTAACAGGCTTCGATCTCGTGATTGAACTCCGCAGCCGAAAGCTCTTCCCAGCGCTCCAGCTCGTCTATGAAAGCTTGGACCGCACGCAACTCGAAATGGTGACTCACGCGATCCGGCCGGAGGGCCGGGCAAGCGGCCCGGCCCACGACCGGGGTCATCATGACCGTCATGAGGGCTACCCAAAAATGGGTTTTCCAACTCTGCATACCATTCAAACCAGCAAGCCTAGGGCAACTTCAACTTCGGAGTTTTCACCCAGTACGCCGTCGCCTTGCCGGCGTTATCGACCAGCGTGAGACGCACGTGGTGCACGCCCGTCGCGCCGAAATCGCAACGCGCCGTGAGCTCGAGCCCACGCTTGCAGGCGGTTACGGGCGTGACCTTATCCTTTTTGAAAAAGTCCCAGTAGAAGCTCTTCACCGCGCCGTCGGCGTCGCCGAAGGCTTGCTCCGCCGTCGTGACGTTCGGACCAAAATCAAACGTGCACTTGGCGAGCGCGCATTGTTTCTTGATCTTCACGCGTTTATTCAGCTTCGGCGGCAGGTTCTTCGTCTCGAACACGTAGCTGTGGGTGGTGACCAGGCCCGCGTTGTCGGTCACGCTGGCCAGGATGGAATACACCCCGGCGCGATTTTGGCCGTTGAGTTGGTAGGCGTGGTTCGCCGTGGTCTGGTAGGCGTTCCACGGCAGGGTCACGCTGGGCGAACCATCGCCGAAGTCGACCTGCGCCGCCGTGATGTGCCCGTCGTCGCTGTACTGATAGCGCGGATTCACCGTGTACTGCTTGCCTTGGCGGTTATCGAGCGTGGTTTGGTTGACGAGCGCCAGGCGCGGCGCGATCTCTTCATCAGTCACCTGGATGCTCAGGTAAGCGCTGTCGGCGCCGACATCGTTCCAAGCCGTCATCACGACGGTATAAACACCGGGGGCCGTATAGTAGTGCTGTACCAACCGATCGGCGCGCGTGAGCGCCTGCACGGCGCCATCTCCCCAATCCAACTGGAAGAGATTGGCGCGAAAATCGTAGGTCGGAGTCACTTTCAGCGGATTGCTCATCGCGATGAGCGTCGCATTCACGGAGAATCGCGCTTCCGGAAGGCGTGGGTAGATGGTCACCGTGAAGGTGTCTTCCGAATCGTAATAGCCATCCGATACGATCAGCCGTACGTTGTACACGCCGGGCTGGGAATAGACGTGAGTGGGATTCCGGGCGTAGGAGTAGTCCCCGTCGCCGAATCGCCATTCGAACTGCAGAAGGTCGTCGTCCATGTCGACGTCGTAAGAATTCCAGCCGTAGAAGTAAATCGTCTCATCTTGCTCGGCCGAGCTTGGCGAAGCGTATCCGATCGCCACGGGCGGGTGGTTGGGGCTCGTTACATCGGGGATGAAGTAATGGAAACCGTTGATGGCAAAGCCGTCGTAACTTTCGCCATCGATGCTCCCGTCGGTGACGACCCAGATGTCGATCTGGTTGCCCGTGCAGGTGCTGGAAATGAACGAGCTATGGCTTCCCGAGTACGACGCGCAAAGACCGTAACTGTCGTAAAGGTCCACGCGATCGTAAGGGTATTCGAGGTCGGTCCACGCGAAGTCGACTTCAATGTTCTCGGTGCCGTAGGGCGCGTAGTACGTGTAGAAACGGTAATTGAGTGAGTTCACGTAATCGTAGTAGGTGAAATCCAAGCCCACGCTTTGGTAGTACCAGTCTCCACCGATCCCACGCTCGCTCGTGTCACGCGACGCCCTGGTCTCGGAAGCAGGCCGCGCGCGTTTCGGGGTGATCGCCATTTGCCGGGCCTTTTGGGGGCTGACGAGCACTGTTTGCTGGCCGCCGTTTCGTTTCGGCACGACGACGGGGACGCTCGCTCCCGTCACGGGACTCCCGCGCGCGTGCAAGGCGCGCTTCAGCGCTTGGACTTCGTTGCGTTTGCGCAGGCGATCGGTGACGGCGGCGGGTAGCGCCTGCGGGGCGGGGGCAGTGCGCACCTCTGCGGAGTCCACGTCGTTATCGAGTAGTTCCTGGGGGGTAAAGTCTTCCGCAGACGCGGCCGAGCATAGGCCGGCGATCATCATAAATAAAGCAAAGCAGGGGGAGAGGGGTTTCATGGCAAGTCCTTTCATGACTTCCGCGAAAGTACGTCGAGATATCCGACTTGCGTAGAAAGGCCCGGATAGATTTGGATAGGTAGACGATCGGCGGAGAAAGCGCCCAGGTTATGCGGGCTTGACGAAAGATCTTCCCGCGGGCGTCAGTCCGGGGCCGGGCCGGGGTTTTAAGTGGGAGCGAGTATGGCTTCGAATCCGGCAATACCCCAGTGGTCCCACCTCATGAACGAATCTTTCGCCGAGCTGGTGCGCCGGCGGCTTTCGGTGCCTCCCGGCACGGCCGAGTCCGTTTATGTCGAGGCGTGGCTGGCGTTTTCGCGCGGGCAACGCGAGACGCTCGGCGAGCTGGCATCGATGGCGGATGCCGCGGTCCCCATCTGCCTGCTCGAGATCATTCGCCTGCAGATCGCGATTCTGGAAAGAAGCCTCGACCCCATCCAGATCCGCCGGGCGGCGGGGCTCGCCGCTCACGACCCGGATTGGATCGGAGAAGTCCTATATGTCAGCGGCCTCGCTTGGGAGACGGCGGGGGAGCTAGCGATCGCCCGCGATTTTTTCCGGCGGGCCGCCACCGCGCTCGAACAGATCGGGGCTTCACGCAAGTCGCTCCAATCTTTTTTCCACTTCGTCGCCGTCGATCAAAAGCTTTCTCCGGAAAAGTCCCCGGTCGCGGAGCTGGAGTTCATTGCCCAACGCGCGCTTCACGCTGGCTATCCCGCGCTCGCCGGAACGGCGCTGGGGCAGGTGGCGCTGGAGTATGAAAAAGCCGCCAGCTTCGAGGTCATGCTTCAATATTGGCGCGATTCCGCGACCTATCTTGAAGCGGAAAACGGCTCGCGCGAGTTTTACCAGGCACGGCTCCATTTCGGCTTCGCCCTTGCGGTCAACGGATATCGCGCCGACGCGTTACGCGAGCTTCGCCGCACGGACGTTGCCTTCGATCCGGAGATCCGGGGGGCGCGGGAAGTGCTGGGAAGAATCCTGCGCGCCGATTACCGGGAGCGGCCTTTCCTGGGGACCCCTGATCCGATTTGGCGGGCGCGCTATCGCGCCTGCGCCGAGCGGGCCAAACAAGCGATCGCCCGGTTTTACGGGGCGCGCGGCTTGGAGGCGCGGCTTTTACAGGAAATCCAGGGCGGTCCCAAGACGAAGCATGAGCTCATCGAAACTCTCTACGGCACGCAGATCGACTACTTCAGCGGCGAGAATCGATTGAAGAACGTGATCAGTCGCCTACGCCGGCGCCTACCCGGGGTGTTGTCCTTTCACGAGGGCCGCTATCGCGTGGGACGTTGAGCGAGTTGCGCCGCGTATCGGCTCACCACCCATACCAGGCGCGGATCATACGATCTTTCGTTTCCCGGCGGTCGTGGGGCTGGGGAGGCGTGTTCGTTACGGGATCGAGGCTATCGAGCACCCATTTGAGCTGATCCCAAGTCAGCTTGGGATCGCGTGCGCGGACGTAAGCTTCGATCTTCTGGTTGATCAGGTATCCTTGGCCAAGGCGCTTGATCAGGGCGATCGCATCTTCGGGAGACAGGGTTTTTCCGGCCTCGGACAAAAATAGATCGATGACCGCGGCCATGATTTCAGCTTTCCGGGAGGAACGGAGGGCATCGATTAGTTTCTGGGTTTCGGCTAGTGATCGCGGGCTCACGTTATAAAAATAATCTTGCAGGGCCTGATCGCCGGCGGTGGGATCCGGAAACATGCGGCTAATGACGACGGTGGCGTCTAGCGACAGGCTGAGCCTATTTTCGGTGTAGAAGTGGTAGAGAATGGCGTACTCGACGACGATACGCCCGTAATACAACTTATCGTTGTCGGAGCCGGTTTCACCCTGGGTCTCGGCCAGGGCGTCAAAGAGGATCTTGGTTTGTTCCCAAGTCAGGGCCTGCTTCAGCCGCAAGAAGCACGAGTACATCACTTCGTTCTGACGAAACAGGCTCTCGAGCGCCGGTACTTTTTGGACGAAGTCGAGCAGCTCGTCCGTGCTCACCGTCTCGATGGTGACGGGCCGGCCGTTGCGCATCACCTGGGTTTGGGTCGCCTTCGGACAGGCCTGCGCCAGGGGCGCCAGGAGAAACAGGCCGAGCGCGGCCATACTGGAAACGGAAAATGAGGAATAGGATTTCGTCATCGGGGTGGGCCTTTCTAAAACGGTTTAACAATGATGACGCGTTAAGTCAAATGTAGGAGGGTTGAAGTTTAAGTATCCAAGAGCAAAATGTCCTTATTAATGAGGAGGGTGGGGCACGTTGGGTTAAAAGTACTTTTCAGTACTTTTCGATAGTGTTAGTTTGGATGCATGAAAACGCCCATTCTTCGTCCCGTCCCGGGAAACCCCTTGAAGTTCTTCACCTCCGCCGAAATCGCCGACGTGCTGAAGATGAACCCGCAGGTGATCAACCGCAAGCTGCAGGCGGGCGAGATCGCCGGTTACAAGCTGGGCAAAGACTGGCGCGTCTCCGAAGTGCAGCTGCTGGAGTATCTGGAGCGCCATTCGAATCAACGCCGGGCCACGACTCCCGAGGCGCGCGTCGTGGGCACGTTCTTCGAAGGGGAAAGGCTCAAGGCCATTCCGGTCGCGCGCGCCAAGCGCCTGCCCGTGCTGCGCGAGCTCGTCGCGCGGCTAGAGCGCGGACGCATCTATTCGGAGGCCGAGCTCAGCCGCGTGCTCGCGCAATGGCACCCAGATGTCGCTACCCTGCGGCGCGAGTTCGTCGCGTGCAAGCTCATGGTGCGCAAGGACGGCAAGTACCGCGTGGTGGGACAAGTTTAGATGTCGTCAGAATTCTCTCACTTGATCGATCAGGCGATCGACCACTTCAGCATCGCGGGCGCCGATTCCCGCTACACGCGAAACGAGCATATCCGCCAGATGATTACGCCGTCGGCGCGGCGAGACGGCTTCATGAACATCGTGACGTGGGCTCACGATCCTGCGCGATCACCGGCGGAAATCATAGACGCGGGTATCGCTCCGTATCTTGCGAACGGGACGGCTTGCTGGTGGGTGGTGCGCCCGTCCGAGGCCGCCTTGGAGCCCGCGCTCGTGGCCCGTGGATTTCTGCTCGACCATGAAGCTTACGGTCTGGTGATCGGAACCGATGCTGGCCCGTCGGACTTCGCCCCGGGCGTGACGGTGGAAGAACTGGGCGAGTCCAATTTAGAAGATTATATCTCGGTCTGGGCGACACCCGCGACGAATCGCGAGCCCATTCGGCAGTATCTACGCGAGGTGATGGAGCGTGAACGAGGCAAGCTCAGCTGCTTTCTCGCCCGTTATGAGGGAACGCCCGCCGGCGCCGGCGTCGTGGATCGCTTGCCTGGTTTCGGAAACTTAGGCAGCGCGTTCGTGCGCGAAGAATTCCGCCGCCGGGGGATCTACCGATCGCTCGTGGCCCATCGGCTGGGCGTCCTCCGCGCCGAATCCATTCCGGTGGGCGTGGTCTTAGCGAAGCAGGCGACTTCGGGACCGATCTTGAAGCGGATCGGCTTTCGCGTGGTTTCGGAGTTCAAAGTTTTCGCGCGTCCCGCGGGTTTTTCGCCGCCGGCTGGGTCGCCGCTATCGCAGTAACCCGCCGCGCCTAGTTTTCCACGAACGGCCCGACGTTGCAGTTGCTGCGGGCGGAATCGGTGCTCCACGCCGAAACTCCACTGCCGGTGCTGTAGTAGCGCACGGCTTTGGAACCATCGTTGAAAAAGCAGCTCCCTACGCGGTTTGCCGTAGGGCACAGCGAGGTCGAATAGGTACCCTGCTCATGCACCGAGCAGTTTCGGCTGATCTCGGTATCGGAAGCCGGGTAATCGTAACAAATCGCATCCTCGGCAACATTGCAGCTCTGCGTGAACACGGTGTCGGTGACCGAGTTGCAGCCATTAAAAACACACCACCCCAAAGTAAAAACCGGTAACTGTGGCCATTTCTTCATGTTCTCAGTATGGCGGTAGTCGGGCCCGGGCTCAATAAAACGGAGCTAAGCGGCCCAGTTCGTGTGTGCGGGTGTGGGCTGGGCTCGAAAACCATTGGGGATTTAGTATTTCCGGGGGGAAGTGATAGAGTGAGGCTTATGAAATTTGGCTACACGCTTTTGTATGTAAATGATGTCGAGCGCGCGCAGAACTTCTACGCGGCGGCGTTTGGGCTCGCGAAGGGATTTTTGCACGAGAGCAAGCAATACGGCGAAATGGTCACGGGCGAAACGAAGCTGGGTTTTGTTCACCACGAAACGGCGGGTTCGCACGGATTTGAGTACATGAAGGCGGATCCGGCCTCGCGGGCGTTTGGGATTGAGCTGGGGCTCGTGACTCCCGACGTGGCCGGCGCGTTCGCGCAGGCGGTGAAGGCGGGGGCGGTCGCGGTGAGTGCGCCTAAGACTAAGCCTTGGGGGCAGACCGTGGCTTACGTGCGGGACTGCTTTGGATTCTTGGTCGAGATCTGCTCGCCAATGGGGTGACGGGGTTCGGGTGGTAGAGTTTACTAAGCTTGATCATCTGGGCAGTACATGAGTTTGACTTTGCCATGTTTTTTCATGAGCTCTTCGGTGAGGTAGGCGTATACTTTCGGGTAGATGATGCTTCGAGCGTCTTGCCATGCAAATATTTTATCGGCAATTGGGCATATGGTCTTCAAGTCGACTAGTCCTTGATCTAACAAAGCAACAATATCTTGTTTGTCCCGTTTTCTAGGAGGAGTGGAAAACGCAGAAAATAGTTTGGAAGCCGCCACATGATTGGGCTCGAGGAATGTAACCGATAGGTGAGCATAAGGGATACCCAGCGGCACCCAGTTAGGCTCGGCAGGCAAGAAGGGTACTGCAGGTTCTACGAATTGTAGAAAGTAACCGTAAGTCTTCATTCGTGCCTGACCAAACTCTGCTTCTAAGGTTTTGATGATGTTTGCATTTGATTCGGGAGTGGGCTGGCCATCTACGCGTAGTAGATCGATGTCTACCGTGCCAACAGAGTCCTGAAGGCCGGCGAGCATCAGCGCGCTTTTGCCAAAAATCTTAAGCTCAAACTTCTGGCCTTGCAGCTCGGACTGACAGTGTTTTTTTAGGTGGTCATCTATCTTTCCAAGAAACTCGATAACATCATTTCTTTGCATGCAAGCAATCCTTTACGAACGAAGCTAAGCCGCTAATTTCGGAAGGAGATGGGCTTGCCGTTCCTCTCGCGCTAACTCCTAATAAGTTTTTAGCTACAGTCAAAATTTGTTCTAACTGAAGCGTCGCGCGAGGTAAGATAAACTCTTCATCTCGGTTAAGAATTTTGACGATTTTAAGACAGATCAAAACCTCGTCGATAATTCTCCCCACTAAGAAGGGATTATTGCCGATTAGCGCAAAAATGCGATCGACATTAATTTCCTTCGTCGCGGCCTGGCGGATAAGCGCGGCACAAAATCCTTGGTGTAGACGTTCGTCTTCGATGAAGCCAAGCGCCTGGCTTAAGACTTCTTCGAAAGGCTTCTCCTTCAAGGAGATTCCCGGGGGTTTAGCTAAGTGATTGGCTCCGTAATGAACGAGTTGGCGAATCAAATCTCTAGAGTCCGATGCGTCCTCAGATTTATCTAATCCTCGAAAAAACTCGATAACGGGAACATCGAGGCGTCTAGCTAAGACGGCAATATCACGCGCGGAGAGGACCCCTTTGCAGTGCTCTATATAAGAAACCTTTGCTTGGGACACCCCAAGTACTTTGGCTAGATCAGTGGTGGTTAGCCCTTTGCTCCGGCGAATAGCCTTAAGATTCTTACTGAGGGTTTTGCTGATTAGGTCCTTATCCATATCCTACCAATTATACACTAATACATAAAATATGCAATAATGCATAATCGACATATAAGTATCTAATCTTTATAGTTAAATTCCTGTCTATCGCATTTACCCTGACTGCCTTAAGTGCTTAAAGTTAATAGCTATTTTGCAAGTAGCGCGACTTCTGAGAAAGGGTGTTAGTCTTCCTTAAATGAAGCGCGTTCTTTGTTTCGGCGATTCCAACACCTGGGGCTACATCCCCGGCACGGGTCTGCGCTACGACCCCGACACGCGCTGGACGGGCGTGCTGCAAAAGCTCTTGGGCCCGCAGTATCTCATTATTGAAGAAGGACTCAACGGCCGCACCACGATCTCCGACTACCGCGAGCGCGAGGGCCGTCACGGCGCGCGCTACTTGGTACCGTGCCTGGATTCCCATTATCCGCTCGATGTCGTGATCCTCTGCCTGGGGACGAACGACGCTAAGGCCGAGTTTGGGCTCAGCGCCGAGCGTATCGCGCAGGGCATGGAAGAATTAATTCAAACGGTGCGTGGGCATAGACCAGGGTGGGGACGCGGGGTGGAGATTCCCTCGCAAAATGCCCGGCTGATCGTGATGGCGCCGGTCGTGGTGCGCGAAGCGCATATAGGAGATTACGCCGAGCTCGTGGGGGCGGAGGCGAAGACGTTACGGCTAGGGGAGCTGTATCGCGCGCTCGCCACGAAGTACGACGCCGCGTTTTTGGATTTAGCGCAGGTGACCGAGCCCAGTGACATCGACGGCTGTCATTTAGACGAGCTCGGGCACGCGGCGGTGGCGGAAGAGCTGGTGGCCGTGGTGAAGGGTTCGCCCCTGCGTACCGGTAACTAACCGCGATGGACTCCTCTATCGAGGCAGGGCTGGGTGTGTCGCCTTAGACACATGAAAATTAGAGGGGAAACGGTTTGAGTGTAAGAAACCTCCGGATCGGCCGTTTGATTTCATGGGGCATGCGCCTCGTGCATGAAGGATTTGGGACCAATAAAACTCGGCATCGCTCTTCTTTGTTTCCTGAGTGGTTGCACTACTGGGTGCGTGCGACCGGAGGTTTTTTCAGACAGCGATAGCATCACCCTCACGCGCACGACATTTTCCGTCGAGCAAGACCGAAGCGTGGAGTTGAATATCGGGGCGATCGCTTCCGATTCGGCGCAGATCCTTAGCTATCAATGGCGTCAGAAGAGCGGGGCGATGGTGAATTTATCGGATACGGCGGTCGCCGCACCGTTGGTCACCGCACCGGATGCGGGGGCGGCCGTCGCGATACTCGAAGTGACGATTCAAGCCAGCGATTCAGCGGGTGTTTCCGCCACCACAGTCCAAGAGATCTCCGTTCACATAGAGGCGGAGCCTACGCTGCGAGGCCCTTTTTCGGGCCTGACTCTATCCCGCGTGGAGAATCAGCCGGACGCTACGATTTCCGACGGTATATTTGGGCCGAGCTCTCCCAGCTCCCCGCTATCGTACAGAACCCTGACTTTGGCGGGAACCCTGAATGGATCGACGGATCACAAGGTGTTTGTTCGTTGCGACGAGCTCGTGATTACTTCTTCCACAAGCATTACCGCTCAGGGGGCCGATGGGACGGCAGGGGGAAATAACTCAGGCGGTGCGGGAGGGACGGGCGCCTCGGGCGGAGGCGGAGGTGGCGGGTCGCTGTCCCATGTGGCGGCCACCTGCGCGGTAATGGGAGCGTGCGGAGCGAACTGCGGCGGCGCCGGTGGCAGCGGAAACTCCGGGTACAATGGCACGAATAGCAATGGATCGAGCGTCGCAGCACTCGGAGGCGTTGCCACCGGAGGCAGCGGTGGGCTTCCTCTGGGGGGTTCCGGTGGAGTCGGTGGGACGGGCACCGCATCTTCTTGTTTAACGAACACCCAGGCTGGCGGCGCGCCCGTTGCGGGCGGCGGTGGCGGCGGTGGAGGTGGAGGCGGAGACAGCATCAACAGTACGTACTCGAACGGGGGCGGGGGTGGCGGGGGCGGGGGTGCGATCGTCATCGCTTGCAATCGGATTACCGTTCAGGGAGGCGCTTCGAACGCGCTTCTTTATGCGGCCGGCGGATCGGGAGGGGATCAAGCCACTACGGCGGGCTCGGGCGGCGGCGGCGGTGGAGGTGTCGTGTTAGTTTACTCAGGCAGCTATTCCGCAAATGCATTGGCTGCCGATGCGTCCGGTGGCGGGTGTGGCGCGTGTAGTGGAGGTGCCTCGCCCGGTTCGGTGGGCACTACACGTATTTACGACTTTACCGACACCCTGCGGTCATTTGCCTCGTCTTGGTAGGGTGGGTAATAGATAAGTAATATTAGGAAGTTAAAAGTCATGATATCCTAAGTGAGAGGACGAGGAAGACATGTTTGGCCGGACTCTCTTAGCTCTCGCTTTGGGCACCCTTGTGGCATCCGCCACCGGGTGCGTGCGCCCAGAAGTCTTCTCCGATCTGGACACCATTTCTTTCAATCAAACTACGTTCTCTGTCGAGCAGGCGCGCACCACGACTTTAAATGTTGGCGCCAGCGTCAGTAACCCTGCTTTGACGTTGAGCTATAGTTGGCGCCAGGTGAGTGGAGCTAACGTTACGCTTTCGGATACTACGAGCGCGGCTCCCACCGTTACGGCGCCCGACGCAGGAGCAGCCAGCGCGATTTTGGAAGTAACCGTGACCGCCAGCGACGCCGCAGGCGTTTCGGCAACGTCAGCCAAACAAGTTACCGTGAACATCACAGCCGAACCCACGCTGGCGGTAGGTCCCTTCGTCGGGTTAGCGTTGGGTCGGGTAGAGAATCTAAGCGACGGCACCCTTTCGGACGGTACCTTGGGCGCGAGCACGGTGACCGCGCCGCTCTCCTATCGGACGCTCACCGTCAGCGGCACCGTAAACTCCGTGACCAACTATCGGGGTTTTATTCGTTGTGATGAGTTAGTGATTGCTTCGAATCACGAAGTCGATTTTTACGGCGGCAACGGGGAGGCGGAAGCCTTGGGATCCGTCGGCGGCAACGGGGCGTCCGGCGGGGGCGGCGGCGGTGGGAAAATTTCCGCATCCGTCGGCGGGGGCGGCGGAAATTGCGGAGGAGCCGGCGGAAGCGGTGGTTCGGGCAATGTGGGTTTGAATACCACCGGCGCAACCTCTGGCACGGCCGGTACCGGTGTGGCGGCAAGTACGATCATCTCTTCCGGCGGCGCGGGAGGAAACGCCGGCGTAGGTACCTCCACGGTTTGCGCGCCGGGAAGTAACACGGGCGGCGCGGGAGTTCGAGGTGGTGGCGGCGGCGGCGGCGGTGGTGGCGGAGACAACCGAACCGGTGGCGGAACTTCTAAGGGCGGCGGCGGCGGCGGTGGCGGCGGCGCGCTCGTGATCGTTTGCAATCGGATCACTTTGGCGGGCGCATTTGTTTCCACTCTCTACGGGATCGGCGGAAACGGCGGCGCGGGGGCTGGCGAAGGTTCCGGGGGCGGCGGCGGCGGTGGCGGCGTGATCTTGATTTATACCGGTCAACATACGGCCAACACATTTGACCCGTACGTGACTGGCGGAAGCGGCGGCGCGCCGAGCGGTAGCAACGGCTCGGACGGCGTGGCGAAGATCTATGACTTGAACGGCACCGAGCGGGCCTTTAACTCCAGCTGGTAGCTTCGGCGTCGAATCACGCCCGTCAAAGGTAAATGGAAAAAAATAAATGCAGTAGGCGGCTACCGACCGTGACGGTGGGCAGCGGGACTTGCAGGGAGCGGATTTCGAATCCGACGCTCAGGGGTGGGCCCTGCCGTCGCGTCCAAGCCAGGGTGGCACCGCCGCCAATCTCTCGGTTCTCGATGGGGAGCAGGGAAAACCCATCGCCCGCCACTGGCGAGAACTGAGCGAACATTTCCAATGAATAACGTCCGGATTGATACGTCACGACGGGATAGAGCTGGGGCCCCATGGTTAGGCCGTACCCGAAGCGACTATTTTGGGTCATCGTGGACAGGAAAAACCCGACGTGAGGGACTAGCTTCCACTTTTCTCCCAAGCGTATGCCCAGGTCGTAACCGAAGTGAATCGCCGCGTGGAAAAAAGTCATCGCGCGGCTGGCGTCCGAGCGAGTGAGGGCCAACGCCGAGTACGTGCAGGTGGCGCCGACCGACCAGCGCCGTTCGGTCGGCTGGTAAACCAGCCAAGGCATGAGCATCAAGGAAAGCTGGGTGGAGTCGCCTAGCCTTGAATCCAGGTATTGCACGGAAGTGAGACCGACACGCGGCTCAAAGTGAATGGGCTTGCGCTCGAAAGTTGGGTGAGGGGTCACGACCAACGACTCGCCCGGTGCCGAGGGCGCCTCCTCCTTCGAAGGTGCCGCCGGCTCTGGAGTTTCGGTAACCGAGGTTTGCTCGGGTTCAGGCGCCTGGGTAGGGGCCGGCGTTGCGGAGGGTTCCGGTTCTTTATCCGCTAACGGAACCGGGGAGGGGGTGACAAAGAAAGCCAGGTCGTAGCCTTCCACGTCGCCCGTTTGGCTCACTTGCAGGAATTTCAACGATGCCCGCTGGTTCTCGAAGGGAAAACGAATTTCAAACGCGCTTATGGCTTGGCTCTGGGAGACGGTCTTTAACACCTGGAAGTCCCCGGAGTTCACCCGCACCATGAGCCGCTTGCTGCGCGACCCGTATTCCCCCGGCAGATTGCCCTCCAGGGTTGCCTCGCCCGACTTCACGGTCAGGGATTCGAAATCGATTTTCAGTTCCTTAAAAGGGACGCCGCTGGACTTAATTTCCACGGGTTGGGTGTTCGCCGCCCAGGTTTCGATCGGGAGACACCCTATAGCAAACGCAAAGAATAGCCTCGGCCAGGTCATTTCTTGCGGTACTTTTCTCGTTCGGCTTCGGTAAGTCCGAGCCAGCGCGCGTATTTCGCGCGCAACTCCGCCTTGGCGGGCTCAGGCAGCTGCTGAAAGTCGTGGTAAGAGCTTTCAACCTGCTGCTTTTCTTCGGACGCCATGGCCTGCCAGTCCTTTAAATTGTCCTGCAGCTTACTCTGCTCGCCGGGCGGGCGCTCCCGAAACTTTTGAAAAAGAGCGACGGCTTCCGCTTGGCGTTCAATCGGCTGCCGAGCAAAACGGCCTTGCGTTTTATTCAGAAGGCTCCGCAGCTCGTCGTCCATCGGCTCCCAGGTGGAAAGTTTCTTTTTTCCGTCGTTAGCTTTCATGGCGTCATCCCTTCCACCGCTTTAAAGCGTCGTAGTCTCTTAGGAGGTCTAGATTCAAAAGCAGCTCGGCTTTGGTTTCTAGCTCCGGATTAAAAGAGGCGATCTCCGGATTTTCTCGCAAGGCTTTCTGGATTTCCGCGTGGGCCATCGGCGGCGGGGCCGGGGTTTCGCCAGGAGTGACTTCGGTGCGTCGGCGGTTGCCCGGCAGCCAGAAATACAGCGCGGCCGCGGCCAAAGCCAGCCCGGCTCCGCCGCTGAGCTGCAGCCACGCGCGACGCGAGTAGGTTCGTGGCGTCGCCCGGGGAGCCGACTTCTTCAGCTCGCCGGCGAGCGCCTGCAGGAGACGTTGGTCGGCGGCATCGTCCGCTTGGTGCAGGACGCTCTTCCATTTAGAATTCCTTTTCATTTTCGCTCGCCTCCCGACTTAGCCTTCAAAGCTTTCGTCAGCGCCGCCTTGGCCCGCGACAGATTCACATAAAACGCATTGGGCTTGAGCTTCAGAGCCGCCGCGGCCTCCTCCACGGACATCTCGTCGGACATCCAAAGGGTGATCACGCGGCGCTGGGTTTCCGGCAACGCGTCCACGGCCTCCCGGATCAAGGCGATGTCTTCGATCTGGGCGAGCACCGATTCGATATCTTCGCGCGAGTCGTCCGCGACCTGTTCGATGGCGGCCTCTTCAGATTCGTCGTAATTTTTTTTGAGCTCCACGGGGTCGTGGGAGGATTGCAGCAGGTCGAAACAGGAGTTGCGGGCGATGGTCAATAGCCAGGAGCGGAACTTGCCAGTCGGCGTGTATCCGGCCGCGGCGCTGATCACCTTCGTCCAGGTGATCTGGCAAATATCTTCTAAATGATCCCGCTTGGCACGACCGAGCAGGCGAGCCGAGTAACCCCGTACCACCGGCGAATGGCGCTTGACGAGCACACTTAGAGAATCAAATTGTCCACGTGCGACCAACAACATGAGTTCATCATCCGTCTTATCCCCCGAGTCGGTCACAATGCTCGAATTATATCCCATGTTGTTCGAGCTTCGTACCGGTTAAGTAGCTGGAGCCTCCTACAGAGGAAACGGAGCTGGGGAGGATTTCTTACATCCTCCCCAGGTTTTATTTTTAGGAAAAAATACCTGTAAAAACAAGTATTTAAATGGAAATTAAGAGGCGGCGGACGGAGCAAGGGTTGAGGGTCAGGGGCCACCGTCCGCCGAGCAAGAAACCAGTTTTGCAGGGCCGTTACTTGCTAGTGAGGGAGCCAACGTGCGTCCCGGTGGATTCTTACGTGCCAGATAAAAATTCCGAAACTTTTGTGAAGTAAGATTTTCCGATCCTGCTCGTTGCCTCACGAGAAGGATCATTCGGGGCGGTATTTTTTTAGGGGGCTAAGCATGACTTTAGTCGAAGCGATGACCGCAACGATCCTAGCCGTAGGCGCGACGCTGGTGGCAGGGACGGTCATGGTCAATCAACAGAAGAGCACGCACCAGGCCCAGATGCGGGCCGAGCTGGAAGGCTCGTTCGTACAGCTCACCCAGGTCCTTGGCCAGGCATCCCGTTGCACGGCGGCTCTCAAGAACCAGCTGGCGGAAGGAGAAATCTCCGTAGCGGTTGCCGGGCAGTTCACGGTGAAGTCACAGACGAAGCTAGGAGTTTGGAGTATTGGACCGGTACGCATTCGGAAGGAGTCCGAAGTTTTGGCCCAGGTCGATACGGGGCTTCCCCTGTGGTTTGCCAGCCTGGAGTTCTCGGCATCGCTCCCGAGCGGTGGTGCTCCCCGGAACTTCGCGTTTCCCTTGGCCGTGGAGCTGGACAAAACCGGGGCTGACGCCAAGATCGTTCGGTGTTTTTCCCGTGAGGCCATCGCGCAAAGCTGCCCCGCTAACGAATACATTCAGCGCATGGCTCCCGGTACCGGGTTGACCTGCGCGCCGATCGCCGATTCAGGATTGAATCTCAATTGCGGGGTGGGTTTGCTGATGGTGGGGATCACCGTCGATGGGAAAGCGGTTTGCGTCTCCCCGGGCGCGACGCCGGGACGTACGGCGGCTACGCGTACGTTCGCGGGCACGCCGCCGCCACCCCCGCCGCCGCCGGGAACGGTCTCGCTCAGCGGCGCGGATTTCCCAGTGCCCGGCTTGCATAGCTTCCAAGTTCCGGTGGGGATCGGCGCGGGCAAGAAATTGAACTTTAAAATCAGCGGCGGCGGCGGCGGTGGGGGTGGTGGTCATAAAGAAACGGGCGGGGGCGGCGAAGGCAGTTCCGGCCTGGAGTTCACGGTGCCGGTGAGCGGCGGCGAAGTCTTTCAAATTCGCGTCGGCATGGGTGGGTTTTGTCCGGATAACGAAAAGCCGGGCAGCGCGGGCGGGCTTTCCTCCGTCAGTGGCCCGGGTGTTCCTGGAGGCATGGCCGTCGCTCCGGGCGGCGGGGGAGGCCGGGTCGATGCGCGTAAAGGAAATTGCGCGAAGAATGATCCGGTCACGAACGGTAAGCCCGCCCCCTTCGGCTGGGATCCGGGTGGCCAAGGCGGAGGTGGGCCGCCGGGAGGCGGAGGCCGTCCCACGGGCGCGCCGGGAAAATTCGGTTCGGGCGGCGGCGGCGGCTGCGACAATGCGAAGGGAGGATTCGGTGGCGATGGACGCGTACTCATTACTCCTCAGTGATCGACGGGGTTTCTCGATGCTGGCGAGCGTGATGGCCGTGGCGGCGGTCACGACCGGGGCCTATTGGGTGATGTCTTCCCAGCTCAATCGCGCGCGCTCGGAAGCCGCGCAACGGGGTCTGGTGAGCTGGTATCAGGCCGTGGAGAAGTTCGAGAGCATCGTCGTGAATCCGACTCGTTGTGCTTCGCTTTTCCCGGGCCTCGCTTACGAAACGCTCCAAAGCAACCAGCAGGTGAGCTCGTTCAGCGACAGCGAAATCTGGCGGGAAGCCGGCCTTCGGGGCGAGCTAGGGGAACCCCAGAATGCCGGGTTTGAGACGATTGACGGCATCGTCGACAATGACGCCAGCGGCGCCTTGGCCTCGCTTCCTCCCGCCACCATGCTCAGCATGGGCTTGATGCGGCTTGTAAACGTCAGCCTAAAGCTTCAGCCTACCCAGTCGTCCGGGATCATGAAAAGCGTGGCAAAGAATTTAAAGGTCAGTCTGGCTTTCGCGACCAATGGTGGCGAGTTGAAGAAATGCCGAATTTACACGAACAAGACCGAAAACGCCTGCGCCACGGGCGAGCTGCCCGTCGGGGTAAACGCGAATGGCGAGCTCGAGTGCAAAAAACCAAACCTGGAAACGAAGCTTCCTTCGGGGAACTGCACCGGCGGTCGGTCGATCGCGAGCCTTCCCGCCAAGGGCGCGCCCGAGTGCAACCCGCTTCCCAATTACAAAAAACACGACGCGGACGCGCTCACCCTGATCGTGAATCCACACAAACTTCAGAACGACTGCCAGTCCATCCGTAAAACCTTGGTCACGGTCTTGGCGGAATACACTTTCAGCACCTGCCCGGGACCGCCGTCCTCTGGCAACCCCCAGTGGATCGTCGATACGAACAACTCTTTCTTCTACTCCCATAGCCAGGCGCCCGGGGCCTGTGGCGGTGCTTACTCCATCGGCGGACTGGGAAACGGTGCCGGGACATTTAATCGGGACCTGTTCTACCAGCTACAAGCGGTTCATCCCGGGGACAAGAGCCCGCTCAATTCCGACGGCACCCAGCCCTGCCTGGTACGCCGCCGTCAGCTCGATACCGGCGGCCCGATGTTTTCCGCGGGCGCCACGCCGCCGGGCTGGACCGAAGAGGTCGTGTTCGATCCCGCATCGAGCACTCAACGCCAGAAGTTCCTGACGGGCCTAGCCGACTGGGACGGCGCGGCCGACTATTACAACGGCAATTCCGTCGTGCCCAAGCCGTTACTGGACGGCGGCTTTCCCAGCTTCATCTACAGCACTCCCAACTCGTTCGGCGGCTGCTCCTCCCGGGTGCGGATTCTCACGCGTGTGACCGAGCAGGCAACCTGCGGGACGGCGAATGCCAATCCCCCTCAGCGTCCCAAGTACTCTTCGGGTCCTAAAAAGCCAGGAGGCATCGATGGATAAGCAAGGTTTTTCCCTCTCCGAGGCGATGCTCTCCCTTTTCGTCATCGCCACGGTGGCCGTTGCGGGAGCGGCGGCATTCCGGTCGTCTCCGGGGGATGCCGCCTGGGCCGAAAAGCGGCTCTACGCAAATGCCGGATCGGTGGATATGTGCGAGCTGAACCTAAAAGACCAGCTCGCTCCCGCCGTTCATCAAAGCGTGAAGCTGGCGGACTGGAAGTGGTCTTCGCCTTCGTCCGCGACGGGCAGTAGCCCGGAGCCGATCCAGTTTTCCCAGGTGCGCTTAGAAAGCGAGTCCGAAACCCCTTCCGGCACGGAATCCTTGCAGGTAGAGGCTTGGCTGCGTGCGGAGGCAGGCAATCCGAAAGGCAGCGTGCAGAAGTATAATTACCCGGTGTCGTTGCTCGTAGACGTGGCCACTCGGAAAATCGTGCGTTGCCTGTCTCCCAAGGCGACGGTCTTATCCAATGCGGACTGCGAAGGCGAGGGAAGCTGGCTCCAAGGCTTACTGGGCGGCATAACGGTTTGCCAAAACACGCCCGTTTCCCTCAAGGAGGCGCAGATGTGTCCCGCGGGGCAGGCGATCACGCAGGTCACCCAGGACGGCAAGGTGGTGTGCACGTCCTATGGTTGGAATGACGCTTCGGTCGTGGCCAAAATCGAATACGAACAGTTCATTAAGTGGGACGTGATCACGGGAGCGGTGGCTTCTTCCCAGTTGGGTTTTTTCGGTGATCCCCTGAGCCCCGACTACCCCAATCCGACGGCCGCCGGCGCAAATAAGAGCGACGTATACGATCGGCTTCAGCTTTTTATCGACTTCAATCAAAAACCGGAGTTAAAGGCCGCGAACTGGCTGGTGGGCCGGTTCTTTGTCGTCGACCCCGGAAGCCAGTCGGTATCGCTGCGTCTGAACGTGGACTACTATACGTTCGACAACTTGGTGCAGTGGTTTCCGGATTACGGCTTCGGTCCGCCCAATCATGATCCGACCAAGCGGAGCATGCCTTATTACGCAAACCCCTATAAAGGCCCGGGCCAAAAGAAAGACTCCCTGGTGTTCGCGTACCAGCTCAACGCCCGGGATCAATATCTGGAGCTGCGTTCCGAGGTCCACTTCGTCAAAGACATCACGCCCGATCAATTCCCCAATATACAAGCCAATCTGCGCCTGTGCACGGGCTTGAGCCAGGACGAGCAAAATCCCTGCAGCCTCGAGTATTGGCGCCAAATCGATCAAGGCGGCCCGCCCACGAGCCCTCCGGGGAACGGGATGCCGCCGGGGTGGATCCCGAAGTCCGGGGTTTTGGGCGCGAATTTTTAAATGAAAGCAAAGGAGTAACGATGAAAATCAATCCGTTTTCGGTCGGGATCGGTGTCTTCGCATTGCTGGTTTCATTTAGCGTAGAGGCGAAAAAGAATAAGGAGAAAGAGAAAAACAAAGACAAGAACCAGATTACCTCGACCAGCAAGCCCGTGAAGGCAAGCGCGTCGGTAAAGAAAGCACTCCAGACGATCGCCAGCTACCGCGCGAGCACGCAAGCGATGGGAAATTCCGGGGGAAGCCCGTCCGGGAGCGGGGTGGTGTTGGGCAAGGATGTGCTTTCTTCTCAGTACCAAGGCGCCTACGGTGAAACGAAAGTCACCAGCGAGTCGAAGTTCACTGAACGCGGGGACAAACAGCGGGCGAAGCTGGAGAAAAAGCTCGCTCAAGCCGATGGAAACACGGAGAAGCTCGTGAAGCTGCAGGCGAAGCTTCTCAAGAAAGCGGCCAAGGCCGAAAAGACCTTGGCGAAAGTCCAGAAGGCCAAGGCGAAAGATGCGGTGGGCACTTCGTTGGCGGAAGAGTTATTGATGGCTCAAAAAGAATACTACGAAATGCAGGCCAACTACGTGCAAAGCTACGCTCCGCCGGTGGTGGAGTCGTCCGCGCCGGTGGACCCGAACGTCTGCCTACGTGAAGGCGATTGCGTGTCGGCGTACGAAGGGGATCTGGCCGGGGGTGAATATTATACCAGCGAGAGCCCAAGCGCGGGAGGCGGTGGGGGCTCGCCGGCGTCGGTGGCGTATTGAGACGCCTCCGGGGTGTTTGGGTGAGAGTATCGTTGATATAGAAAAACCCCGCGGATCCCAGCCGATATGGCCTTCCTCCGCGGGGCTTTCTTTAGAAATTTAGAGTCCCGAGATGGCCCCGCCGTACCATCCGATATCGTCGAAGTTACCTCCGCAAAATAAGTCCGTTATCCTCTGGTATTCTCGCTCTTGCGCATCCGACCATTGTCCGCCCGGTCCAGCAGGGAAACAGCGCTTTACGTAGGAATAGGCGGCGTGCGCGCAGGCTTGACAGGGATTGCCGGGATCGTCGTAGCATCCGCCTGCTTGCAGATAGGCCTGACAAGCTCCCGTGTATTGGGCCAGCGGCTGGAACCAGTCCAGACAGGCTTGCGTAACCCTGTGCACTTCTGCCGCCGTGGCGGAGGCTGACGATTGAAAGGCGCTTAACGCTAACAAAAGCATGACGAATATCTTCCGAATTTTCATAGGATTCCCCTCTTGCCCAGTTAGACGAGCTCGCTTGCGAAAACCTTACTTGAGAACGTATGAATAAATAGGCTGGGTCCGGGGTGACTCGGTGGGATTTCAGACTTATGCAAAACCTAGTCGACTATTGCGCTAGTGAACTAAAAACCGGTTCTTTTAGAAAACGCTTTTGAAATGCCGGCTCGAAGTGTGGCCGAAGTGCGGAAGCTGACGCGGGATGTTCAGCAGGCTTCGCGTTTGAGTACGCAGCGGGCGTTGGCTTAAGCCACTTCCTCCAGTTCGTACCGGATACGCAAACCAAAAGGCGCTAGATAGGTATTCAAGGTTTCTGGTTTGGGCGTGCGTTTCCCACGTAAGAATGCCGTGACGTGCGGGGCGTGCACCTTGGCGAGCTTGGCGAACTCTTTGACGCCCATGCGGTAAATCGTGTGTTTGAGGGCGGCTTCTAGGCTCATCCCGTCGTCGCCTTCCATGAGCGCGAAGAGGAAGTGTTTAGTCTGCTTGGGGCTTTTGAGCAGTCGTTGGCTGAGCTGTTGCTCGTAAGTTTCATTTCGATTCATCGCGGTATTCCTCTTGGCTCCTCCCAGGGCTACTCGTTCCACGTAGGCATCGACTCGGCTTTGAACAGCGGCAGGTAGCTGGTCGGAAAATCCGAATGCTTTTCATGGACGCGCCTTTAAAATACCAAAAATGGTATTTTTGGTCGACTCTAAAAGAGGCGGCGCATTTTTTTAGTAAGACTTTGAAATAATTGAACTTCCCAACTTGAGATCACAAATTGTGATTTCAAGTTGGGAAGTTCAATCGTTCATTCTTCCGATAGTCCGGCGATCAGGTCTTTGATTGCATCGAAGACCACTTGGAATTGCCGATCGTGCTTTGAGTACTTTTGCTCTAACGCCGCGATCTGCCGCGCTAGTTCTTGATCTGTCAGCAAAGATTCCCGAAGTTTTACGAAAGTTCTCATGATGAGTACGTTCACCTCGATGGCGCGGGGGCTAGAAAGGACGCTGGAGAGCATAGCGACGCCTTGTTCGGTGAACGCCAAGGGTGAACGTCGACGTCCTCCATGACCATGACTTGAGGTCACATTTTGAGACCTCAAGATTGCAAACTCCGCATTGCTTAATGTGAACATGAAATCACCGGGGAATCTTGCGGGGTTCCGCTTCACTTGCTGATTTAGCTGGCCCGTAGGTATCTGATAGAGGTCCGCTAAATCGTGATCCAACATGACGCTTAAGCCGCGAATTCGGTAGATTTTCGGTTCAACGCTGACGGGTGGGGAGGCGGAATCCATTCCCGCCTGCGCTACAAAGTCTGGGCCGGACGCCAGCTTGTTTCGGGGATATAGGTCTTGTAGGGTGGATCGGTGGTTGGATTTCGGACTGCGGGGAGCCACTGGAGCCCTTGGGAGATCGCATGAATAACACTTGGTATTTCTTACTGATGGTCCTGCCGGGGTATACGGCGGTGAATGCCCAGCGGCAGGGGCAGAGCTTTTGGTTTGGGTTAGGGGTGGGGCTTCTGGTCTCCGGGGTTTTGTTTGGGGTGACGAAGGGGATTGAGAAGGTTCGGGGGAAGAAGTTTGGGCCTACTCCTTCCTGGATGTCGCCGGGGAAGACCGCGCTGGGGTTGGGGGTGGTGGCGGTGGTTGCGCTCGGGGTGGCTTTGGTTTTGGGGCGGGGGTCTTTGCCGCAGACGCATGCGGAGTACATGAAGAAGTTGCTGGCTTCGGGTTGGGTGGATGAGGCGGGGGCATAGGGCGAAGGTGACGGAGGCGAAGGCGGAGCAGCTTCGGGTGGCGTTTACGAGTTGTTTGCGGGCGGATATGGCGGCTTGGTTGGAGAGTGGGGATGGGTTGCTTTCGGAGGCGGTTGGGGGTGGGGACGTGGGTGAATCAGAAGTTTTCTAAGGGGTGTGTGGATAAGATTTGGGGGCGGTGAGGGGTTAGGGGATGTGCGCTAAACTGATGTGTAACGCTGCTGTTGCTGAGAGGTTTTTCTAACTAAAGCTAAAAAAAAAGCGATAGCTGGAAGGAGGATCTTGTTTGGGATCGCGCAAATACTTTACTACCCATAGTCTCATCCGGGCAGAGTTTTTGTTGCTAAAGCGAGGGCTCTATTTGATGCACCGATTTTGAATCGGGTCAATTTTTCTTAACCGGCGATATGCTTAGAGATACACCACTTGAGATCTCTTAAACTATTTTTATGTCGGACATAAAAATTGAATACTCAGAACTTTCAGTGAGAATAATTGGCACAGAAATCCGTAGTGGTGAGGTCGAGGCAAAGCGATTTACCTACTCTGTTGATGATCTGCGTGGTCTGATGGAGTCGGTGAAGAAGTCCCATAAAGAGCTGGCGTCATCAATTCAAGATATTGAGCCAAAATACAGTAAAAAATACCAAAAAATTGGGATTGAAAAGATTCTTAAGAAAAAAGAACGCGGGGTCGAGTTTTATCATTTTCGTTTGGCTTACCTGCGCCGTATTCAAGAAAATATACAGGTAAGAAATGTAGACAAAGAGTACAAGTTACGGACAATAAAGCTAGGTTCTGCAGAGTACCAATCTGTTCCGCTTCATATCTCTATCGCGCCTAGTGCGAGGATAGTTTTATTGGATAGTCGTTGCCACTCCGCTCCAACGCAACAGTTTTTGCATAAGGTTCTTATGCCGTTTCTTAATCCAACAAAATTTGGGTTAAATTCTGCTTCTGACATTGATCGTTCCTTACGTGTGAGAGTGTTTCCTGTTAAAGCTCGTTTTTTTAATAAAATTCTAAAAGAGCATTTGAATAGAATATCGCAGATAGGGTTTACGATCGCAAGGCGCCGTCCGTCGACTGGGGGTATTGACTATGAAATTGACAATGTGGTTGCGACTAGGCGTGTAGGGCAAGTATTAAAGAAAATATCTGCAGCTTTTATTGGGAAAAAATATGAGGGGGATATTCTTACTGCATTGCCTGTTAAGCAAGTGAGAATATTGCTTACGTTTGATGAAAAACGTGATGCGGTAGAATTAAAAAAAATGAAAAAAGGTATGCCAAAAGCGTTAGAAAAAGTAGTTGAGAGCCGTTTGGTACGCGATTCGATGCTTGCATATCACGATGACGATACAGCTAAAATGCATAAAATGCTTTTCTCAGGAGTTTCTATGTCAAAAAATACAGAGCTTAAGGAGCGTGATTTGTTGCGATCTCAGAAAGCTTGGAGCGAGCACCGTAAAGTCTATTTTGAATCAGAGAATGAGCTTCACGAATTTAGCGATAGTGCCGATGAACGCTAGAATTTGGGTTATCGCCATTACGCCATTTGTTCTTGGGGGAGTTCTTGGGCTTCGCTCATTTGCGATGGATCTGAACTCATTGCTGACTCTGTTTTTACCAGTGGTGTGGAGTATTCTATTTACACTGGGTGGTGCAATAGTTTTTATGCGTACTCGGAAATCGGACTCGGATTGGCAACGGTCTAGTGACGAATCATTCACGAAAAGTTTTATCGCGCTTTCGATTGTTCTCAGTCTTCAAACTGTATTTTTTTTGTTGTTGGCGCTTATGTATCCTATACGCACATATTTGGTTGGGATTTTATTGGGCTTTGATTTTTTTTCCGCCTATATCCCAAGATTGATTTGCCTGTATAAGGCTTTGCTCTTTTCGTTGATACTAATACCCAGCGTGTTTTCTCTCTTCATAGGGGTTTGGATTTTGTATCTAGTATTGAATCCGAGCTCGAAGGTGAAGTTAAGTCGGTAGGTTAAGTGGTTGGAGAAAATATGGCCGATGCTACTTGGAAAGAGTTAGAAAAAGATCCATGGATGGCAAACTTAATAGATATCCTAAAGGGCGAGTATGGCGATCCACTGCCTGAGGAGGTTAAGGAGTGGCTGCTTGATTGCAATCGTTGGTCAGAGGTCGTTCCCACTCAAGCACTTAAGTGGATTGAGGATTTAGGTAGAGTTACTGGTCTTATTCTTTCGAAACAAGCCGGTGTTTCTGATTTTGTTTGCTTTTGGATTCGTCTCGATGGGGTTTTCGAAGAACTTCAGCCATATTTTTCCCCCAGAAGTGGAGTTTCGATTCCTGACATGCAGCATTGCTATGACGCAATATTGGCGATGCGAGGATTGTTAAGTGAAGACGAGCTGCTTTGGGTAGAGCATGAGCGTCATTGCAACGTTCATCCCATCCCGCAGTACCACCGGAAAGATATTCATAAAACTAAAGGGGGAGAGATTAAGCTTAAGAATCAGTATAAACAAATCAACTTGGATGACTTGAACGCCCGTCTAAAAAAAGTGATAGCGCCTTATGGAGGCTTGTCAAACCATTTGGCATTCGCCATCGCGACTAGGATCACAGATCATGTGGATAAGCTTGTCATTGGCGCACGACACTGGCGAAGCGCATACTGAATCTTTTGTGAAAGAGTTTATTCTACAATAGCTTTTGACTCCATGTTGAGTTCGAAGCTCGGAGACTATGTGTTAGAGCTCGCTGTTCGCACATTGCGCTTCAATTATGGGTCGGATGTGCTCAGGATGCGGTCGTTTATGCATTTGAAGTCATTATAAATGTAGATATATTTTTTACAATTTCATCTAACAGAGGAGTTGTCTCGGGATTTTGTTCCAGGTAGTCGACTATGTCCAAGCAGAAGTGGGTTTTAGCGTCAATTGTTCCAGAGGCTGTGGCAAAGAAAGATACACTCAAGTCGATTATGCCTAGAGTTCTGTCCAAGTATTCTCCAATGGCTATTTTTTCTTGGGAGTACTCGGAGTATTGTATGTGACCCAATCTGTTTAATATACTTTGCTGATTTGCTTTAATTTCTTTGATAGTCGATTTTTCTATCCACTTCTTTGCGACGAAGCGTACCGCATTCTCTGGTAATATATTTTCAATTTCCTTCGCCGTTAGTGTGATTAGATTTTCTTTTAACTCTGTCTTTATTTTTTCGTAACGTGGCTTTGATTTATTGTCACCGTCTAGTATTACCAAGCTTGTGTTTGAAATAGCGGCAGCGTTTACAAAACCTGTGCTACTGCTTGAGTTAAACGAAAAGTGGGAGAAGTTTGCTCCTCCAAGCTCGATGAAGGTATAGTGTATGTCTTGCTGATAACTGGATTTTGTTTTTCCTAGATGCATAGATAAAAACAGCTCGAAGTAACGTCGATCTGTAACCCCCTCGACCCAAATTAATGAGTTTGCTCTGAAGACAGAGGACGCTTGTGCGCCTAAACAGGTCAATAGCTCGCTCTTTCCAGACTTAATGGGCGTAACATTAGTTTTTTGGTTCTGCCGGGTTACCTTATAGATAGAGATATTTTGCTTGGACACGCTTAAGTCTAGTAAGTGATTTGAATGTGTCGAGATAAACCATTGATGGCGACTCAGTTTTTCGTTGTTTAATATCTCTTCTAGGAAGCGCCTTTGGAGCCCTGGATGCATAAATAACTCTGGCTCATCGATAAAGTAGCACTCCCTATCTTCTGTTAAAAATGCATCGTAGGTTAATGTGATGATATTCTGAATCCCGTCACCAAGGGCATAGATTGGGAGATCTTGTTGGTGCCCGATTTTAATAAGTAAGACATTTTGCTTTCTGTTTGGAAAGAGGCCTACGGACTCGTTACTGAAAAAACATTCACTAAGAAATGTTTGGTATTCTTCAATTGCGCGACGAGTTCCGGAGGAGGTTAGGAATTGGTCAAGAACTCGGTCATAAATATTATTTCCGTTAACGACACGTATGCTTTTATTGATCTTGCCATTTTCCCAATCCTGAGTTTTTCCGTCTAAGAAGAGGTCGAGCAGTATGGTCTTCATTTCCGTATTTGATTCTGCCGGTCGAAGGCTTCTTTTGGCGGGAATGTACACGCCGTGGAGTGGAGTTCTTAATGGTGAATCTGGTTTTCCATTGAGCCAAGATCCAATCTGATTATACAAGTCGCAGTAGTTTTTTTTAAAAGCCCAGACCGCATTGGCGTTATGGCAAAATCTTTTTGCTTGAAGAGTAAGTTTGAATTCATCTTCGGACATCTCTTTCGCTCCTTGTAGGAAGTCGCTAAAGAGAGTTTCATTTGCTTTGGAGAATGTCCCGTTTAGACCAGCGTTTATGGTTTTATTAAAAATTGGAAAATCAGCGTCGAGATTGGTGCCTCCTGTGCCTGGGCCACGATTGTGGGTTTGAATGGTGTTTTCTAGTACCGCATAAAATTTCTTCAGCTCATCTTGAAAAGTCCTTAATGAGTATGAGGTTGTGTTAAAAAAAAACGAATTTCCTTCTGCCATGCCAGTGAAAAGTGCTCTTAGGAATCGCGACTTGCCCGTGTTGTTGGGGCCTACAAAAAGATTTACGGGCATTAAGTGAGAAATGCAGGCGGAGGACGGCGATTCGCTAACTTCGAACTGTTCGGCACAAGGGAGTTCGTCGTTTTTTTTTAGAGAGGTCTTAAGGTTTGCGAAATTTATTTCAGTAAAATAGTCCATAACATTCAATCGCATGGGCCTTGCCTTCCGCTCTCAGCGCTAATCGCGCTTCGGCTGCAGGCCGGGCTCCTTCGCGGCCCGCAAGCGGGCGCCCCGCTCAGTCCGCCTTTCAAGTCCCCTCGTAAGGTACGAAACGCTTCGCGTTTCGCTGTTTATATTCCACCCTATTTTTGAAGTGCGGGTGGTTAAGTTTCCTAGGTGAGTGGAAATAGAAATGCCCCTGGTCAGCAGAAAAGCGTGTGACGCAGGGGCACTTCAAAACTGGGGTGACCGAGGGGACTTGAACCCCCGACCCTCGGAATCACAATCCGATGCTCTAACCAACTGAGCTACGGCCACCATGGTAAAAAACTGAGTAGATCCAGAGTCTTGTGCTTTGGGGTTAAGCCTTTTCTTGACTCTCGTCAATAGGTTCGGCTTGCGCTTTTATCTACCTTCCCTTAACCATTTACTATGGGGTTCGCTTGGCGTCATCTGCGTTTTTTGGGGGCTATCATTATAGTGGCTGCGGGGGGGCCGGCTTGGGCGGGGTTCCATAGTACGGCTTCTTTTGTTCCTCCGGGGGCCTTTTCCTTGGGGTTTGAGCCCGAACTGGTGCTCACGCAGCCGGCTTCGATGGGGTTTAACCTCAAGTACACTCACGGCATTTCGGATATCACTAACCTGGGTTTGATTATTGGCTCGGGTGGGGGTGACCGGGGGTTTCGGTTGGGAGGGCAGGGGATATTTGATTTCTTTCCGGATACGGAGTCCCAGCCGGGGTTGGGGATGGCGGTGCAGGGGACGTATATCCGCGGGGTGAACTCGGGGCGGTTTGAGACTTTCTTTCAGCCTTACTTTCATAAAAGTTTTCATGGCAAGGGCGGGACGGAATACGACCCGTTCGTGGCAGTGCCGTTTGGGTTTGGCTTAGGGGGCGACGGGGATTATTCGGGAATGGCGTCACTGGTCTTGGGCTCGGCGATTCGGCTTTCGGATACGGTGAAGGCGACGGTGGAGCTCGGGGTCGCGATTAATCGCACGCAAAGTTATTTTTCTACCGGGGTGGTCTACTCCCGGTGAGCGCGCCAAAGGGCGTGTTGCAAGGTGCGGAAGCCTTGGCGGTGCGCGCGCAGGCGGCTCGCGTGGCGCTCGCGGCGACGATCCTGCTGACTTTCTTTAAATTCGCGGTCGCCCTTTACATGGGATCGGTGGGGGTGCTCTCGGAAGCGATTCACTCGCTACTGGATCTCTTATCCGCAGGCATTGCCTTCTTTACGGTGAGAGCGGCGGTGCAGCCGGCGGATCAGGACCACCCCTACGGACACGGGAAGTTTGAAACGGTCTCGAGCCTGTTTGAGGCGCTTTTGCTCTTTGCGGCGGCGGGCTTTGTGGTTTGGGAAGGCTGGCGGGCGTGGCTGAATCCCGCGCCCCTGCAACACGAATGGCTGGCGATCGCGGTGATGGGGCTGTCCCTGCTGGCAAGCTACCTGGTTTATCGACACAATATTGGGGCCGCGCGCGCGACGGAAAGCCGAGCGATCGAGGCGAATGCAATTCACTTTCTGGCCGACGTGGTGACGAGCGGCGGGGTGCTCGCGGGGTTGATCGCGATTTACTTCACGGGCCTGCAGGTGATTGACGCGCTGATGGCATTTGGGATCGCGGCCTACATTCTGTTCATGGCCGTGAAGCTGGTGAAGGCGGCGATTGCCGAGCTGGTCGATGTCCAGCTTCCGGCGGAAGAACTGGCGGACCTGGACGCGATCCTGGCTCGGTTTAAGCCCAAGGTGATCGGGGTGCACGAGCTGCGCACGCGGCGCTCGGGGTCGCATCGGCATATCGATTTTCACCTGTCGGTGTGCGGGGACTTCACGGTGAACCAGTCGCACTTCATCTGCGATGAGATGGAAGATAAAATCATGGAACGCTTCCCGGCGGCTTCGGTCAATATCCACGTCGAACCCTGCTCCCAGCACGACGCAAAAGATTGCCACTCGGTCTGTCAGTTCACGAAAAAGCCCCGAATCCGGGCCTAGGCTAGGAACGAACACGATGAAAACGACTCCTTGGGAAAAAGTGAAGAAGGCGGAGCTGAAAGGCATTCGCGGGGTTTGTCTGGATATCGATGACACCCTGTCGACCGAAGGGAAGCTGACTTCCGAAGCCTACGAGGCCCTCTGGAGACTCAAAGCCGCGGGCTTCTGGGTGGTGCCGATCACGGGCCGTCCGGCGGGGTGGTGCGATCACTTCGCGCGCTTCTGGCCGGTGGACGCGATCGTGGGCGAAAATGGCGCGTTTACGTTTTATATGGAGGGCGGTGTCCGCAGGCGTATGGACACGCCGGGGTCGATTTCTCGGGTGGAGGCAGCGGAGCGCTTTGAGAAATTGGAGCGGGCGATTTTGTCGCGCTTCCCGCACGCGAAGTGGGCGTCCGACCAGGCTTACCGCGAGTACGATCTGGCGATTGATTTCTGCGAGGACGTGCCCGCCTGGCCCGAGCGCGATATCGATGAACTCGTTGCGATCTGTGAGCGCGAAGGGGCGCACGCGAAAATTTCCAGCATCCACGTCAATACCTGGTTTGGCGACGTGAACAAGCTGACGGGGTTTCACCACTGGCTGAAAAATGCCGCGGGTTCCGGAAGGAAAAAATCAAAGCCGCCGAAGCCCGACGCCTGGCTCTTTATCGGCGACTCGCCGAATGACGAACCGATGTTTGCCTCGTTTGCCAATACGGTCGGGGTGGCGAATCTGAAGAAGTACTTAAAGCGCCTGAAAACCCCACCGCGCTGGATTACGAGCCAAAAGAGCGGCGCGGGGTTTGTTCAGATGGCCGATCGGCTGCTTCGCTAAAAAGCAAAGCGGCCATGCCCTTGCGAGCATGACCGCCTTTATCCGATGAAAATCGGTTGAGCTATGCGTTATGACGGGTCGCGGTCGCTCTCGTAGCGGTCCGCCGGCGACTCGTCATCGTCGCTGTCGCGATCTTCGCGCTCATCGTTACCGCGCTTGTCGGCCTGTCCGGGGCCGTAGAACTTGCCTTCGTTGCGACGGAAGGATTCTTCAATCGCGTCGGCTTCGCCCGGCTTGAGCGAGGAAGCGCGCAGGCGCTTCACCCAATCGGGAGCGTACAGGCAGTAGAACTTTCCGTACTCGCTGCCCTGCTCGCCGCGGTGAGCGCGCGTGCCGCTCGTGCCCATCCACCAGCGCGTGCCGGCGGGGAGATCCGAGCGAGGAATGTTCGTGAGCTTGCCGTTATAGAAGCCCGTCTTCTGGGTGCCCAAGCCCTGCGCGATGGCATTGGCGGCGGGACCCCAGTTACGGTCGTCGGTGCTTAACTTCACGACGTTCATGCCCTTGAGCACGGCGGACTTGGCGGCGACGGCTTGCGCCGCGCTGCCTAAGGCCACCACGACCTTCGTGCCGGACTTCACCACTTCGGCGAGGATCGCGTCGCGCGCTTTCATGACGGCCGGATCGGTCGCCATGGCGATGACTTCGCTTTCCTTCTGGCCTAAGGTGTCCACGGGAAGCGTGCGCAGGATGGCGTACTGGCCTTGCGAGCCAGTGCCTTCAAGGAGCGTCTGCAGCTTCTGTCCCAGCGTGTCGGTTAAGGCGCGGGCCGCGAAGAAGTCGTCGTTGCCACCTTGGTCGGCAAGCACGAGCAGCTTCGCGTTATCCAAACGCCCGCGGTAAGTCGGTCCGAAGCCGAAGCTCTGGTCGCTCACGGGAGCGTCGGCTTCGCGCAGGGCCGTGAAATCGGGCCAGGCGGTGAGCAGGCGAGCGAGCGTGCAGCCGTTTCTCAAGCCGCAGGGGCCGTAGTCGTATTCGCCGGCGTTTCCGCTTTCCCACTTCGCGGGCTCGTAAGGCAGATCGGAAGCCGACATGCCCTGGGCGCGCACGGGGTAACCCTTGTTGTTTTTCACGAGCGCGTCGCCGATATCGGACGGCTTGTCGCAGCTCTTGGCACGCGTGCCGTACTTCACGCCGTCGGCAAACACCGAGATCTGGTCGGCACCGTCGCGGTTAGACGACGTACCTTGCTTGCCCAGGCGCCAGTTCGTGCCGAACGCGAAGTCGCGGAACGGAACCGGCGAGTCCACGTACTGGTAGTTGTTGAGCTTAAGCACGGCGCCGGCGCGATTGGCCGCGCCTTCGTCGCCGGGGAGCCAGTTGCGGTCGCGCGACAGGCGATCGGCGATGCGCTTGGCCGCGGCCTTAAAGCCCGGAATGATGCTGTTCTTCAGCGCGTTCTCACCGCCGTTGCCCTGCTTGCCGCCGCCCGGGTGGGGCACGCCCACGACCAGCAGCTTGTTCTTGAGGCCGAACTTGCGCTCGACCGCGGAGGTGTCGCACTTGGCGATGTTGCCCGAGGCCGAACAGTTGGCGCCGTTGGCGTTCAACCAGCTCACGACGGAGGCCTTGCCGCCGCTACCCACGCCGATAATGAGCGAGAGCGAGTCTTTGTTGGTGGCGGCCATGTTGTTGAACAGGCGATGGCGGTATTCCACGATGGGGCTGCCGCGGCCTTGCTCGAGCCATTTGAAGCGCGGGTCTTTCTCCAGCTGCCCGTTGATGGTGTAAACGAAGGTGTTCATGATGAGGTAGCTACGGGTGATGCCAGCGGCGTTGAGGAGCGTCTGCGTCTTGGTGCCGGTCGAGCCGGTGAAAGCGCGGTTGGAGAGGTTTTCGTCCTGGGCGCCTTCTTGGCCGACGACGAAGACTTTGGCTTCGTTTTGGCCCAGGCGACCGCGGTACCACATCGGACCGAACATCCAGCGGAACTTGTCGCCGCCTAAGAAGCTCTCACCGATGGCGCGGTAGTTGGGCGCGCTCCCGAAGAGCTCGACCCATTTTGAATTTTTTGCCGGACCCGGATCGTACTCCGACGGATATCCCCGACGCGCGTCGTATTGATACCCGCCCGCGAAGGCGGGCACGGACATCGTTGAAACCACAAACGAAGCCAGCGTGAGCAGGCTTACCCCTTTAACGGAATGCATGAATACTACCTCCAATGAATCAGAAACTAACCTTGCGCGGAGTGCTAGCACGGCGGGTTATTGCGTCGCAATGTAAATGAATTCCTTAATATACTCATAACTTAGATTAAAAAAATAACTGTATAAAAACAGTCAGAATTAGTGCTCTTTCCCCAATGATTTTCTCCACGGAAATAACATTTGCCCGCCCCCGTGGGGTGGGGTTGAATCACGGGCCTATGGGGAATGCGAATCGCGCGTTGGCAGGCGGAGTGCTTTTCATTTTTACGCTGAGCTTGTGGTTCACGCTGAGCTTGGGGGTGCTGCCGGGCGGGGCACCGTCGGCGTACGGCTGGGCGGAGCGGGGGCACCACTCCATCGCGGCGATGGCGGCGCGGGCGGTGAAGATGTGGGCGCCGAAGTACATGGGCGCAAAACCGCCCAAGGGGGGAGAGGAAGACGCCGAGCTTTACGAGGGCTTCGCCAAGTTCATGAGCGATCGCATGATCGCGCTCGGGCATTTGGCCAATATCCCGGACACCTCCTGGAAAGACTCGCAGAACAAACGGCGCATCTCGGACATGAATTCGCCGAACCACTACTTCGGCCCCGAGCGCCTGCTGGGCGCGCCCGCGGAGATGAGCGGCGAGAAGTTCGCGCAGTACCTAGAGAAGATCCGCGCCCTCACGCCGAAGTACGAAGACATCAAAAAACAATACGACGGCAAAAAGCCCGTGCTCGAGGGCATGCCGCAGGACAAACTCTTTAGCACCTATTCGGATTTGGGTACGACGCCGTGGCGCGCGCAGCAGCTCTATGACCTGCTGGTAGCGGCCTGGAAGTGCGCCAAGGGCAAGGAAGGCGTGGCGGCGGATCCGAAGGCTCCCGTCACGCTCCCGTTTCGGTTGCCGGTCGACGGCGGCCTGGGGGAAAAAGACGAACCCCCGCTTCCCACCTACGCGTGCGACGCAAAAGTAACCCGCAAGTCGGATCTTTACGCTGCCTACGTGATCTCGGGCATCTTGGCGCATTTTATCGGGGATCAAACCCAGCCCTATCATCCCACCGCCGATTACGACGGCTGGGTGACGGGCAATGGCGGCATTCACGCTTACTTTGAAGCCTCCGTCGTGCAGGCCCTGGACGAAGCGCTGAATTACGACGTGCTGGCGACCGCGCAGGACCCCGAGTTTCGCAAGACCGCGTGGGAGTCGATCGCGCCGAATACCGCGGAGGGAGTCGCGCTGGATCTGAATGCTCCGCTCGGCGTGGTGAAGCTTTTGTACGGCATGGCGATTGACTCGCTCAACCACAAGGAACAGGTGCGCATGGCCGACGATTCGTTCGCCATCGTGCGTGGCAAAGACGCTTCGGGCGGTGTTGCGCTCAAAAAGAGCGAAGCGCTCCCGTGGGGCGATCACCCGCGCTACCACAAAGACCGCAAGATTTCCGAGGCCCAGCGCGTGACGGCTTCGCACCCGGACGTGATGAAGGGCTTTCGTCCCATCGTAGTCGAGCGCCTGGCCACGGGCGTGGTGGCGCTTTCGCGCGTGTGGTTTGAAGCCTGGAAGGCGGGCGGTAAGCCAAAGCTCAGCGACTTAAACGCGATCTCGCTCCCGTATCCCACCGACCCGCCCTTTATCTGGCCCGATTTCGATCTCGATGCGCTGGCCAAGAGCAAGCCCGGGTTTTTGCCGGACGGGGTGGCAGCGAGCGACGCGTTGAGCTGCAAGCATGCCGGCAATCCCGTGCCCGCGGTGCCCCAGGTGGGTGATGGGCGGGGCGACAAGTATCGTGATAAGTACCCCGCCGAGTGGTGGAAGAAGTTCTCGCGCGACGGCGCGCCCGATTGGGAAGTGCTGCCGCAGGACGCGGGCGAAGGGGAAGTGATTTTGTCGAAGCGCACGGAGCTGGGCATTTTTTCGAACTTCGCGGCGACGGCCATTGAGTTCAAGGGCAAGCGCTACGCTTCGATTGAGGGCTTCTGGCAGATGATGAAGTTCCCCGAAGGCAAGGACGACCCGCGATTGAAGGACCCCAAGATCGTGTGGAAGTACACGCGCGAGCAGGTGGCGCAGATGACGGCTTTCGATGCCAAGCACGCGGGCGATCATGCCGGCGACAACATGAAAAAGCTGGGCATCACTTGGATCACGTTCGAAGGCAAACAGCTCGAGTACAAAGGCAAAGACCAGGACGCACACTACGCGCTGATTTTCGGGATTACCCGCGAGAAGGTCGCGCAGCATGCCGAGGTGAAGCGCTTACTGCTTGCCACCGGCGATCTGATCCTTTGCCCGGACCACAAGGTATCGGAAGTGCCGACGAAGGCTTACCGGTACTATGACATGTACATGCAGATTCGGGCGGAGATGCAGCGCGGGGGCGAGTAGCTGCGCGTCCGTGAGCGGTGAGCAGTGAGCGGTGAGCAGGCAGCGGTTCGGTGTACGGTTTCGGTGGCGGTTAGCCGTGTCCGAGGCGGTAGATGTGGGCGGCTAGAATGTCCGCTTGAGTGACTAGTTCTGGGGTTCCGAATAGGTGCAACATGGCTTGTACTTCTCTCAGGGAACCTAATGCGATGAAATAGAATTTCTTTCGGTCTTTGACCGTCGGCTTCGCCGAGCCTTCGGCTAGGTTGAGAGGGATACTTAGCAAGGCCCTTTCGAATTGGTCCGCCCCGGGGCCGTTTGGCTTTACGACTTGGCAGCTACGGTAGAGGTCGATGGCTAGGTGATAGGTTCGGAAGTTTTTCAGCATGGATTTCAGTCCCTTTTCTTTTTTTGTTTTGGGGGCGTTTTTGTGGCCCGGACCCGG
>JBFWNL010000001.1:75824-821054 GCA_050251055.1 Bacteriovoracia bacterium
TTGGGCTCTTTTTTGAGCCCTCACCCGTGTGTGTAGGGCTCAAAAAAGAGCCCAAAACAAAAAAAGAAAGGAAACCAGTCAGCCTATGAAAAATTTCCGAACCTATCAGCTAGCCCGACAACTGTACCAAGATTGCCAGTCCCTAAGCCTGCGTGGCCCCGCCAAGGACCAGTTCGAAAGGGCCATGCTGAGCGTGGTCCTCAACCTGGCCGAAGGCTCGGCGAAGCCGACGGGGCGGGACCGTAAAAAGTTTTACAGCATCGCCCTTGGGTCGCTGAGGGAAGTCCAAGTCATTTTAGAAATGATTAATGCAGCCCAAGCCAAGCAGGCGGATACCCTAGGCGGAAGCCTCTACAAGCTTATCCAAAACCCAGGCGCCAACCGATGGCCCTGAAACTGAAACGGATACAGAAACCGAAACGGGGACGGTCTGCCAGCGTGCCGGCTTGCCTGCCTGCCCGTGCTTACATCTGCTCGTCTTCGTCGCCGTCGTCGTCACCGCTACCCAGCGGGTTAAACGAGTCGTTGAGCGGGCCGTACTTCTTTTCCTTGTCCGGGCCGTTCTTGCGGATGTCGGCGCGCTCAGCCAGGTTCTTCGCCATTTCGTCCTTGCCGTCGGCGCGGACGAAGTCAGCAAAGCGCTTGGTGTAATCGCCGTCTTCGCAGTTGAAGATCGGATCGAGGCCGTCGATTAGGTGCTTTTTGTCGCCTTCCTTGACGGAGGCGGCGTAAGCCTTGAACTTACCGGCGAGCTCTTTCTCGATGCTTTCCGCGGTCCAGAAAGCCGGCAGCACCTGCACGGACTTAGCCGAGGCCGGCATGTACGGCAAGCGCAGGGCCTTCGTGAAGCCACAGTCCTGGCGGCTCGCGCTCTTCGGGAGCACTTCGTACTTGGCCTTGTCGCCGAAGATTTCGGCGGCGTCCTTGATATAGGCTTCTTCGCCGTATTGCGGCTGACCGCCCACGACGACGAGGTTCATGTCGGCCTGGGTGGCTTTCACCAACTTCGTGTACGGGTTCACGCCCTTCGTGGCTTTCACCAGGATGAAGTCGGCCAGGTAGCCGGCTTCGACCTTGCCGATGAGCTGCTGGCGCTTCATCGCCTTGGCCGCGTTCACGGTGGCCATTTCGACGAGCTGCTGGTCGTTGATGGCGATCTTGGCCGCCTTCGGATTATTGTTGTTACGATCGATGTAGTTCCGCGCGATCTTCAGCTCATCCAAGATGGTCTTGGAGCCCGTCGGGGTCCAGTCCACGCCGAGCGCGATGTTGACGCCCGCCTTGAGGGCGGCGGCCACGTCGAGCGTTTCATTATAAAGGAGCAGGTTCGAGAACGGCGACCAGACGATCGAGATGTTGTTCTTTTTGGCGTCCGCGAAATCGGCGGCGTTCATGCCGACGCCGTGAATGACGACCAGGCCGTCCTTCGCCATGCCGAACTTCTGCGCGTAGTGGTATTCTTCCTTGTTGTAAACGTCGTTACGCATCCCTTCGGAGAGGTGCGCGACGTTAGCCAAGAAGGCCGGGTCGGCGTAGGACTTCTTCAGGCTTTCCACGTTGGAGTTGTGGAACATGTTGATGTAGCGGCGAACGTGGCTGGGGATCGCCTTCACGCCGCCCATGCCGAGCATGTCGAGCGCTTTCTTGTCATCTGGTTTCGCAACCGCGAGGTAGGCGTCGACCCACTTCGTGACGGCGGCCTGTTCCTTCTCCGGATAGTGGGAGAGGATGTCGGCCTTGTCTTTCGGAGCGGCCAGACCCGAGCGGCCGGTGAGCAGCAGCTGCGCGTTGGCGAGATTATGTTGCTCCTTCACGAAAACTTCCACCCACTTGGCGACGCTCCAGCCAGAGGACTTGCCGTCTTCGCCGGGAAGGTCGATGCCCAAGAATTCCTTGTAGGCGGCGTCGTAGCCGACTTTTTTCTTGGTCATGATGGGTTCGATGAACGGCTTAAAGGTGGCGCCGATCATGCCGGGGACGACCATGTCGGTCATGCCGCGCAGGGCGACCTTGTTTTCGAATTCACCGGCGATCTCTAAGTTCTTCACGCCGAATTCTTTGGCGCACTTCGCGTCGCCGCCGATGCCTTGCATGGCGACCGCGCCGCCGGTCATGGCCTTGATTTCGGCCCAGCGGACGGCCGCGCAAACGGTGTCGCCGCGGATGGGCTTCATGTTGAAGCTCACGGCGTTCTTGTACTCGCTCCACTTGCGCCATTCGAAGCGGTTGAGGAACTGACCGCGGGTCTTCGACCAGAGCGGAAGAATGTTGTATTTAATGTGGCCGTGCATGTCGATGAGGCCGGGGAAAATCAGATCGCTCGTCTCGATGATGTTTTGCTTATCGACATCCGCCGGGGCTTGGGCGCCGACCGCTTCGATGAACTTGCCTTCGACGGTGACGTAAACTTTTTGGGTGGGGGCAGAGGCGAGGTAACCGGAGACAGCCCACTTATTGGCCGCCGCGGGAGCGGCCAGCGCGGCGGTTTCCACACCGCTCGGATCCGAGAACGCGCGATCCGCTGGAATCGTGAACGCCAGTGCCGTCGTCGCCAAACTCAGGTACCAAAAGCTCGTCTTTGCCATGTGAAAATTCTCCTAATTGACGCGGAGCAATATCATGTTCAAATGCGACTGGGAAGCTCGTTACAAAAAGAAAGGCGCTTTCCCGCCTAAAAAAGGAGTACAGGGTAAATATTAATAAAATCAGCCATTTGAAATGAAGGCAGCAAGGTCGGTGGGGAGGGGGGACGTGAACTCGAGCCACTTCCCCGTCTTGGGATGCTCGAACGCGAGTTTCGCGGCGTGAAGCGCGTGCCGGGGCAGGATCAGCTGGTCCCAAAGCTCGGCGGGAATGTTGCGGTAAAATTCAATGCCGCCCGCCGGCTCGTCCGACTCGCGCCCTTCGCCCTTTTCGAAAAATCGGATCGACTGGCTCTCATCCACTCCGTACAGCTTGTCGCCCACGATGGGATGACCGGCGCAAAGCAGGTGCAGTCGGATTTGATGCTGGCGCCCCGTGCGTGGCGAGCATTCGAGCAGTGAGAACTCGCGCCCGCGCGCGTCTTTGAAATGCTGTAGGCAACGAAAGTCCGTGTGCGCGGTTTGTCCGCCTTCCTCCACCGGCACCACGTCCATCTTGAGGCGAATACGCGAGTTTTTAGCGCGTCCCATCGGCTCGGCCACGGTGAAAATTTCGGGCGCGTGCCCGTGCGCGACGGCCAGGTAAGTTTTTTTCGTGATGCGCTTGGCGAACTGGCCGATGATGTGCGTGCAGGCGTCTTTATCTTTGGTGAGCACTAAAACCCCGCTGGTTTCGCGGTCAATTCGGTGCGCGAGGAAATATTCGCGCTCGTGCGCGAGCGGTAGCGTGAAGCCCTGCGTGCGCAGGTGCACGATCAGCGTGTTGAAGAAGTAGCGCCCCGCCGGGTGCACGGGCAGGTTCGTGGGCTTGTCGATGACGAAGATGTATTCGTCTTCATATAATACGCGGTAATCGAAACAGACGTCGGGTTCGGCCTTGCGCTCGGTCAGTACCAGCACCTGGTCGCCGGACAAAAGCGGCGAGCTGGGTTTGGCTTTGCCGGGCGCGGCGTGGGCGGTGATGGCACGCTTAATCGAGATGATGCCCTGGGCGATGGACTCCTGGATTTTTTCGCGGGAGCGCCGGCGGTAGCGTTCCTTTAGAAAGCGATCGAGCCGGATGCCGTCCTGCGAGGGGCCCACCGTGTGGGTCACCAGATAATGATTGGGATAAAGATCGTGCGTGACGTTCATGCGCTTGCCTGAGGCAGCTATATCACAAATCGACGACGTATTTGCCGAAAGCGAGCCATTGGGGTTGTGCGGGCAGATCGACGCTTTGCTGCTCGTGGAGCGTGGGTGCGGACCAGTCGGGGCGCAGCCCTTTGAGGACTTGGGCGGTCCGAAACAGCCCAAAGACGGTCTCGGACGTGGGGTGAAACAGGGTGCTGTGCGGACCGGCGGCCAGGGTTTGGGTTCCCTGCAGGGTGAGCGAGGCGGTACTTCCGTCCCACGCGTAAATGGCGATCACGTCGTTGGAGATGTGCGTTTCAATGAGATGCGCGCCGTCGAGGGAAAAGGAGAGATTCAGGGCGCCCGCGCGGGTAACGCTCGAAACGAGACCGATCCCGCCGGTATTCAGGTCCAGTCCGTAGGTGGCGATAGTCGCCGCGGTATTCAGGGCGATGGACATGAAGTTTCCCGTCGAATCAAAGGCGATGTCAATCGGAACGCTCGAAGCGCTCGCGCTCGCGTCGAAGGAAAGCGTGCCATCGCTCTCGCTCACGCGATAGGAGGCCACCTGATTGAAGAGGCAGCCCACGCAGTACAAGAAACTCTCCGAAGGATGCAGGCTGATTTGGCGGGGCTGGGAGGGGAGGGCGAGCTCCTGGAGCAGGCTGAGAGCTCCGGTCACGCCGTCGACGGCGTAGGTGCGGAGAATGCCGGCGAAGCTCGAAGCGTACAGTCGCGTGCCGCTCCGATTAAAGACCAGGCTGGGGGTTTGATCGCCGAGCGAGGTAGTCTCTCCGGCGGTCAACGTGCCGGTGTAGATATCGAGCGAGTAGCGGCGGATGGCGCTGCCGCCCGCGCTGCTGCTCGCGACGTAGAGATGGCCCTGGCGGGGATGGAAAACGGCGAGATAGGGCTCCGAGATAGTCGAGACGTTCTCGACGAAGCTGAGCCAACCCGTCGCGGGCTCGACGCGAAAGAGGGAGAGGGAATTCGCCCCCCGGTTGACCGTCACCAGATATTGGTATTGCCGGACCGGCTTTTGAAAGCGTGCCCCGCAGCCCGTAGCCCAGAGCAAGAAACCGATGAGGAGCGCGGCGCGGATCATTTTTCCCGTCTCCTGCTCCGCCGTGGCCCCGTCTCCTCAGTACCGCTTCTTCATCAGGAAGGTGATGACTTCTTTCGCGCAGGCGTCGCAGTAACCCAATTGCTTCTTCATATTCTCGACGGTCTGCTGCGCCAGGCGGCTGCCTTCCGAGTGCGGGTCGTAATCGTCGGTGCCGTGCACCTGGAGCGCGTCGTGCATCTTCGTGAGGAGCGCCTTCTGGGTTTCGTAATAGTGTTTCTCCAGCCGCTTCCAGAAGTCGGGAAAGACGCGGCCGTAGACGACGGGCTGGCCGGGATGGTCGAGCGACCACGCGCCCACCTGCGAGAGCATGGTCGTGCGGAAGGTGTCGAGTTCGGGCCCTTCCTTCGGAGCCTGGACGATTTTTTCGAATTCGGAGATCAGCGAGAGATCGGGGTCCTCGGTCTTGCCGGTGACGGGGTTGTGGATCTTCTCGCGCTTCAGGTAGTGCGAGATGTGCTGCACGTATTTGCGCAGGAAATCCTCCCACTGCTTGGAATCGTAAAGCCCGATGCTGTCACGGACCTCGCGGTCGATGCGATCGAGGTATTCGCTGCGGACGGTGTTGATGAAGTCGGCGGCGTCGTGAAAGCCGTCCTTCACGTCCTGCTTGAGGAATTCGTACTCGCTGACGCGCTTAACGAAGTTTTCCATCTCCGTGAGCACCGCGAGGGGGCTGACGCAGGCGAAGTTGGGGTTGCCGACGGCGTCGTACAGGATGGACTTGATTTCGCGCGCGGAGGCGCCCATACGTCCTTCGTAGTACGGGATATTGGTGTATTCCTCGCGCAGGCGCGGGATGCTCGCGCGCAACAGCTTGCGGTCCTCGGGCTGGAGGCTGACGGGCATCTCGCCCGAGTCATACAGTCGTGCCTTCTCAATCGGCGTGAGGTTGGAGATCAGGGAGCTGATGTTCGGCGGATAGTTGATGCTGTTGGGTTTTTTGAGGCGCGTGAGCACGGCCCAGAGCGCGAGCGTCCAGGGCACGTGCGGGGCAATGTGCTTTTCGGTCGCGATCTGTGGCAGGAGCTGCCGGTAGATCTCTTCTTCAACCTGGTAAGAAAGGAGATAGGGCACGCGCACGAGCTCGATGCGCGCCTTGAAGCTCGAGAAATCGGGGAACTCCTTGAAGGCGTCGAGCTGCAGGTCGTTGCTCGAGCCGACGAGCACCGTGTCCAAATAGGCGATGCTCGAGCCCACGTTCACGGCGCCCTTTTCGCAGGCGGTGAGCAGGTATTTGAACGTGTCGATGGGGCGCTTGAGCAGATCGCTGTACTCGACCACGCCGCGGTTGCCGTCGACGAGGTCCCCGCTCAAGGAAAAAAGGTTCAGCCCCTGTAGCGACGGGGGAAGGGTCGCCAGGCTTTTGTTGTAGGTGAGCTGGTTGTAGTGCGCGTCGACGTGCATCTGCGGCTCGATCGTGACGAGCCCCTTGCGGTAGCGGCCCGAAAAGTAAAAGCGCTCGACCTGCACGTGCATCATGACTTTTTTGTAGTTGCCGGCGTTCGCCAGCAGCAGTGAATCCATGATCTGCTTGCAGCGGTGGCAGAGATCGCCTTCGCGCAGGTAAACCGGCAGGCGATCCCAGATTTCCGCGGCCTTTTTTTCGCCGAAAAACTTGCTTAGGGTCTCCTGGCGCTTGTCGGGCGCGATCAGCAGAATGGGATGGTCCTTCATTTCACACGGAATGCGAGAAACGACTTCTTCGTCGGGCAGGCGCGCGAAGCTGTCGAGCTTCTCGGAAGACGCGGCGTAGCTATGGAGCCCCAGCGATCCTTTCGTGACCTTGTCGACGGGAAAGATCCAGTTGAAGGTGTACAGCGCACCATCACCCTCGCGCGAATACCGCTCGAGCCCTCCCATCAGGCCATGAATGAGGGTGGTCTTCGCGCTGCCGTTGGGGCCGTGCAAGAGGATGAGCTTATTGTTCATGCCCTGGCGCGTAAAGGTTTTGAGGGTGTTGTAAATCTGCGTCTGCACTTCTTCCTGGCCGACGGCCTTGGGCGTGATCCCTTCAATGGGAAAATCGAAGAGCTTGAAGCGGTAGATTTTCTTGTCGCTCGCGGCGCCGGGGATGGTCGCTTCCACGGTTTTTCCGTAGAAATCCATCATGTCGACGAAGTACTGCGCGGCTCCGCGCAGCTGCAGGTTGGGCTGCTCCCGGATCAGCTGGAGATACTCCTCGAACGAGAGGATTCGCCGACTGCTTTCGAAGTTTTTCCGCATCACTTGGTCAAGGTAGGTAAGCGCATCCATGCTCCTTCAATTGTACCATCAACGCCCGCCACGCAAAGCTTTAACGCACAGTGACATAAGAATGTGCCCAGAGTGGACTTCGGGGTTTGCACTTGCGAACCAGGACGGTGTACTATGTTCTTATCCTTGCAGTATCGCTAACTTTTGAGTCGATAGGTGAAGGCTTACTGAGAATGAAAAAACTTTCCTTGCTGACGCTTTTCCTGCTGTGCCTGGGCCCGACCGCCGGCGCGGTCACCGACGATACGCTCGGAGATCCCGATTTCGAGAACCCCGAGATCGCGCGCCGCGTGCCGAAAGTGCTCCTGCAGTCCATCGACGACCAAGGCAACGTGAAAGATTTGAATTGGAAGACGGAAAGCCGTTGGGTGTGGAAGAAAACCACCGACGAGCCTTTCCAGAGCCCGCTCTTGCGTACCTGGATCGTGTTGCCGACCGAAATCACCATGAATTCGGTGACGGGCTCGATCTATACCTCGACGAAAAATCCGGGCGACGCCCCCTTTGAAAGCAAAGGCGATATCCTGGCCATCGAGGCGAATTATCCCGTCCAGAAGATGGCGTTGCGCTTCGAGACGAAGGGGAAAGGCGGTCGGCCGCGCACCCTGAATCTGGTGCTCACGTATCTCATTACCGAGCCTTACCTGCTCGTGCACTCGACCTGTTCCAAGATGGGCCTGGAGATCACCCACCTGGGCGGGAAGTCCGGCCACTTGTTCAACGCCGTTTGGTGTATGGGCTCGCCGTCGGCGCTCGAGATGTACGTGCTCTATCCGCAAGATTCCGAGGTCCGCGAAAACCATATTCCCGGTCGCCAGAAGAGCGGCAAGGGCTGGGTGTTCCACCAGCTGGGGGACATGCGCGCCAAGATTGAGCAGGCCGGCGCCGACGTGTTGGGAACTTTCCAGGTGGGCACGCGCGAAACCAAGAAGTTCGCCGAGTTCGCCGTTGCGTTCGTGAAGCGTGGCTCGCGCTCGCACCTCAAGCTCTTCGCCTCCTTGGGCTCGACTTATATCAACTACCAGGAAGACGTGCTGGACGTGAACCTGCGCGAGCTCGACTTTCGCGCCCGCGTCGACGCCGAGTATTCGGTGCTCCCCGAGAAGCTCGATATGTCCGGGCGCTTCTACGGCTCCATCATTTCGTTGCGTAAATTTCCGGGTTCGAACGCGCCCGACAGCGCGGCCCGCTTCTGGGGCTTGGACCTGAACGCCGACTACCACCTGCCGTGGATGATCGGCGGCACCACGCGCTTCCGGATCGGATTGGGGTATTACCTGTGGGGGATGTTCGTGCCCTCGGACGCTTACGGCGTGCAGAACTTCAACGGCGTGCAGACGCGGGTGACGGTGCGCTGGGCCCGGGCGGGACGTCGCGCGATCCGCGGCGAGTTCGTGTTTGCCCCGATTACGAGCGGCACCTCGGAGCTTCGTTTCTATAACCGCCAGCTGGCGGCGGAGCTCGGTTTCCAGCTCTCGCATCCGACGGCGGATCGCGAGTGGTGGATCGTCGCGAACTGGCAGAACGCGAAGTATACGGCGCGCGCTTCCGACAATACCGTGAATTACACTTCTTACGGCTTGCTGTTGCAGGTGGGGCTCTAGTCAGGTAGGGCACCAAACACCGAAAACAGGAAGACCACCCGCCGCTTGCGCGGCGGGTGGCTCCACCTACCGAATCCCCCTAATCAGCTGGCCGCGCACTCGCGGCTCAGCTCTTGGCGGAACACTTTCTGTCCCCTTAATTTCCGTCGCCGCCGTGCTTTAGCATTCGCTGTCCTCCAGGGTGAAGATGTTGATGATCGGGTCTTGCTTGCCGCCGTCACGATGCTCAATGACGGTGATCGTGCAGCCCTCGTCGCCGGTGACGCGTAGCTTGAGTTTGCCGCGTTCTTTCGTGTTCATGTACTCGATCTTGCATTCCTTGGCGGGGAAGTAGGCGCCCGGCATCTTCGAAGCGTAAGCTTCGAGCTTGCGGCCGCTACCCACGATGGTGAGATCCACGCCCTTGGCGTTGAGATAGGTGTCGTCGCAGGTCCAGCCGATCAAGAGCTCGGTCAGGTCGCGATCAAGATCGCCCCCTTTATAGAAGTTCGTGCCGTCGAGCTTCATCGTGTACCTGGCGTAGCCGTCCCGGTTGATGTCGATTTCGGTGGCTAGGGCGGCGGCAGTGCTGATCAGGGTTCCGACGGCGATGAGGCCGGCGGTCAATTTAAGTCCTTGTTTTTTCATGTCCAAAACCTCCTTCGGTTGGTGAGGCGTAAAGTAGGCGTAACTCATGTTTAAATAAATTGAAGTCATTTGATCATTATGTTTAATAAATTAAATGAATAGAGAGTACCCGTTCGACTTATTACGCGTGCTGGTGGCGGTAAATGAGGCAAAAAGCTTCCACGCGGGGGCCAAGCGCTTGGGCTTATCTCCGGCGGCGGTCTCGCTGAAGCTCAAGCAGCTGCAGGGGCTCAGTCCGATGCCCATCTTTTTGCTTTCAGGCAAGAAAAAGGTCCTCACGCGCTACGGGCACGAGCTTTACTCCCACGCCCGCTCGCATCTGCAAGCCAACCAAGAAGCGTGGTGGAACCTCAACCGCAAGTTCCTCAACCCCGACAACTTGATCCTACGCGTGGGTGGAAGGCCCGAAATCATGGCGTACTTTGCGCCGCGGTTTGGCTTCGCGGGGAGGCTCGAGCTGAAGTCCTCCAGCAGTCGCGAGGCGATCGAACGCCTTTTACGCCACGAGATTGATCTCGCATTTTCACACGAGCGTCCGGATTCGCCGGAAGTGGTGGCGAAAAAGGTGCTCGCGAGCGGATTTGACCTGGTCGTGCACCACCGTTGGCTCAATGGCCGGAGCGTGGCGGTCGCGGCCCGGGACCGACGGTTCCTTACCGAAACTCCTTGTCTTCTATATGATGCGGATCGGAAGTTGCCGCGAGATTGGTGGGACGAGCGTAAGATCCCCAAGGCCGATTTGAAAGTGAAGCTCGTCACCCAGGATTACGGAACGTTGAGGTATGCCGTGGAAGCAGGTTGGGGCTATACGGTCCTACCCAGCCACGTGGAGACCAGCGCCCAGGGCGTCGAGCGATTCCCGCTCGCCGAATTGCCCCGGCTGCCGTTTTACGCCGTCTATCCCAAGGATCTAAAGGAGGTGAGCGCTTTTCGGGAGGTGATCGACCGCCTGACGGATCATTGAAACAGGCCCGCCGACGAGTTCCGAAGCTAACGCTTTCGTTTCTTCTTTCCCCGCGGCTTCTTCTTAGCTGCGCGCTCTTTCTTGGGTGCCTTCGCCAAAAGCTGCAATCGCTTCCCGGGGGCAGCGTCGGCGACCGGGACGAGCCGGTGCTTTTTGAAGTAGCGCTCCACGAGCTCGCGCAGATTGCCCGCGCTCTTGGTCTTGAGCCGACCCAGTTTCGGAGCGAGCCATCCCAGGTCGTCACCGCCTTTCAGCAAATAGGATAGGGTAGCGAAGCGATACGTCTTATTCGACTCGGGTCGCTCTCCCTCCCAGGTGCGCACGCCGATCAGGCGGTTCACTTCCCAGTACGAGATTTTGCCGTCGCCATCCAGGTCGGCCGAAGGGGCGGGCTGCTCGGGCTCGATGACTTGGATCTGCAGCCCGTGCGTGGAGGGAAAACCGCGCGCGCCCGCATGCGTGGTGCGGATGAGATCGGTGAGCTCCTTGCCGGTGAGCTCGACCACCTGGACTTCGCTGTCGAAGGGAAGCGCACGGTACAGATCTTCGTAATGAATGGGGCCTTGGGCTAGGCCAGCGCGGATGCTGCCGGAGTTGATCAGCGAAAAATCCGCTTCGGTTTCTTCGGCGACGGCGTCGGCGATCAGATTGCCCAAGGTCGATTCGGAGCGCTCGGAGGTGGGGAGTCCTCGGCGAGCTTCGGCGATCTGCTGGCGCCGGATGGCTTCGGTCTTGGCGAAAACGGGGGCGAGGAAGCCGTCATATGACGAGTCGGGGTGGATTTCCTGGCCGTGGAGCTTCGGCGCCACGAGCTTCGAGTTCTCGGCGCTTTCATTCGCCGGGCGATCGCAGCTTTGCGTGCGGGCGTAAAGGGGATAACAAACGGGCACCGGGCCTTCGATGCGGGTAAGCGACGGAATCGGCTTGCGCGTGCCGCGGTCGACGCTCAGATATAGGAGATTGAAGGCTTGTCCGGAGTAACCGCCCATGATGATGGGCACGCCACCAATCCAGTGGTGCACGATCTGGTGGCTCTTGCCCGCGACGACGGCGTCGACGGTGCCGGCGGGGAGCTGGGACAATAGACGCGGTAGCTCGTCTTGGTCGCGGCAGTGGGGGAGCGGAATCTGCGGAGTCCATACGGCCGTGCGCTCGGAGCGGCGATGGCCGCCGCAGTTCACTTCGGCATGCGCGAGCAGCACGATGAGGTTCGCGCCCCGCGCGCGAAGCGATTGGGCTTCTTCCGCCAGCTTTGATGCGGCCTTGTGCCAAGGAACAAAACGGAGCTCGCCCGGCCCTTCACCCGATTCGGCGAAGTCTGGCGCGGAAACCGCTCCGATGACCCCGATCAAGAGCGAGCCCGCGCGCACGAGCGCGGACGAGGCGGGGCGGGGCGCGGTCTCGGCCTGCGCGGAAACCGGCCGATCTTCTAGATTCGTGACCACGAAGGGATACTGCGCCTGGGTGAGGCGGGAGCGTAGGTTGGCGACACCGAAGGAGAGATCTTGCGCGCCAATGGTCGCGGCGGAAACCCCTAGGCGGTTATAGAGACTCACGGCCGGAGCGCCGAGCTCGAGATCGCTACTGAGGGTGCCTTGCCACGCGTCGCCTGCGTCTAGCACGAGCAAGCGGCCACCGAACTCGTTCCGCAGCCGTTGCACGTAAGCGGCGAGTAAGGGGGCGCCACCCAGCTCGACGCGGGCGTCTTCGGGGGAAACCCGCGGGGCTATTGCGCCGTGTAAATCACTGAGGCCCAGGATGACCACCGTCTCCACGCGCGAGCGATCGAGACCGGAAAAATCATCCTCGGAGAAGACCGGCTTGTAGTTTTCGCCGGTGGCGCAACCCAATTGCGCCAGTGCAAGCGCCGCGCAGGCGAGCAGAAAAAGCGTCGCGTTCGCTGCGTTTCTGGTGAGTTTTGTCATGTGAGGATTTTACTAATCGGGGAAGATATCGAAAGAAAAAAATCCCTTCCGTGGGATCCCTGCCTCCACCCATCCGTGGTAAATTTAATTCTACAGAATCCACGTGCCGTGTCACCGCGCAACGCGTCGAAAAACGCATTTTTTTATAGGTTCTTATAAGACTAAATAATGGGGCGTCGGAGGGGCGCTTCGCCTAGCTCCACTGCACCGGGACTTGGGACGTGTTGTCGTCCGAGCGCTGGATCTTCACGAAACCGTTTTGCCTTCCGTACTGGAAGATATCCCGAGTGACTTTCACGTCTTGCAAGCAGTACTCGATGATTTTCTCGACCTGGCCCGCTTTCCACCATTCGATGGCCTGCAGACCGTCGGCCGATTTTCCTGTGCCCAGCGTTCCCCGCGCGACGAACTCGAGCTTCAAAAATCGCTGACGGGTAAGGGTTTCGAGATCGTACATGATATCGAACACGTCCAGGCGCTTGTAGTCGAGCCCGTAGGCGCCCATCACCGGTAAGTCGAAGCCGCGGATGTTGTAGCCAACGACCAGGCGGTCTTCGCAGAGATCAAAGAGCTTTTTGAGCTCGTTTTCGCGGAAAGAAAGGAATTGATCGGTCTTGCTGTCATAGGCGCAAGCGACCGAAATGCCCAGCTTATCGAGATTCTCGAATCCCCCCACTTCCTGGAAGCTGCGCTGGGTTTCGATGTCGACGATCAGGAAATGTCGATGTTTGAGGAATAAGCTCGAGGGCAGGATGTCTTCCGAAAAGGGCACGCAAAAGCCGTGTTGCCAGAAGGAAGGGTTGAGCTTGATGCGGGTCGGGGCGGAGGCGGCCATAGTTTTGCCCTTTGAGTCGCCCGCAGGGCTTTGATTGTCAAGACGCGGGTCATTGATTAAGATGCCGACCCATATGGCCAATTCCATTGATAATGTCCTAGCCGAATTTGAAAGCCACTGGAGCGAGCACCTGGAGGATTTAAAGAACCTCGTGCGTATCCCGAGCGTGAGTTTTGATGGCTTTGATCCCGCGGAAGTAAAGCGCAGCGCGGCATTCGTCGCCGAGCTCATGAAGAAGCGCGGGTTGGAAAACGTGGAAGTCATCGGACTCGGGGATGCGCATCCCTACGTTTATGGGGAGTGGTTAAAGGCCCCGGGCAAGCCGACAGTCCTCCTCTATGCACACCACGACGTGCAGCCTCCGGGACGCGCGGACGTATGGAAAACCAAGCCGTTTGAGCCTACGTTAAAAGACGGCCCGGGCGGCAAGCGCCTGTATGCGCGCGGGATTGCCGACGACAAGGCGGGGGTGATCGTACATACGGCCGCGATTGGGAGTTATCTTAAGGTTCTCGGCAAGTTGCCGCTGAACGTAAAAGTGGTGATTGAGGGCGAAGAAGAAGTGGGAAGCACCCACCTTTTTGAGTTCTTGCAGAAAAATCGCCAAAAGCTTCAGGCCGACGTTTTGATTCTCACCGATACGACTAACTTCGATGTGGGCATTCCGGCGCTGACCATCGCGCTTCGCGGACTGGTCGGAGTGGGAGTCGAGCTCCGGGCCTTGAATGGCACAGTGCATTCGGGCATGTGGGGTGGCCCCATCCCCGATCCCGTCATGGCGCTGTCCAAGATTTTGGCCGGCATGACCGATAGTGAGGGCAACATCACGATCCCGGGCATCCGCGAGATGATCATGCCCTTGTCTAAAGAAGAAGAAAGCGAGTTCAAGGCGCTGCCCTTTAACGAAGCGCGCTTCCGCGAGCAGGTGGGATTACGTCCCACGGCGAAGCTCCTGCGCCAAGGCCCGTCGCCGCTTGCGCAGGTGTGGCGTTATCCCAGCCTCACGGTCACGGCGATCCAGGCTTCTTCACGCGCTCAGCCGGGCAATATCATCAACGACGTCGCTTGGGCGAAGGTCACGATTCGCGTGGCGCCCGGCATGGACGAAAAGAAAGTCAATGCCGCGCTCGTGGATTACATTCGCAAGCAAGTCCCGTGGGGGTTGGAACTCGTGCTCGAAGAAGAAGTCTGTTCGGGGCCCTGGTACACGGATCCCCGCGCGCCTCGCAACGAGAAGGCGTTTCAGATCGCAGAACAAGCGCTCGAAAAAGGTTACGGCAAGCCCGTCGTGAAGATGGGCTGCGGCGGGAGCATTCCGTTCGTACAGCCGTTCGCCGAAGCCCTCGGCGGTGCGCCCGCCCTTCTCATTGGCGTGGAAGACCCGTTCACGAACGCGCATGGCGAGAACGAAAGCCTGCTGGTGGAAGATCTGCGCAAGGCTTGCGTGAGCCAGATCCATCTTTTCCAGGATCTGGCTGAGCACTATAAATAGTCAGTTTTCGTAGCACATCGCGGTCGCTCCACCGCCCACGGTGGTGGTGAGCACCCATTGGCTGCCGACGACGGCCACGGTCGCGCCGCCGCCGCCTACCGAGGTGAGGAAGCATATGTGGGTGGAGGCGTTCGCGATGTTGGTGTTGACCGGACCATTTTGGCTGTGGACCGTGCGATTGCGGAGTCCGCCCGGCTGCCAGCGCACTTCGCCTTCGTTATTCACGGCGCGCAGTACGTACCCAGGCTGAGGATCGCCCACGGTCGCGGCGTCGACGCGAAATTTTACGGTGTTGCCGTTGCGCTTGATCTCGATGGCGCCGGTGAGGTTTTCGGCCGTGGAGCGGGTGCGGCCAACGTAGACGCCGGAGCGTTCGCGCACGACGGTGTCGCGCACGTAGGGAACGTAAGGGATCCCTGGGCTGTGGCTGACGTTCTCGGTGGCGAAAACCATGGCATCGGGCGTGCGCATCAGGCCATCGTAGTGGGCGTTGAACACGATCTGGTTGTAACCTTCGCCCTGATTGACGAAGAACGACAGGCTGCCGGGTTGGGAAACGGGATCCGGGGCGCCGCTGCCGCCGATGGGCGTCGTGTCGGCCGCGGAGCTGGGCGCGCCCGATCCGCCGCCTTCGCCGTCATCACCACCGCCCGCGCGTAGGCGGAAGTCGCCGTCCGCGCTAAAGAGGATGCCAGCCGCGCCGCGGGTGAAGGCGTAGTCGTTTCCGGGTTCGGAATTTCTCACGTAACCGTTAGCGAGCAGAACGCCCAGAACATCGCCGTTGCGGGTGTCGTCCGGCTTGTTGGGGTCGTTTGCGCGCGAACGGGCGCGGCCCATGCCCATGATGGGATAGTCGTGCGTGCCGTTGCCGATTTTGCGCGCGCCCGAGAAATGATTGCCGTCCGTCGGTCCAATCAGTTTATCGATGCGCCCTTTGAGGAAGATGTCTTTATCCGCCCAAATGCTGCCTTCGAAAGCAGCCCAATTCACGTTGGGGCTTGCCGCGAAGGCGTTCATTTTTGCGGTCACGTAGGCCTCGCTGCCGACGGCCATTTTTGCGAAGCGGCACTGCGGGGCGGGCGGCACGGCGGACGGATCGTATTCGCCGCCCAGCTCGATGCACGACTCCCGGGGCGTGACCGACGAGCTGCACTTCGTGATGGGCAGGGTCGTGCCACCACCGCTCGGGATTTCCGCGTAGATGTTCAGTAAGTAAGTGTCCTCGCGCGGTTGGGCGCCGGGGGTGCCGAGACCCGCGAGCGCGGTTTCTTCCCATATGATTTTCAGCGCCGCTAGTTCCTGGTAGTGGGGCTGGCCGGAGAGGGTGACGATGTTCGAAGTGGCGCCGGCGCCACTCGCGCGCGTAAGCTTGATCTCGCGCGCGTGGAACCCGGCCGTGCGCGGCTCGCCCACTTCGGCTAGGCGGTAGCTGCCGGTCTGGATGCGCGTCACGCTGCCCAGGCCCGCCGGGCCGAAGTCAAAGCGGGCCCCTCCCGTCGAGCTGTGCAAGGCCGAGGCGCAGATGCTTTCGTTTTGCAGGACTTGGCGGATAGAAAGCGTGTCGTTGTTGAGACTCGCCATGCGCCGCGAGCTTTCTTCGCCGCGCTTGTTTTGCACGAGCAGGCTCGCCGAGAGAAGCGATAGCGCGCCGACGCCGGCGATGCCAATCATCAGCTCGACCAAGGAAAAACCCGCCCGGTTTATGAAAACGTACTTCGTGTTCCCCATATTCCCCAAAGCTCCCCGTGCCATCGAGTATCCGATAAATGAGGGGGTGGCGCCCGAGGAAAGGTCCCGGGGTAGGGAACTAGTGATTACAGCTGTTCACAGCCCTGGGGAGTGTCGCGAATGACTCATTCCGGAAGCGGAATTCGCTCGTATATAATGAAGGTGGGGAAATTCGGTAAATTTAGGCATTCGCGGAGCTTCAGGGGTTAGGGGCCCGCTTGCGTACAAATCACGGTTTCACGTTGCTCGAGGGGATGGTCGCCGCGGCCGTGCTTTCGGCCGTATCTCTCGGCGTCGCCACCGCCGTTAATTACCAGAATCGGGGCGTGCGCAATGTCGCGCAGTCGCTCGAGTTCCATGGCTTGAGCCAGCACATCACCTTGCTGATCTCGAACGACCGGCTTTGCCGGAATAGCCCGTTTCGCGCGGGGAACGCTCCGGCCGCCTGGGCGAATCGCGCCCAACCCTTGGACCTGAGCGAGATTCGCGTGGTCGGCGACGACGGGAGCGCGAACGTGATCGCCAATCTGCAGCCTCGTCTAGATGGGATCCGAGTTTCACAGATGCGGTTTCGCACGGTGGGGAATCCGAGCGTGTATGATCTGGGGGTGATGACGCTGCCCAGTGGCGACGTTCGCCGGGCGATCAACGCGGATCTGGTGGTGACCGCGCAGAAGGTGGCCACCGCGGGAATCGCCGTCCAGGGTAATCGCGAGCTGTCGCGAACATTCCCGGTCGTGGTGCTCATCAACGAAGCCAACAATCAGATCACGAATTGTTACACGGGTGGCGCATCGGGTACTTCGCTGACGGAGGCCGACGTTTGCGCGGTGATGGGCGGGGTCTACAATCTTTCGCGTACCCCTCGTTGCACGATGACGGGCGTGGCGGTGGCCCAAGACGCGTCGGACGCCCACTGGCAGGGACCGCCGGCGAACGGGATTTACTCCGAAGGCGGCATCACCACGCGAGGACAGCTGCGCTCGGCGAATGTCGACTCCCAGTGGGTGGTGGCATCCCAGGGATTACAGGCGCGCGACGGACGGTTTCCCGCCAACTACGTCACGTTAAGCTCGTACGCGAACGAAATGTACTGGCAGTTCACCGAAGGCACGCAAAGCGCCCGTCAGCTTCTCCGTATCACGACCGGCCGCATGGGAAATGGTCAGGACGCCAACATCTATCTGAGCTCGGCCTCCGGAAGCGGGGGAAGCGCGAACGTGATGGAGGTCGGCGCGTATAACTCGTCGACGGACACGCTTTCGGCGTGGAACCGCGGTGGCGCGCGCTATTTGAATTTCGAAGCGGGGCGAGTGACGGCCGCCGGCGGTTTGCGCGTCCCCGCCAACGCCCCGGCGGCGGGAACCGGGCCGCGCCTGATGGCGACGGCGGACGCGGCGGGGAATGGTGGATGGATGAAGCCCGTGATGGTCGTCTGGCGCACGAATCCGACCTACCGGTTTTCGCTGAGCTATCGCGCGCCGAGCACCCCGGATCCGTATGCGGGCGGGCCCACCAATCCGCAGAATTATGCCGAGGCGATGAGCCAGCTCAACTACCCGGGATTAATCGACGGTTCGAACTACTGCACGTTGAATAGTGGGGATCCGAATCGCGCGCCCACGTATTGCCAGACCAAGGTGCAGCTCAACGGGACGAATATGTTCCTGCCTAAGCCAGTGGTGGGAGCGGCGGCGCCGCCGGCGTTCACCGAGCCGGACGAGTGTCACGTCGCCTACATCGAGCAGGCCGTGGACGAGCAGATTCGGGACTGTGCCACCGGCCCGATCCCGAACGCGCAGTTCGGCTGCAATGCGATGTCCACGGGGCAGGCCGCTTCGGCGTGCAACGTGGCTTACGATCCCGGGCAGGGGTGGCACGTGCACGTGTATCGGCAGCGTTACGGCAGCATTCGTTGCGATGTCCAGTGCACGAAGATGATGATGATGGACGCGGCCGGCAACCTCCATTGAACTAAAATCCCATCCGAATCCTATAGCCGACCGAAATACTCCATTGCCGGACAGGATTAGTCCGTGTAAGGTGAGCGGATGCCATCAGCCGGGATGTCGCCGAATAAACCGCTTCCTCGGATCTTCAAGAGTGATTTCTTGGAGATGTTCACGCGCGTACACCCGATCATTCCCATTCTCTATTGGCCTCCGATCGTCGCTTATTTAATTTACCGCAGCTTCGCGATCTACGAGTTGAGCCCCATCACGGTAGGATTGCTGGGCGCCGCCGGTGCGTTTTTTTGGACATTCACGGAATACGTGATGCATCGGTTTTTGTTTCATTTTGAAAGCGATCACCCTGTCGCCAAGCGTTTGGTGTTCATGTTTCATGGCGTGCACCACGATGCCCCGAACGATGCCGGTCGGCTGGTGATGCCGCCGCTGGTGGGCACGGTTCTCGCCGCTGGTTTTTTCGGTATTTTTCAGCTGGTTTTAGGTCTCGCTTGGGCGACGCCGTTCATGGCGTTCTTCATCGTGGGCTACCTTTGCTACGATTACATCCACTTCGCCACGCACCACTTCAAGCCGCGGACCGCTTTTGGCCGCTATCTGAAGCATACGCACATGGTTCACCATTACTCTTCGCCGAACTCCCGTTGGGGCGTGAGCACGCCGTTCTGGGATATCGTCTTTGGCACGTTCTACGAAAAAGACGCGGCCGGGGGAAAATACGGGTCCAAGTTCTCCGAAGATCAATCGAGCAACCCGAAGTTCGGTCAAGAAGCCACTCAGTGAGTCCTGCCGCCCCCAATACCGCGCCTTACCTGGGGCGCTTGGTTTTTTCCCTGATCGTCATCGGGCTGTTTTTCTACATCTGCGCGCCCTTCGTCATTCCGGTTTCCATGGGCGCGATCTTCGCGATTCTCTTCTATCCCTACATGGCTAAGCTCGAGCGGCGTAAGCTCGGCCACACCGCGGCGGCGGCACTGCTTACGCTCGCCATCACGTTCATTCTGATTTTGCCCCTGGGTTACATGGTTTTCATGGGCGCGAAGGTGGGTCTGCAGCAGCTCGGGCATTTCCAGACCCCGCAGAGCGACTGGGTGGCCGAGGTGGTCGCCCATCCGCGGGTGAAGGGAGTTTTGGACAGCGTTTCCACCGTGTTCCCGATCGATACGCAGGAGCTGGTGAGTAACGCCCACGACATCGTACAAGCGGCGGCCGGCAAGCTCGCCGCTAGTTTTGCAGAGCTGGTGGGGAAGTTGCCGGCGTTTTCGATGGCGCTGGCCGTCGTGCTCGTGAGTCTGTTCTTTTTCCTGCGTGATGGCGGGCAGTTCGTGGATTCCCTGCGCTCTTACTCGTTTTACACGCCTAAGCAGACAAATCGTCTGATTCAAACCTTCGGCAGCATGTGCCGCTCGGTGATCCTGGCCACGGTGGCCTCGGGCGCGGCGCAGGCGCTGATATTCCTCGTGGCGATGCTCGTGTTCGGCGCCCCCAAAGCGGTGCTGATCAGCCTGATTGTTTTCTTCGCTTCCTTCGTGCCGCTCGTGGGCGCGGCGCCGGTCACGTTCGGCGTCGTGGTTTACCAGTTCCTATCCGATCGGCCCATTGCCGGGGTCGCCCTGGGGATCGTCGCGGTATTGATCACGCTCGTCGATAACATCATTCGCCCCTGGGTGCTCAAGGACGCCGGAAATCTTCACCCTTTGATCGCTTTCATCTCGGCCTTCGGCGGATTGCAGGCGCTGGGCGTGACGGGCGTGTTTCTGGGGCCCATCATTGCCGCCGTCTTTATGGTGATGCTGCAGATTCTCTTTAAACAGGAAGCTTAGGCGCTCGCTATTCCGGCAGTCGCGTATGGGCGTCGATGACGGCGTCCCGCAGCTGTTCCGCTTGCACGGTACTGCCGCGCAGATCCGCGCCGCGCAGATCGGCGCCCGTGAAGTTGGCGCCCTCGACGCGTGCATCTCGCAAGTCGGCGTTTTGTAGATTCGCTCCCTGAAAACTCGCGCCGCGCAGATCCGCTTGTTGAAGGTCCAGATACTCCATTCCGAATTCGCTCGCGGAGCGACCATTGAAAGAAGCGCCTCGCCCTTGGCAGCCCTGGCCACCGAACTCGCCTCCTGGATCTCCGAAGTCATCGGGCGTGACGCCAGTAAAGGACACCGAAACGCCCGAGCAGGGGGAAGGCGGGTTTAGCGCACTGAAGCTGCCTTCTACCCCGGGCGTAGCTTCGCACAGAAAAAGGGCCGGTGGCAGGAGGGGATCGGGTTCGGTCTCCTTAGCCAGGTAACTGGAAGACGGATTCATGCTGCCGCCCACGGCGGAGCAGGCGCGGAGTCGATACCGTTGGTTACTGTCGATGACGGCACAAGCGGACAGAAATGACAAAAATGTCATTAAAAACAATAGATTAAGCGATTTCATAGTCCTCAAACCCTCATTAGCAACCCTAAGAATGACTGTCTGGCCCCGAGTCCAAAGGGTAGCTAATTAGTTAATTTTTAGCAACAATATAAATAAAAAATAAGATTTTGCATTGACTCTGTGCGGTGTATTTCGTAAACTTAAGAACTGAAGTGGGCGGATCGTTTACCCACGGTGGGACGTTGGCAAAAAAGGACGATGTTATGGGCCAGGTAAAAATACAGGATTCGGTACGTTCGTCGCAGGCAGCGAGCCTGTGGTTTGAATTCCCCCGCGCTTTGGCCGCCGCCGTGGCGCTCTGTGTGCTTTTTTCCGCGGTTTCGGTGCTGGCGGTGGAGAACGCCGGGCAGGTGGTCAGTCTCTCGGGCAAAGTCCTCATCCGTAACGAGGCCAACGTAGGCGGCAAAGCCATGCGTGAGGTAAAGGCCGGCGACAAAATTTACAAAGGCGATATCGTGAACACCGACAGCACGGCTTCGATGAAGCTGCTGATGACCGACAAGTCGGTCTTGGACCTGGGGCCGAGCACGTTATTCAAGGTGGACGATTATCAATTGAACAAAGGCGCCGACCGCAAGGTCGATCTCTCGATGAGCTACGGCAAGATCCGGGCTTCCATCACCCAGAAGCTCGCCGCCAAGGGACAATTTAAAATCAAAACGAAGGCCGCGACGATGGGCGTGCGCGGAACGGAATTTCTGGTGAACGCGGGCGTGGAAGGCCCGGGCCCTGGAGGCAAGGGACCCAAGGGGGCGGCCGCGGGCGGTAACACCACCGTGCAGGTCATCGAAGGACTAGTAGCCGTGAACACGGGCGCGAAGAAACAAGCGATTCCGCTGGCCCAGGGGCAAGCCCTGCAGGCGAAGATCGCCGCCCCCGGCGAAAAAGGCCGTGGCCCGAGCGCCACGCCCGTGGAAGTGAAAGTCGCCCAGATGACCAAGTTGGAAATGAAGGCCGCCGTCTCCGAAGTGAAAGTGGCCGACAATACCTTTAAGGCCGCGGTCGTGATCGATAACTCGAGCCTGGGTTCCGAAAAGAGCGGAGCAATCACGATGGGTGTGCTCCAAACGGCCATGGCCGGCGCGATGGCGGAAATTTCGCAGTCGGCTGGTCCTTCGGCCCACGAGCTGGGCTTGCCCGGGACGTTTACCCCGGCCGACATGGGATTCGGTGGCGGGGCGTTTAACCCCGGCTTAAACAACCAGCGTGCACGCGTAAACGTGACCTTCCGGAAGTAAGGCGAGGGACACGTCATGCAAAGCCTTAAGCGACATTATCTAATTACCACCTTCAGCTGGTGCGCCGCCTTGGTGCTCGTGGCCGCCGGATGCGGGAAGGGCGAGGGCGCACGGCTTCGCTTTGAGGTCGAAGGCTCCGGCCTCACGCCCGCCATGTCGATGCTCGGAGGCCAAGGCTTCGGCAACTTTCTCGTCGGTCAAGGCCCCACGACCATTAATGGTTTTCATTGCTTAGCGGTAAACGTCATCGGACCGGGGATCGCGCCTACCTTTATTCCCCAAAATCAATCCGGTTCGGGGCCGGGTTTCAACGGGACGAATGAAGCGCAGATTTTCGAGCGGCTGGTAAACGGTCAATCGCATTGCACGTATCCTGGGGTGACGTCGACGGTGGTCTCGATGGCCGAGGGCGGTGCCGTGGAAGTGAGCGTACCGACCGGTCCCAACCGCCTAGTGCAGGTTTTGGGGCTCGAGCTCGTGAGCGGCGCTTGCCCGGTGGGCACCCGCCCGATCGATCTCTTGATCGACGGTCCCAACGGACAGATCGGCGCGACGAAATTCGTGGCGGAAGTGGGTCGTCAGCGCGTGGACATCTTCGGCGACATGACCCTGGACATTTCGAATAACTATAACGCCGCGACGGCGGACGATGTTCGTTGTCGCGGAAACAGCGGATCAAGTGGATCGAGCTATAAGGAAGTCGTCTTGGCGGACCAGCCCGCGGCGTATTGGCCGATGGATGAAGGTGGAGGCTTGGTCGCGCGTGATGCTTCCGGCGCATTGAGCTGCGCGGGGGCGGCTTGCAACGGGGCGCTCGATACGTATATGCAGTTCAGTATTCCTGGCGTGCTTTTGAATTTGCCGGGGACCGCGTACCAGTTCGCCGGCTCGGGGAACCCGCCGAACTTCGAAGTAGGCCCGTATTTCGCCTATAGCAATCACGCCACCCAAGACTACCCATTCTCACTCGAAGCCTGGATTCGGCCGGGTGCCTTGGGCGAACCCCGGGCGATTTTCGGCAAAGGTTTTTCTACCTTTGAGTATGTTTTCCGACTGCAGCCCGACGGTGCGTATAACATCATGTTATACGGAAGCAACGCCGGATCGAGCATCCAGGCGACTACTTCCGCGCTGGCGAACATCGGCACCGTCAATCACGTGGTGGCGACCTACGACGGTTCTCGCTCCGAAGCCGGCCTAAGTATTTACGTGAACGGCGCATTGGCCCCCGTAACCCAGAGCCACACCGGAACCTATGACGTGATGGCGAACTCCAGCGGCGGTCAGCTTGCTTTGGGCTCTATCTATTATAGCGAACGCTTCGACGGCGATTTCGGGCATGCCGCGGTCTACAGCTACGGGCTTTCGGCCGCGCAGGTGGCGGCCCACTACAATGCCGGCATTTCACCGCCGTCGTCGTCGAGCGGGGCGGGACGATTGGATTTCGGATATGGGACACCTTACCTGGCGATCGCCCAAGGGGAGGCTCCCGAAGCTAACTTCCAACACTTGTCTATGGCCTCCGATGTTTACGGCGGAAAACTGGTGGTGGCCGGCGTAAAAGAGTTTTCGACTACCAAGCACGTCGTGATTGAGCGGTTCCGGGAAGATGGCGCGGTCGACTCGACCTTCCACGGGGGAGCCGCCCAAATCGTAAACGCCAACCTGCTTTACGCGGGTGCGTCGGCGGTGAAAGTGGTCTCGGTCAAACATTGGAACGCATCCATCTTCGTGGTGGGGAAAGTGGAGATCCCGGCGGTGAACGCTTGGTTCGTGATTAAACTTTCGAGCGACGGTGAACTGGATACCGCCTTCGATGGCGACGGTTATAAAGATTTCCTACCCGCCGTTGGTTTGAGCGGGATGAACATCACCGATATGGTGATTGATTCCGCAGGCATGATTTACATCGGGGGGTATGGCGACGATGCGACGCCCGATACGCACGGGTATATTGCGCAAGTAAATGGCACTACCGGTGGCTTGGTCAGTGAAAGGGAGTTCGGTTTCGGCCAGCCGGGTGGAGTCGACGTTTGGATCGATCGCATGCATTACGACTCCGTAACCGACCGGGTGTACATAGCCGGGCGGGCGGATAACTACACCGGCCCGCGTGATGTGCTCATGGCGCGTTTAGATAACGCTGGGATTACGTCGGGGACTTACGATTGGGCTCAGGTGGTGGAAGCGCCGGGTGCGATCGCCGCGGACCCGGTAACGATCACGGGTATCTCCGTCGGCATTTTTAATGCCATGGCAGTTGGGTACTACGGTACCGGCACGCCTGAAGGGTTCATGGTGGCGCGGAATCGATCGGACGGCGTTATGGTTTCCGCGGTCGGAGACGCGGTTAAAAACGCCGTGGTCGGTGCTTTGAGCACCAGCCTCTACCGGTATAAGGGTATTGTTGCTGACAACCGGGGCATGGTCCTACTCGTCGAAAGTGGCATCTCCGGTGGCCCGCAGCGGCTGATGGCGTTCCAGCCCAGCGGCGCTCCGTGGGCGGGATTTGGCCCCGGCGGTCCGCTTTCGTTCGTGAGTCAGCCTTATCCAGGAATACCTTTCTCCACGGCAGAGCCTTCGCTTGCCGTAGGAGATGGTTTCATTCACGTGGCGCGCTCGCGTAACTTTGGGGGCACGGCCCATCTCAGCGCCAGTCGTTATTACTGGTAACCCCTAAAAGAAGGAATAGCTCGCGCCCGCGGAAACGACGAAGCGCGAGTAGGTGTACGCGCTCGCGACCGTGGAGTCGTTCTTGGCGTAGGACGCATCGGCGAGCAACGTCCACTTCGCGCCCAGCTTATGGGTGAAAGAGACATTGAGCGCGTAATTGCGGTCCACGCGGCTGCCGTACTGGCTAGTGGGGTAATGCGTGATCGTGATGCTGGGGCCCGCCGACAAAGTGGACAGCTGCCCGATGGGGACGAGGTTACTGAGCGACAAGCCCAGCGACTTGGAGGCGTATTCGGTGCCTTCCGTCGATTCGTTGCCGCCACTTAGAGACACCGTGGGATTCCAGTAGCGAGAGCCCGTGTCGTTCTGAAGGTAGATGCGGGCGGAAAGCCCGGTGCCCGTACGGTTCGTCGACGTGGTGGAAGCGCTATCCGTGAAGTACTTGCGCGTGCCGTAGGTGGCCTGCACGCCCAGGACAAGCTTGGGCTTGATCTCGGTCTTGAAGTAGGGCCCGAAGTTGGTGGAGAAGCTGTAACCCCCGAATCCGAAGCGCGAGGTGCCGGAGTTCTGGAGCGTGTAGTTGCCTTCGAGCTTCAGGCCAAAATTCGTGCGATCGAGCGGTTTGCGCGTGACGTAGAGCGAGGCCACGTTCGTGAGAAACTCGCCCGTCTGCGCGGCCGAGTTGAAGTTGAAATTGTAAGCCAAGCGATAGTTCGGCACCCATTGAAACGTGCGCAGCGGCGAGGACATGTAGCCGATACCGGCCTGCAGGACTTGCTTGAGCGAGGACTTTCCGCTGGCGGAAGTGCCGGTGGCGGTGTCCGGCACGGCCAACACGTTGGAATCAAACGAGCTCAAGAGTGCGACGCTGCCGAAGTATTGGCTTCTGTCTAGCGGCGCGAGCGCCTTCTCCGAAGCTTCGAAAATCTGCTTGGCAATTCCTTTGTTTTCGTCGGAAATGCTTTTGTCATCGAGCGTGTCTTTCGCGCGGTCGCGGGCCGCGGAAAAGTTTTGCGTCGCGCCCGAGGGGTATTTCATCTTGAGGTAGACTTGGGCGAGGTAAAAGTGGGAAGGCGCCTTTAAGTCGTCGGCGTTGGATGAAAGCACGCCGTGGAAGTGCTCCTCGGAGGTTTCCCACTCGCCGTCTTTAAAATGCAGCATGCCTAGAAAGAAGTGCGCGGCGCCGACGTTGAATTTATGCTCGATCGCTTCGTTTAAGTCGGCCTTAGCCTCCTTGTTTTTCTGGTCCTGAAACTCCATTACGCCCAACTCGAAATAATAAGGCGCGGACTCCGCAGGGGGGCGCTTTTGTTTTCTTTTTTCGGCGATGAGGGCTCGGTAGACCTTGACGGACTCGGCGCTGCGCTTGTGCGTTTTGAGCGTCAACGCTTTGAGCTCCATGAACTCCACCGCGTTCGGCGCTTTTTTCAGCAGCTCGTCCAGGAGCTTGAGCGCGTGATCATATTTACGGCCGTTAAAAGCCAATACGGCTTCGGAATATTCGGGCTCCAGTTTACTGGGGATATCCGCCCGGGCCGGGCTAAGGGAGAGCAAGATCGAGGTGAGCGCCAAATTTACGGCGATGATGCGGGTGTACATTTCTGCGTTTCCCTTGTCTTACCATGTTAAACGAGCTTAAAATCGAAGCAATGGTTGTTTTACTTTTTTCCGTGTTTACAATTGCTTCCGTCGCCGATGCCGCTCCCGCGGCAAAAAATAACGCCGCTGGCCAAGCAGTCAGCGTCGTTGGCCGCGTGATCTGCCGGAACGAAGACGCCGAGTTAAAGAAGGCCGCGGTCGTTACGCGGGAATTGAAGGCGGGAGATGCTCTCTTTGAGGGTGACGTTATCAACACGAGCAGCAACTCTTCCGTGAAGCTGATGCTCACCGATAAGTCGATTGTAGATTTGGGGCCTTCGACCCTCTTCAAGGTGAGTGAGTATCGGGCCAACCGCGCGGATCTGGGTAAGCGCAACGTGAGCATGGAAGTGCTCTACGGAAAAATCCGTGCCTCCGTGAATAGCAAGCTCGGCCAAGGCGGATCTTTCAAAGTGAAGACCCGCAGCGCGACGATGGGGGTGCGTGGAACCGAGTTCGCGATCTTGAGCGAGTTGCTGGGCGCGGAAGCCGAGAAGAGGAAGCCGGGCGGGCCGACGGGGACTTCCGGAAAAGAGCCTCCCGCCCCGGGGAAAACGGAAATTATCGTGATCGAGGGCAAGGTCGCGGTGAAGGCGGATGGCGCGGGACCGGGCGCAAAAAAAGAAATGATGGTCGCGCAGAATCAGAAGATAACGATGACCGCGCCCCCGGCGGATCGCTCCCCGGGCAGCAGCGTGCGCGCGGCTCCCGTCGAAGTGAAGGTCGCGGAAGTTTCCAAGCAGGAGATGCGAGCTGTGACGTCCGACGTGAAGCTGCAGGACAAGACGTTTACCCAGGCCGTGGTGATCGAAAAAATTGGCGACGGTAAAGCTGGGGGCGCGCAGACTTTGGCCCTTCTCGGCCAAGCCATGGCCGGGATCCAGGTGGGGCCTACGAATATCGGCGAACTCGGCTTCAGTGGCGGATTTGGCCCGGATTTGGGGTTCGGTGGCGGGAGCTTCACGCCCGTCTTGCCCGGACAAATGGTGCGGGTCACCGTAAAGTTTACCCCCTAGTCTGTCAGGAGCCCGTGCGGGGGCGCAATATCTGACTTTTCCAGTGCTTGACACTGCCACTCCGTTTTGCTTTGATGTGGGCCAATGGCCAAAGCAACGAAATCGATCACCACAAGCAGTACTGCTGAGTACTTTTCTAAGAATCTTCAACAAGTAGGCTTTTCCTCCCAGACCAAGGCTGTGCTGACGACGCTCAAGGAAGCCGTCGATAACGCGCTGGATGCTTGCGAAGAAGAAGGCATCCTCCCGGAAATCTGGGTGGATGTGGAAAAGGTGGGTGCGGGTTCACTCAAGAATTCCGACCAGATCCGTATTCGCGTCTTAGACAACGGGCCTGGCATCGACAGCGAAGACGTGCCGAAGGTGTTCGGCGAGTATTTAGCTTCTTCGAAGTTTGGGCGCGGACGCTGCTCCCGGGGTCAGCAAGGGATCGGGATTTCAGCGGCCACGACCTGGGCCCAGCTGACGAGCGCCACGGGCGCGCGCGTGATCACCAAGACGAAGGCGATGCGGAAAGCGTTTTCGGCCGTGGTCGAAGTCGACATCAAGCACAATAAAGGTTCTTTGAAAGAGAAAGAAACGATCGACTGGGATCGGCCGCACGGCACCTCGGTCGAATTCGTCATCGATGGGCGCATTCAGCTCAACGGGGAAGCGGGCCTGATTAACTATCTGAACGGCAACGTGCTCGTAAATCCGCACCTGACCCTTCATTATAAGCTTCCGTCCAGCGACGCCGAAAATCCGACGAAGGATTACACGACGGTCGAGCGCGTTACCCAGGAGATCCCGCACATCCCCAATGCCACCGAACCGCACCCGCATACGATGAAACTGGGCGAATTCATTGCGCACTCGCACCTCTTCGGGAAGACGAAGACCTCGGGTTGGTTGAAGAACGGCTTTTCCCGCGTGAGCGACATGGTTATCGGCCAGATGGTTTCCGAGCAGAAAGTGCCAAAGAGTTTATTCGAGAAGCCGGTGGATAGTTTGAACGAGACCGAGTTCAAACAACTATTTACGGCGATCCAAAACCTGAAGCTCATGGCCCCGTCGACCTCGTCAGTGCTCTCCATTGGCGAAGAGGCGATGGCAAAAAGCATCAAGCGCCTGGGCGCGATCGATTTCTTTTCGGTCGTGAGCCGCAAACCCACCATCTGCGACTTCAAGCCCGTTCAGATTGAAGTCGCGGTCGCGCGCCTGGAGGAAAAAGGCGCCGACATGGAAGCCCCCGTGCAGGTTTTGCGTTTTGCCAACCGTGTGCCGCTGCAGTTCGATAAGTCGGCCTGCGCGATCGTGCAGGCGGTGAGCACCGTCGCCTGGCGCTCCTACGGCCTGGCGCAGCCGCGCGACGCTCTCCCGCTGGGGCCCTATATCGTCGCCGTGAGCGTGGTGTCGCCCTTCATTAAGTTTAAGAATGCCTCGAAGGAAACGATCGACGCCTCCGACGAGCTCGTGGAAGAAATCCGCCGCGCGCTCATGCAGGCGGGCCAGAAGCTCTCGCGCCACATCCGCGCGGAAGGCAAGGCGGCCGAGTTAGAAGAGAAGATCCGGCACATCGAGCAGTTCGGCCCGATCTTGGTCGAAGGCCTGGCGCGGATTTCGAAGGCGCCGGAAACCCGTAAAAAGAAAGCGGCCGAGGGGCTGCGCAAGCTCTTAGGCCGCGACGCCGAGGAGACCGAAAAGCAGCTGACCGACGCGGCGGCCAAGCTCGAGGCCCAGAAGGCTTCCGATAAGAAGCGTCAGGGCATTGCCGACGACGAGAGCGGCGCCGACGTGGTGGATATGCATGCCATGGCGGAAGAAGCGCACGAGGCGGTGGAGAAAGAGGCCAAGGGCGGGAAGAAATCCGCCAAGGAGGCTAAGGCCTCCGCCAAGAAGGCCGAAAAAAAAACCGAGAAAAAAAAAGACAAGCCCGCCGCTAAAGGCAAAGGGCAAATGGAATTATTCTAAAGGACTCGACTAAAAATGGCAGCCATCGGAAATAACGTAGAGATCCCGAAAATTTCGAAAGAGTTGTGCAACCGCCTGCTCGCCGACCTGGAGAAGGCGCGCCGGCCCGTGCTGGAGGCCACGAAGTGCGCGCTCGACAACTGCGAGTACAACCACAAGGTGGGCTTTCTCACCCCGGGCGACAAGAAGGTGCGCACGGAGCTGAACGTGAGCTCGGTAAAGAAAATGTCGCGCGCAATTTTCCTGCTGGAGATCCTGCTGCGGAACCTCGAGAGCGGCGCCATCAACACGAAGCGCGAACTTTACTACATCAGCAAGGGCGAGATTAAGCATAACCCCACGCTCAAGCCGCTCGACTTCGGAGACCAGGACGAGTCCGACGCCTCGATCGATTTCATCTGCGAGCTATTGGAGTGCTATCGCGAGGAAGTGAATTGCTACGCCAACGACCGCGGCGGCCAAACGTATTCCAACCAGCTTGTGGTGACGGAAAGCTTGCCGGACGGCGGCAAGGCCGTGATCGATCTCTCTAAGCTCGGCACCTCGCCGTTCCAGCCAAAGAACCGGCCGCAGAATCTGAAGCTCTCAGCCAAGAAGAAGATCGATTTCTGCGTGATCGTGGAATCCGAAGGCACGGCCAACACCCTCGTGGCCAATGGGTTCACGAAGCGCCATAACTGCATCCTGATCGGTTCCGGGGGCGTGCCTTCGAACGCCGTACGTGGCTGGGCCAAGCGCATCTCCGATCAGTTGAAAACCCCTTTGTACTTTTTCGGCGATCTGGACGCGTACACCTTGCAGAACATCTACCGTACGCTGAAGGCGGGTTCGGCCGCTTCGCTCATTCGCAACTCGGAATTCTGCGCGCCCGAGGTGCGTTTCCTGGGCGTGCTGCCCGAGGATATCAAGAAGTACGACCTGAACGATTACCCTGTGAAGGAAAACGACATGCAGGAAGTGCGGGCGCTTAAGAAAGCACGCGATGCCCTGGATAACGACCCTTTCTTCAAAGACAAGAAGAACAAGGGCCTGTCGGACATCCTGCACTGGTTGCTGAAGAACAAGCGCCGCTGCGAGCAGCAGGCCTTCTTTACGGTCGATCCGCGCGATCCGACCATGCCCGAGAAGATCATCGTCGAGAAGATCAAGAAGGGCGTTTACGTCTAAAAATTGACGCCGTTTTTGGGTTTGTCGCGGCGACGCCGTTCGTTATCCTTATACATAGCGTGCGTCGTTTAATCGCTTTTCTTCAAATTCCCATTTTCTTTTTGGCCGTCACGCTGACGGCCGGGTCTGCGCGCGCGATTGATCCTGATTGCCTGAGAACCGCGGCGAGCGACGGAATCGCCCGCGTGGCGTTGGCCGGATTCAAAGCGAATCAGGAAGCCGTCCAAAAAAACTTTGAACTGATGGGGATCGCCCGCAACGGCCCGGCTTCGTTGAACCGGAGCAGTCTGGGGTTGCTGTTTGAGCACGGGGTGATGGTTCCGGGCGGATCACCCACCGCTCAGCTGGAGCTCGCGGAGATTCTCTGCCAGCCGCATGCCGGGCTGCCGGAGTTGCGTAAGCACCTTGACGACTGGGCCACGCGCCATGGAGTCGGCTATAAGTTCGCATTTCCCGCCGACATCGATAAAAAAGCGAACGAGTACTTCGCAAAGGGCCTGATCGCGTCCGATCAGGGCGTCGCTCCGAACGGGTTCGTGCAGCCCGATCTTTATGCGCAGCTTGCCCGGGACGGGTACTATCCGATCGCCGATCCGCATGACGTGACCTCCCACGTCGCCTCGCTCACGGATCCTGTCTTCCGCCGAAACTTCGGACGCATGGTGGCCCAGCTCAATGAGCTGGAAGGAAAACTCGGGCGCGCGAGCCCGATCCTGATTCGGGGCATGCGCGACAGCGACGATGTCGCCAAGCAAGGGTATTCCCGGTTGTGGGGGCATCTTTCCCAGACCGTGCGGGATTCCACCCACGAAAATTGGACTTACCTGGTGAAGGACGCCCAGGGAAAACCGCGGCTTTTCATGCAGGGAAATTCGACTTTCAACGCGATTACCCTGGACTGGATGGTCGCCGGCCAGGCGAATGACACGAACTTCGTCATACGGCTGCTGAATCGGGGAGGGGATTTCTCCACGGCCCCGGGGCGTATTCCAAACTACGCGACGGAAGATCTGGACGAATTGCGCTCCATCGGCGTTTATCTCAAGCAACCGGGGGCCCAAGCTCGCTACGATAGATATAAGCGTGCCCTAGTGGAAAACGGGATGGATCGGGAGGCGCAGGGGCAGGCGTCGGAAAAGCTTCGCGGATTTGTTGCCGCGAAACGGCGCGAGCTCGACCAGGGTTTTGGCAGCCCTCGGCCCTACACGGAGACCGAGGTACAGAAACTGTTGCAGGATCTGGCAGTTTTCATTGATAGGGACCCTCAGCTCTCGCGTATTTTCAGTCAGGCGTCGAAGCAGGAGCTTTTTGAGGCGGCCATGGAGTTCACCGAAGACTACCAGAAGTTTCTGGATCGCTACGTCGAAGTGATGGGCGGCGGCCGAAAATAAAAAGCCCCCGCGACTTGCGCCGCGGAGGCTTCTTCATATTCAATCTAAACGAGTCGCTTAGCCGAAATCGCGGTCCATGACGGTCTTGCGGCCGTCGGACTTCGCATTTTCCATGGCTTGATCGCAGAGGTTGCGGATCTTTGCCGAGAGCGCCTCCATGACGTTGCTCGAAGTGTTCATGCCGGACTTGTCGCGGATGTACTTCTTGAGCTTCGAAATCACGACCAATACTTCTCCACCAGTTGCTTGTTCTTCAGACATGGAATGCCTCCTCTTTCAAAAAAGTTACTTCACTTCCAAAAGTTCTACTTCGAAAACCAGGGTTGAGTTGGGGGGGATCGCGCCGCCGGCGCCGCGCTCGCCGTATGCCATATCCGGCGGGATGGTGAGCTTGCGCTTGCCGCCGACCTTCATTCCGGCCACGCCTTTGTCCCAGCCGGGGATCACACGGCCTTCGCCCAGGGGAAACTCAAATGGTACACCGCGGTCGAGCGACGAGTCGAACTTCGTGCCGTTCGTCAGCCAACCCGTGTAGTGCACCTTCACGCTCTTGCCTGCGGCGGCTTCGGCGCCGTCGCCGACTTTGAGGTCTTCAGACTTCAGGGACGGCTTGCTCGTGCAGGCGGCGAGAGCAACCGTGCAGACGAGAGTGGCCAGGAAACTTTTCAACGAGACAGAGCGCATGCTTTCCTCCAGATTATCTTTACCAGATCACTTATAAACGACATGAGCGGTTCCGAAAAACCATAGCCGTTTTAAACCGACTTGAACAGCGATGAAATGGCGCCGCGGCTTATGGCTGATCAAAAAAAACAGGTTTCATAACTCGTTGTGTTGCAAGCGGAGTCGAGGCAGAATCTCCAGTACATGGGTTACTTCGAAGCGTTTCTCTTCGGTTTAGTGCAAGGCATTACCGAGTACTTGCCAGTGAGTTCATCCGCGCATTTGATCCTGCTGCCGCGCTTTTTGGGCACGACGGACCCCGGGCTGACCTTCGACGTGTTTTTGCATGTCGGCACCTTGTTCGCGACCCTCGCGTATTTCTGGCGGGATTGGCTGGGAATTCTGCGCGATCCGAAGGGGCTCTTTAAGTTCGACGGCGAAGGCGTGACCTTAGGGGTGCTTGCGGTGGCGACGCTGCCAGCGCTGATCTTCGGCGCGGCTTTGCATGGGTTTATCGAGACGAGTTTGCGTGCGAATGCCGTGCTGGTGTGTTCGCTTTCGTTAGGCGGGCTACTACTTTACGTCGTAGATGCGAAAGCTCGCCAGGATCGCGCGTTTGAAACGATACGACTTCGCGACGCGCTTTGGGTGGGCCTGTTCCAATGCCTCGCGCTCATTCCCGGCGTATCCCGCTCGGGTTCGACCATGATTGGTGGCCGCGCACGGGGTTTGGATCGGGCGGCCGCCGCGCGTTTTTCGTTTTTACTTTCGGCGCCGGTGACGGGAGCCGCGGTCGTATTTGAAATGCGCCATTGGCGGCAGCTCGTGGAAGGGGTGGGTGACATCGGCCCGCTCCTGGTGGCAGGTGGCTCGTCGTTCGTGTTTGGGATGCTGGCGATCGGCGGACTTTTGCGCGTGGTGAAACGCTTCGGCTACCTGAGCTTCGCCGCATACCGGGTAGCCCTAGCGGTTGTGATTGCGCTCTACCTGGGGCTCTAGCTGTTCTTAGTCCAGGGTGTTGCCCGGGCTTTTCTTCTTTTCCGTCTTCTTGCCCTTCGGCACCGCGAGGATATTCTTCTTCACGAGATCTTTCTTCACCTTGACGTTCTCGTCGCGGGCGCCGCCCAGGAGCTCCTCGATCGCGCGCAGCTCGTCTTCCAGCTCCCAGCGGGCGAGCAGCATGACGGCTAGGTCTTCGTGGGTTTCCGGCGGTTTCATGCTTTCGTGCACCTTGATCTTGTGACGGATAGCGAGCGTGCGTTGAATGAGCTCGAGCTTGCGTAAGCGATCCATAGAAGTTCGTGCCTAGCCTTTCACCATCTGGCGGACGACGTAAGGCAGAATGCCGCCATTTTGGAAGTACTCCACTTCGTTGGGGGTATCGATGCGGGAAAGCACGGTGAAGGTTTGCTTCTTGCCGTCGGCTCTCAAAGCGGTGACTTGGATCTTCATGCCCGGCTTGATCGCGCTGAGGCCCTTGATCTCGATCGTTTCGGTGCCGTCCAGGCCCAAGGAAGCCGCGTTCTGACCGGCTTCGAACACGAGCGGGAGCACGCCCATTCCGACGAGGTTAGAGCGGTGAATGCGCTCGAAGCTCTCGGAGATCACAGCGCGGACGCCGAGTAACATGGTCCCTTTGGCGGCCCAGTCACGCGAGCTGCCGGTACCGTACTCCTTGCCGGCGATCACGACGAGCGGGGTGCCCTCTTTACGGTAGGCTTCCGACGCGTCGAAGATCGACATCTGCGTGCCCTCGTTTTTTCCTTTGGGAAAGTGCTTCGTCACGCCGCCTTCAACGCCGGGGACGAGCAGGTTCTTCAGCCGCGTATTGGCGAACGTTCCGCGGACCATCACTTCATGGTTGCCGCGGCGAGCGCCGTACGAATTGAAGTCCTCGGGCTTCACGCCCTGGGCGATCAGGTACGTTCCGGCCGGCCCGGTCTTCTGGATGTTGCCGGCAGGCGAGATGTGGTCGGTCGTCACCGAGTCCCCCAGGAGGGCGAGCACCCGCGCGCCCTGGATATCGGTGACGGGGTTCGGCGTTTTCGTGAGGGTGGCGAAGAACGGAGGTTCTTTAATGTAGGTCGACTTCGCATCCCACTGGTAAAGGTCGCCTTTGGGGAACTGGATATTCTGCCAGGCCTTTTCGCCGGTAAAAACATCGGAGTAGACTTTCGAATACAGATGCGCGGTGACGTGCTCGTTCACCATCTTCGTGATCTCTTCCGTCGTCGGCCAGATGTCCTTGAGGTAAACGGGTTTTCCGTCCGAGCCCTTGCCCAGCGGGTCCTTTGTGAGGTTAATCTTGATGTCGCCCGCGATGGAGTAGGCGACGACCAAGGCGGGAGAGGCGAGGTAGTTCGCGCGGATGTGCGGGCTGATGCGGCCTTCGAAGTTACGGTTGCCCGATAGTACGGCCGAGACGACGAGGTTGTTCTTCAGGATCCCGTCGGTGATGTGATCATCGAGCGGCCCGCTGTTGCCGATGCAGGTAGTGCAGCCGTAGCCCACGAGATGGAAGCCCAACGCTTCCATCGATTTCATGAGGCCCGCCTTGATGTAGTACTCCGTTACGACCTTCGAGCCCGGCGCCAGCGAGGTTTTCACCCAGTCCTTGCGCTTCAGGCCCTTCGCGACGGCGTTGCGGGCGAGCAAGCCAGCGGTGATGAGGCCCGTGGGGTTGGACGTATTCGTGCAGCTCGTAATGGCGCCGATGACCACCGATCCGTGTTGGAGCTCGTAGGTTTCGCCGCGTGGGCTCTTCACCTGGGCGCCGGCCTTGAGATTCGTTTCGCCCTTTTTCATGAGCGTGGGCAGAGCCTTCTCGAAGCCCGCGGCGGCGTCCTTCAGTGGCACCCGGTCTTGCGGCCGTGAAGGCCCGGCCAAGCAGGGGTCGATGGTGCCGAGGTCCAGCTCCAAGCCGTCGGAGTAGCTGCAGGCGGCCTGCGAGGGGTCGTACCACATGCCTTGGGCCTTGAAGTAGGCTTCCACGACGGCGGCGCGGTCGGTGCGGCCGGTGAGTTTAAGATATTCGGTGGTTTTTTCGTCGACCGGGAAAATGCCGATCGTGGCCCCGTATTCGGGCGCCATGTTGGCGATCGTGGCGCGATCCGCGAGCGAGAGCGAAGCCAAGCCCGGTCCGTAGAACTCGACGAACTTTTCGACCACACCCTTTTTACGCAGCATTTCGGTCGCACGCAGCACGATGTCGGTCGCCGTCGTTTCGGGCGGCGCCTTGCCCGTCAGTTTAAACCCAACCACGTTCGGGATGAGCATGCTCACGGGTTGGCCGAGCATGGCGGCTTCGGCCTCGATCCCGCCCACGCCCCAGCCCACGACGCCTAGGCCGTTAATCATCGTCGTGTGCGAGTCGGTGCCGATGAGCGAATCGGGATACACCCAGGTCGTGCCGTCTTGAGTCGAATCCATGGCCACGTAGGAGAGGTATTCCAGGTTCACCTGGTGCACGATGCCGGTGTCGGGCGGCACCACGCGAAAGTTCTTCAGCGCGCTCTGGCCCCAGCGCAAAAACTCGTAGCGCTCGCCGTTGCGTTGAAACTCCAGTGCGGCATTTTTCTCAAACGCGTCGGGAGAAGCATAGTGATCGACTTGCACCGAGTGGTCGATGACCAGATCCGCGGGTTGCAGAGGATTGATCTTGCCGGGATCGCCCCCCATGCGCTTGACGGCGCCGCGCATCGCGGCCATGTCGGCCACCGCCGGCACGCCCGTGAAGTCTTGCAGCAAAATGCGCGCGGGCATGAACTGGATTTCCTTATCGGGCTTCGCGGTGGGGTTCCAGTTCACGATGGCTTCGATGTCCTGTTTGCGCACGATCACGCCGTCTTCGAAGCGCAGCAAGTTTTCGAGCAGCACGCGGATGGAGAAGGGGAGTTTAGCGACCTTGCCGCCGAAGTGCTGATCGAGTTTCGTCAGCGAGTGGTAAGCGTAGGTCTTTGTAGAGCCTGGGCTTCCCACTTTCAGTTCACTGCGCGTGCCGAAGCTGTTGAGATTCTTTTTCATGACATTTCCCCTGTGTTTCCCCGATTTTAGCGAAAAAAGGGGGCGAGGGTAAGGCCAAAATATTTTTTTAAGACGGGGTGCGGCGTCGACTGAGCAAATAGACCATCCAGACGCCGAAAACCGCGAGAATCAGCGGCCGGAGCCACAACCAGGTGTCCGGCCAGGGCCGCCCCGGCACGATCGCGGGTCCATTGTAGCCGATGAGACGCGTGACGAGTTCCGCTGGGCGATCACCTTCCACTCGAGCCAGTAAGTTGAGAGATTCGGTGAAAGCCTGGGCGGGAAAACCACCGGTGAGATCCTTGGTGCGCACGTTCTGCAACGGGACCATTTTTTTGACGGTCTCGGTTCCCAGGGGGTTCATCCGGCCGGAAATTTGGCCGGCGCCGGCCGGCCCGGCGGGTACGACCAGCATGTCGAGCGCGGGCAGGGCATCCGCGCCGATTGTCGGCGCAAATTCCAGCCCGAACGCGGTGGGGACGAGCTCGCGCTTTTCGCCGACGCTCACCACGCGTGCGCCGGTGGTGCGCGGAAAGGTTTCCCCGACGGCCGCGGCGGCCAGGGCGCTCACGCCCGGATAAAGCAGGATACCCACCCCACGGCGAGTCCAGTCGTAACCCGCGGTGAGAAAGAGGGTCAAGGCGTCGCGGCTTCGCCAGCCAGCCCGCACGGTCGCCGCGGGTTTCCCTCGGCTGCGCGCGGACGGTTTATCGAATCCCAACGCCTGGCGCGCCTGCGCGGCCGGCCCGTCGCCCGCGGCGATCTCGACCGTGAGGAAGGCCGCGTCGATCGCTTCATAAATGCCCGCGGAGGTAATGAGATTGCCGTCGATCACGGTGCTTTCGTCATCGATCCAAGCTACCTCGGGATATTTAGTTCGCAGATCCTCCAGCGCGACGAAGTGACTGGTGGCGCGCCGGTTCGTAAGCTGGCCCGCGGCGGCGAGCAGGCGTGCGCCCTCGCCGTGGGCCAGGATCCACTTCGCCTTCGGAGCGAATTCCTTTACCCAGGCCACGAGCTTTTCTTCGGTGGGATCGAGTACGGACGGCAGCACCAATAGATCCACGCGAGGAATCTCATCGAGTTCCGCCTCGGGTAAAATCGCGAGTTCGGTCGTCGTGGCGGAAAGCTTACGCGTGGGTGCCGCGGTCACGACCTGAAAGGCGCCGGAGGCGGCGATGATCTCATAGCTCGCGGCAAGCTCGGTGATCTGCGTGCCGAGATTGCTCACGACAATGACGGCCAGCGGGCGCGAGGGTTTCAGATTTGCGTGCGGCGGCGGCAGGGGTAGCGCTTCGGGTTCGCCGTGAGTCATCAAGCCTTTCAGCACCATCAGCGCCACGAGCATTCCCACGAAAAGCGGGGGGAGTAGGAAACCAAAAAAGTAGGCAAGTGCACGACTTATATGGAAAAAACGCATTCATCAGTCATATACACCTGAGGGGGCCTAGCCAAGGGCCTTTTCTAGACTTCCTGCGGCGTAGATGGTACGCACCGCGTTGGTTATTTCAATTGGGGAATCGGGGTGAAGATGGGTTCTCAAGCCAATCCGGTGATTCAGCTCAACGTAGGCGCTAAGCGGGCCGGCCAAGCCATGCCTGGACTGGATGCCCCTAGCCCGGAATCCGAAGACGCCGCGGTCGATGCCTTAGTCGGCGGTAAGCTCAGTCTCACCGCCTTCCAGACTTTAGCCGGTAATCTCGGCGGCTATCCCTACGTGAAGGTCGTCATCGATAAAGAGCGCGACCTGATTCATTTCATCAATCACGAAAAGTTCGCATTCCACGCCGAATACATCGCGCAAAAAATCCTAGGGATCACGCGCGAGCAGCTCCACGAACAGATCGATGATTTCAATCGTAACGTATATCTGATCGACGAGCGTCGCTTTTACCTGGGCATCATCGCCCTCCATGAGCGCCCCGAGAAGCATTTCTTTACGCTGGAGACGGTCGAGATCGACACCATGAATTTGGCGATGCTCGAGTGGTTCTACAATGGGGTGAAGAAGTACCTCGACACGACCAATCCTTTGCTGGTGAAGCCCGCCAACCATGCGCAGGAGGTGATGCTCCAAGAGGTCGATCCCAACCGTTTGCCGCGGGTGTTTAACCACGAGCTGCTCGCCTCGGCGAGTTTCGTAGCGCTCAACGCGGGGGCAGCCCACGGGCGCGTGCGCGCGTTCAGGAGCGAACTCGAATATCGCAAGGCACTCCCTACGATCGAGTGGTTCGACATCATCGTCATGGAGCGGGTGCCGGACAGCATCCCTCGCGTCTCGGGCATCATCAACGCCCAGCACACGACGCCGCTTTCGCATACGAACGTGCTTGCCAGCGGTTGGCAGATTCCGAACGCCGTGCAGATCGGGATTTTCGACGAGATCGCCCGGCAAAAGCTGGATGGCGCCTGGGTGCACTACGAGGTGGATCGCAAGCTGGGTCGTATCCAGCTCGAAAAAGCGGAGCGCCCGGCGGAACTCTCGCAGCGCCCGACCTGGAGCGTGCAGCGGATCAAGCTCGAAGAACCCGAAACGGTCAATACCCCCATTCGCCAGCTCTCCGATCTGCGCATGAGCGATCGCTTTCGTTACGGTACCAAGGCCGCGAACCTGGGGGAGCTCAAGCATCTGCTCGAGCACGGCTCCCAGCGACTGCTCGGGTTTTACAAAGTCCGGCGTCCGCCGCGCGAGAATCTGCTTCCGTTCCTGGCTAAGTACCTGGGCGCGGGTAGCGCTTCGGACCTGCATCGGCACGCCGGCGAGTTCCTGCGTCGAAGCCTCACGATACCGCGTGGCATCGCCATTCCGTTTTCCGTGCAGCAGCTGTTTCTCGAAACTTCGCCGGCCATCCAGCAGCAAATTGGCAAGCTCAAGATGGCGCTTGAGCTCAATGCGCGCGAGATCGATCCGATCTGCCTCAACCTTCAGCAGACGATCCGGGCGACGCGCATGCCGGATCGCATTCGTGACCTTATCGACAACGAAATCGCCAATCACCTCAGCGGCGTTTCGAGCTTCGTGGTGCGCAGCTCGTCCAATGCGGAGGATTTGCAGGGCTTTTCCGCCGCCGGCATCTACGAGTCGATCAATCACGTCACGACCGCGCAGAACATCTTCGAGAGCATCAAGGAGGTTTGGGCATCCCTCGTTTCGCCCCGGAGCGTGCGCCTGCGCAACGACGTGGGCATCTCGCTCGACGATTGCTACATGGGCGTGATCGTGCAAGAGGAAGTCCAGGCTCCGCGCGGCGAGAGTATGATGGGCGGCGTGATGGTCACGACCAATCCCACCGCGCATGGTTCTGATTTTCGTAACGTCTATATCAACGCATCGCTGAGCTCCGCCGTGGGCAAGAGCGCGCAGGGAGGGGTAAATAAAGTCGTGGCCGGCGCCGAGCTCCCTTATCAGTACCTCCTCAACGCCGTCGAAGGCGGCGCGCGCACTCTTTCGATCGGGGGGGCTACCCGGGATCTGCCGGAAGGGAAGTTCCGCGTCTTGCAGAAGCTCGCCTTCGCCGGTCGCCTGCTGCAGTCGCATTTTTCTCCGGACTACACTTTCAATGCTCCCATCGATGTCGAGTGGGCCGCGACTGACGAGGAGATCTTCATCCTGCAGCTGCGCCCGTTTAATTGCTGATGTCGCCGCGATCGATTATCCGCGGATACTACGCCTTCCAGCTTTTCTTCTCGCTCCTGATCTGGATCCCGGTCTTTTACGAGTTCCAGGTTCGGCTCGGCATGCCGGCCGAGGAGATCTTCGGCATCCAAAGCATTTACTACGTGGTGTTTTGTTTCCTGGAATTCCCGACGGGATACTTCGCGGATCGTTACGGATATAAGCGCAGTCTACAGGTCGCGTCCCTCATGCTCGTACTGGGGAATCTCATGCCTTACGGCTGCGTTTACGGTTGGATCAGCCCGTACGCGGGCATGCTCGCGTCTTATCTGGGTATCGCGCTCGCGCGCTCTTTCAGTTCGGGCGCCACGGCGGCGTACTTGTACGAATATCTGAAAGGTCAGGGGCGGGCGGCGGAATTCAAGCGCGTTGAGGGAAACGCGCGGGCGTATTCGCTGGTCGGGCGTACGCTGGTGATTCCGTTTGCCGGCCTGATGATGAACTGGCATCTACCGCTTCCGTACGGGATCACCGCCGTGAACGCCGTGGTGGCGGGATTGGCCGCGAGCTGGCTACCGGCGTTGCCGGTGGCCGCGCCCATCGCGGGAGCCGGGCCAACGGCGGCGCGGTTTTCGCGCGTCACCGCCGCGTGGCTCACGCTTTGGCGAACGCCTCGGTTGGGCTTGATCATGCTGCAAGGGATCGCGCTTTTCCTGTTGCCGCGTCTGGTGCAGCTCTATCTTTTTCAGCCTCTCCTGCAAGTGAAGGGGCTGAAGGTGGAAGTCTTTGGCGCGATCATGTCCGGGATGATGCTGGCGGAAGCGGTGGGGTCTGCCCAGTTGCTCCGACGCCGTCAGGAAGGGCCGACGCCAGTACTTCAATCCGCGCGTGCCACGGGGACCATTCTAATTTATACGACGGTGATTTGCTTTAGCCTCGTGGCGGCCGCTTACTTCGAAGGCTGGAGATGCCTGGCGAGTTTGGGCGTGTTTTCCTTTACGGTGGGTCGGGCCTTTCCCATTCAAGCGCAGCTGTTAAATGATGCTATTCCTGACTCGGGACTGCGCGCGAGCTTGCTCTCGGTGAACGCGATTTTCGAGCGTGGCGGCGCGAGCATCGTCGCTTATTTGGCCGGGCAGTATGTGGCCGCGCAGGCGACTTTGGGTTTTTTGGCCGTGGCTTCGCTCCTCACCTGGGCCCTGGTGCTGGTCATTGGCGGCACGAAGTGGCGTATATATGATCGGCCCTTGACGGGCGGCCCCAGCATGGCCTAGAAGTCCGGTATGGCACAAAAACCCGTTACGGACTTCATTTCCAAGCATTATCGTCACTTCAATGCCGCGACGCTCAAAGACGCGTCGGATGCGTACAATAAGCACCTCGCCGGCGGCGGCAAGATGATGGTCACCCTGGCCGGCGCGATGAGCACGGCGGAGCTAGGGATCTCGCTCGCGGAGATGATCCGCCAAGATAAGATTCACGCCATTTCCTGCACGGGCGCCAATTTGGAAGAAGACCTCTTCAATCTGGTTGCTCACGATCACTACGTGCGTATTCCTAATTACCGCGATCTCACCGCGAAGGACGAGGAAGACCTGCTCAGTCGTCATCTTAACCGCGTGACGGATACCTGCATTCCGGAAGAAGAGGCCATGCGTCGGTTGGAGAAACTCCTGAACGATGAGTGGGCGAGTGCTGACCAGAAGAAGGAGCGCTACTTCCCGCACGAGTTCCTGTATCGCATCATCCGCAGTGGGAAGTTGAAGCAGTTTTATCAAATCAATCCCGAGCACAGCTGGATGATCGCCGCGTGCGAAAAAAACCTGCCGATTTTTGTTCCGGGCTGGGAAGATTCCACCTCCGCCAATATGTACGCCGCCTTCTGCATGCGCGAGAAGGTGAAGAACGTGCACACGGTCCGAAGCGGGATCGAGTACATGATTGCGCTCGCCGACTGGTACCAGAAGAACGCGTACTACCCAGGCCAGCAGACGTCGGCGGCCGATCTTAAGGACGGCGCCATTGGGTTTTATCAAATCGGCGGCGGCATCGCCGGCGACTTCCCGATCTGCGTCGTGCCGATGCTTCATCAAGACATGCAGAAGCCCGTGCCGATCTGGGGCTACTTCTGCCAGATCTCGGATTCGACGACGAGCTATGGATCTTACTCGGGAGCGGTGCCGAACGAGAAAATCACCTGGGGTAAGCTGAGCGCGCAAACGCCGAAGTACATCATCGAGTCGGATGCGAGTATCGTCGCGCCGCTCATGTTTGCCTACATCCTGGGCTGGTAGTCAAAGAAGGAACTTCAGTCTCGTCCAGAAGTCCAAGGCCAGCGACGTATTGAGCCAGCGTCCGCTATTTCGCTCGCCCTCAAGCAAATTCGCGCTCATGAGACTTCCTCCCAGTGCGAAAGCCGTACTCCCACCCGCTTGGAACTCGTGCGAAAACTTCGCGCCGAAGCCGCCCCGGGTGTTGAAGTATCCTTGGGTTCCGAAACCGCCCCGGCGATTCCCCACGGTGGAGCCGCGCCCCTGGTAACCGAACGACGCTTCGACGACGGTTCTCCCGCGGAAAATCGTTTCGACACTGAAGGGTAGTGTGTAGTCCGAGAAGTCAAGCGCCGCACGGGCGCGGTAAGACAAACCGTCGCGGTTCTGGAAGAACGAGAAGTTCGGCAGGCGAAAGGCGCCGATGGACGGGGCGGAAACATTGGGATCGCCAGTGCCGACGTAACGGCCGACGGACAAAAAGTACGACCAGGCGGTCGCGCTCAAACCCATGGCTACCATCGAACCCGTCCGTAGGTCGCTCGTGGACACGGCAATACCCTGTGCGGCATACGCCGACCGGATGACGGAGACGTCGCCTTCGACGCCTTGGTCGGTAGTATTCGCGTAATTGTAAGGATCGAATTTCGCCCGGTAGTAGGCCATGATTTGATTGATATGCCCGCCGTTACTGGCGACTTCGTCCTCGAGGGCCTCGGCGAACATCATCGAGTTGTTCATGCCGCCTTGGGACAAAGCCAAAGTCCAGTTCGAGGGCGTGGCTCCACCCCCGCCTCCCGAGGAGGTCGTAGCGCCGTTCCCGTACTGTCCGAGCCCGACCGCGAAGAAGGAGAAGATCGACGTATGATTGCCGCCGTTGTTCCACGCGTAAATGGGCGTGGTCCCCGACGCGGCGACGCGGGTGCCGTGCCCGAGCTCGTGATTGGCGACGAAGAAGGAATACTGTGGATACATCCAGCCCAGGGGCATCGCGAAGGCCCAAAGAAGGCGCGTGGGAAACGACTTGCCAACGAAGGTTTCTTCGCCGACGGCGTCGAAAAGGGTCATGCCGAAGTATTCCCATTCGATGCCGAACTCCCACATCGAGCGGTTCGAAACCAAGAACGGAACATAGCCCGAGTCTAGCGAGAAGGATTTGGTTCCCTTGAATTTCTCCGCGTGGGCCGGAAGAATTGGTCCGACGACTAGTGAGCCGAGCACAAAGAGGAAACAGATCAGTATTTTTGGGATTCGAGCCATATTTGTTTCAGTTCTTGGGTTTTAGGGTGTTGAGGGTCTACGTCATTTGCGTATTGATACGCACTGTGGACTACGGGTTTGGAAGCGGCGGCCCACTCATCGAGCATGAGCAGCATGTTGGGTGACACCAGGCCCGTGCTGTGTACGCGCAGTTCCGAGGCGTGCTTGGCGAGCATGAGGGCGGTGCCGGCTAGGTGGTAGTAGCCGAGCAGATTGCGGGGATCGACGCTGATCTTGGCGATGAGCAGGGCTTGAATTTGAGCGAGCTTCGTCGCGAGTTCCACCGAGTCGCGCACGGCCGCGGCCTGGCGCAGATCGATCGTCGTAAGCAGGCTGTCCACGAGCGCACGCCCCGCCTGGAGGTCTTCCGATAACTTAATGGAGCCCACGATTTCCCGAAGCAGGCTCACGGCCGCTTCTCCCTCCGCGCCCGCCGGACGATCCAGGATCAAAGCCTGGTGCTTGCCATAGGGATTCACGAGTACGATACGTTCTTGGGCCCGTTTGGCATTCGTGCCCGTCAGCCAAAATCCGCGCGCCCAAAATTCCCGGGGTAGGATGGGGTTGGCCACCTCGAACCATTTCAGGCTCCAGGCCTGTGGGCGCACGGCCCGTAGCGCCTTCACATGGCGGATCAACACGGCTTCGCGGATGCGCAGGCAACGGAACGAAGAGTTCCAGGCCTGGGTCAGGCACCCGCGGGTGATTTCGGGGTCGTACTCGGCAAGTTCCAGGGTGGGGGTTTTGGGCCCTTCGATCGTGAGCTGAATGTCAGGCAACCGCCAACGCGCGACGACCGAGGCGATAAACTGCTTGGGGGGGGCCTTCGCGTAGGGAATCGTATGCAAGACGGGCCTGCCCTCGTACATCCGGGGCCAGGCGCCGGACGCGTAAAAGAAGGGCAGGGTCAGCCAGTCGGAAGCGTTCACCCCGGGCTGCGAAGGGGTGAAGACGGGAAGCGTGAGGGTTTCCGCTTGGAGCAAAAGAGGGTGTCGCCAAAGCGTATCCCGAATCGTCCAGATTGAGCCCGCGAGCGCGATGAGCGTAAAGAAGAGCGCCGTCGACAGGGCAGAAACACTCATCTTTTCGATTTGATAGAGCCTGGCTTGAAAGAAGGACTTGAGCGTGCCGCTGGACCAAGTAAACGGGCTGTGGTCGGGACTCAAGAGTTTGCTTTGCCAGATCAGCTGGCCGACGGTGCCACCCAGGAACGCCTGCTGGGCGATCCACGTCAGGGCGATCACCACGGCGAAGGCGGCGAGCACACCCGCATGCGGAATCGGCGAGAGATTGAATACGCGCACGCCGAGATAAAAGAGCGCGGTCCACCAGCTCAGATCCACGAAGAACGCGGCCAAGCGGGTGAGGAGCGTGGCTTTTGATTTGTAGGCCGAATGGCCGCGCAATTCGGGTCCGGTCACCGATTTGACTCCTATCCTATTGAGGTTACACTAAAAGTGACGATGATCAAGCTGACCCGGCTCAACGGTAAGTCCTTCATCTTGAATTGCGAGTGGATCAAAACGGTCGAGGCGACGCCCGACACGCTCATTACGTTAACCAACGGTGAAAAATTCATGGTGCGCGAACCTCTGGCCGACGTGATCGACGCTGCCGTTACGTTCCGCCGTCGATTGTTCCTTGACGAAGGCCACGTGCGCGGGCCCAACCCAGAAGGGGGCTCGCCTTAAATATGGATATCGCTTCGCTAGTAGGGTCACTCGTCGGGGTGCTCGCCGTCGTCGGCGGACAAGTTTTGGAAGGCGGCCACGTCAGCCAAATCCTGCAGGGCACGGCGGCCCTGATCGTATGCGGGGGCACCTTGGGCGCGGCGCTCGTTTCCTATCCGATGCAAGATATCAAGCGCGCCATCTCGCTTATCCCGCTCGTTTACCAGAATGTGAACATGGACGTGCGCCCCGTGATCGACGAGATCGTGAAGATCGCGAGCATCGCGCGCAAGGAAGGCGTGCTCGCCGTCGAAGGCCAGCGCGAATCCATCCAAAACGAGCTCTTCAAGAAATCCATCAAGTACGTCATCGATGGATTCGAGCCTGCCACCGTGAAGGAAATCATCGATACGGAAATTTACCTTGCCCTGGAAGAAGAAGAGTCCGCCGCCAAGGTTTTTGAGGGCGCGGGGGGTTACGCGCCCACGATCGGCATCATCGGCGCGGTGTTGGGGCTCATTCACGTCATGTCCATGCTCGACGATCCCTCAAAGATCGGCGAGGGCATCGCCGTCGCATTCGTCGCCACGGTCTACGGCGTCGGCCTCTCGAACCTGATTTTGATCCCCTGGGGCACGAAGCTCAAGCGTAAGGCCGCGCAGCGCGCGCAGACGAAGGAAGTCGTGAAGATCGGCGTGATCGGCATCCAGGAAGGTTTGAACCCGCATTTCCTGCAGGAAAAACTCGAAGTTTACGTGGAAGAGCATCTGCGCCGCGTGGAAGGCAAGGCGTAGGTTCCGACGATGCCGCCCGGCCGTAAAAAACACGCCGAGCACGCCAACCACGAACGCTGGCTCGTGTCTTACGCCGATTTCATCACGCTGCTCTTCGCGTTCTTCGTGATCATGTACGCGATTTCCCAAGCCGACCTAGCCAAGTTCAAAACCGTATCCGAAAGCATCCGTAAGGCCTTTGGCGCCTCGGGACCAGTGGGAATGATCGACCTGCACGGGCAAGGGGGCGGCACGACGGTCAATCCGCTTGACGAAGCTGCGCAACCCGCCGGCCGCGTGTTGGATTTGCCGGCCGGCAAGGTGCACACCGCGGCTGACCCCGATCCCGAGCTGCAGAACTTGAAAGAGCTGATGGAGGAGGCGATCAGCATCGATGTGGCCGCTTCCTCGTTGAACGATAGCCAAATGATTTTTGAAGGCAAGAATCTGATCGTGAAGCTCGCGGTAAAGGATTTCTTCGGTGCGGGCAAAGTCGGCGTGGAACAGGACCTGTTGCCCTTGCTCGATCGCATCGGGCGCATCCTCGCCAACTCGGATCGCGTGCTCCGAATCGAGGGGCATTCCGACGAAAGCGAGGAGAAGACGCCGGGCTTCGCCGGTGGCTGGGAGCTTTCCGCCGCGCGCGCCGCGTGGGTCGCTAAGTACTGGATGGGGCGCTTTCATATCGACCCGCTGCGCTTGGGCGTGGTGGGGTACTCGCATTTTCGCCCGCTGCGTAAAGGCGGTACGGAGTGGGATCGCGCGGCGAACCGCCGCATCGAAATCGTCATTTTGAGCGACAAAGTAGTCGCCAAGGGCTCCCACTAGGCCCGCCCTAACCAAAACGTCAAAATATAATCTGCGAAATTTCTGCCGGACCCCCGTAGAATTTAAGAAAGAAAGGTGGCAAGGATGCCCCGAAAATACTTCGTCGCCCTGCTATTGGGCGCGCTCTTAGCGGTTCCTGGCGCAGATGCCGCGCAGCTTTCGATTCTGACCTACAATGTCTTCGGTTTGCCGGCGCCCGTCGGCGGTAAGGCAGCTAAGGCGAAGTGGCGCTTCGCCGAGATCGCCGCGCGCTTGGGGGATTACGACGTCGTCGCTTTGCAGGAGGCGTGGGACAAGCCGACGGCCGATCTCATCAAGAAATCCGACTTGCCCCATCATGCCACCGGTCCCAAGCCCCAGCAGCTCTTCGGCGGCAACGGCCTCATCACGCTATCCAGGTATCCGATCGTGAAAAAGGGATTCCGCGAGTTCCGCGACTGCACGGGGTTTGACTGTTTCGCCAAGAAAGGCGTGCTCTGGACGCGGTTGAATTTGGGGGCCGGTCGCGCGCTCGACGTTTACAACACGCACTTGAATGCCTGGGATAAGGGTATCGGCGGCGACGAAGGCATGCGCGTGCGCATGAGCCAGATTATGGAGCTCGGGATGTTCATTTGGCAGAATAGCTCCGGCGTCCCGTTTGTCCTGATGGGAGACATGAACGCGGAGGCGGACTCGCCCGAGTACGAACGCATTCGGGCGCTTACCCACGGCGTGGATGTGTATCGGGTCGCCAACGGCGCGAGCGGCGACCCCGAGATCGCCCATGGCCCCACCTACGTCGCGGGCGAGAACTCCTGGATTCCAGACTTCATGAAGGCTTTCGTCAAGCCTCAGCGCATCGACTACATTTGGGTCAGCGGCGCGCGTGACCTTAAAGTGCGTGAGGCGCGACGGAACTACATGCTCGTGGATCACGACGGCGAGCGGGTGAATCTCTCCGATCACTTCGGCGTCGAAACCGAGATCGATATCTAAATAATAATAGCAATATCAAATAGTTAACATAATGCGGGGCGTGTGCTATGTGCGCTGCGTTGGTTGACTAACGAGGGAGGCCTCAGTAAGGTCCCTCGCGAGATGAGAAGAGGGAAGTTAGGCTGCACGCTCAGTAGGTTCGCGCTTGCGCTGTTCGCGGCGGGCTTGCCGGTGGTCTGGGCCGGACCGCTGTTGGACAGCTTGCAAGATCCTGCGGTCCAATCGGAACTGAGCCGCGTGAGTCTCGCCGTGCCGACGCTCAACCGCGTGACCCTGCTTCACCTGGGGCGTACGGCCTTGCCGGCCCGGGTGGCGGAAATCAACGCCGCCGAAAACTATATCTTCCAAATCATTCCCTATTGGTATGACGACGACGAGGGGCGCGCGATGCTCGATCGCTTTCGCACGCGTCGCACCGAGCATCCGGGGTTGGATGTGCGCTTCATCACCGATTGGGTGAGCCCGGCGGGAACGGGCGACCTTTTCGTGAGCAAGCAATATAAACAGCTCAAGCTCGTATCGGGTGGCCAACTCGCGTATTGGAATCCGCCTACCTGGCTGAAGCTCTGGTCCGGGAAACTCAGTCGCTATCACCTGCACGAAAAACTGATTGTGGTGGACGGCAAGAAGCTCATCATGGGCGGGCTGAACGTAGCCAACGAATACCTGCAAGGCGGAGAAACGCGCGAGGGGTGGCACGACACGGATGTGTTGCTGGAGGGCCCGGTGGCGCAGGAAGGGGCGAGCCTCTTCGTGAAGATTTGGCAGCTCATCCGGCATATTAAAAAACACAAATTTTTTCCGGACTTTTCGCGCGATGTGGTCCGCGTTCTCGATGCGCTCTTTTATTCCGACGCGGCCTCCAACCTCGATTCCCCCCGCGCCGATGATCTGAGTTATCGGTTTTTCTTTTGGAAAGTCAAAGTGAAGCTGGGCATTCAAGACTATTTGGCGAATCCCTTTTACTTTCCGCGTGGCCTCGCGGAGCCCGCGGACGGGGTACCGGTGCGGCTGATGTATACGAATCCCTTAGTGAATCGCGATCCCAAGACGCTCGCTTACCGCTCGCCGCTGCGGGACACGATGGAGTTACTCGGGCGTTATGCGAAACAGGAGCTACGGCTTTTCGTCCCGTACATGACATTCTCGCCCGAGTTCAAGCGGTGGCTGACGGATTTGGCCCGAGCCGGGATGCGGGTGGAAGTCATTACGAATTCACTGAAGAGCCACGATATCGGGAAGATCCCTTACTACGCCGCGCTTTCGCATTACCGCGAGCTGCTGGAGGCGGGGGTGAGAATTTTTGAATGGCAGGGACATGAAGACCTGCTGGAGCTGGAGAAGGCGAACCACTGCGAGATCCCGCGGGGTTGGTGGCCGGGTCGCACGATCCACACCAAGGCGGCGGTGTTCGATGGCGAGGTCTGGCTAGTGGGCGCGCATAACTTCAACGTGCGCAGCGAATACTTTAACTCCGAGACCATGGCGCTGATCGAGGACCCGCTCTCGGCCGGGCAGATGCGCCAGGTGTTCGAAGACGACCTAGATCTCGCTCCCGCCGACGGTTACCAGGTGAAGTGCGGTGATCAGATGCTCACCCGCCCGCGGCGAGTGGAGGAGATCGACTTGGCGAAGTTTGCGGCGATGGAAAAAAAGCATCGGGCCAAGATCCGTACTTACAAAAAATTTCAGAATTATTTTTGAGGTTCCGGCATGACGCGCGTCCCATTTTATCAATTCGATGCCTTCGCCTCCCGTGCATTTCAAGGGAACCCGGCGGCGGTATGCCTGCTGCCGGCCGAACGGGGGTGGCCCGCAGATGCGCTTCTGCAAAAAATCGCGTTTGAGAACAATCTTTCCGAGACGGCATTTGTTTTGGTGGCCGCCGGGCCCTCGCTTGGGCCGATGGGCTTGCGTTGGTTCACGCCGAAAGTGGAGATCGATCTTTGCGGACACGGCACGCTAGCCACCGCCGCGGCGTTGCGCGTGCATTTTGGCGGCGGCGAGCGTTGGGAGTTCGAAACGCGGAGCGGAAAACTCGTCGTCGACTGGCGTGGCGATGAGCTGGAGTTGAACTTTCCCCGACGCGAGCTTGCGCGTCTACCCGGGCTCCCAACGGAGGCCGTGAACGCTTTGGGTGAGGCGGCTTCCCAGGTGCGGGAAGTTTGGCAGTGGAAGAAGGACGCGGTGATTGCCGTCTTCGCCCAAGCGGCGCAGGTGTGCGGGCTTACGGTAGACGGCGAAAAGTTACTTTCACTGGGACAGAGTCTTTGCGTGACGGGGCCGGGGGATGAGGTGGATTATGTTCTGCGCTACTTCGCTTCCCACGAGGGGATCGTCGAGGATCCCGTCACCGGCTCCGCCCAATGCTACCTGGCCCCCTATTGGGGTGAACGCCTGGGGAAGGCGCGGCTCTTGGCCCGACAGGTCTCGGAGCGGGGTGGGGAGCTCACGTGCCGGCTCTTGCCCGAAAACCGGCTCGGAATCGCGGGAAAAGCGCATTTGATCATTCGCGGAGAGTTCTATTTACCGGCCGATGACGGCACGCATTAATCTCGCCTAAGGCCCTGAAAGGGCTTGCAAAGGCGCTACCGCGCCGGTAATTAATAGAAACATTTTTCGGAAGATGGGGCATTAGCTCAGTTGGTAGAGCGCCACAATGGCATTGTGGAGGCCATCGGTTCGACCCCGGTATGCTCCACCATTCTTCAACCGCACACAAAAATATTCCTACCCATACGCTGTGTATTTTCACGACCTGCCAGGGGGACGCCCATCCATGGGCTCGACTCCTCAGCGCCATCGTGGCCCGGAGACGCCCCCTGGCAGGTCGTGAAAATACACAGCGTATGGGTACGAGAGTTCTCGGGTGCGGTTGAAGAATGGTGGAGCATGGATACGGGAGGGCGCGCGGCGGCGGCGCCGGGTTCTGGGAAGTATTTGTGTTTAATCCGCTACAGCCTGCTCGAAGAGCCCTCGCATAGGGTCTACACTGCTTGGAAGGTATCCAATCGGAAAAATATAGAGAGCTACCGCTTCCGATGGCTTTTGCGATAAACGCCCCGAGTTTAAGATAATATTACATTCCTTGTTTTTCCAAAGTCGGAGTGTGTGCGTGAACGCTTCCTCGTTATACTTAATTTCTTTCTTAGGCTTGCCGTATTTAGTTACAAGCTCCTCTAGAGCTTGTGCTTCCGTCACCTTTCTTAAGCCTTCATGATAGGAGAGTTTCACGGTAGTTATCTTTGAGTTTTTCCATTCAAGAACGAGATATCCAAAAGGCCCATTCGGCTCGCCTCTTAGCGGGCAATAACCCCCATCGAATGTGAATTTGGGAGAAATTTTGCGTCCGCTAGCGTTTACGCTTAAGTCTGCCTTGCATGCGCTTAAAATGGTGTCGCCAGTTTTAGAATATTCCCCCTTCCACTGGGAAGGTTTTAGATGGGAGAGAAATGCCTTAACATCTGAGATAAAAGTAATTCCTCTTATCTCACACTCAGCTGAATGACCGAGATGCCAATATGCAATCAAAGATAGGGCAAGAATTAACCTTTTCTTGATTTTTTTTCCAATGACCACGCGTGTTTGCCTCCAGAGCCACGTCGAGTGCTCGACCGATTTTATAATTTTTTTTGAAAACGAACGAGAGCAAAAATTTGAGCCGAATCCAAAAATCACCTAAACTGGACAAATCTTTATGGCCCGGCATTTACGCAAAGACCGACGGGGATTCACCTTGGTTGAGCTCATGGTCGTCGTTACGATCTTGGGCCTATTGGCTGCGATCGCCGTTACGAGCTATGGTCGGATCCAGAATCGCGTTCGTCAGGGAGAAGCAAAAGTCGCATTGGCCAGCATCTACACGGCGCTGCGGTCTTTTCACGCTTCCAACGGCAGTTATACCGGGTGTTTGGTAAATGCGGGGTTTGGCCCGACGACGAACGCTCAGCGTTTTTACTCCGTTGGATTTGGCCCCGGTACGGCGGCCATGGTGCTCTTCTGCGGTCCTGCGGGAAACGCCCGTTGTGACCTATACGATTGGACCGTGGGCGCTGAGCGTAGCTGCACTGATTTGAATGGTAACCCGAGCCTGAGCGGTGAGGGCACGGAGTTTTTCTCCGCCAACGCCGCCATTGGGGGAACCTCGGCCCAGGCCCTCGACTTGGTAGGCACGACGACCCTTGCCCCGGGTGGATTCCGAGCCGGAGCCGCCGGACGTTTGAGCTCCGGGATGCTGGATGTTTGGACAATCGACGAAACCAAGCGGCTCAATCAGGAGCAGGTGGGGATATAGGGTCTTACCGCGCTTCATTTAAGTTGACTAAAATAATCCACTATATTAGATTGCTCCCGTCTCGAACTATTCAGATGAACGACAGGAGCCCCGAATGCGTACCGCTGGATTGTCTATTTTATTGATTTCATTAGCTATTTTAGGTTGCGCGAATAAGGAAACGATCAAGCGCGGACGCCTTTCTCAGAACCAGGCCGCGATGACGGCATCTGATTTTGCCGGCAGCTGGGTGGGTAAGGGTACGGGGCGCTCGGAGCTGGGGAAGGCCTTCGGAAAACGAAACTTGGGCCGGGTGAGCTGCGAAAAGCTCGAGTCCCTCATCCATAGTAAAGAAAACCGTATGCATTATGAGCTCCGCGCCCAGTGCGTGGACGATAGCGGCGTTGTCTTTCACTTCGACAACGCGGGCTACCTGCAGATTAAAGAAGGTGAAGTGCTTTTTCACGCGGCTCCCACTTCGGAGCAAGAAAGCGCGACGCTGACCGTGGGTAAGATTTCCGCGGGCGGCATCGAGATCGATATGTCGGCCCCGCATCGCGGGTTCCGCGGCCATACGGTCAATCTCAAGGGGACGGTGGCGAAAGCCTCCGCGAACAAACTGAAGGTGGACCTGGTTTTCGAGGTCGATTTCTTCGATCTCGACTTCGATATTCCCTTCGCGCAATTCAGCGCGGAATTTGATCGGACCGAAGCGAAGTCGCCTTCGGAGAAGCCGAAGCAGCCGTAAACGCGCGCGCGGCGAGGTAGCCCAAGGCTAGGGCCACGAGATGGTGCGTGGCCAAGATCTTTTCGGCCAGCATCGTGTACACGATCGCGTTCAGCGCGAGCGGTAGGATGATCGTGCGAGGCTGGGCGAGCAGGGCGCCCAGGGCCCCCGCGGCCGCGTACACCGCATTCGATGCGCCCACGTCCGGGATCGTGAGCAAGTTCTGGTAGGCGGCCGGCGCCAGCGTGGGTAGCGCAGCGCCCAGCAGCGCGGCAGTCAGGGGATTGGATGCCCACAGACCCAAGGCCACCGCCGCGAGCGCGAGCCGCGATCCTTGAACCAACTCGATGGCGGCTACGAATAAAATAAATGTGCTCGTATCACCTAAAAGATGCCAAAGGTTGTTGTGAAAGAGGGGGCCGGCGAAAATGCCGGCGACGTTCCACTGCAGCGGCCAGAACTGAACCTGCGTGAATACGTCGGCGCCAATCGGTAAGTGCGTGCGCGCGGCATGCAAAGCCAAAAAGACCGCGCTAAAACCCAAGCTCACTCGCATGCGTGCGAGCGCGTCGCCAAGCGTGGCCGGAAAGGGAAGTGGTTTAACGCCGGGCCGCAAGAGTTTGGGAAAGTCCCGCGCCAAAAGCGCGCGTGCTTTCGCGCGGAGCAGGCCTTCGGGGTAGTGCAGGCGAATCACCTGCCAAAACGTGGAAAACCCAATGGGACGCGAGCCCACGAGAAAAAGCGGCTCCCAGTGACTGGGGTTGAACTTGGACTTGAACTCGTAGAGCGAGCGGAAGTTGTAAAAGAAATTCGAGTTTCTAAAGATCCAGCGCAGCGCCGGATTTTGCGGGCGCTCGTCGTGCCCCACGGGCGCGAGGGGACATGCGCCCAGACGCACTTCGAGATAACCTTCTTCCCGAAGCTTACGCATGGATTCGATCAAAAGGAGCTCCATGAGCCCCGTCTTGAGCGGGCGCGAGCCTACGATGTCGGCGAAGTAGTAACCGTTCCGGGGATAGATGGGCGCCGCCGAAACGAACGCTTGCGGTTGGCCTTGCAGCTCCACGGCGAAAATGCGTCGTTGCTCGAGCTGAAACCACGGGTCGAAGCGGCTGAGGAACTGCAATGGGCTCGTTTTGCGGGCCTGGGTCCATTCGCCGCTGAGCGCGCGAAAAGCCGGATCGCGGGTGAAGCGATCGGCGCTGACCTCGACCACCTTTGCTCCGCGAATCTTGAGCGAACGTGCGCGGGGAAAGGCGGAGAGAGGGTCCGACGGCGAGTCGAAGTACTCGACGAGATTGAACACAGGCTCGGCGCCGACTTGCGTGCGGTGGTAGCCCTTCTCCTCCAGGCGTTTCGCGAAAGTGGCCGACACGGGCAAGATGAACGCGTGTTTGCGGCGTCCCTCGGCGGTCTGCGCGAAATCTTCGAAGGCTTGCATACGCTCGGATTCGCGCGTGAGCGGCTCGGAAGCGGCAAACCACGCTCGGGAGGTCTCGACGTACTGGATACGTCCATCGGTCACGCGATGGCCGGGAAGGAAGCTGCTAAAGCTAGGGTGCAGGCTCATGAAGGAGCTGGTGCGGTCGCCGAATTTTTTTAACTCCGAAATGGATTTCGAATCACTCATCCCACTCAACAGGATAAATGAGGAAGCCGAAGCTGGCTGAAAAAAAGCCGTCAACTATCTGACGTTGCAATCCCCTTTGCTTCTGCGATCATGGATATATCGCAGTAAGCCAACGGAGGTTTCTATGATTTTCGTCGTTTTACTGGCTTCTCTCGGGTGGCACGCTCCCGGCATCAACGCCGCTCCCGCCGGTTGCGGAAGGGCGACGCTCACTTCAGGGGGCGACGTTTGTACTTCGCTTTCCGTTCAATTCGATTTGAGTGATTGCGACGACGCCAAGAAATCCGGTGCGGGCATCGTGAGCTGCCGCCGCGAAACGGGCGTGGCCGAAGTGAAGACGGCGCAGGCGATCTATTCCGTGGTCTTAAAGAAGGCCGAACACGGCGGGTGGGAAATCGTGGGCCCGGTTACGCGCAAGTTTTGGGCGGAAATGAAGGCCGCGCCAGCGGTTTTCGCGAACGCGCCGGCGACGCTTCCCGTACCGGCGGGCGCGCCCGACGGAGCTGGAGCGTTGGGGAGCGCCCCGGCGGCCACGAAGGTGAAATCGAGTCCGATCGAGCCCGCGTCGCCCCCGGAGAGCCCGGGACTGAAAGTAGGGGGAGCGCTCGACGCCTACTACGCCTACAACTTCAATCAGCCGACTACGGTGACGCCGCCGACTACCGCGAATCCTGGCTTGCCCACGGCACAAACGCCGCTGCGAGGCTTCGACGCCTATCATAATCAAGTCGCGCTCAGCCTAGCGGAACTCACGCTGCGGTACTCGGGGCGGGAAGTCGGGTTCAAGCTGGATTTGGATTTTGGCCAGACGACGGACATCGAGCACCGCGCGGCGAATGGCGCGACGGACGCAGTATCCAAGCACGTCGGGCAGGCCGTCGTCTACTATTCGCCGGCGGCGATCCCGAATTTCACGTTGGGCGTGGGGAAGATGCCTTCGCATTTAGGGCTGGAGTCGATGAAAGCCCAGGAAAACTGGCAATACTCCCGCTCGTTTCTTTATATGCTAGCGATCCCGCATTGGCATGTGGGCGCGACGCTTGCCTTCGGGCTGGTTCCGGGCAAATTGAACCTCGGCTTGGGGATCTACAACGGATGGAATCAGTTGTACGACTTCAACGACGCAAAAACGTTGGGCTTACAGCTGAGCTTCACGCCGGTGCGGACGCTTGCGCTGAGTTACAATCTGATCTGGGGCGCCGAGCAAGCCGGCAATAACGGGGATCGCCGCCTGGTGCAGGAGCTGAACGCGGTTTGGACGGCTTCTGATAAGGTGAGTCTGGCATTCGATTTCGTCTACGGGACGAGCGCGAACGAAACACTCGCTTCGGGCAGCGTGGCCAATGTGAGCTGGCTAGGCGGTACCATCGCCGCTAAATTCAATCTGCATCCGAAATATTATCTCAGCCCACGCCTAGAGCTGTTTCGGGACGGCGAGGGATTCGCGACGGGCGCGGCTTCGGCGCAGACCTTGGATGGAATCACGCTGACGAACGGGTATCGGCTGGCGGAGGGTTTCGAGACGAGGCTCGAATTTCGACGGGATCACGCCACCTTGGCTTCTTTTTTGAGTCGGAACGGGGCGGGAGTAGACTCGCAGGTCACCGCGAGCATGTCGTTTCTCTTTTCTTTTTAAAAGTTAGGTAGCCTAAAAAATCATTACTCGTACCTGACCCAGCGGCGAAAGGTGCTTGGCTCGGTGGGTTTGGGCGATGCGAACGATCTGAAACTCGCTGGGTGGAAACCCGGTTTCGTATCTCCTTACGGTGTGAAACGCGGGACCGGCGGCTATACGACGCGCGAACGAAGTCGGCCCCGCTTGGTACCAGCCGCGCAGGGATCCAAACGGCGTGGTGACGTTCGGGCGCATGACCCGCACTAGGTTGATTGGCATCGAGCCGATGCTCGACGTCGATTGTACTCTCATAAACGACGCTACTCCTACAACGTACCGAATTTGCGCCTTTTGCCCAAAACTTCCGAAGCCTACTGACTGGCCGATCCGGCTACCGCGCGATTATAGCTGCCGGCCCACGGCAGCTGGTCCACGCGAGGGGCCGATTTCCGATACCGAAACGTGACTCGATCAAAAATGCTGATGCTGCGATCCTGTTCGATCTGCGCGGGCGTGAGCTTGCCGAGCTTGAACTCGAGCAGATCGGTCGAAGCTTTCTTCGCCTCGTCTTTCTTGCCGAACATGCCGGCCATCATGTCCTTCATGGCCTTTCCCATGTCGAATCCTTCGCCACCACCGGCTTTCTTGCCGCCGCCTCCGCCGCCCGCGTAAGCGAGCGCTTCGGAGCTGGCGCCGAGGTCGGCTTCCATCGCGGCGAGCTGCGCGTCGACCTTGGAGGCGTCGAGCCCTAGCGCGGTCATGGCTGCCTTGGTGACTTGGGCGCCGCTGGCGCCTTCCGGCATTGAGTTCATGAACTGACCGAGATCCACGCCTTTGCTTTTGAAGGCGTCATCCAGGGCCTTGCCGCTGATCTTAATCGAAGGATCCTTCGCGATGGCGCAGGCGACCTTGGCTTCGCCCGAGGCCGAAGAATCCTTCGTGCAGTCCTTTTCCTCGGCGTGACTCTTATCGAGATCTTTTTGAATATTAGAGTTGGCGGCTCCGACCTTGGCGCCCGCGCTACTTGCGGAGGTGGCCCCGCCCACGGCGCCCGTGCTGTATTCCTGAGAGGCCAAGCGCTGGGCGGCGGCGTTATTTTCTTTCTCCTGGTCGCCCGCGTTCTTCATCGTCATGCCCTTCATCATCGCCATCATCGCGTCCATGGCGGCAATCATGCAGGACTCTTTTCCTTCCTGCTTCTGGGCGAGCTGAATGCCGCCTTCGGCACCTTTTTCAAAGACGTTCATCGCGCTGGGCAGAGCCCCCACGAGGCCCATCATCGAACCTTGCATATCTTTCGCGAGTGCCATCGTCATGCCCGCGTCCGCGACGTGCGCGGCGAGCGACGATCCCGCGCAAACCGGGCCATTCACCTGAATGGCGCTCGCGCAAACCGCGGCACAGACCGCCGCCGATGCTCCATAAACAAGCATGCCCATCATGGCGGCATTCTTGGTGTTCTTCGCGCCCTTGGCCGCCTCGCAGTGGGTGGCAACCTGGCCGTTGACGTCCATGTCGGTCGTGCAGTTGCCCGCATAGGCGTGCGCGTGCAGCGTCATCACGATCGAGAGCATGCTGGCGAAATTTCGCGCGTGGATCTTTGTCATCGTTCAAGTCCTTCTGCTACTTACGGTCAAACACGCCTTGGCTTTGCTTGCGCTGGTAGGTTTGGCTCACGCGGTTGAAAATGTTCACGTTCGAGCTCAGCAGCGAATCGGAACCCGCCGAAGCCGGTCCGCGCGATCCGTACTGCAGGATGTTCTTACCTTGCGCTTTTTCGCCGTCGGCGCCGCCGCCGAACATGCTTTTAAAAGCGCCCGCGAGGTCGAACCCGCCGCCACCGCCACCGCCGCGGCGGTTGCCCGCGCTGCCGCCGTAGTCATACGCCAGGCCGCCGCTGTTACCCAAAAGGTTAGGTGCGCCGTCGCCTTCGCCGCCCGCGGAAGCCGCGCCACCGCCGGCGCCGCCGACGCTCAAGCCAGGCGAACCACCCACGCTACCGCCCGCATTCGGCCCGCCGCGCTGGAATTCTCCTGCCTTCGGACCTTGTGCCAGATCATCCTTCACCTTGTCCGTCGGCAGATCCGCGGGGAGCCCGCTGCCGTCGCCTCCGCCTTCTTCAGGCAGGGCCGCCGCAGCCGCGCTCGTTTGCGACGGGAGCGGCACGCTACCGCCCGGAGTGTCGCCCTGGGCACCGGCCGAAGGATCGAATTGAAACACCGGCGGGGGAGTTTGATTGGCCACCGCGGCATCTAGTTTATCGGCCGCCTTGTTCATCTCGTCGGCCGCCATTTTGGAGAACATTCCTTGGATCATGTTCGCCACGCCTTTGATGCCAGACATGAACGACCCTTGATCCGCTTCGGACTTAGCGCGGCGATGTTCGTCCACCGCCATACCGGAGTAATCCGCCACGTCCCCGGCCATGCCTTGGTGTTTGACGTTAAACTGCTTGTCCCGTTTTGCGGTTTGCTGCCGGATGACCGCTTGGCAGAGGGCCATGGTTTGCGGATTCGCACCGCCTTTTTCAGCCAGGCACTCATTCATCTCCTGCACGTCTTGCCGTAGGATGTAGCGATCCTCGTTCAGCTTATACTTCTCCACGATCTCATGGGCGACCTTACCGCCTTGGCTTTCGCGATCGGTGACCTGCACGCGGCCTGCGGTGTACTCCTCGCCTGCGCCGCGTTTGCCAGCCCCGCCGTTTTTGTCGAGCAGCGTTTCGGCGTTTTCCTGCGCTTCGGTAAAAGCCGCGATTTGTTCTTCGTGGTGCTTGGCGCGATTCATCTGCCACACCGTCATACCTGCGTTGAGTGCGCCCTGCATCCCTTGCGCCATCGCGGCCGCATTGGCGGTTTTCGCCATTCCACGCATGGGCGAGCTAATGCCGCCGTCGGTTTGCGCTTGCATCTGCGCCGATTGACCTTGGAGACCAACGTAGCCTTGGCCAACCATTTGACCGGCCATATCGGAAACCTGCGACACTTGCACGGCGGTGCTCGTATCCGAACAGCCGCCTCGACCCTTGAGGGCGGAGGAGTATTCGCAGCCTTCTTCGGTACCGCCGGCGCGCTTCAGGCGGGATTTGAAGTAGTCGAGCCCACCTTCGCGGACTCCCTCGCGTAGCACGTCTTTCTTCGTGACCTGGGTGCCACCGATGGTTTCAAGTCCGTTCTTTCGCAGTTCTTTGTCGTATTCGGCGTCAAGCGTCGCCTGATCGGCCGCGCTTACGCTGCCTTCGCCTTTCAGGCGGGCCATGTCGGCCGTGCGCGCTTCGTTCTCGGCCCCGATCGTCCCGCTGTCGCGTTCGGCTTGCTTTTGTAATTCCTGACGACGCGTGAGATACGCCTCTTTCTCCTGCTCAAGCCGCGTGAGTTCCGCGGCGTCGGCTTGCGTGCCTTGTCCGTTTTGAGTCATGCGATCATTGACGGATTGGATTCTCTGGTCAAGGCCTTGGACCTTTTGGTCGATATTACCCATCTCGTTTTGCACGCGGGCGCGGTCGTTGTAGGCGGCTAGTCGCTCATCCCAGCCGCGACGTTCGGTCGTTCCCGGACGGCCGTAATTGGAATCGAGTACGACACCGTTGCTCTCGCGTGCACCGTTGATGGCGGCTTGACGATCCGCCCACGTGGATTGACGGGCGGTATCGGCCGCGGCGGCCTCGTTTGCTTTTGCCTGATCGGCTGCGGTTTGCGTTTGCGCTTGGGCGGCTTCGCCGGTGGGGCCCGAGCGAGCCCAACTTTGATCGCCGACGTTTTTATCCCCGTACTTGTTTCGGATGGCTTCGGCTTGTACGGCAGGGTCGGATATATCGCGGATTCGAGCCTGAGTTGACGAATCGAGTTCGTTGAATTGCCGAGCAAGGTCGGGATTGCTCGATACCGAGCTGTCCAGGCGGCGGCCATTCGGGTTCGCGGTGGCAGCGGCATTCGCAGAAGTCGGATTCACTGTCGGCGGACATTGCATAGGCGGATGGCAAGGCGTCGTGGCGGCATCCGCCGGAGGACCCGTGAACTGATAGGCCGTGGGCGAAACCTGGGCAGCCGGAGCGCCGGCTTGCGTGCCCGCGGGAGCTCCCGCGGGTTGGCCAGCTTGGCCTCCCGGAGCAGCGGTTTGCGCCGGCGCGCCGTTCGGACGGTACGGCTGCACGGGCGTGCGTGGCTGACTGAAGCGAGTGACGACGTCCTCGCTGCCGATATTGGTAACGCCGTTGAAGGGCGCGGGATTGCTTGTGCCGGGCGCGTGCGCGGTCACGAGGAACTGCGAATTGTTTTGATCGGCGCCGATGGGATAGTAAACCCCGCGGCTAGGGCCGCCGCCGGTGGCGCGCGAATCGTACGCGTAGAGTTGCCCCGTGCGCGAGTCGCGATAGACATCGACCATGTAACCGGTGCCGCCCGGTTTCTCGAACCTCATCTGCTTGTTGGCAAAGGTGAGACGGTTGCCGGCGAGCGCGGTGGACGCGAGCGCGAGCGAAGCGACGGCTACGGTGGTAAGAATTCTCATCGAATCATTTCCCCTACATGCGACCATCCCCATGGCCGCGAAATCACGTTAGACAACTATGTGGAATGCGATCTTAATAATTTTGGCACAGAGCGTTAGTTGAGTCAATTGATCGGGGGTTAAGCGGTAAGAATCCCTATCGACCTAGGTCAGGGGCGACACAGGGAAGCGTGAAGCCGGCGGTAGAGTCCTTAATACACGCGCTGAGGCGGCCGGAAATCGACCTGCATTTTCTGATCGACGTGCACGCTAAACGTCCAGCCGGTGTGAATGAGGCCATCATCATTTAAGAGGCCGGCGGGGGGATTGGGGAAGCGCCCAATCTTGCGCCAAGAGAACTCCACGGCGTCGTCGAACTGCGCGACGGGCGAGCGCTTTAGGTAGCGAATGCCGCGCAAGTTTCCCGCTTTGTTGAAGATTACGTCCACTTGCGTGACGTACACGCCCGGGTAAATGGTTTGGTCAGGCCGGACATTGTTGATGCGGCTTTGCCAGATGGGCCCGATCGCTTCGTAAAGGCGCGAGTAGTACGAGTAGTACACGGACTGCTCGGTGTTGAGGGCGTTGCGCTCGCCCTCTGGAATCGTCGAGTCGTTTAACGCCTGGTCGCCTCCATTGGGGCGGGATTCGGCGGCGGGGTTTTTATTTTCCGAATTTTCCGCCTGTTTTGCGGCATTTTTCACGCGAAACGGCACGCCGAGCTGGCTTAGGTTGGGCAGCGGTCGGATGCCCGTGTCGCCGCGCGGGCGCGCGGGCGCAGCGGTGTTCGGCGAAAAAGTGCCGGGGCGATTTTGCGGGATAACCTGTGTTTCCTTCGCGCGCGTTTCCTTGTCCACGCGTACGTTGCGCTCTGAAAAATAACGGGCACTGGGATCGGCTTTATCCGCGGCGGGTCGATCCTTTTGATCGAGCAACATGCGCTTTTGGATCTGTGCGCGGATTTCCTCGAGCTTCTGCGGATCGACCATGCTTACTTTCACGGGCGCGCCCGCGCGGTGCCCCAGGGGCAGGATCTGCGACCAGGGGAGAACCAGGAAAAGTACGTGCAGGAGGAGCGTCAATATTCCGACGATCCAACGACGATCAATAGTGAGCTGGCCGTTATCCGGCGCGGTATGGGCGTAGTCCGTCATAGTTTCAGCGCGACCCTGCCGTTATAGCGCTTTTTCACCGTAGATTCTTCTCAAAATTCCAGCCCAAGTATCCGATTTTATTTAGAAGAGGGAGAACTTGGGCCCGCTGCGGGCCAGGCCATGAGTGACGACCCGAAAGACACTAAAATTCCGGTTTGCGTGATCGCCCCGTATGGGCCTTCGTTCGCTCCGGTGCTTGAGCGATTCCGCAAGGATCCTTCGCTCCAGGTGTACGAGTTTGATAACTCGATGCAGGCGGTACCCGTTTTGCGCCAAGCGGGCGCGGGGATGATCTTGTGCTACGCGCCCGATCAAAAGCAGATCATGAACGCGATCACGCTCTTGCGCATGCTCAAGCAGATGATCCAGGAAGGCGCGGCCAAGGTCGTGCTGACGACGACGTTCAAGGAAAACATCATTCATCAGCGGCTTTCGAAATCCGGCTGCTCGGAAGTGTTGCTCGAACCGGTACCGGTCAAGGGATTTGAGTTTAAGCTCCGGCGTCACCTAGGCAATCTGCAGAAGATTTTCGACGCGCGCACGCGGGCAGGCGTGCAACAACGGCGCGTGATCTCCGCGAAGAAAGACGGGGACACGGGTGCCGCGCGGGAGTCCGCCAAGGGCAAGGTGAAGCTCGGGGATCCGATCCGGATTCAAAGTGATTGCTGGGTGATGAAGGGCGGGAGTTGCCGCAAAGTGATGGGCAAGTGGATGGTCAAGCTGCGCGGTCCCAGCCCGCACGTGGGGCGCTGGGTGGAGCTGCCTTCGACCTCGGGTGACAGCCAGCACTGGCAGTGGACGCCGAACAATCCCGATCAAGACGAGTTCGTGCTCGACAAGGGGGCGTGGGTTTTCAAAGGGCATCGCCCCGACTTCCAGGGCGAGGCCTGGTCGTTCGTCGGGAAAAGTCCCGAGCTGGTTTTCGTCTTCGACAACAAGCCGATCGCGACAAAGGTAAAAGTCGACGAGGAAAATGCGCTCGTGCTGGCGAAAGATTCCCCGGCGGCGCTCCAGATGCTCGGAAAAATCATGGCGAGCTTGGAACGCGTCGTGCGCCTGAAAGGCGAAGGTCCGCGGGAGGAAGCGGAGGCGGCCAAAGAGATTAAGGATCTGCGGACACCCGAAAAAGAGGCCAACGAGCTGAACTTCGTGGCCGAAGCTGGCCCCGAAGGCGGCACCGAGGACTTTAAGATCGAAACCGACGACGAGTCGGCGCCCGAATGGAACAACCAGATCAAAGAAGAGGACGCCACCGAAGGCCCAGCCGATCATCGCGATCAATCGAACGCGGATTCTGCCATGCTCGAACACCGGGGCAAAGACGAGCCTCGCGAAGGCACGGCGCTCGATTTCCGGGGCGAGAAGTCGGCGGACGGCGATGAGGACGGCGACTGGGAGATGCAGCTCGAAAAAGCAAAGCCCGGGCCGGAGTACGGCGGCCCGGTAGACGAGGCCGAGAATCCCAGCCGATGGAGCAAGCACCGGGTCGATACCCCCAGCGAGAATCCGGTGGATCGGGCGGCAGAAGAAGTGGAAGGCGTGCTGCGGGAGACGGTTGAGATCGATTTGCGCAGGCCGCCCGCGTCCGACGAGGAGAACGTCATCTCTTCGCCCGATATGAAGGCAAAACGTCCTCTTAAGCCGGGAGAAGACGAGCCGGGGTCGGAAGACTTGAATGCCGGTGCGGGCCGGGTTTCGCCAGCCGATGTCGCCGCCAATGGACGCGCATCGCGCGAAGCCGCGAGCGAGCTGGGCGTCGGAGAAAAGAATACCGAAGACACGTTGGCGGCCACCGCTCCCGAAACGAGGGCCGATGCTTCCGCCGCCACGGCGGACGAAAACGGACCGCCGGTGGTGAATCTCACCGCCGACGAAGGCCAGGTGATCCTTCCGCCGCCGCCCGCCGATTCGGCGGTGGAGTCCAATCCGCAGCTTCCGGAAGTCTACGCGCTCACGAAGAAGATAAAGGAGCGTTTGGAGGAAAAGAAAGAATCCTTGCCGGAAGGGGTGCTACCGATGGAGCTGACCCTGCCCAATACCCGGCCGCAAACCCGCCCCGTCGTGCGCGATACATCGCCCGCAGGATTGGCCGCGGAAGCGCGCCGTACGGCCGCCGAGATTCCCAAGGAGCTGGCCGCGCCCCAGCCTCCGGGCCCGAGCCTTAGTCCGCTTGCCATCGCGTTTCTAATGTCCGAGCTGGCCAGTAAACCCGACATGAACCTGGATAAGATCGGCGTGCGTTTCTGTGCATACCTCGGCGCTTCCTGCGGCGGCATCCAAGCGCGACTTTGGTTTAAGCGGGGTGCCGAGTGGGCTTGCGTGGGCTCGAGTCAACCGGCGAGCGAAGATTCGCGCGAGTGGATCGATCAGGTCGTGGCCAAGCAAATCTCCCAGCCGCAGATGCTCACGGAACGGGTGTTCGTTTGCCCCGTAGAGAGTGATGCCTATCTGATCTTGAACGGCGAAGGCGCCCAGCTCGTGGAAGGGAAGTATTTGTTGGGGGTCGCTCGTTCGCTGCACGGGTACTTGCTCTCGCAACGCGCCCGGGCCGCGGCACCGATATCAACGCCCGCGTCCACGGCGACCGTCACGGACGCCGCTTAGTCACCAACCGACGCAAATGCGGCCTAACTGCCACGTGGTTTAGGCTCCGCGCAGATCCGAGCCGACGAGCGACTTCACCTGCTGCTCGACGATATCGCGCGCCTTGGCCACGGAATCGTCCGAATCCGACCCACGAATCCAGCCCATCACCAGGGTGAAGATCTCGGGGTTGAAGTACTCGGGGAAGTTCTTGGAAGTTTCTTTCGCGTTCATGAAGGTGAAGGCCTCGCGGAGAGTGCGTTTTTCCCCGTCCCACTGGCCCGAGGTGAGCGTGTCGATCAGGTCGGCCATCGCCACGAGCTGGGCCAGGTCGTCGAAGTCAAAGCCCTTGAGCTGGTTGGGATAGCCCGTGCCGTTGAACTTTTCGTGGTGCTGCGCCAAGACCTTGTGGACGCGCTCGGTGACGTCGGGTGAGAACTGCCGCACCAGTTCCGAAGAGCCTGCCACGTGTTTGGCATATTCCGCCTGGGTCGTGGCATCGTGGTTTTTTACCGGCATCGCCGCGAGCTCCACGGCCACCTGACTCACGCCCACGTCGTGGAGCAAGCCTGCCAACGCCAGATCCGAGAGCATCGCCAGATCAATTTTCCCAAAAGCCATGGCAAACAGCGCCGTGTAGTTGGCGACGTTCACGGAGTGCTCCATCTGGGGATCGTAGTCGGCCATTTTCCAGAGCTCGTCCATCAGTTCTTGGGCCGGGTTCTGGACCTGGGCGAGGACCTCGCGAACGGTGTCGTTGACCTTTTTGTCTTCGGTTTTTTGCTCGTCGAGCGTTTTCGCCTCCATCGCATTTTGAATGACATCCACGGCAACCTCGGCGACGACGGCTTGCTTCTGGGGCTCAGTTAGATGGGGGGAGGCGAGCACTTGGGCGATGACGATACCGGCAGCCGGCACATCGGGGATCTTCGGGGGGCCCTGGAGGTAGAGCTCGTAGGCTCCGCGCTGCGAGTTATGGATCCAGCACTGCTGGAGCCCCTTTTCCGTGTAACGGGTGAAGAAAGGCGCGGTCAGGTAGTCACCTTCGGGCTTCCAGAGCACGATGTGTTGGTTCATCTGGAAGTAAAGGTGCAGGTCAAACGTAATGACGGTGTCGGGCGTGAGCCCCGCGAAAGGGACCGAGAAGTAGTCTTGGATGTTCTTGGAGCGCAACATCTAGCCGACCTCGCGCTTTTTGATACCTTGGACGACGGCGGCGATTTGGCGAATCCACTCGAGCTGCTGGTTTTCGAGCGCTTGCATCTGGCGCTGCACGCGCAGGATTTCAGCCTTCGTGCCCGGAACCTTCGCTAGCTCCCCCAAACGCCGCTCGAAATCGGCCAGCTGGTTTTGGGCGTCCGCCACGCGGACCTTGAAGGTTTCGAGCAGGCTCTCCATATCAAGCGGCTCGATCGGGGCGGGAGCGCCTACGCCGCCCATGCGAAACTCACGCAGCTGATGATCACGCTCGGCGATCTGCTGGCGGTAGTCGCGAATTTCGGACGCTGCCTCGGCGAGCGCACGCTCGCGCGCCTTTTCGCGGGCAATGGATGCTTGGGTTTCCAGCTCGCGCGCGTTGGCCTTTCGATCCACCCCTTTGGGCATGGGTAGGTGACGCGGGTGGGGGCTGCCTTCCGCCTCGATGTAGGGCGGCTCCTTCACGAGCTGATTGTTGATGCTTTCGACAATCAGCGTGTGCACGCCATGGATTTTTTCGGCAGGCGCGGTCGAGAAAAAAACCAGGGTAAGCTCGGCCTGCGAGCTCTCCGCGACCATGTGCAGGCGCACGAGATCGGCGTATTTCATGAGCAGCTGGCTGCCTTGCGTGTGTTGCGCAAGCGAAGGCCAAAAGGCTTTGATCGCATCGGTGGGGTTGCGCCATTGGGGCGCGTTGAAGCAGAGACGAATGGCGAGCGTGCCGGGTTCAATGGCGACTTGGAAATAAGCTTTCGCGGTGTGGGTGGTGATGGCGGTGGCGAGTTCGCTGTTGCCGATGCCGTCTTCGAAAACGATGCTCCAGAGCGCGGTCAAGCAGATGCGAATCGAATTGATGCGGGAGCTCCAGCTCGTGCCCTTCATCTCGCTCAGCTTGAAAAGATTTTCTTCTTGGGCGCCTTGCCGATTCATCCAGGTGTCGCAATAGACCAGGGTGTTGGAATCGAGCAGGGGAAATACCCCGGAGCGGCTTTTTTCGTCGGCCAATGAGTTTACGACGAGCTTCAGCTCGCGACCGCTGAGCTGGTCAAAGTCGATCAGTAAGGTGCGCAGGTGAGGGTTCTGGATGGCTTCGAGCTCGCCCACGGGCAGGGGATCGAGGAAGTATCCCGCGAAGCACGGACCCTGCGTGCGCGTACGGCCAAAGTAGCCGTCGACCTTGCTCCATTCGAAGTATTTGTGCCAAGGCGCGAGCACCAATGAGTATGGCTTGGCTTCGAGCTTGGCGACCATCTGCTCGTCGGTGGTGGTGGCTTTCAAAAGCTCAACGACGGCATCGATGCGTAGCGCATTGAGCTTGGTCGCGAACACGGCCGCCTTCTGCGCGGAAGCGCGGTCGTCCGCGATGATCGCGATCGTGCCGAGTTTTTTTTCTATGCTCATCGGTCCCCGCTCATTGGCCTAACCCCATCAGCAACGTATCGGTATTTCAGGAGAGTAAATTAAGCTAAAAAGATCAATAATTATAATTAGTTAAGCTAAATTCAGAGGCCCCACCTTAGGGAGAGGTAGCAGCGAGAAAGCCAGGTAAACCCTCGTTTTGTTTGGAATTCCAAGCGGAGTTCTGGGTATAACTTGGGGTATGAATCCCGTCCAATACACCACGACCGCGATCGTCTATCCGAACTCGCGCGTGCACGTGGGCTGGGGCTGGGAGTGCCTGGGCGCCGATTGGCGAAATCGCGTAGCAAGCGCGCTGGGGATGGAGACCTACTTCGCCACCGGCATGGACGAGCACTCGTTAAACGTCCAGCGCGCGGCGGAAGCCAAGGGCCTGACCCCGCAAGTTTACTGCGATCAGATGTCCGAAGACATTCAAAAGGTGCTGGGCCAGATGAAGCTCAGTTATGATCGCTTCATTCGTACTTCCGATGCCGATCACCATCGAGTCGTCGAGCAGCTGATCCAAAAGTCATTCGCCAAGGGCGACATTTACCCGGCCAAGTATGAAGGGCAGTACTGCGACGGCTGCGAGGTGTATTACACCGAGAAAGACCTCGTGAACGGCGTGTGCCCCCAGCACAAGACGCCGACGCGCTTCGTATCGGAAGAAAATTTCTTCTTCAAGCTCACGAAGTATAAAGACGCGCTTCTGAAGCTGCTCGAGGACAATCCGGACTTCATTCGTCCCGCTTTTCGAAAGGGCGAGGTGCTCACGTTCATCAAGGAAGTGAAGGACTTCTCGGTTTCGCGCTCGACCTTCACGTGGGGGATCCCCCTGCCTTTTGATAGGAAGCAGGTGATTTACGTTTGGTTCGACGCGTTGATCAATTACCTCACCGCCGCGGGGATTGAAGCGAAGCTCAAAGACCCCGGGTCGTCGGGAGCGCGCGAGTTTGACGCGCGTTGGGCGAACGTGCTGCATGTTATCGGTAAGGATATCTCCCGGTTTCATTGCGTCTTCTGGCCCGCGATGCTCATGTCCATGGAGCTACCGATGCCGAAGGGCGTTTTCATCCATGGCTTCATCAATATGAAGGGCGAGAAGATGTCCAAGAGCCTGGGCAACTACGTCACGCCCGACGAGGTGATTGGCGCCGTGGGCGTGGATGCGTTTCGTTACTACCTGCTCGCGGAAAACCAGTTCTCCAACGATGGCAACTTCGAATGGGAAGCGCTCTACTTGAAGTGCAACGCGGATCTCGCCAACGACTGGGGTAATCTCGTCAACCGCACGATCAGCATGGCCCGGAAGTATTTCCCGGAAGGGGGATTGAAGCCAGGCACGGCCGCCGTTTCGGCCGGCGTTCGCGAGTCGTTCGCGCGCCTGGTGCCAGAACTGCGCAAGCGCTGGGATGAGATGGACCCGTCGGGTTACATCACGCTTTGTCGTGAGCGTTCGCGGGTGCTCAATTTATTCATCGATCAAACGAAGCCCTGGGCGCTCGCCAAGCAGACGACGCCCGAAGCCAAGGCCGAACTCGCCGAAGTGTTGGCCACCGTGCTCGAGGGAATCCGCTGGATCGCGACCGCGTTCCTGCCGGTATTGCCCGAGGGTATGCCGAAGGTGTTCGAGCAGCTAGGGGTGCCCGTGCCGGTTGAAAAGAGCGCGCTCGTGCGGCTCGAATGGGGCGCTTATGCCTATTCACCGAATGCACCTTCGCCGATTTATCCACGCCTGGAACTGGCGAAGGAGAGCCCGCAAGCATGAGTTTAAAGGGGGGATGGACGTGGTTGGGGGCTTTCGTCGTGTTCGGGGTCGTGGGAGCGGCGTCGGCGGCGGATCAGACTAATCGCGAAATCGTCCGCACCTTTGCCAACTTTTATTTCCAGCAAGGTGAGTACGCCCAAGGCCAGAATTATTTGATGCAATACCTGGAGACGGACGCGGGTGACGTGGGCGCCTGGAATCTGCTGGGCATTTTCTTCGCGGAGACGAACGAGTTTAAGAAAGCACAGCAAGCGTTTTATCACGCGGCGAAAAACTCCACCGGCGAGGACCGGGGGATTTACCTCTACCACTACGCCGACGCGCTAGCGCGAAATGGCGACATGAACGAAGCCAAGAAGAGTTTGGAACTCGCGCGCGCCTATCCCACCGTGACGGTCGCCGCCGACGCCGCGCTCGATACGTTGACGGCGGGCAAGCCGTTGCCGGATCTGGAACTTGATAAACCGGGCAAGTGGAGCGTGCTGGGAACTTTGGGTACGGGTTACGACACGAACGTTCTGCTTTCTTCTGATACGTCGCTCGCGTCAACGACGACGACGAATGCCGCGAGCTTGTTTTCTTCACTCACCGCCCAGGCGCTTTACACCAAGGAAGTCTGGGGTGGCCGTGGCAATGCGCGCACTTCGGCGGGTTACACGTATTATTTTAGCTCGGATGCTCGAACCTACAACAGCCTAGGGGTGGTGCTCGCCGCCGACTGGGGGCGTCCCCTCAAGACGCTCACCGGCTGGACCTTTAGTTACGGCAACGAATTTTCCCTCAATTACCTTAACTACAACGGCTTCCGGTTCTATAACTGGTCCGACGCACTAAGCGCGACCGCGAAGCTGCAAATCGATTTGCGCTCGGAAGTGGAATTTAAGCTCCCGCTGCGCTACCAAAAATTCAAGTTCGATACCGGGGATGACGCCGCAGATGACCGTACGGGTTTCGCGCTACCCGTGGAAGTGACTTATCGACGTTACGTTGATGCGAACGTATTGAGCGCCGGATTGAAGTACGAGCGGCTCTTGGCCAGTGGCGCGAACTACCGCTCCCATACGTTCAGCCTACCCCTCAGCTGGACGCGACTGCTTCCTTGGGAGCTTTACTGGGGGCTGGGGTTAGAGGGCGCCCGCGTTACCTATCCGGAATCAAGCACGGGCCGTGCCGATACCTATCTGCGACTCTCCACGAGCTTTACCCGGGTGTTTTCAAGCGAGTTGAGCGGCACCCTGAGCTACGGATTTCAACGCAATATCTCAAACGTCGCGTCCGCGCAGTATGGCAAGCACGCGGTCTCGATCCTGGTGACCTATGGATTTTTATAAGATGAAGGCAGGCGTACTCATTTTCATCGGGCTCATCGGATCGCCCGGGTTAGCGTGTTTCGCCGGGGCGGCCGAAATCCCCAAGGCGCCGGTGGGTCCGGTAGTAGGCAATATCGCGTTCGCCCTTGGCGACGTATTCGTCGATCGCGCGCGCGCCAAGAACGGCACGCCATTGCGATTGGGCTCCCTCGTGACAACCGACGTGGGTAAGGCGACTTTGCTCTTGGGGAAGTCGACGGTGATGCACCTCGATGCTGAAAGCCAGCTCAAGATCACCCAGTATGTGTTGGAGCACGGGAAGGAAGAGTCCGCCCAGCTCGACCTGCGTTACGGAAAAACGCGCGCGCTCATCTTCAATAAGGGCGTGACCAAGAAGAATTTCCAAATCAAGACCAAAGCCGCGGTGATGGGAGTGCGGGGCACGCACGTCTACGTCGACGCCCCTCGCGGCGCGAACGAGGCTGCGAGCTTTATGACCGTGGAAGGGGAGGCGAAGGTTTCGTTCCTGTCGCCCGCTCCGACGGCCGGCGCGGCCCCGCCGGCCCCCGTGTCCGAAGTCACGCTGCGATCCAATGATTTCGTGAAGGGCGACACGCCGGGAAGCGATAGTAAAGCAGGGGAGCCGCCTCCCGTACTGAAGTTACCGCCGGGCGAAGTTCAGGAATTGGCGAATCACGTCGCGCCGCCGCCCCCCGAACTGCGCACACGGGGAGAAGCCCATGAATTTGGGATCCACGGACCACCGCCGTTTCCGGTGGGACCGCCGGGGCCTTTGCTTCCTCCACCCCCTCCACCGCCGCCGCCTATTGATCCGCTCACGAATATGGCGCCGATGATCTTACGAATCAAAGGAACGGTTCAATGAAGAGATATTTCGCACTTTGCCTTTGGATGGGAGCTTTAGCCAGTTGCGGACCCCGAGTCCCCGATGGGTACGTGGAAGTGCGGCTCTCGAGTGGCTCTCGCTTGTTGCCGGGCGCGCTCACCAGGCTTTTCGATCCGAAGCCATCGTACGTGAATATCTGTAACCAGGTTCCCATGCGGGTGGGATATCTCGGCCCCGGTGTTCCGCAACCGTTCTTTATGACGGTGAATGGTAGCCTGGACATGGATCTAGTGACGACCGCGGGCACCGAGGCGATGAACTTTGACGTCAATATGCTCGTGCTGAAGGGACCGCAGCGGCGCTTTGTGATTTTTGGTAAGTATGCGCTCGATCCTACGGCGCTGACTTGCACACCGTCTTTGCCTCCTACCTCTAGCGCGGACCAGCATTTCCCACTCTATTTCAAGTCAAATCCTGTAGATATCGTGAATGGCTCATTACATGAGTTAAACTTGCAGTTACCTTCGGTTAATGCCGAGTTTACGGTTAGTACGTCGGCCGCGCCGGCGGTGCAAGCGCCTTACGTTTATGCCAAATTTAGTGGGACTTGGTATTCGGCCGGGAGCACGGCAACGTGTGGGTCTCCGGGATATGACACAGTGGTCTTTGAGGAATTAGACTCAGGACTAGGCCTAAAGCTAGGGAAATACGTTTCGGGCATTACATCGTCTTCGGATCCCGCCTACTTTGGTCCGCTGCATCCGGGAACGATGTATCGGGTTACGATGAATTGCCAAACTGGAGGTGCAAGCAGCGATTTTGCTAATGCTTGTTTCCGATCGCCTGAAACGACGGTTGGTTCGGCAGTTCCTACCGTGTTTGTACCCTGCCCGTAACGGTGACGTCGACTTTCTGACGGTCTGAGGCGCCCCCGACACATTCGCGCTCACGCCCGAAATTCTTGAGAAATCCACCTTTCCCTGGCTCTTCCCCGGGACCGCGTTAAAATATGAAGTCTGGGGCGGTGTATGAACTGGATCCAAGTGTGTTTTGAACAAAACCACATGGCCACGACTTTTCGTTTCGTCGTGAGCTGTGTCTCGACTCAGCGCGCGTTGGCCGAACGCGTGCTCGAGAGCGCGCATCGTCTCGTGTCCGCGCTGGAAGCCGAACTCACGGAATTTCAATCGACGAGTCCTATCTTTCGTTTAAATCAAGCCGCGGTGGGCGAAGCGGTGATATTGCCCGCGCATGCGCTCGGACTCTTGGCCCGTTCCGAACAATTACGCGAAGCAACCGAAGGCGCTTTCGATTGCACCGCGAAGTCGGTGACGCCGCTGGCGCCGGGGGCTCGCGTCGGTTTTGATCTTGGCGCACGCACGGCGTGGCGGAACGACACGGGCGTGCGCGTGGGTTTCGGCGCGATCGGTAAAGGCTACGCGCTCGATGAGGTGCGGCGACTGCTCGAGGCCGAGGGCTTTACGAATTACCTGCTCACGGCGGGTGGATCGAGCATTCTCTTTTCCGGCTACGCGGCCCCCCGCCAAGCTTGGGAATGGGGTTGGAGCTGGATGAAAGACGCGCAAGGCGAAGACTTAGGCTTGCCTTTCTCGCACGAGACGGGGCAATCCGTCGCGTTGGGGATTTCCGGACTACACGAAAAGGGCGAGCACCTACTGGATCCCGTTCAGGGCGGCCGCGCCACCCGTGCCCGTAGTGCGCTGGTTTCCCATGCTTCGGCCGCGGATGCGGACGCGCTCTCCACCGCGCTCTTCGTCGCGGGTTGGGATCGGGCCATGGGGTTCCTGCAAAAGCTAAATGCGACGGTCGGTACGGCGTTGATTGATGAGGCCGAGACCCCACGCTGGAACGGAATTTTTCAAGCGCTTTGGGGCGCCCCCGTCGCGAATTTTAGCGTGAAACTCGCGCTGGCCATCGCCGCGATGGGCGGTATCATGGGCGGCATCCTCAGCACGGCGGGCTCCGCGTACGCCGAAGAGGGAATCGACCTCAGCGCCCTCGATGGCGCGGCTGAGGAGATCTTCAACCCTTACGATTACGAGCGAAACCGTTGGTGGTTGCTGTTGCCGGTGTTCGCATTTTTGCTGGTTTGTCTGCATTTAAAGAAATTTCGGATGTATTCCAATCGAAGAAGGAAGAGCGAGGCACCATGAGGAAACCCAAGTACTTGTTAGCGATCGTGTTGGTATTGGCCTGGCTGGAGAATGCCAGCCTCCCGCGCGCGGACGCGAGCGAATTCGAAAAGAAAAGCACGGCGCTGATGAAGGTGCTCGGCACGAAGCAGGCGTTTCCAGTCCCGGGCGCCAAAGACGCTTTTTACTCGAAGGACGCTAAGGGAAAAGTAAAGGCCTATGGCGTGGTCGAGAGCGGGATTTATCCGCCTAACTGCACGCACACGTGGGTTATTGGCATGGACGCCGGCGCGCGCGTGAAGGATATCCGTGTGCTCGAGATGAGTTGCCCCCACGCTTTTCCGGCGAAGCAGGCTTCGTTCCTTGCTCAGTACAAAGGGAAGGGGCCGGCCGACTACGAAAAGCTGAAGGGTTCGGTCGAAACGATCGCTAAAGCCACGGGCTCGTGCGACCTCACGACGGACGCCGTGAAGCGGGCGATCAAAAACGTAGTCGCGGCGACCCGCAAGAAGTAACGGAGCCGCGAGCGCGATGCCACTAGGCATGCCCACCCGACATGTTCGCATCGGAGTCCAGACGGCGGTTTTCTCGCTGTGGGTGGCGCTGATCCTGGCGACCAAGCATCCGATGGATTCTTGGCTGGCCAAGCATATACCGGTCTCGATCATGCTACGCATCGATCCGCTGGTGACCACGGTCGTCTCCGGTGGGATGCGCATGGCGGTGACGATCACTCTGCTGGGGCTCGTTACCCTAGGCGTGAGTTTGCTCTTAGGCCGCGTGTTTTGCGGCTGGGTTTGCCCGCTGGGGGCGATCTTCGATTTTTACGGCTGGTTTCTACGTAAGTTCCGGGTGCCTTTCGAGGGACCGTCGCCGTCGTGGTTTCGGCTGAAGTATTATCTTCTTTTCGCCATCTTGATCTTTGCCCTCATCGGCGGCGTGAGTCCGCTCATGGGATTTGATCCCATTGTGCTGATTACCCGCGTGGCGGCGGTGGTGCTAAATCCACTCATACGCGAGCACGACAAGCTGCTATGGACGGTGGGCGATGCCCCGGGGTACTTCGGTTACTTCATCGATATCTCGACGCTGGCGCTCTTTCTGGCGATTATGGGCGGGACCACACGGCTCTCGCGCATCTGGTGCCGCACCGCTTGCCCCTTGGGCGCTTATCTCGCGCTCTTAGGACGCAATTCGGTTTTACGGCGCGATACCAAGGGTTGCGTGCATTGCAATATTTGCTCGAACCATTGCCCCACGGGCGCGATCAGTTTTACGAATGCCGAAGTCTACAACGAGTCCGAGTGCATCAAGTGTTTTGCCTGCTCCCAGGAATGCCCGGTCGACGCGAACTTTTTTACCTTGAAATCGCCCTTTCCGGCGGCGAGCCCCTCGCAATACCCGGTTTCGCTCGAGCGTCGCGATCTGATCGCGACCGCGGCGTTCACGGTGTTGGCGGCGCCGGCCTTGAATCTCTCGGGTGGAGAAAGTGGCGCCCACAAACGCCTGCTGCGCCCCCCGATGAGCCGCGAAGAGCATGATTTCTTAGCGAGTTGCATTCGCTGTAACGAGTGCACGAAGGCTTGCCCGACGGGAATATTGAAGCCAGCGGAGCTTCAGCACGGGCTACGCGCGCTATGGTCGCCGGTCATGGTCCCCACCGAGGGCTATTGCAAGGAAGGCTGTAGTGCCTGCTCCCAGGCTTGCCCCACGGACGCGATCATGAAGTACCCGATCGAAAAGAAATACACTTTCAAGTCGGGCACGGCTATGTTTGAGACAAACCGCTGCATCAGCTATACCGACAACAAGTTCTGCAGTGAATGCGTGCGGGTTTGTCCCACGGACGCCATCGAGATTTCGCGCGACTGGGAGCCGGCGGGCGGGGTCACGAAGGCCAAGGGCGCGGATTTCCCGGCTCCGGCCGGCCGCGTGCCGACCCGCCCAACGCGGGTGAATTACGATCGCTGTATCGGGTGCGGAGCGTGCGAGTGGGTTTGCGACAAGATCGTGGTGGGGGAGCCGGCAATGGTGACGACCTCCTTTGGTCGTGCTACCCCGTCGAACTTTGAAGCCAAGGGTGGCGTTTCCGGCGTGAGCGGGCCCGAGGGCTGGAAACATAAGAAGTAGGTAAAATGGAAAGGGACGGACTATGTTCGGCTTGAGTTTAGGGCATTTGTTGATTTTGTTGGTGGTCATCTTGCTTTTCGGCGCGAAGCGCCTGCCGGAGCTGGGTGGCGCTTTGGGTAAAGGACTGCGCGCGTTCAAGAAGGGCTTGGATGGAGCGGATCCCGAAAAGCTCGACGGACCCGACGACAAGAAGCAGGGCTAAGCCCCTCAAGCCGCCTGCGACCCCGAGTCGGTGGGCTCTTCGTCGGTGTCTCCGATGGCTACCGCGGTGGGCGTCGCGTTTTCAGGTAAGCGCGTCTTCGCGCGCTTTTCGAAGAACACTTCCTTATAGATCGAAGCATCCGCCACGCCGTGTCCGCCTTTCAGCAGTTTCACGACGTCCATGACCATGGGCGCGTTCCCGCAAATATAAAAATCGGTCGTATGCCAGCACCAGTCGTTGGGGAGCTGCTTAAGATAGTCCGTCACGCGTCCCCTAAAGCCGGTCCAATTCGGCGACGGCGCCGATATCGCGTAAATCGTTTGTACTTCCAATGACTCGAACAAGCCGGGGTACAGGATTTCCTCGGCCGTGCGACAACCGAAGACGCAGAACGCCTGCTCGGGAAAGTTTTCTTTGAAATGGTTGGACATCACGACCGAGCGAAAGGGGGCGATCCCGGTACCCGTGCTGATGAAGCAAACAGATCGGCCTTCTTCGGGAGTCTTGTAAACGAAATCGCCGTAAGGAGCGCTCACGGTGATACGATCGCCTGGACGGAGCGATTTGAGAAAACCCGTGCCGATGCCGCCGGGGACGTATTTCACGCAGAGCTCGTAGCCACGCTCCTTAGCAACCTCAAAAGGAAGCGCGAAGGAATAGGCGCGCCGCGTGGGCTTGCCCTTACCGCTGGGGGAAGGGATAGCGATACTGAGGAACTGTCCCGGCTCGTACTTGAACTTCTTATGGGGCTCGAAACGAACCTTGAGGACCGACGGGGTCACCCAAAGAACTTCCAGAATGGTGCAGGTGTAATCTCTTGCGCGCATGATCCTTCTCGGCTTGCCCCGAGAAGCTCCACCCCGCGAGCTGATTTAGCGTCAGCCGGGGGCGTGTCCGCCCGAGGAATCGACGAATACGGCCAGGGTAGGATTGAGGTTTCCCGCGCCCAGCTTTGCCAGCGTGGACTCGGGGACCCCGTACACAAGGCCCAATACATCGATGAACTGATCGGCAAGAATGAGATAAATCTTTAGGCCCGAAATGGAATTTTCCTTACCTAGCCGTTCTTTCGCCATTTTTTCCACGGCATGCGCCGTGGCCTTGTCGGCGGGGGTGAGCAGGCCTACGTTCAAGACCTTGGAACGACGAAAGAAGCGGTACCGAGTCTTGAAGCCCAGCGGCAGGACGCCTAGCTTTGCCATCTCTTCGGTCGTAAAGAGCGTTTTCGTGACCTCGGGAAAGTACCGGGTGTCCAGGTTGAAAAAGTCGATGGCGTAATTGGGGCCGAAGAGCTTCACCATGTCGCGGGTGGTGATGAGCCCCATCTCGCGGGCGGCTTCGCCGAAGCGCAGCCCGCTTTGCTGGGAATATTTGAGCACGGAATCGAGCTGATCGGGGCGGATCAGGCCTTTTTCGATGAAGAATTCGCCAATTCGTTTTTTCACAAGAAGATGACGAAGCGCCCGGCGATTACGCTGTAGAGGGTCTTGCCTGTGACCTTGTTGAAGTCACGGAAGTATTCCAAGCGGAGATCGAAGATGCCCATCCGGCGTCCGAGCCAGCCACCGACAATGGTCTGGTCGGTAACGTCGATCACGCGGTTATCGTTCTGGGAGGAGCCTAGGCGGAAACCGAATTTCCAGTTTTCGCCGAAGCCCTGCTGGACTTGGCCGTATATGCCTCCGCGCAGGAAGCTATTGGCGTCGGCCGGGGCCGGCGAAAGCAGGCCCGCGTTCATGTTGACGAATCCCGCGCTGACTTCGGTGCGCGTGCGGGCCAAGCGGAAATTACCGTCGAAACCCAGCATGAAGATGCGCGCGGATTCCTTGGTGTGATCGGTGTAGCGTTGGGTATAGACGGAAACGCCGCCGACCAGGCCACGGAAAAAGTTTGCCTCGAAGCGGCCGCCCAAGGCCTTGTCGTCGTTGTTGTCGATGCCCAGCGTGTTGTTGAAGTTCGGATAGGTGGGGTTGGTGGCGCCCCCATAGGTAACGGGGTCGGTGCCGGTGTCGCCGAAGCCGTTGACCACATAGAAGTGGGTGACAAGCCCGAGCGCTTTGGTGTCGAGCCACTGGATTTTTAGTCCGATGCCCAGGTCCGCCCATACATCGGGCAAGAAGGCGGATCCCCCCGTGGGCGTAAAGGCAGTGACGTTAACGCGACCGCCGAAGCGGTTGTGGGGATCGAGCTGGTCAAAGGGAATGAAGATCTTGCCCAGACGCAGCTGCACGGCGGGCGAGATCTGGTAGTCGAGCTCGTAGAAGCGCGGGCTCGTGGCGACTTCGAACGAGAACTGCACGTCTTTTACGGGCAAGAACTCGACGAGCAGAAAGGAGTGGATGTTCTGGAACGTGAGTGGGGAGTCGCCGGGGCGCGCGATTAGCCACAAGTCATAGAGCATTTTGAAGTTGGGCGTCGGCAGCCCCGACTGGCCTACGCGGGGACCGTAGTCGCGCGAACTTCCACTTGGCGCGGGCGCGGAAGGAGCAGTGGTCGTGGGGCTCGGGGATTTATCTAAAGTGGAGAGGTCGATCGGCGCCGAACGGCGGGGCGTGCCTGGCGCGGCTTGGGATGGATTTGTTCGAGGTGCGACCCGCCGACGTCGCCGGCGCTGCTGTAAGCTGTCTTCTTGCGCCAGTATTGTTTCCGAGGGCGATCCCCCCGGCGCGGCCATCGCTGGCTGGACGCTTGGCAAAAGCTCCAAGCCCATGAGCACGACGCATAACCCCACCCTTCGCCACATCCGCTGTGCGTTATCCATTGGGCTCAGTTTAGAGATAAAGGTAGGAAAGATAAAGAAATATCTAGAAGCCTGAAGAGTCGGAAAGAGGGTACGACTTAGCGTTCCAAAATGAATTGGATCACGCGCTCACCGGAGCTGCTCCCAGCATTCGATGATGCGATGCCTCTTTTTTCGCCCGTTACCTGGGGGATCACCCGTTGTTCGTCGATCCATTTCTTGTCGACCAGATACTGGGTCACGGCCACGACGCGCGTGACGGTAGGCTCGTAGGGGTGGTGGGCGTCCCACGTGCTTTGTACTGTGAGCTTGCCTCGAAATCCTTTTAGCACCGCCGCGAGTTTTGCGAGATGGTGGGGCGCTACGCGGCTCAGCTCGTCGGAACCCTCTTGGAAGAGCAGGGCTTCGGGCAGCGAAAAACGCATGGTTTCAATGTTTAGATCGAGCGATGGGACGTCGTCCTTCAGGTCAGCGACATCGTCTTTGGCTTGGGTATTGGTCTCGTCCTTCTTGAGCTCCTTGGCGGGACGCTCGATGAGGTCTTCGGGGGTCTGGCCATTCGCGCCGGCCGTGATGCCGTCGCCAGCACCCGTCATATCGCCTAAGGGCACGTTCTTGTCGGAGGCTAGATCGGGACGGAGGGCGGAGGACGGGTGATTGAAATAGTGCGCGACGGCTTGTTTTACCTCGTCATCCGAACCCAAGAGCCACATCACTAGGAAGAAGGCCATCATGGCGGTCACGAAGTCGGCGTAGGCCACTTTCCAGGCGCCGCCGTGCGCGCCGCCGTGGCCGGCTTTCTTCTTTTTTATGACGATGATGGGGGCTTTTCCCTCGGCCAAGGTCTACCTCTTTATTTCTTGATGTTAGCGGTGGCCTTGTCCACTTCCTCGAAGCTCGGGCGAACTTCCGGGGGAATCGTGCGACGGGCGAATTCAACGCAAACCTTGGGCGAGCAGTCCTTCGCGAACGCGAGCAAGGCGGCTTTGATCACGTACATGACCTTTCCGCCCGCGGCGATGTCCGCTTCCATCTTGGTGGATAGGGGCTGCAGGAAACCGTAAGACGCCAAGATCCCGATGAAGGTACCCACGAGAGCGGCGGCGACGGAGTGACCGATGACTTCTTTACCCATGGTCAACTTACCCATGGTGATCACGACGCCCAACACGGCGGCCACGATGCCGAGACCGGGCATGGCGTCCCCGACCTTCGAGACGATACCGGGAGCTTTCAGCTCCTCGTCGTGCGCCGCCTGGATGTCGGCCTCCATGAGGTCGTCCAGATCGAAGGGGCTGACGGGCGAGCTGATCTGCACTTTTAAGGTGTCGCAGATGAAGTGAATGGCGTGGTGATTTTTCAGCACCGACGGATACTTTTTAAAGATGTCGCTGTTCTCGGGCTTCTCGACGTGGGCTTCGAGCGCGAGCATGTTGCCTTTGGCGGTTTTCGTGAGTTCGAAAAGAAGCAGGAGGATATCGGTGTAGCTTTGCTTGGTGGCGCCGCTACTGCCCATCGCGACGACTACTTGGTGGATGATTTGCTTGATCACCGGAACGGGCGCGGAAATCAAGAGCGAGCCCCCGGCCGCGCCGAAGATAATCAGCAATTCGATGGGTTGGATCAGGACGCCGAGATGGCCACCTTCCAGCATGAACCCACCGAACACACACGCTACGACTACGACTGCACCGATGATCACTAGCATTTATTTGTGCTCTCCACTGGTACTCATCGTCTTTTGGCCGCCATATTTGAGGGACTTTTGTCGGATAAATGGGTGTCAACAGATTGACGATTCAAGGAATTGGCGTTTCCGCCGATAGGTGAGGAGTTATGCAAACCATCCAACGTTGCCTACAGGATCTAACCCCCCACGCGGATAACTTTTTCATCCATTTTTATCACACCTTGTTCCGCCAAAACCCCAAGCTGATCGAGAAGTTCAAAGGGGTGAAGATGCGGGCGGTTGTGCAAGACGCCGTGAAGTCCTTCGCTTACGTGCGGGATCACCTGGCGCCCGGCGGACAGAATGAACGCCTACTTTGCGCGCACCTCACGAATTTCATGTCCCGTCAAACCCGGTTGTATCGCCTCACGCCCGAAGATTTCGTCCGCATGCAGACGGCGTTTGAATGCGCGCTCGAGGATTTTTACGGCGAGACGTGGAGCAAGGAAATCGGCAAAGCGTGGAGTCAGTTCTTCCATCGGATGGCCAAACTCATCGATACAAACGCCATCACCGCCGCCTCGTCCGCGGCTCAAGCCGCCTAGGCCGCGCCCGCCAAAGTCAGGATTTTTTTCGCACCGGTTTTCGAAACGCGCCAGCCTGATATTTCACCCATTCCGCGAACGTCGCGTTGATGTCATTGATTCCGCAGAGACGGCGAATCTGATCCGCCAGCTTTTTTTTCACCGACATCTGAATCAGGTCCCGCAAATCGCATTTCTTGGCGAGCATCTCCATGAGCGCGGTGGAAGCCATGTAGTGATAGCGGGGGTCTGCACGGAAGGGGTGCACTAGGCTCTCGACCGGAATGGCGGGACGACTGGCTAGCCAAACGTAGTCTACGACCGAGTTTTTCGCGACGAAGTTAGCCAGGCCCTCCACGAGCCACGGTGGGATTGCTTCGGCGTACTTTTGGAAAATGACGACGTGGACGAGTTCGTGGCCGAACGTGCCGTCGAAGTTGGCGTCGGTTACCTGGGGGCCGAGGTGAATCGTCTGCTCATTCGCCCGGGTGTAGGCCAGAATCGGATGATTTCCCAACCCATGACCACGCGCGAAAGCGCCGGCGTCGGGCTCCCAGCGCACATTCACGCGGCGGATCTTCCACTCCAGGAACGATTCTACCTTATCCGTGATTTTTTCGATTCGCCGATCTTTCAGCCAGACGGGCGGGTTCTCCACGACCACGGAGTTGGTTTTGATGGGGCCGGCCGGGGCAGCCGTGATGTGCGCAAGGAATCCCAGACCAAGCGCCACGCGTGTTATTTGCTTTAGCAGCGTCATGCGCCAAGTGTATGCTAAGCGGGGTGAACTGGAAACTCTGGGCGCTGGAAATTTTACTTGGGCTGATCCCGCCTTGCTTGGTCCGTCGGCTTCTGCCCTATGATCATGCGCGGATTCGCGACTCCTTTAATCAGTATGTGCGCCCCCGCATTCAGGATTACTCGCCGGTCTTCTACGAGATTTTTTTTCGCGATTACCCCGAGGTCGTGCCTCTCTTCGGGAAGAATATGTCCCGCGGAGAGCTCGACACCCGCATCAACCATTTCATGCTGTTTATCGTCGATTACGCCGATCGACCCCGGAAATTCGTGCGGTTTTTACGGGAGCTTGCCCGGCGCCATCGGGGCTATGGCATTCGCGTGCACCAATTCGAGTACGTCGACGAAACCAACCTCAAGACCCTCCAGGTTTTCATGGGAGCGGCCTGGACGCCGGAGTTGGCAGCGGAATGGCGGCGGGGATTCAGCTTTGTTTCCCGTCTCATGAAGTGGTTTGAGAGCTTCCCAGAGGCCATAAATACGAGCAAAAACCGGAAGTAAACGCCCGTGGACAGATAGTGGACATTTAAGTCGCCCACGGTGGAGCCGCTCACTTAAGCTTGGCATCATCTTAGGTATGGAGGCGACCCTGTATGCAAACCGCTGCGATGCCTAATTTGATTCCGACGCCGAGCCAACCCCGACCGCTTTCGGTGCAGGGGCGGATTTTGGCCCGCCTGACCCAAGGCCCGGCGACCGTCGAGCAAGTGATTGAATATGTCTGGGGAAATGTAGCACCCGGCGGGCGCCACCCCTCTTACGTCAATCGCTTGCACGTGAACGTACACTTTTTGCGAAAACGAAGGGGATTTCCGATCCAGTTTGACGGCGAAAAATTCCATCTTCCAGTTTAGAAATGCGCGCGTAATTTTTTTCCGTCGTTTGTTTTTGCGCCGAGATAAGCGATGATCGCCCCATGGCGGAGTTTTGGCGTTGGGTTGGGGTGGGGTTGCTCCTGACCAGCGGATGCACGGCGAAGTTCCAGTTTCCCGTTCGAGCGGTCTACTATTTGTTCGTGGGCTGTGAGGTGGGCGATCGCTTGGAAGTTTATTCGGTGAATCGCGACACGGGCGCGCTGACGCTTGCGAGTTCGGTGTCCGGAGTCAAAGCGACCGGCATAGCCGTAGATTCCTCGCGCAAGGAGGTCTACGTCGCGGACGGGAACACGAACAATGTAAATATATACGACTTCGACGTGTTTACGGGCGCGCTGACGTCGAAGCTCAGCCTGGACGGGGCCGCCGGGCCGAAGTCCTTGTTGCTGGATGTCGAGCGGGCTCGACTTTTCGTGTTGAGTGATACCTCCGAGCGGCTCTCTTCTTTTCTCCGTGCCGGGGACAATTGGAATTTAGTTTCTTCCACGGCGGTCACGAACAACGAGCCCTCGCTGGCGCTTTCACCCGACGGGTACACCCTGGTGGCCTCCACGGGGGTTGGCCTCGCCAGCCTGCATGTGGACCATGATGGCAGCTTCGGGACGGTTCAAACCCAAACGATTGCTTCGGGATCAAGAAGCGTGGTCGTCCATCCTTCCGGGCGTTGGGCTTACCTTGCGTTGCATATCTCAAGCTTGGTGAAAGTCTATGAGATCAGCACGGACGGAAGCGGAACGTTGATCGATACGGGAGCGAGCGTGTCCGTGAGCAATCCGTTGCAGATGATCTTAGACGAAACCGCGCGGTACCTTTTAGTTTCGAGCCTCACCGGGCAAACCGTTCATCGGTTTGTTGTTGATGGGGATTCTGGTGGCCTGACGGCGGTCGGAAGTGCCGTTGCCGCCGGTGCGCCCCAGTACACAATCGCGGGGCTCGCGGGGTTTCCCTTCTTTTTCACGACGGGAAGGTCCATTTCAGCTATCCAGGCCTTCAGCTCGTTCGGCGACGTCATGAATATGAGTTCCCAGGGATCGACGACTACCGCCGCGGCGGGCCCCGAAGCCATGGTGTTACGCCGTTTTGTTATACCCGTGACCGGCGATTGAATCCTTGAGTTCTTACTAAGCCGCCGCCGGACGGCGCATGACCACCGCGGAACGACTCATCAGCGCGACGTATACGGCGCCCGACACCAAGAAGCCAATAAACCAGGCGTAGTGGTAGAGGCCGGCGAGTGATCCCAGCGCGCTTTCGCGCTCGAGCGCACCGGTTTCCACCAAAAAGCCCGGGACGTTCGGCAGCACGCCGACAATGAGCGCCCACACTGCCTTTAGGTTGAAACCATTTCCATACCAATAGGGGCCACTGGGCGTGTAGAGGGCGCGGGCGTCGAGTTGTTTACGGCGAATAAAGAAGTAGTCGGCGATCATGATGCCGCCCACGGGACCCAGCAGGCTGGAATAAGCGATGAGCCATTTGAAGATGTAGCCTTGCGGATCGGCGATGAGTTTCCAAGGGAAAATCAAAATGCCGATCACGCCGGTGATGTAACCCCCCATGCGAAAATCGATCTTTTCGGGCTTGAGGTTCGAGAAGTCGTTGGCGGGACTGACGATATTCGCCGCGATGTTCGTCGCCAGCGTCGAGATCGCTACCGCGATCATGGCCGCCGTTACGAGCAGCTTCGATTCCAGCATGCCCGCTAAGGCGACGGGATCCCAAATCGTTTTGCCGAAAACGATCGTCGTCGCGCTCGTGACGGCGACGCCGACGAAAGCGAACATCGTCATGGATGGCGGCAGGCCGATGGCTTGCCCGAGGACCTGTGCCCGCTGCGAGCGCGCGTAGCGCGTGAAGTCCGGGATGTTGAGCGATAGCGTCGCCCAGAATCCTACCATGCCAGTGAGAGCCGGGAAGAAATACGCCCAGAACTGCTCAGAGTTAGTGAACTTCGAGGGTTGGGCTAAAATCGGTCCGAGACCATGGCTCGCCGAGATCGCCCACATGAGAAGCGCTAGCGCCGCCAACGGGAGGAAGATCGCCTTGAAAACGAGAAGCTTACGGATGCTCTCCACGCCCAGGTAAACGACCCACATGTTCAGCGCCCAGAACGCGAGGAAGGTGATGGCCGGGACGGTTTCCAGTCCCCAGGACTCCGGGAAGATGCGCGGCATTTCCGCTAAACCCGGGAACCAAACTTTGAGCATCTGATAGAGGGCGAAGCCGCCAATCCAGGTTTGGATGCCGAACCACCCGCAGGCCACGATCGCGCGCAGAATCGCGGGGATATTCGCGCCGCGGATGCCGAAGCTCGAGCGGGCGAGCACCGGGAACGGAATGCCGTACTTCGCGCCGGCATGTCCGTTGAGCACCATCGGTACGAGCACGATGAGGTTGCCCAGGAAGATCGTGAAGATCGCCTGTTTCCAGTCCATGCCGCCGTCGATGAGGGAGCTTGCGAGCATGTAGGTGGGGATACAAAGGCTCATGCTGATCCAGAGCGCCGCGAAATTCCACGTCCCCCAGGTGCGTTGGGTGGCCGGAATGGCCGCGAGATCTTCGTTAGTATAAGAGTTGGAGTTTTTTGCCATGGCTCCTCCTTTAAAGGGGAGTCCGGGCGAAGACAAGTGCGGTGGTTAGGATCTCGTTAGGGGGCTTTAGGCTTGAGTTAACCTGCTTAAATGATTGTCTTTTTATTATAACGCATTGCGTGATTTTTGCGTTGCCTCGTGTCTTAGGGATCGGTAAAACCTCCAGCATGAAAATGAAAATCTCGTTGGTTTTGGTACTGGCTCATCTGGCGGTAGGCGTGACGATGGCGCCGGCGGCAGAAACGCGCACGGCGACGCCCGAGGAACTCGCGCTGCTGACGGCAAATCCCTATTTCAAGGCGATCATCCAAACGATCGAAGCGAACGAAAAGTCCCGCATCGAGGAAGGCGCCGACGCGCCGCTGGCGAAGTGTCAGAAAGCCGAAACTCGCTTGCTGCAGCTCAAGGCGCCCTATGCGCACGCCCCGAATTATTTTGAGTTCACCTATGGAGCGGTTTGTACCATGAAGGCACGCGAATACATCGTGCTGAAAGTACAGGGAACGCTCTCTTCCGGGCAGCTGAATTTTCGCGGTTTGGAAGTCTCCTACGACGACGCTGGCTAAGCGGCTCAGCGCGGATCGCTTTTGATTTTGCGACAGAGTTCGAGGGCGCCCTTCATCACGGCCGGAGGAATGTCCTTCTTGAAGTCGGCCTTAGCGAACTCGCTTGAGCTGAACGTCGAAATGATCCCCAGTAATAGCTGGGGTTCTTTGAAAATAACGACCTTATTGACGGGTTCACCTGACGTGGCTTCGACCAAATCCCCTTGAATCGCCTTGCGGGCGCGCTTGTTTTTCGCGTGTGGGGTATAAGTGAGCGTCGCTTCGTAGGCGCCTCGTTCGGTCGGCCCCACCTGCAAGTAGATGGTGTCGCCGTCTTTGCGGAACTCATGCGCGATCGCTAATCGCCGGCTATTGCGCCCGATCATGGCGTCGACGTATGCGAGCACGTCGTCTTGGTCTTCTACGTGGGTCGTGAGCGTCCAGTCGTCGCCTTTTTGAAAGGTATAGCCGATTTGATTCAAGGAACCGACGAGGCTATCTCGTTCGCGCGAATAGGAGTTTCGCGAGGAGAGGACATCGTACTGCACTTTCACGGGAATCCGGTGCTCCGGATCCAGGAGATAGCGGGAGATTTGATCTCCTTCACAGCCGCCGAGGTGCGGATTTTTCAAATACTCACGAAGGTTCGCTTCGAGATCGCCGAAAGAGAGGTTCACCCGGTAAAGATCGCCGAAGAAGAAGACGTTGCGCACCCAAGACCCGCTGAATGTCCATGTCGGCTCGGACCCTTGCCCGAGCGCGGAAGTACTGAGAAGCGACAGTCCTAGGAGGAGGCCCAAATTTACCCGCATAACGCGGTTTGTCATATCTGATTTCTCTGGTTTGGGGAAGGCGAGAGTGACTTATAAAAAAGGGCTTCGTGGATTATTTTAAGTAATTGTAACCAAAGTGTTTTTTTTTGCTCACGGGCGGGATTGCAGGCGAGGGGATTACAATGTGCCCGAAAAGGTTGCCGCACGAAAACATTGGATTTCGCGAAGCGTGCGGGAGGCGGTGTCGTAGACGATCACCCCCTGCCGAGTAGGTCGCTCTGTTGGAGAAGAAGTCTGGTGCCGAGGGCCGGAATTGAACCGGCACGAGTCTTTTGGACTCCCAGGATTTTAAGTCCTGTGCGTCTACCAATTTCGCCACCCCGGCACGGAATGATTTCGGAGAGTGTTCTCACTTTATCCTTGGCGCTGGGCGGAAGTCTAGCGGGAAGCGGCTTCCGCGGGCCCGAATCCGCCCGGCGTGGATGCTAGTTTTGTGGCACGGGTGAGATGGGATACAGGTGCCCTGATCCCGGGACGGCCACGCAGTTCGCCTTAGCCCATACAAATATTTCGATGGCTTCGTCATGTCGTTGGTAACATCTGCCGCGACACTCCAGATTGATGTTACCGCCGGGAGTCGAGTAGTCGTCACAGACGTGCACACAATCAAGCAACCGTATGAATGCGTTGTCTATGGCCTGTTGTACGAGATCAGGATCATAAATGCAGTCCCCGATTCCCGGGGAAGGTGGAGGGGGCGAGCTTTCGCTCGCCTGTAGCGAAACGGTGACTAGGCTAACGACGACTAGGAATGCGGAAACTGCTAATTTGTGCATCTGGGATCTCCTTTTTTTTAGAGTAGCAGGTAGGTCGGAGAACGCGAGCAGAGGCCACGCACGTGGAGCAAAGATGTTTTCGGGGTGTTTTCCTGGGGAGGGTCAGTTTCGCGACATGTGCTTTTGCACGACGGGCGCGAGGCGCTCCACGGCGGAATCCTTATTGAGAGCATAAAGGTGGATACCGTCCACGCCCTCGCGTGCCAGTTCCTCGATCTGATGGGCAGCATGGTCGAGGCCGAATTTTTCTTGATCCGCGTCCGACTTCCCGTAAAGGCCCTTCATGACCTTCGCGGGAATGGTGCAGCCGCACATGAGGGAGAATTTCGTCACCTGGCTGTAGTTGGAGATGGGGAGGATGCCCGCGAGTAGCGGCGCGCGGATGCGGCGGCGCACGAGCTGATCGCGGAAGCGCAGGAAGTAGGTGTTATCGAGGAAGAACTGCGAGGCGATGAAATGCGCGCCTAAGTCGAGCTTCATGCGCAGATAATCCCAGTCCTGTTCCACGCTCGCCGCTTCGATGTGGCCCTCGGGGTAGCCCGCGCAGCCGATGCAGAAGTCGAACTCCTTCGCCGCGAGCGCGATGAGATCCGTCGCGTTTTGAAAGTCGGGAGAGGTGGTGGTGGCCGCGCCCGCGGCGGGCGGATCCCCGCGCAGCGCCATGAGGTTTTTTACGCCGGCCGCCCGCAGAGTTTTTAAAATGTCGCGAATCTCGGCCATTGTGTGATTGCGGGACGTGAGATGGGCCATGGCCGGGATTTTCGTATCGGTTTGCACGAACGAGCAAAGGCTGCGTGTCCGCTCTGGCATGCGATCGGCCATGCCCCCCGCCCCGTAAGTGACCGAAATAAAATCTGGATTGTAGCGCGCGAACGAGCGCAGGCGCTCGTGTAGGGTCTTCACGCCGGCTTCAGTTTTAGGGGGGTAGATCTCGATCGAGAAGCTGCGTCCGCTCTTTAGGATTTCCGAGATGGGTTTCATTTGAAAGTCACCAGATGGTAGTTCTTCTTGCCTTTGCGGAGGACCACGAACTTGCCGGCGATGGTCATCGTGCTGGCCACCACGGCGGCCGGATCATTCACTCGCGCGTTGTTGACGTAAATACCGCCCGCGAGGAGGTCTTTCTTGGCCGCGCCCTTGGAAGCGCAGAGTTTGGTGTCGACTAGTAAATCCACCAACGTCTTTTGGCCGAGTTCAGTGCGCGGAAGCGTGGTGGAGGGGGCCTCACCGAGTACGCTCAGGAGGCCCGCTTCATCCAGGTCCTTGATCTCTTCGCTGAAGAGCGCCTTGGACGCCACTTCGGCCTTGCGCACTTCTTCCGCCCCGTGAACGATTGCCGTCAATGCCTGGGCGAGCCGGTTCTGGGCCTGCCGCTTTTCGGGCTCCGACTTGAGCGATGCTTCGAGCGAGTCGAGTTCCGCCTTGCCCAGGAAGGTGAAATATTTCAGGAGCTGCATTACGTCCGCGTCCGGGGTCTGCAGGAGAAACTGGTAAAATCGGTAAGGCGAGGTTTTCGCCGGATCGAGCCAGACCGCGCCCGATTCCGTCTTGCCGAACTTGGTGCCGTCGGACTTTGTGATGAGGGGGAAGGTGAGGCCGTACACCTCGGGATGCTTTCCAGCCCGCGCGCCCGCTTCGTCCGAGGCCGCGTGCATGCGGCGGATAAGCTCGCAGCCGGCGGTGATATTGCCCCACTGATCAGAGCCGCCGATTTGCAGGCGGCAGCCTTCCTCCCGGTTCAGGTAGTAAAAGTCGTACGCCTGCAGCAGCATGTAAGAAAACTCGGTGTACGAGATGCCGTGTTCCCGATCTTCGAGGCGCCCGCGCACGGATTCCTTCGTGAGCATGTGGTTAATCGTGAAGTGTTTGCCTACGTCGCGCAGGAAGTCGAGGTAGCTGAACCGCTGGCGCTTGCCATCGAACCATTCGGCGTTGTCCACGACGAGCGCCGGGTTGGGGCCATCAAGCTTAAGAATCGTGCGGATGGCCGCCGTGATCCCACGTAAATTGTGCGCCAGGGCGTCCTTCGTGAGCAGCGAGCGTTCGGCCGCCTTGAAACTCGGATCGCCGATCAGACCGGTAGCTCCACCTACGACGGCGATCACCCGGTGACCGGCGTCTTGAAAGCGGCGAAGCGTGAAAAGGGGGAGCAGGTGCCCGATGTGCAGACTGTCGGCCGTGGGGTCAAATCCCGCGTAAACGGTAATTTTCTCGCGGGCCAGAACGCCACCTAGCTTCGGGTCGGTGGACTGCTTAATGATGCCGCGCATTTCGAGGTCGGCAAACAAGCCAGGCTGGCTCATGCGACGGTGATCTCCTTCATGGAAATTTCCAGGAGGCTACGCAAGATGGACTCCGCAGCGGTCGTTCGGTGCATCGCTAGTCCGCAAGCGGGGGTATAAATCGCGTCTTTGAGCAGACGGGCGGCGAGCGCTTTCGGAAGTTTCTGGGTGAGGCGCGTGCGAAAAGCGAGGAGGCTCGCGTGCAGCTGTTCGGCGTGCATTTCCACCCCGGACTCGGTGGTATCGGCGGCGGGAAGATTGGTCGAGATCAGCCCCAGCGCCATGCGTCCGCCCTTATGAATGAAGGCCTCGAGCGCGTCGGGCGCTTCGAATAAAAGCTCCATGGAGAGCCCCGTGTCGAGCGAAACCACGTCTAGACCCAGGCCCAGAATCGCGCGCCAATCGGTGTTGCTGCAGCAGTGCAAACCGATCAAAGCTTGCTCCTTCTTCAATGTTTGAATCGTGAGCTTCAGCTCCTGCAGTCCCAAGATGTGGCGGGGGTTCTCGGCGCTCAGCACGGATAGCCCAGGCTCGTCGAGCACCATGAGCGGCGTCACGCCTTCGGCCCGTAGTCGGCGGATCATGGCGATGCTTTTAGCGAGAACGAGGCGAAAAATCTGGCTCGTGACTTCGGGATTCGTTTCAGCCGCATTCCCGTCGTTGAGTTTCAGCGACCATTGGCAGGTGAGGGGACCCGCGATCTGAATCTTAGCGAACTTGATTTTGCGCTCGCCGAGCTCATAGAGAAAGGGCTTCCACGCGCTGTAAGCAGAAGCATTGGGTTCGAACGCTTCGAATGCCTGGGGACTTGCTCCGGCGGCAAATGCTTCCGTGAGCTTTTTCTCCAGCAAGTGGGTTTGGCTTGACCACGCGTTGAGGTTCAAACTCGCCAGGCCCTTTTCAAGTTGCTGAAGGCCGGGCATCCCGTCGAGGGCCTGGAAGATCATGTACTCGTTCGGGTTGCGAATGGGGATTTGCGGCAAGAAGGGGATGCTGGGTTTCAGCGCGTACTCCAGGGCCGCGTCCACGTTATGGTGGGGCAGGCTCCCAATCCCGGTCGTAAGTATGCCCGCCGGCGCCTGCGACCAGTGGTTCGTTTTGCCGCCCTTGGCGACGCCGGGAATTCCGGTAGGGTCCATCGAAGTGGCGGACGCGGACATCTTAGAGCCCCCTCTGCGAATCGACCGCATCACCCACCGAGAAGTACGTAGCGTCGGGGTGGTGGAAAGCGACGGCGCTGACGCTCGCCTCCGGGTCCATCATGAAGCCTTCGGTGAGCTGGATGCCGATTTCTTCAGGGCGCAGCAGCTCCCAGAGCTTGGCCTGGTCCTCGAGGGCCGGACAGGCAGGGTAGCCGAAGGAATAGCGTTTGCCGCGGTACTTGGCCTGAAAACGTTGCATCATCGTGGTGTCGGGGGCGTCCGGGAAGCCCCAGATCTTGCGCAGCTGCGAGTGCAAAAGCTCCGCGTAGGCTTCGGCGCTCTCGAGTGCCAACGCCTGGATGATGTGGGAGCGCAGATAGTCACCGCGCTGCTTGAAAGTTTCGGCAAGCTCACGGATGCCCTTGCCCACCGTTACCGCGAAGAAGGCCACGTTGTCGGGGGTTTGGCCAGCTCGCGTGCCTTTGGGCGCGACGTAATCGGAGAGGCAAAGGCCGTTCTCCTTAGCCTGACGCGGAAACTGGAATGTGACCATGCGGGCAGAGCCATTGCTGCCGAGATGTACGTGCAGGGAGTTGCCCTCGCTCTCGGCCCGGAAAAATTGGAAGACGGCGCGCGGGCTCAATACTTCCGTGTTGCGGTACTCTTCTTTCACCTCTTGGACGGTTCGGAAGATTTGGAGCGCTTTCGGGTTGTCGCTCTCTAACTCGCGCAGAACTTTAAGGTCTTTTTGTGCGCGCTCGAGTTTGCGCACTAATCCCCCGTTCAGGCCCAGGTGGCGGCCAAAAAGCATGAGGGGGTTAATGTACGGCCAGATCTGCTCGATCGGGGTGTTTTTAATCAGGTGGCGTTCGTAGTCCGAAGGCTGCGGAATCTCCGCCAGTACCGAAATCGTGCTTGAACGTTGATTCGATGGACCCACGCTGGGCTTTTGGCTCACGGGTTTAGCGTTCGCCGTTTCGGAAGCCGCGCGTTTGCGCTCGAGCTCCTCGCGAAAACCGGCGAACTTGTCGGGATCGACGATGACTTTGGCGAGTTCAAGCCCGTGCATCGCGTCCGAGGCGTAGGCAACGGTACCGCCGGTGTACGCCTTGGCGATGCGTTTGTCGACGAAGCTCGAGGTGAGGGCCGCTCCGCCCACGAGCATGGGCGTGGCGACGCCGGCCTTGGAAAAGTCGTCGGCGGTGATGACCATCTGCTGGGCCGACTTCACGAGCAAGCCCGAAAGGCCGACGATGTCGGGATTATGCTCGCGGATAGCGCTGATGAGCTGTTCGGGCGGAATCTTGATGCCCAGATTAATCACATTGAAGCCGTTGTTGGAGAGGATGATTTCGACCAAGTTCTTGCCGATGTCGTGCACGTCGCCCTTCACGGTGGCGAGCAGGATTTTACCCCGCGCGGCCGTCTGCGACTTCTCCATTTTGGGCTCGAGATGCGCGACGGCGGCCTTCATGGCTTCGGCTGACTGCAGAACTTCGGCCACGATGAGTTTGTTGTCGTTGAACAAACGCCCCACCTCGTCCATACCCGTCATGAGGGGACCGTTGATAATCTCGAGGGGAGCCCGGGTCTGGAGGGCCTCTTCTAGGTCTTCCACCAATCCGTCACGGGATCCTTCGACGATGTAGCTAGCCAGACGCTGGTCCAAGGGAAGGAGCGATTTTTCGATCTTCGCTTGCACCTTGCGCTCACGGAAATGGGCGGCGAAGGCGGCGATCGGGTCGCCATTTTCGGTGCGGTTATAGAGTAGGTCTTCGGCGAGCTTTCGCTCTTCGTCGGGGATCGAGGCGTAGCGCTCGAGCTTCTCGGAGTTCACGATCGCCAGGTCCAATCCCGCCTGCACGCAGTGGTAGAGGAATACGGAATTGAGCACTTCGCGGCCGGCGTTCGGGAGCCCGAAGCTGACGTTGGAAATGCCCAGCACCGTCTTGGTGCGCGGGAACTTCTCCTTGATGAGGCGAATGCCTTCGATTGTCTCGACGGCCGAGCCGACGTACTGGGCGTCGCCCGTAGCACAGGGGAACACGAGCGGATCCCAGTAGATGTCTTCGGGCTCCACGCCATATTTTTCGGTCAAAAGCTGGTACGAGCGCTCCGCGATGGCGAGCTTGCGCACACGGGTGACGCCCATGCCTTGCTGGGGGTCGTCGTCGATCGTGCCCACGACGAGCGCGGCGCCGAAACGGTTGGCGATCGGGCAAACCTTCTCAAAGCGCTCCTCGCCATCCTCGAGGTTCACGGAGTTGATGATCGCTTTACCCTGCGAATACGTGAGCGCCATCTCGATGACCTTTTCGTCGGTCGAGTCGATCATCAGTGGTACGCGCACCTTTTTGACGGTCACGTCCAGGAACTTGCGCATATCCGACAGCTCGTCGCGATCGGGATTGGCGAGGCAGATGTCGATGATCTGCGCGCCTTTTTTGATCTGCGCGCGCGCAATTTCCGAGGCATCCTCAAACTTTTCGTCCTTGATGAGGTCTTTGAACTTTTTGCTGCCGATGACGTTCGTGCGCTCGCCCACGATGACGGGGCGGATGTCGTCGGTAACCTCCAGGAAGTCGACGCCGGAGAGGAAGTTGCGCTTTTCGACGGCGGCTTGACGAGCTTTCGCGTGGGAGGCGGCTTCGGCCAACGCCTTGATGTGTCCGGGCTCGGTGCCGCAGCACCCTCCGACGACGTTGATCCAACCGTTCGCCATGAAGCGCGACACGACGTTAGCCACCATGGCCGGAGTTTCGAGATACTTGCCGTCTTCGTCGGGCAGTCCCGCGTTCGGCACGCAGGAAATGGGAAATCGAGAGAGGCCCGCGAGCGAGCGAATGTGGTCCGTCATGAACTCGGGACCGGTGGCGCAGTTCAATCCAATGTACAAAAGATCGCGGTGCGCGAGTGCGGCGAGGAGCGCCTCGACCGATTGGCCGGCGAGCATGGTTCCCATGGGTTCGATGGTGCCGCTGACGGCGACCGGCAGGCGTTTGCCAGTTTGCTCGAAATAGCGGTCGATGCCCAGGAGCGCGGCCTTGATGTTGCGGGTGTCTTGGCAGGTTTCCACCAATAGGTAGTCCGCGCCGCCTTCGACTAGACCCCGCGTTTGCTGGTAGAACTGCTCGGAAAGCTCCTCGAAAGTGATGCCGCCGGTGACCGAGATCGCTTTGGTAGTGGGGCCGATGGAGCCGGCGACGAAGCGCGGGCGATCGGGGCTTGAGAATTTCGCGGCGGCGGCGCGCGCGAGCTGCGCCGCTTGGAAGTTCACGTCGTAGGCTTTACTGCCGATCCCGAACTCGTCGAGCACGAGCGGAGTGGCGCCGAACGTGTTCGTTTCGGCGATATCGGCGCCAGCGGCGAAATAACTTTCGTGGATCGATTGAATGATCTGTGGTCGCGTGAGCACGAGGTTTTCGTTACAGCCTTCGAGCGCTACGCCTCCGAAGTCGGCGGCGGTGAGATTTTGCTGCTGGATCGCGGTTCCCATGGCGCCGTCGAGTACCAGGATGCGTGATTGTAGGGCGCGTTTGAGCTGACCAATTCGGTCGGGATCTGCGGGGGTAATTGCCTTTGCCATTATGAGGATACTCTTAACACACCACTATAAAGGCGCCATAGAAAGGTCATCCGTGGGGCTAGGCGGAAAAAGATGAAATAGGGGTTCAACTTGGATTTAGCTATTGGTAGAGGTGGGTTGAAAATGGAGCGGGAAAAGGGGCTCGAACCCTCGACCTCCACGTTGGCAACGTGGCGCTCTAGCCAACTGAGCTACTCCCGCATCCTAAAAGACTGTAATGCCAAGTCGTTATAACCAGGGTTTCACGGCGGGGTCAAGCTAGAACCGAGGCCGCCTAATGAGGATAAAGCTTTGAAGATTTACACGAAAGTCGGGGATCAAGGAAACACAGCACTCTTCGGCGGCGCGAAAGTCCGCAAGGACCACCTGAGAATCCGCACCTATGGCGGCATTGACGAGCTCAACTCCCAGCTGGGCCTGGTATTGGCCGAGGGAGGATTGCCCGGAGATTCGATGGATCAGCTCAGGCGCGTGCAAGGCGAGCTCTTTCAGTTGGGCGCTGAATTGGCTACGCCCGCCGGTGGGAGGATCGTGCTTCGCCTGCTGCAAGAGAATGAGATCACGCGCCTCGAGAGCGAGATCGATGCGATGGAGGCGACGCTGCCTCCGCTCAAGAATTTCATTTTACCGGGAGGCACACGCCCGGCCGCGCTTTTACAAGTAGCGCGCGCGGTATGCCGGCGCGCCGAGCGGGATCTCGCAACGCTCACCGACGCCGAGCCTCAGCGTGGGGAAGTTTTGCGGTACGTGAATCGCTTGAGCGATTATCTCTTCGTGATGTCCCGCTACGTAAATCACCGGGCGAACGGCGAAGAGACGCCTTGGGTCGCGCCCCAGTAAATCGAAATAGGATCTAGAGGGTCCCTTTGATTTTCCCGGATTCGGCGGCTAGGCGGGCGAGTCGGCGAGCTTGAATGCGCTCCCGTTTTTGCTGTTTCTTTAACGCCCGCCGCTCGGCACGTACGCGGCGTGATTCCCGTAGCGCCGAGAACACTTCCACGACGTAATTCTGTGCCGACCACAGGCTAATAAAGAGCGAGATGTAAATCAGGGCCGTGCCGATTTCGAAGAACGGAATACCCAGGTAAGGCTCGAAAACGATGATGAACGGAATGCCCGTCATCTGCATCGCCGTTTTCCATTTTGCGCTGTTGGACGCGGCGATGACGAGGCCTTCGGCGCTGGCGAGCGCGCGCAAGCCGGTGATCGCCATTTCGCGGCAGATGAGCAGGATGACGATTGCCGGGTGCAGCCGGTCCAGGAACTGCAACATGATAAGCGCGGACACGACGAGAAACTTGTCCGCTAGCGGGTCCATGAGCTTGCCGTAAATGGTCACCGAGTTGGAGGTCCGGGCGAGGTAGCCATCGAAGTAATCCGTGATAGCGGCGATTCCGAAGGTGATGGCCGCGAACCAGTCCCACCCCGGAGTGCGCGCGAAAAGCGCGACGACGAGGACCGGGACCAGCACAATCCGAAAGAGCGTCAGCATATTGGGAGCTGTGGTAAACTTCAGGTCGGACGGGGGCGCCATGGGTTCTATTTCTAACAAACCGATTCCTAAAGATCAACGATCGGTCCGGGCGTGGCTAGGTGCGTTTTTTTTCGTTTTCGCGGGGTTAGGACTTCATTCCGCGCAGGGGGGAAAGCCGCCGGTCGGGAGGGCTCCGCAGGTCTCCGACTACTTCAAGCCCGAGGCGCTTGCGCGGGTGTTGAAAGATCGCGAGGCCGTGGCGTCGGCTCGATTGGATCAGCCGGACTACCATTTTTCGCTCGCGGTACTGGTGCGGGCAAGTCGTCCGCAGGTTTGGCAAACCGTCACGACTTACGGACTTTACGAAAAACTCATTCCGATGATCGAAAAGAGCGAGTTCGATGCCAAGACGAAGCGGCTGGAGCTGGCGGGCGGAATTTTCGGGTTTAAGCTGCGCTCCTTTTTGAAGTTCCGCGAACGCACGCCCCAGTGGCTCGAGTATGAAGTCGTGGAGGGGCATTTCGTGGGAATGAAGGGGCATCTAATCACCCAGGATGCGGGCGAAAAGGGCGTGATTGTGGCACTCCTAGGTACCCACGCGAGCGACCAATGGCCGCCTAAATTCGTCATGGAAGAGGGAGCGAAGATAGTTTTGAATTTGACCGCTAACAAGATGAGATCTTATATTGAAGACCTCAAGCGTCAAAAATAAAGGGAAGTTCGCAAGGGAGCACCATGGATGAGGTTGGCAGCGATAGCGGAGACGGTAGCGAGCGGCGGCAGCGCGTTCGCCTGAATCTTTCCACCGAGCAGTTTCGCTTGAAGGAAAACGGTAAAATCTTCGGAGTCTTTGATATTTCTCGCACGGGCATGGCCATCCAGGTGGTCGAACCCCAGGATTTTGCCCACTTTCCTGTGGGCCGCCAGATCGAAGGGATTCTAAATATCCAGCGTACGAAGTACCCGGTGATCGCCATGGTGCGGCATCTGGGGGGCTCCATCGTGGGTTGCGAATTCGGTCAACTGCCGCCGAAAACGGAGAAAGCCATCCACGAGTTTCTCGATCCCAAGGTGATCGGCCCGGAGCTACGCGAAGCGCCGGTAAAGAATCGGGACGCGATTTGGTTCCATGCTGCCTCGGGTACCGAACTCGTATTCTATCGGCGCGAGGCCGAGCAGGCTTTTCGCCGTTTTACCGTCCAGATTTTCGGCAGCTATGTACGTTGGGACGATCACGACGGGCTGAGCACCGGGCAAGTGCAAGCAGTCGATGACCGGCGAAGTGTGCCTGGCATCATTCGGCTGGAGACGATGATTCTCTCTCCGGACGGGCAGGTGGACTCAGGCAAGCTTGATATCGCCAAGCAGCTGATCCTAAGCTCGAACATACCCCAGGAGTTCAAAGACTGGGCGCAGGCGAAACTCGCGCGTTAGCGCCCGCGTCTATTCGACCAAATAGCCACGCGAGCGGAAGTCGGCTTTCGCCGCCTCATATTTTTCCGGCGTAGAATAAAGCTTCCACACTCCCAGGTAATCCCGCGGCGTGGGTTTGTAGACATAGTAAGAGGAGTTAGGCTGGCCGCGCACCGTGATGATCGGCTTACTCCCATCCACGGCGAAGCCATTGTTGGTGTAGGCGTAATTCATCACGGAAGCCGGGTCGAAGCTAGTCAGCCCCTCGATCTGGGGTTGGATCTCAAAATATTTCCGGGCCTCGGGTTTTACGTTGTCGGTTTCGATCTGGATGACGGTATCCCGGTCGGGGCGTTGGTGCTCGTGCTCAAGCCCCAAAACGTGGCCGAGTTCGTGCGAAATGGTATAAACATCCGTGGCGCTATCGGGCGCGAGGATGAGCTCTTGGGCCCCGCCATCCGAGCCTATAACAGAAGTGCCGGCAAAGTGGGCTTGGATCCCTTCGGTTCTGGCTAACACCTTGAACTTCACGTAGCTGCCGCCTCCGAACAGGGTCTTTTTCTTTTCCTTGAAGCGGATGGGAGTGTGTACGGCATATTCATCCATGACCTCCTGGATGACTTTTTGTGCCTCTTCGTTCACGGAGGAATCGAATTGGAAGGAGACGACGCCGTCCTTCCAAAGTCGCGTAGTTTTTTCCCAGGCCGCGCCGAAGGAATTCACGGGCGTGACGCCTAAGAAAATCAGGGTGAATAGCGCGGCCGCGCGATGAAACGGAGTAATCATAAGCCCTCTACTCTGAGCTGCTCCGCGATCCTTGGCAGAGGAAGTCTCATGACGCGCTGCGTATCAGTGGGGTTTTAAGTAGTCAACTAAAAAGGTCCATATTGAATTTGCCCTGGGTTTGGAACCCATCCGAAGGTATGAGAGGGCCTATGGATAGAAATTTTGCGTTGGAATTCGTTCGGGTTACGGAAGCCGCGGCGTTGGAGTGCGCGCGTTGGATGGGCCGAGGAGACGAGAAGGCGGCGGATAACGCGGCGGTGGTCTCCATGCGCAAAACGCTGAGTTCGATCTCGTTCGACGGGACGGTGGTGATTGGCGAGGGCGAGCGTGATGAAGCCCCGATGCTCTATATCGGCGAGAAAGTGGGTAAGGGCGGCGGCCCACGCCTGGACCTGGCGCTCGACCCGCTCGAGGGTACGACGATCTGCGCGCGCGGGATGAACAACGCGCTCTCCGTGATCGCGATCGCCGAAGCGGGCAATTTCCTGCACGCTCCCGATGTTTACATGGACAAAATCGCCGTCGGGCGCGAAGCGCGGGGCGCGATTGATTTGAATAAAACTCCGACCGAGAACGTGCGGGCCGTGGCCAAAGCCAAAGGCTGCAAGGTGGAAGACCTGACCGTGGTGATTCTGGATCGGCCCCGGCACGAAGCGTTGATCAACGAAGTTCGCAACACCGGGGCGCGTATCTGGCTCATCGGCGACGGCGATGTTTCGGCGGCCATTGCGACCTGCATGCCCGATAGCGGCGTCGATATGCTCATTGGTAGCGGCGGCGCGCCCGAGGGCGTGATCGCGGCGGCGGCGCTTCGTTGCGTGCACGGTGATTTCCAAGGGCGACTCATTTTCCGGCGCGACGACGAGCGCGAGCGCGCTCAAAAGATGGGGATCAAGGATTTCAACCGCATCTACGGCATCGAAGATCTCGCGCGCGGCAACGTCATGTTTTGCGCCACGGGCGTCACCTCGGGCGCGCTCGTGAAGGGCGTGCGCTTCTTTCGCGGCGGCGCGAAAACCCAAAGTGTGGTGATGCGCTCCGAGAGTGGAACTATCCGCTTCATCGAGGCGGAGCACCACTTTGATCGGAAGCCGAATTTTAACGCCTGATCAGATCTGAGTAGCGAGGGTTTCATGGCACAAGCGGAAGTAGAGAAAGTCGTCGATGTCGAAATGGGAAAACTGCTCGACGTCATCACGAAGTACGAAGCCTACCCAGAGTTCGTGGATGGCGTGAGCCGCATCGAAGTTGAGCGCAAGGGCCCGGGCCAGTCGCGCGTGAAGTACTGGCTGAAGTTAATTAAGGACATCGAGTACGTAGTGAATATGCAGGAGAATCGGGAGCACGGCGAGGTGAAGTGGACGCTCGCCGAAAGCTCGTTTCTCAACAAAAACGAAGGCGGGTGGAAGCTCACTGCCGCCGGTCCCGGCCGAACGAAGGTTCATTATAGCCTGGAGGTGGAGTTCAAGGTGCCGGTGCCGGGCCTGATCCTGCGGGGGCTCATCAAGAGCACGCTGCCTTCCACGGTCGAGAGTTTCGTAAAGCGCGCGAAGCAAGGATAGAGCCCATGGCCGTAGATGACTTACAAAGCAAAGCCGCCGAGATGATCAAGAAGGTGCTGACGGTGGGAGTCGGCACTATCTTCCTGACGGAAGAGCGCCTGCGTACCCTCGTGAGCGAGTTCAAACTGCCGAAAGAGTTGATGGAAGGCCTGCTTGAGAGCGCCTCGAAAACGCGGGAGCGTTTTTTTACGGGGCTTACGCAGGAATTCCTGGCCAAGGTCAGTGAGAAAACCGACGTGCGGGAGCTGATTGACGAATTTGTGTCCCGCTACGAGCTCGATCTCAACATTAAGGTAAACTTTAGGCCCCGGTCTAAGGACAAAAAAGCGGAAGTATCATGAGCGTCACGATTACCGCCTTCGAGCGCGCCCCCGATGGAGGGCGAGGACTGGTGCGGGACACGCGCGTGCGTTGGGCGCTTGAAGAAGTAGGTCAGCCCTATGATGTCCGGCTGGTGTCCTTCCAGTCACTGAAAGAGCCCGCCCACCTGGCGCTGAATCCATTTGGTCAGATCCCTACTTATGAACAAGGCGATCTTACCCTATTCGAAACGGGTGCGATCGTGTTCCACATCGCCGAGAGTCACGCGGGTTTAATGCCGGTCGAATCGCGAGCGCGAGCCCGCGCGATTACCTGGATGTTCGCCGCCCTGAATACGCTGGAGCCGCCGATATTTGAACTTTCCAACTCGCGGCTGCTGGAGGCGGATAAGCCTTGGGCCAAGGAGCGGCTGCCAATAGTGGAAGCACGCGTACGGGATCGGTTGCTTAGGCTCTCGGCCCATTTGGGTGACTCCGAATGGTTGGATGGGGCATTCAGCGCGGGCGATTTGTTGATGGTTTCAGTACTCTTGCGGCTGCGATTGCCCGGCTTACTTCAGGAGTTCTCGAACCTAGCTGCCTATGTCGCTCGCGCGGAGGAGCGGCCCGCATACCAACGGGCATTTGCGGCGCAGTTAGCGGTCTATCGGGCCGGCCAACCTTCTGTTTAATTGCCAGCACCTAGTGGGATATCTTAAAAGATCTTGCCAGGATTCATGATTCGGTCGGGGTCGTAAATTTTTTTGATCGCTTTCATTTGGTCGATCTCCGACTTCGTGCGGGTAAAGCCTAGGTAAGGCTTCTTGAGGAGCCCGATCCCATGCTCGGCGGAAACGCTGCCGCCATGCTTAGCTAGTATTTGAAACAACAGTTTCGCGGCGCGCGCGCACTTTTTTTGAAACTCCGCCCCAGGCATGGTTTCAGGTTTGAGTACATTCACGTGCAGGTTGCCGTCCCCCACGTGGCCGAACCAGACGACTTCGAATTCGGGATAGGCCTGCGCGAGCCCGGCCTCAAGGTCCGCCACGAAAGCCTGGATGCGGGAGATGCGCACGGAGATGTCGTTCTTCCAGGGCGTATGGCGCGCGAGTGACTCAGAGATATTCTCGCGCAACGCCCAGAGTTCGGCGTCGTGCCGATCCGACTGGCTGAGTACGGCGTCGGCTACCCATTGTTCTTCGAGGGCCCGGGCGAAGACCTGCTCGACGGCGGCATCGGCCTGGCCTCCGGGGTTTTCGAACTCCACGAGCAGGTAATAGGGATGTGGATCTGAAAATGGCGATTTCAGCGAGTGGGCGGCCGTGACGTGCTTCAGTGCGGCCTCTGTGAAAAGTTCCATGGCATTTACCGTAAGGCCGCGCCGGCACCCGTCCAGCACGGAGGCCAATCCTTCTAGATGGTCCAAGCCGAATAGCATAACCCGCGCGTCGGCGGGGGGAGGAGTGAGCTTAAGGATGGCGCGCGTGATGAAGCCCAGGGTTCCTTCGCTGCCAATGAAAAGCTGCATGAGATCATACCCCGAAGCGTCCTTGGGCAGCGCTCGGTCCAGCCGCAGGACCTCTCCCGCGCCGGTCACGATTTCCAGTCCCGCCACCCATGCACGCATATTGCCATAGCGCACGACGCGCACGCCGCCCGCGTTGGTGGCGATGTTGCCGCCGATTTGGCTCGATCCGCGGGAGGCAAAATCCACCGGGAAGTAAAAGCCTTGCTCACGGGCGTATTGTTGGACGGCCTCGGTGATGGCGCCAGCCTCGCATTCCAGGGTTTGATCGAGAGAGTCCACGCCGAAGATCCGGTTCATTTTTTCGAAGCTGACGACGACTTCGCCGTGGGGCGCGCAGGCTCCTCCGCTCAGTCCGGTACGGCCTCCCGAGGGGACGAGTCCGGAGCGGGTTTTTCGCGCCCATTTTACTAGGCGTTGCACGTCGGCCACCGAACGAGGAAAACACACGGCCAAGGGCTTCGGGGCGTGGACGCGCGTCCAATCCTGGCCATATTGGTTCAGCGAATCGGGATCCGTGCGCATTTGCGCCGCGGGAAAGGCGCGTTTCAAGGAGGCGAGCTGGGTGGTGCGACGGTGGGGCATGTAATTGACGACCTGGGTAGTTCCCGCTAAATATAGCAGAATGAATCACCTGTTTGAAGCGCTTTGGCGGGACTACATCGGCCTCAATCCCGACGCGGGAAAGCTCTACCAGCTGCTCCTAGGCGAAGGGCTGACGGTGGAAAACGACCATGTCGCTTTTCGTACGTTCGAGGATCCGCGAATCAACATTGATAAGCTGGCGCAACCCTTTCTGGCGATCGGATACGTCCGTAAAGATCAATACGTTTTCCGGGAAAAAAAGCTTCGGGCTTGGCACTTTGAGCACATTAGTGGCGATGCGCCCAAAGTGTTTATTAGCGAGCTAAAAACGCGCGAGTTCAGTCCTCGCTTGCAGGAAATCGTGAAAGGGCTCGTGGATCAGCTGCCCCAGGTCTTCACGCACGACGAATCCTTTTTATGGAGGGGTCGGCCTTGGCAGGTGAGTTCGGATCAGTATCGAGCGCTGCTGGGGGAGAGCGAGTATGCGGCTTGGATGGCGGCCTTCGGTTTTCGCGCCAATCACTTCACGGTGAGCCTGAACAAGATGGGACGTTTCAAGACGGTCGCGGAGTTCAATGCCTTCATTAAAGGAAAAGGGTTCCGCCTGAACGCGAGCGGGGGCGAAATCAAAGGCGGGCCCAGCGATTTTCTGGAGCAGTCCTCGACGCTCGCCAATGAGATTGACGTGAAATTCTCCGACGGCACGATGAGAATCCCCGCTTGTTATTACGAGTTCGCTAAGCGGTATCCTTTACCTGACGGAAAACTTTTTCAGGGATTCGTGGAAAAGTCGGCTGATAAAATTTTTGAAAGCACCGACACCGTAAAAAGCTAATTATACCAGGCAGTTGCAAAGCACCTTTAGGTCCTAAAAATTGACCATTTAAGTCGTGTGATGTATGGTGGCCGCGTCAGTCGACCTACCCCTTTAGGAGAACTGCATGCGGCTAACCGTTTCAGCTTGGGATTTGATTCAACGTTACCTCATTGTCTTCATGCTGGTGGGGGTGCCCTTGGCCAACGCCGCACGTATGATTTATGGCGAAGACGATCGGCGCGAGGTGGAGCTTTGGGAATTCAAGCAGCAGCCCTATCAAAACATTGTCCAGATCCTCACGGAGGACTGGGTACAGGGTGAGGACGGAAAGAAAAAGCGCAAGGTTTATGGGTGCACAGGAACTTTGGTCGGCCCGAATCTGGTGCTGACGGCGGCCCACTGCTTTTCGGACGTGCTGGAACGCAAGGCGAGCGGTAACACAGGTTTTAAGGGGGAAAAGCCGTTTATTTATACGGAGAACCTACCGGGGCACTATGACCAAGTGGTCCGGACGAAATATGTCCGCTGGGGAGGGCTCGCGCCCTGGGAGAAAGATAGTGCCACAGATTGGGCGATTCTCGTGCTGGAGCGGCCGGTGGCTAAAGCGGGTGAATGGATCCCCGTCGCTTCCCGTACCGCGACCGAAAGGGGAAGCTATCCCTCGGGGTTGGAGCTGGCGGGTTATAGCGGAGATATAAAAGACGGCGAAGCGTTGAGTACGCATAAGGGATGCCGGTTTCGCGGCGCTTTGGGTTGGAATAGCTGGATGCTACTGCATGATTGCGACTCGACTCCCGGGTCGTCGGGATCGTCGATCTTGAGTTACGAAAACGGCAAATACGAAGTAGTGGGCCTTCACGTTGCTCATCGGGTGCCGGACGAAACGCCCCCCCAAAAAGAAGGCGAAGCTGCGGAAAAGCCTAACTATAGGGTGGCGGAGTACTCGGATCGCTATGCGAATATCGCGCTCAATACCCGATTATTCTATAAGGCATGGGAGGAGCTGATTTGGGAAAATACGACGGTGCCTGGCGGCCTCTCCGCGAACTGTCGCTACGGGTTCATCGATGCCAAATATCCCAAGATGGAAGACTTCAAAGCCGTATGCCGAGATTTGGGCGTGACAGAAAACGAGTACGCTGCTGGCTGCCCGGGAGTATTGCTGCAAGCAGGTTACGAGGGCCTTCGGCCTAGTGACCTGCGTGATTGTAAATATGTGAAGACGGAGACGGCTGCGAAGGCGGTCAAAGCTTTTGCCGAACGGAAGGTGAGCCTCGCGAATTACATGCTCGAGCGCTTGGGAAAGGTGAATACCGACGAGCAATTCGAGTGCGTAAAAAAGTTCCTTCCGGCGGAGGATGCGGGAGCCGGGATAAACGTGAATTTCCGCAAAGCGGCACGAGATTGCAAACTGTAGCGATCAGCCGGTTTTAAGGTCCTTGAGCTGTCCGCCGTAGATCAGCACTAGGTAACGAAACAGTTCGTCGTCGATCTTGTGATGAATCTTTTCACGCATGAGTCGGAAGGCGTCGAAGGGCTCGCGCGCCTTGGAGTAACTGCGGTTCGTGGTGAGCGCGTTGAAGATGTCCGAGATGCACACAATCTTTGAGAATAAATGTACGTCGTTCCACTGCATGTGGCGAGGATAGCCGCCGCCGGTTTTGTCTTCGTGGTGCTCCAGGATGGCGGCTTTGGTCCGGTCTTTGATGACGGGGACATCCTTGACGATTTCGTAGCCCCACTGCGAGTGTTGGCGCATTTCATCCCACTCGGCTTCGTCTAGCGGGCCTTCTTTATTGATGATCTCTTTCTTGACCTTCACCTTGCCGATGTCGTGGAGTAGCCCGCCCAGGCCCAGCTCTTCAAGGTCTTGCGGATTCTTGATTCCGGCTTTGCGGCCCAGGATGATGGAGTTCACGGCCGTACCGACGGAGTGCTGAAGGGTGTAGTGGTCGTGACTCGAGAGCTTGGCCAGGTGTAGATAGGCTTCTGGCTCCTTCATGAGTACGTACACGAACGAGCCCACCATTTTATTGCTCTTGTTGATGTTCTCGGGCGAGGGGTTGTTGAACAAGTCTTCGACCATCAAGATAGCCGCCCGGCGTAGGGTGTCCATGCGCTGTTCTACCGGCATGGCCCCCTTTCCGACGCCGGAGACAATCTGCTGCTCCGCGAAGCGTTTGAGGTCTCCGAAGTCTTCCGTGCGCACGAGGATCTTCTCAAAGTTGCTCAGCGCGAGCGCCGAGTACGGTTGGTCGGCCTGGCGGAGGACCTCGACTTTTCCGTCTTTGTCATTGAAGAAGGCGATATCCGGCAGGGGAGCCATGCCGAGGTCGATCTTATTGACGAAAAGCACGGTAGGGACTTCGTAATAGCCCTCGACGGTTTCTTTCAGGCGCCCGGCGAAGGTTTTCTCGAGCGCATCCTGGTGCGCCTGTTCGGCGGCCGAGGCCGGAGCCGGGGAAGTAGAAGGATCGGTATCAGACATTTGGGTCCTAATGGGTTAAGCAAGCCCTGGGTACTGACTGACTTCTCTACACAAGTGTAAAACTTTTAGGCAGCAACCTCCAGCCTAAAGAGAAAAAATGGTGCCTCGATTGACATATAAGACCCAGTAATCCTTGGCAAAACGATTTGGGCCGGAATCCGGGGAGCCAGGCCGGGCGCTGGCATTCCCGTTGCTTTATAACTCAGTATGGTTGGCCGAAGGACGCGAGTCCCGCGGCAAAGCAGAGCAGAAGTAGAGTTGCACAAAGTTGAGCTGTAAGCAGAGCAGAAGGAGCTAGTCGCATGTCCGCTACCCGTGACAAGAATCAGCGTTTCACCTTTCTATATTCCAATCTTTACCAAATTTATCGCCGCGAAAAAGGGGCCGCCTCGGCTCCCGCTTCAAAACTCGCGCCCCCGAATCCCGTCAATCCCAACGCCTTGAGCGGCCAAGTGCTGAAGGTGGGGGAGCTCAAGGCCGGTGTGGAAGTCCGTCCTTACCAGCCAGCCGAGATCATTGGCCGTCGCGTCGAAAAACCCGAGTTCCTGCAAGGACGCAACGTCGCCCCGGCGGCGGCGGCGATCGCACCTGCGAATCCCACCGTGGAGAGCCTCAAGGAAAACCTGCAGAAGCTCACCGATCTGCATTCGCGTTTAAAGTTCATGTTGCAAGAGCTGGAAGAACTCGTCGAGGAATAAGTAAAAACTCATCAAGCCGGTTCGAGCGGCTTGGAGCCCGGGTAAGGCAGGGCGGGCAGGTGAATCCCCGATTCATTCGCAGGCTCTTCCCCCTGCGCCACCCGTTCGCGCTCACTCGGGCGCGTCTCGGCTACCGGTAAATTTCCCGGAAATTTTGGCTGTTCGGCCCGTACGCGGCCTACATCCTTCTTGTGTATGGGAGCGGGAGCCCGCCCGTGCTTGGGAAGCGTCACGATCAATTGATCGCCCTCGAAGCGTTTAGAAAGTAGCTTCGGAGCGACGGCGTCCTCGAGCGGGAAGGTCTGGCTGTATGACTGGAACGCCGTGGTGGTCTTCACCTCGCCGGGGCCTACCTCCAGGCGCTCTTCATTGCGGCGCAGGCCCGTTAGCACTAGCTGATTTCCCCGAACCGATACCGAAACGTGGCCCTGCTCGTGGGAAGGGATGTTGGCTTTTAGCGTATAGGCGTCGGCGTCGCTCGTGAGATCGGCGTCTAGGTCCACCAGACGATAAAACGGGTCGCTTTGGCGGCGGCCATACGCCGAGAGCTTGTCGGAGGTGTCCTGCCGGATTTCGCGGATTTTCTCGGCGGCCCGCGCGTTCACGTCCTGGAGCACTTCTTGGTTTTTGGCGATGGACTGATCGTAATGCCCTTTGAAGGTGTTGAAGGCCCGCGCGTTGGCTTGGCCATAAGTAAGGCGCATCTTCTCGTACTCGGAATCGGTGGCGGACTTGAGCTTTTGCACCCGCTGCTCGTGCAAGTCGTGGGTGTCGGCAACCTTCATGAGGCCGGCGGATTTTACGAGTTCAATATCCTGGTTGGCTTTCTTCTCCTCCGCCGCGAGCGTATTCGCGTTTTTTCCGGTCGTTTCCCGTAACTGTTTTTCCCCGGCACTAGCGTTGCGGTCGATTTCGTCGCTATAAAACCGCTGCAGGTCGGCGTTGGCTTTCTCCCCGGTCTGTTTCGTACGGGCTAGCTCCGCCGCCTGGGCGCGTTTCAGCTCCCGCAGCCGCTCATAGCCTTCGTCTTTCTGCTTTTGCAGGGCTTCTTCCTGCTTAGCCGACTCGACGTCGCGATCGGTGGAGTAGCGGTCCCGTAGCTGATCGACCTGCGCTTGCTCCTGCTCCTCGGTCTGGCGGATCACCTGCTGGGATTGCATGATGCGCTGGTTGGCATCCTGTTCGGCGCGCGCGGCCCGCTGCTCGGGCGTCGTTTCGCGCATGTGCATCCGTGCCCCGGCCGGCGGAGAGCCTGAGCTGGGAGGCACGATGGGTGGCATTAGTGCCGAACCTCGTCGGATTCGAAGAGGTTGTTCTCCACGATATTGAAGTAGGTGACTACGACGAGTTCATAGGTTCGGGGATCGAGCGATTCGAGATAGGCCCGTTTTTGGGAGATCGTCGGCTGAAGGATGAGCCGCTCCAAGTGATGCTCGACGGAGTAGGCATCGCCATCCGCGCACGGTGTCCGGTTCACGCTTTCAAAGGCGCGGCGGATCGTGTCGGGCTCGAAGAGCACGTGATTGCCTTGCTTAGATTGTTGAATGAGATATTCGACTTGCGCTAACTCTTTATCCGAAACGGTGATCATGCTCGCCCCCATCCTTAGGAACTACCGATCGGCCCGCCCTGGCTCCGGGTCACTCATCCATGAGATTCGGAGTTGGACATCTTAAGAACGTCACGGGCCTCGGGGCCTCACTTCACCCCGTTCAATTAGGTTAGGGAGAATTGGCGCGATTGACAAGCCCAAGAATTTGACGGTGCGCGAACCCAATCGGCCCGGGTCAGGACCGACACGCTCGATTTGACTACTCGTCGAAGCGGGGGGACAATAATAGGTGATGAGTCGTGCACCGGCTAAAAAGAGTCGTGATAAGGCCCCCGTGGAGCGGCGGAAACACCCTCGTTCTTCAGGCAAATCCCGCAAAGGAAGAGCATCGGCGGGGTCTAAGACCGCGGCTCAGGCCCGTGGCAAAGGCGTGGCTGAGCGCACCGTCGAGCACTGCCAGTCCTGCGAGAAGCATATGAGTCCGGGGGATCGGGCGCTGTTCGTCGAGGAAGAGTTTGGCCGGGTTTTTTGCTCGGAGGACTGCATCGTCACGTATTTCACGCCCGAAATCGAGCGGTTGGAACGTGAATATTACGAAAATCTTTCAAAAGAGGATCTGACCGGCGACGAGCGCGAAAGCCTTGCCGACCTGCGTTGGAAGTCTCTCGATGAACCTTCCGAAGTGTGGCGAACGAAAACGCTCTCGGGAGATTACGTCTACAGTCTCATTGGCGCTTTCAATGTCGGCGATCGAACGGTTTGGTGCATTAACCTCTGCTTGTTCCTGTACGGAGAGCCGAGCTTTCTGTTCTTGTCGTTCCTCACGGCCGACGCGAATCTGGTCGATTTTTATCGCCGCGGGGAGCGCTATCATATGAAGAAAGGTGGCCAGGCCGCCGCGCAAGAACGTGGGGAGGGTGCCCCTTCTTCTAGCCAAGAGGGCGAGTCGGGACTCCCGACCGACGGACTGGCCGAGCCTTGGACGCATGACGAGCTCTTTCGTGCTCGCCTCACTCAGATGCGCTCGGACGATGACGTGCCCATCGAGGAGTTCACGCGTTACGAAGCCTGCATGGAAGAAACCCTCAACAAACCCGATGAAGTTTGGGTTGTGGAAACGGGGTCGCCCGCCGATGCGTCTGCCGGCGAAGAGGGCGTGCAGCTATTTCATTTCATGAAGCAGTACAAGGACGAGGAGCCAAACGTTTGGTACATCGTCATCGCCCGTGGAACGGAAACGGAAGATCAGCTCGAAGTGCTGGACGCCTTTCCGACGCGGGATCGCCATCTCGTCGATCACTACCGCGTGGGTCGCGAGGAGTCCGCTGCGCCTACGACGCCGCTCGGCAGCAGCCGCCTGGTGCATTAATTCCAGTACGAAGTTTTTTCCAATCGAGTTGATGCGGGATTCGGCCTACAGCGTTCCGTACGACCAGTAGCCCGAGTTCGCCGGCTGGCCGATGATTTCGCGCGGACAGATCTGGGGGTTGCCCGTAATGAGGCAATCGTTCATCTGATTCGGAAACTGTCCGCGGCCTTCCACGATGAATACGCCTTGTACCGACGCGCCGCTAAAATCAAACTCCGCTTCGCCGTCCCCGTTCAGCGGATGGCACTGGCGGAGCGCGTTCGTGACGCCGCCGTTGGGATTGGGCGGGCCGTCCGGGATGGGAACCAAGTATCCGCTTTCTACGAGCGCCGGATATACGCAAATCATCGTGGATGAGGACCCGGAGAAAGATGCCGGCAGCAGGTTGCCGCTGACTTTCAGACGCGAGCCGTTTTTGCAAACCTTGAACATGCCGACGAGGAAGCCTCCGCCGACGTTGGCCATCCAGTTATCGTAAGGCATGGCGTTGTAGTATTCCGGGCATTCGTAGCCGTCGCCGCTGGATCCCGCCTGCGCGTACTGCGCTTTGTTGCCGCGGTTCGCGAGGCGCGGATTGTAGGCCGCGCAAGAGCTGGCTAAGATCACGGCTAAGCCCGCCGCTAAGAATGCGAGGGCGCGTTGGCGTTCTGCTCTACGGTGTTTGAAAGTTTTCATATTGAATCTAGATAAAGCAAGTGGGGTGCCAGATGATACTGAGGTCAAAAGCACGTGAAACCCGTGGTTTACGATCCGCGCCCTGTCTAGTTTTAGAACAGGTGTGACTACGAAAGAAATGTGTCCGCGCGGACACAAGGTACGCGGGGATTACCGTGCTTTGGCCCGTCCGCGGCTGGCGGAGGGCGACGGCCAGACGAGAAAGATCACGCCCAGAATGGCGAGCAGGAGGCAGAAGCGGCCGAACCAATCGCCCCACTTTAAGAAGAGCGTGCTGGGCGGCGGAAACGACTTCACCGTAACGTTCACGTACGCTTTGGAGAAAACCTCGGTTGCCTGGGTGATCTCGCCGTCGGGCCTAATCAAGGTCGTGATTCCCGTATTGGTGGCTCGTAGCTGGGGCAGATGGGTCTCGATGCTGCGGAAGGCGCTGAGCGCCAGATGCAGGTGCGGCTCGCCGAAGGGACCGAACCAGGAATCGTTGGTGATATTGAGAATGAGGCGCGAACCCTTGCGCGCGGCCTCGCGAGAGAATTCAGGGAAGAGCGCTTCGTAGCAGATGATGGGGCTAAACTGGAGGTACCGGTCGGGAATCGGCGCGGTTTTTTTTCCTTTGTTGGCGCCGGTTTTAGGCGGAGTGCTGGTGAGGCGCACTCGGTAGACGGTGGGGCCGGGACCTTGGCCAAAGAAGCCCATTTGCGGGAAGAGCTTCTTCGCGTCGAAAAAATACTGGGCAAGGGGAATGTACTCGCCGAAAGGAAGCAGGATGTGCTTGTGGTAAATCTGCAAATCCGCTTCGCTGGCCGGACGCTCAAGCGGGATTCCGCCCTGGGCGGAGGCCAGCAGCGCCGGGTCGGGCTCGGGCGTCAGAAAAAAGAAGGAATTGTAGTCCTGGCGGTCTTTGGTGTCGTAGCCGCCAAAGAGCAGGGGGACGCGATTTTCCCGGGAAAAAGTTTCGAGGCGCTGATCGTAGCGAAGCTCGTTGGAGGTGAGCGGCGTGCGAAAGGTCGAGGGGTAAGAGGTTTCCGGCCAGATGATGGCTTCGGGCTTGGGGGTAGAGGCTAGGGCCTTTTCGGAAAGCTCGATGTACTGGCTAATGATGCGGTCGGCGGCGGCGGCCACGCCGGTTTCGGCCGCGACTTTTTCGAAGTCCCCGATATTCGCTTGTACCGCGGCGAGTTGGGTTTGTTCGGTGGAGGCTTCCCAAAGCGCGTGAAGTTCGGTCGCGCGCGCGCGACCGTAGAGCGTGGCGAGCACGCAAAGCAAAACGGATCCCGCGAGCGCCGGAAGGTGGGCGCGCAGCGCCGGCCAGAGGCTAGGCTGCTCGCGGTGACGGATGGCGAGATAAATCTGCGCCAGCGCGTGATTGACGAGAAAGATCAGTCCGGTGAGGACACTGGCGCCGCCCAGGTCGGCGACCTGGCGAATCCAACCGCGGTTGAACTGGGAGTGGCCCAAAGTATCGAGCCAGAGCTTCGGCAAAATCCAATCGATGCCGGTGTAAAGAACGCCCGCCGCGAGCCAGGCGACAAGCGGGGACCAGGCACGCTTACGTGGCACGCGGCGCAGGTAGTGATAGGCGAGGGAGAATACGATAAACTGCGGCTCGCAAACGAGGCTAAAGACCAAGAGCGCCAAGATGCAGAGTACCCACGGCAGCTGCCCGAACTGGTGCATCGCGTACGCCATCCAGGAAAACCCCCCGACGGTCATGACGGCACCCGTCCAAAGCCCCGAAAAGGCCGCCTGGAGAGGCGTTTTCGCCCGTTGCAGGAGGATCAGCCAGGGGACGAGCGCGATCCAGATCAGGAACGAGAGATTCCACGGCGGGAAGGAAACCACGATGAGCGCGCCGCTGAGGACGGAAAGCCAGGAGAACGAGATTTTGAGGCGGCGTAGGGCGAGCACGGGGTTCATGATACCCGGGGAAACGCCGATTTTTAAAGGGAATTCTGGCCCCGGGGAGGGTTAAACCACACGTCGCTTGCCGCGTTTGATCGTCTTCTTGGCCGGGGCCTTCTTTTCCGGCGCGGGCGTGACGGCTGGCGCGGATGAGGGATCGAGGTTCGCTTGCAACTTGGTGAGCGCGGCGAGCGCGTTTACGCGTCCACCGGTGGCGACCTTGTTTTCGAGCTGGGGGAGCTTGTCGACTGAGTCCATGATGATGCGCTTGACCTGAGCCGGAGTGAGGCTCGGATTTTTGGACAGCAGCAGCGCCGCGATGCCCGAGACGAATGCCGTGGCTTGCGAGGTGCCGGACATGTAGCCGTAACGACCGCCCGGCAACGTGCTGTAGATGTTCTCACCGGGGGCGGCGACTTCAACCTTGGTTTTGCCCCAGTTAGATGAGGCGAGCAAGTTGTTGTTGATGTCGGTGGCGGCGACCGAGAGGATGTTGCTTAGGCCGTAGGCCGAAGGATAGTAATAGTGCTCGGGGGCGTCGGTGTTCTGGTGCTCGTTGCCGGCGGCGGCGACGAAAAGGATGCCCTGAGCTTCGGCACGTTTGATAGCGAGGTATTCCTCGCGCGAAAATTCAGGCCCGCCGCCGCTATAGTTGATGATACGGGCGCCGTGATCGATGGCGTAATGGATCGCTCGGACGGTGTTGTTGAGATTCACCGGACCGGGGTTGGAGTCCGAGTAATACTTCACCGACATAATCGAAACTTGGTGGGCTACGCCGCTGACGCCCGTGATGGGGTTCGCCACGGCGCCGATAATGCCCGCGACGTGGGTGCCGTGGCCGTGGTTGTCGGCGGGATTGGGCTGGTTGCGCACGAAATCCCAGCCGTAGACGTCTTTGCTGAATTTACTGGTAAGGCCGCGACCCCGTTTGGCGTCACTGCTCCCGCTGCTGACATCCTTTTGGGCCCATACGTTTTGGCGCAGATCGGGGTGGGAGGAGTCCAGGCCCGTGTCGATCACGGCGACGAGTACGTTGCGCGAGCCTTCGGTGATTTTCCAGGCCTCGACGGCGTTGATATGCGAGCGGCCCTGATCGTTGATCAGGCCCCAGTTCTTGTAGCCCTGAGGGATGACTTTCTTGGCGCCCGGCACGACTGCGGCCAGATGGCGTGCGATGTCGCCGAAGGAGCTAGCGAAGGGTGCTGATCCTGACAGGCCGACCCAGGCGACGCCGAGGGTGGCGACCAAGCCGAAGGCGGCGAGGGTGCGGGAGAAAAATTTCTTTTCGGGGGATTTTGGTGGCGACGGCTGCATTGGGTTCATCTCTACTTCCACGCTTTCCACTGCTACGGCTGCGGACGCGAACTCAGCGCCCTTCTCAGGGCTACTAGAGCAAGGGGTATGCCGGGCAAGGAATGCCGAGAGGAGAACGCTCATTTATTTTAAGCCTTAAGTATCCAGCGGTTGCTGGCGGTCAGGTCGCTTTTCACGCCCCGAGAAAGGGGCGATTCTGTCTAAACATTGGTCAGCTGTGTGACTGCCAAGTAGTCGCCTAGGCAGGGCCCAATTTCGTGGGCGCCAGGGGACTGGCGATCAATCCCGACCAATTTAGGCCTAGAGAATGACTAGCCGATGCGTAGGACATGAGGTTGTCCTGGGCGGCTTCCGCCGTCGCGCTATATGCAATCCTAGGAGTTCAGCTCGCGATGCCTTCGGCGGGGCTGGAGACCGTCTCGGCCGAGTCCCTTACCATTTCGAATGTCATCCAATACCTGCGAGCGACGCCGACGGGAACGAAGCTGCTGGCGCGCGCCCAGCGCCGCTGGAAATTGCGTTCGCTCGAGGAGCTCGTATCCCGCCTGAAATGGAGCGCGGTTTCGCGCACCGATGCCGTGCTTACCCGCCACCTGGACGCCCACACCGGCGAAGAAGTCCGCGACCGGGAGGTTACGATATACCTGAAGCGCCACCCTCAGGCCGTGGACACGATATTGGATTTGGCCCACGAGCTGACGCACGCCGTGGCGAACCCGCACTGGGATCCGTATGATCCGGAACTCACCGTGGGCAAGTACATCTGGCATGCCATCGAAGGCGAAGGCGGGGAAGTGGATGCCGTCGTGAGCGAGTGCCAGGTCGCGCTGGAGATTTCGCAGGCGAACACTCGAGGGGGGCCACGGGTTTCCGAAGAGCGCTGCGCGCGTTACCTCACCTGGGATAAGGTGGCGGGCCGCGTGGATCGCACTCGGGTGCAGCAGGACTTTTATAAAGTGGGCGGGCTGAAGTCGCGCATTACTGACATGCTGGGAAGGGAGGCGGGGATGTTCCCGCTGCTTTCAGGCGCCCGCGCCGAGCTTTTCTCTTCGACCGGCAAATCGCCTTACCCAGCGGCCTTGGCCGAGGAGTTCCACGAAATGAACCGCATGGCTTGCGTGAATACGCGGAAACGCTTCACGCTGCTGCGCTCGCCTGCCTCCGAGATGGCGCAGCCGAATCGTTCCGACCGCGTGCGTTCCCGGGAGTCGACCCTCCGATTTCTCTCCAAACGCTGCGGGAGTATCGATTGGAGCGGCTAATCCTCATCCGGCACGCTCACCGGGACACCTCCGAGCGGGAAAAAGACAACGGCCTCGATAAACTAGGTAAACGGCAAGCCAAAGCGTTAGCTGGGCTCTTCCGTACGCTCGAAGGGAAGAAGTCCGAGCCTCTACTCGTCTCAAGCCCGAAGAAACGCTGCCGCGAGACGCTGGAACCGATCGCTGAACTGACCGATAGTGAAGTCGAAGCTCATCCGCTATTAGACGAACAGCATGGGTTCGAGGACATGCGTACGTTTGAGCTGCGGATTCGCGATTTCTTCAAGTGGCTCGACGGGCAGAAAAAAAATGAAATCGTCGTGGCTTGCTCACACGGTGATTGGCTTCCCATCGCGCTCGAGATGTCGACCGGAGCGCGCGCGTTCACCGAAAAAGCCTCTTACGCTGAACTTCGCCGTCTAGGCTCCCGCTGGGTGCTCTACCAGCTGGTTCAAGATCCTACGGAATTCGACGGCAGTTAAGGTAACCGTTGAAGGTTTGCGATTCGCCCTCACCCAGGGACAATGCCACGTGAAGCGGGGTCTTGAGTTTATCGAAACCATACATAGTGGTGGGCTCGCTCGTCGTCGTCACCTTGAGCGGTTGGCTGGCGACGATGCGTACGCCTACCTCGGTATTGTCCCATTGATAGAACTCGGCCACTACGTGGGGACTTGATTTCGCCGGAAAGCGAAGCTGGAAATCGCCCGGAGGGCCGCTCTGGAGGGTGAACTCCAGTTTTTCGTTCCGGCTATAATAGGTCTTGTTTTCGTCGATCCAAATTTCGAAGCGCTGTTCGTGGCTCAGCAGCCCCTTCGTGAACTCGGTGAGCTTGCATTCGGCAAAAACGGTGAGCTGTTTCGGGGGTATGGGTTCAGCGGCCGCCCCCAGTAACAGGGGACACAAAGCCAAGAGACTTAATCTCAACTTCATAGATGCTCCTATGGAATATTCCAGCGACCATGCCCGATCGAGGTGGGATTATAACGCTATGCATCAAAAGTCAAGATGAAGCCTAAGACGAAGGTTGAAACTTTTCGGGAGCGGAGCGGGAGCAGGGGGTAGTGGCAAGCGCGTTCTGGTAAGCACGAAACACGCACGGAAACGCTTCGAGTTTTAGTCCGCGGCGAAGGGCGTTGTAACATTGGGGGATGAGCGCAAGGTCCGCCATTGTTACGTGGTCCCCGACCGCGTGTTTGCCGGCAATGGGCGCGCAAAGCTTTTCGAAAGCCGCCAATCCCGCCTCGTTCCACTGCTGGGCCCACTTTCCCTGTTCCACCTCGTCGGAAGAATGCCTGCGCATGACGTTTAGATTCTGAATGGGCTGGGTGTCGGCGACGATCGTCAGCGCGAGCGCGCGCACGCGTCCCTTCAGGTAGGAATCCGTAGGGTAGAGCGGTGAGGTGGGATGGTTTTCTTCCAGCCAATCGATGATGGCGAGAGACTGGGTGAGGAAGCGGCGGTCGGGATTGTTTTCGCCTAGGAACTCGAGCGTCGGCACGGATCCCAATGGGTTGCGCGCCAGGTTCTCGGCCGCCTTCTGCTCGCCCTTCAAAAGGTCGATGTGATTCAGCTCGGGCAGCGGCAGTCCCTTGTGGAGAAACGCCCAGCGCACACGCCAGCTGCAGGAGGAGCGCCAGTAATGATGGAGGCGCAGTCTCGGCGGTACGCCTGCGCTCACCGCGAAACCTCTTCGGCCGTTATGGTGTTTTGTAGACGTCCGAGACCCGTAACGAGCAGGTCGACCCGGTCGCCAGGCTTGAGCCATTGGTTATCGGTGATCTTCGAGCCGTTTAACTCCAGAAAACAGCCAGTGCCTACCGTGCCGGAGCCGATGACTTCGCCAGGCTGTAGGGTCACCCCGTAGCTCACGCGCTCAATAATCTGCGCGTAAGTCCAGGTCATATCTTTCTGATTGCCATCCGACACCAGTTTGTCATTCACCCAGCACTGCATGCGGAGATCAAAACGCTCGCCGTTCGGTCCGGCCTGACGATAACTTGCGAGCTCGTCGCGCGTCACCAGATAAGGCCCGAGCGAAGTCGCGAAGTCCTTACCCTTGGCGGGGCCCAGGTTGAGCTTCATTTCCTCCATCTGAAGGTGACGGGCCGACCAGTCGTTCATGATCGTATAGCCGAAGATGTGGTCGTCGGCGTCTTTCGCGGCGATATTCCGGCCGCCCTTGCCGATGACGATCGCGGTTTCGAGTTCGAAGTCGAGCTTCTCGCGAGCAAGCGGCATGACCGGAATGGGGCCTGGGCCGGTGACGGCAAGATGGTTCGTATAATAGAAAATCGGGAAGTGATCGAATTCAGGAATCATCGGCACGCCCCGGTTCCGGCGGGCAGCCTCCACGTGTTGGCGGAAAGCGTAGCCGTCGCGCATGGAGGGAGGATTGGGGAGTGGCGAGTGCAGGGTAGCGAGTTTTTCCGGGTAGAGCATCGACTGTGGAATCTGCTTGGCGGAAAACGCCGCGCGCACCTTTTCGCAGGCCAAGAGCGACGCGGGCGCCTGCTGGATAATCGTGAGCATCCCTTCCCGCGTGGCGGGGATGATCGTCGGCGCGGGAAGCCCGGCGGGATCGCGGCGGTAAACGAATTCATAGGCTTCGGCGAGATCTATAATGATCCCGTTGGCGGCATCGTCTTGCTGTTCCGGGCTGGGGGAGTCCGTCACCCGGAGTCCAGGCCGTGCACCGGGCTTTCCGGGGCGAGAAAAAGTCACGAATTTCATAGGGTAGCGACTTTACGTCGGGGGGTGAGGAGCGGCAAGAAAAATGGTTGCGCATCCGATGCGGAACGTCATAAGTCTGCGCTAAATCAGGGATTCAAGATTGTTTTGAGGATAGGAGAGGGCGCGTATGGATAGGGATCACACGGTTCGGTTGGCGAAGCTAGCAGTGGCGTCGTTCGTGCTGACGGCGGCGGGGACGGCACAAGCCGGATATTTCGGGAGCCGGGGCTTGGACGGGTTTAATGGCACGAGCGGCATGAATGGTCGTGACGGGCAGAGTGCGGCGGTTTTCGCCGACGGACGTTCGCTTACGCTGGATCTGCGTGGAACCGATGGCGGCGACGGTACGGATGGCCGCCCGGGTGGGGATGCAAGCTTTTGCTTTCAGCCCTATAACGCGATGGAAGATCTCTGGGGCGCGGAAGGCGGAGACGGCGGCAATGGCGGATGGGGTGGCAATGGCGGCAACGGTGGGGAGCTCACGGTCTTTGTCGAGGACTTAACGAACTTAGGCAAGATCCGCGTGGATCAAACGCCAGGCCGTGGCGGCAAGGGCGGCAATGAATTCCGTCGAGTCGAAGGCGGTGACGGCTGTCGCTGCTCGCAGTGGTCTTGGACGGTACGCGTTTGCGATAACTACAATCCTCCGAACTGTGTCTACCGCACGTACTATTGCCGCGAAGGCGCGCGGGGGCGGGACGGATCGCGGGGCGTGATGGGTAGCCCCGGACAGTACGGCAACATCGTGCTGGTGCCCGGTCGCGCGGACATTCCTCCGCAGGCGCCGGAAACCACGCTGCCCGTGGACGACACCCTGACCAAAAAAGAAGTGATATTGACCCGTAACCGCTTCAGTCGTCAGGGTGGCGCGCTGGAGCTCTTCGCGCCAGGATCGCAAATTCGCGACGACTACTACCGCTTTGAAAAGCTCGAGACCCGTACGGTGACTTTCCTCTGGAATTCCCCGCGCCCGATCACGGACTTCGCCAACCAGCGCCTCACCCTCGCCTTCTCGCGAGAGTACACGGTAGGGCTGCAGGTGCCATCGGCGCTTTGGTGGGATATCCAGCGCACGGATGCTTCCGAGCGCGTGCTCTACGACGTGAAGCAAGCGGTGTTTCGCACCGAAGCCATGGGGTTGCGGCTGGGCGCGCTCAAGGGAAGCGGCAAGGACCTGGAGCTCGCGGTGGACGACCCGGCCGGCGTATCTGACGTGGTGGCGACGGAGTACGAGCTGGAATTCGAAACTTGGGAAATTTTGAAGTACAAGAGCCGGTTCAACGCCAAGCTCGACGCGAACCTGGTGCAGGTCGGTAAGAATCAGTCGGTGATTTACCTGGGCAAGCTGATCGACGTGGCTAAGATACCGGATAAGTATTTCAAGGCGAAGAAAAAGATCCGCATCACCTTGCGCGCCAAACGGTCGCTCGGCCGTCATGCCGAGACTTGGCAGCAGACGGAAGTAAAGCTCGAGATCCCGAAGTCCTGACGGGTAGCGAATCGGGATTCCTAAAAAGACAAAGGCCACTTACTCGCGAGAGTAAGTGGCCTTTATACTTTCTAAAACTAAGCGATTACCAGAAGCGCTTGTTCGCGAAGGTGTCCTTCAGGGTGCGAGGGAAGGACCAGCGGGGCTTCTTGGTGGCCGGACGAGCCTTGATGGTCATCGGTTCGCCAGTGAAGGGGTTCACGCCCTTGCCGGACTTGCGAGCCTTGACGTCCTTACGCACGAGCGCGCCGATTACGGGGAAACGAACGCGTTCGCCCGAGGCAGCGATCTTGGCGCCGTTTTCGAAAGCGGATTCGATGACCTGACGGAGGTCAGCGCGCTTGATGCGGGTCGTGCCGGAGCGGGTAACGGTAGCGTGCTTCATGACGCCTTCGAATACTTCGTTCACGAACGACCATTTCTTTTTGCTTTTAGCCATTTTCAAATTCTCCTAATTTACGAGTTTCAACTGCTTCAAAAGTTGTAGTGACGTTTAGCGGAGGTTTCAAGGGGTTTTTTGCAAATAATGAAAATATTCCCATTCGGACCCCTAATGCGAATCGGCCCGGGTCAAAAAAACGTGCAAAAATCCCGGAAAAAACGCCTTTTTTGCAAGGTTTAAAAATAGACGCAAAAATGGCGTTTTTTCCCTGAAAAAGCGCACATGCGGGGGATTTGGTGGTTTTGCCCGGTTTTTTTGGCGGCTTTCTTGAAATCCGGGGAGATTCCGCTTTTGCGTCGCGATGGCCAAAGATCGGTGCTAGGCTCCCCGCGTGGCATCTCCCTTGATCAAGGCAGTAATCTTCGACCTAGACGGCACGATTGTCGATACCGAACCGTTGGCGGCACGCATCGTAAAGGCGTACTACGCCGAAAAAGGCGTGGCGCTATCGCCCGAGGACGCCCAGTACACGAATGGGAAGAAGTGGGAAGTCGCGCTAGAGTACCTTTTCAAGAAACATCCCATCGAAGTCGCGATGGAACAAATCAGCCACGAAATTTTGACGCGGTATCAAGCGGCCCTCGCGGGCGGCGTCCCGGTGGTGCCGGGCGTGGCAGCGGCGATTCGTAACTTCGCTCAAACCTACCCGCTGGCGCTCGTTTCGGGCTCACACCGCCGCGATATCCTTTTCCTGCTCGAACAAGTCCAGGTCCGCGAGTGTTTCCAGGTCGTGCTCGGCGCCGAAGACTACCCTCGGAGCAAACCCGCTCCGGACGGTTATCTGAAGGCCATGTCGATACTGGGGATTGGCCCGGGGGAGGCAGTCGTGTTCGAAGACTCCCAGGTTGGATTAGCCTCGGCAAAAGCGGCGGGTTTGGTCGCGGTGGCGATCACGAGCACGAATCATTTCAACCAGAGCTACGCCCAGGCCGACGTGCGCATTCCCGACTTCCAAGGCGTGGACCGCGATTGGCTGGCTAAACTTCAATCTGAACGGCATTCGATTCCTTGATGCGGACAAGGATATCGCGCAGCAGCTCAAGGAAGGCGTTCTTGTTGTCTTCGTCCACCTTCGTGAAGCGGATGCCGAAGTAACGGATGACGTTGCCGTTGCCGGGGTTGATTTCCTCCAGAACGCGGCATACGAGCCCTTGGACGGAAATTTGAATCGAAAAATCCCCGCGAGGTTCCAGGTGCAACGTAAGCTTGGAGCCCGGCACGATGGTCACCGCGAATGGGCTCTCGCTCGCCACGAGCACCCCGCCCAGGCTTAAGTTCCGAACGGCGAAGATGATGGGCGGGGATTCCCGGTCGTTGGCGTGGTTTCCGAGAATCTGCAAGGGATAGGTTTGGATCCGGTTGGAAGAAGGGATGCGTGGATACTTGCGGATGTAATTCGTGGGGAACAGCCCATGCTTGAGGATGAGATCGCCCAAGGTTTTGCGGGACTGGTCATCCAGGATAAAACGCAACCCCATGTATTCTCCGTAGGCCGTCTGCTCCCGGGTGATGTAGGCGCCGGCTTGGAGGATCATCGCCTTGGGCTGCTCGATCGTGATTTTCACCTGTACCCGGGTGGCGAAGTGTTTCTGCGGATTGAGGGGCGTCCACGGTAGCCCCGTCACCCCAAATACGGAGACGTACTTGTTCTTGAAGTGCATCGTGATTTCGCCCACCTTGAACTCGAGGTGGCCGCGGATGAAAATGGGCGGATTCATAGGTTCACCGGTAATTCTAGCCCTCTCGGCGCGCCTTCGCCAAATATTTCTTTAGGGCGAAGCAGGGGAGGGAGCGGCGAGGAGATGCTTCCAAAGTGTCTCGTCCATCCAGAACCCGATGTCGCCGCGGTCGGTCGCGCTGGCCCAAAGCCCCTCTCCCGGGACTCGGCGGTATCTCAGCGAGGTAGTCTTTCCCTGTCGGTCGGCTAGGACGAGTTCGATCTCGGGTTCTTTTGGCGAGCGCCGGCCGCGTAGGCGTCGGTTCGTGGGAGCGTCGTCGACGAAGGTCTTGATCTGCGCCCCCAGGGTTCTCTCCAGCCACCCATAGGTGGATTCCGGCAAGGGCATTCCGTGACGGTCGGCCCAGCCACCGCTTTGTCTCTGGGCATAATAGCGAGGATGATTCGGCCGCCGCAGCTGAAACTCCACGATGTCGTCCAGCGGCCAAGCACTGAGGCGTTTTAGACGCCAATCGATCTCGCGGACGTGGTCGAGCAGCATGCGTGGGGCGACCCCCCGGATCTTCACGAGCACGGGCGTGCCCTTTTCCGGGTGATTCACCCGCGCGTAGCTTTCGCCGTCCGGGCCGGGCGCGGAAACTTCCAGATCGTAGCGTCTATCCATGCTTTCGGCCGAAAGGCGCACGGCCGGAGGATTCAGTCCGGACGGCGGAGCGGCGCCTTCGGCGAGCACTTCCGTCACGGCTAGATCCTTGAGCACGTCCAAGAGATGTTCGACGAAAATCGAGTCGGCCGCGGAGTCCAAGCCCGAGTGGATGCGCCAACCCTTTTCCCCGCGCGTGAGGGTGAGCGTCAAGGCGGCTTCCTGCGGTAGGAGGTATTCGACCTTGAGCGCACGGATCTGCGCCGGCTGAAAGAAGAGCGGTTTTTCGCCGACCCGAAACGCCGGGGGCGCGGGGCGCGTGCAGCTCGCGGCCATTCCAATCGTGGCCACAAAAAGCGCCGAACGGAGTGGCCAAAGAAGGGGACGAAAGACGGGAAAAAGCCGGGTTTTCACAAGATTGACATCCTATGTACCGCCGATTACGGTGGCAAGGCAAATGGAGATCTGGACTCTTTTAAAAAGCGGTGGCTTCGTCATGGCGCCCTTGGTCGCGTGCTCGCTCGCGCTCTGGTGGGTGGTCTTCGAGCGCTTCTTTCGGATGCGGCGGATGCGCGAGGCTTTGCGCGGTTTTCAGGCGGACGCCACGCAGGTCTTGCTCACGGGAGACGCTCAGAGCGTCCGCGCACTTTGCCTGAAAGCGGGAGTCTTACCTACGGCGCAGCTCGTGACGGTGGCGATGGATCGCTTGAGCGCGAAGGATGACCAGTTGCGTACCACTTGGCGAGCGGCCGTCGAGCGGCGGCGTCAGGTCGTGAACCAGGATCTGCGCCAAAACCTTTGGGTATTGGGCACGATCGCCAGTTCGGCGCCGTTTATTGGCCTCTTTGGGACCGTGGTCGGGATCCTGCGCTCGTTCAAGGACATCGCCGAGACGGGCAAGGGCGGTTTCGCGATCGTCGCCTCCGGCATTTCCGAAGCGTTGATCGCCACGGCGGCCGGGATCTTGGTCGCCGTCATCGCGCTCATCGCTTTCAACGCCTTTCAGACGCGATGGTCCTCGCTGGTATTCGTGATCCGCATCCAGACCGAAGAGCTTCTCGAGCTCATCGAGAGGGCGAAATGGCATTCGGAGGCCTAAGCCCACGTCCGGGGGACGCCGATCTGGGAGATGACGATGCCCCGATCATGGCGGAGATCAACATCACGCCGCTCACGGACATTTTTCTGGTGCTTCTGATTATTTTCATGGTGACGAGTTCCGTGATGTCCCAGACGGGCGTCGACGTCGACTTGCCGAAAGCGAGTGAGGCTACGAGCGCGGCGCAGCCCGAGGGCACGATCGTGACTCTGCTCGCCGACGGAGGGCTACTGGTGAATGGCCAGCGCGTGCCTAGCGCGGGTGGCGCGGTGGACTGGGCCGCGTTCCGCGCCGATTTGAAGCGCGCGTTTAGCGGCGCCAAGTCCCGCTCCGTGATCCTGGAAGGGGACCGCAAGGCGTTCCTGGGAGCGGCGGTCGAGCTAATGGACGAAGCGCGCCAGGCGGGCGCGGAAGGGTTTGCGATCGCCACCGCGGCCGGAAAATAGGCGGTCCGCCGCTTGCTGACACCGGGCTCATGCGAGAGCTCCCGCCCCCCTCGATTCCTAAGCGTGTTTTCGGCCATCAAATCGAAACTCAAGCCCTCGCTTTTCTGGTGGAACGCGCGGAGGGGAGCTGGAAGCTTCTGGCCAGAAACTACTTTTCCCACCGCGGGGAAATTGACCTGGTGCTTGAGGAAGCCCGGCCAAATGGCCGGATTGAATTGGTTTTCGTGGAGGTCCGGATGCGCGCGCGCGCAGGATGGGTGAGCGCCCTCGAGAGCGTGGGGGCCGAGAAGCGCAGGCGCTTGCAATGGACGGCCCGGCGCTTTCTCGCGGCTTACCGCGGCCCGGCCACTAGCTTACGCTTCGATATCTTGGGGTGGGATGGAAAGCAGTGGCTCCACGTCCCGAACGCTTGGTCGGTCGACGGTCCGTCGTAATCCAGGTACAATAGTACTCATGAAACGATGGCCTAGAAGCCTGCGGTCGATTTCGCTCGTGAGTCTTATGGTTTGCGCCCTGGTCTGGCCGTCCACGCCCGCGCGGGCCGAGAAGTCGGACGCGACGATCCTACTCACCACGACACTCTACGGGACCTTGGCGGGCACGGCCCTGGGACTGGTGACCTATCCCTTCACGCAGACGCATCAGTCGATTCTCATCGGCGCGGGCGTCGGGCTGGTCCTGGGAATCATCGTGGGCATCTACCACGTCAACCACCGCGAAGATCCAAACAACCCGCTACGGGGAGAGTTGCGATTGGCGCCGAAAGAGGCGCTGACTTATGCGGCCGCCGCAGCGGCGGCCGGACCGGAGCTGACGCCTCCGGCGCTTATTCTGGCACAGGAGCCGACCTTCGCGCGCGCGCGCGAGCGTGCCAGGTTGGATTCCGGCGTCCATTTGATGGTTGCGTATCCGGTCTTTCGCTTTTAGCTTAAGGGAAATGAGGAGCGTCGTCGCATTTCTCCCTCCACTGATCTGGGCATTTGTCATGGGGTGTGCTCAGGCACCGGTGCAATCGGATCTATCCCTGGACGGGGCCAGCTCTCATATCTCCCGCGATTACTTCGATGGGGTGGATGGTTGTTTCCTGCTCTATGACCTGGCCGCCAACGAGTATATCAAAATCATCAACGAGCCCCAGTGCCGGAAACGGCAGACGGCTTGCTCGACCTTCAAGATTCCCCTGGCTGCCATGGCCTTCGATGCCAAGGTAATTGAAAGCGAGGACGCGGTTTTCAAATGGGACGGCAAGGATAAGGGGCTGCCTCACTGGAACAAGGACCAAACGGTTGCTAGCTGGATAGGAGATTCCGTCGTCTGGGTCTCCCAGGCCATCACGCCGAAGCTCGGCATGACCCGCATCAAGCAATATCTCAAGCAGTTTCGTTACGGGAACGAGGATTTTTCGGGGGGGCTGCAGTCGGCCTGGTTGACGCCAGCCCCGTTCATGAAGAAGCGCCCCGGGAACACGCTGAAGATTTCCGCCTTTGAGCAGGTCGAGTTCATGAAGAAGCTCTGGAGCGGGAAACTGGGAATATCGCCGCAGGCCACGGCGTGGACGAAGCAAGTCCTCTACGCTGGGATCTCGCCCTATGGGTCGGCCTTGAGCGGGAAGACGGGGTCGGGTTTTTTTGGCTCGGGGGATCGTAAGGCTCCCGCCGACGGTTCTCAGGACCTGCTGCGCATTGGCTGGTACGTCGCGCATGTGAACGTGCGCGCGGACCGCATCGGCAAGCCGCGGAACCTGATCGCGGTGGCGATGTTCGAAGATCGCGCGCCTTTGCCGGAGAAGAATTTCGGCGGCATCTACGCGCGTGAGATCTTGAAGAAAATTCTCGCGGACGAAGGATTTTGGTAGGGCCGGACTAGGGGCTCGCCTAGTTGTCGAAGCTCTTGCGTGCGCGGTCGGAGTTCTCGAAAAACTCAAACGAGTTTTGTTCGTCGAAAGCCTTGATTAGGCGCTGGAACTCGCTTTTGACGTTGCAGTAGCGGGGACGAATGCCGGTGGATTGGTCGGCGCGGTGGTTGATGTCCTTCAGGGTCTGAATGAAGGAATAGATGCCGCTGGAGCCCACGAAGTTCAGGTCGCTGAAGTCGAAGATGATTTTTTTAGGGATGGAGTCGGACTTGGTGCTGTCGACGAGTCTTTCCAAGTGGTCGCGAAGGGGAGCCTGCGCCTCGAAGTCAATCGTGCCTTGCACTTCCACCACCACCGTGTCACCTGCTTTTTTCATCGTCGTCTTCATCGTATGTGCGCCTCCCGCTTTTCCATGATGGCGTAATCCCACCCGCTCTCCAATCGGCATTATTTTCCTGGCCGGGTTCCTGGTCCCGGCATAGGATCGGGCCATGCTCTCGGTCGTGGCCACCCCCATCGGAAACCTCGCGGATATAAGCCCGCGCGCGCTCGATACCTTGCGGCAGGCCGACGAGATCCTGTGTGAAGACACCCGTCGCACGCTTGCCCTGTTGAATCACTTCGGGATCAGTAAGCCCTTGCGGCGCCTGGACGAGCACGCCACGGAGGCCCAGTTGGCGAGCGCGGTTCGGGACCTTTCGACCGGCAAGAAGCTGGCGGTGGTGACCGACGCCGGTACCCCGGGTATCAGCGACCCGGCGGCTAAGCTCGTGGCTTTGGCGCACGAAAATGGCGTGCGGGTGACTCCGGTGCCGGGGCCTTCCGCCTTGACCGCGCTCGTGAGCGCGAGCGGATTGTCCGCGCCGGAGCTTCGCTTCCGCGGTTTCTTTCCTCGCGGTTCCGCGACCTCCAAGGGGGTCCAGGAAGAACTCGCCGAAGCCGGCCGGACGCATGCGGTGGTAGCCTGGTTTGAAAGCCCGCACCGCGTGCTCGAGGCGCTTCAGATTTTAGCGGAGAAGTTCCCGCGCGCGCGGGGGCTGGCAGCCAAAGAACTGACCAAGGTTTTTGAGCGCTTTTTCGTCGGCGAGCTGACGTCGGTGGCTAGCCTCGTGCAGCAGGAGATTGAGCGGGAGGGGGCAGTGGGAGAGTGGTGCATTGCGCTTGAAAATCAGCCTCCAGAGCGTGTTTCGACCGAAGCGTTTTCGTCCGATTGGAAGGCGATGGTCGACTACTGCCGTGAGCTGGGGGCGCCGGCCGCCGAAGTAGCCAAAAAAGCAGGACAAATTTTTGGCATCCCGCGCAGCGATGCGTACGCGTACGCGAGTGCCCAAAAGGGGAGTCAAAAAAGCTCGCAAAAAATAATGTCGAAATCGGAAAAAAAATCGAAAAAAACTTCCGGGGGGGCTTGACCCAAATCTAGTCTCCCTTAGACTGAAAGTGTGTGGTTGTGGTGAATCCATGGACGGATTCGTGGGAGAAGATTCCAAAACTCTCAAGACTAGGGCCTCAGTGAAGTTAGGATGACTTTTCACTGAGGCATTTTTTTTTCTTGAGAGCGAGGTGGCCCAAGGAAGGGACCGGCAGTTGAGGCATGAAGCCCCGCCAAAGAGCTAACCAGAGAGCTAAGAAGTTCTCCAATAAATCCATTCGGAACACTTCGCTGGCCGAAGCGGCGCTGCCTATTTCCGCCGCCAATCAGCAAATTCAACAGATTCAAGGACTCCAGGACGAAATCGCCAGCGTGATCCGTCTCATGGAAGAGAAGGTCCGCCAGCTCGAGTGCCTGACTCAGTTTTCGTCGCTGCTGAACTCGACGCTCGATACTTCGGTGGTTCGGGAAAAGGCGCTCCAAGCCACCTGTCAGCTGCTCGAGTGTGAAACGGCGTCGCTCTTTCTCGTGGACGCCGCCGCCGGCGATCTTTACTTCGAAACGGCGCTTGGGGACACGGGCAAGGAACTGCAAAAGACGATTCGCCTACCGATCAATGACCGCTCGATCGCGGGTTTTGTGGCCATGAGCGCCGAATCCCTGCTTATCAACGACGTCGAGCAGGATCCTCGTTACAATAAGAAAGCCACCTCCAAGACGGCCTTCCAAACGCGCAATATGGTTTGCGTTCCGCTCTTAGCCAAAGGCAAAACGATCGGCGTCCTGCAGGCGATCAACAAACTTCCGCACGTGCCCCCACGCCCCTCCACCCACGCCTGGCCGGACTTCGGCGCCGAAGACCTGAAGCTTTTGCATACGCTCAGTCACCAGGTCGCCATCGCCGTCGAAAACGCCCAGCTCTATCGCCAGGTGAAAAAGAACTTCTACGACACGGTTGAAGCGCTTTCCGAGGCGATCGAGAAGAAGGATCGATACACGGGGGGCCATACCAAACGCGTGGTGCACTATTCGGTTTGCATCGCCAAGCACATCGGCATGAGCACCGACGAAATGGACATACTGCGGCTGGGGGCGATCCTCCACGACGTGGGCAAGATCGGGATCGAGGACAAGATCCTCAAGAAGGCCGCTCCCCTCGATGAGTACGAATGGCCCGTGATGAAGACCCACCCGGAGCTGGGGTTTCAGATCATGAAGCGCCTAGAGAGCATGAAGGACGTGATCGGCGCCATGCGTTTCCATCATGAGCGCTGGGACGGAAAGGGCTACCCGCTGGGGCTGAAAGGGGACGAGATCCCATTGCACGCCCGGATCGTCGCCGTGGCCGATACATTCGATGCCATGGTGAGCACGCGTCCGTACCGTAAGGGTCTGGACCCAAAGATTGCCTACGACGAGATCGTGAAGCATCGAGGCACCCAGTTTTGTCCTCGAGTGGTGGACGCCTTCGTAAAGGCCTTCCAGGTCGAAAAAATGGGCCGAGGCTCGGGAAACGGGGCCAAGCCTGAGCCGGAATCCGAGTCCGCCTAACCTTCGGCTAATCCATTGCTAAATCCATTTCACGCTGTTAATTTCATGACATGTCGTGGTTTGACGATCTTAAGACGCCTCGCATCAAAACGCAGGTGGCGCAACGCACGTCCAAGGTGCCGGAAGGTCTTTGGACGAAGTGCACCAAGTGCGGAGAGATTCTCCAATCGAAAGTCTTGAAAGACAGCCTCCGGGTTTGTCCGGAGTGCTCCTTCCATTTTCGCATGACGGCGGCCGAGCGGATTGCCATGCTCTCGGAAAGCTTCGAAGAGTACGGCCATAACCTGGTTTCCACGGATCCCCTTGAATTTGACGACTCCAAGCCTTATCGGGAGCGCCTGCGCGCTTCGGCGGAGAAAACCTCGCTCGGTGACGCGTTTGTCGCGGGTAAGGCTACCTTAGGCGGTTTGCCCTACCACCTGGGAGTGTTTGAATTCAAGTTCATGGGCGGTAGCATGGGCGTGGTGGTGGGTGAGAAGGCCTGCCAGGTGTTTGAGCGCGCCATGACCGATCGGCTGCCCGCCGTGATCGTTTCCGCCTCCGGCGGTGCCCGTATGCAAGAGGGGATTCTATCGCTCATGCAGATGGCGAAGACGAGCGCGCTGATCCACCGCATGCGCGAGGAGGGGCTTCCCTATATTTCGATTCTCACCGATCCCACGACCGGTGGGGTGGCCGCGTCGTTTGCGACCTTGGGCGACGTGATTTTTGCCGAGCCCGAAGCCCTCATTGGCTTCGCCGGGCCGCGCGTGATCCAACAGACGATCCGCCAAAGCCTGCCCGAGGGCTTCCAGACGAGCGAGTTTCTCTTACAACATGGATTTGTTGACCGCATTGTCTCAAGGAAGGACTTGGCCAAAGAACTTCGGGAATGGATGCTCCGTCTCGGACGCAACACCTGCCGCTTCTCGAAGGGAATCTGAACCCAGCTCCGCAAGATTTAGCCGAGGGTTTTTTCGGCCAGTGGCACGCGCCACCTGGGCGTGGTTTGTCTTTTTCGTGGGTTGCCTCACGTTAGGCGGGGCGTTTGCTAACGCGGTCGTTGATCGCGGGCCTTTGCATCTTTCCGGGGACAAAACGAAGTGGGACCGCAAACGCGACCGCTACGAGCTGTGGGGGTTCGCGACCGTCAATAAACCCGGAGAGAGCATTACCGCCGACTACGTGGTCGTTGATCTCACCAACCGGACGCTCAACGCCTACGGAAACTGTATTTACACGGCCTCACAGACCATCATCTTGGCCGAGGAGATCCATTTCAACCTGGATACGAGCGCGGGAACCATTGTCGGTGGCAAGGTCACGAACGGACAATTCCTGCTTGTAGGGGAACGAATCAACAAGCTAGGCCAAGGGCGGTACCAGACGCATAAGGCCGAATACACCACGTGCCGTGACTGCCCCGGCAGCTGGTCGTTCATGGGCGATGACGTGGATATCGAGTTCGAAGGCTACATGCACATGAGCAATGTCTCGGCGAAGGTGAAGGATACGCCAATGCTCTGGTTTCCCTATCTGATCATTCCCGTGAAGACGAAGCGCCAGTCGGGCTTGCTTTTTCCCAAGCTGCGCTTCAGTAAATCTTATTTTCGCTACGTGCAGCCTTTCTTCTGGGCCACGAGCCGCAGTACGGACATGACCATTGGGCTTGGAGGCTACTCCGACCGCGGATTTCGCGCGGAGTGGGAGGGGCGTTACGCCCTCTCGCCGACAAGCAGCGGGGTGGCGCGGGTGTTTTACCTGAGGGATCGGGAAACCGCGGACGACTTCAATGCCCAGCAGCTGGGCCACGCGAATAATCGGTGGGCAATCGACTTCACCCAGAAGCAGGATCTGCCGCTGGATGTACGCCTGAAGTTTCGGTTTCTCGACATCAGTGATCGCAACTACCTGTTGGAGTTTTCGGATGACGTGCCCGGGCGTGGGGAGTCGGTGCTGGCCTCCGATCTCATCCTCTCGCACGCGACGCCGACGGTAAGCACGAACGTGGCGTTCCGCCGGTTTCGGAGTCTGCTTAATTTCGAGCAAAACCCCACGACCTTCGACGATCGGACCGTGCAGCTCTATCCGAAGGTGGATGTCTCGACGAATAACCGCTTTCTTTTTGGCACGCCTATCGCGGCGGGCCTGTCGGTGGGGCTGTATAACTTCATGCGCTCGGGAGACGCGAACTACGGCTCTTTCGATGGCGCATACGATTTTGACCCCGATCGACCGACCCAAACGGGTATCCCGACCGCGATCCCGGGGCTGGATCCCTTGCGACGGGCGGTGCGCTTCTCCGTTTTCCCAACCGTTTACACCACGCTCCGGCCCGGCGACGTGTTTTCACTCGTCCCCTCGGTGCAGTACCGGGGTTATTTTTATTCGTTTAACGGCGCGGAAGAGCCGCTGGGCCGCGGCTACCTGCTTTTTCAGACGGAGCTCTCCACCCAGTTCGAGCGCATCTATGACATGGACGATCCGGATATCCCCAAGCTCAAGCATCTGGTTCGGCCATTCGTTCGCTATTCCCGTATCGGCGCGCGATGGGAAGACGAAAGCCACCCCTTTATTCAGCAGATCGCTCGCCGGGACGGATACAAATTCGACAATAACGATATCGTCCCCTATGGCGGCAACGTAAGCTTGGTAAACTACTTCACCCCCTTGGGGAACTCTCTGACCTATGGCTTCACCACCCAGTGGATTCGCCGCAAGGGCGCGCTGAATGCCACGGATCCGTCTTATCAACGCATCGTGGAGTTTCGTGCCGGCCAGACCTTGGACTTGGTAGAGCTCGACAAGCCGGACGAGAACAAACGCATCCCGTTTACCCGCCTGGAAACCGGCTTGGGCCTGAATTTTGACCGGTGGACTTCTTCCACCCAGTACAATTTCTATCCTTTTTTGAGTCGGCTGTTTCCGGTCACGGGCGGCCCGAGCCTGCAGTCACCCCATGAGTTCTCCACTCACTTTTCCTATTCGCTTATTCAGGAGATGCACCAAGAGATCCTGCTTTTCCAACGTAGCTTGTGGGCCGCTTATTCTTTTCAGCGTATCAGCGGCAATACCTCAAACCTACGCGCCGGCATCACGTACTCGCTTAGTGATTACGTCATGCCATCGCTCTCCGGATCCTATGATTTTACCCAGCACTATTTCAACAGCGCGACGTTAGAAGTGAAGTTCCAAAGCCCGTCGCGTTGTTGGGCCTTTAGCATCAAAGCGGATTTTCGTATCGACCGCATCGGTTCGGAGTGGGAGTTTCCGCCCGATTTGTCGCTCAATCTCGTAGGTACGGGATTCGACGGCGTGAGCGGCGTCACCAATCGCGTGATTCGGTAGTATTTTGACGGCAAGGGCGGCAAGGTCGTCCGCTTTGATTCGCTTTGGTGCGGGGTGTATTCTATTACCATGCGCATCCTGATCTCCAATGACGATGGTGTTTACGCTCCCGGAATCCAAGCCTTGCAGCGCGCTTTCGCGAAGCTGGGAGAGACCTGGGTAGTGGCGCCGCTGGAGGAAAAAAGCACCACTGGTCATTCGCTCACGCTTCATAAACCTCTGCGCGTGCTGAACCTGGAGCGCGAGCTCGGCAAGCGTTACTTCGGCGTGAGCGGATCGCCCGCCGATTGCATTTACCTGGCCACACGCCACCTATTACGGGCAAAACCCGATCTCGTGGTTTCGGGGATCAACCGGGGCGCAAATTTGGGCCAGGACATCTATTACTCGGGCACGGTTTCCGCCGCCCGTGAAGCCGCCATGCTCGAGATTCCGGCGCTAGCGGTGAGCCTGGTGATCAATTTCAAACGCCAGCAGAAGCGCGGTCAAGATTTTCATTATGCGACGGCCGCGCGCTACGCCGTGGAACTGGCGCGCCGCTGGAAAACGCTCGCCGTGCCGAATCACACGCTCTTGAACCTCAACGTGCCGGACGCGCCCTACGCGAAGGTAAGGGGGCTCAAGAGCGGTCACCAGGGGTTTCGCTACTACGAGGGCACGGTGCTTAAGCGTCGCGATCATCGGGGGCGCGATTACTACTGGGTGGGCGGGATGTACCAGGGGCATGATCGACGAGACGAGACCGATTGTGATTGGGTGGAGCGGGGCTACGCCGCCGTGACGCCGATCAAGATCGACGCGACCGATACGCTGTGTTTGGCGCGGCTGCAGGAAAGAATCGCGGCGAAACCCGGGGGGCGAAGGTGAGCCGGGGGTGGTCACGGGCGGTTTCCGTCGTGCTCGTCGGCTTGGCGCTTGCGTCGGGCTGTGCCACGCGCGGGGGACAAAACAGGCGCGGGTGGATGGATCACTGGTCTCGGAACTCAGAGCCTTCGATCAGTTCGCGTGACCTTCGCGAAATTCGGGCCGAAGCGGCGACTTGGCAGTGGCCGGTGGCGCGCCCGCAGGTGACCTCGATTTTTGGGCCGCGCAACGGGACCGCCCACGAGGGCATTGACTTGAGGGCGAAGATGAAGACGAAGGTGTTAGCGGCCGATGCCGGCACGGTCGTCTATTCCGATTCTCGCATCGGCGGTTACGGACGCATGGTCGTCATTAAGCATGACCGCGAGTTATTCACGGTGTACGCGCATCACTCGCGCAACTTGGTGAAAGCGGGGCAAAAGGTGAAGCGAGGCCAGCAAATCGCGCTTTCGGGTAAGTCCGGCAACGCGAGCGGTCCGCACCTGCACTTCGAAATCCGCCGCGGAACCGTGGCCATTGACCCCATCGCCGTGCTGCCCGATCCGCTGCCTCGTCCGGCGCGCACGAAACGCGGGGGCGCCAAGCGGGATCGGCTGCTCGCGGACAGCCAGAAAAACCAAGGGTAAGCGCTAGCCGGGTCAGTTAGTATTAAGCAGGATTTTTGCTTTCTGTTCGGTGATTCGGCAAGCGTGCTCGCGGACGATCGAATTGTAGTCCCACATTTTAGCGGTGCAGCCAAACCTCGACACGGGCGAGGTCTCCTGCAGCTCGAAAAAGTCTTCGTGGTCGTACTCGTACATTTCCGCGCCGAAGAATCCTGTGCCTTTTCCAAGCAGTCGTTTGCCGTGGTGCGATCTTTCGATGGCGAATCTGCCATTGATGACTCGGGAGCGTTCCGAGACATCCCTCAATTGCAAGAAGCAAACTCCCAGGTCGCGGTAGGCGGTTTGGTAGGCATCAAACGCTTGCGGATTCACCCCACTATTGCCCGGCTGCACGTGCAACAAACCGTAGATGATTTGCGTCTTCGCATTTTTCAGCTCATGCCAAGTTGGGTTCGGATCAATTTTGGGATTCAGCATCGCTTCGCAATAGCGTTTATTGGTTAGCTCCTGCGGCCTCCCCTTGTCGCCGACAAAGAGGATGGCGCAAGCGCCCGGGCCCACCGTGAGGTTGTCTAGGCTCACGGAAGACTCCGCGCCAATGCCGCTGAGGGGCGTCTGGTCGCAGCCTCCATTGTCTTCGGATGCGTTCGCCTGGAAGGAGGTACCCCTAGCCAGGATGCTCAAGGTCAGCAGGACGGTAGAAAATCGTAGAATCGGCATAATTGCTCCTTTGTGAAGCGGGGAGAATGTGACTCATTGCGTTATAGCTGTCCACCTCTTCTCACGGCAGCAGGAAAAGAGCTTACTCATCCGCGCGGAAGGCGAACGGGATGCGCACGTCGGGATCGTTTGCTATAGTCCAGCTATCCCGCCGGTATCGTTGTAGTTGTCGAGGGGAGCCGTAGTTAAATGGATATAACGGGTGTTTCCTAAACATCTATTACAGGTTCGATTCCTGTCGGTTCCACCATCTTTCCACAAAAACAAAAGACGCGTCCCCCTCAAGACGCGCCTTTTGTTTTTGTGGAAAGATGGTGAATGCGACGAACAAATCGCGGAGCGAGCGGTACGCCTCTCCGGTATTATTGAGCGATCGAGATCGACCGGCGGAGGCCGAATAAGTTTATCGCCGCGGCGCTGAGGGCGAGCGTCGGGTCAAGAAAGGTAAAACCGGTAGCTCGATCCCAGCGAGCCAAGCGGAGCGTATTGCCGACGCCGATCACGGCGTAGCGATCACTTCGGCTTAGGAAGAGGGCGGCTCCGCTTCCAGCCAAATTGAGGGTGTGAAGAGGACTGCTTGCCAGGCCGGAGGATGAAACTGCGAATACGGAAAGCGTTTGCCCTGATTTGTGAGAGACGAAAAGGAGGCTTCCGTCTTCGGAGAGCGCCAAAAAATTCGGCTGAGCCGCTGAGCTTACCTGATTTAGGAGGGTTAGAGCGCCCTCTTGAATGAGATAGGTGAGGACTACGCCGGCGTTATAACCCGCACCGTAGATGCGATCCCCCGTGGCGTCGAAGACAATGTCCTGCATGAACGCCGCATTCGTCGTCGACGCATAGACTGTGAGGGCACCAGAACTAGAGTCTAGATCATAGACCGTGAGCTGAGCTGGAACGGAGTCGAGTATGGCGATTCGCCGGGAATCCGGAGACACCGCGAACTTCCAACATGGAACGTGTCCGGTCGACAATGGGGTAGCGGCGCCGTTAATGAGTCCGTCGGATAAGGGAAAGCGGACAATCTCTCCGGCGGTATTGGTGCAGGCAAACAGCCACTTCCCGTCGGGAGTAATCACCGCTTGCGTGGGGTTGTCGGGGAGGGAAATGCTTTGGCGTTGTTCGAAGCTTGCGTCGGCCTCCTTGCCGATCGCAAGTCGCGTAATTGTGTCAGTGGCCGAGGACAGGAGGTAGATGTCTTGGTTGTGCACGGCGGCAGAAGTTAGGGCGGCCGTATAGCTTGCCAATTCAATTAATTCTCCCGATGCATAATTCACCGAGATTTTTCGCACGCGCGCGCTGGTGGTCACCGCGACATCCTGCCAATACAAACTGGGTTGATGAAAATGGGCAGTGCAACCGGGGGTCGTCATGAGTACGAGAAGTGTAGTCAGGACTTTTTTGTATCGCGAGCCCATGGCGGACATTGTATCCAATGTGCCCACTACGGGCCAGGGGCATCACTGATCCCCGTGCCGGAATGTGTTCCGGCGCCGCCGTCGTCCACGGTGGTGGGTTCGACGTAGACGCCGTCGCCTGAATCCGTCACCGCGAAGCGGATGCGCTGGCAGATAGTGTGAAGCGAGTAAGTAACGGCGGCGAAATAGTCATCACCCGAGTGGGGCGTACCCCAATTCGGCATCACGCAATATAGATCTCCGCTCGCGGGATCGCGTCCAACCGTCGGGTCGGTTACATGGGCCCCCCCGCCGGTGACCGTGCAGGAGCTGAGCACCCATCCGTTAGCGGCGTTACAAGCCATGCCCGCGTAGCCAGGTTTGTCTGGAATGAAATATGCGCGAAAGATGGAGTTGGCTGCGATTCCCTTGGGAGTGTCGATGGGGGTGATCCCGCATCGGCCTTCTTCGCCCATGTGGTTTTGATTACCGAAATTTTTATGCAGTAATGGCCATTGGGGGCGGTGATTCTCGTGGTAGCTGGGCAAAAGGTACAAGCGATAGTCAGGATCGCCGCTCGAAGCATCGGGGGGGATTGTGGTAATTCCGGGAGGCAGAGAGCCACCAGGATTCGCGCCGGGCACCGGGGCGGGATCGATGCTGCCGTCAGGGGCGATGAGATGCAGCCCGTCCGGCCAGATCACGTATTTGGTTTTGCTGCCGTCGGACATGACGCCGGTGACTTTCGTGCCGTATGCCGGCTTGTATCGACGGGCTAGGTCGAGATCCGCATCATCCACTCGTCGGTCACAGCCCACCTTGTGTAACGCGAGCGCCTTTCGTTTGGCGATGGCGACTTCGTTGATGAGTTGCGGTCCCAAGAAAGCGTTGGGATCCGCGCAACTCACGACTTCGCCGCCCTGGCTGGGGTCGGTCAGCAGGGCGACCGGAAGATGTCTTTCCCATGCCTGGGTTCCCAAAGAATTTCCGGCCGCCGCCTTCACGGAAAATAGCGCGAGGTGTCGTTTCAGAAGCCGATTGATGCCGGGGGCTCCGCTCGGATCGGGAACCTGCACGGTGTCTGGCCGCAGCCCGATCCGGGAGTTAAGCGTCATCGAGACCACGCTTTGGTGGGAGCCCACGACCGAACCGAGTTTGAGAACGGCTTGCTCGCCTGCCCTCACTTCTTCAACTGCGGTCGTATAGACGTTACTGGGGTTGCGGGGGTTGAACCGGACGTAGGTGCCGTCGGCGGCGCGAAATGCGCGCCCACAAGCTTCGGGTGTCGAGAAGATTTGCTGCAAGGAAGCGGTTACATTGTTTAGATCGGTTTTTCCGGTAACGCTTTGGCTAAACCTAGCGCTGTGAACCAGGCCATCCGCGAGAGCGAGTAGGACTATGGAAATACACGCCATCGCGAGCAGGACGGTGACCAAGGAAAATCCCCGTCTCGTGTAAAACAAGCGCAAACCCGGTATTGGACTAGGGGCCATGACATTGGGGGCCGGGTTTGCGCTTGTTGCTTGCCATCCCGAATGGGGCTTATTTCGAGAACTTTGTTTTTTTTCCGTCCCGCGCTCCGTCATGCAGAAACAATAACGCACAGAGTTATATTAATCAACAAAAATATGAAAAATAAATATCCTCTATTTTTATTATAATTATCTGTAATTATTTATTATTTTTATTAATTTTATTTTTATATAAAAATATTTAAATAAAATATGAAAAATAAATTTCAGATTAAGTGAAAAAGTGGGTTTCATTTTGATTTAAGAGGATAAATTTTCATTTTTTTATTGATTTAATTTGTATGAAAGCAAAATGTAATCATAACTATTTAATAATAATAATTATTTTAATATTATAGTTTTTCATTATTATAATATATAATTAGTGTATGGATTCGATTCCCTCGTTGCGTGGAGCGCCGGACATTTATCAGTTCGATCGTTATACGCAGTACCTAAACGCTTGGGTGGAGTTTTTGCGAAGCTCAGGAGCAGCCACGCCGAAGGCGGAACTCGCAAAGATCGCCCGGATTTCGCTCCCTTATTTTTCTTTAATCCTCTCCGGGAAACGAAAGCTCAATTCGCAGGTGAGGGATGCCTTGAGTGAAAACTTGCGCTTGGACGAGCGGGAGGTCCGGTTTTTTCAGGCCCTCGTTCGTTTGAATACCGAAAAAGACATCGACGCACGGGTGCAGGCGTTGGATGAAATGCGCTCCCAATGGCGCTTTCGGAGCCAAAAACCAGCGGAAAGCGAGGCTTTTGGATATTTGTCGAAGTCTTATATCCCCACTATTCGGGAGATGGCGGCTTTCGATGATTTTCGGCTCGACGCGGATTGGATTCGCTCCCGATTGGTCGAAGACGTGCCGAAGTCGGAAATCGAAAAGGCCGTGAAGTTTCTGCTGAAACATCAGCTTATCGAGCGTGTCCCGGGAGGAAGAATACGGCCGTCAAAGAAGGTGATTCGCTGTGATCCTGAGCTATATCGGGTTTCGTTGGCGGCTTACCACAAAAAGATGTTAGGGCGCGCATCCGAAGCCATTTTCCAGACTCCGCGGCGCGAGCGTAATATCACCGGACTGACCGTGGCGATCAATGAGGAGGCATTCGACGAGGTGCGGGATATCATTGATACGGCTGTCGCCCAAATCGTAGAGGTAGCGCGCCGCCAAGAGACTCGCAACGCCGTCTATCACGTGAATTTGGTTCTGTTTCCCACCGCAACGTCAAAGCCGAGTAAGGCCGACGACGGCTCCCAGGAGGTTTAACTATTTATAAAATAAGGATTTTATCCGTTATTGATGCGCGTCTTAATATCATAGTAAAATGGTACACTAATAATGGGGGGCGCTTTCTGATTCGTCGATTTTGCTTCATCGGAATGCTTACTTTATTATCCACTGGCTGTCTGCCTCGGGGCGACGGAGCTACCGTGTTCCCCAATCCTCAATACCCCGATCTTCAGCTATTGGTCGGTGAGTTCGCAAAGGTGGATGGAGCGGGGTCCGGCCTGGGGGGATTCGTGGACTTCGGGGTTTGTGTGCAGGGGATTCGCTTTACTTACTCCACCGCCGGGCTTTTAGCCCCCGAGACCTACACGCAGGAGTTTGAGGCGACTTGGATCCAGCTGAAAGCGGAAGGACAGACCCGCGATGCCGTGGCCGTGGCTCGAGTGCCCTGGAAATTGGGAGATGCCGACATCCTTGGCACCGAGCTGTTGCTGGGGAGTTGTCAGTCGCGAAGCATCGCGTTCACTCAGACGCAAGGTTCGTTTCAGTGGGAAAGCGCCGGTCTTTCTGTTTATTCCCCCGTCCACTATGAATTCTTGGGCGACGGGGGAGCGCTTGCCGCGGATACGAGGGCGTCTCGGGAGCTGGGTTTCGGGTTGCGGGATCTCATTAGCCGAGCAGTTAAAGTTCAATCCGATCAGGAGATTGCCCCTTTGCTGGAGCGCGTGCGCGAAGGAGTTTTCGTGAACGGTGGATTTCAGTTTCCGCTTGGCAAGCAGATCCACCCCCTGCAGTAGCAAACGTCTGCGCTTCTTGCCGAGTGACCGCCCGGCTTGTCGATTGTCGGAAGTAGCAAAGCCCCTTATACTGCTGGAGTACGATGCCTACGGATGACGATCACGAAAGGTCTTCAAAAAAAGTACCGAAACGGCGCTGCGGGTCATTCACCTGCAGATCCAACACCCAAACCGCACCTGCGCTTCGAAATCCGCCGCGGAACCGTGGCCATTGACCCCATCGTCAGATATCGGCGGTTTGCCCAGATTTCGTTTTAAATTTCAGGCGGCCGGAGTGGGCGAGGTGGCCTATGCCACTCCGGTTTGCGATGCTGGCGGGAAGTAGTCTTTCTGGTTGCGTCCGTGTCCCTGGAGTTCAGTCCCTACTGGATTCGGCACGTGGCCATTTTGATGATGTGCGGATCCAAATTGGTGGTGAGTGTAAAACCAAACGCGTCTGCTTCTGGACCGTAGAAGTACGCTACCCACTCGCTCATGCTGGGCTCGGTCATGTTGGAGGCTTCTTTTTCGCTTAGTCCGAAATGTTTACAAATGAGCCAGGGATATTTCGGATTTGCCCAGAGAGGAAAGTTCGTTCCGAACCCCATATCTCGATCGAGTGAGATCGAGATGTCGGTGATGTACGCGATGTTCTGCTCAGGGGATTTAAAGATCTTCGCTATCAGGGTTGCCTGAACGCTTTCGGCTTGAACGTGCCCGGCAAGGCCCAGGAGCATAAGGATTGGAATCAAGAATGTTTGGGGGATTTTCATGTGGATACTCCTTAGAAACCCATTTGTACGACGCAGCTTAGATCTTCGCGCAGGGACGGATTTGGTGGTCCTTTGAAGGTCAACTGCAGCTCAAGTTTGCCCTGGGCATAGCCGTTGCCGGCGGAGAGTGTGACCTTGAGCTTCTTGGTGGGAGCGCCGAATTGCCAGTCCATCGATTGCCCGTTCAAGACGATATCCCGGGAAGCGGGATCGACGTTCTTAGAGGTGACTACGAACCTTTCAAGGCCGAAGAGCTCATTGATCGCGTAGGTGCGAAGCTCAATCTGCTGCGGAGAGGTTTCGGGAATTGATTTCAGTGCATAATGGAAGTTCGGCGCCAAGGTTTGGCAGTCGAGGATAGTCTCATTTCGGGGATGAGCTTGGGCGGGCGTGGTTGCCAGGTATGTGGCGATCACGCCGCTCAGGATCGAGGATAGGTAACGGGTACTCATGACTTCAGTCTCCTTACGGGTTTGAGTTCTACTCCGCCTGGGTGGAGCGGGCACAGCCATATAGTGCGATACGGTCGATCGCAAAGAAATGGCTCCTTGATCGCGGTATACCGTATTCTAGCGTATTCTGATTTTAGGGCTAAACTGTCAGATGAGTAGGAATGTTCAAGGTGGAGAGGTACCGCTCGCCCGTGGCTAGCGCAGGCGGTTTTATTATAGTTCGAACGGCATTCCTGCCGGTTGGAGCCGCAGTTAAATGGCCTTTGCCTAATAGCCTTACCTAAGTATTCGCCTAAGGCCAGTGGCGTAGAATCTACGGATTCGACGACGGCGGCATCGCCAAGTGCCGACGAGGCTTCGATCTCCCCCAAAAAAAACACGAAGAAGAAGCGGGTTAATTCTAAACGTTCTTCCGCCCAGAGACGGTGACCTCACAAAAGGTCTTCAAAAAAAGCGCCGAATCGGCGCTGCGGGTCATTCAGCTGCAGCTCCAACACCCAAACCGCGGCCGAAGGAAAAAACGGCACGGTCGCTAACTGCGCTTTGGAATAGCGATGATGCGGGAAATCGGCAACCCGGTGGCCTTCGACCCCATCCACCAGCAAGTACCCCATTTCGTGCGAGCGTCGTCTTAAAAACTCATAAAGTCCTTGCCCCGAAAGACTTTGGGACCGCCACGCGGACTTCGCTTCTCCAAACAATTGTCGGGCGGTTGCGGCGCACTTTTCGGCTTCGGCGTTTTCTCCGAAGACAAAGGTGTCGCCGTAGTCGCCCTCGTACTCGAGGCCCAGCTCGGGGTCGCTCCATACGGGGCCGAGGTCGATGTAGTAGGGATCGCCCGTCTGAAGCCGGTAGTCGGGTTGCAGCGGATCGTTGAAGGTGAGGGTCGTACCCGCGCCGAAGCGAATATAGGGTTTGTGCCAATGTTTGGTAACCCCCTGTTCGCGAAATACCCGCAAGGCAAGTTTGCGGGCTTCGTCTTCCGTCATGCCCTCCTTCAGCTCCCCGCGGAGGGTGGCCAAACCCGCGATCGTCTTTTCACGCGCACGAAGCAGGCCTTCGGTCACGAACTTTGGATCGACGGCTTCCATTGCCTCTCGCGAGGGCGCTAAAATCCCTACCGGGTGGGGTTCATTCATGCGGGGACCATAGACGAACTCGAGGAACTTGGCAAAAGGTGTCGGGGACTGATCACCTTAGGCGTTCATCGGTAATCTGAAGGGCGGCAGCCGGGTTTTTAGCGGCAAGCGGCGCGAGGTGGAAGCGTAACTCGTCGAGGTGTATCGTCCCGGCGGTGGTGCCATTGAAAATGAAGCGCAGTCCGCGCACGCGCTTTAGGGAGATACTCCCGAAGAATTCCAGGGGTATCATCACGGTATTGAGGACGGGGTGAGGCCAGCCGTAACCCCCCACGGGATCAAGAACCTGCGCGAAATCTCCGATTCGACGCTCGCTGGAGAGATGCCCTCCGGCGTCGACGAGCCTAATTCCGATGTCTAAGGGCTCGCCGCTCGGGGCGTTCACGGCGGCTCGCGAGATTCGGAAGCTGATATATCCGCCGCTTCTCATGTCGATCCCGCCGCCTGGTTCGGCCCACTCGGTTTGAAAATAGACGTTCTCACCTGGAGTCTCCCACCCAATGATGCCGGCCTCTAGCTCCGACCAGTATTGGGGCACCCGTCCGTAGCTCACGGTGACGTTTTCATGTACGTGGGCGGGCCCGTATAAATTAAATCCCGGCGGTCCCTGGAAGTTCTCGAGTACCGGATGGTAGCGCGTATCGGGGGTGGAAAGGTAGGCCCGCTCGATTTTAGTGAGCGCGCTCAGCGCGGGAGGAATCGCGTAGCGCGGATCAAATAGCTGGTTGAAGCGCACGTCGGCGTTGGCTCCCAGATTGGCGCGAAATAGCGCGAGTACGGCGCTCGAAGCGATTTGACGTTGAGCCGGCGATCCATTCAACGAGGGTTGATCGATGGGAAACAACGGTGCATGACCGAAACAGCCAAACCCATCGGCGACGTGCCATTCCGTATTGAAGTAGTTATGGTTCGCGCCCCACACGTACAGCAGTGATTTGAGTTGAGGCGAGCTTTCACGATGAATGTTCATCGCCCGGTCAAACGGACGAACCCCCAGCAGCAGGGCGTTGTCGTCGTCGCAAGCGGGAAGAATCTGGGCCCACGCTAAGCCATCGACGTTAAACAAACGGGTATATCGGCTGTCCATGCCGGCGATTTCGAATACGGCCCGCACTCGCAGGGGGTCGGGGATAACGCCGGGCCAGATGCTGCCCGGATCCCGGTACAAGGTGGGCACGGCCCGCATCGCCTCGCCGCCGCGAGAGTGGCCTAGGAGCCCGACTTGCTGGAAGTCGATCCGACCGCGCAAGTCGATCCCGAAGTCGGCGGGAGTGGGGGCGTCTCCCCGATTCCAATGGCTAAGATACGCCAAGTGTTTGAGTACGAGGCGAGCCCGAGCCTGGACAAGTCCTTCGTCATCCTCAGGCGATTCCATGCAGTTGATGCCGCGGTTGGAGTTCACCGACACAACGAAGTATCCCCACGAAGCAAGCTGGTTGGCCAGATAGTCGAAGCCACGATGGCTCGGGATGACGACTTCACCGGGGCCGCAGGTGCCAGTGCTTGCGTACTGACAGGAACCTGGCTGCCGATACGCGGTTCCCTGCCAGATTCCGCAGGTCGGGTGATTCCCATGTAGGAAGACAACCAGCGGTAAGGGCGCCGGGGGGGCTTGCTTGGGCCAGTAGAACTCACCCCAGATTTCCGTAATCCGGTTGGGGAGGACCTGCGGGTCGAGTGCGGGAGGGAGCCGGTATTCAGCGTGGCGTGCCGTGTAGGGGCCGAATCCCGCGGCGTCAGGCGCCAGGGGCGGAGCCGACCAGGCCAGCGGGAGCGAAAGCCAAGTCAACGCCACTAAAGAAATGAATGGATGCTGCCCCCACACGCGAGAATGCCTTTCACGATCCGACCCGAAAAGGGGGCACCACTCCGGGCGGATCTATTTCTTCTAAGGTACCAGTCCCCGGCGTCGCGGAGAATGTGTCAAATATTACTGGACGGGTTGCTACTTTGTGCGTCCGCCCCGCCGACCACGCCCTCCCCGGCGCCGCTTCCGACGGCCATTGCCGGACGGAGCATCTCTTCCCGGCGCCGCGGCCGAGCCGCTTCGTGCGTCCGCCAGGTTCCGAACGGACTGGCGGTTGCCGCCGCTGCGTTGTTTACCCCGCCGAGTTTGTACGGCGAGGCCCGGTGGCGTGGCGATCACGCTGAGTTTTCGGCGGATCGTGCGCTCGATGTTGGCGAGATTCGTTTTCTCGTCGGGCGCGCAGAACGCGACCGCGATTCCGCTATGGCCCGCGCGCGCGGTGCGGCCAATGCGATGGACGTAGTTTTCGGCCACGTCCGGGATGTCGTAGTTATAGACGTGCGTGACTTGGTCGATGTCGATGCCGCGCGAGGCGATGTCCGTCGCCACCAACACTTGCACGTCGCCCGACTTCAAGCTGTCGAGCGCCCGTTCGCGCGCGCCCTGGGACTTGTTGCCGTGGATCGCCGCCGCTCCGAAGCCCGCAGCCTCCAGTCCTTCGGCCACCCGGTTGGCATCTCGTTTGGTCCGCGTGAAGACCAGGGTGCGTTTCGCCGTCGGATCCTTGAGGAGATGGATCAAGAGCGAGAGCTTCTGGTTTTCGTTAACGAAGAAGATCGCCTGGGCGATTTTTTCCGCGGTCGTTGCCGCGGGCGTGACTTCCACTTTCAAGGGGTCCGTCAGGATCTGGTGCGCGAGCTTGCCGATCTCGGGTGGCATCGTCGCCGAGAAAAATAGCGTCTGGCGTTTCGTGGGGAGCATCGCGATCACGCGTTTCACGTCATGGATAAAGCCCATGTCGAGCATTCGGTCGGCTTCGTCCAGCACGAAAATCTCCAGGTACTGGAAGTTCAGCGCGCGCTGCTGGAGCAGGTCGAGCAGGCGCCCCGGCGTGGCGATCAAGATATCCACGCCTTTTCGTAGTACGGCAACCTGGGGGTTTTGGCCCACGCCCCCGAAGATGACGGTATTACGAAGGTGTAGCCCGCGGCCGTAATTGGAGAAACTGTCGCCAATCTGGGTCGCCAGCTCGCGCGTTGGGGTGAGGATCAGGGCCCGAATGCGGGGGCGTCCGTCGCGTGTCTGCTTGTGGTTCTGGTCGAGTAACTGAAGAATGGGCAGTGCGAATGCCGCCGTCTTGCCGGTCCCCGTTTGGGCGCAGCCCAAGAGATCGCGCCCCGACAGCACGATAGGGATAGCCTTTTGCTGGATTGGGGTGGGGGTGGCATACCCCTCCGCCTTTACCGCGTGAAGGATCGGGGCAATGAGCTTGAGCTCATCGAAACTGGTGGGGCTCGGGGATGTCACTTCAGAAGGTGTTTGCATTCTCTTTAGATTCAAGTCAGTAACACACTTGTATGCAGGATGTCATTATATTGGGCGCGGGGGGCGCCGGCATGATGTGCGCGATTGAGGCCGGCCGCCGCGGCCGGCGGGTCCTGCTGATGGATCATTATAAGAAGTTAGGAGGCAAAATCCTCATTTCCGGAGGGGGCCGCTGCAATTTCACGAATTTAGGCGCTAGCCCAGTCAATTACGTGTCCGAAAACCCCCATTTCATGAAATCGGCGTTGTCGCGCTACCCGTCTTCTCAATTCATCAAAATGGTCGAATCCTATGGGATCGCCTATCACGAGAAGAAGCTCGGGCAGCTTTTCTGCGATGAATCGGCCCAGTCCATCGTCGACATGCTCAAGGCGGGATGTGACGGGGTGGGCGCCCAGTTTCGGCTAGAGTGCCGGATTGACCGAGTAGAGACTCGCGACGGTGGGGGCTTCCGAGTGGAGACGAGCCAGGGCCCGTTTGAAGCGGAGTCCTTGGTGGTGGCCACCGGCGGCCTGTCCATCCCGAAAATCGGCGCTACCGACTTGGGCTATCGTCTAGCGGCTCAGTTTGGGTTGCGGGTGACCGAGCGGGCGCCGGCGCTCGATGGGTTCGTTTTTTCCTCGGCGGACCAGCCCGTCTTCGCCGACTTGGCAGGGATCTCCATCGACTGCGTAATGAGCTGCAAGGGGATGGGGTTCCGGGAAAACCTGCTTTTCACTCATACAGGATTAAGCGGCCCCGCGGCCCTGCAAGCCTCTTTGCATTGGTATCCCGGGGATGAGGTCAGCGTGAATCTGCTCCCGGAGCTGTCGGCGGGGGACTGGCTGATCGAAAAGAAGAAGGCCGGATCGCGTTCGCTCACTCGTAACTTGCTCGCCGAGAAGTTGCCCGCGCGCTTCGCGGAGCGTTTTGTCGAACGCCTAAACCTGACCCAGTTTCCCGCGGAGCTTTCGATGGATCGGGTCCCGGATAAGGCCTTGCAGGACCTTGGTCGCCGCTTGAATGCATGGACGTTCGTTCCTTCGGGAACGGTGGGGTACCAAAAGGCCGAGGTCACACGAGGGGGCGTGGATACCCGTGATCTATCTTCCAAGACGATGCAGGCGAATCAGGTGCCAGGTCTGTACTTCGTCGGAGAGGTTGTAGACGTTACCGGCTGGCTCGGGGGTTACAACTTCCAGTGGGCGTGGGCGTCGGGCTGGGCGGCCGGCCAGGTTGTGTAGGCTTGCAAACTCAAGTTAAAGGTGTAGCTTATTAAGGAATGGGCACCCTAGACGTACACGCAGACCTGGGCCAGCTGCTGGCCTTTTTCGCCCCCAAGATTTTTTGGGGACTGATTTGCGGCGGAATTATCGGCCTCGAGCGCGAGCTCAAGCACAAATCCGCCGGCATCAAAACGAACATGTTGATCTGCGTGGGCGCTGTGATCTATTCCGCGATTTCCGTGCTCATCTCCGAAGTGCATGCCAAGCAAAGCGGCGCCTTCAGCGATCCTGGCCGCGTGGCCGCGCAGATCGTATCGGGTATCGGCTTTCTAGGCGGCGGCGCAATTATTCAGTCCCGCGGAACCGTCCACGGTCTGACCACCGCGGCTACGATCTGGGTAGTGGCGGCACTGGGGACCTGCATCGGCTTAGGTTACTCCATGATCGCCGTATGCGTGGCTTTGCTGGTAGTCGTGGTGTTGACCCTGATTACCTTCATCGAAGGTCGTTTCATGGGGCGCTCCCACCTTTATCATTGTGAGATTACGGTCGATGACCCGGCCGGCACCATTCGCAAGAGCGTCAACGACGCCATAGAAGAGAATAATCTTCACCTGAGCGACTTTGACTTCGGCATGAACGGCGATGACTCCACCATGGTCATTAAGTATCGTGGGTTTGTCACGGACCATAAGAAGTTCCTCATGGATCTCTGGTGCATCTCCGGCATCAAAGAAGTGAAGCAGCGCTAGCTGCTTATTTAATAAATATATAACAATCATAGCTATTATATATTTTCCAAATAGTGGATGCTCGCCTACTTTCCGCTTCGACGTAACGATTTAACTCGAAGGGGAAGTATATGAAGCCAGGATTCATCGGAAAAACGGCGAAACTGACGGCAGCTTTGGGGCTATTGACCTTGGGCTCGGCGGTAGGCGCTTTCGCGAACGATAGTTATCGCCGGGTGCGGCTGGCAGGGGACACGAAGCAAGCGCTGGAGCGCTGCGTGGAAGGCGTAGAAGCCGGAATGGCTACGGACGTGGTGGCCTGCCCGGTGGTGAAGCGTTACGAGGTGAAAAATCTCAAGCGAGCGCTCAAAGTGCTACTCGCGGACGAGGGCGTTTCCGACGCGGTTTTGCTACCGTCCCACTTCGCTTTGGCCAAGCTCATCGATAGCATCAACGCCCAGCAAGCGCAGGTGGAAGAGTCCTGTGAAGGCCATATGGAACCTGCTCGCGAGGCCCTGGTGAACGTGAAGAAAGAGCTTCGTCAATTGGTTTCTCTGAACGCGCGTGCCGGTGGGTATGCGCTTTTTGAAGCGGATACGTATTGGGCTCCGAGCGTGAACGCCCGCGCCCTCGTGCTGGTGAATCCAAAGGACCTGACGGTTACCATCGTGATGCATGGAGATACCGACGGCTGAGCGAAGGCCCGGCCGGGTTTAGGGGCCGAGTAAATGCTCGGTAGGGGACCTGCTCCCGGCATCTCCAAAAATCACGCATGCGCGCCCGCCTCGGATCGCTACTAGCGAATCGAGGCGGGCGCGGTTATTTTGTCCTGATGGTGACAATGCAAATTTATATTTCCGGACGAGTTCAGGGCGTGGGTTTTCGTGCATTTACGCGGCGACAGGCGGAGCGTTATCCCTCGCTTCGCGGTTACGTTCGAAACCTTTCCGACGGCCGGGTGGAGGTTCTCGTCAGCGGGTTAGCCGCCGATTTGGAAGCGTTGGTCCGGGCCTGTCGACAGGGGCCGCCCCACTCCCGGGTGGACGGAGTAGAGGAACGGGAGCTAACGGAGGCTTCGCCGGGCTGGATTTCCCACGCGGAGCTGCCGAAATTCACGGTCCGCTAACTGCCGGACGCCGTATGCGTTCTATTGAACGATGACTTTGAATTCTTTGCCGGGGCGGAAACGTGGCACGGTCATGGACGGAATTTCCATTTCCTTGCCCGTTTGCGGATTGCGGCCGACGCGGGCCTTGCGGCGCAGGCGCGTGAAGGTGCCGAAGCCGGAAAGGGTGACGTCGTCGCCCTTCTTCACGCTCTTTTTGATGATATCGATGGCGGCATTGAGGGTGGCCTCGATGCTCGTTTTGGTTTGTTGGGTGTCTTTGGCAATTCGTTCAACCAGATCCGCTTTGTTCATCTTCTGCGCTCAGCCTCCGAGATAGAAAACCTGTAATGGGTTGAAATGGAATGGGGCGAAGATAGTTTTTCTAGGTGCGTTAGTCAATCGGGTTTCCTGTCAAGCTAAATAATCCGAATTCGTCTCGGCGCTTTTTTTGCCGATTTCTCCTTGCCAAAGCCAAGGGCGGTCTTTAGCTTTAATATAAATAGGGCATTGAATTGACAGGGAGAAATCTAGTCATGACCAAAGCTGATCTGATCGCGGTGGTTTCCGAAAAAGCACATCTTCAACACAAGCAAGCGGAGATGGTCGTTAACATGGTTTTCGATATGATGGCCGACGCTTTAAAGAAAGATGACCGCATCGAAATTCGTGGCTTCGGCTCCTTCGTCAACCGCAGCTACGGCAGCTACCAAGGTCGTAACCCTAAAACCGGCCAAGTTGTGAATGTTCCACCCAAGCGCGTGCCTTTCTTTAAGGTTGGCAAGGAGCTTAAGGAAATGGTGGACTACCCGGAAGGCAAGAAGTAAGGGCCGTTCGGGCCCGGCTCCATCCGAAATCGCTATCGCTTAGCGATTCTTCATCCAGAACCAGCCTAAGATCACCGCCGCAAAAAGGCAGCGGTAGAAAAGCGCGCCGGCGAGCCCCTTGTTTTGAATCTGCTTCATGAGGCTACCGATCGCCATCAGCCCACAGAGAAAGCTCACCGCCACCGCCATGGAAAAAGTCAAGGTGCTGATCCCGCTGACGGACGTCGAACGCAGCTCCAGCAGGGTTTGTACCAAGAGCACCGGCCCGAACGTCAGAAACGTGAACTTCGCGCAGGATTCGCGGCTATAGTTACGGAACAGACCTCCCGCAAAAGCCCCGATTTGACGGCCGCCTCCGGGTAGGAGGGACACGCACTGGGCGAATCCCACCACGAGCGCGTCCACCCAGTTCCAGCTCAGCATGTTCTTCGTTCGGCGGTTAAGGCGATCGGCCAACCAGACGGGCACGCAGAGCAAGGCGAGGGAGCCAGCGACCCAGAACGGGGACCAGTTTTCTGGGCTGGGAAGCTCGATCTGCATTTGCCGGATGGTCAGCAGCAGCACGATCATGGGTAGATTGGCCAGGAGGAGAAAAAGAGGCATGCGCTCGTCGAGCGTCATGGGTTTTTTCCAAAGCAGGGTCACGCGCAGGCAGGATGACACGATGCTCGCCCAGTCATGCCGAAAATAGATCAGCACGGCGAGGCAAGCGCCTAGGGATAGGGGGCCCATCAGCCCGTCCTGGACGGTCGGCCACTCCAGCAGGGTCGAGATCGCCCACATATGCGCGGTTTCCCCGACTGGGATGAAGAGGGAGAATCCATAAACGGCGGCATATACGATGGCTTGAAAAGTGGTCAAACGGGGGCTCCTCCCTGGCTTAGCCTTTCACGGCTTCGAAGAAGGCCAGGATGTCGTCCTGGCGCGAGGAAAAAGTCTTCTGTAGCCTTTCCCAATGCTCTTCCTCGTACTGAATCAGGGTTAGGGAGAGTTGGGCGCGCTCGGCATTTAAATTTTCCAGTTCGTCGATCTTGGCGGTCGCTTCAAAAACGAGGTTCGGGGTGGCGCCTTCGGTTTCGACCTTCAGCAAGACGTGGTGCCCGCGGGCCCCCGTGTTCACCGGAACTTCGACGGAAAGACCCTGCTCCAAGAACTCCACCAGCTGAACATCACGCTTCTTGGGGTCCTTAAGATGTCCGCCGACCTCGGTGTTGGTGGTGATGTTCTTTAGCCCGATCTTAAGCGTGATCGATTTGAAGTCGTCGGGATTCAGGAGGTCTTCCATATCCTCGATATTCTATGCTCCGGCCCTCGGGCCGGGCAACCTCAAAGACGAGGATCAGCTTAGCGGTTGCTGATTTCCTGCGCGTAGGCGTCTTTACCGGCCTGCAAAAGCTTCAGGTAGAGATCCTGGTCGACCACGACGCCGCTCTTCTCGTATTCAAGATAAAGCATGCGAATCAGCGAATAAGGATGCGCGCAGCCGGAGAGGGTCTGCAAAACCTGGCGGTAGGCTTCCACCACGTCTAGATCCCTGAGTTCTGGGGTGGCCATCCGGATCCGATGGAAGCGCGCGCCCGGGGTGGCGGAGCGCTCCATTGCTTTCAGTGCCGCGAGCAACGGCTCCATGGCCTTGGCTGTGCATTGGCTAGCCATGCCCGTGAGGTGGGTGTAAACGCGGTCGGATCCGCCTAGCTTGACGAACTCGATCTCGGCCTTGAGCGCGGGATCGCGCGACGGCTCGACCATGGCCTCCGCATCGTCCAGTGCCGGGAAAAATGCAAATTCGGTGGAGGGCGCTACATCCTTGGGTAAGAGTTTACGGATGGCCTTGAACTGGCGCGCGATTGCGCGCGCGGTGGAGTCCCGGCTGCTGTCCAATGCTTTCAAGAACGAGTCGAGCACGAGTTTCGTGTTCGTGGCGGTCAGGTTGGCCGCGGATGGACCGGTGAGGAAGTTCATGTACATCTTGAACCACAGGGCCAACGTCTGCTTTTGCACCTTCTCCCCGTAGCCTTTGGGCCAAAACTCGTCCGGGTCGATATAGTAGCCGCGAAGGTGATCGGGGATCGCCTTCCAGTTCAGCAGCCCTTGGGGGAGGGGGTATTTGGAGGTGCCGCCGAAGCGGCAGCCAGTCATCTTAAATCCAAGGCCCGATTTCTTAACGCGGTAATCACCTAGGCAGATCTGCTCGAAGAAAAAGTCGCGAACGTCGGGTTCGAGTTCCACTGCAAATTTGCCGACCTCGCCCAAGGCGTCGAGCTTTCCCGGGCACGCGTTCAAGGTGTCTTTTATGGTTTTCTCATTGAAGAAATATTTTTCGAGAAAAGTAAGCCAGGTCGTGGCGTAGTCTTCCGGGGTCGAGAGGTCCGGCCACGTAAATCCCGTGAAGTTAAAGAGTCCGGCTCGGCTGTTCTGAAAGATGTCGGTTACGCAAACCTGGCCTCGTAAGCAGCCTTCCTTTCGGTAGCCGACCTTGGCTTCGGCTTCGGTGGCCGCCGGTGAGTTCTTGATCTTCTCGACTGGGCATCCCTGAAACTGCTTTGCTTGCTGGGCTCGCAGGGTATCTTCGTGCTGGGTGAGTCTTGAACACACCTCGGCGTCGCAACCATTGGTAATTGTCACGGTCTGCATGCGGTGGCACGCCGCCACGAATTCCCGGCATTTTAAGTCGTCGGGACCTTTGCCATCAAGATCAGTCCAAAGGCGCAAACAATAGTCCCGCGCGGTACTGCCGTAAGACTCGACGCCCGCGTAGTACTGGAAAAAACCGTGAAAGTAGATGCCGTCAAAGTCGCAATCAGCGGACGCGGAAACCGGAGTTCCGAGGAGCCCCCAAGCCAAACCGATGGTCATAAGCGTGCCAGATAGCTTCATGGTGCGCCGATCTCCGTTTGGAGTTGATCCAGATAGGTTTTTGCTCGGGCGGTCGTATCTTGATACAGAGAAAACCAGCGTACCCGCTCGCCGATGACGGGGCGATCGAGCTGTAAAAATTTCGCCAGTGCTTCCGCCGAGAATAGACGCTGTAGGCGCCTCGCCGGGCTCTCTGTGCGGTCGGTGATCACCGCCTCCATCGTAGCGATATAAACATAGGCGGCAACCGCCTGCCTTTGGGAGGCAATCGCGACCGGCCACCGGGAAGGCTCGCTATCTAAGGTGGACGCAATACGAACCAGCGCCGGCAAAATAGCCGGGTTTTCACGCACAGCGGTCTGGATTTTTTCTCCGGCCAGTGGGAGCGAGTCCTTCGTGCGGAAGTTTTCGATCACCGCGTGATGCGGAGCGGTTTTAATCTCCGGAAATGTCAATTCCGCAGGCGTGTCCGCGGCGCTGAGCCCTCGGCGTATGGCTTCGTCAACGTAAAGCTGGGCCAAGGGTTGATAGAGGCGCGCGCGGCTCATGCCTTTGGGGTATCTTTCGCCACTGACATGGGCCAAGAAGTCACGAAGGTCGCGCACAAGTCCGGAGTCGGATTGGTCACCCGCGGTCACAAGCCGCTCGTGGAGGGTGCGTAGATAAGCTTGCAAAAAGCGATCGTGGTAGAGGTGGGCGTATAATTCGACTTCGAATGTGCCCAGCTTAATTTTCTCCGTTCTCCCGAAGAAATTGATTTTTTGAACGATCGGCTTATCGGATTTGGGGTACATGCCGAGAATCACCCGCTCGTAGTCAGCGAACGAAATTTTTGGATCAAGTCTAGGGATGACGGTGGTCGGGTAAGCATCCCACGGGCGCTGGCCGCCAATAGATGATCCGAAATGGGGATGCACGGTGGTGATGAGTTCCTGCCACGCTTCTTGAGCCTCTTTCACCGAAGCCGTGGGCAAGGTACCGCCCACCGACAGCACGGGTGCGCCGCGGTCGGTGTATTCCACCCCGCAAGCGTGCCATTCGGGAGGCCCATTTCTGCGTCCCCCGCTCGCGCGGAGAATGGTTCGCAGTATTCTAATGTTTCCTGCCATTCTTTTGTCCCGAAGTCGACCTTGGGAGCAGGCGGCGTGGGGGGAAGAATCGTCTGGCAAAGCGCGCGATCCTGCTCGTCGTGCGGATAAGGACCGCCGGGCTCTCCCGGTTTAGTCCTCAGTAGCTGACGGCACACGCGTCGGTAGAGCGCGCATTCGTCCGAAGCCTTCTCCTGGGTTCCTGGACATTGACGTTGCAAATCGGCTCGGATGAGTTCGGATGCGAAAAATTCATGGGCCTGCGCTGACGTCACGCCACCGAGGAGCACGATCGACGTTAAGGAAAAGAGTCCAAGACGGTTCACTTTTTCTTCTCCTTACCGTTTTTCTTAGGGGTTTCCACGACGCTTTTTCCTTCGAGTTTGGGCCAGAGTTGCTCAATGTGTCCGACGCTAGTGAAGTTTTTCGCGGCCCCTTCCGTATCAATGCGGATATCCGCAAGCAGCCGGCGGTGGGACTCGGCGACGGCGTCGAGGCTCTTGCCCAAGAAGGCAGCGGGGGTTCCGCAGACAGCCGATACCTTGCCCACCACATACTCGGTGCCACTGACGACCATGGGCGGGAGTTCTTGGTATATCGACTTGAGGATTCCGATTACTTCGCCAGAGTTATTGAGCAGGGGGCTGCCGGAATTTCCGGGGCGCGCGGTACAGCCTTTCATATCGACGTTTAGCTTTTCGAAGCCGGTGGTAGAGCACATCTCGATGTCGAGCGTGGCGAGATACCCGATGCGGGGTTCGGAAATATAGCGAGCATCGAAAGTGGATGAAATCTTCCAGGGATGCTTCGGAAAGGAATCGGACTTCGCCGCAATCGGAAGCGGTTCCACGCCTCGGATGGAAACCGGCTCCTCAAGCTCCAAGATCGCGATGTCCTGTTCAGTGCTGTCATAGGTGATCGCGGTCATTTGGTACGTTTGGATCTTGCTTACCGCCGCTACGGCGTTTGAGGCGAGATTTGCATCTTGGGGAAACTCACGAAAGATCGCCTGGACGCGGACAAATTGCTCCGGCCGCCGCGCGATGCAATGGTGGTTCGTCATTACGAACTGTGAGCCGATGAGGAAGCCCGTACACGCGCTGATGTCGTCCATCTTTTCGCCAGCCGGTGTTTTCATGAGCTTTTCGACGACGAGGGTGGCCACGGCGGCGCGTGCGCGCGCGACGCCCTCGGGCATCACGGTGCTTAAATCGCTCGAGTCCGCGAGGGCGGCACTCGATGTGAACCCGAGCGCAAGGGCTAGCGGCAGCGCCAGTCCCGCGGGGGAGAAGCCGTCAGTGGATCTCGATCGCATACCCTTCGTCCTTCGTGCCTTGCCCCTCTACGACCACGCGCAAAGTTTTTCCGGCCAAGTCGTTTAGCGTCAGCGTAGGCTTGCCAGTCGCCGGGTCCTTGTGCTCAAGCATTGCGCCAAGGAGGTCATAAAAGAGCGTATTGAGGAGGTAATCCAATCCGGTTTCCAGGGGACGCGCGCCCGTACTGTCGCGCCCGTAGTTATCCCGTACAAGCTTCTCGTAAACCGGCTCGGAGAACTCGATCTTGTAAGTCGCCTTGGGGCGCTTGGCGAGCGCGTCCTTGGCCATGAGCTTCGCTAGCGCCAAGCCTTCTTCTTGATTGAGGTTGGTGTAAACTAGCCAGTTTTCGAGCGGGATACGCCCGATCGTCCAGTCGGGCATCGCGTTCTTGGCCCGCATCTCCCCTTGAATTTCTTTAATCAAAGCGTTCTGGGAGACCATCAGCTGTTGTTTATTGTAGTTCCGCCAGTCGGGGTTAGCCTCTTCCCAGGCCTTGATTTTCCCGATACCAAAGTTCGACGTCATGAAGATCACCCCGCGGTTGAACACGGCTTTGGCGCCGCTCGTGCTTTTGATCCAGCCTTCATCGAAGAGCACGTCAAACGCCGTGATGATTTCTCGATTCGCCTTGTCCACTTCGTCAAACAGCACGAGGCCCGTTTTGTTCTGGTTCATGAAGTCGATGAGCGGCGCGCTGCCGTACCCGACATACCCATGCGGCGGACCGAGCAGGCCGTCGACCTTGTGCTCTTCCTTGAACTGCTCCATTTGCCAGGACTCCATCTTGACGCCGAAGTAGCCGGAAAGGGTCTTGCCGGTGAAAGTTTTGCCGGTCCCCGAGCCGCCGAGAGCCAAGAATAGGCAAACGGGTTTGTTGGGCACGATGCCGCCCTGATAAACACGCCGGCGAAAGCAGTCGACTACCCGGTCCTTCATGCCGCGTTGACCGATGATCTTGGCGTCTAGTGCGGCGCGGAGGGCCATCACTTTTTCCTCGTCCACGTAAGGAACGGGGATCGTCATTTTCTTCGTGGCGGCGAGCAGGTCCGGCAGTTCCACTTGCGCGGATCCCGCGACCCCTTGCAGTGACATCTTTTCGGCAAGCGCCGTGACCGCTTCTTCCAGAATGACCATGTCCGAGGCGGGGTGTGGCGTTTCCGGGAGCTGAGTGCCGGCGATTTCAATAAGCTTGCTTTCGAGTCCTGCCGCTAAGCCGACGCCGCGTTCGGCCGCGAAGGCGTCCGCCCGCATGCGGATGAATTGGGGGAGTTCACGCTTCATGTCGTAGTCGGGAAAAGCGTGGTCGTGCAAGGTAATCCGTAGCGCTTGCTTTTGATTGAGTTCGCTCGTCTGCTCGTTATTGCCCGAGGTGCTGGCGATCACGATTACCTGGCCCGACTGGGCAGCGGTGAGAAGGTCGTCGATGAGATCCCCGCCGTTACCGCCCATGCCGATCATCCGCTCGAGATTACGGAAAAAGAGGATAACGCGCTTGTAGCGGGCGGCCGCGATGATGTTGGACATCTTTTCCTTCGAGAGGTCGGCTTTGCCCTGGGTGCCCAGGCTCGCGATGTCGATTTCGAAGATGTCCCAGGCGGCGGCAGAATCCTCGGGCGCTTTGGCGAGCTCTTGGGCGAGGCGGATGACGAGATCGGATGCATCCATGGCTTCGCCCGCTCGAATCATAATATTGCGTGGCTTCTCGAAGTTCACCCGTTTACGAAACTCTTCGTAACGCACGGGCAGAAGGGGGCCGGGGCCGACCCGTCCTTGGCGCACGCCGGTAACGAGCGAGCGGCCAAATTTCTCGATGGAAGCCGAGGCGGTCTCATCGAACGGCGCACGTACGGCCACGATTTCGGCGGCGGCTGCGGGCTTGCCATTCGGCCCGGCGGCTCGCGGACGCGTAAAGGTTTGCGAGAGGTTTTCCTGACGATTCACCATCTGGATGCCGTTGATATCGAGCACGAACTGATATTTTCGCGCGTAGTCGTTCCAGTCGAGCTTAAGCTTGTCGTTCAGAACCGTCTGCTGGCCGTCTTTACCCCAGAACTCCAGCGAAATGAGCCCTTCCCGTTGAAGTACGACATAGACACCATCGGCATTGGGATAGGCTTGGGCCGGACAGCTGCCGAACGAGCGCGACTCCGTCGCGGATGACCACACGAGGTTGCCCGTAAGAAAGAACATCTTCGATTTGCCGGGTTCGTAAAGCTCGATTTTATACTGACCGCTCGGATCGAGGATGCGGGAGTTTGGCTCCGGCCAAATTGAGGCCGGCGTCTGTCCGGGAGGAGATACCTGCGGCTGCGCGGCGAGAGTGCGCGAAGCCGTGGTGGGAAGGGAAGTCGTGGGGCCTCCCTGTTTTCTTTCCTTCTTCTCCTTGGCTTCCGCTTCGGCTTCTTCTTCCTTGTCTTTTTCGGCGGGCGGCGCGTCGGGCTTTTTGCCGCCGGCAGCTTCCGGCGTTTTCTTCGGACCAGTGGCGTTACCGCCACCGCTGGCAGCCTTGAGCTCGGTTTGGACGGCCTCCGATTCAACGCTAAAAATTTCCCCGAGAGCCGAGCGTAGATCTTGCGCCTTGGTCTCCGGATTTAAGAAGAAGGTTTTGCCTTCGTTATCGGCCGTGATCTTATCGAGCTGGTCGGCGTACATTTTGTCCTGGCCGACGTGCACGACGCTGAATCCATTTTTGCAGGCGGACTTATGTTTAGGCAAGGTGGCCATGAGCCGCTCGGGGCCGGCTCCACCACAGCTATGCTCACCGTCGGTGAGCAGCACGACTTGCAGGCAGCCTCCACCCGCATAGGCGTCCATTTCCTTGTTCGCCAAGGTCAACGCGCCCGTGATGTCGGTGGCCCCCCCACAGACGATCGAGTTCATGGCCGCCATGAATTCTCCACCGTTGTATTCCTTGCCCACTCGAATGAGCACGTTGGCGGTGCCGGGCCCGCATCCGTTAAACGTAATAAGCCCGAGGGAGTACGGGTTTTTTTTCTTATCGAGCTTTGCCACGATATCCGCCGCCGTAAGCTGCACCTGGTGCAGCATTCCTTCCGGAGGAGTCATCGAACCCGAGATGTCGAGCACGAACAGGAAATCTTTGCGGGCACCGCGGACGATTCCGGCGTCGCCTCCGACCGGAGGGTCAGCCAGGGCGTTCAAGTAGGTGAGTCCCAGGAGAAGCGTCGTCACCCAAAAGGATCGAACCAAGAATGGCAAGTAACGGGCGCGGCTCATTTTTCACCTCCGGCGACGAAGTCCGACGTGATTAGGTTTTTCCGGTCGAGCTGCTTCTGGATTTCGGGATCTTCGAGGTTGGTGATGACTTCGAGTTTTCCGTTTGGCATCAGCACAATGTAAAAGTCATGGAGATCCGCAAGCGAGTCTTCCGTCAGGGTTTCCTGGATTTGGTTGAATTTTTCCGCGACCTTGGTGAAGACTTCATTGTCGAGCGTGTTCTTGATCGTGTGTCCGTTGCCGGCGTTCGCGTTGCGGTTCTTGTCGCTGGCGGCCATGCCTTGGCGGACGACTTTAAGCGCGTAGCCGCGAGAAAGGTGGATCTTCACGGGGCGATTCCAGTTGTCTTTTAGGCGCGTTTCCAGGCGCTTGAGCTGAAGCGCGAGCACGCCCAAACCTTGATCTTCGGTAAATGGGGTGAAGATGCAAACCTTGCTCGAAATCCGGCTCCAGATGAAGTCGGGGATCTGCCCGCGCTCGAGATTCTCCTCGTTCGTGCGCACCAGCCCGCCTTGGGCGATGCGGTCGATAAAGAGCGCCTCGTTGTCGGCGTTGACTTCGGCCATGCCGGATTCGAGTGAAATCGCCTGAATGTCCTTCGCCGCGTAATTGGCGGTGAGGATTACGAGGGTGCTGCGGAAGTCGAGGTAGTCATCGTCGTTCTCGCCGGATAAGGGGTAGCGTCCTTCCTCGAGAATGGGGTGCAGGGCCTTAATGACGTCGGGCTCGGCCTTGTCGATTTCGTCAAACAACACAATCCGGGGCTTGCTGCCCATTTCCTTGAGCTTGGCGGCATCTTTGGACGAGATGAGCTGCGAAGGACCGGCGGCCAAGTTGATTGTATAGAGGGGGAACTTGAGCACATCGGCGAGCGCGCGAGCGCTTTCGGTTTTGCCCACTCCTTTGGGGCCGATGAAGAGAAACGTCCCGTAGCCGCGCGTCTTGTCGTACATGCGGGTCCGGATCATAGAAGCCGCCTGGGCGAGGCGCTCGATCGCGCGATCGTGGCCGACGATGCGCTGGTGCATTGCCGCTTTGAAGGAGTCGTCGTCGTGGGAAATTAATTTGACCTGGTAGGTCGCCTCCGCGAACTGTCCCAGAACCTCGGTGTTTACGAGGGTCGGCTGATTGCCGGAAACGGCGGCTTGCTGGGTGCGGGCGTAAGCGCCAATTTCCGCGAGCGTGGTGAGGGTCCGCTCAGGTTCGGCGAGTTCCGGGTGAAATTGCGCGGACATTTCGAAGACGCGAGCCAGGACGTCGTCGCGGAATTGGACGGCGTGACGCATCTGGATCTGGTAGAGCTGGGATCGGACGATGGCGCGGAGTACGTCGCCCTGGGGTGGCTGTACGTAAATGGTGCGGGCCAGGGTGTCGAGCACCGGGTTGTTCTTCTTGGCTTGTTCCCAGTGCTTATCTTCCGTAATGGTGACGATGAGCATGGAGCGGCTTTCGAGGTCGCTTACGTCGTTGCCGTTCGCCAAGCTGTTGAATGCGCCCATGAGCAAAGTCAGCTGTTCGCTCGCTCCCATGTTTCCTTGCTGTTTAAGGAAATTGTCGATCACGAGCGCGGCGCGCTTGCGCCAGAATACCTTACGCAGCTCGCCCCACGGGTTCGGCGCGGTCTTCGCCGCGTCGTTCGGCCCTGCGCTTGCCCGGGCGTTTTCGATTTTGATCCCGGCTTCCCAAGTGGATTGGATTTTTTCGGGGGGAATTCCGATCAATTTAAAACTCTCGATCTCGCGCGGCAGGGTCAGCTTGTTAGCCCACGCCAGCTGGTTCGCTAGGTCTTGGACCACGTCGGCGGCATTCACCCCGCGAGGAGCCACGATATTGATCCAGCCCGTGGAGCCGTAGACGAGGTTGCCTAACAGGGCCTGTGAGTATTCGGGGCGGTGGACGACATTCATGCTCTCGCCGAGCTCCGCGCGCTGGGTATAGTCGGTGAATTTGTGCTCGCGCAGGACTTTGTGGTCTTCGTCGCTCAGGCGGTTACGGAGGCTGTAGTTCGCGGTTTCGAGCTCGGACCCGTCGTAGAGCACCAGATAGCGCTCCCATTGCCCGTTGGCATTGCGATTCTGCACCGTGGCTTGGTTATTGATGATTGAAAACTTCTTGCTTGCGTTGCCGGGACGGGAAAAGGAAACGCGGACGGATTGGGTGCGCGTGTCGTACTTCAGGAAAGAGAGCTTCTGCGAGGCGGATTCGCTCAGATCGCCCTCCAGAAAAAAGATGCCTTCGCGGATGATCGAGACGCGCATCGCGAGCTGGGAAAGATCGAAGTTCGCGGGGGCGAGTTCGGTTAGCGCTCCCTCTTGGGTGGCATAGTATAAAGCGGCTCGCTTACTCTGCGGGGATTGGCCTACGAAGTAAAAGCCGGACGAAGATACGTCGCTCGTCACGATCTGGCTAAACGGGGTTACGGGAAAATCCTTCACTTGTTTTCCGTCGTTGCTGGCGTAGGTCAGGATTTTCTGGCCATTTACCTTGCGGGTGACGAGCACGCCGCCGGCGATGGGGTAGAGATCTCCCGCGGAGGGCGGCGTTCCTGGCAAGATGAGGCGCTTCTCATCGATTTCGAAGCGTAGTTTGGCGTTCTGGCGAAGTACCCAAGGGAGGGCATTGGGGTTGCCGACTTGAATGCTCACGAAGCCGATTTGGTAGCTGCCGTTTCCGCTATTTTGCGCTACTTGCGGGATCGCGGGCTTTGGTTCACCGGGGCCCGCGATTTTCACGTCGCGCGTCAGTGTGCCGGGCTGATCGGGGTTGTCGATGACACAAGAAGCGACGTTGTATTGCGCGACGATCCCGCCGTTTCCGCGCTCCAGGGTCAAGGAGGTCTGGTCTTGATAGTAAAGGCCGGGCTTAATCGTCGCCTTGTATCCGTCTTTTCTGAGTCGCGCCTGAAGGAGCGTGGCCTCGTCTTCGGGGAGCGCGAAGTAATGGTAAGAAGGAGCGGTGCCTTTGGCTGCCTGGGCAAGCGTGGCGGAAAAAAGCATGAGACCGCTGATGGCTAAAAAGGAACTCACCTGTGATTTCATTCCAGTCCTTTCCCGTTTTGACGCACCGTATTATATTTGCGGCGGTTTCGCAAGTTGGTATTGGATGAAAAAAGTCGGTTTATTTAGGGGCTTACCGTTGATTCGAGGCTGTCGGTAAGCGCCTTGGGCAGCAGGGCGAGGGCCCGTTCCGAGGCATCCAGATATTCGTTTCTCCAGCGGGGTTGGCCACCGGAGGGCGGTTGATCGAGCTCCAAGCACCCGGATAAGCGCCGAAGCAGGAAGAGGTACTCTAGGCGCTCGGGGGCCCGGCCCGTGAGGGAGGTGGCTAGCGCGTCAACCGAGCCAATATAGATATGAGCGCCGAGCGCCTGTACGCTCGCGAAGGAATCCTCTTGGAACGACGCGGGGTCGAGTTTCCGACGCATCTCCAGCGTCTGGATCGCGTAGTTTAATAAGGAACCCCCCGGAGGGTTGGCGAGCAGATTTCGACTGGCCTCCTCTTGCACCCTCCAGGCGGATGGAGAGACCTCGTTGTCGGCGACCAGTCCCGCGAGGATCTGCCGCTGTACTTCCGTCTTTCCCCAGTTGGCGATCTGGGCTTTGAGCTGGGCTTGGTTTTCCACCAGCTTGGCCCGCCGATCGAGATACGATTCGATTTCACCGCGAATTCGCATGACTTCGGCCAGTAGCCCGGCCGCGCTCGGCATATCCGCATTTTCTTCCAGAGCGGTTTGAAGCTCACGAAGATCCCGTAGAAACTCTTCCGGCTTCGTGTAGTCTCGTTCGGTGTAACGCCGCTGCGTGAGCTTCACGTAGTGGGTAAAGAGCGCCAGCTCCATCTGGTGCTGGTAGGCATCGAGCTGGTTTTTTGGAATCGTCGCTTCGAAGAGATCGAATCCAAGGCGGAATCTATGGCGGTAGTTAGCGGGAAAGCGCACGGCTTCCAAGAGCCGTGAAAAGTCCTTGAACTGCGTCGCGGTATTGAGGCCGGGTAGCCAACCCCGCAACCGATCGGCCCATTGCATAGGCTGGAGTTCATAATCTTTTTTAAGGGAGCTGAATTTTTTTAAGAGCGAGGTCACGGTTTCCTCGCCCGTGGGGAGGCGAGGGGACGGGACGCCGATGCTTCCCTTAGGCGCGGGGGCGGGCTCCAAGTAGCCCAATCCTCGCTCCCTTCGGCTTTTTCGGAGCTGCTCGCAAAGCGCCTGGTCCTCGCTATCGAGCTCCTTGGAGGTTTCGCAGGCGAATGCCAAGCTGTCACAGAGGGCGGCGTCCCGGCCCGATAGGGTCGGCAAGTGAATGCAAGTATTGATGGTAAAACTCACCAGCCGGGGATCGGAAAAAAACTGATACGCCTCCGCTGGCCTAGGCACTAGGCTGCCGAGGAGCAGAATCAGGGCGCCCGTTCGTCTCATGGCTTGGCCGCCTCCTGGGAGAGCAATGGCATGAGCGTTTGCAGCTGGGACGAACGATCTTGATAGTCCGTCCACCAGCGGACTTGCTCGCCTTGAACGGGCTGATCGAGGTTTAACCGGGCCCGAAGCTCCGTGAGCAGGGCAGCGACCTGGATCTTTGCTTCCGCCGACTCCGCCGGCATCTGCAGAAGCGCGCTTACGGCGCCGATGTACGCGTTGGCGGCCACGCTTTGCAGTCCTCCGAAATCAGGGGAGGTCCGCAAGTCGGGATCCTGCAGGGTGCGGAGTTCGTAGATGGCCAGCAGGCGCGCGGGGAAAGTATTTTGCGGTTCGCGAATCGAAAGCGTGGTTTGCGCGAAGGCGGCCTCCCGGATAAAAGTCGCCCCGGGGATTTCCGCGCCGGGGGTGAGGAATGCCTCGTAGAGTGGGCGATGCTCGGGGATCCTGCACCACTTCGTGATCTCGGCCCGCAGACGCGCTTCTTCGCGGGCCGCGATCGCCTGCCTTTCCAGGACCTCGTCAATTTCTTGCAGCCATTCGCGCACCGTCCGCGCATACTCCGCCATCGTGTCGCGGCCCCTGATCGTGGAGTCCGCCAGCTCGAGGTCGGTCAAGAAGTCCGCGAGGTCGGCGCGAAAAACCCCTAGATTCTTGAAGTCGCGATTCTCGAAGCGGGCTTTCGAGAGCGTGAAATAGAGGCGGAGTCCGGCGGCGGTGATCTGGGGGCGAATCACCTCCAGGTTTCCGGCATACCGAGTCCCCCCTACCATCATGCCATCGCGCTTCACGCGAAAGGAGTATTCCTTTCCCTGGAGCGGCGAGAGGAGGGTCTTTAAAATCCTTCGCATGTCCTTAATAGTGATATCGCTGCGCAAGGTTGTTCGTGCCTGGGCCAAGAAGGTCGGCCACTCGTAGGGATCGCAACCGTTGAAGTCTTTTTTTCGGTACGCTTCCCAGCGTTTCAAAAATTCGTCCACGGTCTCATTCCCTCGCAGGGGCTGCGGTGCGGGGCGAGTGAGCGGAGGACGAGGCCCCGGGGGGGCTGGCGTGGTGCCCGGGGACGCACCGCCGGGAGGCACCCAGCCCGCGGGATTGATGATTCCGTCGCAAAGCGCGATATCCTCGGCGTCCATGACCGAGTATCCGCGGGTCAGTTGGCAGAGAGAGTCGAGGAGCCTGCAGTATTCGCCCCAGATCCGATCGGAGCCGTAGGTCTTCTGAATGCACGCGCCGACGATCGTCGTTACTTCCTTAGCCTGGAAGTAACGGTAAGCGTGGGCGGGGGGCATGTAGATGAGTGCCGACATGCCGACGAGCGCAAGGATCAGCCTTTGGCGGAAACGGGGCTTTGGGCCGGTCACGGGAACTCCTTCTGGTACGCTTCGGAGCCCGCGCCCATCAGTTGCAGGTAAAGATCCACGCTCACGGAAACCACGCTATCTTCATAGGCCTGGTAAAGGCGACGCACGAGGGCGTAAGGCTTAGCGCAGTCACGCACGCGCGCGAGCAAGCGGCGATAACCTTCGACCGTGTCCATTTTCAGTAGCCAGTGGTCGTCGGCGACGATCTTGCCTAACCGGGAGGGGGGAAGCGCCGTCTGCCAAGGCGAAACCTTTCTTTTGGCCGCCAGCGCGTCTTCCAGTAGCCGCAGCGAGCGTAGAGCGGACTCGAGGTCCTCCATGCGGCAGCTCGTGGCTTTGCTTTCCATGGCCGCGAAAACCGCTTCGGGCGATGGGAGGGCAAGAAGTTCCACCAGCGCTTGAATTTCTGGGGCGCCGAAAGCCGTGGCCTTCGCGCCGGGCGGAGGAAACTCGAAGAGCCGAAGCTTTAAGTCGGCGTTCGCCATCCCCGGAAGGGCGCGTTCGAGTTCGGTGAAAACCTTGGAGGCATCCTGTGCAGCGGACGAACGGGAGCGTTTTAGTGAATCGACCAGCGCTGGATAAAGCACGCCTTGCTGGCTGGGGTCTAATCGTTTGAACGCGCCCTGGAACGCCGCGATCCAGGCTTCCGTGAGATTGCGCTCAAGAGTTTGCGTAATCTCGGTCGTGAAGACCTTGTCCTTGTTGATCCGATACTGCTCGTAGTTCTTCGGCGGGGAACCAAAGGCGGAGCTACTGTAGCCATTCGGCGTCCAAAGCTTCCAGCCAAGGCCCTTGCGCTCGAGCCGGTACCCATCGATGCGCATGTTGTCCACGAAAATACTTCGCAGCTTGGTTTCGTCAGACATGGAGCTGACGAAGAGCTCGCCGATGCCGCGCATGGTCTGCGGACACTGGCGCATGCCATCGATCAGCATGTCTTCGGAATAAATTTCGTCCCGGTAATGGGAGAAAACTAATTTCGCATATCCTTCGCCGGAGGAAGTCGCATCCCAGGTATAACCCCCATAGTTGAAGAAGCCGCCGGGGCCGGGCCGGAGCAGGTTCGCGGGGCACTGCGTGCCTTCATACACGCAGGAAGGTTGCTTGGGGTCGTAGGGACAGCGGGGATTGAGCTTTCTCATCTCACGCGTGAAGGCGCGATCGGCGGCGGTTTTGAGCTCGCGGCAGAGGACCTGGTCCTCCATGTCCAGGAAGCGCGAGAGTTCGCAGGCGCTCACTAAGTGATGGCATTTGCGCCGATCTTCCACGGACGCGGTGTCGTCCGGCCAGTTCGCTAGGCAGTCCTGGGCGAGCTTGAACAGCGCCGCATCCGCGAAAATCGTGTAGGCGTGAGCGGCGGGCGGCGCGAGCGAAGTCAGCGCTAGCGCTAAAGTGATGAGCAGCGGTTTCCAGAAACACTTCACTGGCGGCCTCCGGAGGAGCGCGAGCCACGGCGAGCGGGCTTCTCGGTGGGCTTGGCCGGGGCCGGCCAGCTCATCTCGATGCCTCCGACGGCGTGATAATTAAGGGAGTCGACGGAAAGCTGCGCCTGGAAGCGGCCCAGGGTTTCGGGGTTTTCCCGGATGGAGCTCACGAAAAAACTCATGGGGGTGGCGAAGATCGCCGGTACGTCGCCGACGATGTACTCGGTGCCTTGTACGGCGACGGGAGGGATTTCCTGGAAGATTGATTTTGCGATCGCGACCACTTCACCGGCGTCGTTCACGAGCGGGCTGCCGGAATTTCCGGCGCGCGCGGTACAGGCGACGAGCGTCCAGTTGTGCTTTTCGATGCCGGCGCCTCCGCAGATTTCCAGATCGATCGTGGGCTCGTATCCGGCGCGCGGCTCGGCGATGTATCGGTTGTCGAAGGTGGACGAGATTTTCCAGGGGTGCTTGGGCGGTTTTGCGGCGCCGACGATCGGAAGCGGCTGAATCCCCGGGATGTCCACGGATTCCTCGAGGCGTAGAAGTGCGTAGTCTTCGAGGCTGGTTTCAAACACGATCTGGGTGGAAAGATAGCTCTGGATGCGTTCGGCGTTGGGGCGGTTGGGTGCTTGCGGCGCGCGAAATAGCACGCGGGTGCGGACCGTTTCTTCGGGCCGGCGGGCGATGCAGTGCTGATTGGTGAGGACGAGCTGTTTACCAACGAGAAATCCCGTACAGGCGCCCGTGCTCGTGACGCTCCCCTTGGCGTCGAGCTTTTCCATGATCAGCGTCGCCGTAGCCCGTAAGGCTTGGGTCACGCCGGCGGGGATGGCGCGTCCCAGGTTCGGGTTGGGGTCGGCGGCACAAAGCAGCGAGAGGCCGAGACTCGGTAGGGTGAGGGTCCATACTTGCCAGTTCATGACCGGCGAAAATTACTATAATTGATTTAATTAATCAACATAACACTAACGCAGTGCATATATTTAAAAATCATGTAATTACAAATGATTGTGCGGCTTTTTTCGGGTTGCGAGGTGACGGTGAGAATCGCCCTGCGCTTCTTCGCCTCCGGCTCAGTCGCTGCGGGCTCACCCTCGTCGCTCCTCGGGTTCGATTCTCCCGATGATGGATTCATCGCTATTCGGCTCTGCGGCTATTTTGTGATTTTTTGGGAAATTTTTATTTGGAGGTGACGGTGAGAATCGAACTCACAAAATACGGTTTTGCAAACCGTCCCATTAGCCATTCTGGCACGTCACCCCTTCAAGGAGAGACCAATCTAGCTCGCGCGGGAGAATTTTTGAACCCCTAAAATCGGACGGGCCAGGTGCCGCATTCGTGCAACACCTGGCCCGTGAGAATTGAAGAGGAGGTCCGGGTAGGGGACCCCCCTTTGAAACTGTATTCGGTCATTCCTGACCGCGAGTTCCGCTCCTTTGGCAACCTGGCAAGCTTAGACCCTCGGGGTAAAGGTCGTTAGCCCCATGGCTTTGCGTGTTCAGCCTTTCGACTGACTTGCCTTTTTCAAAGGGGGTATGAGGATTAACCCACCTCTTCAAGCGGCTCCTCCTGAGCCTATGACTTCCTAAAGCGTCGAGAAATTGTTAAATTCCCTTCTCTGAGTTCAGGATATCTGGAATTGCTGCGGATGGCAAATATTAATATAACTATTTGATATTAAATGATTTAGTCTTAATATTTGCGTGTGTCTTGGCTTTAATTGTTAATTTTGCTGATGCCTCGGAAGGTGCGGCGTGAGCTAGCCCATTCTTATCAGGATCCTCGCGCTTGCGTTGCGTCTGGGGCAGCTCATGGTTAAGATTTGAGGCGAATGAGGGGCTTGGGAACGATAGCGGCCGTTGCGTTGGCCATCGGAGGGAGTGGGGGTATCGGGCACGCTACGTCCACGACTCCCGCCGTAACCCAAGACTCCCCGGGATCCTTTTCCCAGAAAACCGTCCATGATTTCCCTCTACGCTCGATCGGTAAACTGCAGGTTTCCAATCGCCACGGCGCGGTCTCCGTAAAGGGCTGGAGCCAAGACAAAATTCGCGTGACGGTTGTGAAGCTTACGCAAGCCACCGACGAAGCGGAAGCCTCGACTCAGTTTCAGCAGCTGGGGCTTTTGCAGCGCGGGCGCGGCGAGCACTTCGAACTCATCGCTCAGTATGGAAGGGCGATGGGCATCGAGCAGCGGTTGGCCAATACGAAAGCTCCGAAGGTGAGGTTGGATCTGGAGATCCAAGCCCCCGCGAAGCTGCTGCTTCAGGCTTGGACGACGGGCGATCGGATCGCCGTGAAAAACTGGCACGCGCCGGTGGACGTGCGCACGGAGACGGGGCTGATACAGATTGAAGAAGTGCGCGCCAAGGAAGTGAAGGCGACGTGCGTTGCGTGCGGCATGAAAATTCGAGCCATTTCCGGCTCCGTTAGGTGTTTAGGAGGGAGTGGCGACATCGATCTGCGCGACCTTGCATCGGATCAAATTTACGTCGAGACCTCGAGTGGAGCGATCTTGCCGAATCGCACGAACGGTAATCAGCTTTACGTCACGCAGGGCGGGGCGATTCTTGGCAAGAGTTTAAACGGAAGGGTGGAGTTTCAAACGAAGTCCGGGCGCGTGGATCTTTCGCAGTCGGCGGGTTTTGCTAGCGGCCGGACCACGAGCGGCGACGTGCGGGTGGAGATGGCGAAGTGGAAGTTCCTGGATCGGGCCGTGTTCGAATCCGAACTGGGACAGATCTCCTTGAAGCTCCCATCCGACTTTTCCGCCACCGTGGACCTGCGGACGGAGCGGGGCAAGATGCGATTGGAGTTCCCGCTGCGCGTTTTGCGGGATGACGAGGAAAGCCTCAAGAATTCCGCGACTCGCCTCAAGGGAGCCATCGGCGAAAACGACCATCACAATCTGACGGTTTACAGCCGGATGGGTAACGTGAGAGTGCTGCGTGGGAGCTGACGAACGCGAGTTAGTTGGAAACTACGACGAAAGTGACCACGAGAACGAAAAATGTAACGATCGACAGGGCCTTCATTATACCCCCCCTATCGGCATATCAGGCATAATACTTGAGTAAAAAAGACAGAATTTTAATCATCCGGCTCAGCAGTTTGGGGGACGTGATCCTGTCCACGGCCGCTTTGGGTACTGCCGCCGTCCGCCAGTCCGACGCTCATTGGCTTACGCGCAAGGAGTACGCCTCTCTGCTCGAGTCCCATCCCGCGCTCTCACGAGTATGGGCATTTGACCGGGCACGGGGCCTGCTCGGATGGGTCGTGCTTTCTTCCGAGCTCTTCTCCCAGGGCTACGACACGATCTACGACCTGCAGGGAAGTTTACGCACGCGGCTGATGCGAGTTCTTTTCTTTCTCTTGGGGCTATTCAAAACCGCGCGCGCTCCTCGTTGGCGTAGCTACCGGAAGCCTCGGCTGAAAGCGTATGGGTACTATCTCTTCAAGCGCCGCTGGCCGAAGGCGTGGCGTCCGGGGCAGCGGGTAGCCGAGTTCTCTCGTGCCGTGGGAGGCACCGGAGAAGAGCGCCCGGATCTTCGCTATCTCTTTGCGAAGCTCCCGACGGGATGGGATTTGCCCGCGGAGCTGCGCGAGGGCGGGCGTCCGAAGCGTTACCTCGCCGTGATGCCGGATTCTCTTTGGGAGGGAAAGCGCTGGTCGATCGATTTCTACGTGGACTGGCTGCGGGCGCATGGGGGCGTGGACTTTGGGCTGCCAGTGGTGCTTGGAACCAAGAATGATGTATTCAGCCGAACCCTGGTGGAGCGCCTCGCTGACGCGCAGATCCCTCATTATAGTGGGGTAGATCGCTTCACTTGGGCGGAGACCGCCGCGATCCTGGGTGGTGCGCAGGCCTACGTGGGAGGGGATACGGGGCTTGCTCATCTGGCCGAGGCGGTCGGCACTCCCGCGCTCGTCATTTTTGGCCCCACGGCCGCGGACGCGGGCTTCGGCCCCTGGCGTGCGGGAAGTCAGGCGATCGGTAGCTCACTCGGTTGCCGCCCGTGTGGAAAAGATGGGCGCTATTGCTATCGTTTTTGGAATCGCCATCAATGTATGAAAGAGGTATCCCCCTCCCAGGTGCAAGAGGCTCTTCTTCATGTCGTCGCTGCGAAGTAACCTGTATCGAAAAGTTGTTTCCGGCCTTTCGGCCTGCGTGCCGGGCGCGCTAGCGCCATCTAAGCGTAAGGAGTTACCCGATCTGCCCGCCGCACCCAGGCGCCGAGTGTGGTTTCATGCCGCCAGCACCGGGGAGCTCGAGTCGCTCGCGCCCGTGATTCAAAAGTGGGGTCAGGATCCCGGTCATGAGTTGATTCTCACGATCTTCAGTCGCTCGGCCGAGCGTTTTCTAAGCCGCCTCATCTCCACTCTGCGGGCCACGGGTGTGAATATCCTTCACTACGACTACTCGCCCCGGGAAGGGCAGTGGCAGCGGGCGATTCGGGCCTTGAAGCCCAGTGCGTTTGTCACCGCCAAATACGAGGCCTGGCCCGAGCTTTGGATGAGCCTCGCGGATCAGGGCATCCCGCTCGTGGTGTTGAGCGCGCGTCCTCGCCAGTCGTTTAGTTCCGCCAAGGGCATGCTGAAGCTAACCGGCACGCAGCTTCCGCGGATCCTGTTTTTGACCGAGCAAGCGCCCGCGCAATCCGCGCTGCGGGAAGAGTTTCCTGCCGCATCCGTCGAAATCTGCGCCGATCCGCGCTGGGAGCGTGCGCTAGACCGCGCGCGGGTGGCTACCCTGGACGCCGGTGCGCCGCGAGTGCAAGCGATTGCGAATCTGCTCGCGCCCGGCGAAAAGTGCGCCGTACTGGGGAGCGTGTGGCAGGCGGACCTGGATTTTTGGGGCGCGTGCTTGAAGGAAATCCACCAGCGCTTGATCGTGGTGCCGCATGAAATCGATGCCGATCACCTGAGGAAATGCGTCGCTACGCTGGAGGCGCAAGGACTGCGTTGCGCGCTCACGAGTCGCTTGCCGGATCTGCTGGATCCCTCCCATTGCTTAGTCGTCGACGAGATGGGATTTCTGGCGGAGCTCTACCGACTAGCCGACTGGGCCTATGTCGGAGGTGGATTTGGGAAGGGCATCCACAGCACGATCGAACCCGCGGTATACGGCATTCCGGTCTGCGTCGGTCCCGAAGGCACGGCCCGATTCGCGGAAGTGGAAGAGCTCAAGGAGACGGGGCAGCTGGCGATTTTAAACACGAGCGCGGATCTCCGCGGTTGGCTGGATTTCGTCGTGGACCCCGGACTCCGCGCGCGACGGCAGGAGTGGCGGGCGCACGCGGAATCTAAACGCGGCACGTCGGATCGGGTGTTGCATCTATTGGCCGACGTGTTAGCTTCGTCCTAACGCCCCCATGCAACAAAAAGATCACCTCAAGGATCAATATGACTGGGTAGTGCTCGGGGACCACCCGGCCGCGCTTTTGAGCGCGGGACTCCTTTCAAAGCTGGGCTATTCCACCTTGATTCTACCGATGGCGCCGAGCCTGCTCGCCAACATTTCCAGCACGGCCCAGTGCCTGGATCCGGAGCCGAGCTTCCTAATGGGCTTAGGCAGGCCGGAGTCAGCGGCGGGATTGTTGGGTGAGTGCCTGAGTTTCCTAGGCAGTCCCGTTAGCGCCTTGAAGTTTATTCGGATGACGGACGCGTATCTGCCCCAGGCGCTCACGCCGCGCGCCAAGATTCAGCTCTTCGCCGCTCATGATCGCTGGATCCAGGAGTTTGACCGTGAGTTGCCGAGCGCGGAGCTTCCCCACGCAAAGGGACTCGTCAGCACGGTCGATCAGATCGAAGGAGTGGCGCACACGTACTGGAAGCGGCTCCCAGACCGAATCGCGCGGCAACCCGTGGCTCCGATCGTGAAGGGGCTACGGGGCTGGCGGCCGCGCCCAGGCGCGGGGCGGGTGGATTTTCGCGAAGGGCTTTGGCGGGGTTTGAAGTTGGCGGGTGGATCCACCCGGGACTGGGGAAGCCTTTCGGAGAGCTGGAAACGGCGACGTCTCCCCGGCGGTGCGTTCGGCCCGGCGTTGGAGGCGTTTCTGTACGGGATGACCGGCGCCAACGACGCGCGCCTGACTCCTTTTGATTGCGCGCATATCCTGGCGCTGGGAAAATCCGGTGGATCTTTTCAAGGGGGGTTGACCGCGTATCGTCAGTTCCTTTTGCATCTGGCGCAGAAATGGGGTGCGCAGGTGCCGCGGGAAACCGAATGTCGTCGGCTTTTCATCGAAAATGGCCGTCTGATCGGCGCCCAGGTCTCCCACCGGGGAAAGATGGTGAGCGTGAATGGCGGCGCGATCGGTTGCGCGTCCTCGCATTTGAAAGAGTTCCTCTATTACTCGGGCCAAGAAAGCAAAGCGCCGTTGAAGTCCGCGCGTGCGCCCGCGGGCTGGCGCTTCACGCTCGCGCTCACGGTGCATCGAGAAGCCATCCCGCCCGGCATGAACCGCCGCGCGATCTGGAAAGACCAGGACGCTCCGGCGCTCGAAATCGAAACGGCGGATCCCTCGGACTACAATTTGGGACAGCCGGAACATCAGCTGGTGTTCCTGCGCACGACTTTACCCTTCACGCAGGAGAGCTTGACGGTTTCTTATCAGCGGCTCATTGCTAGCCGCATGTTCCGGCAGCTTTGCGACCTGTTTCCCTTCCTCGAGTTCCATGTTTCCAAAGTTTTCCCCGACTTTCGGGCAGGCGTGGGAACCGAGCGGGAGGAGTTCTCGGAGATGTACGGATTCGTCACGCCCGAGCTCGTGCCTGAAAATTTGCGGGTTTACGCGGACGAAGGCGCAGGAGCCGATTCCGGGATTGAAAACCTGTACGTCACCAACGGCGAGGCCTATCCGCAGTTCGGCTCGTTCGGCGGGACCGTGGCGGCCGTGCAAGCCGTGTCAGCCTTCGTGCGGCGGCAGACGCAGTCGCAGAGCACCGGGGTGGCCGGCGCGAAAGAAAGCGCGCCGCCGTTGTTATGGCAGTGAAGAAGCGGGAGAGGAATCAATGATCGAACGATATTCACGGCCGGAGATGAAGCAGGTTTGGGATGATCGGAATAAGTACCTGACCTGGCTCAAGGTGGAGCTGGCCGTCTGCGAGGAGCTGGCGAAGACGGGGTTGATTCCGCGAAAGGACTGGCAAGCGTTGAATCGCCGCGCGCAAGCGCTCATCGCGCGCGGAGGGGTTGATCCCCGCCGTGTGGACTTTCACGAGCGGACAACCCGACATGACGTCATCGCGTTCACGACGGCGGTCGCCGAAAAGATCGGTCCGCTGGCGCGCTACATCCATTTCGGACTGACTTCCTCGGACGTGGTGGATACCTCGACTTCTCTGCTCGTGCAGCAGGCGGGCGCGATCCTGATTCGCGACGTGCGCGAGCTACTCTCCGTCCTGCAAAAGCGTGCCCGTGAGTTCGCGCGGTTGCCCACCATCGGTCGTTCGCACGGTATCTACGCGGAGCCGACCTCGTTCGGCCTTAAGTTCTTGGGGTGGCACGCGGAGTGGAAACGCAATCTCGGGCGCCTGGAGGAAGCCGTGGCTCAGCTGCGCGTGGGCAAACTTTCCGGAGCCGTGGGCGTGAACTCCCACTGGTCTCCCGCTTTCGAGGCGCGCGTGCTGAAGCGATTGGGCCTGCGGCGGGAACCGGTCAGTACGCAGGTTATCCCACGCGATCGGCACGCCCAGTATCTTTCTACGTTAGCGGTTTGCGGGGCATCGCTCGAACGGATTGCCGTGGAGCTGCGGCACCTGCAGCGCTCTGAAGTGGCGGAAGTCCAGGAAGGCTTCGCCAAAGGGCAAAAAGGTTCGAGCGCGATGCCGCACAAACGAAATCCCATCTCGAGCGAAAACATCACGGGCCAGGCGCGGTTGCTCCGTGCATACGCGGCGGCGGGACTCGAGAACGTCGCGCTTTGGCATGAGCGCGACATCAGCCATTCTTCGGTGGAGCGCGTGGCGCTGCCGGACGCGAGCCTCGTGCTCGATTACGCGCTCTCGCGCATGACTAAGCTGCTCCAGGAACTCGTCGTGAACCCCGCACGGGTAGCCCGACACCTGAAGGAGGCTGGCAGCAGCGCGTTCTCCGGGCATTATCTGCTGGCGCTTGTGAAGGCAGGAGCATCGCGTGAGCAGGCTTACTATTGGGTGCAGCAGTGCGCGCATCAAAGTATCGATACGGGCGCCGACTTCGTGCGCTTAATTCAGGCCCATCCGCAAGTGAGGAGATACCTTTCGCCTGCGGAAGCCCAGCGGCTTGGCTCGCTCGCCCATCAGCTGCGCTCGGTTCCGGAAATCTACCGGCGCGAAAAAAAATCCTGACCTCGATGCCGAGGTGCCGTCTTTCTTTTTTGGTTTTTAGGGAAAAAAGAAAAACGGATTAGCTAACTAGGGGACGTTAGGGGGTTAGGGGGGGATAGCGTTAGCTAATCCGTTTTGTTTGTTACTTACTATAAAGCAACCCATATGCCAACGCATTGCGTCAAAAAAACGAATAAAAATGCTCCCGTCGGGAGGCGGGGTCTAGGTGCTGTACTGACAATAGACAAGAAACGTCAGGCGATGACCATGTTTTTGACGCAGATCATAGGTAAAAAACGAAGTTATTCCAATAACTTCGAAATAAAATGATCAGTAATTTGACGCGTGATATAAAAATTTCCCGGTGTCGAGGCGGCCGCACCGCCGATAACCCCGTTTGTCCTCTCCGCTAATGACGGTTTTCTTGCTACTGATTTCGTTTAAGGAGGCCGTCTAACTCTTTGAAATTCAGCCTAAAACGCCGTCCTAGATAACTGTAGTGTTTCGGAATCTCTTTTGTTATACGGACTTACAAGTTCAAGTTTAGGGAATTCAATTAAAGGAGTGTTAGGGATGAATCTAAGACTTTCGGCTTATGCCATGGGGATAGCACTGTTGAGTTTCGGGGCGACGGCCGTCGCTGCCGATGAAACTTCAATCACGAGCGCTTCGTCGTCGACCCACGAGACGACCGAAACGGTCACGAAAACCACGAAGCCCGCTACGCGTACCAAGAAAAAGACCACGGCCACTTCGACGAAGACGACGGCGCCAGCCGCGACGTCGAACGACAACGCCGCGTTGACGACGAAAGATCATCTCGAGATGGTTCGCCGCGAGCGTCTCCGCGAAGAATTAAAGAATGAAGACCTTCTGCAAGCCCGAATCGAAGAGATGCGCCTGCGTGACGAGCGCCGCCGCACGCAGGAACTCATGAATTCGGATTCCAACTACTACCGCTCCCGTGGCCGCGTTCGCTCCGATAGCGACGAGGTTCGTACCGGTCAGGCGTCCGCCGAAACTGCGGCCGCACTTTCCCGCTCCGAGTCGGAGTGGGAAGGTTACCGCGACGAAGATTCGCGCGAACGCGTTCGCCTCGTGATCAGCCCGCGCGTCGGCGTGGCCTCGATGTCGGGCGGCACCTACTCAGTGGGCTCGCGGGTCAGCGTGGGCGGGAACCTCGGGATTCAGGCGTCCAGCCTCGTTACCCTTCAGGTGGGTTATGCTTTCAACGAGTACGGCGTGAACGTCTCGAGCACGAACCCTGTCATCTACAACCAGCAGTATTACAACAACCTGCCCGGCCGTGATTCTATCGTCATGAAGCAGAATGTCTTTTCGGCCGACGTGAAGCTGAATCTCCTGCGGGAGTCGAAGGTCCGTCCGTTCGTGACCGGCGGGGGAGCTTATTCCAAGAGTTACATCAACTACGACCAGGCGCTTTTGAACTACGTGGCGACCTACCAAGGCACCTCGTACGCCCGTGACTACGAAGTGGGCTCCTGGCTCGCCAACGTAGGCACCGGCGTGGATTTCGAGCTGAGCCGCTCGATCTCGCTCGGCGCCGCGTTCAACTTCTACAAGGTGCTCTCGGCCAACGAGAACTACGATTTGAACGTGCTGTACTACGGCTACAACTACGACAAGCAGTCGGTGGGTAGCTCGCTCGCACGCTCGAGCTTCTACACCATTACCGGTGGCGTGAACTTCGCGCTGTAATCGGTAGGCCAGCCTGGCGCTGGCGCACTTGAACCACTTTAAGGCCGCCTGACCTTCATCCCGTCAGGCGGCCTTTTTGTTTTTCGGGATCTTAGGGTGCGATGCGGCATAGAGGTTTCTGCGCTGGCTCATTGCGGGGAAAGTGCCTTATACTCGTCCCATGCAAAATATGACGACGGAGCCGCGCGTAAGCGGCGCTCGCGAGACCCACGGTGAAGTATTTCGTTTAGAAGATTGCTCGGCCCGCGCCGGCACGAAGATCTGGCTGCTGCACTTTGATCTGCCCGGTGAAAAAGTGAATAAGTTCAACGAGCGGGTGATGCGCGAGTTTGAAGCGCTTCTTCCGAAGCTCAAGTCCATGGCGAATCAGATCGACGCGCTCGTCGTGGTCTCGCCCAAACCCGGTATCTTCATCGCGGGCGCGGACATTAAGCTCATTCAGTCCGCCAAGACTTCGGACGAAGCCGAGGCGCTCGCGAAAGTGGGGCAAAAGCTGCTCAATCAATGGGAAGACCTCCCGTTTCCGCGCGTGGTTGCCATCAACGGAGCCGCGCTCGGCGGCGGTTGTGAATTTTCTCTCGCGAGCTCCGCGATCGTCATGTCTAATGACGCTTCGGCCAAGATTGGACTGCCCGAGATCATGCTCGGCGTAATTCCCGGCATGGGCGGTTGCGTGCGCTTGCCGCAAAAAGTGGGTTTGGCCACGGCGCTGGACCTCATCCTTTCTAGCAAGCAGCTCAACGGTGAGCGCGCCGTGAAGGCGGGGCTGGCGGAAGCCTGCCTGCCCAAGGAAAACTTCACGCAGTCGGCGCTGAAGTGGACGGCCCTAAACCTCAAGGCGCTCAAGGCCGGCGGACGGCTCGCGAAACCCCCGGCTTTGGGGGGCATGGGCGGTTTCTTTGGTTCCGTGATGGAGTCCGCTCCGATGCGCGGGGTGATTTTCAGCAAAGCGCGGCAAGGCGTGATGAGCAAGACCAAGGGCCAGTACCCGGCGCCGCTGGAGGCAATCCAGGTGATGAAGGGCGTGGGGACTCACTATATCGCTAGTCGCCGAGACTGGCTGAAGGGTGAGCGTAGGCAGAACGCCATGGATCGCGAAGCGCGCGGTTTTGGCAAGATGGCCGCGACCGACGTTTCCAAGAGCCTGATCCGGATTTTCTTCCTCACCGAGACGATCAAGAAGGCCAACGGGCTCGCCGATGGTCGCAAGGTCGACGCTCCGGCCGTGAAGATGGCAGGCGTGCTCGGCGCGGGCGTCATGGGCGGCGGGATCGCCCAGCTCTTCGCGGATAAGGGCATCACCACCCGCATGAAGGACATTAACGTGAAAGGGTTGGAGCTGGGCGAGCACGCGATATCGGGCCTCTTTAAAAAGAAACTCAAGCGCCGCCAGATCAAGGAGCGGGACTACCTGCAGAAGATGAACCTAGTCGCGCCCGTGCTCGACTATGCGGGTTTCGGTTCGGTCGACCTGGTGGTCGAAGCCGTGATCGAAAAGATGGACATCAAGAAAAAAGTTTTCCAGGAGCTTGAAGGTCATGTCAGCGAGGACTGCGTGATCGCCTCCAACACGTCGTCGCTTTCCGTGAGCGAGATGCAAACCGCGCTGAAAAAGCCCGAACGTTTCGTCGGCATGCACTTCTTCAACCCGGTCGCGAAGATGCCGCTCGTGGAGGTGATCCGCGGCGCGAAGAGTTCCGATGAAGCCGTGGTCGCGGTTTTCGAGCTGAGCAAAAAGCTCGGTAAAACCCCGATCGTCGTGAAGGACGGCGCCGGATTTTTGGTGAATCGTCTGCTCGTGCCTTATATGAACGAGGCGGCCTATCTGTTGGTGGATGGCGCACCGATTCCCGAAATCGATCGCGCGCTCTTGGGCTTCGGGATGCCGATGGGGCCGATGGAGCTCGTTGACGAAGTGGGCGTAGACGTGGGCGAGAAGGTGCTTAAGATTTTGAATGAAGCCTTCGGTGAGCGCATGAAACCCGCGCCGGGTATCGGTAAGGTTGCCGAAGCCGGTCGTCTGGGTAAAAAGAACGGCAAGGGCCTCTACGTGTATGAGGGTAAAGACGGTCGAGAAAAACGCGTGGACGACGCAATTTATTCTATTATCGGTATCCAGCCTCGGTCGGGCGCGCTGACGGAGTCCGAAATGGTCGAGCGTTGCATCCTGCCGATGATCAACGAGGCCGCGCGCTGCCTGGAAGACGGCATCGTCGCTACGCCCGAGGACGTGGATTTGGGTATGATCTTCGGTACGGGCTTCCCGCCGTTCCGCGGCGGGCTGCTTCGTTATGCCGATACGATTGGCGTGAGCCACGTGGTCGAACGTTTGCGGCACTACGAAAAACGTTTCGGCGAGCGGTTTAAGCCGTCCGAAGCCCTGATCAAGCGCCGGAAGTTTTATCTCGACGCGTGAGATGAAGACGGATGTAAGCCAAGGGAGTTCCGATCGCAGACTGGGCTGGACGCTGTGGGTGGGCTTTCGCTACCTGAAGTCCAAAAAAAGCTCCCGGTTTTTGAGCTTCATCACGCTTCTGTCCATTGGCGGCGTTGCCCTGGGCGTGACCGCGATGATCGTCGTACTTTCGGTCATGGATGGCTTCGAAGCCGAGCTTCGCAAGCGTCTCATGTCGACTGACCTGCACGTGCTGATCACCCCTAAGCCCGAGGTTCCGGAATTCAATCAGGGCTTCGTGCCCGCGGCCGCGCTGCAGTCGGTGGGAGCGGCGGATCGACTGGCCCAGGATCCGCGGGTGGTGCACGTCTTTCCGATGATTTCGACGGAAGCGATCTTTAAGACCCAGCGCCGGGTCAATGGCGTGACCGTCAAAGGGATCGACGAAGCCCGAATGGAGAAGCTGCGCTCCCAGGTCATCGAAACGGCCGATCCGAAAATGCTGACTCGCGAGGAAGGCCCGCCGGGGGCGGCGAGCACGGTCCGGCTGCCCGGCGTGATCGTGGGCGAGGAGCTGGCGCGCATGATGGCACTCGCTCCGGGAGATCTCGTGACGCTGATTTCGCCCACCGAGACCGAAGGGCCGCTCGGCGCGGTACCGCGGCTAAAACGCTTCGTGATCGAGGCGATTTACCGCTCCGGCTCGGCCGATCAGGAGCTGCATACGATCTTTGCCAAGCGCGAGGCGATCGAGTCGTTCCTGCGCCGTCGCGCCGTCGTCACCCAGTGGGAGGTCGTCGTGAAGAATTTCGACGAAGCCCCGCGGCTGGCCGCCGAGCTCTCCTCGCAGCTTCCCCAGTTCAAGGTGCGGGACTGGGTGCAGCTCAACTCCCATCTCTTCGCGTCGCTGAAGCTTGAGCGTGCGGCCATGTTCGTGATCTTGGCGTTCACGATCGTGGTGGCGAGCTTCAATATCGTGACGACCCTAACCCTCATGGTGCTCGAGAAGAAGCGGGAGATTTCGATTTTGCGCGCGATGGGCGCGTCTCGCCGCGAGGTCGGAGCGATCTTCTTTTCCGAGGGGCTCCTGATCGGGTTCGTGGGTGTCTCCGTCGGGATGCTCCTGGCCTGGGGGGTGTGCCTAATCCTGGGGACGAACACCTTTTTTAAACTTCCAGACATTTACTACGACCAGTCCATTCCGGTGACCTTCGACCCAGACTATTATTGGATGGTCGCGGTTTGCGCGATCGTGATTGTCGTACTGGCTTGTATTTACCCAAGTCGACGCGCCGCGCAGCTATCGCCCTTGGAGGGAATCCGGGCGGGGTAGGATTTAAGCGGCTTTCAGGCCTGCCTTGCGTTTGTGACGCGCCGGGTCTAACGCTAGTGCTTGCGCCAGTTTTGGCGTCGCGTTAGTCATCCCACATGTTGAGGTGGGTGGGTTTTCTCGTCAGTTTGGCTTTGTTCGGGGGAAGTGAAGCGAAGGCCGAGGCGGTATTCGATCGGCTGGAGGCGCATGCGCTGGAGCGCTATTTCCCGGACGGGAATTTTCAGGCGCTGATCAATCAAGCGGACTGTGGGGCTTTGGATAACGCCGATGCGGAGCTCCCGTTCTCGTTTTGTCATCAAATGGACTCACCCGGACACGCGGCCCGAGTCTTCGTACGCAAGAAAGCTGGCTCCGTCGACGTGACGCTTTCGGGTGACGAAGGCGTTCGCCGTTTTTTTCTCCCTCGATTTTTACGGCTTTGGCGCCAGGGAGAAGCGGTCGATGTCGCCGCCCAGCAGGCGCTCACACATGCGCAAGCGCTGTTTGACCGCTTGACCCGCGTGCGGGTTCGGGCGGCGGAAAATGGGGTGAGCTCGCTTCAGAATCTCCTAGGTACTTTGCTCGGTGGTCTCGTGCCCCCCGCCGGAAATGCACCGGGAGGAGCTACGGCTTTTCAGAGCATGGACGAATTTAACGAGCTGGGTACGCTCGGGCTTTGGGATTACTGGCGTGACAGCTTAGCCACGCCGGACGCGCCGGATGCCGACGACGACGTTATTGAAATCGACGGCGAAGCCATTCGCTATATGTTCGAGTCGTTGAAGGACTGGTTGGGGCCGTCTTTCGGGGTCATCTACGACGGGCTGGCGCGCGTGGAGATTCGGCGCTATCAGGGGAAAGAGCGGGAAGAAGCGCGGATTATCCTGACCTCTGCCAGCCCCCACGATATCAAGATCAAGCCCAAGTCTGAAAGCAAACGCTTCGAACTCTACGGAGCCGCGATCCCACAGACGATGGAGTTCCGGCTTCGGGCCAAAGGTACGAGGGTTTGGTTCACCTCCGCGCCCGAGAAGGTTTTGGCCCCGACGTTCTTCGTGAATATTCCGGTTTTGAAAGATGAAGTTCGCTTTCGCGAGCTGAAGCTCGACCTTTTGACCGGAAACTTCTCGGCCAAGGTCCGCGCCGGTGGGTTGATCAGCGCGGTAGCCGACGGGAAGCTCTACGCGCAGCATTTGAAGGGTTTGAACCTTTGGAAGACATTCTGGGCCTCCTTGCTCGATCTCTTTAATCCGCGTTCAAAGTGGAAAACCAAGGAAGAAAAATAGCGCCGCTTAGGTCGTAGGCTTCGGCGCGCGCGCGGCACGCTTATAGTGGGTGCTCTTGATCGCCGCTTGTCTTTGGAGGGAGAGGGGCCGGGACAGCAGGACCGGCCCCTCTTTTTCGCCGCCCCTCTGGGCGGTCGATGGGTACATGGGATTGAACTTGGAACCGGGCTTCAGGGGAGAAGGGAAGACCGTTACGGCCAGCAGGGTGGCCATCACAGTGAGCAGGTAACCGAGCTCAAGCCCTTTGTTCCGTGTTCTTTCCACCCGCACACAGTATCCAGGCGGGCTTAAGACGACCTTAAGACGGGATTAAAAAAAATTAATTTTTGGGAAGCTGCACCATAAAAGTGCTGCCTTGGTCCGGCACGCTCTCCACGGAGATCTTGCCGCCGTGGATCTCCGCAATTCGCTGCGCGATGGCTAAGCCCAGGCCCGTGCCGGAAGAGATCGACTTGGTGGATTCGGCCCGGAAAAAACGGTCAAAGATGCGCGGGACGATATCCGCAGGGATGCCGTAGCCGCGATCTTTCACTTGCACGCCGACGGCCCCAGGTTCCGCGCTCAGTTTGACTTCGACTAGGCAGTCGCGAGGGGAGAACTTGATGGCGTTTTCGATCAGGTTTTGGAAAATGCAGGTCAGCAGATCGGCGTCGCCTTGGACTTCAAAGTCCCCGATCTCCGGAATATCCAGGCGGATGGTCACGCCACGCGACTCGGCGAACTTGCTCATGAGCGAAACGGCTTCCAGCACGGCCTCGGAAACTTGCACGGGCGCCACGCTGAGCGAAGTCACGCCCGCGTCCACCCGGGCCAGGAGTAGCAGGTCCTGCACCATCCGCGAGAGGTGGTCGATCTCTTGCCGGGCGCTCTTCATGAACTCCTTCATTTCCTCGGGCGAGCGTTCGCGGCTGAGCAGGACTTCAAGTTCTCCTTTAAGGATGGAGAGCGGAGTCTTGATTTGATGGGAAGCATCCGCGATGAAGCGCTCCTGGCTCTCGAACGCCTTTTGATTGCGGTCGAGAAACTCGTTGAGGGTCAGCGCGAGCCGACTGATCTCGTCGTGCACTTCCGGTACCGGCACTCGCTCGGAGAGTCGCCCTGCATCCAGCCCCTTGGCCTTGTTGATGATTGCCTTGACCGGGGCGAGCGCCCGGGCCGAGAGAAAGAAGCCACCCAAAGTCGCGATGATGAGCACGAGCGGGATGCCGACGGCGAAAAACGTGATGAGCGCGGCCTTTTCCCGCTTCAGGGACGTGAGGGGCACCGCGACCTGCAGGATCAGCTTGGGAAGTGGGGGCTTATCCACGAGATAGTTGAGCAGGCGATAGTTTTCGCTGAAGTTCGTCTTCACGGGAGCGATTTCGGAGCCCTTGATGGTCTTGATCTGATTGCCGTGGCTTAAGATCAGCGAAAGGTCGCTCTCCTGGAAGGGGAGCGAGCTGCGCGCGAGCGTGTTGGAGCGCGCGACCACCGATCCTCGCAGATCCCGAATCTGCAGGAACGAACGGCCGACGGAGAACGGAAACAGCTTCGTGCTCTCCGAAAGGACTGCGGGCGGGATGGAGAGGTCGCCGAAGAAGTTGAAGTCGAGGCCTTGGACGATGTCGACGGTGTGGTTGTAGAGCTGGGCATCGAACTCGCGCTGCTGATTTTCGGCGAAGTAGCGGTACAGCATGAGACTAAAGAGCGTGAGCGTGGTGCCGAAGATGCTGACAAAGAGCAAGGTGAGGCGGGTGCGGATGCCGGCTTTCATCGGCGCAGTCCCCGGGGCGGGCTAGGCCCGCTCCGGATCTTCCTTCATGACGTAACCCACGCCGACGACGGTGTGGATGAGTTTATGTCCCTTGAACGGAGCGTCCACCTTCTTGCGCAAGGAGTTGATGTACACGTCGATCACATTGCTTTCGGTGTCGAAGTGGACGTCCCAGACATGCTCGCTGATGCTCGTGCGGGTGAGGGGGCGGTTGGGGGAGCGTAAAAAGAGTTCCAGCAGCGCGAACTCCTTGGGCGTGAGTGAAATCGACTTCCCGGCCCGCGTCACCTCGCGGGTCACCAAATCCATCTCCAGATCCGCGAAGCGGAGACGCGGCTGGGAGTGCGGGGAGTTCCGCCGTAAGAGCGCCCGCACGCGCGCCAAGAGCTCGTCAAACGCGAACGGCTTGGTGAGGTAGTCATCCGCGCCCGCATCCAGGCCGTGCACCTTGTCTTTCGTGCCCGCGAGCGCGGTGAGCATGAGAATGGGGCCCCCGTACCCGTCGCGGCGAAGGTGGCGCGCGGTATCGAAGCCGTTTTGATCGGGCAACATCACGTCGAGGACGATCAGATCGTACTCAGAGCCCGCCACCAGGGACTCGGCGGCTTGCCCGGATTCGGCGACATCCACGCTATAGCCCGCCTCCGCCAGGCCCTTTTTCAGGAAGCCCGACATCTTCTTCTGATCTTCCACCACCAAAATGCGCATAATTACTTCGCGGGGGCTGGTTCCGGACGAGTGGTTTCGGTTTCAGCTTTTTGCGGGACGAGCAGTAACCCGATTCCGAGCATGATCGCCATGTCGGCGACGTTGAAGATCCCCGTGCGGAGCCCTCCGATGCCCATGTTCATGAAGTCCACGACGGCGCCGTTCTCGCGGAAGACGCGGTCGATCAGGTTGCTCAGGCCGCCCGCGATGGCGAACGTGAGTCCCGCCGTGCCGATCGCCGGCATGCGGCGAAAGAAAAGCGCGTACAGGCCAACAACGAGGACAATCGCCACGGCCACGACGAGGAGCCAAAAACGCATCGACTCGGAGAGGCCCGCGCCCAGGCTTAGGAAGGCGCCGCGATTCTCGGAATACTCGAATCGAAAGAAGTTGTTCCAATAAGTGCGGGGAAGCTGGCCGCGGATATGCTCCTGCGCCAAAACCTTGGTCCACTGATCCAAGGCGATGCAGAGAAGAAGGGTCGAGAGGATCCAAACGCGTCGGGAGAGTGCCAATTTCATGACGTGCCAAGCGTAACTCAAAGCGTGGGGATATTGAAGGGGGTTGTTTATCTGCCGACGCTTTTGGGCTACACTTTTAGGGAGATGAGCGGACTAGTCAATCCGGAAGACTTCAAAACCATGGAGTTCAAGATCTCCGTGGATAACTCGGTGAACCGAGACCCCAGCCGTAAGCAGGCCGTCTTCGACGCCCAGCATGCGGCGGAGTTAGTCGAGGTGAACGAGCAACGCCTGGTGCTCGACGCTCCGGCGCGGATGTGCGCGCTTGGCCATAACGTCATGCTCGGCATCCGTACGGATAAGATTCAGTTCCTCAGCACCGCGAAAGTCGTGGCTATGGAAAGCCAAGGCGAACGCGATCGTCTGGGTATCTTGCTCATGCAGTACGATAAAGATACCTGGCTGCGGCTGCGCGCGCTTTTCGTGCGGCGGCAGGAAGAGATCGCCGGCTTCCTCAAGGATGCCAAGGGGATTTGATCTCCCAAAGGGGTTGTCTATGGAAGGACCAGTGTTTACGCCCAAAGGGGTGAGTGTGGAACGGACGGAGACTTCGGTACCGGACGCGAGTGATCCCGCCGATCTGCGGATGCTCGCCGAATACCTCGCCAAACAAAAGATATTAGTGGCCGACCCGCTCAGCGTCTCCCGCGTGGGCATCGCCAAGGCGCTCGTCGGCATGGGCGCGCAGACAAAGCTCATTACCACGGTGGACTCGTTCGAGTGGGCCATGACCACGATCAAGAAGGATCGTCCGACGGTGGTCGTGTCCGATTACAATATGGGCACGCGCTGCGGGTTGGAGCTATTTGAAACCGAGGTCAGCGAGTTTGTTTCTCAGCCCGATCGCTTAACCGTCATCGTCACCAAGAACACCTCTCAGGCTGCGGTAGCCAAGGCGGCCGAAGGCGACGTGGACGTCTACGTAACGAAGCCTTACAGCCTCGATTCGTTTCAAAAACTCATGATCGAGGCCGTGAAGCACAAGGTGCACCCGACGCCCTATGTGAAGGCGATCACGGAAGGGCGCGCGTATCTCGCATCCTCCGACTTTGAACGAGCGGCTTCGGTCTTTGAGCGGGCGATCCAGTACGACGAGAAACCGGCGCTCGCCTGTTACTACCTAGGCCACGCGCACGAACTCAACCGCGCCTTGGAGCAGGCACAGGCCAGCTACAACCGCGGCCTGACTTACAACCGCATTCATTACAAGTGCCTATTGGGCTTGCACGATGCGCTCATGAAGCAGAACAAGTTTCCGGAAGCGTACAACGTGCTCAAGCGAATCATTCGCGACTTCCCGATTAACCCGTCACGTTTCAATACGGCGCTAAAGCTCGCGGTGCGTACGGCGGACTTCGCCGATATGGAAGACTTCTACGATCTTTACGTGCAGATGGATGATAAGAGTGAAGAGCTCGTGAAGCACATTTGCGCGGCCCTCATCGTGGCGGGCAAGGTGAGCCTGCAGCAAGGCAAGACGGATCGCGCGTTCTCGCTTTTTCGGCGCGCGGGCGTGACGGCGGCGGGTAAAACGGCTTACCTTAAGCAAATTATCTCCATCCTGTGCGAGTACGGCCACGGGGATGAGGCGGACAAGTTCCTGAGCCGTTTCCCGAAGGATGTTCGCGAGACGGTGGAGTTCCTAGCGATCGATTATCTGGTCATTTCGAAAGTGAAGACGATCGGGCAGATCATCGAGCATGGGCGCAAACTCTTAAAGGGCGGGCATCATGACCCGCTCATCTATCGCATCCTGGCCGAGGCTTCGACCCAGGCCGGGCACGGGGAGACGGCGGAAATGCTGCGGGCGGAGGCCCGGCGGCGGTGGCAGGACGCGTTCGTTTAGCCTAACTGGAAAAGAAGCTCCGCCGTGCAGGCGAGTCCGCAAAAAGACATGAAAGTGGTGGCTGAGGGCAGGATCGAACTGCCGACCTGCGGGTTATGAATCCGCCGCTCTAACCATCTGAGCTACCCAGCCGGACCAAATTGAAAAACGAGTAAAAAGGTTTGTATTCCCAAAGGGGTAGGCGGTCAAGTGCGTTGTCATCCCGGCCCCTGCGCTATAGGGTAGGGAGTGATGGATGCTTATCCTAAACCCAAGGAAACCGGGGGGCGGTTAATCCGGCAGGTGATTTCGGGCCTACGGGTCGCCGAGGCCCCCCTCCCCATAAGTTCGCATATCCTATGCGCGGTCTCCGGAGGCTTGGACTCCATCGCCCTCGCTCATTTACTCGCAAAATACGGCCGGCGAGTGGGGGGGCAGATCGCGATTTTGCACATCAACCACCATTGGCGAGGGGAGCAGTCCAACGCCGATGCCCGGTTCGTGGAAGCGTTCGCCCGCGACCGGGAGTTGGAGTTCCTGAGATTCGACCTATCTCCGCCGCAAGCGCGACCCGGTCAATCACTCGAGGACTTGGCCCGCCAAGGCCGCAAGCAGATCTTCGAGCAAGTGGCGAGGGAGCGTCCGGGTGCGCTGGTCTTCACTGCCCATCACGCCGACGATGTGGCCGAGACGATGGTCTGGCGACTCTTCACCGGCGCTGCGGATACCCACGGGGGAGGGATCTTGCGGCGACACGGACACGAAGTTCGACCTTTACTTGAGGTTCGCAAAGCGGCGCTCGAAGCGTTCCTTCGGGAGGAAGATGTCGAGTGGCGTGAAGACACGAGCAATCAGAACACTCGGTTTTTGAGGAACCAGGTCCGGCACGAGCTGATGCCCGTCATCGAACGGATCTTCCCGCGAGCAGTCGAGCGACTTGTAGAAGCCGCCCTGAAAGCCCAGGGGCCCCGCCTTGAAGCGAATCACTCCACTAAATCAGCTGATTCTCTAGATCCCTTAATTCAGGCCGTTTTCTCGGCCCAAACCAATGTCATTGGACAACGGCTGAAACGAGCCCATATTGAAAACATCGGCCGGATTCAAGAACGAGCCGACGAGAGTCACTCCGTAGAAATTACGTTACCCGGTGGATGGACCCTCAACCGCACCAAAACAGCGGCAAAAATGACACGCCAAAAGCCGTAAAAGGCGCTCGGCGGTTTCGGGGTTTTTGCCTGTTTTTTTGGATCTTTCGTGTGCTACTCTAAAAGTGGAGAGGAACCAGGTTTTTCGATGAAACCATCCCATAAAACAGTCGCCCTTTGGCTCGTATTGATTCTGCTTTTCGCCGGTTTGTTCAAGGTCTTCGACCCCGGCAATCGCCATAGCCGCAAGGTGAAGTTCAGCCAATTCGTAGAGTACGTCAAAGAAGGCAAGGTCGAAGAGGTGACCTTCAAAGCCGACAACCTCATCGTCGGCACCTTCAAGGACGCCGGACCCGACGGGAAAAAGTTTTTTCAAACCGTGGGCGATACTTCCAACGCGAAGGTTTTTGAAATCCTGCAGCAGAACAACATCATCCCCAACTATGAGCAGGCGGAGAAGACCCCGATCTGGCAGCAAGTCCTGATCTCTTGGTTCCCGATGCTCTTGCTGTTTCTATTTTTCTTCTTATTCATGCGCCAGATCCAGATCGGCGGCGGCAAAGCCATGTCTTTCGGCAAGAGTAAAGCGCGATTACTCACCGAGTCAAATAATCGGATCACGTTCAAAGACGTGGCTGGCGTGGAAGAAGCCAAAGAAGAGCTCCAAGAAATTATCGCGTTCCTCAAGGACCCCAAAAAGTTCACCCGTCTGGGCGGCCGCATCCCCAAGGGCGTGCTTTTGATGGGCCCTCCGGGCACGGGGAAGACCTTACTGGCGAAGGCCATCGCGGGCGAAGCCGGAGTCCCGTTCTTTTCAATTTCAGGCTCCGACTTCGTGGAAATGTTCGTCGGCGTGGGCGCATCGCGCGTTCGCGACCTCTTCGAACAAGGAAAGAAGCACGCACCCTGCATTATCTTCATCGACGAAATCGATGCCGTGGGCCGCCACCGCGGCGCGGGATTGGGCGGCGGTCACGACGAACGCGAGCAGACTTTGAACCAGCTACTGGTCGAGATGGACGGCTTCGAATCGAACGAAGGCGTGATCCTCATCGCCGCGACCAACCGTCCCGACGTATTGGACCCGGCGCTGTTACGCCCCGGTCGCTTCGACCGCCGCGTGGTGGTTTCGGCGCCCGATGTGAAAGGACGCGAACAAATTCTGAAAGTCCACACCCGCAAGGTACCGCTCGTGGAACACTTGGATCTTTCGACGATCGCCAAGGGCACGCCCGGTTTCTCCGGCGCGGACCTCGAAAACCTCGTGAATGAAGCGGCGCTTCTGGCCGCGCGCTCGGACAAGAAGATGGTCGAACTCTCCGATTTGGAAAACGCCAAGGACAAGGTCCTGATGGGCGTTGAGCGCAAGAGCATGGTGCTTTCCGATAGCGAGCGCAAGACGACGGCCTATCACGAGGCCGGCCACACGCTCGTGGGCAAGTTCCTGCCGGGCACCGACCCGATTCACAAGGTCACAATCATCCCGCGCGGCCGCGCGCTGGGCCTCACCCAGACCCTGCCGACGGAAGATCGCCTCAGCATGGAGCGTGAGAAAGCCGAAAATCTTATCGCTTTCTTGATGGGCGGCCGGATCGCCGAGGAACTCATCTTCAATCAAAAGACCACGGGCGCCGGCAATGATATCGAGCGCGCGACCGATCTCGCCCGGCGCATGGTTTGTGAGTGGGGGATGAGCGACGTTTTGGGGCCGCTCTCGTTCGGCAAGAAAGACGGCGAAGCCGTGTTCCTAGGCCGCGACATCGCCCAGAGCCGCGACTATTCGGAGCAAACCCAGCAGACGATCGACCGGGAAATCCGCGACATCGTCGAACGCAACTATCGCCGCGCGAAGGAAATTCTTTCGGCGAAGCTCGATATCCTGCACGCCCTGGCGGGCGCGCTGCTCGAGCACGAGACCATCGATGGCGCCGAAGTCGAGCAGATCGTCCAAGGCCAGAAGATCGTCCGCACGAAGCCAACCGAAGGCTCGGCCGCTTCCACGACGCCGGACAAGGTTACCGATAAGAAAAAGGCAGTGAACCCCGGGACCGAAGGAGGCACCACGCCCGCGCCGGCGCCCGCTTGAACGTTTGATCGGAGTCTTTTTCGTTGACCGAATGGTTCGCTAATTTCCATACCGGCCTACGTCTACTCGACTTGATGGACGTAGTGATCGTCGCGTTCATCGTCTATCGCGTCCTGCTTCTCATCAAAGGCACCCGCGCGATGCAGATGCTCACCGGCTTGGGCATTCTGGGCATCGCTTTTTTCGCCGCCCAGCGCTTCGCGCTCTTCACCAGCTATTGGATGCTGTCGTATTTCTTCGACTACCTCATCCTGATCGTGATCGTGCTGTTTCAAGACGATCTGCGCCGAGCCCTCACGAATGTCGGCAAGAACCCTTTCTTTCCCGGCACGTCCGAAGAAGAGCAGGAGATGATCAGCGAGATCGCGCGCGCTTCCTCGCGCCTGGCCCGCGAAAAAATCGGAGCGCTCATCGTGATCGAGCGGGAAACCGGCCTTAAAAACTTTATCGAGACGGGGTCCAACCTAGACTCGCGAGTGAAGGCTGAGCTGCTCTACTCCGTGTTCGTGCATAACTCTCCAATCCACGACGGCGCGGTTATCATCACGGGCGGGCGCATCGCCGCCGCCGGCTGCTTCTTGCCGCTTTCGATGGATCCGAATATTGATAAAAAGTTCGGCACGCGCCACCGTGCCGCCTTGGGCCTCACGGAGGAGACCGACGCGATCGTGATTTTGATTTCCGAAGAGGCGGGACAATGCCACCTCGTGAAAAACGGCAAGATCACCTTGAACTTATCCGAGCGTGAGCTCCGCCAGAGCCTGAAAGCGCTGCTTGATGTTTCTAAGGCCCAGCTTGGCCTGTTCCGCCGTTTCCGCGCCTGGGTGGAGTCGCATCGGGTCGCCGGAGTGCGTGATGGCACGATCGCCGAAGTGGCCGAAGGTGACGAATGATCTACTTGCGCGCGCTCCTCAGCCTCGTCACGCATAACTTCGGCACGAAAATGATCTCAATCCTCATCGCGTTCGTGCTTTGGTCGATCGTGATGGGGTCCCGGCCCGCCGTCCGCGATAAAGAAGTCGCCTTGAAGGTCATCACTGCAGAAGACATGGTCGTAGTGAGCCGCGTGCCCCCGTCCGCGCATTTCCGGATCTCCGGCCCAAATACCCTTTTACGCTCGATCTTGAGCCGTAACGACGCGCCCATCGAGATCGACCTGCGGAATTCCAAACCCGGCATGATCTCCTATCATCTCGACACGGACAGCATCCAGCAGTACTCCGGCGTGAAAACTATTTCCGTAAACCCGTCCAGTATCGACTTCGTGCTGGAAGAAGTGACGTCGAAATCGGTTCCGGTGCGCCTGGAAACCCGCGGGACACCCGAGGAAGGCTTTCATCTCGTCGCCAGTACCTTTTTCCCGCCCGAGGTGATGATCCGCGGCGCGCGATCGCAGGTGGAAAAAATCGGGGAAGTGGCGACGATGCCGGTCGACATCTCGAAGATGAAGCAATCGGACAACCGCCCCTATAAACTCGACCTGCAAAGCTTCCCGCACGTCCAGTCCGTCGGAGAAATGCCGAAGCTGACCCTTACGCTCGAGGCGGTCTCCGCGAATTTCAAGATACGGAACGTGCCGGTGCGAGTCATCAGCCCGCTACAAAGCTCCGTAAATGAGAAATCGGTCACCGTCTTCGTCCGGGCCAGCCAGGAAGCCTTAAACACCCTGGACCAAACCAAGGTGTTCGCCGAGGTGGATTTAACGGGCAAAGCGAAGGGCGCCCATACGGCCCCGGTCACCGTCAAGCTTCCCACCAACATCTCCCTGGTCCGTACCCAGCCAGAGCGGGTCCAGGTTAAGCTCTTTTAAATCAAGCGCTTCTTTGCTAGAAAGAGGCCATGACCCGACTCTTTGGGACCGACGGTATTCGTGGCATGGCCAACGAGTTCCCCATGACTGGCGAAATCGCCATGGCCGTGGGGAAGGCGGTCGCGCATGTTTTCAAAAAGACGCACATCGGCCGAAAGCCACGCATCGTCGTGGGCAAAGACACTCGCGTCGCCAACTACATGATCGAGACCGCGCTCGTGTCGGGTATCTGCTCGATGGGGGCGGATGCAGTGATTTTAGGTCCGCTTCCCACGCCCGGGGTGGCCTTCGTCACCCAGAGCATGCGTGCCGACGCTGGCATCATGATCTCGGCTTCGCACAATCCCTATTATGACACCGGTATCAAGATCTTCTCCGCCGATGGGTACAAGCTGCCTGACGCCGTGGAAACCGAAATCGAGCAGCTCGTCTTTTCGAAGGAGACAGACAAGTTTCGCCCCACACACGACAAGATCGGCAAGGCCACCCGAATCGAAGACGCCATTGGGCGTTACGTCGTTTTTCTAAAGAGCCTCTTCGCCCGTGATCTCGACCTCCAGGGCATGCGTATCGTACTCGACTGCGCCCACGGCGCCGCCTACAAGGTCGCACCCATGGTGTTCGAAGAGCTGGGCGCCGAAGTGATCCGCCGGGGCGTAACCCCAAACGGGATGAACATCAACGAAAAGTGCGGCGCGCTCCATCCCGAGTACGTCGCCGCATCCACTATGGAGGCCCAGGCTGCCGTGGGGATCGCCCTCGATGGGGACGGCGACCGATGCATCCTTTCAGACGAAAACGGCGAGATCGTCGACGGCGATCAGATCATCGGGCTCTGTGCGTTGCAGATGTGCCAGGAACAAACCCTCGCACAAAACACGGTGGTGACGACACCGATGTCCAACTATGGCTTGGAAGTAACGCTGAAAAAGCATGGCATCTCAATGGTCCGCGCCCAGGTGGGGGACCGCTACGTAGTGGATACCATGCGCAAGAATGGATTTAACCTGGGCGGCGAACAATCGGGCCACGTCGTCTTTCTCGATCAGTGCACCAGCGGCGATGGAATCGTGGCCGCGCTGAAGGTCCTCGAAACCGTGCGCCGAACCAAGAAGCCTCTTTCGGAGCTCAAGCAGGCCATCCAACTTTTCCCGCAGGTCCGCAACGACGTCCGCGTTTCAAAGAAAGAGCCCTTCGAGAGCGTCGGTGAAATCCAGAAGATGATAGAAAAGGCGGAGAAGGCCCTGAAGGACCGCGGCCGCGTTTTTGTCCGTTATTCCGGCACCGAGCCCTTGGCTCGAGTCATGGTAGAAGGGGAGGATTTACGGCAAATCCAGACCCTCTCCCAGGACATCGCTGCCTCCATCCAGCGACACTTAGGTTGATTGATCATGGCCCGCGCGACCTCCCCGTCCACTTTCGATAAGCATTCCGTGCCCCGATTAGGGGTAAATATCGATCACATCGCGACCCTGCGCCAGCTGCGCGGCACGCCTTATCCGGATCTACTCGAGGCCGCCCGCATCGTCGAAGACGCGGGCGCCCAGCAGATCACCGTTCATCTGCGGGAAGATCGACGTCACATTCAGGATCAAGACGTAAAGGATTTGCGCGCGAAACTACGCGTGCCGCTGAATCTGGAGATGTGCCTCGCCGACGAAATCGTGCGTTTCGCCAAAAAAATCCGACCCGATTGGGCCTGCCTGGTGCCGGAAAAGCGCGCCGAGGTCACTACCGAGGGCGGGTTGAACCTGCTGAAGACCAAAAAACGCGCAGCGAAGGTAATTCAAGACCTCAAGAAGCAAGGCACGAAGGTCAGCCTGTTCATCGAGCCCTCCGTGCAGGCCGTGAAGCTGAGTCAGGCGCTCGGCGCCGACGCCGTGGAGTTTCACACTGGGCACTACTGCATTCTTTCCCAGATGACCAATCCACCTGCGAAAAAAATCGAAGCCGAGTTAAAGAAGCTGGAGACCGCCGCCAAGCTTGCCTTGCAGCTCGGCATCCATCCTCACGCCGGGCATGGACTGGACTACGACAACGTTCGGCCCGTGGTCGTCATGGACCGCGGAGGCGGCGCACCGCTAATTGAAGAGTACAACATAGGGCACGTGATCGTTTGCCGGGCCGCCCTCGTGGGCCTGGGGCAAGCCGTGCGGGAGATGGTGTCCGCGATCGCGGCGCCTTGAAATAGGAAGTTAGGATAGGGGAGACACGATGGCTTCACCGTTAAGGATTTGCACCAGCAGCGAGATGCGCGAGCTCGACCGGTTAGCCGAAACCGAATACAAAATCGACGCCCAACTTTTAATGGAGAACGCCGGCCGTGCGGCGGTGAACGTGCTGTTCGAGTACTTTCCAGACGCCGGCAAGCAGACGGAAATCCTCGTCTTCGCGGGCAAAGGCAATAACGCCGGCGATGCTTTCGTCGTCGCCCGCCGCCTGCTCTGCCTTGAACGCAAAGTCCGCATCTTCCATCTCGTGGACCCTTCCCAATATAGCGGCCCCGTCCGAAAGAATTACGAAATTCTCAAGCAAATGAAGGCGAAACTCATCCACCTGGATACCGCCGCCGATCTGGAGTCCTTCTTTAAGAGTTCCTCGGGACCCTTTACGGTCATCGACGGCATCCTCGGCACCGGGCTAAAGGGGAATCTAGAAGGCATCTTTTATGACGTGGTGGAGATCATCAATCACCAACGATTCTCCCAAGTCGTGGCCCTCGATATGCCCACGGGCGTAAACGGCGATTCGGGCGCCGTCCACGGCACGTCAATCTTGGCAAATCTCACCGTTTCGTTCGGTTTCCCCAAGCTAGGGCATTTCTTCCCCCCGGGAGCGGGCCGCCGCGGGGAGCTTGTCAACGTTGACATTTCGCTCCCGCCACGCTTCCGTAAGGAGGGCGACAAATTTCTCCTCCGCCGCCAACCCATGGCGAAACTCCTGAAGCGCCGCGATCGCTACGGGCACAAGAATTCCTTCGGGCACACCCTGCTGGTGGGAGGAAGCCCCGGGCGGCTCGGCGCGATCGTTATGGCCGCGCGCACCTGCCATAAAATGGGAACGGGTTTGGTGACGGTCGCCTCCTGGAAGGACTCCATGGATATCCTGCTCATGAAACTGCCGGACGAGACGATGGCGGTACCCATCGAGCTGGAAGGCCCCGAGCTCGAGACCTACATGAAAGCCCTGAAGGGGTACTCCAGCATTGTTGTTGGCCCAGGCTTGGGCACGCGTCCAGATGGGAAAATCCTGATGGAACATCTGCTGGGTGCCTACAAAGGCCCGCTGGTGATTGACGCCGATGGCCTCAATTTGATTTCAGATTACAAGATGCACGCGCTCCTACAGGGACGCGCGGCCCCGACCGTGATTACACCCCATCCGGGAGAGATGGCTCGCTTCCTAGATGTAGATAAGCGGGAAGTGCTCGAGGATCCCATCGGCAGCGTTAAGCGGGCCGTAAAACTCACTCACGGAGTCGTGATGCTCAAAGGCGCAGCGACGATCATCGGCTCCACCGACGACGTCATTTATTTCAACCACTATCCCAACGACGGCATGGCCACCGCGGGGAGCGGGGACGTGCTCGCCGGGATGATCGGCGGCTTACTTGGACAAAAGATGGATCCTTTCAAAGGGACGCAGCTAGCGATCTACTTGCACAGCTTGGCCGGAGATTTCGCGGCCAACTCTCAGGGACACCGCTCCATGACTGCACCGGATATTATCGAGAACATCGGCAATGCCTTCAAAGAACTCAAAACGCCGCGCAAAGAAGCCTTCCCCGAAGAAGGCAAAGCGCGCCTCGTCTAAGCGCCGCCAGCCCATACGCAAGCCCGCGGGGTTAACCGAGGTCGGCTTGCGCTCCTACGCCGGCAAACTTGCCGCGGATCTTAAGCCAGGAGACTGTGTGTTACTGGAGGGACCGCTCGGCGCTGGTAAATCCACCTTCGCGCGCTTCCTCATCGCGGCGCTGGGGGGACCGGAAGCGTCGGCCGGTAGTCCTACCTTCTCCATCGCTCACGAGTATGCCACGCCCCGGGGCGAAGTCATTCATGTCGACCTCTATCGCCTGGAGGACGAAATGGAGCTCGAAGCCGCCGGAATCGAGAGCTATTTCCTCGAGCGCGCCGCGATTGTGATTTGCGAATGGGCTTCTCGCTTCCCGCAGTGGGTGGAGCGGGTGGCTCCGCCTACCTCTCCGAACTCTCTTCGAATTCAGCTCGAATTCGTCCCCGGGCGGCCAAACCTTCGAAAGCTGCTTAGGTTTTAAACAGCCGGGAAATATTTACAGGGAATCGCCCCGCCGCAATCCCCATACCCGTGCGCTTACTCGGCGTCATGATCGCTCTTCGTTTTCACTAAGCCCAGAAGGTACTCGTGGTTCGCAGCTCTCCTACGCAGTAAGCGGATTTTTTTTATCCAGCCGGCAACCGGTACGGCGGTTGCTCTGGTGGAAAGTCGAAATCTCTGTAATCGGAAAGGACTTGCCATGCTACTTTCATTTCTGCTTTCAATTGCGACTGTCCAGGCGGATCCCACGTTGGCCTATCTGTCGAAAACGGTCTCCGCCGCTCTTAATCGCGTAGAAATTCAGCTCGGAAACGAAGCCCAGGTGGTCGCCGGCGAGGACCGCGTTCAAATGTGGGGACCCATGCCCTACACGGTCGAACAGCGCCACTATACTTTCGGCTTTGGCACCGGCCAGCCGAATGGGGCTGTGGTGAGGTGGTTCCCCAGTTCGGCGGAAGCGAAAGAGTGGAAAGCCTTGATCGAGCACGAGAGCTTCCGACCCAACTATAGTCTCAACTTGGCCTACCGGCCCTATGGCTACAAGGGAGAGCCGGTCTTGATCGACTGGTTCACGATCCGCGACGTCAACTCTCTCCAGTCTGATTGTTTACAGAAGCAGTGGAATGAGATCAATTCGGCGTTAAGCGATCCCCAGACCTTCGGAGACCTAATCAGGTTGAGGCAGACGAATCTGCGTCGAAGTTTGTCTCCTGATGGAAAGTCGGCCATTCGTACTTCGAGGTCACTCTATTTCGAGGTTTTAGTAAAAGACCACTTTACTCGTCACGCCAATTGGGAACTGGTTGAGAAAACCTCGAACAGCGCGGAGGAGCCGTCCACCGCCCTCGTGAAGTTAGGCTTTCCAAACTCCGACAGTCCCGACTTATCTAATGACGACCCTACGGGATACGCGCCCCGGAGTGTCGTGGTTTCCGTAAGGGCACGCATCGATCATGAAGGGAATTGCGTGGTTGCGGACCAAAAAAGCGTGAGCAGCGCATTTTTTGAACGCCTTTGGGCACACCTATAGGCTTCGTGGAAATAGACCCCTAGGCAGGCTAAGCAACTTTGCGCGGTGGCGCGAGGCTTAAGGTAGGAATCGCCGCCTCGACCGCCGAAGTGAGACTCATCGTCGAAATGAGGACAAGTGCCCCGCGACAGGCCGTGGCGCTTCCCACCCGCACGAGCGTGAGGTATTCGGCGTCTCGCGCGCCAAAGGCCGCGCGCACGACGTTGCGGGTACTGATAGTGACCGTGCTCGGCCCCGGGGGCGCCAGTTCTACGTAGCCCGTTTTCACGAGCGTGTTCCAAAGATCCGGCACCAAAGCCGGATCCCAAGTTAAGCCCTGCCAAAAAGTGAATTTATCCGCCACGCCGACGGCGGCGGTGGCCACGAAAACCGGCGCCTTCGCGCCCGGTGGGGGCGGCGCGATCGCCAGAAAGGCCGCGCTCTCGACACCTTGTTGAAGCAATCCCACCAAGGCCGCGCCCATCGGATCGGCGCTCGCGCGCAGGGTATTGATCTCCCATTTGACGAGCGCCTTCGCGCCTCCTCCGGGATGCTCTTCCCGGCGTCTCGCGCGCTGAACCTTCAAAGCTGGCAGCGCGGGCTGGGGCTGGGCCGCGACCGCTTCAATGCCGTGACTCAGCTCGCCCAACGAGGGTTCCGAAACTTCTTCGCTCGGATTGAAAAGAATTCCGGAAGAGGTCTTCGGCTCACGAATTTCCTCCTCGTTCGTCAGCGGAGTGACTTCCACTTGGGGCTCGTTACGCGTTTCGAATTTGATGTCTTCGCCCACGTCCATGACGATGGAAATTTCTTGCGGCTCGCGTGTTTTCTTCTCGGGATCGCTGTTTCCCTTCGCCGCCGGTTTTTCCGCTTCGGTTTCAAAGAGCGGCCGATCTTCGGAGTGGGAAGGCGTGGACGAACGAGAAAAAGTCGGCCCGCCGGTGGGGGGAGGAGGAGGACTTTTTGACGGTGACCGTCCAGGCGGGGGTGGAGGGGCCGCTGGCTTGTCTTGTTTGAATAGAGGTGGCTCAGAACTATTTGATATTGCTAATTTTTTTCGAGCCATGAGCGTGGTAATGCTGGGCATTTCACGGATGTCGGAGGTCTCCGAGTCATGTAAAAATGCCGCGCTAGAGTCCGGTTTTTTGGGTTTCTGATCGCTCATAAATGTAAAAAGTACACACTCACCTAAGAGTCGTATCGGTGAATTCTACCGGGTACTAGAGGGCATTCCGTTGACCCGGGCCAGCCGGAAAAAATCCGGATCTCATTAGTTGACTCGTCCTATACAGCATGCTACGACTCTAAATGTGTTTCACTTCGTGCGTCGGGAGTTTTTCCCTGCGTGCGAACCGACTTAACTTTGACGGAATGTCTGTGAAAGGAAGTCGCATTTCCCCAAAACAGTGTGAGAGGGGAAAGGGAGGAATTAGATGCGTCTGACATCAAAAGGAAGATACGCCGTAAGAGCGATTTTGGATTTAACGTTCAACTCCAACGGACGTCCCGTACGTCTGCAGGAGATTTCCGAGCGTCAAAACATTTCGCTGCATTACCTCGAGCAACTTTTCCGCCGCCTGCGCAAAGGCTCGGTGGTGAAGAGCGTTCGTGGTCCGGGCGGTGGTTATGTTTTGGCTCGCTCGATGGATGAGATCTCGATTCGCGATGTTCTCGTCAGCGTGGGCGAAAACATCAATCCAGCCCGCGATCTGATCGGATCCGGTGATTTGAAGAGCGACACGGTTGAGTTCGTGCTCACCAAGACCTACTTCGAAAATCTCGGCACGATCATGCAGGAGTATCTCACCACCACGTCGGTGGGCGATTTGATCCGCAAGGCTCGTGGCACCCAGGAGCTCCCGAAGGGCGTCGAAAAGATGCTCGACCAAACGGGATTGCAAGCTCCCGCCGCAGGCCCCAATGCTGGCCGGGAAAAAGATCTATCTTGATGCAAACGCAGGAGCGCCCCTCCACCCTCGGGTGAGAGAGGCGCTTCGCGATTTGCTCGCGACTGATCTCTTCGCCAATCCGTCCAGCATTCATGCTCACGGTCGAATCTCTAAGCGCCATATCGCCGAAGCGCGTGAAGGCGTAGCTGCGTCTTTTGGCGCCGGCACTGACCCCGAACAAGTCCTCTTTACCTCTTCCGGCACCGAAGCCAATCAACTCATCATTAAAACCGTTTTAGAAAAGGCCCTGCGGGCGACTCCATCACCCCGCTGGATCACCACGCCGGTCGAGCACGACTCCGTCCTGCAGATGCAAAAGTGGTTTGAGGCGGAGGGCGGAAAAGTGGATCTACTGCCCGTCGATAGGGCGGGCGGGCCCCAGGGCGCCGCTCTGAGCGCATTGGTGCGTCCCGAGACCGCCCTGCTCAGCACGGTGTGGGTAAATAACGAAACGGGTGTCATCTCTGATCTCTCCTCACTGAATCGCTCCCTGCGGACCGCGCGTGAACAGATAGCCCCGCGGTTACGCTGGCATCTCGATGCCGCCCAAGCCTGGGGAAAGCTCGGCTTTAACGCCGCCGAAACCGGGGCTGACTATTTATCGGTGTCAGCCCACAAGATTGGCGGTCTCGCTGGCGCCGGCGCCATCTGGATGCGGCCCGGAAATGGAATCGACCCCGTTATCCATGGTCACCAAGAAAAAGGGCGGCGCGGGGGCACGGAAAATCTGCTGGGAATCATTTCTATGGGAATCGCGGCCCGCCAGATCCAACCCATGGTTTGGGCAGAGACGGTCGCTCCGTTGCGGGCGCGCCTGGAAAGTGCTATCTGTGACGCTATCCCGCAAACGATCGTCAATGGTCAAGGCGCACCTCGGGTGGCCAACACCTTGAACGTATCCTTCCACGGGGTAGGTGGAGACAGTCTGGTCATGGCCCTGGATCTCGCCGGCTATTCTGTAAGTGCGGGCTCCGCCTGTGCCAGCGGGGTGGTGGAGCCTTCCCACGTGCTGCTGGCTCTGGGAAGGAGCCGGGCGGAGGCCATGTCGGCCATCCGCGTGTCGCTCTCGGAACGCGATACGTGGGAAAGCCTGGAAGGCTTTGTGGCCGCCACGGCGAAAGCCGTGGAGAGAGTACGGCAACGGGCGAAGTCGTCCGAAGTCGGCATTTAACGTTTTTATTAAAAGAGCATGAACGCAACCGAAACCCCAATGCCCGCCACTGGCGGGGCCAAAAAGAGAGTCCTGGTCGCCATGAGTGGCGGTGTGGATAGCTCCGTCACGGCCGCGCTGCTCAAGACCCAAGGCTTCGATGTTATCGGCGTACACATGCAGCTGTGGAATCAGGCGGGCAAGAACACTGAGCGTTTCGGTGGGCGCTGCTGCTCGCTCGTGGATTCCAATGACGCCCGCCGGGTCTGCGACAAGCTCGACATTCCCTATTACGTGATCAACGCCCAAGACGTCTTCCAGGAAGATGTCGTGGATTACTTCGTGCACGAGTATCTACAGAACCGGACGCCGAATCCATGCGTGCAATGCAACACCAAGATCAAGTTCAGCTATCTCTTCCAGAAGGCGGACGATTTGGAATGCGAGCTGGTGGCGACCGGCCACTATGCTCAGGTCGTAACCGACCATCAGACCGGCATGGCCTCGTTACGTAAAGGCCTCGATCCTCGTAAAGACCAAAGCTATTTTCTTTTTGGTCTCACCCAAAAGGCGCTCCGTCGAACCCTGATGCCGCTCGGCGACCTCCCCAAGCAAGGCGTGCGTAAGCTCGCGGCGGAGTTTGGGCTCGATTCGGTTTCCGAGAAGCCGGATAGCCAGGAGATCTGCTTCATCGGCGACGAAGGGTACAAGCAGTTCATTGAGGCCCGCACCGCGCCCGAGCTTCGCGCGCCCGGCAACATGACGAACCTCGACGGGTCAGTGATCGGCCAGCACCAGGGCCTCCATCGCTATACCATCGGTCAGCGTAAGGGACTGGATCTTGGCAAGAACGACAACCCCAAGGATCCTTACTTCGTGGTGGGCTTCGACGCACCTCAGAACGTGGTGATCCTAGGCCCCGAAAAACAACTCTTTCAGCAAGACTTCATGGCGTCCAAAGTGAATTGGATTCGTCCGCTCGAGGGATTGGGCCTTCACTCCTTGAAGTGCAAAGCTCGTATTCGTTCTCACCAAACGGAAGCTGACTGCACGGTGAATGTTTTCGAAAATCAAACTGTGCAAGTTTCTTTCGATGCTCCCCAGCGCGCGATCACGCCCGGGCAAGCCGTGGTTTTTTACCAAGGCGACGATGTGCTGGGCGGGGGATTCATCGATCATGTCGGGAACGCTTAAGCGCTACGCGCTTCGCACCCTCGGGTGCAAGGCTAATACCTACGACAGTCAGCTGTTGGAAGCCGAACTCCAAGCCCGCGGCTGGGTGCCCGCCCGGGAAGGAGAGAGCGCCGATCTTTGTCTCGTGAACAGCTGCACGGTGACGAACGAAGCCGATAAACTTTCACGCAAAACCGCCACCCGCTTGGCGCGGCTAAACGCGGGCGCCCCCGTGGTAATTACCGGCTGCGGAGCCGAGGTCGACCCCCGGGGGATGGCGTCCACCCCAGGCCTCACTCACGTGGTGAGCAATCGGGACAAACCCAAACTGCTGGCCATGCTGGATGAGCTAGCAACCGCTGCACGTCTCTCCCAGCCCCGAGAGACCAATGGAGGGGCCGAAGTTCTTGGCTCCGCGCTTGGATATGACGAGCTTCGATCCCGTCATCCCTTGGACCGCGAGTGGCCACTACCGGATAGCCTAAGCATTTCCCCGCAAAGCCTGAAGGCGCTGCGCGCCCCCGGGGCGGAGAGAAATTCCGCGGGCCGCACCCGGGCTTTTTTGAAAATTCAGGAAGGCTGCAATTCTTTCTGCACTTTTTGCATTATTCCTTACGGCCGCGGCCCTAGCCGCAGCCTACGTCCCCGCGCTATCCTTGAGCAGATTCAAGCCTTGGTAGAAGACGGCGCCCGGGAAGTCGTATTGACCGGCACGAACGTGGGCGACTACGGAATGGAGTGGGCACCCAAAGGGACGGCGCTCGAGGAGCTGCTCACGATGATTTTTCAAGAGACCGCCATTGAACGCGTGCGCGTGAGCTCGCTCGATCCGACGGAAATCACCCCGGGACTACTGCTGCTCGTGGAGACAGAGCCCCGAATGTGCCCGCATTTTCATGTCTCGCTGCAAAGCCCGCATACCGGGATTCTAAGACTGATGAAACGAGGATATGGGTTTGACGAAGTGGAGCGATGCTTGCGCGCTTTAGCCGGGCTGAAGCCCGCGGCGGGAACTCCCAACGGGGTCTACGTCGGGATGGATTTGATCACGGGCTTTCCTGGCGAGACGGACGAAATTTTCGCGTGGACGCGTGACGCGCTCGGCGCGCTCCCGTGGACCCGTCTGCACGTCTTTCCGTACAGCGAGCGCGCGTCCACGCCGGCAACTCGCCTGCCGGGATCGGTTCCGGTCGCGATACGTAAGCGCCGCGCCCGAGAGCTGCAAGCATTGAATCTGCGGCGAGTGGAAGCGCACTATCACGCCGCCCGCGCCCGTCACGGGAACTCGATCGAAGACGTTCTCATCGAATCTCCGCATGCCGGACCGAACGGGGCAGAGGGATGGTGGATGGGGCACACCCGCGATTACTTGCGAGTACTAGTGGAGCATCCTGGAGGAGTACCCGCGACATTCGAAAACACGGTCGTGACCGGAAGTTTGCGGGGGTTACTGCGCTTAAAGGACGCCGGCGAAGCGGCCTTGCTGGCTTCCTTTACGTCTCCACTTCCCACCCGAAGCTAGCTCGACCCGCTAGCAACCGTCGGGGTAATATACAATATAGAAATCACTCCAAGCTTGTCCGCAGAAATTTGTGCCAGCAACACAAAGGCGGCAAGTTCTTTCGCAAGTGTAACCGTCTTCCTCGGGACCGAAAGCAAAGATTTCGCCCGCCGAACAGCGTAATGTTACCTGAGGAAACCCGACCGCAGCGCTTTTAGAAGTATCCGGATCTATCTTATCTGAAGCCTCGACAGGCCCTAGACCGATAAAAATCGAACAAGCAAGCGCTAAGCTAAAGCTCATTATTCTTCGCATGGAATTCCCCCCGTCTACAGAATGGTAACGCAAGCAGTCAGGATGTAAAGGGACCGAAGGTTAGTCCTTTCTATTTAGTTAAGCGAAATACCTGTAAAATACGTGTAATTCCAGAGCTCTGAACGGGGTCGTAAGCTGAAACAATTTTTGTTTCGTTAATCGCAAAACTCTTGAGGACTCACTCCACCGGATAACGAAACCAGCGCGTCGCCTCGTCGTTCGTGTGGTTGATTTCATCAACCCCGCCCGTGATCCGAGCCGTTAGCGGGTAAAGGCCGAACTCCGAGTCTCCAGGCAAGACTACGTCGAGCGCAACTTCGGTCGACGCGCCCGGTGCAATCGAAGGCAACGGGATTTGGCCCGAGAGGGCGACGAACTGCGTTTCCACGGCGAGATTCCCGCCCGTTAGACTACCCAGAATCTCAAGCTCACGCCCCGACCGCGCGCTGGCCTCAAGCCCAAAGTTGAACACCTTGATTCTCAGGGATGCGCGCACGCCAATCTGGTTCCAAGTCGTCGCCTGGGGGCCGTGGGGCTGCCATTCGATATCGTTCACCGTCACCGCCAAATCGGGCTGTTCGCTACGTACGCGCTTCCCGACGGCCAGGTTGTCACGAGTCACGCGCTGAGATTTCTGAAGATGCTGGCGCAACACGCGCCATGCCTCCATGTCCGTATCCACCAGGCCGGCGGTGGGAACCAACGACGGAACGACGGAATTCACGAAGTTGATTGCTTCAAAAATATTCTGGCTAGCGGCCAAGGTGTAGACTCGCGAGTGCTTGATGGGTCGGCCGCCGACGCGGACATCGGTGAGGTGCGTGGCGGTCGGGAGCGCCGCCTTCGGATCGTGATTGATGGTGGTAATGGGGTCGAGCGCCCCGAATATCAGCGCGAGGGTAGGGCTTAAATTTCCGGGGTACTTCCCCTGGCTGTAGCGCACCTCAATGCCCGACATGCTGACCTGACCACTCGTAGCGGAAAAACTTGACGCGAACAGGACATTCAGAAGCGATTGAAGTAGATCTCCCCGTATCGGCAAGGTCTTTACCGTCCAAGTGCGCTCCGTCTTGGCGTGAAAGACCGTGGGTAGCATGTTGATGGTGTCCGCGGTGGTCACGCTCCCGCGGGGGAGCGGCGCATGGATGAAGTTCGCTTGATCGAGCGCCACGTCGGCGCCCGTAAAGGCGCGGTAGGCGTCCGTGGTCAGGTTCCCCGCGAGGCTTTCGGCGCCCTGGACGTATCCGTACAGCTCGGAGTCCGCGACGTGGTCATGGAAAATCGGGCCGAACTTGCCCTCGAGCCGAGCCTCCACTTCCTCCACCACGCCCGCAATTTCGTCGCTTTCGGGAATTCGCGCGTCGATCTGGTAGAGGCCGTGACTCACGTAGGCGGGACGCTGACCCGGAGTGACGTGAAAATCAATCCGCCCCAGATATTCACCGTGCTTGCCGGCTTCCACCACGTAACCGGGCGTGGTGCCGTCACGCTCGACCTTGATCGGCGCGAGCAGCTTCACGTGGTCGTGGCCCCCGATGATGAGATCGAGCGCCGGGGCGGCCCGCAGGAGCTTGTGGTTCGTCCCTAAGCTATTGTGAGAAACCGCCACCACCATATCCACTTCATGGCTCAGGCGCTCCGCTAAGTCCCTGATGATAGTGAAGGGGGATTCGATGCGTACCGGCCGAAAATATTTATCGTAAATCAGCTCGTAGGTGAGAACCCCAATAAAGGCGACTTTGATACCGTCCTTCTCCTGGATCACGTAGGGGAGGAAATTTTCCCGAAATCGCTCCGCCTGATCGAACTTTGCCAGCGAAAGGTTTGCGCCCAGAAATTTCGTCTTGGGTTTAAGAATCCCGGCCAAGTCGAGTAACCAGTCCGGGCCATTCAGCCAGTCGTGGTTTCCGATGACGGCGGCGTCGTACCCCAAACGGTCGAGCATGCGCATGCTCTCCAGCCCCGCGCCGAAATTGTAATAGATATAGCCCTCGGACCAATCGCCGCCATCGACGAGGAAACTACGAGGAGCCTCCGCGCGCAGGCGGTCGATCTGCGTTTTTAAGCGGGCAACCCCGCCCAGCATGAGCACGTCGCCGTGGGGCCGGAAGTGGGAATGAAGGTCGTTCGTGTGAAGAAAGGTGATTACCTTGCCGTCCTCGGCAGGAATATCCGCGAAAGCGGTGGCGGCCCCCGCGACGAGAGCCAGCCCGATGAAATGGAAGCCTTTCGACGTCTTCATGCTACCCAATTCCCCCAAGACTGCGAAATCGCAGACGATCTCATGACGCAGTCCTCTATAACGAATGTAACGGGTGAGCGCAACCCTTATGACGGCCCCCCTCCGCCAGTTAACTGCTAGTAAACATTAATTTATTTCTTTAAAGTCCGCCTCCCCATCGAATCCTTAAATTTGACAAGGCATGTCACGTATTGTAAATCAAGGTGGTTGGTTCGGCCGGATGGTCCCGGAGTGTTATGCATTTTGAGAAGCTTCAAGAAAGACTGGGTTATCAGTTTGGTGATCGGGGTATCCTTTTACAGTCCCTGACCCACACCTCCTATGGCCATGAGTTTCTCTCCGATAAGCCGGTGGCTTTGCGCGATAACGAGCGCCTCGAATTCCTAGGCGATGCGATCCTCGATGTCGTCGTTTCCGACCTCCTACTCGAATCCTTTCCCAACGCGAACGAAGGTCGCCTTTCGAAAATGCGTGCCTCCGTCGTGAACGAAAAAACTCTTTCCGAAATCGCCAATTCCATCAAGCTGCAAGATTGTATTCGTCTCGGCAAAGGCGAGCTGCAAACCGGCGGAAATCAAAAGCCTTCGATTCTCTCGAGCGCCTTCGAAGCCTTGATCGCCGCAATCTACCTCGACGGCGGATTCAATGCGGTGTTTCCCGTGGTGCGCCGGCTATTCAGCGACTTCTTCGTCGAAGAACGGCACTTGATGGCGTTCTACGACCATAAAACGCAACTGCAGGAACTCTTGCAAGCGCGGTGGAAAGTCACGCCGACCTACCATCTGCGTGGATCAAGCGGGCCGGACCACGCTAAGACCTTTGAGGTGGAAGTTCGCCTGAAAAATGAAATGCTCGCGCACGCCACCGGTCCTTCCAAAAAAGAAGCCGAGCAAAACGCAGCGCGCGCGGCCATCCAAGCCGTGACGGTGTAATCATGAAGAGTGGATGGATCGCGATCGCCGGACGCCCCAACGCCGGGAAATCGAGCCTGCTGAACGCCATGTTGGGCAGCCCCTTGAGCGCCGTGACGCCCAAGGCGCAAACCACGCGTGACCAAATCTTCGGCATCTATAACGACGAAAAGAAGGGCCAGATCGTGTTCGTCGATACCCCCGGCATTCACAACGCAAAGCCCGGTGGCATCAACGAGTTCATGGTTGGGCAAGCCCGCGAAGCGCTCACCGAACCAAACCTGGTTTGGTACCTGGTCGATCCGCGCTCTGCGCTAAAACCAGAAACTGCCGTTCTGGATTTATTGCCTAAAGAAGTGCCGATCTTCCTCATTTTCACGAAGTCGGACCTGGGATGGCCGGCGGTCCAGAGCAAGGCCCAGTTCGAAAGCTTGCTGGTTACCGCCGCCCATGAGCGCGGGCTACAATTCGCGCAGACGTTTTCGATCTCGTCCCTGATCGAAAAAGGCACGCGCGAGCTACTGTCCGCGAGCTGGCCTAAAATGCCCGAAGGACCGCTATATTTCCCCCAAAACGACGACCTCTCGAACCGGCCCCTGCGGTTTTTCGTTTCGGAGCTCATTCGTAAGCAGATTTTTCTGAAGCTGGGCGAAGAAGTGCCGTACTCCTGCGGCGTGGAGATCGCAAGCTTCGACGAGAGCGCCACCCCCCCGCGCATCGAAGCCACCATCTTCGTGGAGCGGGATTCCCAAAAGGGTATCGTCGTCGGCAAGGGGGGGGCCAAGATCAAGGAGATCGGCCAAGCCGCACGCGAGGAAATCGAAGCCCTAATTGGGGGCCACGCCTTCCTAGGCTTGCACGTGAAGGTGCTGCGCGAATGGACGAAAGACCAGCAGGCCCTCAAACGATTGGGGTACGAGTCATGATGCGCCTCGTGATCGCCGGACGCCCCAACGTTGGCAAGAGCACCCTGTTTAACCGCCTCATCGGCAAGCGTCGCGCGCTCGTGCACGACGAACCCGGCGTCACGCGCGATCGCATCGAGGAAAAGACCACGTGGCTGTGGGGCGGCCGGCAGCTCGATCTGCTTGTGACCGATACGGGCGGCATGCTCGGAGAGAAATTCGACGCTGAAATCTCGCGTCAGGTGCAGATGGCCGCCGACCACGCCAATCTCATCCTGTTCGTGGTGAACGGCCAGGAGGGCTTGGTCGACGTGGACCGGGACGTGGCGTTGCGCCTGCGCCGGCTGGGCAAGGACAAGACGATCTGGCTTTTGGTGAACAAGGTCGATACCCACGGGCACGAAGACCGCGCCGCCGACTTCTACGAGCTGGGCTTCGATCGGCTGTTTACGGTCTCCGCTGAGCATGATCGCGGAATCGACGATCTGAAAGACGCCATCTTCGAGGACTTCGAGGAGTACTGTGAACCACTCGAAGGAGAGCCCGAAAAGGATCGTACACCGCAAATCGCGATCGTCGGCCGCCCCAACGCGGGCAAGAGCACCTTCACGAACGCGCTTTTGAAAGAAGAACGCATGATCACGAGCCCCATGGCGGGAACGACGATCGATGCCGTCGACAGCTACACCGAGCTTAACGGCCATCCCTTCATCTTGATCGATACGGCGGGGATCCGCCGCAAGAGCAAGACCGAGAAGGGCGTAGAGGTGCTTTCCGTCGTGCAAGCGCGCAAGGCGCTGGAGCGTGCGGATCTGGCAATTCTAATGATCGACGGGGAAGAAGGCCCCAGTGACCAGGACGAAAAAATCGGCAGTCTGATCGAGGAGGCCGGCTGCAGTATTATCGTCGCCGTCAACAAGTGGGACACGCAGAAATCCAACCCCGGCTTCACGAAGAAAATCGCCGTGGAGTGGATTCAAACGCGGATGACTTACCTGAATTACGCGCCCCTGATTTTTATTAGCGCGAAGAACGGCACCGGCTTCAAGGATCTAGGCGATCTCATGCATGACATTCTCGAGCAGCGCCGCGTGAAGATCGATACGCGCGAGTACACCGAATGGGTGCGCAAGGAGTCCGAGATTCACAATCCGCACGGAGCGAAGTTTTACATGTGCCATCAGTCCGGCAGCCACCCGCCGAGCTTTGTCGGCCACGTCAATGATCCCAAGAAGATCGACTTCAGCCTCAAGCGGCACCTCGTGAACGCCATGCGCAGCCGCTGGGGCTTCATGGGTAGCCCCGTCCGCTTGCATTTCGTGAAGTCACGCAACCGCAGCGAACAGGATTAATCACCAGGTGAAAAGCAGGCTTCCGACGAGGGTGTAATAAGCGCCCGTCAGGTCTTCGATGCCTTGGGTCTGGTAGAGCGGGCTTCCGCGATCTTCGTAGGGCACGAAGTGCAGCTTAGCCTCGAGCTCGAAGTAGGACTTTTTCCGGGAGATGAGGAAGTCAAAACCAAACCCCGCGCTGAACCCGAAGGCGTTCATCTGCGAAACCGACTGGGTGGCTTGATCCACCTCGCCCTTGGAGTAGTTCCCCGCGCCAGCCACCACGTAAGGATTGGAAAAGGTGAGGGCGGAAGACAAATTGCGGGTATCAAAATAATACTTCAGATCGAGGCCGATGTGATTGACGTTCACGTCGGTGATGCTTCCGCCTCCGGAGGCGTCGAAAAAGTGGGAAACCGTGGAATACTCCATCTGCATGGCGAAGTTGAAGTCGAACCAGTAGTGGATGCGGATACTCACCATCGGAAAGCCGCCCGCCCAAAGGATGCCCCGATTACCGGTGGCGCCCTCGAAGCCAACGCCCAGGCTCACGCCGAAAAATCTGCCGTGCTGGAAAAAATTAGCCGCTTCGGCCTCGTCTTCGTCTTCGTTCGTTTCGCCGTATTGGGTGTAGGGGGTTTCGCTGTAATCTTCCACCTCTTGGGGATTGCCTTGCGGATTCGGCACGGGATCGAGATCGTCAGCGTACGCGGAGGAAACGGCCAGGACCAAAAGGCAGAGCGGCCATCCCCACGCACCCCGGGCGAAGATTGCCTTAGAAGTAGAAGTGGATGCCCGCATGGAGGAAGCTCACCCCGATGGTTTTCAGCTGGAAGGATCCGGTGGCATTGCTGAACGAGACGCCCGTCTCCACGGAGAAGCCCAAGCTTTCCACGCCGGGAATGAAAAACTCCGCGCCCATGCCGCCCAAGAATTCCGCGGACGCGCCGCTGCCCGCGGAAACGATGCCGCCGGCAAGCATGAAATAAAAGTTCAGATTCGTTTCGAAGAAAAGATTCTTGAAGAACTTGATCGCCGTGACCGAGTTCAAGGGGTTGGAGGTCTTTCCGCCGACGATCAGAGCCGCCGCGATGTCACGCGTGAGCCCGTACTTCAAGCTGATCCCCGGTACGCCGCCATCCACCAGCGAATTTGAAAACTGCGAGTTGTAGCCGAGGCCCAAGCGCCCGTGCATGTCGCGCGCTTCGCTTCGCGTAGGAGCAAGCCCGAGGACCGCGCAGAAAAGAGCGGGAAGAAGGAACTTCATGGTACGTCGAACTTCTTGATGCAGGCCGTTAAATTTGGCCGAGTTCTTTTCCATGTCTTTAATCAGAGTAACCGGGGGCTTTCCTTTTGACAACCCCTGAAGAGTCCTCTAAACAAGTACTTATGTCGATTACTCCCGCTTCAAGTACCACTTCAACTAACAAGCGTAAGCTGCTCAAGCGCCCCGATGAGTTCGAGAGTTCGGTAGGGGGGTTCTTTAACTGGGTGGAAAAAAACGCCCGCCTGTTTATTGTTGGCATAGGCGTCGCCTTGGTCCTCTTAGTTGCCGTAACGGTCTTTATCCAGCTGCGGGAGAGCAAAGAAGAAGGGGCCCGGGTCGCCCTATTTACTGTCCGCCAGACTTTCGAGAATGAAGAAAAACCATTTCAACCGATGCCGGCACCTCCGGCCCCCGAAACGAAGGGCGCAAAGGCCAAACCGGCCGCGCCGACTCCGGGCAAGCCCCATGTGAACGCGGAGACCGATTATCCAGCCACCATCAAGGGTCTACAGGAAGTGGTGGGTAAGCACGGCGGCACTCAGGCCGCTTTCGAAGCCCAGATGATGCTCGCCCAGCTCTACGTCGAGGGGAAACAAAACGAGCTCGCGCTCAAAGCGTACGAAACCGCGAGCACGATGGCGAAGTCGGGATTCGATCGCGCATCCGCCTATTCGTCCTGGGGATACGCCTTGGAGAACGCGGGCCAGCTCCCCACCGCTCTCGAGAAATTTCAAAAGGCGCTTGATCAGGGGGAGGCTCTCCTTAAGGGCGACTTGCTGATGTCGGTGGCGCGTATCCACGAAAGTCAAAAGGATGTCGAAAAAGCCAAGGCGGCATATCAACGGATTACCTCAGAACTTCCGGAGACGAGCTATGCCCGCACGGCCACCCAAAAACAATCTCAGCTCTAATTTGCTCTATCTCGCGCTCTTGCTCGGGGTCGCAGCGAGCGCTTGCGGGGGCAAGAACATCCATCGGGATCTCGATGCCGACACCGACGTGCTGGTCCGCCAATGGACGCGCCAAACCCGCAGCAAGTGGCTGGCCGGGGAGCGGCCAACCGAATATTCGAATCCCGCTCTCCACGAAAACACGCTGCTTTTTGGCAACCAAAGCCGCGGGCTGATGTCGATTTACCCGATCTCCAATCAAGTTCGCTGGGAAATCGCCATCCCGAACGGGGTGGTAAGCGAGCTACGGGTGGACGGCGAATCGGTCTACTTCGGCGGGGGCGACGGATTCCTCTATTCGGTCCATGCAGATACGGGTCGCGTGAATTGGAAATACAACGTTCGCACTCCCTTGATTTCCCGACCAACCGTCAGCGGCGGACGGCTATTCGTTACGACCGCGGACGACACGGTCTTCGCATTTGATGCCAGCACCGGCCAGTGGCTCTGGCACTACCGCCGGCGCTCTTCCCCGGCGGCAACCATCCATGGCGCCAGCACCCCTTTGATCGACGGTAACGAAGCCTTGGTCGGATTGAGCGACGGCTTCTTGGTTGGCTTGGCTGTGGCGGACGGCAAGCTCATCTGGGAGAAAAAGATACACGAGGGCCGGAAGTTTACCGACGTGGACGCCACGCCCGTGCTCGTGGACCGGACGATCTACATCGCGTCTTACGACGGCGCGCTGTATGCGCTGGACCGCTCGACCCGTAACGTCCACTGGCGCGTGGACGCCGGCGGCAGCAAGCGGGTGGAAATCGAAGGCAACCGCATCTATCTGCCCTCGAGCGATGGAAACATTTACGCCATTGCCCGTGATAGCGGCAAACAGCTTTGGAAGTTCGAGCTAGACGGCGGGGCCCCCACTCAGGTCATCGTCACCGATAAACAAATTATCGTAGGATCCTCTTATCAGTATCTTTACGTCCTCGATAAGGCGAATGGGACCGGGCTTTACCGGTTTAACGCGGGCTACGGCAGCGGGTTCTCGGGCTCGCCGCTGTACGAGGCTAAAAATCATCGCCTCTATTTGCTATCCGGAGGCGGCAATCTGATGGCGTTCACCGTGCGTCAGCCCCGAACAAAGACATACAAGCTGGGCGCCAGCGATCCGTATCGATTCTACGAGTTTTAGTTGAAACTTGTCCTCTTCGACATCGATGGCACGCTGCTTCTCATTCCGGGAGCGGGCCGCAAGGCGTTTTCACGCGCTTTCCAAACGGTATACGGTGTCGACGATGACCTGGCGCAGATCCAGTTCGCCGGCGCCACGGACTTCGACGTACTCGACCGACTCATTGTTTCACACGGGCTGACCGATACGGCTGTACAGCGCAAAAAATTTATGGAGCTTCTACCCACCGAACTCACCGCCGCCGCGCAGACCGTCATCCCTCAAGTGTACCCAGGGGTGCGGGAAATATTGAGCGAACTCCACGCCCAGCCAGAAACGTTTGCCCTGGGCCTCGTCACCGGGAATATTGAAAGCTGCGCACGCATCAAGCTCCTGCACGCGGGCCTATCGGAATTCTTCGTGCAAAATGACTTCGCAGGTGGCTTCGGTTGCGATCACGCACATCGTAGCGAAATCGCGGCCACGGCGCTGCGTCGCCTCTGTGTGCGCTACCCCCATGGGTTTAGCCAGGTCTACCTAGTAGGGGACACTCCTTCAGATATCGAGGCGGCCCATGCCATCGGGGCCCGGTCGGTGGCCGTGGCGACTGGCGGAAAGTATTCATTCGCGGATCTTCAGATGCGGGAGCCCCATTGTTGCGTCTCCACGCTGGAAGACACACGCCAGGTATTGAACTTCTTGGAGGCCACGCCTTGAAACACCGGTGTCGCTCTTACCTCCTGGCATTCCTGACGCTATCCCTGCCTATCGCGGGTGGGTCCACCTCGGGCCTAGCCGACGACTCCCACGCCAGTATCGCCGAACGCCTCCGGACCGCCCGTGCAGAACCGAACGAGGCGGCGCTTTTTCGATTCAGCGCAAACGGTGATCGTGAAGTGGTGGAGTACCTGCTGCAACGAGGGGTGTCCGTCCACGCCGAAGCCGAAGGCAAGAACAGCGCCCTCAATATTGCCGCCGAGCACGGTCATACCGAGGCCGCGCGGGTACTGCTCGATTTCGGCGCCAGCATCGACCATCAAAACGGATTCGGCCTCACGCCACTGATGTCGGCCGCACGGCTGGGCCACACGCAAACCGTGAAGCTGCTGCTTGAACGCCGGGCCCGTCTAGATGTAGCGGACCGAAAAGGCAACAACGCCCTCATCTACAGCTTGAACTCCGCCAGCACACGCGCCGAAGTGGCCTTACTGCTCGCGAAAAATGGCGACAAAGCCAGCGCCAATAGTGTCGACGGAAAGTTCCAGAATCGCAGCGCCCTCATCTGGTCGGCGGAGCTGGGCTACGCGGCGGTCGTTCAGGAGCTGCTCGTTAAGGGCGCGCAGATCGACTATCGGGCGGACGATGGGCTAAGCGCTTTGGAAGTAGCCGTGGAGAAAAATCGGCAGGATGTGGTCGCCTTGCTCTTGAAGAAAGGCGCTTCTCCCTTGCAAAAAGACCGACGCGGGCAGCCGTTGCTTTTACGCGTGGCGCGCCTGGGCAATCCCGCTTTGCTAACGCTGTTTCTGGACAGTAAGCCCAGCCTGATTCACACCACGGATAAAAACGGAAACACCCTGCTGATGCTCGCGGCCTTGGCGGGGGACGCCGACGGCTCGCAGTTTCTCCTAGGTAAAGGCGCGCGCGCGAAAGACCGGAATACGATGGGGGATACGGCTTTGTCACTGGCCGCGATCCAGGGACATCCGGAAGTAGTGAAGGTCTTGCTGCAACGTGGAGCAGATGCGAACGCCGTCAATAAAGGCGGCCGGACCCCACTCATGTGGGCCTCCGCGAACGGCCACGTCGACGTTGTTTTCGCACTGCTCAAGGGCGGCGCCAAAACGGGAATCCGCGATAAATCGGGGGTCACGGCCCTGAACCTAGCGCGCGAGGGTGGCCATCAGGAAGCCGTAAAGCTCTTAGAACGCTCCCGCCAGTAACCCCCGCACTCAACTATTTGTTTTGACTGCTTTTTTAGCCTTCATTTTCGGGCGCTCGGCGCCGATAGGCTCTATGACAGTCGCAAGACAGCCCATGACCCCATTCGGATGGAAGGCGCATTGAGGTGGTGTTTGGCAAGATCTCCAAGCACGAATACGCCGCCGGAAGAATGGGGTTTTTTCTTTCCAAGGCTCCCGATATAAATCCCAGATGAATAACCAATCGATCACTTACGACGACGTCTTGCTCGTCCCTTCCTACAATCACCACGAGTCTCGTCGCGTCGTGGATATCTCGATGCTCGATAAGACGGGCAAACTCAAACTGGGATTGCCGCTCATGACGGCTAACATGGACACCATCACGGAAAGCGCGATGGCCAATTTCATTGGGGGAAAAGGCGGGATCGGCGTACTCCACCGCTTTATGACGATCGACAAGAACGTGGAAGAGTTCAAGAAGTGCAAGCACTCGACCTTCGTATCCGTGGGCTGCTCGGAGAAGGATCTTGAGCGCGCGGCGACTTTGCGCGATGCGGGCGCGAACTACTTTTGCCTGGATGTCGCCCATGCCCACGCGAAGTATGTTGGCAAAACCTTGAAGCAGCTGCGGGACCTGCTGCCCGAAGCCTGCATCATGGCAGGCAATGTCGCCACTTACGCGGGCGCCGACTACCTGGCCTCTTGTGGAGCGGACATTATCAAGGTTGGCATTGGCGGCGGATCGGTTTGCAGCACGCGAATCAAGACAGGTTTTGGCGTTCCCATGGTTACCTCACTTCTACAATGCGCCAAGGTGGACCGTTCCATCGTCGCCGACGGGGGCATTCGCACCTCCGGCGACATCGTGAAGGCCCTGGCCTTCGGCGCCGATTTCGTGATGGTCGGCGGCATCTTTGCCGGCACCCGTCCAACGCCAGGGGAAACCGTGACGGATCCAAAAACGGGTAAGCTTGCCAAACAATACCGCGGCATGGCGAGCCGGGAAGCCCAGGAAGACTTCATGGGCGGAATGCCCGAATGGAAAACGGCGGAAGGCGTAGCAACCCACGTGCCCTATCGTGAAGACGAAGAGGTGATCGTGGCGGATATTATCGGCGGACTCCGCTCGGGGCTGACTTATGGCGGCTCGAACACCATTCGCGAGCTTCAGCGCAAATTGGATTACGTCGTGGTCACCCCGGCGGGTCGAGTCGAAAGCCTGCCTCATAAACTGATGACTTGACTTCAGCGGCGAAGCTACCGAAGATTCCCCCAATTAGTAAAACTTGCAGTATTTCTAAGGAAGAGGGAATGCGTATGTCTCAGTTCATGCTAACGATCGCGCTTGCGCTCGGCTTGGGTCTCGGCTCGGTGAGTTCCGCCTATAGCGCGTGCCCCGTAGTGGATGCCAAGGCGAACGACTCCACGTTCGGCGTAGCCGGCGCTAAACAGGACGCCATCGACCAGGCCTCGAAAGTGGCGATCGAAGGCGCGCAAGAAATTTGCGGCACGATGATTGCCGAAAAGTGCAAAAGCGCATCGCGCGGCAAGTGCATGGTCGACGCGGACAACACGGAATACATGGGTGAAGCTTACTCGGTCCGCTACTGCGACCTGGATAAGGTAGCCAAGGAGTGGACCTGCGTCGTGCGCGCCGACGTAAAGTGCTCCAACCAGTGCGTCGATAAAAAGTAAGCGCTCGACGCTAGTCTTCTAGAATATACGAAAGGGGATCCACCGGGATCTTATTCACGCGCACTTCGTAGTGCACGTGAGGCCCGGTGGATTGTCCCGAGCTTCCCATGAGCGCGATCGGTTGACCGCGCTTGACCGTCTGGTCGCGTTTTATCAAAATTTTTCGCAAGTGCCCGTACCATGTCTCAAGTCCATAGCCATGGTCTAAGACCACTATATTGCCATAACCGCCTTTGATCCCCGAAAAAGACACGAGTCCGTCCGCCGTGGCGCGAATCGTGGTGCCGGAGTGGTTGGCGATATCCACGCCTTCGTGCATCTTCGTCGTACCGCCGATCGGAGCGTCGCGTACGCCAAACCCAGAAGTAAAATACCCGATGGCTGGTTTGCGGGTGGGGAGCGCGGCGAAGTAGGCCTTCTGCTCGATCAATAGCTCATACAGCTCGTGCAGGGTTTCTTCAGATCGCAACATTTGCCGGTAGGTCTCATCCAGCTCGGGCTCTAAGCGATCCCAAGCCAGCGCGCGTGGAGCCGGCCGAGCATTCGAGGACAGATCCCCCACGGGAACCGCCGGTGCCGAGCCCTTGTCTTTCAAATCGGCGATTACGCGCAAACGTTGGGCGAAGAGGTCCAGCTGATCGAGCTCAAACCGGGCGTGATCGATACGGGAGCGGTATTCCTGAATTTGCTGCCGCAAATGCCGGTTTTCGATGCGAATATCGCGCGTTTTTTCCACCTGACTGACGGAGCTCCAGTAGTCGAGCGAAAGAATCAACGCGAGCACTAGGCCCACGGCACCGAGCCACATCGCCCGGCGCAACCACCGCATAGGGATGGAGAAGCGCCGATAGCGAGGGCTTTTCTCGGGAATGAGAACCACGGTGAGGGAGTTTTCTGGAAACATCCATTGCCTAGGCTAACATAGATCCGGTAAATTGAAGGCATATGAAAACCCAGGCTCAAACCATGACCAGCTGGATCGGATATGCGCTCCTGCTGGCCGCCATCTCCGGCGGCTGTAAGGAAAAGTCAGCGGGGAGCGCCGCCAAAGAGGTGCAAGCGATGAACGCGATGGAAGCTTTCGGGATGATTCAAAACGACTTCGGAGTGCTCGTCGACGTACGCGAAGAATCCGAAGTGAAAGAGGGCATGGCCGCACCCGCGCTTTGGTTTCCCACCAGCCAAATGAAGGACGACTCCGCCGAATGGAAGGCCTTCTTGGAAAAGCTCCCCAAGAACAAAAAGATCATCTTCTACTGCGCCGCCGGTGGCCGCGCCGGCAAGGTGGCCACGAAGCTATCCACCATGGGGTACCAAACGGCCAATGCCGGCGGATTTAGCGACTGGGTCGCCGCCAAGCTCCCCGTAAAAAAGCCTTAAATTAGATTTTTAACTTAACGACGATGGGCAAATGATCCGAGAAGCCTAGCTCCGCCTCTTTGGTGGTAGAGAAGTTGTAATCCATGGGGATGTAACCCGCCTTCGCGTCCTGCTTGCACATGAAGCGCGCCACGAAGATCTGAAAAGTATCGAGCATCACCGAGGGGCCACGCTTAGCATCGATCAGATTCTTACTCACGACGAAGCGATCCAGTTTCTGCCAGCCCCCCGAACGATAAAAATACGAAAACGGCGGCATGAAATCCCGGTTGGGGTTGCCACGCGTCATCGATAGGTTCTGTACGTCCACCAGCGCATTTTCCCACTTCGCGCTCTGGATCAAATCGTCAAACGCATTCGGCTTTTCGTTCGGGAGCGTATTAAAATCGCCCATTACGAAAACGAGGTACTTATCCTTGCCAAACTTCTGAGTGTACTTGTCGATGGCGTCCTTCAGGTACTGGGCGGAAGCTACGCGCTTGGTGGGGCCAGCGGCCTGAGATGGCCAGTGGTTGGCATAGATCGCGAAAACCTTGCCCTCGTTCGCCTTGCCCGGCAAACGGAAGTGCACGCGCAGGATATTGCGCGTAGGTTTCGTTTCAAATTCCGAGCCCGAGAATTGAATTTCTTCGTGATCAATGTACGTAAGCTTGTCTTGATTGTAGAGCAAGGCCACGTCAATGCCACGCTCGTCCGGGCTATTGGTAATCAAATAGCGATCGTAGCCGAGGACTTGAGCGAGATTTTTGGCGACATTCTCGTTCTCGATTTCCTCGATGGCGAGCGCATCCGGGAGGGGCCCCTGGGCGGTCAAAACTTTCTTGATTTGACGAAGCTTCAGTTGAAACTTCGCTTCCGTCCAGTCGGTCTCCATGCACTGTTTCTTGTAGTAGCCTTCGCTCATTTGGGCGCAGTACTCCGCCTTGCCCGGAGTGCCCAAGGGGAGAAAGGAATAGTCCTCTTTGCCCTGATCATGCTGAGCATCGAAGAGATTGAGCATGTTATAGGCAGCAATCTTGATTTCGTTGCTCGCCACCGGGATCGGTTCGCCCTTCGGCTCCCAAGCCTGTGCGTTCGCGGCCAACAAAACGCCGCACAGCGTTGAAATAGTGGAGAAAATACAAACAGTACGAGCTTTGTGCATGAATGCCCCCCGAGAGCATGGTTAAGTTTTCGCGGAAAAGATAAGGGTGGGCTCCCGAGAAAGCAAATAGTCCTCTTATTTTTTTTCTGTTATGAGCTGCATTAGAAAATGCGGCTAAACTTCACGAACGATTACATATTTTTTACGCGACAGGGCGAAGGAAAGTACACGGGGGTCCCCTCTGTCTTCGTGCGTCTTTCGGGATGTAATTTGCGCTGCACTTGGTGTGACACGCCGTATTCAAGTCATGCTCCGGAGCGCCTTTCGCACACGGTGGAAGAAACACTCGAGCGCCTCTTGGCTTTTGATTGTGAGCACGTCGTGGTCACCGGCGGCGAACCTTTCTTACAGCCGGGCGTGAAGGCCCTCATCGATGGATTAGTGGATGCCGGCAGATTCGTGACGGTCGAGACCAACGGCACGATTGCGCTCGAAACGAAGGCGCAGTTTCTCAGCATTAGTCCGAAGCTGGGTAATTCAACTGGGCCCCAGACCGTTGGAAATCACGAAAAACTCCGACTGGACCTCGACACTTTGGTGAAGCTCGTGCAAGTCCCACATCAGTTGAAGTTTGTCGTTTCAAGCGAAGAGGACGTGCGCGAAGTGCAGTCGATCACAAAAGAGCTTCGGACACGGCTAGGGGAGTATGACGAATCGAACGTCATGCTCATGCCCCAAGGGGTTTCGGTCCCGGCCCTCGATGCCGGTCTCGCCTGGATCCGACCGCGTGCCGAGAAGTTAGGCTGGGCGGTCAGCGATCGCTTTCACGTAAGGCACTACGGCAATCGGAGGGGCGTGTGAGCACGGCTTTGGTGTTGCTATCGGGTGGCCAAGACAGTGCGACTTGCGCCGCGTGGGCGGCGGCGCGTTTCGAACGCATCGAATGCTTGAGTTTTTTTTATGGCCAGAAACACCGCCGTGAGCTCGAGGCGGCCGAACGAATCGCGGCGCTCTTTCGTGCACCATGGCGGACGGTGGATATCCCGGCCCTTTACGCGCACCCGTCTTCCAGCCTGACGAATTCCAAGCTGGCGCATGCCGCTACGGCGCAAGGAGAGCTTCCTGTTTCTTTCGTGCCAGGGCGCAACCTGATTTTCTTAACGACCGCGGCCTCGCTCGCGCTGGGTCGAGGAATCGCCGATATCGTGACCGGAGTATGCCAGACCGATTACTCGGGGTATCCCGATTGCCGAGCCGACACGATTTCCGCGCTCGAGCGCGCATTGAAACTCGGCAATGCTGGCTTCGGCCGCGCGGCGGACCTGCGCATCCACACCCCACTCATGGAACTCACCAAGGCCCAGACCGTGAAAATGGCACGCGAACTTCCTAAAGGCTGGGAAGCGCTCGCCATGTCGTGGACCTGCTACGAAGGTGGCGCCAAGCCCTGTGGCGAATGCCCCGCTTGCGAGTTACGCAAGAAAGGCTTTGCCGAAGCCGGCGAAACGGACCCCGCATGACGAAGCTTTCCCGGCCCGTGCTGGCGCTCGCCGTTGCCCACCTTTTCGCGTGCGCCACCGGTGTGCGCCCCTGCTCCCAAGGAGGGGACGCCACCTGGATCCCGGAAATCGACAAGAAGATCCGAGGCGACCAGATCTGCTACCAACGCACGTTTGATGGAGTGGAGCTCAACGACGGCGTCTTTCTTCAGAAGTACAAAAGCGGGAAGACCGCCGTCGAAGGCCAGTTCGTGCGCGGCAAACGCCACGGTACTTGGGTGCAGTACGACGAAAAAGGGAATCGCATCCTCGAAAAATACTACGAAATGGGTGTCGAGAAGGCTCCCCCCGGCCGCTAGCCCGGCCCACAGGTCCGGCCCGACCCAGCCTGGGTAAACAGCCGGAAACAGGAACCGGGAAGAACAGGGGCGATTCCTGTCCCTCCCACCCGAGTCAGACTTAAACTAAGAGGCGAGGGGGAATGGGGCGTGGGCCAACTTTTCCGAGTCGCTGGGTACGCATTTTCAATTTCAGTGGCTATGGCCGCCCACGGTACGGGTGGCGCCTGGGCAAGCGACGCCTGGGAGCTGCTCGCGGGCGGAGCCCTAACGCCAGTTTTAAACGGAGGAGAGGCGCCCCCGTCCGCCGAGTCCTGGCTAGGCTTGCCCGGGCATGGCCACACTTATCGTTTCACCAATCGAGGCACGGTAGGTCTCCGTATCCAACAGATCACGCCGGCCGAAAACCACCCGCTTGAGCTGTATGCCCAGCTCCCCGTGACGATCGCGCCGGGAGCCAGCTTGAACCTGTTTCGAATGTCCGTACACACGAAGCAGGTCGGCGTTTTCAAAGGCTCGGCCGTGATCCGCTGGGCGAGCGTCGCGGGGGCATCGGTAAAGGCGGGCAAAGATTTCATTTTTCGAGTCCGCTCGGTCGTGGCCGCGGGCCCCGTACCGGTCATCTACCGCGCGGGTGCCCCTGCCGCCCTTGGCGGCGACCGATTCGAGCTACCCCCCGTCGGGTGGGGCGGGGGCGAAGCAAATCATTCCCTAGAAATTCGAAACCTCGGCGATCGCGCCTTCACGGGGCGCTTCCTCGCGCCGTCAGACGTCTCGATTCCAGGTTGCGTGCGAATCACGCCCGTTAACCAACCCCGTGCCGTGACGGCCGGAACCCCGTTCGCGGCCCAGCTGCTCGTGAACCGGGCCGTTCCTGGACTGTGCACGTTCAAGCTGAAAGTAACGACGGACTCCGCGCTTTACCCAGAGCTGACGCTCAAGGGCAGCGCGACGATACTGCCGCAAACAGGCACGGCGTGGCGCCCACTGGTTCCGCTTTACTTGCAGCACTATTTTGAAAACGCGGTGGAATTTCCGGCGGCGCGTACGCGTCCTGGTTTTTTCGATCTCTTTACCGACGCGACCTTCCAATACCAGGGGCCCGCGCCCAGCACCCTACAGACGGGAAAGAAAGTGCACTACTTGCACACGAATATCGCACCTCGCTCTGGCTATTTCGCAGAGTACCCATTTCAAATCGCGCAATTGGATCACGATGAAACCGCGTTCCTGCATGCCGACGATCCGGCTCAGCTCACCTTGAAAGAGGAGGGGACGTGCATGCACCTCTTCTGGAAGACCGATGCTCGCGCACTCGGGACCAATCGTTTTTACCGAATCGAGCGATTGATCGTAGGGCCACAGACCCCCGACCGTCGCGAGGTGAACTGGTGGCGTCCGCAGGTGTGGCAGTGGCAGGCCAACGTAATGGAAACCCCAGGACAGGTATCCACGTACGTTGATTGGCTCGACATGAACCTGGGGAGCGTGTCCGCAGGCCAGGAGATTTGCTACCGGATCGTTACGAGCCGCATCGGCGACGCCACCCACTACGACTACTCGCTTCCCGTATGCCAACGCTTGGCCCAGAGCTGGATTCAAGAGCCATACTTCATGATCGCCAAAGTGGCGAAGGGGACGGAAACGTCGCAGGTCATCACGCCGATTAGCTACGCGCCGGGGCAAGCCCTCGATCGCGCATCAACCTACGACTTTCGAGTGATCATTAAAGAATTCAGCGCCAACCAGGTATCGGAAGTCACCGTGACCAACTACGACCATCTCAACGAGTACGGTAACTTTAAGCCGAGGGGCGCGCCCATGCCGCTCACTTTGACGCGAGAAGGTTCGCACGTCGTCGCCAGCGGCCGCTATACGATTCCCATGCGGCGTATGTTCTCGGACTATCCGCATACGACGGAAGGAGTTTTCAAGTTCAGCCTGCGTTGGCGGCGCGCGAACGGGCAATTCGTCGACGTGATTTATCCAAACCGGGAAGGGAAGTACTGGGACGGGGGAAGTTATGAAGGGAAGGGGTACCTCACCCCGTTTCCGAACAATCGCGTGCAGGATTATATGTGGGCGCAGATGTATCTGCAGATCGCCAACCCGAACTATCAGAACGCCTTCCTGAGCGAGCTCGAGCGCCTGCGCGCTCGTGGATACGAAGGCGTCTTCATTGACGAGTGGCGTCCGGAGCGCACGGCGGATGATCGCTACACGATGGGTTGGCAGCAGGAAGCGCCATTCTATGAGTATCCGTATCGCACGCACGCGGAAGGGGTGGTCACGAACCCGGCGGTAAACGTGCGATTGAATTCCACCGGTCCCGTAGTCACTGACCCGTGGATCCGCGAACAGGATCGCTTCGGGGCCCGTATGCGAGAGCACATGGGCCCGAACTGGCTGATGTTCGGCAACACCCTACGAGGTTTCGATGCCCCCTATACCGAACGCGCAGTGGCGTCACTGGACGGAGGCATGATGGAAGGATGTCTCTACCGCCCCCCCGCGAACCCAGGTTTCGAAGAAAGCCACTTGCAGATCTGGCGGGATACTTTGGGAGTGATAGAACGCGCGTCTAGCAATCATCGAGTCATGGTTTGCCTGCAGGGGGAGTCCTTATACTCATGGTATGACCCCGCCTCCCGCTTCTTCTCCCTCGCTTCGTTCCTGCTGAAATGGACCCCCGGCAGTCTTGTATATTTCGGCCCGCCGATTCAGGAACCCCGCTGGAACAACAACACCCAGTACTTTGGCGAGGACCTGATGCATTTTCCGGAGTACCACCTCACCTTGGGCCGCCCCCTGGGCGCCGCTACCGTCAGCCCGGATGGCCAGCTTTACAAACGCGAATTCGAAGCCGGCTGGGTCGTCGTGGCCTTGGGCGCCATCGGGCTTCCGGCGTCGACTCAATGGAGCGTGACCTTTCCGCAACCCGTGCGTCGGGTGCAAATCGACGGTGTCGTGCGCACGAATATTCAAGGTGATTCATACCGGTACGACAGCGTCTTGAATCCCGGTGTACTCAGATTGGATCCTGGCGCCGTCACGCACACGTTGCAGGCCAAGCAGGGCGCGATCTTTCTCAAAGTTCCGCAGTAGCGGGCGTAAAGAAAACGCGATCAACCCCTGCCTAAAGCAGCCTCGGACATCTGGTTAACATAATATTTCTTATCAGACATTAAGGCGGGCTCTTTAGGCTTCCCTTTAAACTTCCTTAATGAATAGCTCCCGCTCAAAACGGACTTGGGGGCCGTACACCCCTTTGGCGGAGCGTCTGCCAGCGCCGACGACCATGGCAACCTCCGCGTCTCGAGGCAGATTCAATAAGCGCTTCACCCGGCACTCGTCGAAGCCCTCCATTGGGCAGGTGTCAAAGCCATGGGCCCGAAACGCGAGCATAAGATTTTCGCACGCGAGCGCGCAGGATTTCATCGCCCACACGCGCATGTCGGAATGACTTACGGGGCTGCGCGGGGTTGGGCGCATGAATCCGCGAAACATGAGGAAGATCTTTTTCATTATTCCCCAAGTATTGAAAATACCTTGGGCAAGCATCAAGGGCACGAGCTTCGCGTAATATTGGTGTGCCCACTTGGGCACCACGCCCTTGGCCTGCTGAGACAAAAGGTCCAGCATCCGCTGGCTATTGCGAGACCAAGTCCCCCTCCTCGCCACACAGACAATCAGCTCGGCCGCCGTCTTAGCGGCCGGCTGCGACAGGCAGGCCTCCACTAGTCTCGCTTTCACCTCGGGTGTACGCGCCCAGTAAAACTCCCAGGGCTGAAGATTAGAAGAATTCGGCGCCAAGAGCGCCATATCCAAACAGGATTGTACGACTTCCGGCGGAACCAAACTGCCATCGAATACGCGTACGCTGCGGCGCGACTCGACCACCTTCTTAAACTCTTCAAGCATGCTTGAATTACCGGACATACCGACTCCGGGATTACCACGAAAGTATTTTAATCTCCAAAGAATATCGGGTACCCTGATAATCAAGTACTCGCCTAGATACCCGCACGGAGGAGATTCATGAAGAAGCTTTTCGGCGTAGTTCTCGTCGTCGCCATCCCTATGTTTAGCGCCCCCTGGCAAAATGTCCTCGCAGCGGAATCGCCCAGGGCCGCCCCTCACAAGGCGGGGACTAAAGCGGCTACTGCCGCACGTAGCCAGATCCTCGAAGAAGAGGAAGTAACCTATTTTCAGCACGAGATCACGGCCGATGCGTCTTCCGTCGCTCGCCTTTATGATAGCAGCCTCTCTTTCGAACTCGGCACCGGGTACAACTACGCCTTCGACAGTAACTGGCAGCTCGCGACGAGCTTCCTCTTCGGCTATAACGCCTATCGCACGGATCTACGGCTATCTATCGGCCCCCGCTACAATTTTGGCACGAGTGATTTGCGCGAGGCCCTTTACGTTTCGATCATGATTGGCGGGACGACCACGAGTTTCTCCGAGACGACCTCTTATGCGGCATTTAAGCGAAGCTATGGCACCTTCACGGCTCTGGTCGGCAAGCGCTTCCTGCTGGTCGGGGAGCACGTCGTTTACAACCCCTATCTGCTCATCACCAAAAACACCAATGACTCGCTCTACGACTATCGGCTGGTGATCTTCAGCTTGTCGTTTATATTCTAAGGCCCCCATTGAGCGTATCAAGATCCAGGAAGCTCCTTCCCTCACGGATCCTGCTGATCCTGCTGACGGCCGCCGCTTTTCCAGTCACCGTCAACGCCGACGGTAAAGGTTTTTTAGCGATGCAAGGCGGGGTGGCGATGCCGAGCAACGCCAGCGCGACTTTCGCATACGGCGTCGTGTTCGTTTACAAGCCCGGCGCCAATTTCGGGGTCGGTGCTTTCCTGAATAAATACGGCAACGGACTCGATACCGAGTCAGACACCAGTACGATCTCCACTTCTTCATCGAATTTCTGGTGGGGCTTCGAAGGTGACTACTTTTTCAAGGGAAGTCTGAACAACTTCCACGGTGGCGTTCGCATGGGCTTTCTCTCCGTCAGCACCGAAGGAACCGCGACCGACACGACCAGCGGCGCGAGTTTCAGTATCTCCGAGGCCTCCACCCGCTTTTTCGTGGGTCCCAAGCTCGCTTACGATTATATGATGGGCAGATGGTCCGTGGGCGCGGAGCTAAGCTGGATGATTTCTTTCGGCGGCCCCAAGACCATCTACTTCTTCCCCTCCGTAAAGTTCTGGTTTTAAACCCACCCCTCAAGCCAAGTGTAAGTCGTGTTGTCGCACCCGGCGCAGGAGCGTGGTCTTATTCATGCCGATCTGCCGAGCCGTCAAATTGATTCGGCCACGGAATCGCTCCAGCATCGTCGCCAGGTATTGTTTTTCGAATCGCGCGATCGTTTCGTAGTAGTCCATCGTCATCGGCACCTCCATCCAGCATACGGCGGCGGGCGCTTCCGCGGCGGTTCGCCCCCCTGAAACGGCTCCGGAGCCCCCAAGAAAGAACCACGGCGGCAAATGCTCAATCCCAATTTCCTCGCCCTCGGCCGCGCTCACCGCAAACTCCAGAACATTGCGAAGCTCCCGAACGTTGCCCGGCCAGCCGTGGCGCTCAAGGGATCCCGCAAGCTCTTCTGTAATTCGGCGGATGGCCTTTCCCTGCTCCCGGCTGATCTCGGACAGGCAGGCGTGCACAATCGCGTCGAACTCGTCCGGTCGGGCCGCTAGAGACTTTAGTTCCAGCGTTATCACGCGCAATCGGTGAAAAAGATCCTCGCGAAAGTTCCCCCGACGGGCTTCCGTCGCCAAATCCCGATGGGTGGCGGCGATCACCCGCACGTCCAACTTTAATTCACGGTTCGAACCTAGCGGCATCACGACCCTCGACTGCAGGAAATCCAGTAACCGCGCCTGCAGTCGAGGGGTGAGCTCCCCTATCTCATCCAAAAAGACCGTCCCCCCATTTGCCATTTCCAAACGGCCCGTGCGCCGCTGGTCCGCACCGGTAAATGCCCCCCGCTCGTGGCCGAATAACTCCGACTCGAGCGTCCCCTCGTGCATCGTCGCTAAATTCACCGTCACGAATGGCTTCGCCTTGCGTGGCCCCTGCTCATGAATCTTCCTCGCTAAACGAGTTTTCCCGCTCCCCGTCGGTCCCGTGATCAGGACCGTCCCACTCGTACGCGCGGCCAGAGCCACTAAATCAACGCTTGCTCTCATCTCTCTCTCCCCTTTTTGGATTTGTTCAAACCATGCCCGCCAACTCCCCCCTAGGTCCCCTACCGCTGGCGGGCATGTGCCCTCCCTAGAGCAAGTGGCGTTCCAACCATGAACCGCAATCTGGCGTCGCATGAACCAGTTTTCAGGCCGAATGTAGGGAACTGCCCCGAGGAGGGAGTCCCGAGTTGTGGGATTTCCCCTACAGCTAAAACGGAATGTGGTTAAGCAGTTGACGGGTTTTGCCCGAAAGCTTAAATCTTCCGCATGAATTCAAAACCCGCCGTACTGATCTGCGATGACGACGCGCTCTTTCAGGCGACGCTGAAGCACGTGCTGGCGGATCGATTCGATATTCATTCGACCACGAATCCGGACGAAGCCCGTGCCGCTTTGAAGTCCCGGCCCTTTCAGGTGATGTTGCTGGATATCCAGATGCGCACCCCCGACGATGGGTTACGGGCTCTGCCCAAGATTCGTGAACTCGAGCCCGATCTTCCCATCATCATGATCAGCGGTCGAAGTGACTTCCACACCGTCAAGGAAGCCATGCGACTGGGCGCGACCGATTACATCCCGAAAAACTTCGAACCGGACGACCTGCTGATTGCCATCGAACGTGCGCTGACGCATGCACGCACCGTACGCCAAGCAAGGCATCAGGACTTCGAGCGGCGTAAGGAGCACGGAAAGCATCAGTTCATCGGTAACTCGCCGGCCATCCTGAAGCTGAGGGCCGATTTAGAGAAGATACGCCGACGACCCGTGAATGTCCTCATCACGGGCGAAACCGGTACGGGAAAGGAAGTCATCGCCCGGCAACTGCGGGGAAGCCTGGCGGACGGGACTCTGGAGCCTTTCGTCGCGCTGGACTCCTCAACTATCCAAGGGACCATGGCCGAGAGCGTGCTGTTCGGACATGAACGGGGGGCATTTACCGGCGCGGACCAGCTCCATAAAGGCGTCTTCGAATGCGCGGACGGGGGCATCGTTTACTTCGATGAAATCGCGAACATGCCGCTCCCAATCCAGGTGAAACTCCTGCGCGTGCTTGAGGAGAAAGAGATCACCCGCGTCGGGGGGACCCGCGCCATTCCGCTAGAGTTTCGGGTAATCGCGGCCAGCAATCAAGACTTGGCCGCGATGGTACGCAAAGGAGAGTTCAAGGCTGATCTTTTGAATCGCCTGGACGTAATTCAACTCCAACTGCCTCCCCTCCGCGATCGGCGCGAAGACATTCCTAAGTTAGCGGCTTATTTTTGCGAGCCCCGGACATCTCACTTCACCGAGGCTGCGCTCATGGCACTGCAAGCGTACGATTGGCCGGGAAACCTGCGCGAGCTTCGCAATGTCATGAACTACGTACTCACTTTGGCCGACGGCGAAGAGATCGACTTGGGAGATCTCCCGCCAAAGGTACGCGACCCCCTCCCGCGCGCATCGACTCAACTCAAAGCGGTAGATGCGATCCCGGAAAACGCCACCCAACTCCTCGCCCAAGGCGTGGGATTTTATGATTTGGTGGCTGGATTCGAAAAGACCGTGCTCGCCGCCGCTTACCGGGAGAGCGATCAAAACGTGAGCCAGCTGGCAATCAAACTCGGCATGGACCGTTCGCATTTACACGGAAAGCTCAAGGCTTATGGGATTCACGAAGCCAAGCCCAAGCCTCCCGGCCGTTGACCGGGCGGCGCCCTTTTGTTAGCGTTCACGCCATGCCAAACTCTTCGCGAGTTTCTGATTTCCGCAGCGATACCGTTACGCGCCCTACTCCTGAAATGATGGAGGCGATGACCTGCGCGCCCCTGGGCGACGACGTGCTGGGCGACGACCCCACGGTAAAAAGGCTCGAGGAAATCTCCGCGGCGCTCTTCGGCAAGGAACGAGGGCTATTCTTCCCCACCGGTACGATGGCTAACCAGGCCGCCATTAAGTGTTGGACCCAGCCAGGCGACGAAATCATTGTAGAAGAACGCAGTCATACTTTTCTCTTTGAATGCGGCGGAATCGGCGTCATTTCCTCCGTACAGACCAGGACGCTGCCCTCGCAGCGCGGGACTTTCGATATCCCAACGCTGAAGTCCGCGTTCAAACGGGAAAACGACCACTCGCCAAAAACGGCGCTCGTTTGCTTAGAAAACTCGCATAACTTCCACGGCGGTGCGGTGGTGTCGCCGGAAGCGAGCGAAGCGATTTATGGAGCGTGCCGGGAATGGGGCGTGCCCTTGCACGTAGACGGAGCCCGAATATTCAACGCGGCGATCGCTTCCAACACGCCGCTCGCCACTTACGGGAAAGCCTGTGATTCGCTACAATTCTGCGTATCGAAGGGACTGGGCACCCCAGCCGGCAGCTTGCTCGTCGGTCCGGCGGACTGGATCGCCAAGGCCCGACGCGTTCGTAAACTCTTGGGCGGCGGCATGCGACAAACGGGCATCCTCGCCGCTTGCGGTATCGTTGCGCTCGAAAAGATGGTGCCGCGGCTCGCGCAGGACCACGCCTTGGCACAGGCGATCGCCCACGGCGTGCGTAAAATGAAACGCTTTCAACTCGCGATCGACACGGTGGAGACCAACATCGTATTCGTGAAAGTTTCCGGGGGAAAGGCCGCCGACGTCACGGCCGCCTTGGCGCGCGAAGGACTCCTCGCCATCGACACGGCGGCTGACCAGTTCCGTATCGTCACGCACAAAGATGTAGGACCCGCCGACGGAGAGCGTCTCCTCGCCGTACTTACGAGTCTCGACCAAGCTTAGGACGAACCCCCTTGGCGGCCTTCTGGCTGTGGGACTCGAGCGCTAACCCATTGAGCGCGAACTGAATAAGCCCGCTGATACCGCCGCGGAATAGCCCCACCATCATCTTCGTGAAGAGTTCGTATTTGCGGCGGGAAAAGGGATACCAGTTCGCCTCGATCTTGCGGCTATCGGCGTCGATGAGCACCGATTTGATATTGGAGAACGAATAGAATCCAAACTCCCCTTTGTAGCGCCCAATCCCGCTCTGTTTGACGCCCCCGAATGGAAGCGCGTGGTTGCCTTCCGAGAGCATCACGTTATTGATCGACACGTTGCCCGTCTCCAAAGCCCGGGCAACGCGGGTGGCGCGCTTTAAATCCTTGCTCCAGACGCTGGCCGACAGCCCGTAATCAGAATCGTTGGCGGCGGCAATCACTTCTGCCTCTGTCTTAAAGGGAATGATGGGAAGAATCGGCCCAAAGGATTCCTCGCGAACGACGTCTTGCTCGGGGCCTGCCGCCTCGATCAGGATGGGCGGGACCCGCCGGGACTGCCGGTCCCAGTTCTTTCCCGTGAGCACGCGCGCTCCGGCTTTTTCGGCGCGCTCCAGCTGGCGGGCCAGGATTTCCGTCTGAAAGGGTACCGTCATCTCCCCGAATTCCGCCTCGCCCTCCTGATCCACGCCCAATCGACAGGCTGACCAGATTCGCGTTAACTCGGCCTTAAATGGTGCGTAAATCGATTCGTGCACGTATAGGCGCTCAACTGAAGTGCACGATTGGCCCGAGTTCGTAAGCTTGCCCCAGGCCGCGCCGGCGGCGGCGCGCTCGATATTCACGTCTTCAAATACGATCATAGGATCTTTCCCACCTAGCTCTAGCTCAACGGGAATGAGATGCTCCGATGCCTGCGCCAGGATTCGTTTGCCGGTTTTCACGCTGCCGGTGAAGAAAATCTTCTGGGGTTTCTCCGCGATCAGCGCCGAGCCCGTGGCGCCGTCCCCATAGACGACCTGAATCCAGTTTTCGTCAAATCCTGCGCGTTTGAGCAAACCCTCTACCAATCCCTTCAGCGGCGTATGCTCGGAGGGCTTATAGATCGTAGCATTCCCGCATATAAAGGAGAGGGTGCAGGGAACGACGGCCTGATAGAAAGGATAGTTCCAGGGAGAAATCACGAGCACGGTCCCCAGCGGCTCGAAATATACCCAAGACTTTTTACCCATCAGCGCGAGCGGCGTGGACGCTTTACGATCCTTGAGTATCTGAGTGGCACGGGTTTCTAAGTAATGAAGGTGCTCGAGTACGGGAAAAATTTCGGACATGAGCGCATCGGTTCGGCATTTTTGGGTATCGGCCTGGATGCGATCCATGATCGCTTCGCGCTCTTCCAAGACCAGCTCGCGCAAGCGACGAATATAGGCCAGCCGCTCTGCGACGGGCATGGACTTCAAGCGCAGGCGCGCCGTCTGGGCGTGGGAAAATACGGTTTTCACGCGGGCCTCCTCCTCAGTTAAAACTCTTCACCTGTCAAAAGACTAGACACGATTCTAAGGAGATCTCCCCTTTAATTCCAGGAAAACCCCTGGTTATACGAATATGTACGACCATGGCCAAGCGTGTCAGTTATGGCACCTCTCTTGCTTTATGTCGCTTCAGTAGGAGTCTATTTTTTATGCTGCGTAATCTTGCTGTACTTGCGGTTTCCCTGAGCTTGGCCAACCCTCTCGCATTCGCGGGGGATAAGGCGCCCGTTTTCACGATCAAGGGCGTAGGTGCACGAGACCAAGTACGCGGAACCCTCCCTGCTCAGGATTTGCGCGATCTCATGGGCAAGGAAGAGCAAGTGATGGGACTCCAGAAAGACTACCTGAAAAAGCGCGAATGCAAGATCGACTCGAAGTACACGACGTTGATTCCTTACTGGGATGCCAAAGAGCAAGCCAAGCGAGACTGGGAGGCGACCATCGATCCTGAACTCGCCGACTTACTTGCCCAGTACTCCGGAAATCTGACTCGCATTGCTTCGGAACTCAAGGGACCGAACAATCCTTCCGCGGCTCTCACCGTATTCACGCGGGATTTCGCCGCGTACGCTAAGACGGTGCGTGAGCTGGAAAATTTTGAAAAGTCCGATGAAGCCGAAGGCAACTGGTTCGACCATTCCCACAAGCGCAAGCGTAAGGGGCATACGGAAAAAGCCGATATCGAGCTCCAAACGCTGGTGAACAATAACCGAGCGAACCTGGCTAACCTCATCACGATCCACACGGCCGCGAAGACAGCGATCGAAAACGACGGCCGTAATCCTGACTTGCTGGATAAGGTGGAAGAACTTTACTACCACAGCCGCGTGCTAGCGGTGCTGAACTACGCGCTGAAGAAACTCGATCACGCGGAAGCGCAAAACGCCTATCGCATGCAGGTGCTTCGTAACTTCAACGGCGACCTGATCAACACCGCCGGTTTTGACGACGCCTGCGCGGTGGTCAGAAAAGTCGGCCAGATCGACGCCTTGCTCACCGCCCTGAGCGGTGGGATCAACGATCTAGACAACGCCATCGCCGCCGCTGACGGTAGCTCGCGACGCCCCACCTTGAACAACGTGGTGGGAGACGAGCCTACCCGCGAATCCATCACCGACGCCTACCTAAAGGCCCGTACGTTTATCTTGAACACTACCTTGCCCGACACCGTGCTCGAGAACGAAAATCTTCGCTCTTGGGTGGGCAAGTAAGCCCGCACGGTTTAGTCACCCTGCTTAGTCCGTCATGGATTTGACATCCCGCTTTGACCTCCAGCTGGGGCGTGTCTTCGCCGATACGCCTGGTATATGTGGGACTTCATATCGCATAGCGCGCGCGCTAAACGTAATCGAGCCATTGAACAAAAGAAGAAGGAAGCAGCCGCCAAGCTGATCTCCAGCTTCCACTTGAAGCGAGTCCCCGCCCAGATTCGCATCTCCGGAGGCTTAGGTGGAGTCACGCAGGTCGTGCAGGCCCGGATCGTGTCGACGGATCTTGCCGAAAAGCGCGTCCGCATCTTCACGCCGGTCGAGCTCCCCGAAGGCTTGGAAGTATCGATCACTTTCGCCGACCCCCAGCAGTTTTACATCAAAGGCAAGGTCCGCTGGAGCCGCGAGCACAACTTGCATCGCACGGTCATGTCGTCGGTGAATTACCCTTATCGATCTGAAATTTCGTTCGTGATGGAAACGGAAGCCGAGCGCGAGCGCGTGCGGGAATTCGCCCATAACTTCGCTCGCCGCTTTATCGCCAACGAAGAGCCGACGGATGCCCCTGCCCCAGCGGCGGCGACCGCCCGGGGAATGCCGAAGCCCGCGACCACATCTCAACGCGTTGAGATGCCACAGACCGAAATCACGCCGGAAAACGTGGCCGAGCTGGCCGCGCGCCGCCCGGCGAAAATCGCCTAATTCGACTAGAGGGCTTTGAGCACGGCTTTCGAAGCCAATGCGCCCGGAGCACAGGTCAGGCCTCCGCCCGGATGCGCGCCACTTCCGCATAGGAAGAGCCCCGCCACGGGCGACCCGTACTGCGCCACTTCGGGCGACGGACGGGTGAAGAACTGATCCGGCGCGTGCTCGCCGTGGTGGATGTGCCCACCGGCGATGCCGTAACGAGCTTCGAGGTCCGGCGGCGTAAGCACTTCCACGCCGACCACGGCCTTGCCGAAACCGGGAGAGTAGCGCTCGAGTTCGCGCACGACGGTGTCCTTGAGCTTGGCGCGAGTTTCCGCCGTCCACTCCCCTTTTGCCCCACCCTCGCGACAGACATAAGGCACGAAGTTCGCGAGCACCGACACCGACGCGTGCCCTTGGGGAGCGCAAGCGGCATTCGAAACGCTCGGGACCGAGATGTCGAGCACCGGGCGCTCGGGCATGCGGTCGTACTTCACGCCGTCAAAAGCCTTCTCGACGAAATCGAGATCCGATCCCGTACGGGCGAACTCAATCTGGTCGTTACCCCACTGCTTGAGGCGGAAAGGCTGGTTGAGGGCGAAGCGCAGCTGCGCGGTCGTCCCCCGCATGCGGAAGTTCTGGACGCGGCCCGCGAAGAGCTGTGGCAGATGGCGCGGGTTAACCCACTTCAAGAACGTCGTACGCGGATCGCAGCTCGAGGCTACCGCACGGGCGCTCAGCTGCTCACCCGATGCGAGCTTCACGCCCGTAACCTTACCCTGCTCGACGCAGATCTCGGCGACTTCCGCTTCGGTGCGAATCTGCACGCCCAGTGAGCGTGCCGCCTTCTCGAGCGCCGTGGTCAAGGCGCCCGATCCACCCTTCACAAAGGTCTGGGCGCCAGCCTCCCAGAAGAGCACGTTCAAGTTGCTCGTCGGGGACCAGGGGCCCATGTAAGTTCCAAACAGCCCCGGACCGCAGATCGCGGCCTTGAGCGGCTGAGACTCGAACCATTCGTTCATCCAGTCCGCCGCACACATGGGGCCGATGCGCAGGAACTCGAGCATGTCACCCTTACCTAGCCGGCGCAGGGACAGTGCGGTGTTCATGAGGCTCCAGATATTGCCCAGATTCAGGTTCACGAGGTCCGGAGGTACGTCGTTGACCAGACGGTCAATAAACGGACGCAGGCGCGTGATAAAATCCTGGTACTTCAGGTACTGGTCGGCATCCTTGGGGGAAAGCGCGCGAATCGACTGCGCGGCTTCCTGCGGCGTTCCGCCCAATACGAAGCCCGGGCCATTTTCTTTAGGCACGTAAACATGCGGACGCGTAGAAGCCAGCTGCAGGCCGTGGCGCTCAAGCCCCAGCTCCGCCACGATGTCCTTGCGTACGCCCGAGCTATCCTGGTGCACGCCCAAGGAGCGATATCCCGGATGGAACTCTTCGGTCGAGGCCAAGCCGCCCAGCTGGGCGCGCTTTTCCAGGACGAGGACTTTCTTGCCGGCCTTCGCCAGGAAAGTCGCCGTGGTTAAGCCGTTGTGTCCCCCGCCAATGACGATCGCGTCGAATTGCGTGCTCATACTTCACCTGATTTCAGAAGGGTTTTCGCCGCGAGCTCGCCCGGGGCGCCCATGAGGCCTCCGCCCGGGTGCGTGCCCGAGCCACACATCCAAAGGTTCTTGATCGGCGTTTTGTACCGAGCCCAGCCCGCGGCCGGGCGCAGGAACAGAAGCTGCTCGAGCGAGAGCTCACCGTGGAAGATATTGCCTTCCGTGAGACCGAATTCCTGCTCGAGATCCCAAGGCGTCAGCACCTGTTTGTGCAGGATGGACTCCTTGAGAGTCGGACAGTACTCCGCCAACGTGTCGATGACGGCGTTGCCAAAGGCTTCGCGCTTCTCGGGCCACTTCGAGGCGCCTTCCTTAATGTTATACGGGGCATACTGAACGAAGATTGACATCACGTGCTTGCCCGGAGGCGCGACCGAAGGATCGGTCAGCGACGGGATGACGACGTTGAGATAAGGGCGCTTGGAGAAGTCGCCATACTTAGCTTCATCATACGCCTTCTCGAGGTATTCCATGTTCGGCGCGATCGCGATATCGCCACGCACGTGCGGGCCGTCACCTGGGCGGCACGTGAACTCGGGGAAGCGATCGAGCGCGAGGTTAACCTTGCCCGAGCTGCCTCTGAGTTTGTAGCGCTTGATCTGGGTCGTGAACTCGGGATCCAGATGCTCCTCGCCTACGGCCTTGAGGAACGTACGGTTCGGATCCATGGAAGAGATGACGACCTTGGCTTCGATTTCTTCACCGGTCGTCAAAACGACGCCGCTCGTGGCGCCGTTCTTCACCAAGATACGTTCAATCGGAGCCTGAGTGCGGATCTCGGCGCCGTAGCTGCGCGCGGCGGAAGCCACAGCATTGCTCACGCCGCCCGTGCCACCTTTGGAAAGCCCCCAGGAGCGCATCGCGCCGTCGATCTCGCCCATGTAGTGATGCAGGAGCACGTAAGCCGTACCCGGCGAGCGCACGCCCAGGAAAGTCCCGATGATGCCGCTGACGGACATCGGGCCCTTGAGCACGTCGCTTTCGAACCACATGTCGAGGAAGTCGGCGGCCGACATCGTCATCAATTTAGAATTGACGTACATGAGATCGGGTTCGAAGTCCTTGAAGTAGCGGCCAAGCCTGAGCAGATTCCACAACTCTTTCGGATTCACGGAAGCCGGATCCGGCGCCGGCGAATCAATGATGTTCTTGGCGAAGCGCGCGAGTTTGTTCATCGCGATCGCGAACTCGGGGTAGTTTTCGGCGTCCTTCTTACTGAAACGCGAGATCTCCTGACGCGACTTCGAGGAATCCCCCCAGCGCGCCAGGGAATCGCCGTTCGGCAGCGGCAGGAAGGCACAGTCAAGCGGCATGATCTCCATGCCGTGCTTGGCGAGCTCAAGCTCCCGGATAATATGAGGCCGGAACAGGCTCACGACGTACGAGCAAACCGAGAACGTGAAGCCCGGAAAGACCTGCTCGCTGACGGCCGCGCCACCTAAGACGTGCCGACGCTCGAGCACCAGCACCTTCTTGCCGGCCTTAGCGAGATACGCGGCGCTAACGAGGCCGTTATGACCGCCGCCGACGATGATGGCGTCGTACTTATTCGATTTCGTGCCTAAAGCTTTAGATGTCGCGCTCATACGGAGGTCCTCTCTAAGCCGCGGTCGGCGCCTTTCGGCGATCCCATCGTCATTCCAGCGGTCGCGCCTTTAGCGGCGCCGACAAAAGCCGGAGTAAAGGTTTTTCGGGCGGGGTTGAAGAACGGTGTCTTCGTCACCGTCGCGCTCACTTGGCGGCGCTTATGCTCCACCGTGATCTCGAACTTCAGCTGCGTGCCGGGCTCCGCGTGTTCGGGTGAGACGGTGGCTAACGCCAAATTCTTCTTGAGGGTTGGCGACCAGGCGCCACTGCTCGCGTACCCCACCTGTTCGCGGCCGTCGAAATCATAAACCGGGATCGACGTGCGCCAAGCCGCCGTCGGCACTTCGGGCGGCAGGTGATACTCGCCGAAGAGCGCTTCTATCTCTTCCCAGCTGATATCCAAGCCCACGAAAGCCTTCTGCGAGCCTTCGCGCTTTTCTTTTTGAAGGGCGGCTTGTCCCACGAAGAGATCACGCTCGAGCTGCACGGTCCAACCCAGGTTGGCCTCAAACGGCGTCGACATGCGGCGCTCGACCAGGCAGTGATTCGCGCTCGTGTAATCCACGCCGTTCATGATGAAGCCCGCTTCGATGCGGGTGATGTCCATGGCATCCAAGCCCGCGGCTTCAATGCCGTGGGCGCGGCCATTGACCATAAGGCTATCCCAAAGCTTTAAAGCGTCCGCGCTATCCACCCAGATTTCGTAACCCAGATCGCCCGTGTAACCCGTACGGGAGATAATCGCGGACATGGGTCCCCCCTTGCCTTCGATCTTCGTCTTGGTGAAGCGGAAGAACTTCAGCTCGTCCATGCGGGCATCGGAAATCTTCTTTAAAATCTCGCGCGAGTTTGGACCTTGCAGCGAGAGCGCGGCGTTTTTTTGACTCACGTCTTCGATCGTGACGTTGAAGCCGCGCGCGTAGCGGGTGAACCACCCGTAAGAAGGCTCGGCGGCGGTCACGCGGAATTCGTTTTCACCCAAACGAGATACCGTGCCGTCGTCGATGAGCTTACCGCGATCATCGCACCAGCAAGTGTAGGTCACCTGCCCGATCGCGAGTTTGGACGCGTCCTTCACCGTCAGGAACGAGAGGTAAGCCGCGGCGTCGGGGCCCTTCACGTCATACTTAAAGAGCGGCGTAACATCGATGAGACCAGCGGCGTGGCGAAAAGCAAAGTACTCGCGATCCGGGTTCGTATCGTACGCACAGACGGTGTAATAGCCCGCCCAGTTCTTCCAACGATGGCTCACGCAAAGCTCCGCCATGCGTGGATAAAACGGTGTTTGTATTGGCATAACCCCCAGGGGCTACCACAATGCCGGAAAAAGGGAACGGAATACCTTTGCTAGAGTACTGACCGTATTGACTGGGCGCGTGAGGCATCCAACGCCGCGCCGGCGCGGCCGCCCTCGCGGATCGCGGAACCGATGATTACGCCGTCCACAAATGCCCGCCATTCCGACACGTTCTGAGGGGTGGCGCCGCTTCCTAGATAGAGTGGGATTCTGTGCACACGGGCCACCTCGGAGGCACGCTTCAAATCAGCAGATGCTGCGCTGCGGCCCGTGGTTTCGCCCGTGACGATCACCCCGTGAGCGCCGCCCCTTAAAGCGGTTTCTTCGACCGCGAGGCCAATGTCTTTGCTCGAAAGGCTTTGGGCATGCTTCACGTGAACATCCGCCAGCACTTGAACGTCCGGGCACAAGCGCTGCTTTTCCCGCATCAATTCAGCCGCATTGCCTTCAATAATTCCCTGGTCGGTGGCGGCCACCCCCGAAAGCACGTTGACGCGAATGAATCGGGCGCCGCAGGCGGCGGCGATGCCCAGGGCGGCGCGGCCATCGTTGCGCAGGACATTGATCCCGAGCGGGAGCTTCACGGCCGAGCGGACGGCTTGAGCCACGATCGCCATGGAAGCGATCGTCTCTGCGGGGACGTTCGTTTTGTAAAAAGGGGTGTCGCCGAAGTTTTCGAGAATCAGGGAATCGAATCGGGTCTTTTCCAATACGCGAGCTTCTTCACAGATTCGTTCCACGATTCCGGACAAGCCGCCGTTATCTAGACGAAATCCCGGAGCTCCGGGAAGCGGCGGCAAATGCAATACGCCAATCAGCTGAATCGAACTCATGAAGTCTACTTACCGAAAATCTTGCCCCACAAGCCCTTCTTCTTGGCCGTGGAGTCGGAGGCTTCCGCAGGGGCCGCGCCAGGCGCGGGTGGGGCGTCGGCGCCCTTAAGCAGCTCGGCGGCTTCGGTTTGGGAGATCTTGCCGGCCTTGACCGCCTCTTCGATCGTCTTGCGGGCTTCGTCCATGCTCATGCCTTCGGGCGCGCCCATCCCACCTTGAGCCATCTGCTGCAACATCGGGCTCATGGCGATCAAGCTTTGGAATTCCGGTGGGAGATAGCGCTCAAGCTCTTGGGCTTCCCGCGATACGTCCTTACCCGCCATCGCCTTCTGCACCAGCTGCTGGATCCGATGAACTTGGGCTTTAGGTAAGCGGCGCATGGCCTTTTGAATATTGGCCATCCAGGAAGGATCGATCTGCGAAGGATCGAAGCCGGCCATGCCTGCGCGCTCGGCTACGGCCTTGGCGGCGTCCGCGTTCTGTGCCCCAACCTTCGGGGTCGAAAGCATCGGCTGCGCGTCCACTCCACAACAGCGCTTGTATTTCTTGCCGCTTCCGCAAGGGCAAGGCTCATTGCGACCGATCTTGGCCGTTGAAGTATTACTTGAACTTTCGGTGATGTCGGACATCGGGGTGCTCCTGGGTTTTCGGGGCGTCTATCGCTTGGCAGAACGAAGGCGCATGATGACGCAATCGATGCCGCCGATGACTCCGGTTACAACAAGGCCCAGTCCGGAGTAAAGCGCGAAGCCGTAGGGATTGGGCCCCAGCATCATCGCAATGAGCCCAGCTGCGATCAAGCCTAGACTCATTCCGCAGACGGATCCGCCGCGCGAACGGTCCCAGCGCCGGGCCAGGAGCAGAATGGACGGCACCGCGAAGACGGTTCCGGCGAACTCATCGTAGAACGGAGCGGCGGCCATCACGAGGGATATGAAAACCAAAAACAAACGAGGTTTGGATTCACGAATGCGGAACGCTAGTAGCAAATCCGCCAAGCGCGTGACGAGAATGACCCCGAACGTCAGCTGCACTGCGTGATCCACAAAGAAAAACAGCGGCCCCATAAGGCTCGAGTATGACGGAACTTTTTAAAAACAACCAGTTGTTATTTCCTGAGTTGTTTGGGATCCTAATAGGGAGAATGCAGCCCCTCAAAGGCGGAGCAGTTGTAATCATCCTGATGCAGTTGATCCAGCCCACCGGCTTGCAGGCGGCGGAGTCCAAGCCACGCGCCACGTCTCGACCTCGAACCTCCATTCCGCCTTCCAAGACGAACTCCGCGAGAACCCGCCCGACGGCGCCGACCGCCAAGGCGACGCCCGCCCCTAAGGCGCCGAGTAAAAACGCGGCGAAACCTGCGGCGCCCGTGAAGCTAGAACCTTACGTGCCACCGGAAAACTTTCCGGATCTGCCGAAGTTCAACATCAAAACTGTCGACGCCAAGGGAAAGGTCGTAACCCTGCAGTGGAAACAGCGAGGCCAATGGATTTGGGAAAAAACGCCCCAGCTCTATCTGCTACTGCAACTCCCCCTAGGCTATACGCTCTCCAAGCTCAAGCGGGCATCGACCGTGCTCAAGAAAAACCCCGTTTGGGCCAAAGGGGAAAAAGACGGTGGAGACATCGCGGCGTTTCAGATCGAGGCGCCGCTTCAGACGGCGACACTCGAGATTCTCGACGCCAAGAAACAAGTGCAGGAAGTTAGCGTCATCGTGGAAACGAGCAGCGAAGGGGGCATCGTGCAGATGGACCCCACCTGCGCGGAAGCGGGTATGGTCATGAGCCCGATCGGCAAGCCCAAGGAGGACGAGCATCCCCTCTTCCTCGTCGGCACCTGCCAGATGATCAACGATACGCAGGCGGAGTTGACGCTTCATTTTCCTAAAACCCAGGAGATCCCCAAGCACACTTTTCGCAGCCCGCGGGAAAAGGGTACCGGCTTTCACAAGTTCTTTGTGAACAAAGAAACGGATATCAGCAAGAACGAGAAGCTGCCGCACTATAAGTTCATCCTCCGCGACACGAACACCTCGGACGCCTACCGCTACCAAATCGTCTGGGGAGCGGGCTCCTCGCGCAAACGCCTCTCCTTCAGCGCGGCCCTCTCCACGACTTATCTGCACTACACCGAGACCACCAACGTGAGCACGGTGAACCTCACCGAGTTCGCCATCACCGCGAAAGTGGGCGCCGCCTACCCGCTTTACAAAGACGCGCTCGATTTCGGGCTGAACTTCTTCATCAATGCATTGCCGGTCTACAAAAACGTTTACAACGGCACGGCCGAGCTCAGCCCCGCCGTGCGGTTTTACGGCATCAACACGCGCTTCGGATGGCGCCTACCCATCAAGTCACAGCGAATCGCCGTCCGCCTGAACGCGGGCTACTATTTTTGGGGCATGATCATTCCTCCCGGTCCGAATGGCGAAGAGCCCACGTTCGGCATCCGCGCGCTGGGGGGACCGCAAGTGCTTCTCAGCACGAAGATCGATCCGGGCAACGGCCATCCCTTCTGGTTCTACTTCAAGTTCGCGCCGATCTCGTCCGGGTTCGCGCTCGAGAACATCGCCAACCGCGAGATCGCCGGGGGCATGGGGTACCTCGTCAGCCCGCGCACCAGCAAATGGACCTGGTCGATCACCGCGGATATCTCCGACTTCAAATTCCAGCCGCCGGAGTTCACGAACCAAATCAGCCTTTTCACCACGAGCCTGGGGTTAGAAGTTGGATTTTAGACAAGTCACGCAGGCGTGCGTGATCGCACTCGTGGGTTTTTTACTTTTCATCGTCAACATCCAGTTCCCGCGGGGCCATAATTTCGACGAGTTCCACTACGTGCCCGCGGCCAAGGAGTTCTTAAAACTCGGTACGAACCGCAACTGGGAGCATCCCCCGCTACCAAAATACTTCATCGCGGCCGGCATGGCCCTCGACGAAGACCGCCCCTTCGGCTGGCGTTGGGTGAGTTGCGTATTCGGCGCGATTACGCTGGCCGGGATGTACTTCTGGGCGCTGGCGCTGTTCAGGCAGGAGCGCCTGGCGCTCTTCGTAACCTTCATCACGCTCTGCAACCACATGCTCTATGTCCAGTCGCGCATCGCGATGCTGGATATTTATATGATGGCGTTCCTGGTGTGGGCGCTGGCTTTCTTTACCCGGGCGGCCGATCCTGCGACGCCGGCGCGGGCGGCCAAACGTGCGCTGGCGGCAGCAGGGGTTTTGATTGGCCTCACGACGGCCTGCAAGTGGTTCGGGATGATTCCTTGGCTCGCGATCCTGGGTGTAATCGTGGCGCTGAAGCTTCAGTTCAGTGATCGCAAGAGTTTCTGGCGCAAACTCGGCTACGGCTGGATCGCGGCGTGGTGGCTACTTATTCCGGCTGGGATCTACATGGCGACCTTCCTACCGCTACTGTTGCTCAAGGGAACGCATTACGGTTTTTGGGACCTCTTCCTACTACAAGGACAGATCTGGTCCGCGCAAAGCGCGCTGAAAAACACGCATCCCTACCTGAGTAGCTGGTACCAGTGGCCCCTGATCTCGCGGCCCATTTGGTACGCGTTCGATCACGAGCCTGGGCCAGCAGGGTGGGTGCGGGGCGTGCTCTTTCTGGGCAATCCCCTCGTCATGTGGTCAGGGCTCGTGGCCCTGGGATTCTGCGCTTGGAACTGGTTTAAGGAAGGCTCACGGGTGGCACTGCTGATCCTTTTCTTTTACGGCGTCCTTTACCTGAGCTGGGCCGTCATCCCGCGGCACGTGAACTTCTACTACTATTACTTCCCCGCCGGTATGTCGCTGAGCCTGGCGGTCGCCTATGTATTCTCGCGCTACGACCAGGAATCCAGCCGTCGCCGAACCCTCTCCCCTTACCTGTTGGGCTACGCGGCGCTTTGCCTCGGGATCTTCGTCTACTTTTTTCCGGTGCTCGCGGCCCTAAGGATCCCGACGGAACACTTCAAGCGGTTCATGTGGTTTTCGAGCTGGGTTTAAGCGCGGCGTTGGCCGCGAAAAGCACTTCGTAGGTACGGAACGCGTAACGTGTCTTCAGCCCCAGCCGGCGCTGGATCTCGTCCAAATCCACGCCTTGTTGCTGCCAGTGACAAACCACCGAATGCCGAATGATCCGCGGCGTGAGTTTGGCGAACCCCAACCGTCGAGCCATGGCTTTGACCAGCAGCTCGACACCTCTTGGACTCATCGGTCCCGAAAGCGGCCCGTGCCGCGTGTGCCCAGAAAATAACCACTTTCCCACTAGCCCCCGCTTACGGGCGAAAGCCTGCAGATCCGCGTGGGCCCGGGGGGAAAGCGGCACCTCGCGGGGGGACTTGCCACCGAAGGAAAGGCGATTAGGGGCGCTGCCTACCCCTTGTTCTGTCGTCAACTGCCCCAGCTCACTCACCAAGCAGCCGGTTTCCAGCAGCAAGGTCAGCACGAGACGATTCCGCTCGTCTAGCTCCGTCGCCACAGGAAGGCGCGCCACCTGATCCGCGAGCGGCATCACCGCAACCGTAAACGGGACCTTCTCTAGCTTGCCCGGCGCGGGCACTTTCAAAGCCGGATCCACTTCGAGTTTGCCCCGGCGGTTGAGGTAGCGAAAAAGCCGGCGGACGGTGAGCACCTTACGGCGCCGGGTATTGACCTTTAGCCCTTGGACCTTAAGAAACGCGTTGTAAGCTTCCAGGTCCTTCTGGCCGACTTTTTCCAAGACGATGGGACGTCCCCGGAAGCGATGCTCGAGGTAACGCTGGAAGCTGAGGAGATCGGAACGGTAGCTGTTAACCGTATGCAGGGCTTTTTCCGTGCCCTGTAAATACCCTACGAAGCTTTTCATGACATAGGCATAAGTCAGCGGGTTGGGCGCGGATTTCGTAGCCTTCATTGACCTGGATCCTACCATAGATTACAAGCATCCCATGAAGATCTTTATTGATTCAGCGGAATTGAAAGAAATTGAGGCGGCCGCTAAGACTGGGCTGATCGACGGCGTGACCACGAACCCCTCCCTCGTCGCCAAGTCCGGGATGAAGTTTGAAGACTTGCTGCGGAGGATATGCGAACTAGTGGATGGGCCCATCAGCGCCGAAGTCACCGCGCTCGACGCCCCCGGGATGATTGAACAGGGCCGCAAGCTCGCCGCCATGAACCGCAACATTGTCGTGAAGATCCCCCTCACCTTCGAAGGTCTGAAGGCCGCAAAGATTTTCGCGAAGGAAGGCATCCGCACGAACGTCACGCTTTGCTTCTCCCCCGTCCAAGCCATGCTTGCCGCCAAGGCGGGCGCGACTTACATCTCCCCTTTCGTGGGACGCTTGGACGACATCGGGCACGTCGGGATGGACCTCATCCGCGATATCAAGACTTGTTACGACCACTACGGGTACTCCACGCAGATCCTCGTCGCCAGCGTTCGGCACGTGGAGCACATGGTGGAATCCATCCGCATCGGCGCCCACGTCGCCACCATCCCCTACAAGGTATTCAGCCAACTCCTCGACCACCCGCTCACCGAAATCGGGCTCGCCAAGTTCATGAAGGACTGGGAAACCGCTAAGAAATAGCGAATTCCCCATTACCCGAGCCGTCAAAGTTTCGACGCTCTAGCCGTTTTGTTAAGGCATTTTTTCGACCACTAGTTCTTTTTTGCCTACCTACGGTTTATGATTTCGACATTGGTTTCAGTAGTAGTGAAATAACCGTGCTCCAAGGAAAGAGCACCCATTGCCAAAGGAAGGCCTAATGTTGATGTCGAAAAAGCACCTGCTGCCGTTAGTGGCTCTACTCGTCGCCGTGACCCCGGCGTCCGCGTCGATTCTCCCGGAAAACAGCCTGCATCTCTACGACGATCCCGGAAAAGTCGCCGAAATTACCGAAGAACAGTTCAACCAGATCATCGATCGCGTGATCGACCTTTATAAGCCGGTCGTCGCTTTGCACGGCGGCGAACTCTCCTGCGAGAAGAAGTGGAAGGACGGCACCGTGAACGCCTACGCCTCCCGCGACGGCAAGGTATGGACGGTCTCGATGTTCGGCGGGCTAGCTCGCCGTAAGGAAGTCACTCCAGACGGCTTCGCGCTCGTCGTTTGCCACGAGTTGGGGCATCACCTGGGCGGGTTCCCCTTCTATCCGGATGAAGACTGGGCCGCTTCCGAAGGCCAGTCCGACTACTACGCTACGCAAGTTTGCGGCCGTAAGCTCTGGCAGACCGACTACGTGGAAAACGCCAAGGCCGCCGAAACCGTAGACAAGACGGCGAAAGCCCAGTGCGATAAGAACTGGCTCTCGACCGAGTCCCGCAATCTTTGCTACCGCATCGCCAACGGTTCGCTTTCGCTCGCCACGCTCCTGGGCGTGCTCGGCGGCACCGGCGCGCCGAAGTTCGATACGCCGGATATGAAGACCGTGAAGCAAACGAACCCGAACCATCCCGCCGCCCAATGCCGCCTGGACACTTACATGGCCGGCGCCCGCTGCGGAGTCCGCATGGACACCGTCATGATCCCGGGCGTGGCGCACGCCAAGGGCCAAGACAGCATGGAAGCCGAGAAGGTTTCGACCTTTCAAGCTTGCGTCGCGACCGAAGGCTTTGCCGACGGCGTCCGCCCGGCTTGCTGGTTCAAGACTCGCTACTAGTTAGATTCCGTCAAAAGTGAGAACGCCCGGTAAGCCATGCTTATCGGGCGTTTTTTTTCCTAAAAGCGTGGGTCGACCACCAGGGTAAGGTAGAATTTCGGGGACGCCCGGCACCTCTCGCGGCCGCCGGGCGTCTCCCTTTGCCTAGAACTCGCAGTTGAGCCCGTTTTCTTGCGCGAGCGCCCCGCACTTTTCCGGGCTAATGCCGTACTCGCCGCAAATACGGGCGACCGTGCCGCAACAATCCGTAGAGGGGTTAGAGCCCCCATTATTCCATATATCTAAGGGATTATAGGGACCGCCGGAGGGATCCAACGTCGGCGTGCATGCCAGCGTCAACTCCAGCTTAACCGCTTTCGGCATCGTTTTACACCCGGTTGCCGTGCCCAAGGTAAGTGCGCAAAGAACTCCCAGTACGATTGCCCGACTTAGACTCAAACGCATGATTTGCCCCATTTCTCTCAGTAGTTGTTCCCGGTTCTCCCTCTTAGATTCTCAGATCCGAAGCGACCGCGCAGCAGAAGGCGCGCAAGCAGGGGGGCTTTGCGAAGACCCTTGTAAACAAAAGGCGGTGGGCGCGTGCTTCAAGGGTACCCCGAACCCCAGCAAAAGGGGGGCTATATCCTTGAATCAACACGGCCTTTTTGTTCACAGAGTTACACGGAACTTGACTTCGCAGAGGGTTTCGTACATTTACGACGGTATACCCTCACAAATCCTATTCCGTATGCGAGGATGGTGGAACTGGTAGACACGTACGTTTGAGGGGCGTATGCCGAAAGGCGTAAGGGTTCAAGTCCCTTTCCTCGCACCACTTTTCCTTTTCTCTTTTAAAAAATAAAAACCCAACTGGGGGACGCGCTTCCTGCGCTCGGCCCCTCAGCGCCTTCCTGGCCCGCGGACACCCCCTACCCAGTCTTTGAAGTGTAACTTTTCGGCTCGGAAGCCGTATTAGCCCGCATGTTAGTCCCTAATCCTTTGGAATTCGACAGCTACCGTGCGTTTATCATCGCCTGCGTGGAGCGGAATAAACAGATGAACCGGAAATACAGCTACGGCTTCCTGGCCCGCCGATTAGGCTGGTCCCGGACCTATATTTCGGATGTCCTGGGGCAGCGCAAGCAACTATCCATCAAAAAGGCCTTCGAGCTCGCCAAGGCGCTCGAGATGACCCTCGAAGCCACCAAAGATTTAATTTTGCTCGTGGCCAAGGACCTCGGAGGTCCGGAAGGGCTCGAGTTTTTTCGACGGCAGACGGCCGCCGCTTCGACCACCTCAACGCCCCCCGAAGGGGGCGACCGCGGCCCCCTAAAAGCGTCCCCGGCACTTTGGCCGTAGGGTTTGTCTCGCGCGCATGCTAGGCTCGAAAGCTCATGAACTTCTTAGCGCGCGCACTCGAGCCCCCTCGATACGGTTATTCCCGGGAGGGGAAGCTGTATGTTCCCAGTCGGCCCGAACTCTTCCGCGAGTTCTTTCGCGGCCTGAACGTATTTGGATCCCGAAAGCGATGGCTCCCCTTCCTTTCCTGGCTCACGACCTTATCGCTCGCATTTCCGCTCGCAACTTTCCTCGAGCGCTACTTCAGCTGGACGTTCATGCTCGTGGGCTTCTTGTTCGCGATGGTAGTGCTCGGTAGCCACGGTACGTTTTGGTTGCATCGTTATTGCACTCACCGCGCATACAAATTCCGCAACCTTTTTTGGCTCCAGGTTTGCCGAAACTTGGTGCCGAAGATCATTCCTGAGGAAACTTACGTGGTCTCGCACTACGTGCACCATCAGTTTTCCGAGCAGCCGGGCGACCCCTACAATGTCCACGGTGGCGGATGGTACTGCTTTCTCGCCGACGTCAACCACCAGGGTATTCGCAAGGATTTGACCGAAGCGGAATACACGCAAGTCTCCCGGCTTTTGAAAAACTCCGGAGTACGCCTGAACTCTTACCGGCAATATCAACGCTGGGGAACGCTATGCCATCCCGCCTGGACGATCGCCCACTTCGCCTTGAGTTGGGCGTTTTGGTACGGGGCGTACTATGCCGTCGGCGGACACGCGCTGGCCACGTGCCTATTCGGGTGGACCGGCGTTTGGTCCATTGGCGTACGCACTTACAATTTCGACGGTCACGGCCGCGGGAAAGACCGTCGCCGGGATGGGGTCGACTTCAACCGCGAAGATCTCTCGGTGAACCAAATTTGGCCGGGCTATGTTTCCGGCGAGTGGCATAACAACCATCACCTGTACCCTTATGGCGCCCGCAGCGGTTTTCTACCCCACCAGCTCGACCTACCGTGGCTCCTGATTCGGGGATTAGCGAAACTAGGCGTGATCACGTCCTACCATGACTTCCGAGACGAGTTTCTCCGCGATCACTACCTCCCTTGGCTGGAAAAACAAAAGACGGAGAAGGGCGCGATCGCTCTGCCGGAACTCGCACCGACCGAGAGCTGATTCGACCCCAGGAGGCCGGTTTTTTTGGCCCCAATTTCTCGCTTTTCTACCGGAGTCCAACGGACACCTCGCCTGCTGTTTCTTTCCCAATTCAAAAAAATCCCCCAGAGTTCTCTCATCATCCACGCACAGCTCTTTGCGTCAAAAGCTCCGGTATGGAACTTGCTGAATTGCCCGGCAAATTCTCTAGGAGGGGACCATGTTTCAAAAATCCAAACTGTTGGCAGGCATCGGTGCGTGTATCAGCGCATCGCTCATGATTATAAATTCCGGAAGCGCGGTGCGCGCGAGCGCCGATCGCAACTCAGAAACGATTGTCTTTGACGGAAGCACGCTGAATCTCACGCGTGACCTGCAAGACACGCTCTCGCATACCGTCTATGAAGACCGGCAGGTGCCGGATACCTGCTACGAACGAGTCGTAGTGGGTTACGAAACGCAGTGCCATACGGAATACGATCGGGTTTGCCACACGGAGACTCGCCCCGTTTGTCGCACGGAAACCCGACGTGAATGTGACAACACCACCCGTCGCGAATGCTATCCAGAAACGCGCCGCGAGTGCGATCGCACCACTCGACGCGAATGCAGCCAGGAAACCAAATGCCACGACGTTCCCGATCAGATCTGCCATACGACGCCCAAAGGTGAACGCGAATGCCGGGACATCTCGCGCCGCGAGTGCAACTCGGAGACCGTATGCCGGGACGTACCGGATGAGATCTGCCGTACCTATACCGAAAACGTCTGCCGCGACGTCCCTGACCAGATTTGCCGCACCTACGACGAACAGGTGTGCCGCGATGAAAGCGAGCAGGTTTGCGAAACCTATCCGCGCGAAGCCTGCGAAGAAGTCCCCGTCTACGAAGATCGTGCCTATGCCTGCACGCGTACCGAACGAGTGCCGGTAGGAACAGAGATCGATCTCGAGACCACCGCAAGCGTGCAAATCACTTTCAGCGGCGTCCCTACGGGCACAACCCCGAACGAGACGATGGCTCTGAGCCTTCGGGGGGATCAGCTAACGCTCGCGCAACTGAGCGGTAGCGGGCAATTGTTGCTACTCGTGGATAAGCGCATTGAAGTTCGCGATACGGGCACGAAACGCAAGCACATCGACGCCGTCTTTACGATCACAGTAATGAAGGTGGTGGATGTCACCGCTCCCCTCACCCGCGTCATCGAGGGACTGAACGCAAAGAAAGGGGTCATCAGCGCGACCCTGGGCGCGGTAAACCATCCCGAGACCTTGAGCCTGCAGCTCAAGATCACCAAGGGGCGCGATATCCTTATCGCTCGTGAGTTAAAAGACATCGAGTTCACGTTGACGGGCCTTAGCCCGTCGAAGCCGGGCTCCCCCGCCCTGACCCAGCTCACGATCGACGTAAGCCGGCTTGAATTGGCCATGCCGGTCACCTCGGGCAAGCATGAGGTCACGTTAACGGCGGGGCTCAAGCCCGCGACGCGCGCACGCGCCCTCAACGCGAAGGTGCTGCCCGCGAAGCTCGAGCAATCTGCGAGCAAGAAGCTGTCGCTTAAATAGAATAGTCATCCGCTCCGCCCGGGTTAGATCCATGCGGATTTTGAATCAGGCCGAGCTGCTCTTCGAGGTCGGAGAGCAGCTCGCGCCAATAGCGGGGATCCCCATACTGGGGAAACGCGCGCGGAAACGCCGGGTCTTCCCAACGCTTGGAGATCCAAGCCGCGAAGTGAACGAAGCGCAAGGCGCGCAATGGTTCCACCAGGCGAAGGCTCGCCGGATCGAAAGCCCGTAGCTGCGAGTAGGCTTCGAGCAGGATCGAGAACTGAGCCCGCGCCTCGGCATCGCGGCCCGGCACCACCATCCAAAGATCCTGGACCGGCGGGCCGTTCACCATATCGTCAAAGTCTAGGAAGAACGGCCCTTGGTCATTCCACAGCAAATTACCAAAATGACAGTCCCCGTGAATGCGCTGGATGACCGCATCTTCAAACCAAGCCTGGGAGACCCGGCAAATCTCGCGGACGACTTGAGTGAATGGGGCTTCATACTCCGCCGGAATTTTTTTCTGGGCGAGCAGGAAATCGAGCGCATTTAGGGCATAGGCCTGAGGTCCGATGCGCACCCGGTTTGGCGCCGTACGCGTGGCTCCCACGGCATGGATACGCGCCAGCAGCCGCCCGATGCGCTCCAGCTGCTCGGTAGAAAGCTCGTCCGGCGAACGCCCACCCACCTTGGGAAACAGGCAGTAATGGATTCCGCTCTCCGTGTCCGTCCGCAAAGTTTCGCCGTCCGGGAACCTCAGTGGCGCGATCGCGGGAATCTCGGCGGCCTGCAGATCGAGCAAGAATTGGTGTTCTTCTAGGATCTGCTCCGCGCTCCAGCGACCCGGCCGATAGAATTTCGCCACGCGAAAGCGCTCGCTCGGCGTGCGCGCCACCACCCCTTCCGGCAGCTCCAGCTCCACCTCGTAAACCCGGTTCTCCATGCTATTTAAGGAGAGGCACCGGCCAGTGCACACAAGCCCGGCGGATTCCACCGCACTCAAAACCCGCTCGGGCGTGAGTTCGAAGAAAAAGCGAGTGGCGGCCGAGCCCCAAGCGCTTGCGGTCTGTCCTGGTCCTCCCTTTGGAGGGGCTTTAAACATGGGGTCAGTCTAACGCATCCACCGGGCAGGGTCGCGTCAAAGTTATAGGAAAATGGCTCAGAATTGTAATTTTTACTCCGCTTCGATGGAGAGAAAGCGGTGTCATTTAAGTGGGTGGTGCGGAATAGCCCCAAAAGTTTTAGAATTTGTTCAGTTTTTCTCAATTATTTCCTTAGGTGATCCGCGTCACATTATGGCATAGGTCCTGCTCTACGGCACAGCGCGGCTTGCCTTGGGTTAGGGCGAGCCGGCGAAGTGTGTGAGGTGTGATTGTGGGGATAGCAAAAATCCGCGACTTGGGCCGGGGGCCTGGGTTGTCGGTATTCGTATTACTTTTGTGTTTGAGCGTCATAAACGCGGAAGCCGCGACGGAAGCGACCGCGCAGCCTTCCATGTTCTCGCTCGATGCTTTGCTCTCCGCTAGCACGAGCCTGCATACGGGTGAGCAAGCCGCGAGAGCCTCTGAAATGCAACTCTGGCTCACGCCGGGCATACGGATTTCAGAGAACTGGAAGCTCACCGCGCTCGGGATCATCACGCAAAATCTTGAAAACGAGATGGGCGTCACGATGAGCGACGTGGAAATCGGCGCTCGCCGCAAAGGCTGGGAGCTCAACCCCTTCTTAAAATTCTCGCCGGGAATCGGCATGAAGGTTCCGGGCAGCAAGACCTCCGTCGTGGGCCGCGGCTTCCGTACCTCGATCGCGGTTAAGCCCCGCTTGATGTACGATCTTTCCGCCCTCAAGATCTGGGGTCTGCGCGCGATCTCGGGCTACTACCAGGCTTCGGGTACGCGTAACTTCCACGAGTTTAATACTTCCATCACCGGCGTCTCCAACTCGCAGTACTCCTTCGTGAACACGCTGCGCGTGAATGTCGCCTTCACGGAGAAGCTCAGCCTCACCCTCGATCAGCTCTTCACCGCGGCCTGGACCTACGAAGGCACGCCCAAGAGCACCTTCGAGATGGGGCAAGAGCTTAGCTACGAATTTACGGAAAGTTTTGCGTTAGGGGTCGGACATAATAACTCCGGCAATATGTACAAAGAAAACGGCCTGGATTCGAACCTCCAGTTCTTCAACCAGGACCACTCGACCGTGTATATGAGCGCGGCGTTTAAGCTTTAAAAGGGGATAGAGACATGAAAACGAACCAGCTTTTTTTCGCTTCGGCCACGGTATTGGCGCTAGCCATCTCGGGCTGCACTAAGCCACGTCCATATAAAGAGGTCTATAAGGAAGAGGTGCTCGATCGAGGGCTCTTCGACACGAAGTCCCTCTACCTCTACGCGCCGTCGGTCGTGGATTCCGCACGGACGTCGACCGCTTCTCGTCCTTACTGGATGGGAGAGCAGAAGCTCGTAAAGCTGAAGTTCGCCGAAGACGGGCTGAAGCTCGTGGAAGTCGAAGGCGACGCACGCTTTACGGACAATCCGACCAACGAAAAACCGGTGCTAACAATTCCCGGGGAGTACCTAGAATACCGCTGCGCCAAGAACGAAGTGGACGAGTGTTCCAACAAGGAAGAAGTAAACAACGATCTGCCTTGGAGCGCTCGGTCGAAATTCAAGCCCAAGCTGGCGAAGCTCGAGGTTCAGGAAACCAACCTCATGCCCACCCAGCTCGCGAACCTGGTCATCGGCTGCTATAAAGACCAGGGTTTCGAAGTCGTAAGCGCCAAGTGGGAAAACGACGCCATCAACTTTGAACTCGAACACTCGTACGGCGTGAATGTGATGTGCGCGGACTTCGATCAAGCCGCCACCGAGCACGAGCTCTTCTCAGGCCTGACCGTGAAGGTACGCGAACACTTCTCGATCGTGAAACGCGACTCGCTCGTCACGAAGGGCTACGAGCCGGTGAAGTATCCGGAAGCCGATAGTAATACGTTCGGCTTCTTCGAGACCGAGCAGCATAAGCTCGACGTCGATAACCGGGACCAAGAAAAAGGCATGACCAAGCTCATGAACCGCTGGAACCCGCAGGCTAAGGAAGTCGTGTACTACTTGAGCGCGGCCTACCGAAAACCCGAGCTAGCTCACATTCGGGAAGCGACGCTCCAGTCGGTGAAGATCATCAATGACGGCTTAGCGCAATCGGGCGCGAACCTTCGTTTGGTGGCCAAGGACATGACCGAATCCACGCGCATCGGCGATCTACGCACGAACGCGCTCGTGCTGGTGGAAGATCCGATCGCGGGCGGGCTCTTGGGCTACGGCCCGACGATCGCCGACCCCCTCACGGGCGAGATCATCCATGGCCGCGTGGTAATGTACTACGGCAACCTCGTCAAATACATCAAGCTGACCTACGACGACATTGTCGCTGAACGTCGTCGTGAAGCGGGAGCGCCGCCGGCCCAGCCTCCGGTGGACGCGCCTAAGGAAGAGCCGAAAGAAGAACCCAAGGACGACGCCGGTTTGCTGATGGCGCTGAAGGCCACCCCCGCCGCGAGCGGCTTGGACGCGGAAGTCCGCAAGCTCACGCTCGAATCCGCGACCGACCTGAGGGACAAACCGCGCCAGAAGATGAATCTCGGCCAAATGCGCGAGCTCGTCCGTGCCCAAGGGTACGACATGACCCGGATCCAGGAGCGCTATCGAATTGCCCAAGCCAAGGCAAATGACGCCGGCAAGGCTGAAGATCTGCTGCCGATATCCGAGGTCAACGAAAAAGCCGATCGCCTCTCCACGCTTTCGGAACACTGCGGTTACCCGGGTGAAATGGCTAATTTCCAGGGCGCCGTGGGATCCGCGATCGACGACGTATTGCCCAAGGGTGAGTTAAAGCCTTGGGAAGAGCTGACGGACGCCGAAAAGGTCCAGATCACGCGTCTCATTCTGCCGACGACCTGGGTCCCGACGCTCATCCACGAACTCGGTCACAACCTGGGCCTGCGCCATAACTTCGCCGGCAGCATGGATAAGGCGAATCATTATACCGCCAAGGAAACGGAAAAATTGGGCCTGAAGCGAATCATGCCCTACTCCTCGATGATGGAATACCCCAATAAGGAGATCAATGCGCTCCAGGTGATGGGTAAGTACGACATCGCAGCCCTACGCTTCGGTTACACCCGCACGGTGGAGCAACTCGATATCGAGCGCGACGCCGACGGCAAGCCGAAAGTTGACGACGAGGGCGAATACGTGATCAAAACGGCGAAAAACGACGCCGGCGAAGAAGTACCCGTGACGGTCTCCGTAGCCGTGCCCGGCACATTAGCGGAGCTGAAAGCCAAAACCGATCCAAAACTCACGTTCACAAACTACGAGTATTGCACGGACGAAGGCGTGGGCGCGAACCCCACCTGTAACCGTTTCGACGAAGGCACGACTATGGCCGAAGTCGCGCAAAATCTCATCGACAGCTACGACGAGATGTATACGCGGCGTAACTTCCGCTCCGGTCGCCGCGATTTCAGCCTGATGAATGATGGCGATTACGCGATTTCCATCAACCGCACCTTCCGCGGCCTGCGCCTGTTCTTCGAAATGTACGAAACGCTGGTCACGCGCTTCAACATTCCGGCGGAAGCCTGGGAGGAAGAGCCGTTCCTGGCCGATCTGAACTCGGCCGTGGAAAAAGCCGGCGACTTCTACTTGAGGGTGATGCGCACGCCGGACGTCTTCTGCTCGCTCGCCTCAATTGACGAGCCGAACGAACCGGTCGGTCTGCAGATGCTCTATGCGATCAACAAGCGATCGGTGAGCTGCTTCGAGCCGGCCATCATCGCGCTCGCGGCGCAGAACGGACTTGTGGTTCACGGGCAAGGCGGACGGTCTTTCCGTTCGCTGAAGGCCCCCGGTAGCGAGAACCCATACGCTGACCAAATCGACGTACGCGGGATCTGGATCGATAAGCTCCTGGCCGAACAGAGCCTGCTCGCCCGGCGCATCGGCAGCCCGCTGTTCGACGGCGAAACCCTGAACTTCCTGCAGAAGCCAGGATTCGCCGATAAGGCGCTTAAGGCGTTCGAGGAGATCCTGGACGATCGCCTCACCGGCGAGCTCGTGGTGACGACTGCCCAAGGCAAACAGGTTTCGCTGGGAGCAGGCGGTTGGCCGCTCTCGGTCACGCACAAGATTGTACGGCCGATGGATCCGTTCATTCGCCGGGCGTTCTCGCTCCCGCAAGGCGACAACACGACCTTCGTCAACGAGCTCGTCTTCAACGTGAATGCGTGGATGCCGAGCCGCGAGCACGACTGGGCGGCTCGGCCGTTCATCCGGCTGTTTGACGTCTGGGAAGTGTCGCTCACGGACAGCCAAGACTACGACAAGAGCCTGCGCGTGCTCGACCTGGGAACCCGCCGTTTCTTGGCGGGCCCGCAGCAGGCGTTCGCGCGCAAAATCATGAACGAGATGGATCAAGTCCGCCTCATGACTCAGGTCAAGCCAGCGGATCTGGCGAAGATTCTCGCGGACCTGAAGAAACCGCAGCCCCCGGGCCCGGCTCCGGAGCCAAAGCCGGATCCCAAACAGAATGAGGATCGCGCGGCGAAGCAACAGCGCATCGCCATCGCGGGCCTGAGCTTGGAGACGTTCCGTAAACGCGTGGCGGACGCGAAAGACTGGACGATCGAGCAGCTGCTGGAGATTCTCAAGCAGGCCGGCGCCGAAGGCGAAATCAAGGAGCGGGAACTCGCCCGCGCCGTGATCGCCGTTAGCGACGCGCTCGAGATCGCGCGGGCCGCGAAGCCAGGCGAGGAACAAGACGCCAAAATCCTGGAAGTCGTGAAAGCTTCCAAGAAAGAAGCCGTGGTCAAGCTCGTGATCGAGAAGGTCATTAGCGAAGCCATCGTGCCGGCCGAACCCGTGCCGACCGAAACGATCGAAGCCAAGGTCCGCAAGCTCGGCCCGGCCCCGATCGAGAAGTTCCTCAAGAATGGATTCAAGTCGGAGCGCGTTTACTCTGACTTATTGATGGTTCTCACTAAATCCGGCCGCTAGTTTCCGGCCGGATTCACACTCGCAACGAGGGACCCGCACTCGCGGGTCCCTCGGAAGCGAACGGCCGCGAAATTTCACGTGGCGAAGATGGGGATTCGTGAGAAGAACACCCCATGCCCCGAATTCGTTGGCTGCCCGCTCTGCTGCTCGTCGGTTTCGTCCTCGCTCCCCCTACTTCCGCCCACGCTGCCCTGGGTTTTTCTCTCTTCGGTGACTTGAACTTCGCCAATCTGAACGCCAAGGACGCGGTCACCGGGGCGGATCTCAACAATCACGCCAAGCTCGGTTTCGGGGGCGGGCTCGGAATCGACTTGCCGTTGGGTTCGCGCGTCGCCATCGGCATCGGGCTTCAATACGACCGCCTCACCTATCACGACCCTCGCCGCGCCCTGGATTTCACGTTCACGCGCTTCAATGTCCCGGTGCTGCTAAGAGTTTTCCTGGCACGTCCGGTGTTCATCAGCGTGGGGGGTTACTATAATGTGGGCTTGGGCGGCATCCGGGACAGCCAGGGCGATACCTATACTTACGCTCCCCTCAACCGTATCTACGATTACGGCCTGGTTACCGGCGTAGGCTTCCACCTGGGCCGGATCCTCCTCGAAGGGCGATACTACCTGGGCCTGGCGGAAAACAGCGCCAACCTCAACATCGCGGCCAGCCAGAAGTGGACGAATATTCAGATCCTTTTCGGCATCCTCCTAGGCGCGCAGTCCAAGTAATTCCCTTTTGCCATATCCTCAAAATTACGCTAAAAGTCTGCGTATTTATGTCAGATATTTTATCGCCCTGGAGCCCCTTGATGAAGACCGCGCTCGAAGCCGCGGCTGCATTCGAAGGCGCCACTTCGCCGAACCCACCCGTAGGCGCCGTCGGCGTGGACGCGTCCGGTAATGTCTTGTCCGTCGGTGCCCACGTGCGCGCCGGGGAGCCCCACGCGGAGCAAGTGGTCATCGCGGATTGCCGAGCCCGGGGTATCGATGGTCAACTACACACGCTGGTCGTCACGCTCGAACCCTGTAACCACGTCGGCCGCACTCCCGCCTGCAGCGAAATCATCTTGTCGATTCCTTCCCTCCGTCGGGTCGTCTACGGCGCCGGCGATCCCAATCCACGCGTAGCCGGTGGTGGCGGCGAACGGTTGCGCGCGCAGGGTCTGGAAGTCATCGAAGGTGTCGAGCGCGCAGGCTGCGAAAAACTCATCCGTGCGTTCTCCCATCATACGCGGACGGGCTTGCCTTGGATCACGATGAAGGTCGCGCTCGATCCCCACGGATCGATGATCCCACCCACGGGACAGAAAACCTTTACGAGCGAGGCTTCGCTTAAGCTCGCGCACGAACTTCGACGCCGAGCCGACGCGATTCTCACCGGCAGCGGCACGGTGCTCGCCGATTCGCCCGAGTTCACCGTCCGCCACGTGCCTGATTTCACCCATAAACGCCGGCGGCTGATCGTGATGGATCGCCGCGGCCAGGTGACGGAAAAAAGTGACTGGTTCGTGCTGGCTCGGGAACGAGGGTTTGACGTGCAATGCGAAGCACGCCCTCTTCCCATCATTCTCACGGAACTAGGCCGGTCCGGAGTAATGGAACTGCTCGTGGAGGCCGGCCCCACGCTCTCCCGCGCCCTGCAGCGCGCGGGACTCTGGAACGAGCGCGTGACGATTCAAAGCACGGAAGGCAAAGATGATGTCGTGCAGATACAGTACAATCCGGCTGCGCCGCTCACGATTGCCGAAGGGAACGCCACGCCGAACGCCACGGAGGACGAATGTTTACCGGCATCGTAGAGGCCTTGGGCACCGTCACGCAGGTGGAGCGCGGCGCGGACTTTACCCGGGTTACCCTGAGCACCGGCTGGGAAGACCTTGCCTTGGGCGAGAGCGTTGCTCTCAATGGCGTCTGCCTCACCGTCGCGGCGGGCTCTAGCCCCAGCCACACGCTCTTTTTCGTGAGCCCCGAAACGTTGGCTAAAACGAATCTGGGCGAACTGACGAGCGGGACCCGCGTGAACTTAGAGAGGGCGTTGGCCTTGGGCGCCCGCCTTTCGGGACACTGGGTGCAGGGCCATGTGGACGGGGTTGCCCATTTTCAAGGCGCAGATAAAGACGCGGAAAGTTATCGAATCACCGTCGAGTTGCCAGCCGAACTCTCCCGTTATTGTGTCGAAAAAGGCTCGATTTGCCTCGACGGAGTAAGCTTGACCCTCAACCAAGTCGCCCCCCCTCGGGGAAACGCATTTTCCGTCGGCATCACCCTCATCCCCCACACCTGGGAACACACCCGTTTTCATGCTATGAAGCCGGGCGACCCCATCAACGTGGAGGTGGATGTGCTGGCCAAGTACGTGGCCAAGAACATGGAGATCCTATGTCGCAACTAAAACTGGCGCTCGAACACCTGCAGCAAGGAAAAATGGTCATTCTCGTCGACGACGAGGACCGTGAAAACGAAGGAGACCTGGTGTTGCCCGCGCAGCATGTGACGCCCGAGGCGATCAACTTCCTCGCCAAGCACGCCCGCGGCTTAATCTGCTTGTCGCTCGAAGCAAGCCGCGTGGAAGAGCTACAGATCCCCATGATGACCACGCGCAACCAGTCTCAGCGCCAAACCGCCTTCACCGTCTCGATCGAGGCGCGCGATGGGATCAGCACCGGCATTTCGGCCGCCGACCGTGCTCACACGGTCAAAGTCGCGATCAACCCTCGCTCCACCGCCAGCGACATCATCACTCCCGGCCATGTATTCCCACTGCGCGCGGTGGAAGGCGGCGTGCTCGTGCGCGCTGGGCACACCGAGGGCTCCCTAGATCTCATGCGCATGGCCGGCCTGCAGCCGGCGGCCGTGATCTGCGAAATCATGAACGAGGACGGCACCATGGCGCGCATGCGCGACCTGCGCGAATTTGCGGCCCGGCACGGGGAAATCCCGATCGTGGCAATCAAGGAGCTCATCTCCCACCGCATGGAGAATGAATCGCTCGTCAAGGAAGTCGCATCCTCCAAGCTACCCACCGCTTTCGGTGAATTCACGATGCATGCGTTCGTCAGCTTAATCGACGGGGCCGAACACCTGGCGCTCGTACGCACGAAAACAGCAGGGTCGGATCTCAAGCCGGGCCAGGAGAAATTCCAGGGTCCCGCGCTCGTGCGGGTGCACTCGGAGTGTCTCACGGGCGATGCACTCCTTTCCGCGCGCTGTGATTGCGGCGAGCAGCTGAAATCGGCGTTGAAGCAGATAGCCGAAAGTGAAAACGGCGTGCTCGTCTACATGCGCCGCCACGAGGGTCGCGGCATAGGACTGCTCAATAAAATCAAAGCCTACGCCCTGCAAGATCAAGGCATGGATACGGTCGAGGCGAACCGCCATCTGGGTTTTCAGCCCGATTTGCGTCATTACGGAATCGGCGCCCAGATCCTGCGTACCCTCGGAGTGAAAGAACTGAAGCTGCTTACAAATAACCCGAAGAAGGTCGTCGGGCTCGATGGTTACGGCTTGAAAATCGTCGATCGCGTAGCGATCGAGGCCTCGCCAAATCCCCATAACTCGCAGTATCTGACGACGAAGCGCGAGAAGCTGGGCCACCAGCTTTCGCTCGTGAACGAAGTAAAACCCGGGAGTTCTAAGTGAAGTTCGCGATCGTGATCAGCCGCTTCAACGAGGAAGTGACCCGTGGGCTGCTCGCCGGCGCGAAGGCCTACCTGGCGGAAAAGGGCGTCGAGCTCGCCGACAGCGACGTTACCTGGGCGCCGGGCGCGTTCGAAGCACCCCTTTTGGCTCAGCGCCTTGCGCGCACGGGACGCTTTGACGGCGTGATCTGCCTCGGGTGCGTGATCAAAGGCGATACTGCCCATTTCGAGTTCATCAGCCTAGGCGCGACCATCGGCATCCAACAGGCGATGCTCACCACCGGCGTGCCGATCAGTTTTGGCATCCTCACCACCTACACGGACGAGCAGGCCGAAAAGCGCGCCCAGCCCGGCGCCGAAAACAAGGGACGCGAGGCCGCCGCCGCTTGCTTCGAGACCGCGCTCACCCTGAAATCGATTTTGTAAGAGCCGCTCACTGACCGAAGCGCCAGCCCAGGGAGATCAGCGGCAGGATCGTACTTTGCCCGTAGCTCACGTTAGACTGTACGTTCGCCGTGTTGGTCGAAGTGCTGTAGCTCGCCCGATCGTATATAAGTTTGATCCCGACATACATGTGCTTTCCCACCTGAGGCGTGTAGCCCAGCTCAACCTGGATGCTGTAGCCGCTCCACTTTTCCTCACTCCCTCCGGCCGGAGTCACCGTAGCGCGAGCCAAGGGATTAAATGCGAGCGCCAGCGAAAAAGCCTGGGCTTTGCCGATATAAACCCCGAACTTCGGGCCGGTAACGAGCGTACTCATACTGCTCGTGCCGGCCGACGTGGTATTGCCCCGCGACTGCAGTCCTAGATTCCAACCGATGAAGTAAACCTTCGGAATGGAGGCGCCCACGAAGAGGCTTTCGTAGAGCCGGTTGACCTTGTCCTCGCTCGAGCTAGAAAGAGTGTTGGTGTAATAGAGGAGGTCATTCGTGAAGACGAGCCCCGCTTGCGCCGAAGGCACGGTGAGCAAGCAGGCCACCGTGCCTAAGCTAAGCCCACGGGCGAGATTTCTGATTTTCGGGAAATTCATTTCCAACCGCACTTTCTCCACCATCTCTATAACTCAATTAGAACATACAGTTACGGGGATGAACAAGCCTCGACATAATTTGGCATTGCCGTGCGTCGTGGGGCTGTTTTATGACTGGCAGACTTTGAAAACCCTGACGCCCATCCAAATCATCCAACTGCTCGACCCTTATTTAAGTTCGGAGCGTAAACGACGGATTTCAGAGGTAATTCAAGGGCGCACGCGAACTGTGGTACCCGTACTGGATCGAGTTTGCGACCTCGGTAACATAAACGCGGTCTTAAGAAGTGCCGAAGCCCTGGGTTTCGACCAAATCGAGATTATCGAATCCGGCGACGGTTACAAGACCTCCAATCGCGCCAGCCAAGGCACCGATAAGTGGCTAACCATGCGTAAGTGGCAAGATCCCGCGCGCTGCCTAGAGCAGTTGAAGCAGGACGGGTATCGCATCTACGCGACTCACCTTTCACCGACGGCGGTGCCTATCCATGAACTCGATTTTACGCAAAAGTGCGCCGTGGTGCTCGGCAATGAAAAAGAAGGAGTAGGCGCCGAGGTCCTGCAACGTGCGGATGCCACTTTCATGATCCCCATGTATGGCTTCGCCCAAAGTTTCAATATCTCGGTGGCGGCGGCGCTTTGCTTTAATCACATCGCGTCCGATCGCATGCGGCGGCAAGGACGGCACGGAGACCTGAGCCCGGAAGCCCGAGAAGAGTTGCAAGCAAGATACTTCGAACTCTCCGTTCCTTCGGCAGAGCCGATTCTTGAGCGTCTTGTCCGCGACGGCGCAGCGCCCAGGAGACAAGACACGGCGGAATCTCCGAACTCCCGATAAAATAATCTTCCATGCATCCCGAGACCATTAGCACGCCGATTTCGAACCTGCTCGCAGGCCTGGGCGCTTCCATCACCTTCGCCGCAGCCGCAATTTTGTTTCGAGAATACGCGCTCCGTGTCTCCACCATCTGGATGAACGCCTTCAAGGCCACCGTCGCGCTGACTGCGTTCATCGTTGTTTCGATTTTCGTTTCCGATTGGCGGGCGTTCATCACCCACCCACAAGCGCCCACCGTAGTCGGGGCTTTTCTTCTAAGCGGACTGGCCGGCTTGAATATTGGCGACTTTTTTCTGGTGCAGGCGTTCACGCGCCTAGGGTCCTCGCGTACGCTGATGATTTTCAGTTTCCAGCCGCTACTACTGGCATTGGGCGGGGCGGTGCTGCTCTCTCAAGCCTTAACGGGTCACCAGCTCGCCGCGATCCTCTGTCTGATCGGGTGCGTACTTATCCTGAGCTACGAACGCTACCGGATCGCCGGCCGCTGGGAAATCCGCGGGCTATGCGAAGCCTTTGCTGGCGTAACGCTCGACGGCGTGGGCGTTTTGATCTCGCGCTGGGCCTTTGAGCAAGGTACGGGCGTCGACGTACTGCAAGGCAGCCTCTTTCGCTGCGTAGGCGCCTGCTTGGGTTTCGCGGGTCTTGGCTTTTTCCGTCGAAGCACCTTTCGCGCTAAACCTTTTCTGAAAAGTTTTGTGAATCTCAGCACGCGTGACCGCGGGATCGTCCTCATCGCTAGTTTTATGGGCACGTTCATGAGCCTTTGGCTCTGGACCTACGCCATTAGCTCGGGACATTTGGCGAGCGTCGTGGCTCTGGGGGGAACGGGTCCCCTCTTTGCCGCGCTAATCGAATGCCTGGTTGCCAGGCGCCTGCCCTCCCACTACCTGTGGGGAGCCCTTCTCTTTTTCGGGGTGGGATTCGCCCTCATGCTTTAGCGATAGCTACTACTTATCGATGAAGATCGGGCCCGCGGGAGTCGGCACATCGCGACGATCGAGCAGCAAGCCTTTGGCTTTACCGCGCGTGACGACGCCGAAGCGGCGCTCGTTCACCCCTCGCGCACGCTCGGCCTTCCAGGTATCCACGATCCAGTGGTGCCACTTGTCGGGATCCCAATAGAAAATCGCGTGATGGGGTTCGTTCGCCCGCGCCCAGCGCGACGCCTTTAGCGGAAACAGCAGCTTCCCCGCGTCCACCGGATGATTCGTCCAAGGCCCCCCCAAGAGCTCGTCTGGGAAGCGCACGTAGTTCGCCCACCCCTTTTGGAACTCCTCGGTCATCAGGCCAGCCACTTCGATGAAGCCAGCGCCGTAAGCGGTGCAGCCCGCGCCCTCCCGGTAGAGCGGCCGGTTGGGCAACCCGTAGTGCAGGTCATAGCCTTGCTTTTTGTACTCGTCGTAGAACTCCAGCAGGCGCGCGCAAGTTTTTTCGCTCACTTGGAAGGTGATGAAGCTCATGGTTCCGCGGCGCGCGCGATCCTTGAGTTGTGGCTCGATCTCTTCCGGCGTATCCTCTCGGCCACGGAAATCGTGCAGCAAAATACTGAAGCCATATTTTTTCTTGAAGAGCAGATCCCACTGCTCGCCACGACCATCGGACGTCATCCCGGTCAGCACCCGGCGGTCTCCGCACTTAAGCTCCACTTCCAAATGCCCGATCCCGTGCAACGTATCCGGATTCTTAAGCGTCAGATGATTCCAAACGGCGCTCCAAGCCAGCTTCACCGGCGAGCGCCAATCGATGCCTCTGGGCGATGGAAAGAGAAAAACAGTAAGCTCGGAGGGTGACGCCGAGGAAGACTCGGCACGAACAACTGGGGTCATGAATATACTCCCGCCGACCAACGCCCACATGAAGGTCCGCGCTACAATGCCATGTAAACCGGATCGCCGATTCCCCATTCACTACCCCTTCCTTGGGTGTCCACTTCGTTTGCGACCTACTCTATAAAGGAGTGCCACCGGCACGGGCGAGTGTCAAGCCACCGACTTGCTGCAACGGCCAACCTATGCCAGCATGGCCGAATGCATAATTCACTTCGTCCTTTCCTAGCCTGTGCGCTCATTCTCGTGGTTGCGGCCCCGAGCTGCGCCACTTCCCAAAAATCCGCGCCGTCCGCTCCGGCGGCGAGCCAAACCGTGGTCCCGCTCGATACGAGCGATTTAAAAAACTCTCGTTATCGTCCCGTGGCCGGCACCCGCGGCATGGTCGTCTCCGACGACCGCGTGGCTTCCGAATGGGGAGCCGAGATCCTGCGTCGCGGAGGCAATGCCATTGACGCCGCGGTGGCCACAGGCTTTGCGCTCGCGGTCACCCGCCCGCACTTTGGTTCGCTCGGAGGAGGCGGCTTCCTCCTCTACTGCCCTGCGCCCAAAAGCAGCCAAGCCCAGAAATGTCAGATCATCGATTACCGCGAGACCGCGCCGGCCGCGGCCTCGCCTGAGACCTACCGAAAGAACGGCAAGGCGGATCCCAGACTCGCGCAAGTCGGGGCGCTTGCTTCTGGCGTGCCCGGGGTCACCGCCGGACTTCTCTCCGCGCTGGAGAAGTTTGGCTCGAAACCGCGGAAACAGCTGCTCGAGCGGCCGATCGCGCTCGCCCGACAGGGCGTGCTCGTGACTCATTACATGGAAAAGAATGCCGTGGAGAGCTGGGACGATTTTAACTCGGCCACTCAACGCATCTTGGGCTGCCCAGAAAAATCCGGACGCGGCAAGTCCGGAATCTTGAAACCCTGCGTGGCGGGCGAGAAAATCACGCAGCCGGATCTAGCCCGTACCCTAGAAGCGATTTCTGCCCGTGGGCGTGACGGCTTCTACCGGGGCGCCGTCGCCCGACAGTTGGTCCACGGGCTGAGTGAAGCCGGTGGCATCCTCACGACGGCCGATCTAGCAAATTACCAGCCTCAAGTGCGCGCTCCGATTACAATGTCTTACGAAGGCCCTACGGGAAACTGGGAGATCGTCTCCATGCCTCCGCCTTCCAACGGAGGCACCGGCATCCTGCAGATGTTCAGCTACGCTACCCAAGCGGCACTTTCTGGTGAGTTTCGAGATGGCTACTGGAGCCCGCGCTCGCTCCACGCCCTCACGCACGGCATGTCGCTCGCCTTCGCGGATCGCGCCGCCTATTTCGGCGACCCGGGGTTCACGCCGGTCCCGATGGACCAACTCCTTTCGCGTGACTACCTGGCGCGCCGCTGGACGAGCACGTTCAAGTCCAGCCGCGCGAACATTCCCTCGGAAGGAGGGTTGGGCCCGGCTCCCGGCGCCCCTCCCGCCGGGCAGCACACCACTCACTTTAGCGTCATCGACGCCCAAGGAAATGCCGTCGCCGTCACGACGACTATCAACGGGGTCTACGGTTCTGGGTTCACACCTCCCGGAACCGGCGTCATTATGAACAACGAGATGGACGACTTCAGCCTTGAACCGGGCGTCGCCAACCAGTTCGGCTTGGTGGGTTCCCATGCCAATGCGGTAGCTCCAGGCAAGCGCCCGCTATCTTCGATGTCACCCACAATTGCCCGCGACGTTCAAGGGAACAACCGCGTGGTGATCGGCGCGGCCGGCGGCCCCCGCATTACTACCTCCGTGTTTCAAGCTCTCTTCAATCGCCTGTACTTTGGCCTGCCATTGCCAGAAGCCATGCACCTGCCGCGCATCCACCACCAATGGAAGCCCGCGCGCGTGCTCTTCGAGAAAGGGGCCTACCCCGCCTCGATTCGAGAGTCCCTGCGCGATATGGGGTATGCGGTGGAGGAATCCGCTGGCTCAGGGATTATTCACGCATTGGAGCGCCAACCCGGCGGGCGGGTTTGGGGCGTGCCCGAACCTCGTGGGGAAGGCGCCGCCGTTTCGGAGTAGCCCGTGACCCCGGCGGGATGGCTGCCGCATAGGATATGCGAACTTAATTATGCCCTGCGCCGTCATGAGGGCAGAACTTCAAGGGTTAAGCTTTTCTTCGACAAAGCGACTTAAGCGCTTGGAGCAAAAGGCGAAACTCCCCGGCAGGCAACTCGTTGCCTTATAGGCGCCCGCCTACCGCAGCGATCCGGCCACGGAAATCGCCGCCCCTTCTGACGATTGAATATTTGAAAACACTCTAATATCATTAAGAGTGTTCCGCTTTCAGATCTCTAGAGCATGCTCACGGTTCTCGTAGGCGGGTTGAGTAGAAGTACTGGTAGCCGTACGAATGCATTTGATCGATGTTAGCGCCTAAGCCTTCAGGAGGACTTCAATGGGCAAGAAACTGTATGTCGGGAACCTACCCTTCTCGACGGATGATGCGTCACTTCAACAAATCTTTTCGGAATGCGGAACGGTCACGTCCGCGAAAGTGATTTCGGATCGCGAAACCGGCCGCTCCCGCGGCTTTGGTTTCGTGGAAATGTCCAGCGACCAGGAAGCGGCAGATGCCATTTCTAAGATGAACGGAAAAGAAGTCGATGGCCGGGCGCTGAAAGTCAGCGAAGCCAATGAGTCGCCCGGCGGTGGCGGTCGTGGCGGCGGTGGTGGTCGCGGCGGATTCGGTGGTGGTCGCGGAGGTGGCGGTGGCTACGGCGGCGGTCGCGGAGGTGGCGGCGGCTACGGCGGTGGTCGCGGAGGTGGCGGCGGAGGCCGTTACTAACCCACTGGCTATCTAAAAATTTTCGGCCCGAGGCTTCTTTGCGGAACCCTCGGGCTTTTTTTTGTCCCGCTTTGCAAACTGTAGTCCTGTGATACACTAATCGGGTGGGGACTCGGCATGGAAGCCGTCAGCTGAAGTTTTGCTTGAGCGTATTGGCCGCCGCGGCGGCCATCACCGGCCTGATGCGGCTTCTCCCCGCACCCCTTCCCGCTCACCCACCTCTGGCTAAAACCTCGGTAGTGAAATCCCCTACGCAGCGTGTTCCCGCCGTGGCTGTGCGTCAGCCGACACCTGCAATAGGAGATGCGGAACGGACCTGTCGAGAACTTCGATCCAACACCCTGGACCATCGCCCTCTTCGCGAACTAGCCGAAACATTACTGGCCGCCCCCGACCTACTCGCCCACACCGGCCAAGAAGACGAAGTCTTTGGGCGCCTACTGCGGGGGCTCACCGCAAGCGACGAATCGGAACTCCGGCAGGAACTAGACGACTCGCATCCGGCGCTCATCTTCATGCGGGCGCTGGCGGAGGGTAACGCGCTTTACGAAAACCCTCCGCTGTCCCCCAACCCCCGCGCGGCGATCGCAAGTCTCGAGGGACTGGTCGAAGACGATCCCCAGAACGCTGCCTATTCCCTACTCCTCGCGCACTTTCAAGATCAGGTCGGCACGCCGCCTGAACAACTCGCCTCGACGATGGAGCGAGCGCTCAACTCCCAACGCTACGACACGCATATCCGCGCGCTTTTTCAACGCATTTACGAACGGGGCCTCAGTTCGATCGAAAACAGCGTGGTCGCCGCCCATCTCATTTCCCGCTTTCCGACGATCGACTACAGCCACCCCCATAGCTTGGTGAAACTCTTCGTCGGCCAAGGTGATCCTGCTTTGGACGCCGCCGCGATGAGGTTGGGCCGGCTGCTGATGAAAGAAGGGAATGAACAAGGCTTCCGGCGTGAAACCGTTTACTGGTCCGCGACGGAGTATAACCTCGGCCTGAACTTATTCCAGCGCGGCTGGAAGGAGACCCACCCTGACGAGGAGCTCACTGCGGAAGCTCGCGACGGATACGGAAAGTTCTTCACGGAATCGCCCGCCACCCAAGCCCGTTACGCTATCTGGGCGCAGGCCGCCGACCAGAATGCCGCGTGCCCCGTCGACGCGATGACCGCCGACTACGCGCGAGAGTACGAAGACTTCCTTCAATACCAGCAAGCGCAAGCCGAACGCGACTAGTGGTGGTGACCGCCCGGGCCGTGCACGTGTCCGTGCGACATCTCTTCCTTGGTGGCTTCGCGAATTTCCATCACTTCGATATCGAAGGTGAGGTCTTGTCCCGCCAACGGGTGATTCGCGTCTAGCGTCACTTGTTCCGGCGTGAGCGCCGTCACCGTGAGGAGCTGGGTTTCCCCGCCCTGGGTGTCGGCTTCGAACTGGTCGCCAACCGTGAGATCGCCGCTGTTCGGCAACTCGGCGCGAGACATGTTAATTACCAAACGATCGTCGCGTTCGCCGTAAGCATCGGCCGCTTTCACTTGGATCACTTTTTTCTCGCCCTTTTTTAATGGCGAGAGCTGGCGCTCCAGACCCGGGATGATTTGGCCTTGGCCCTCGAGGAAGCTCAGTGGCGCGCCGCCTTCGGACGAATCGAGGGTTTCCCCCTGGCTGTTGGTCAGCTTGTAATTAAAGGAAATAACCCGAGTTTTCATCTATGGCCTCCTGCGCCGAAAATACGTTCCGCCCAGATCATCATACCCCTGCTAAAAATACCAGAGAAATGCTAAGGTGCGGCTATAGGGTTTAGATACTATGTTAAGTTCGCACGGAATTCCCGTATACCCCCTTTGGCTCGCCATCCCGCTGATGTTCTTCATCGTGGGTGTCCGCTACCTGATTTTCGCCGGCGGCGCCTATCTCTACTTCTACGTATGGAAACGGGAAGCCCTCCATCGCTATAAAATCGATCCCGTCTTTCCGAACCCCAAGCTGCTCAAAGCCGAGTTCAAGTGGTCGGTGGTCACGTCCCTGCTTTTTGGCGTGGCGGGCGCCCTCGTTTCCGAAGCCTGGGAAGCCGGCTACACCCGTATCTACTGGGACATCGCCGAATACGGGTGGTTCTATCTTTTCTTCAGCGTGTTCCTGATGATGTTCATTCACGACACGTATTTTTACTTCACCCACGTCCTCATTCATCACCCCAAACTCTTTAAGCGCGTGCACAAGGTCCACCACGATTCGGTGAACCCGTCGCCCTGGGCCGCGTTTTCGTTTCACCCCTGGGAAGGCTTGATCGAGGCAATCGCTTTACCGCTCATCATTTTCATCGTGCCAGTGCACCCTATCGCGTTCGTCAGCTTTCTGATGATCATGACCGTGCTCGGCGTGATCAACCACATGGGGTATGAAGTCATGCCCAAGTGGTTCGCCACCCACTGGTTTGGAAAGTGGTTCATCACCGCGACCCACCACTTCCAACACCACCGTCTCGTGAAATGCAACTACGGCCTTTACTTCACGTTTTGGGATCGGCTGCTCGGCACGGAACGGGCCGACTACCCAAAGTTTTATGCCCAAGTGAAAGCCAAGGGAGAGGCCCCCACGCCCGGGGGCGGCGCAACTCTCAATCCCCAAACGCTGCGGTAGTCGTTTCATCATGGAAGTACTGAACGTCTCCGGATACCGCTTTACCCCCCTCGACGAGTTAAGGTCGAAGCGGGATCGCCTGCGTCGGGATACCCGCGCCCTAGGCCTGCGCGGCACGGTGCTACTAGCCGAAGAGGGAATTAATTGTTTTCTCGCGGGTTCGCGCGAGCAGATCGATGCCTTCCGTCAGGTGGCTTTTGGCGAGTTGGGGATCCCAGAAGTCACGTTTAAGGAAAGCTGGTCGCCGAAGCAGCCGTTCCGGCGCATGCTCGTGAAAATCAAGCGGGAGATCATCCCGCTCGGCCGCCCCGAAATCAATCCGGGCCGACGACCGGCTCCGTTCGTGGCCGCCCGCGAGTTGAAACGGTGGCTGGACGAGGGCCGCCCGGTCGTCCTGCTCGATACACGAAACGACTACGAGGTGAAAGTCGGCACCTTCCGGGGGGCCGTGGATCCGGACGTACGGACCTTTCGCAAGTTCCCCCAGGCGATCGCGGAACTCGAGAGGAACCTCCCCGATTTAAGGAACCGCACCGTCGTTACGTTTTGCACGGGTGGGATCCGCTGCGAGAAAGCGGCGCCGTATCTCGCCCAGCAAGGGTTTCGTGACGTCTACCAGCTCGAAGGCGGAATCTTAAAGTATTTTGAAGAATGCGGCGACGCCCACTACGATGGAAACTGTTTCGTTTTCGACCAGCGCGTGGCGCTGAACGGGCGCCTCGAGACGGCCGAGTTCAAGCAGTGCTTTCGATGCCGGGAGCCACTCAACCTCGAAGACCAGGCATCCCCTCACTATCGACTGAATGAAAGCTGTCCTTACTGTTTCGGTAAACAGATAGGGGCGGCATCTGATTTATCCGCCGATCCCCTGGAACCCTAGCATTTATTTCTTGGTGTATTTGCAGGCGGTCGGATTGGATGCCTTCAGGCGAAGGGCCACGAACCCCGGGCGGACCATCCGGCGTTGCGTGCGGGGGTCGCGTTGCGAAAGTACGAGATTCCGCTCGCGGACCGTGCCGGCGGTCTGGGACGCATCAATGAACTGGATCTCGTCGCGATGCGGATCATACTTTTTCACGAGCGCCACGTGGCCGATGACTTCTTTGGGATCGCGGTGCACGATGATGTCGCCGGTGGCGAGCGCCTCGCCGCGATAAATATCCACGGGAATAAAGCTCTCGGCCACCTTCTTTATCAAGCCCGCGCGCTCGCGCGGATAATGCGGCGGGGTCATGAACTTACCTTGCCGCTTGTATTTCCACATCTGGACGAAGTCGAGGGTCGTAAACCGGGTTTTACGGTCGTCGACCTCGAGCAGCGAGCCCACGAAGGAAGAGCAGTCGACGGCGTTTGTTTCATTTGCGCCCAAGATGTACCCGTTGTGCAGCAGTGGCAAGCTGATCGTGCCGCCGCCCGCGAGCTGAAGTTTGGGCTGGTAGAGCATACCGAGCTGGGGCGCGATCGCGGCCTGTCGAGCGGGCGCCAGACCGTGGAACATGACCGCACGATTCGTGAGCGCTTCTTCGGATACGGGCGATACGGGCGATACGGGTGAGGTCGCCGACCCTGCATTTCCGCCCCCTAACTTCGCCGGGCGGAATAGGCTCACGACTTCTTCAAGCTTCTCCGAAAGCTTCGGCAAAGCCCCCACCGGGGGATTGAAAATGTTCAGCGGGAGCTTCATCATGGGCAAATCGGCCTTGGCCTTTTCTTCCTCGATGATGTCGGCGGCATAAGCGGCTTTGTCGGCGGCGTTCATATAGATATTACGAAAGCGCGCGTTCTCTCCCGAAGGCAATCCGTTCTGAACCCGATCCAGCTTCGCCACCGTTTCGTTGAGTTGGCGGGACGCCTGTTTCAGCATCGTGGGATAGTCGGTCAGGCGCGTGTCTGTATAAGCTTCCGTCAGAATCTCCTGATCACGCTGGGCGGTGCTCAGGATCTCCCTTCGGCGGGCCATGGCCGCGTCGATGAGCTCCGTGCCGCGCGCATTTTCGGTGATGCGGATCGAGTCACGAATCAGACTCGTATCTTGATTGCCGACGAGGGTGCGAATCCAAGCGTCGTTGCTTCCTCCACCACTGGGTGCCCCCGATTCGACGATCGCCACGGAGGGCGACGAAGGCGGCGGCAGATTCGCCACCGTCGGAGGCTTGCCGGGCGCCGGCGGCACCACGGGAGTCGGGCTCACGCCTTCCGCGACCGTGGTCGACGGATTGGGAGCCGGCTCGCCGGACTGCCGCGGCGGAGAAAGGAGGAAACGGCCGACCTCTTCAAACGGGTTCGTGGCAGGGCAGGACTGGGGCTCCGAGGCGAGTCCCATGAAGCGCCCGTGGGCCTCGGAAGGCGCAGCCGCGCCCGCGCCCGTGCCCTCCACGTCGTCGGCGGCATCGCCTTGGCAACGCGTGAAGAAGCCCGGATCCCAGCCCAGTTTCCGACAGTCATCGGGACCATCGGCCACGACATACAATCCGGCGGCCGCCAAGCACGCGGTCAAGCCCATCAGTTTTCTAGATAACGACGTTCTATCCAATTCACCCGCCTTACGTCCAAACAACCCTACAACTCGACGGAAAAAATAACCCTAGTTTATAAAAGCCAAAACTTTATATCGCCACCTCGGCCGCCGCCCGGCCCGAGGCTTGCGACGGCGCGGACTCGCCCGTCGCCGGATCGGCGGGCTTCGTTTCGCGACGGTTACTGAGCGCCGTGGCGTCCGACGCCGCTGGACGGCGGTCGGCGATCCCGCCGGCCCGGATATCGGCGATCAAGGCCTGCGCGGCCTGCGTACCCCAGGCATCGCAGCCCAATACCGCTTGGTCGGCTTGCGCCAGATCGGCGGGCTTCGCGTGCTCCAATACGCAGTCTTTATGATCAGGACCGTGCGCGTGCTCGGCATCGTACGACGAGTCAGGCGAAGAATCATGGCCCGCGTGGCCAATGAGCTCAAAAAAGCGTACTTTCAAATTGGAGATCCAGGTACGGCCCAGGCGAGCGACCTCTAATCTCATCTTCTCGTTCAATGCCTCCGCGTGGCAGGCGTCCACGCGGGCGTCGTCGATCGTGCGCGTGAAACCCTGATTGTAGGCGGCCACGCATTGGGTACTGCCCGCCGGCGCGTTCGACTTGAGTTCGGTTAAAATTTTCGCGACGGTATCGCCGTAGGCTTTTACGCAGCATTCGGCGAGCGGCTGACGGCCCCCCCGATCACACGCGGACTGGGCATCGCCAATGCGCAAGCCCGTGGCCGCAGCCACCCCGCGCTCAAAATCACGGCGACTCTCGCCGGTGCGGCAATTTTCCGGAATCGGGTTCGGAGACTTGGCATCCCCGCCGGCGTAGCGAGTGGCAAGACGTCCGGAGTAAGCCGCCGTATCGGCGAGCATTTGATCCAGCACTTGCTTCGCGCGGGCCTGCAGGACCATCAGCGCGGCAGGATTCATGGGAAAGGCATAAAGCTGACCGGCAAAGGTCACGGCCGTAAGCGCGATGCCCAAAGTCCAATACGTTTTCTTCACGTTGCACTCTCCGCTTCTAAACTCTCTCAGTACATGAATTTAGAGCAAGGGATGTGCCAATAAAGAGCTTGAATTCCTTGGGTTTTCCCGGGGTCCGCAGCGGCAAAAATGTCGAGAAACTCCGCGCTGTCAATAAGTTCGACAGGCGCGCAACCGTTCGTAGAAAACTCAGCGGAAAGCTCAGCGGCGAACGTGATTGGAGAGCTCGTTCCGGTCGTCGGCGGAAGGCGGGAAATGCTCGGCGAGCTTGGTGCCCATCTGCTCGATCGCCTCGCAAAGCGCGGGAGTCGCCCGGTTCGCATGAATACCTCGAACCACGTGTTGAACCTGGTCATTCCAGTAGCCGACCGGCGTTTTCGCGTAAATCCCCTTATCGGCCAAGATCTCCACCGTTTTTTCCAGCTCGGACACGTAGATCAGAATGCCCGTACGATCCCGAGTTTCCGTGAGACCTTGCGCAATGAAACTCGCCATGCACTTCTCATGGACCGCGCGCCGCACGGACTCACTTCCTAACAAACGAGCCCGTATTCCGTCGAGTCGAGATGCCCACGCGCCAAGCCACACGCCGACGAGCTGCAGTCCCGCGAGACCCCAAAGCGGACAAACCCCAGCGCTCCGAAACTCCCAGGTCGCGACCGCTCCCGTGGCGAGGAGCCAACCCACGACGGCTCCCGCCACCGTCAATCCGAAATATTCCGAACTCGCGGGCACGACGAGCGCGACGATTTCGCCCGCGGTTTTTTGCTCCGCGCGCGCGATCGCCTCTTCGATCGAACGAAAATCGGCCGGACCAAATAACTTGCTCATAAGCTCCTACCTTGATTCGTCACCATCGCGAGGACGCCCCACCGCCACCAAAACTCCCCCCGCCTCCCGAGTATGAGCTTCCACCGGAACCAAATCCACCGAACCCGCCGCCGCCGAAGCCGCCGCGCCGACCGCCGCCGCGATAGTAATGCCGCCGTCCCCCGCCCATTCGGTTCAAGGCGGACAATATAAGAAACAACGCCACGAGCGCGAACCAAAGCCCGGGGCCGCCGCCGTTTGCCGAGCGCGAGCGCTCGGGTTTCCGCGGTGGCGAAGCGCTCTCCGCCAGAGCGATCTCCACGTTCAGCTTCTTAGCGATCGCCTGCACGCCCGCCATCAGACCCATGCCAAACTGGGCCTTGCGGAAATAGGGAACCATCACGTCATCCAACACCTGTTTGCTAAAAGCGTCGGTGATGTCACCCTCAAGACCGTAGCCTACCTCGAGCCTTGCCTGACCGTCCTTCGGCGCCAGCACCAGCAAAAGGCCCCGATCCGCCCCCTTGCGCCCCAGCTTCCACTTTTCCGCCACGGCCAGCGAATAAGACTCGATGTCGCGCCCTTCGAGCGATGGTGTGATCAGAATGCCGAGCTGGGCGTTCGCTCGCGAACCAAATTCGCGAATCATCCCTTCTAAGGCCGCCACCTCGGAAGGCGGAATGCTCTGGGTAAGATCGTGCACGGGCCGAGAAAGCTCGGGAATTTCGGGGGCAGCTCCCGAGGCCGCGGGGTCCGCCCCCGCGATAGGAGCCAGGCAGGCAAGTGCCCACGCTACCGTAGCCAACCGAAATGAAAAAAAACTTCGCTTAGAATTCAACCTTGGGAACCTCTTTTTGCTCCGCGGACGCCGTGAAGGTCTCGCGGGGTTTCATCCCGAGCAGGAATTTTGCCGTCAGATTCGTGGGAAAATGACGTACGCCCAGATTGAACTGGGCGACCTGGTCAATATACCGCTTCCGAGCCACGGCGATGCGATTCTCGGTCCCTTCCAGCTGGGCCTGCAGGTCACGAAACTGGGTGTTAGCCTTGAGATCGGGATACTTCTCCACAACGACCATTAGGCGCGAGAGGGCGCTGCTGAGTCCCGACTGCGCATTCTGGAAATTTTCGAACGACTTGGCATCCGAGTCCACGTTCACCGTGGTCTGGGTGGCCTTGGCACGCGCCTCGACCACCGATTGGAGGGTTTGCGCTTCGTGCTTGGCGTATCCTTTCACCACACTCACCAGATTCGGGATGAGTTCGTGGCGCCGGGTGTATTGGTTTTCCACTTCCGCCCAGGCCGCCTTCACCTGCTCGTCCGCCGTCTGAAGACTATTGTACCCACAGCCATTGGCGGAAACGGCAATGAACGTCAAAAAAATGGCTCTTGAGACAAACGCTTTGGTCATAAATTCTATCCAGACTCCTTTTTCGCCAGTTTAGGAAACGAGAAGCACAGGGTCAAGCACGGAGCGATCTAGTCAACGACATGTAAATTTGCGCCAAAGTTTTTCTGGAAAGAATAATGTCAATTCCCCCCGCCCCCCGTCCGATGTTAAATTACGAGAATAGCTATGAAAAACTCCCTACCGTTGGCGAAGCGACTCCTGAACCTGCTCCCGGGACTCCCGGCGATCGTGATCTCACTCGCGCTCCTGGGGCCTGCGAGTGTACCGAGCTGGGGAGCGCTCACCTCCAACTCATCGCTACGCTGCGAGAATATCCCGCAACTCTTCAAAGCATTCCTAGTGCACCACGTGAAGTCCAAGGACATGAACGAGGACCTAAAGAAACGCACGGTCGATCTTTACATCAAGAGCATGGATCCGTCGAAGACGCGCATCCTGGAATCCGATCTCCCAAAAATGCGCGCGGACCTGTTGGCGCTTTTCGATTCTATGAATCGCGCCAATTGCGAAGTGCTCAGCACCCTTCACCACGACATGGTGAAACGCGCGAAGGAGATCGAGGATTTCGTACGCAAGACCGTCACCGACAAAAACTACAAGCTCGACGAAACGGTTGAACTCGTCATCGATCCCGACAAGCGCGGCTACCCGAAGTCCGCGAAGGAACGCAGCGATCTCCTGCTCAAGCTGATTCACTTTCAAGTCACGAACTACCTGAGCGCGGGGACGAAGCTCGAAGACGCCAAAACCCAGCTCGTCCACCGCTACGAGCTCTTCACCAAGCGTACCGAGGAGGAAGACCTGGGCGATCTATTCTCGCTGCTCGTCGACGCTTTCGCCAACGCGATGGATCCACACTCGAGTTATCTTTCACCCGAGGTGCTCGAGGATTTCCAGATCAGCATGGGACTGTCACTCGAAGGGATCGGCGTCTCGCTCACTTCCCGGGACGGCTACACCGTGGTCGAGGAGATCATCCCCGGCGGCGCGGCCCATAAGCTGCAAATCCTAAAACCCAAAGACAAGATCATGTCCGTGAAGCAGGAAACCGGCGAGCCGGTGAATATCATGGACATGGCGTTGCGCGACGTCGTGCGCATGATCCGCGGAAAGAAGGGCACGAAGGTCACCTTGAGTATCCTCCGCCAAGGCGAGAAGACGGAGCGACTGAGCGCGACCATCACCCGCGACAAGATCGACCTCACCGAGCAAGCCGCGAACGTGAAGTTCGAGAAAAAGGCCATCAATGGCAAGAACTACAAGTTCGCCCTCGTGGACCTCCCTTCCTTTTACGGGGACAAGGATCCCGCGAAGCGCTCCTCGTATAAAGACATGCTCGAGATCATGCGCAAGATCAAAAAAGAAAAGGTGGACGGTGTCGTGCTGGACCTTTCGCGCAATGGCGGTGGCCTCTTGACCGACGCCGTGAAGATCTCCGGCCTGTTCGTGAAGACGGGCGGCGTGGTCGCGACCAAGGACTCCCAAAACCATGTCGAGGTCCTGACCGATACCGACGAGGATATTAACTACGCCGGCCCCCTCGTGGTGCTCGAGAGCCGCTTGAGCGCCTCGGCATCCGAGATCGTGGCGGGCGCCTTGAAGGATTACCGACGCGCGATCATCGTGGGCGACGACCACACTTTCGGCAAGGGCACGGTGCAGTCCGTGCTTCCGCTCCCGAACGGGTTCGGCGCCCTGAAGGTGACGAGCGGCTTATTCTTCCGCCCGCAGGGCATGTCCACTCAGCACGAAGGCGTGCGCGCGGACATCGTCATCCCGTCGCTCTACAACATGGATGACCTGGGCGAAAAGTCGCTCGATTACTCCCTCCTTCCGGAAAAGATCCCGCCCTTCGTGAACCTGAGCGACGCGGCCCGCATCGGCTCGGACAAGTGGACGCCGCTCACCGACACCGTGATCGCGGATCTGGCGAAACGCTCGGAAGCCCGCGTGTCCCAGAGCAAGGAATTCAAGGAGCTCAAGGAAAAGCTCGAGAAAGCCAAACGCAATAAAGGCACGGTGAAGCTCTCGGACGTCCGCAAGGAGAGCGAAGAAGAAGAAAAGAAGACCGTGTGGAAGACCGGCCCTAAGAAGAACAAGGAAAAGACTTTACGCGAGCAGGCCGAGGAAGCACGCGCGCCTCAGATCAAGGAAGCGATGAACATCTTAGCCGACTACGTAGGCGCGCACCTCACCGCCCCGAAGCTCGTGCAGGGTGAAGGCGCCGCCGCCGGACGTAAAAACTAAGCTGCGTCCCGCCTAACCCGATTTGCGAGTGGCGAGTTTACGGACGGGAGCAGAAGGCGCCGGCGCTTGAGCGTTGGCTTCCGCGAAAATCTTCCTTACGGTTTGATTCAGCGACGTGATGAGCTTTTGATAGTCTTCCTTAATATCCTGCGACATCAAGGCGGTGGTTTCGTTCAAGTCGAGAAGCGCTTCCGGCAATACTTTAACCGGCGCGGCGACCGCCGGCAGCCCACAAACCCAAGACATACTCATAGCCACTAACGCGATCAGGATGGTCTTCATGCTTGAATCCCCTCTGCATTCCCTGTTTCGGTGTCACATCATGTGACGACTCCGGTGGGCGAACTCGCGTAAACTTCAACTTCTGCGGCTTGAATAGGAGTAGGAACTGCGACCACTCCCCCCGGAAAGAAACGGTAACAGTGATCCCGAAGGCGGTCAAATTTCCCGCCCCAAAAAAAGAAATATTAAGCAATTTCTAGCGCTTGGCGCGCAGCCTAAAAGCTGAATCCGAGGCCTGCCCGCAGGCAATACGAGTTACTGGTGTTGGTGGAACCCGTCCGGACCGAGGCCAACAGCAGATCGCCGCCGACGAAGACGCGGTCGATGATGCCCACCAGGGGGCTACCAAAGCGGGCCCCGAGATTCATGGACAGTCCCCCCTGCGTCCCCTGCCCGCTCCAGACCTGGAGCGTAGGCCCCAGCTCCACCAGTATGGGCGACAGAAACTGGAGACTGGCGAGAAACTTCAGGTCGATGCCATACACCGACGTCACCGGCAGATCCGGCTTGCCGTAGAAAAACGAAATCCATCCCCGAAGCTCGAGCGAGTCCGGCATCACGCTGACCGTCGGATTCCAGCTCAAGCCAAAGCCGTTGTACTGAATCTCGGGCGTAGCTTGGCGAAAGTACGCGCGCTGCCAATAGGCCTGGAACGCGTTCATCCGGGTCGCGCCGGTGAATTCTTGCGCCGGGGCTGGATTATTCTTGCCCGCATAACCCTTGGATGAGTCGATCGGCGGTGACGGATCGTCATTCTCGACCGGCGGCACGTCGCCCCCAACCGCGAAAAACTGATCGAGGTTTACCCCTTGCACCGGCAACTCCGCGCCCTGACCCGTAGTCGGCGAGGAAATGCCGCCCTTATCGACCTGGACCTGGAAGCCCGCGGCCACCGAAGTGCCCTGGCCCGAAAAAAGCACATTCTCCGTCTTCGCTACTTCGACCGCTCCGTCCACCACGAAAACCTGAGTGGCGACGTCCGCGCTCGTGACCTGAAGCTCCGTCCCCCGCACGCCGACCACGGCCTGCTTGGTCTTTATGACTAAACGAAAGGCGCGTCTGCGAGCACCCTCGTCCGTCCCTTCGGACTTCCTGCCAAGTACGCGGAGGCGGCCCCTCTGAAGGCGGATCGCGTGGGAAACCTGGGACGTCTTGCCGAACTGAACCGCGGTATTTTCGTCGAGGATCAAAACGAAGCGATTGGAGAGCGTCAGCGTCAAGCGCTGACCCTTTCCCGAACTCATGCTATCGCCGGGATTGATCTCGTCACCACGGGTGAGCGACCGGGCAAAGCCCGCATTCTCAACCTCCAGCTTGGGATCGCCGCCATCCACGCCTTGCAGAACCGAATAGGGGTCCTGCGCGAAAGCACTTCCCAAGCTGGCCAGGGAAAGCTGGAAGACGGAAGCAAAACTGAAGGCCAGTAAAGTTCGTTTCATGACGCGCCGATTCTCCCCTTGGATATAATTTCAGAAGTTACCAGCAAAACCATTATAATCAAAGGGAATGTTCTCTTGGCTGAACCCCACCGGCGGGGCGCTTTATCACCTTCGAGCTTGGCGCTACCGCGAAACACTCTGGCGTGAGTTTCGAGAAACGCTCGCCGCTTGCTTAACCCAATGGCATCCCCCCGCATCGCGCCTGCTCCTGATCGGTCCCAGCGCGGGCTACTGCCTGGACGAAAATCTTCTTCGCCGCTTCGAGCAAATCGACGCGATCGAACCCGACCCGCTCGCGGGTTGGTTCTTGCGGCGCCGTTTCGCGCGGGTGCGCCCCATCCGGATCCACCGTACGAGCTTCTTCGAAGGCCCCGCACACGCCTACCGCACGCGACTCGCCGACTTTCCGGAGCACGCCGTGCTCTTTTGCAACGTGCTGGGCCAGCTCAAGTTCAGTCCCGAGTTCTGGGAAAACGACGCCGCGTTCGCGGGGTTTCGTAAAGCGCTAGCGCGGGATCTGAGCGCCCGGCACTGGGCGAGTTTTCACGACCTACTGTCTGGGCCCTCGCCCAAACGCGTGCCGCCGCCTTGGGAGCTTGAGCGCGCGCAGAGTAACCCGGAAATCGCCCGGCGCCTCTACACGAACCTTGAACCTGCGCCACGTACGCCGTCCGTCGAGCTAGTCGATCACTTCATGGAAGGGTTCTTTCCCGATCGCCCGCGCACGATATTACATTGGCCGCTCAAGCCGGGCACCTCGCATTGGATCGAGTTCATTCAGTCTTGAGCTCAAGTCTTGAGCTTATAGCCCTTGTGCACGAGCACGGCCGCCCAAGTCGCGAAAACCGTGGCAAGCGCTAGCGAAACCGTCACGGAAAGCAGGGGATCCGCCTCACGAATACCGAGCGTCCCGTACCGAAAGCCGTCGTTGAGATAGAATATGGGGTTCAGCCGCGAAAGGCTGCCCCATATTCCCGGCAGCACCGAAATCGGGTAAAAAACCCCACCCAGAAAAATCATCGGGAGGATCAGGAAGTTGTTCCAAACCGCAAGGTGATCCCACGAGTTGGAGTAGATCGCGGCGACGATTCCCATTACCGAAAAGAGAAAGCTCGCCACCACGATCATCAACAGCGCGTATAGCGGGTGTGCCCAAGGCATGCCCGAGAAGGCGAGCGAGATTAACCAAACCGCCACGCCAACCAGCAATCCCCGCAGCATGGCCGCGATGGTGAACGCCAATATGAACTGATTCGCGGAAACCGGCATCACGAGAAAATCGACGATATTACCGATATAGCGGGAGAAGAAAAGCGACGAGGACGTGTTGGCGAAGGAATTATTCACGACGCCCATCAGGATCAGGCCTGGAATAACAAATTGCAGGAAGGAAATCTCCACGCCTTCGACTTGAATCTGGCGCCCCATCCCAATCCCAAAAACGAACAGGTATAAGGAAGCGGTGATGGTCGGCGCGATTAGGGTCTGAACGGAAACCGCCCAGAAGCGCAGCACCTCTTTTTTGACGAGCGTCTGAAAAGGCAACCAGTTCGCCCTCGTCACCCCGTTGATCATGGTCGGGCGGCCTCCGCACGAGCACGAGTTCCGGTGAGCTTCAGGAAGACGTCCTCTAGACTCACCTCTTCCGTGCGGATATCACTCACGCCCACGCCGTGCTTTTGGCAAAGCTTTAGGAAATCCCCAATCAGCACGTCCTTGGGCAGCGTCACGTTCCAACGTTTGCCATCCGCCTCCACCGCCACGGGATAGGCGCACCATTCGGGACGCGCGGCGATGGCGGATTCGAGGGTAAGCAAGAGCTTCTTTTCATTTAACTGGCGGATGAGATGCTCCGTACGCTCCAACGTGACCAGACGCCCATGATCCATGATGGCGATGCGACCACACATCTTCTCGGCCTCTTCCAGATAGTGGGTCGTCAGCAGCACCGTGGTTCCCTGCTGGTTCACTTCCCGCACGAACTCCCAAAGCGTGCGCCGAAGCTCCACGTCCACCCCCGCGGTTGGCTCGTCGAGGATCAAGAGCTTTGGGCGATGGATCAACGCCTTAGCCACCATGAACCGTCGCCGCATCCCGCCCGAGAGCGCCAACATCTTTTTTTCCAAGTGCGGCCCAAGATCCAATCGATCAATCAAGAGCCCTCGCCACTTTGGATCGTCGGCTACGCCGTAGTACCCGGCGTGCATTTTCAGCGCGATTCCGATCGGAAAAAAATTGTCGACGACGATTTCCTGGTGCATCACTCCGACGGCGCGGCGGGTGATGAGATAGTCCGTCACATTGTCGTGCCCGTAGACTTCGATCTTGCCCCCACCCAGACGGGTCACGCCGGAAATCATATTGATGATCGTGCTCTTGCCCGCGCCATTTGGGCCTAGCAAGCCGACAATCTCCCCGGGCGCGATATCGAGGTTCAAATCACTTACGACCGGCTGCAATACCCCGTTTTTTTTAAAGCTCTTGGAGAGATTCTGGATCTTCAGCGCCGACGTCATCCAAATGACTATAGCCCAGGGAAACCTGCGTGGTAAGATCATTCCACATGAAAGTCCTGATTGTCGCCGACCCCATCACGGGCCTCCTTCCCCGTTCCGACACCGGATTGATCCTCCTGCGAGAATCGCTCGCGCGCGGACACGAAACCCATTGGGCGCAAGCCACGGACGTCGGTCTGGCCGGAACTCAGGTCATCGTGCGATCAAAACGGGTCCTCAGCTGCGCCGAAAACAAGAAACCCCTCCTAGATAAAGCCGGTGCGGTGCGACCTGTCGCTGAATTCAACTCCGTGTGGATCCGTAAGGATCCTCCGTTCGATGATAGTTACGTTTCCCTTTGCTGGTTACTTCAACTCGCGGCGGCGCCGCCTCCGGATGGTCCTGAAGCGCGCGACGTGCGCTCCTCGTTACCCGTCATGGTAAACCACCCCGGATTGCTTTTGCGCTATCACGAGAAGACCCTGCCTTTTCTCGCCCTGCGCACCGGGTACCTGCGCGAGGCCGATCTCGTGCCGACCTTGCTGAGTGGATCGATTCAAAGCGCAAAGGACCTCCCCCCTAGCGTGCGTACCACTTTTAGTGACGTGGAAATCGTGACCAAGCCCTGGCTCGGACACGGTGGAGGCGGCGTTCGACAACACCCCAAGCTCGAGACCGCGCTCAAACACGCGGCGAAAGCCGATCGAGGGGGCGACCGACAAATGATCCAGCCGCTCGTTTCGGAAGTCACGACCGCCGGAGACCGGCGCGCGTTTTTCCTTAACGGGCAATACCGCGGCGGCTTCATCCGGCTGCCGAAAAAAGGCGGCATTATTTCCAACCTCGCCGCCGGCGGATCGGCCGTGGACAGGCCGCTCACCCCGCGCGAAAAGGAACTCTGCGACCGCCTCTCGCGTTTCTTCACCGAAATCGGCCGACCTCTAGGATTGTATTTCGCGGGCGTGGACCTGCTCGCCGGGCGTGTTTCCGAGATCAACGTCACCGCACCCACGGGGCTCGCGAAGTTAAACGAGCTGACGGGAGCCGCATTGGCCCCCGCCTATCTCGATTTCGTCGAACGGCTGGTCGCACGCCGTCCGTAAGACGCGTACGGATCCGGTTACTGAAAGCAAGCCGCGGTTTGAAATGGAAATCCTCCGGGCGATTCCGCGTTGACATCAAAGCAGCTGCCGGAATTCACGGTCAGGCTGAGCGAGAAATCACCCGTCCCCTCGAAGGTGACGGAACCCGAGTCCACTGCGATCGCACCGTTCACGGGCGTGAGGATAGTCCCCGCCGCGGCCGAAATCTGGCGCGCACCGGTTTCGCCAAGCGCGTCTCCGTCGTCGTTGAACACTAACCCGACGCTTAGGTTCGATAGGACCTGCACCTGGGGTACGCCGCCGGGAATCACGATCTTCGCATCAAAGCCCGGAATACTCAGGGCCGCGGTCGATCCCGCAAACGCCAGGGTCAAGTCCGCTCCGCGCAAGCCGACTCCCGTAAATGAGATCTCACGCGCCAAATCGTCCAAGCGTATCTCACCCGCGAGGCCGGGCGCGATCCAATGCGAAGGATGTCGGACATCGTTGCGATCGTACATCGGAAGCTCGAGCTCAACGCCAAAGACATCCAATGCTGCGGACACCTGTTTCAATGCCCGGTCTAAACGCACGACCACCATGGCCGGGGCAATCGCTACTTGAATATCCGCGTGATCGTCACCGGCTCCACCCGAAACATGCACCGCCTCCGCGACACCCACGGCAATGCTGCCTGATTGATCACTCTCCCTGGCTAAACGGAGCCGGACGCGCCCTTCCATAACGGAGGGCAATCCTTCTCCAGGCACGACGCCGGGGTCCGCCGACGCAATTTGGATGCCCAGCAAGGTTTGGCGTAGATCGGAGAGCGCGACGTCCATCGTAAACTCATTCTCCGCGTACGTGAGTACGAGCGGCGTATATCCGTCGAACCTTACGCTCAAACTTCCGGCGGTTTCCCCGCGAGGCGTCTGCGCGAGCGTGAAATGACCGACCACGCTTACACACGGTCCGGGATTATTTCCCGCGAGCTTTGCACAGATCGCCGAAGCATCGGGAGTATAACGAATCTCTCCCGTCGCGGAATCAAGGACGGGATTCGCAAGGAAGAGCCGCAGGAGAGACTCCAAATCATCCGCCACTTCATCCAACGACGTCTCACGTGTGCGAAACGCTTGTCCCCTCACCACCCGCGTGTTTTCGTTATCCGCGTTCCCAGAAAAATAGTCGCCCACCCCATGGAGAGTCTCGCCGTTAATGATCAGATCGCTCACGCCCCGAAGCAGGACGCTACCCGTGATACCTACGGACTTTTGAATCGCCTCGGCAGCCGTGCTGAGCTGCTCTTCCGCCGATTTCTTCGCACAGCCCCCAGCCAAGACGGCAAGCACTCCAACCCAAACCATTGCGTTCATTGTATTTTTCATCCCCATTCCGTTGCTCCTTCCGGAAGATTCAGATTTCACTTTTGATGCCGAATTAACTATTTGAATTTAAAGCCTTTATCAGGCACTCGGCTGACCTGGCCTGGGTACACGGCGACCTCGCGTTGCGATCCTGACCCAGTACGCGTCCTCCCGGTTGTCTGTCTTTTTTTATCAAGTACTCTACCCAGAAGGTTTTTTGGCGTGGGGCTAGTCAGGCCGGTCGGATTCGTTTAAAAGCTTCCCATTGCGCCCTGCATACATATGGATTCGCGGCTGACGCGACGAAGGAGACGAGATCGATATGCGAAATGGAATTTCGAAGTTTTTCATTGGGGTAGCGGCCCTTGCGCTCATTACTGCCTGCACCAAAAAGGAAACCGCGGTTCAAAAAGGAACCCAGAATCAAGTATTCCACAAGGGTAACGGCACCGAGGTTCAAGAGCTCGATCCGCATATCGTGACGGGCGTGCCCGAGCACAACATTATATCCGCGCTTTTCGAAGGGCTCGTGGACGAGGATCCCGTCGATCTCCATCCGGTTCCCGGCATGGCGGAGAGCTGGACCATTTCTCCCGATAAAAAAACCTATACGTTCAAGATCCGCAAGGGCGCCAAGTGGTCCAACGGCGACGCCTTCACCGCGCACGACTTCGTTTACGGATGGAAGCGTGTGCTCTCGCCCGCGCTCGCCGGCGAGTACGCGTACATGCTTTTCTACGTGAAGAACGCGGAAGCCTATAACCAGAAAAAAATCACTGATTTCTCGCAAGTCGGCGTGAAAGCGCTCGACGACCACACCTTGCAGGTCGTCCTTCATAGCCCGACGCCGTTCTTTCTCTCGCTTCTGCAACACTACTCGACCTTCCCGGCGCACCAGAAGACGATCGAGAAGTTTGGCGCCATCGATGCGCGCGGAACGAAGTGGACGCGCCCGGAGAACATGGTCAGCAATGGTCCGTTCACCCTCAAGACGTGGGAACTCAACAAGATCATCACCGTCGTGAAGAATCCCAACTACTGGGACGCCGCGGTGGTGAAGCTCAACGAGATCAACTTCTATCCGACCGAGCAGATCCAGACCGAAGAGCGCATGTTCCGCTCCGGCGATCTGCACGTCACCGAGCAGGTGCCGCTCAACAAGATCGAGGTCTACAAGAAGGATGAGCCGAACCTCATCCGCATCGATCCTTACCTCGGCACTTACTATTACCGTTTCAACGTGACCAAGGCGCCGTTCGACAACGAAAAGGTGCGTCGCGCGTTCTCGATGTCGATTGACCGCAAGCTCATCGTGGAGAGGGTAACCAAGGGCGGCCAGATGCCGGCGAACGCTTTTGTTCCCCCGAACACCGCGGGCTATACTTCGCGGGCCCGGGTGCCGGACGACATCGAAGCGGCGAAAAAGCTCATGGCCGAAGCAGGCTACGCCGACGGCAAGAACTTCCCCAAGGCGGAAATCGTGTACAACACCAGCGAATCCCACAAGATTATCGCCGAGGCATTGCAGCAGATGTGGAAGAAAAACCTAGGCGTCGACGTACAACTCACCAACCAGGACTGGAAGGTGTACCTGAACTCGCAGAAGACGCTCGCCTATAACCTTTCGCGCGCGGGCTGGATCGGCGACTACCCGGATCCGAATACGTTCATGGACATGTTCGTCACCAATGGTGGCAACAACCAGACCGGTTGGTCCAGCAAACAGTACGACGATTACATCCGGCAGGCCGGCCTGACGGACGACCAGGCCAAGCGCTACGAGATCTTCCAGAAGGCCGAGGAGCTCTTGATGAAGGAATCCCCCATCCTCCCGATCTACACGTACACCAGCGTGTACTTGCTCTCTCCGGACGTGAAGGGCTGGAATCCTACGATCGTCAACCACCACCCGTGGAAACACGTGTACTTGGAAGCTTCGGAAAAAAACACGAAGCTCTCTAGCAACTAAGCCGGGCCAGAAGTTGAGAGTGGGGGCCCATGCTTAAGTACGCCATCAAAAAACTCCTGGAAGTCATCCCGGTGCTGTTCGCGGTAGCGACGATGACCTTCTTCATGTGCCGGTTCGCGCCGGGGGGGCCTTTTGATACGGACAAGCGCGTGCCCGACGAAATCCTCAAAAACCTAAACGAGAAATACCACCTGAACGATCCGCTCTATAAGCAGTACTTCGACTACATGACGGGACTGCTGCACGGCGATTTTGGCCCCTCGTTCAAGTACCCCGGCAAGAGCGTGAGCGAGATTATCCTTACGGGATTGCCGGTGACGGCGGAGCTGGGCTTTTACGCCTTGATCGTCGCGTTGGTCATCGGATTAGCGGCGGGGGTAAACGCCGCGATCAAACCCAACTCGCTTAGGGATTACGCCCCAATGTCAGCGGCAATGATCGGCATCTGCATGCCGGCGTTCTTGCTGGGCCCCACGCTCGTGCTTTTCTTTTCCATCTATCTCGGCTGGCTACCCGTCTCCGGCTGGGATTCGTTCGCGCATAAGATCCTACCCTCGATCACGCTGGGCACGGCGTACGCGGCGTATATCGCCCGCCTGAGCCGCAGCGGCATGTTGGAAATCCTCTCGCAGGACTTTATTCGCACCGCCCGCGCCAAGGGCGTCTCGGAAGCAGTGGTGATCATCCGTCATGCTTTGCGCGGCGGCCTCACCCCCGTCGTTTCATTCCTGGGTCCCGCCATCACCGGACTACTCTCCGGCTCGTTCGTCGTGGAAACCGTCTTCCAGATCCCGGGCCTGGGGCGCTTCTTCGTGCAAGGCGCGTTCAATCGCGACTATACGATGATCATGGGCACGACTATCTTTCTCGCGGGCTTGATCCTGATCATGAACGCGGTCTCCGATGCCATGCTCGTCTGGATGAATCCCCGCCTGAGCTTCGGCGGCAAGGGGGGCAAGTGATTTCCACGAAGAGCGTAAGCCCCCTTACTAGCGAGCAAGTTCTAGCCGGTCCACCCAATGACGTGGAACAAGGGACCTCCCTTTGGGCGGACGCTTGGTTGCGGTTACGCAAGAACAAGCTCGCGGTCTTCGGGGCAGGCGTCATCATTTTCATGACCGCGATCGCGATCCTCACCCCGTGGATTGCTCCCTACGCTTACGACGCCCAGGATTTGCAGCTCGGCTACGCCGCCCCCAGCTGGGAGCACTGGATGGGAACCGACTCCCTCGGACGCGACTTGCTCACGCGCATCATGTACGGCGGGCGCATCTCGCTGATGGTTGGCTTCCTTGCGACTTTTGTATCGCTCGTGATCGGAGTGCTCTGGGGCACGATCGCGGGCTACCTGGGTGGACGCGTGGACGCATTGATGATGCGAATCGTGGATACGCTCTACGCCCTCCCTTTCATCATTTTCGTGATTCTGCTGATGGTATTCTTCGGCCGTAACCTAATCCTGCTCTTCATGGCGATTGGCGCGGTCGAGTGGCTCACCATGGCTCGTATCGTCCGTGGACAGGTTCTGTCGTTACGCCGTCAGGAATTCATCGAGGCCACCGTCGCCATGGGCATCCCCCAGCGGCAGATCATCCTCAAGCACTTGATCCCGAACGCGCTCGGCCCCATCATCGTCTACACGACGCTGACCATCCCAAGCGTGATGTTGCTCGAAGCGTTCCTGAGCTTCTTGGGCTTGGGTGTGCAGCCGCCCATGAGCTCCTGGGGTTTATTGGTCGCCGACGGAGCGGCTTTGATGGAAGAGGCCCCTTGGCTGCTCGTCTTCCCAGGCTCGGTACTTGCCGTAACCCTTTTCTCGTTGAACTTCCTGGGCGACGGATTGCGTGACGCCCTCGACCCAAAGGCGTCGAAGGATTGATGGGAGCGACGCGATGGCACTTTTAAGCGTTCAAGACTTGCGTACATATTTTCATACCCGCAACGGGGTCGTGAAGGCCGTGGACGGCATTTCCTTCGACCTGGAAAGGGGCGAAACGCTTGGCATCGTGGGCGAGAGCGGCTCCGGCAAATCAGTTTCGAATTACTCGATCTTGAGCCTGATCCCCATGCCGCCTGGCCGCATCGAATCGGGTTCGGCCGTGTTCGACGGAGTCGACTTACTGAAATGTTCGAAGGATCAGCTCCGCAAGATCCGCGGCAACCGAATTTCCATGATTTTCCAGGATCCCATGACCTGCCTAAATCCCTACCTCAAAGTAGGCTTTCAGATCATGGAGCCCCTACTCCTGCATAAGCAGATGAACAAATTCGATGCCAGCAAGAAGGTGGTCGAAGCGCTCCGCCAAGTTGGGATCCGGGATCCCGAGGCACGCATGAATCAATACCCGCACCAGTTCTCGGGCGGGATGCGGCAGCGCGTGATGATTGCCATGGCCCTCATCACCGAACCCGAGCTTCTAATCGCCGACGAACCGACGACCGCGTTGGATGTGACCGTCCAAGCGCAAATCCTCGACCTGATCCGCAAGCTCCAGCGCGAAAAGGGCACCGCCGTCATCTTCATCACCCACGACTTAGGCGTAATCGCGAGCATGGCCAAGCGGGTCCTGGTCATGTACGCCGGCCGGGTGGCCGAAGCCGGAACGACGATGGATATCTTTAAGCGCCCTAAACACCCCTATACCAAGGCTCTCATGGCCTCAATTCCCGCGACCCATGCGCGCGGCGAAGAACTTTATACTATTCCGGGCATGCCGCCGGACGTATCGAAGAAAATTAATGGCTGCGCTTTCGCCCCCCGCTGTTCGTTCGCGCTCGCGACCTGCCGGGAGCGCGACCCCCGCGCGCTCGAGGTTGAAACCGCGCATCTTTCGGCCTGCTTACGTGTCCAGGAAGGAGCGGTGCTATGAGTATCCCTACGGACGGCACGGCCAATCCCAACTTCTTGCAGCTCAAAGACGTCAAGACCTACTTCCCGATTACCTCCGGATTATTCGTCCAGAAAGTCCGCGCAACGGTCAGGGCCGTCGACGGGGTCAATTTGACCGTCGCCAAGGGTGAGGTTCTGGGTTTGGTCGGGGAAAGCGGCTGCGGTAAATCCACCCTGGGCCGCACGATCATGCAGCTCATCCCCCCAACTGCGGGCAACGTGGAACTGGCGGGCGTTACCCTGAACACCTTGCCGCCGGAGCGACTCCGCACCGAACGGCCGCGCTTCCAGATGATCTTCCAGGACCCCTACTCGTCGCTCAACCCGCGCATGACGGTTTTCGACATCCTGGCCGAACCGCTGCTTTACCACCGCCGCGCTACCTCGGCTAACATCGCCGAAAAGGTTTCCACGCTCATGACGGAAGTGGGCCTGGCCCCACGCTTCATGAAGAAATACCCGCACGAGTTTTCGGGCGGCCAGCGTCAACGCATCGCTATCGCGCGGGCATTGGCTTTGGAACCTGAAGTAATCGTTGCCGACGAACCTGTCTCCGCTCTTGATGTCTCGATTCAATCGCAAATCCTGAACCTGCTCGTGCAGCTGACGCGCAAGCGCAACCTCACGATGATTTTTATTTCCCACGACCTATCGGTGATTAAGCATATCTCCGACCGTGTGGCCGTAATGTACCTGGGCAAGATCGTGGAGCTTGGGCGCACCGAAGAGATCTTTGCGGCCCCCAAACACCCGTACACCCAGGCCCTGCTCTCGGCGATCTCGCTGCCGGACCCGGAGGCAGAATCCAAGCGTAAGCGGATTCTCTTAGAAGGCGACCCGCCGTCGCCGATCAACCCACCTTCAGGGTGCGCCTTCCATCCCCGCTGCCCGCACGCGCGCGATTTCTGCGCGAAGCAGACGCCGAAGCTTGAAAACTTCCCGGCGCCCACGCACCACGAAGTGTCGTGCCTGCGCGCGCACGAAATCAATCCAGCCTAATAACTCTCCGCTCAGACGGGGGACGCCCATCCGTGGGCTCAATTGTTCAGCGCCCTCGTGGCCCGTGGATGCCCAAATAAGTCCGCTTTTAGAAAGGACGATAGCCCTATGTTTGGCTACGGTTTTTATGACTTCAGAGTCGTGCGCGACGTGAGCAATTGTGCAGATGGTTAGTGGAATGGGGTTTCCCAAGGCCACAAATATTTTGCTGCACTTGTGGCCGGCGTATAAGACGGCACTAGCCACTGAAAGCGAGATTAGAGAGACCGCTGAAAAGCGGTTTCTCTAATCTCAATTGCAAGCCGAACCTGGACAGCATATCCGTCCACGCTTCACATAAATCTGGGTATGCAGGATTCCCTGCTTTAAAAACTCGGACCGGCGGGGGTGTCCGCGGGCCAGGACGGCGCTGAGCGGTCAAGCGCATGGAAGCGCGTCCCCCGTCGGTCCGAGTTTTTAAAGGAGGGAATCCTGTCCAGCTAGATTCACGCGGGAAAGCGGCAGATAAAGACGCTCCCCTGACCGGGAGTGCTCTCGACGGAGATGCTCCCACCGTGCCGTTGCATGATATGCTTGACGATCGCGAGCCCCAGCCCCGTGCCTCCCATCTCGCGCGAGCGGGCCTTGTCGATGCGGTAAAACCGCTCGAACAGGCGCCCTTGGTGCTCGGCCGGGATGCCGGGTCCGGTGTCGGACACCTTTAGAACCACGTCGCCCCGGATGCCCTCTTCCCAGCTCACGGAAATTTTTCCGCCACGTGGGGTATACTTCTTGGCGTTATCCAGGAGATTCACCAGCACCTGCTCCAAGCGACCGGGATCGGCATGCACCGTGGCCACGGGAATGTTTACATGCACCTGCTGGGCTTTCTCGCTAAAGCCCCCGCGAAGTTGCTCTAACACCCGGGAGGTTACCTGCTCCGTACTGACTTCGGCGCGATTCAGCGCTTCCGAAGACTCTAACGAGGAAAGGTCGAGCAAATCGTTAATTAATGTCATGAGGCGGGCAGAATTTCGCGCCACGGCCTTCAGGTGATCGGGATCCAACGGCCGCCCGTCGGCCAGATCCTGGTTCAAGGTGTCCGTATATCCTTTGATCGCCGTCAGCGGGGTGCGCAGCTCATGGGAAACGTTAGCCACGAAGTCGATACGCATCTGCTCGGCGCGCTTGAGTTCGGTCACGTCGTGGAAGACCCCGACGGCGCCGTATACCTCACCACGGGAGCGGCGGAGCGGGGAAATCGCCACCGAGAAATAAAGCGGGTCATCCCCGCGGGGGCCCCGATTAAAGAACATCGCTTGGATAATCTGCGGCTGCCCCAGCCGCAGCGCCGAACGGAACGCGTCCAGCACCGCGGGCTCGCGAAAAGTCTCCCAGATCCGCTTTCCTTCCGTGAGCCCGTTTTCAGCCAAGATCGCCATGCGGCTGTTATAGAAAAGCGGGTTGCCTTCGAGGTCGATGGCCAAAATCGCGTCCGAAATAGCGCTCATGAGGGTCGCTTGCTGCTCGCGCTCCAGACTCAAGGCCTCCACCTTGGTCTGCAGATCCTTGCGAATACTGTCGATGGAGGTCTCGAGATCCGCCCACTCCCCATAAACGTCCCGCCGGAACTCCCGTTCGACGCCTTCCGACGCCAAGCTAGGATCGGCTTTCAATATGCTTTGGACCTGGCTGAAAACGTTATTCAGCGGCAACACCCAGGCCCGTCCCGTCCAAATAGCAAAGCCAAACAACGCCAGCGCAACGGCGATCAGGAAAAAGAAAAGTGAGGTGTCGTATACCCGCAAGGTGGCATCCAGCCTCGTCAACGGCGCGGCGACGCGCAAGACGGAAAGCTCATTACGCGCCTGCCGTTGGGCGCTGTACATCATGGGAAGGCCCAGCGTCTGGCTCTCGCGTACGTCCTGTCCGTAGCCATCCGTGAGCGCAGCTTGCACCTCGGGACGAGTCCCGTGATTCTGCATCTGTTCCGCTTTCTCGTGAGAATCACAATATACGCGCCCGTCCACGCCGATAACCGTGACACGCAAACCGGTGCCCTGGGTGACCGTCGTGCACCACTCCAACGGCAGTGGCCAAGGCATCTGGTTGGCCACTCCCTGCAAGGTATCTTTGAGTTGGCTCTGAAACTGAATCGTGAACTGTTTCTTAAAGAAATAATGCGCCGCCAGCCCTGACGCTCCCAAAGCCAGGAGCACCATGAAGGTCTGGGTCAAAACGACGCGGGAAAAGACCCGCCAGGAGAGCAGGGAGACCGTGGATTTCATTCCAACTGAATACGATAGCCGACGCCGCGGATGGTTTCCACGAAATCCCCGCAGACTCCGAGTTTCTTACGCAAACCAAAGACGTGGGTGTCGATGGCGCGATCGATGACTTTCACCCCCTCGCCCTGAACGCAGTCGATCAACTTTTCCCGCGAAAGGACCCGGCCTTGGTTTCGCAGTAAAGCCGTGAGCAGCTTGAATTCGGAGGGGGTCAGCTCGATTTTATCCTGGCCACAGGCCACTTCGTGACGCTCGATGTTCATTACGAGCTGCCGGTGCCGAAGCTCATTGGCGCTCTCGAGCGAATTCTCCGGACCTGTTCGCTCGCCGCGGCGTAACAGGGCGCGCACGCGCGCCAGGAACACCGGTATATCGAAAGGCTTGGTGATGTAATCATCCGCGCCAGCTTCCAGGCCAACGATAATATCGGCCGAATCCGCGCGGGCCGTCACCATCAAGATCGGACAGCGGCCGCGGTATTTCTTGCAAAGTTCCAAGCCCGTCAATCCCGGCAACATCCAATCGAATATCGCTAGCTGAAACGTCCCTTCGGCGAAGGCGCGGACGGCGTTCTCGCCGTCCGAAACGGCCGTCACGTCCAGCCCTTCCCGCTTCAGGTGTAACACCAATAAGTCCTGAACGTCTTTCTCGTCTTCGACGACCAGGACTTTCTTCAAGGCGAGGCCCCACTTCCACCGACATCTTGGGCATGGCGGATGTCCCGGCCCGTTACCACGTAAATCACGTCCTCGGCGATGTTGGTGGCGTGATCGCCCAGACGTTCGAGATTGCGGGCGATCAGGATGAGCGCCAAACCCGCATCGATACCCGCGGGCTTCTGTTTCATGATCGCCACTACATCGTTAAACACCTTGCGTTTCAGCTCATCCACCTTATCATCACGCTTCAGCACTTCGCGGGCCTGGGCTTCGCTCGCGGTGACGAAAGAGTCGATCGCGACCCGGACCATGACCTTCACTTCTTCGAACATCTGCGCCAAATCGATCAAGGGCTTGAGCTCGGGCTGCTTGAGGTAAAATTCCGCATTGTGGGCAATGTTCACCGCCTGGTCACCCATACGCTCGAGGTCGGTATTGATTTTAATCACCGATACGATGAGCCTCAGATCGATGGCCATCGGCTGGTGCAACGCCAAAAGCTTCACGCAAGCGTCGTCCACCGCAATATGATCCTGGTTCACCTTTTTTTCGATCTCAAAGACTTCTTGGATGACGGCTAGGTCGCGGGATTTCAAACCCCGGATCGCGGTATCGATGGCCCGCTCGACGTATCCCGCCATGCCCACTAAAAGCTCGCGCAGCTCTCGAATCGAGTGCTCGAAATGTCTTTCCATGCTTAACCAAACCTCCCGGTAATGTACCGCTCCGTGCGGTCATCCTTGGGGTTCGTGAAGATCTGCGAAGTCTCGCCGAATTCGACCATTTCCCCCAGTAGGAAAAAGGCTGTCTTATCCGAAATTCGCGCGGCTTGCTGCATATTATGCGTGACGATGACGATCGTCACTTCTTTCTTCAGCTCCGAAATCAGCTCCTCCACCTTCGCCGTCGAGATAGGATCCAGCGCGCTCGTCGGCTCGTCCATGAGTAAGACGCGGGGCTCCACGGCCAAAGCCCGCGCGATACAAAGACGTTGCTGCTGGCCACCCGAAAGCGAGGTTCCCGGAGCGTTTAGCTTATCTTTTACCTCATCCCACAGGGCGGCCATCTTTAAGCTCTTCTCGGCCACATCCTTTAGCACCGAGCGCCGGCGAACCCCGGCGAGCCTTAAACCAACAACCACATTGTCCATAACGGAAAGGGCCGGGAAGGGATTGGGCTTCTGAAAGACCATTCCGATTTTGCGTCGCAGCATAACCGGATCAATTTGGCGGCCGTAAATGTTCTCATTCTCAAGCAGAACCTCGCCCGCCGCGCGCCCCCCTGGAACTTCCTCGTGCATTCGGTTCAAGCATCGAATGAAAGTGGACTTTCCGCAGCCAGACGGGCCGATGATGGCGCAAGCCGTATTCGCCTGGATTTTTAAATGAATATCGCGGACCGCCCGCACGGTACCAAAGTACGCATCCAGGCCCTTGGCCTCGAGAATGATAGGTCGGGAGGAGCCAGTTGGGGGGGAAGGCGCTTGCGAAGTAGGGCTCATAGTTTCCTCGTTCTCATCCTTCCGATATGCTGCCGGTCTGGCGGATCACTAGGCGCGTGAGCAGATTCAAGCTGAAAACCAGCGCCACCAAAACAAATGCGCCCGCCCAAGCTTGCCGATGCCAATCGTCAAACGGACTAATCGCATAGTTGTAAATCTGCACCGGCAGAGAGGCGATCGGTTGATCCAGCCCCTGATGCCAAAACCGGTTACTGAGCGCCGTGAACAGCAGCGGCGCCGTCTCCCCCGCCACGCGCGCAAGCGATAACATGACGCCCGTGGTGATCGCGCCTACGCTTCCGCGCAGCACGATTCGCAAGATCACCTTCCAGCGCGGAAGCCCCAGCGCCAAACCCGCCTCGCGGATATGGACGGGAACCATCTTCAGGATTTCTTCCGTCGCGCGCGCCACGGTGGGAACCATCAGAATCCCCAACGCGAGCGCGCCGGCGAGCGCCGAGAAACGCTTCATCTGCACGACCACTAACGCGTACACGAAGAGACCAATGATAATGGAAGGAATACTGGCGAGCATGTCGACGCTAAAACGCACGATCGTTCCGATACGGCCGCGGCCGTACTCCGAAAGGTAAATTCCGATCAACATTCCCCAGGGCACGCCCCAGGCCGCCGCGATCACGACGAGAATCGCCGACCCCACCAGCGCGTTCGCCATGCCTCCCCCGGCTTCGCCCACGGGTTTGGGAATTTCGGTGAAGAAACTCCAGTTCAAGGCGGGAAACCCCTCCTTTAAGACATAACCGAAAACATGGAAGAGCGGTACGATCGCGACGAGCGTCGCCAGTACCAAAGTCAAGAGCGCCAGCCAGTTGATGAACTTGCGGAGCGGATATCCTTTGGCAACGAATTCGGAAAATCTCGTTTCCATCAGCGCGGGCTCCTTCCCAAGGTGCTGCGCCAAACAAAAAGACGAGCCAGCGCATTAATAATGAAAGTAACGGCGAAGAGCACGAGCCCAATCTCCATGAGCGCCGCCAGGTGGAAGTCGCTCGTGGCCTCAGCGTATTCGTTGGCCAGCACGCTCGACATGGTTTGCCCGGGAGCAAAGAGCGAAGCCGAGATCTGGGCGCGATTGCCGATGACCATGGTCACGGCCATGGTTTCGCCCAGGGCCCGCCCTAGGCCCAGAATGATCGCGCCAAACACGCCGGACTTCGCGCTTCCCAGAACCGACAGTCGCATCATCTCCCAGCGGGTGGCGCCGATGGCGAGCGCGGCTTCGCGCTGGGCCCGCGGGATGGAATTGAAAACTTCCCGGGAGAGCGAGCTAATCGTGGGGATGATCATGATCGCCAAAATCACCCCAGCCGCGAGCATGCCCACACCGTAGGCCGGCCCCTGGAAGAACGGCAAAAAACCCAGCGTTTTAGCAAGAAACGGTTCGACCGTCGTGCGCAGCCAGGGTGCCAGCACGAAGATACCCCAGAGGCCGTAGACCACGCTGGGAATCGCCGCGAGCATCTCCACCAGAAACCCTAAGACCTTGGCCGCCGTACGCGGCAAAAGATCGGTCAAGGCGAGCGCGATCCCCACCCCGATCGGACCACCAATGCCGATGGCCAAGAGCGAAGACACAATCGTGCCGTAAATCACGGGGGCCGATCCGAAGATTTCCCGCACCGGGTCCCACACCGAGGAAGTGACGAACGCAAAGCCAAAACGCGTGATCGAGGGCCAGGCGGCCCGTAGCAAGAAAAGCGCAATCAGGATCAGTACCACCGGCAGCGCCAAGGCGAAGATCCGTAGGACGTTGGAAAAAATGACATCGCCGGGATGGATATCCCGGCGACGTTTTTCCGGAGCCGGTTTTTCCAGCGCCGCGACTGAGCTTTCGGGCAGTACGCTGACTGCTACTTCGTTTGAATCGATTTGATCTTGGTCTCAACTTTCTTGACCATCGCCTTGGGCAGAGGCGCGTAGTGCAAGGGTTCGGCGAACTTTTGGCCATCCTTGACGGCCCAATTCAAAAACTTGGTGATTTTTGAGCCCTTGGCCTTGTCCAGGGATTGGTAGACCAAAAGGTAAGTAAAGCCGCTGATCGGATAGGAGTCCTTGCCGTCGGCGTCCGTGATGGACACACGAAAGTCCTCCGGCATCTTTTTCAACGCGCCCGCGGCGGCGGCCGAAACCGTTTTCAAATCCGGCGTGACAAAGGCCTTCGCCTTGTTTTGCACGGCGGCGTAGTTAAGGCCGTTATTCTTGGCATAAATCAACTCCACGTAGCCGATGCTGCCGGGGGTTTGCTTTACAAGCCCCGTGACGCCTTCGTTACCCTTGCCGCCTAAGCCCGTCGGCCAATTGACCGCGGTGCCTTGGCCAACTTTGGATTTCCAATCGGCGCTCACCTTGCTGAGATAATCCGTGAAAATGCCGCTCGTGCCGCTGCCATCGGAACGGTGGACTACCATGACGGCGGAATCTGGGAGCTTCACGCCGGGGTTAGCGGCCGTGATCTTCGCGTCGTTCCACTTCGTGAGCTTGCCCAGGAAGATATCGGCGATCACTTCCGGGGTGAGCTTCAAAGCTTCTTTCACTTCGGGGAGGTTGTACGTCAACACGACCGCGCCGAGCACGGTGGGGATGTGCAGGACCGGAGTCGTGGACTTGGCGATTTGCTCATCGGTCATTGGAGCATCGGTGGCGCCGAAATCGACCGTTTTTTCCAGGAACTGGCGGATGCCGCCACCACTACCGATCGACTGGTAGTTAATCTGCACGCTCTCGTCCACTTTGCCGTATTCCGTGAACCACTTCGAATAAAGAGGATACGGGAAGGTGGCACCCGCGCCGTTGATCAGCACCGGGGTGTTCGCGGCCTGGGCGACGCCGAGCAATGCCCAGCCGCCTACGACCAATCCAACTCTCAACATGAGGGTGGGTTCAAATTTCATTTTGTTTCTCCTGACTTTTCTTTGCTTCTTATTTTAGTGCGGAGAAAATAACTCCAAAGGTCAGGTTTGTTTGTCAGGATTTGGTTAGGAACCAGGAACCCTCACCCAACCCTATCATGCTGTTATTAAAGGAGATTTTTTCGGCGCCTAGGGTCTAACCCCTACTCGTCTATACGCTCGCCAGGGCGGCCCCCAAGGCGGATACCGTAGCGTTGGGCCTTGCGATACAGCGTAGCCCGGTCAATGCCCAGGATTTCGGAAGCTCTGGATTTATTGTACTTCACGTCCTCTAGTACCTTGAGGATATGGGCTCGCTCTACCTCCTCCAGTGACCGCTCGGGGCCCGTAACCGCTTCGGAGGGTTGCCCCACGAGGGTGCCGATCGACGCCCCCCCCTTTTTCTTGTCAAAGCCGCGGGAAATCTCCGGGGGGAAATCTTCGGGAAACAACACGTTCGTCCGAGTCATCGCCACCGCGCGCTCCACCGCGTGCTCAAGCTCCCGCACGTTCCCCGGCCAGGGGTAGCGGTTCAACAGCTCGAGCGCATCTTCCGAGATATGGGAAACGCTCTTTTTGTTCTTCTCCGAATAGCGCGCCAGGAAAAAATTCAGGAGTTCCGGTAAGTCTTCCAATCGGCTGCGCAGCGGCGGCAGGTCGATGGCGATCACCTTCAGGCGATAGTACAAGTCTTCCCGAAACGCTTTCGTGCGGACCATCTCGTCCAGATCCCGGTGCGTGGCGGCGATCACCCGAACGTCCACTTTCCGCGTGCGGGTGTCCCCTACGGCCTTGATCTCGCCTTCCTGCAGCACACGCAAGAGCTTGATCTGCATGGCGGGGCTGATATCGCCGATCTCGTCAAGGAACAGGGTCCCATCGTTGGCCTCTTCGAAAAGTCCGACTTTGTCGTGGTTCGCCCCGGTGAACGCGCCCCGCAGATGCCCGAAGAGCTCGCTCTCGAGCAGCGTTTCGGCGAGCGCTCCGCAGTTGACGGCCACGAACTTCTTCAACTTGCGGGGGCTGTTGTCGTGGATGGCGCGCGCGATCAACTCCTTGCCCGTGCCGCTCTCACCGGTGATGAGCACGCTACTGTCGGAAATCGTCGCCCGCGCGAGGATCTTATAGACTTCCACGATCTGCGGCGAGCGGCCAATGAAAACCTTGGTCGAAAAGGGCACCGCCGGAACCTTCGCCCCGCTCTTTGCCGGCGACATCACCGTCGACCAGTGCTTGGCCGCGCGGGCGATCACGGCCTTGAGGTCCTCGATGCGAAACGGCTTGCTGACGTAGTCGAACGCACCCTTCTGAACCGCCTCGACCGCCGTTTCCATGCTCCCAAAACCCGTCATGAGCACCACGACGGAGCGATGCCCTTTCTGCTTCACCGCCGCGAGAAGCCCCATCCCGTCCAGTTCGAGCATGCGAATATCGGAAAGCACCAGGGGGAACTCCTGCTTGGCGATTTGCTTCAGGGCGGCCTCGCCGCTCACGGCGAGCGTGACCCGGTAGCCTTCCTTCAGAAAGACTTCCTGAAGCAGGTTCCGCGTCACTTCGTCGTCGTCGACTACCAAAATCTCCGTCATGCCTTCTCACCGTAACCTTCGGCATAGGGTATGCGCACCGTCACCCGCGTCCACTTCCCTTCCCGAGATTCCACTTCCAGTCCCCCTCCATATTTTTTCACCAGCTCCTGGCAAATCGTCAATCCTAGACCCGTGCCCTCGCCTTTTTGTTTGGTCGTGAAAAAGGGCTTCAACACATTGCGTAGGTCCTCGCTCCGAATGCCCATGCCGGTGTCGTACACGATCACCTCGGCGAATTCCCGGCCCTGGTCGTGTTTCTTACCGGTCAAAATCTTGAGCGACATCTGCGGCATCGTGGGCGCGCGCGTACGCTTCGCCTTCAGACTGTCGATCGAGTTATTCAAGAGATTGAGCATGATCTGCTCGATCTCCACGGGTACCGCCCGCAGCGGGCCCAATGCGAGGGTCGGGTGAACCTGCGTGTCGATCCGCAGAGCCTCGGTGCGCGGGCGCACAAGCGCGACCGTGCGCTGGACCACCTCGTTTAAGTCCACGAGCTGGCGCTGCGACTTTGGCTTGGCCGTGCTGTCGAGGAAGTCGCGCACGATCTGCGCGATCTTGCTGATCTGGCCGTTGATGATCTGGATGCGATCGCCGATGGAAGACTGGGCCGCCCCCCGGTCAGACTTCACCTCCTCAGCCAATAACTGCATATGTCCGCCGATGGAATTCAGCGGAGTGCCAATCTCGTGAGCAAAGCTCGCGGTAAGCTGGCCCATGACGGCGAGCTTCTCGGAGGTGAGCAGCCGGCGCTCGGCCTCGTGCAGCTGCTCGGAAAGCTGAAGATTGGCGGTCTGGGTCTGTCGCAGCAGGCGCTCGTTGGAGATGGCGATCCGTAAGAAATAACTCAGGGCTAAAATCAGCACGATCACCGAGAGCGCGGCCCCGCCCACGGTGATGCGGGAAAACGCGTTCAAGATATCTTCTACCGCCGTCGTCGCGATCGACAGCACGATCACCCCGGTCACCCGTCCCGACTTGCTTTTAATGGGTGCCCGAATATTGAAAATGGGAGGATCCTCGTTGGGTTCCTGATCCACCTCGATCTGAGAAATCGGATGCAGCTTCGCCGTCAGCTCCGCCAAATCGTCGGTCGAGCCGTAAGACGCCATGTGCTTGTAGTTTTCTTTGGCGGGTTCCTTGGCTCCGGGCGATGGAGCTTCGACCTTGAACACGTGCACGCTTAAAATGTTGGGCTGCAGATAGACGATTTCGGAAATGGCGTCGGCGATCTGGGCTTCGGAATCGTTCTTACCAAAGAGCTGGTGACTGGAGATCTCGGTCGCGAGCGTCTTGGCGGAGGTCACCCCAACGTTCTTGAGCTCGTCTAGGAGGATGGGGCTAGCGACTTGGTTTTCGACCCAAGTCACCACCATAAAGGTGGGCAGGATCACGAAGACCAGGATGATGATGACCTTCGTTTGCAGGTCCAGGCGCTTGAGCCAGTTCACCCCGGGGGCCTTTGGCTAGTCGCCGCCGTTGCTGTAGCTGTCCGGCGGAGGGGGCGTGTAGCCGCCGGCGTCCGGAGGCGGAGCGGAGTACTGGCTCGGATCGTTATTGTAGTTTTGATTGTTGTAAGTATCCGCCGGCGGAGGGGGCGTCGAATTGGGGTAGCTATCGGCGTTGCTATAATCGTCCTCAGCCAACGCGCGGTTTCCTTCGGCTCCCGCGATCACGACAAGCGCGACGATCATTCCTACGCTTAAGCCCAACCAAAACCGCCCATGAAACCGATGCTTCATACTTACCTCTGCCCTCAAAATAGCACATCTCTGTGCGGCGTGCCAATCGGGATTTTTCCGCGAATTTTCACCGTTTTTTTCAAAAAAAAAGCCCCTTTCCGTTTAGGAAAGGGGCCTCTTCGAACCGGGAAAAACCGGTTCAAACCAATTCAAAAAGAATTAGTGGGAAGCGGCGGCTTTCTTCGCCTTCTTCGCCTTCTTGCCACCCTTCTTCATGGCCTTTTCAGCCTTCGGGGCTTCAGCGTGAGCAGCGTCGGCAGCGCCGGCGGCAGCTTCGGCGGCGTGTTCTTCACCCGTCGCAGCACCATGATCATCCGCGTGAACCACAGGCATCAAAGCCAAACCAAACAACACCGCAACCAAGCTAGCTACTTTCTTCATCGTATTCTCCATATAGGAATGAGTTAACGTAAAACGACCGGTCACAAGACTAGTCCCCATGCATTCAGCAAATTCAATGCCACCCTCAGCGCCGTTAAACCTTCGCTTTCGCCGCCTCCGAAGGAAACTTGCTGAAACCTGCGCCACGTTAAAGTTTTGGCGCTGCAACTTGCAACATGAACCGGCGGGTCATATAAACCGTCCCCCGGCAACCGGATCGCTCGTCACCCCGCCCAAACCCGGGTACACTGGAGGGATATGCAGATGACCTTCCTCTTAAATGCGCTGCTACTCTTGATATTCAGCCCCTGCGCTTCTGCAAGCACGGACGGCGAAGTCACGGATTTCTCCAAAGCGAAGTGGGAGAAGCATAGCGACGACGACGGCGTGCGCGTAGACATCTGGGAAGTTCCGAACAGCCCGACTTTCGCTTTTCGCGCCGAAGGCGAAATCGAAGCGCCGGTTGGCAAGGTAGCGAGCGTATTGATCGACCTGACCCGCCGCAAGGAGTGGAACTCCGACGTCGGCGAGGCCCGTACCCTACGCCAGATTTCCGCGACCGAGCGCCTGGATTACTGGGTGATCGAGACCCCGTTCGTGATCAAAGACCGGGACTTCGTGCTGCACACGAAAGCCGAATTCGATGTTCCCAATAACACGCTGTTTTTGAAGTTCCACTCCACCGACGACCCGGCGATGCCGGAGACAAGCCGGGTGCGCGGCAAGATCCACAACAGCTATTACTCGCTCACCCCGTCCCCCGACGGCAAAAAAACCAAAGTCGTCTTTCTCGTTCACGTCGATCCGATGGGCAGCTGCCCGAAGTGGATCGTCAATATGTTCCAAAAGGGCTATCCGCATCGCAACCTCACCGCCTTGCGCAAACAGGTCATGAAGCCCGACATCGGAGAACACGCGCAGGTGAAAGCGCTCTTTGAGACGAAGCAGATCAACCGTCTCATCATGGGTAAGTAATGAGTAAAGCCTTCACTAAGGAATCCGACGGCGGCCTAGACGACGACGGAGACACCGGGGAACCCAAGGACGATCTCCCCGCCGGCGCTAAGAACTACATCACGCCCGCCGGGGCCGCACGACTGCGTGAAGAACTCAAGCAGCTCATGAACGTGGAACGCCCGAAAGTGGTGACCACGGTTTCATGGGCCGCTTCCAACGGCGATCGCTCCGAAAACGGCGACTATATCTACGGCAAACGCAGGCTACGCGAGATCGATCGGCGCATCCGCTTCTTGAGCAAACGCCTGGAGATCGCCGAAATCATTGACCCTCTTACCCAAGCCAAAGACCGCGTGCTCTTTGGCGCGACCGTGACCGTCGAACACGAGAGCGGCGAGAAGCGAAAGTACCGCATCGTGGGCATGGACGAGACCGATGCGGCTAAGCGCTACATCAGTTGGACCTCCCCGATCGGGCGCGCCTTGCTGCAGGCTAAAAAAGGCGACACCATCCAGGTCAGAACCCCCAAGGGGGAAGAAGAGCTAGAAGTGCTCTTAATTCAATATCAAACAGAATGACGCAATGAGCCGTCGGCGTGGCTTTCGACGCTAGGAAACTTGATGCAGTTTTCCATAAACTAATTCGTTTGATGAACCGAAAAGATCGATATGAAGATCAAAAATCTGCTGACTCTTTTCTATAGTGTCACCGCCATCGCGCTTGCGTTGTCGATAAGCGGCTGCGGTAAACAGCGGGACGCGGAAGCTCACGCCATGATCCAACAGCTCGCCGCCAAAATTCAGAAAGTCGAACAGGAGCATGAATCGGTCGCAGCCTATATTCGCGGCGTGGCCACCGACCTCAACGGGCTGAAGCAACGGATCGCTCACCTCGAAGCCTCGAAAGTGAAAAGCCCGGAGCCCGCGCCGCCCAAGAAAGTCACTACGACGAAAAAACCGACGGCTTCCATTAAGAGCAAGGCATCTCCCCCGAAGAGCACCAAGAAAGCTCCACCTAAGAAGAAAAAACGCTAAGCCCCTGGAATCATTTTCTTTTCTCTATTTCGCTAACCGACTTCTGACTTGACCGGGCTTGCCATCCATTTTAGACCTCCTTCCACGAGGTATATTTATGATGGTTGCTCGTTTTGCTTTTTTGCTGATCGTCTTGGGACTCTTCTCGCACTCCGCCAGTTACGGCGCCGAAAAGAAGAAGCTTTGGGTCTATACGTCGGTTTACAAAGAATACTCGACTCCGCTCGGCAAGGCTTTCGAAGCCAAGCACCCTGAATACCAAGCCGAGATCTTCCAAGGCGGTTCCGAGAAGCTCCAGGCCAAGGTAGAGGCCGAGATCCTAGGCGGCAAGCCCCAGGCCGACGTCGTCATGACGTCCGATCCCTTCTGGACGCGCGACTTCGAGAAGCGTGGACAGACGGCGGGCAATCCCCAGCTCAACTACTATTCGCTGATGGTCATGGTTTGCCACCAGGGTTTGCCGGCGGACAAACGGCCGCAAACCTTCCAGGACCTGGCGAAGCCCGAATTCAAGAACCTCATCCAAATCGGCAGCCCCCTTGAATCCGGCACCCAGTTCATGGCGGTGGCTTATCTGAGCGATAAGTACGGCTGGGACTTCTACGAAAAGCTCCGGGCGAATAACCTCGCCTCGAGCGGCGGCAACTCCACGGTGATCCAAAAAGTGGAATCGGGGGAAAAGAAGGTCGGTATCGTGCTGTTAGAAAATGCGATCGCCGCCCGCAAACGCGGCAGCCCAATCGAAATTATTTATCCCACCGATGGCAGTATTCCGCTGCCAAACATGCAGGTCATGGTGAAAGGTTCGCCAAACCCCGAAGGCGCCAAGATGTTCATGGACTTCGTGCTCTCCAAGGAAGGCCAGCAGATCCTGCTTGGCGGTTACATGTACACCCTCCACAAGCAGCTGCCGAACCCCGAAGGCGCCAAGCCCTTAAAGGAAGTCACGAAGAACTCGACGCCCTGGACGACGGCGCGCATCGAAAAATTCGCGGGCGCCGGGAAAGAGATCAAGAAAAAATTCAGCCAGCTCATCTTGGAATAAGCTGGAGTCATCGCGATCCGATCGATGCCAAGTGCTCGTCAGATAGCCAACAAAGCCTGGAGGTGGCTGCTGCTCGCGGGGCTAGCCGCCTTCGTGTTGCTGCCCATCCTGAGCCTGTTCGCCCAGGTGCGCACGACCGACCTCGAAGAAATAGCCGCCTCTACCGGTTTGGCCAAGGTCATGCACGTGACATTGATCTCGGCGCTGGGTGGCAGCCTCATCTCGCTTTTTCTAGGCGTTATCTTCGCCCGGCAGTTCGGCATCTACCAGTGGCGGGGCAAGCGCTGGCAACGACTGATGCTCCTCATTCCGTACCTCGTACCAAATTTCATCCTGGCATCTGCATACGTCACGAGTTGGAATCCCGCGACGGGGCTGCTGAACCCCGTGACACGCTTTCCGTTTGGGCTTTATGGCGTCTGGGGCATGACTTTCCTTTTTGGCGTGACTCACGTTCCCGTCGCGTTTCTACTATTGGAAGACAAACTCAAGCGCATGGACATGTCCCTGCGCGAAGCGGCTCGCCTCTCGGGTGCCCGTTCATTTGCGATTCTCTGGCGCATTGATCTTCCGCTCCTGCGCCCGACTTTGCTCTCCGCGCTGGGACTTTGCTTCGCGCTGAACTTATCCGCGTTCGCGATTCCCGCCTGGATTGGTGCGCCGGAAAAGGCGTTTCCGCTCACCTACAAGATCTATCAGCAGATTCAGCTCGGTGGCGCGGAAGGCATCCCTTCGGCCGCCGCTTACTCGCTGATCCTCTTCTTGCTCACGCTCCCGCCGCTCGCGCTCAACGCCTGGGCCCAGCGCGACTCGAAAAAATACGCGCTCGTTTCAGGCAAGGCGGCGCGCGTCTCGGATCTCGTGCAAAAGCCCGGAAAATTCGCCGCGTTCCAAGGTTTTTTTTGGATCTCGCAGCTCTTCATCTGGATTGGCCCCTTGTTCGCGCTCCTGGCTTCGACCCTCGTGAAACCCGGGTGCCTCCAGTCGTCGGGCCTGGCCTGCTTCGAGGAAGTCTCGTTGCGCTCCTACCACTACGTCCTCTTCGAACTCGCCGAAACCCGGGTCGCTTTCTACAATAGCCTGGTCTACGGAACGCTAGCGGCCGCCTGTATCCTGGCGATTTGTATCGCGGCGCTTTTCTTGTTCTCGCGCCTGCGCGGCGCCTCCCGCGCCGTTGAGTGGGTCTTCGGCATTCCCGTCGCTACGCCGGGGGCGATCATCGCCCTGGGGCTCATCGTGGTATATTCTGGCCAGTACGGAATCAATCTTTACAACACCCCTTGGATCGTGGTCGTGGCCCTGATCCTCAAGCATCTCAATCTCGCTTACCAGCCCCTACGCACGGGCATGGCAAACATTTCCCAGTCGCTCTTCGAAGCGGCCGAGCTCTCGGGCGCCCGCGGACTGCAGGTTTGGAGCCGGGTCGTACTACCGATCCTAAGACCCGAATGCGTGGGTGGATTCTTTCTCGTGCTCGTGCCCATCCTGGGCGAGCTGACGATGTCGATTTTTTTGGCGAGCCCCGGCTACCGGTCCATCGGCACGGTGCTCTTTGATCTTCAGGACTACGCCGACCAAGCTTCGGCCGGAGCGCTTTCGGTGCTGCTCGTGCTGATGATTTTGATCGTGAATGAACTCACGCGGTGGCTCAGCCGCGGAAAGCTGGGCTACTAAGAGGGGTTGCGTATGAAAATAGACAATCTGCAAAAAACCTACGGCGAAGCGAAGATTCTTAAGGGAATTTCCCTTGAGATCCAAAAAGGTCAGTTTATCTCGCTCTTAGGCGCTTCCGGTTCCGGCAAGACGACGATCCTCCGCTGCATCGCGGGCCTGGAAATGCCGGATGCCACAAGCGGCCGCATGGAACTGAACGGCCGGATATTTTCCGGGGAAGGCGCATCGTTCATGCCGCCCGAGCAGCGAAACCTCGGCATGGTATTCCAAAATTACGCCGTCTGGCCGCACCTGGACGTCTTTGAGAACGTGGCCTTCCCGCTTCGCATCCGCGTCCGCCAAGGAAAATTCGCGGCCGGCGAAGTCGCGCCGAAAGTGCAATGGGCGCTTGAGCTCGTGAAACTCAAGGGCTTCGAAAAGCGTTTCGCCCATCAGCTCTCCGGGGGCCAGCAGCAGCGCGTGGCCTTAGCGCGAGCGCTAGCGATGTCCCCCGACTTGCTCTTGCTTGACGAACCGCTCAGCAACCTCGACGCGCTTTTGCGCGAGGAGCTCGGTTCGGAAATCCGCCGCCTGCAGCGCAACCTCAACCTCACCACGATTCTCGTCACCCATGATCAAAAGGAAGCTCTCTCGCTTTCGGATCGCATCATCTTGCTGAATCAGGGGCGGATCGAAGCTGACGGCACGCCGGAATCGCTATACGGACAACCGCCTACCCCGTTTGTCGCGACTTTCCTCTCGGGCGCGCAAACCTTGAGCACGGGCAAGAACGAAATGAGAGCTTTTTTGCCTCGCCGCTGGAAGTGCGCGAGCCAGGCGAAGGGGGATTTCACCATCGTATCCCGCATCTATCTGGGGAACGAATACGAATACTGGGCGCAGAACGAAGGTTACTCGGAACCCGTCCGCTTCTTTAGCATTGAGCGCATGGAGATGGGCAGCCAGGTCGCTCTGACTTACCAGGGCTAACCGTCAGCGCTTCTTGAGCCGAGGCGCTCCCGAGGCTTCCGCCGAAGCGTCCCGCGCGGCGTCGGCCATGCATTCGTCGTAGCCCGACTCACCCTTGGCGACCTTCTTGCCGGTGCTAGTCGTGCAACTCGTGCTCACTTTCATGCGAATCTGCGAAGGCGGGGCCTCCATCGGCTTGGTCATTTTGAGCACGTCTTCTGCGCCGCCACCACCGATGCCGGTGTTCACCGGCACGCTCCCTCGATCCTCGGCCCGCGCCAGCCCGCTCCCGCTCAGGGAGCAAGTCAATCCCAAGGCCGCCGCCAACCCCCAGGTTGCTATAGACATTATCGGGCGCTCCGGCGGGAACGTAGGCGCTCCGACGAACCCGCCTTTTGGATGCCCAGCTTCTCCAAGAAGCGCTGGTTACTTGGCTCACGACCCAAAAAGGCCTTGAGGATATCCATCGCGTCTTTCATGTTGCCAGCCTCCAGGATATGGCGGCGATAAGCGGCGCCCAGCTCCGGATTCAGAAGCCCACCGGCTTCGAAAACCGAGAACATGTCCATCGCATAGACTTCCGACCACAGATAGCCGTAGTACCCGGCGTCGTAGCCGCCCATCATGTGCCCAAAACCCGCGACGAAACGGCCGCCGGCAAGGGGTTTCACGCCTAAAACCTCTTCGTAAAGGCGGTCATAATTCCGGGTGACATCGACCTTGCCCGAAGCCGTGTGCATAGTAAGATCGGTGAGTCCCAGCATGATCTGGCGGGAATAATGATATCCCTGGCCAAAGTCACGCACCGCGAGCATCTGCTTGAGCAGCTCGGCCGGGAGCTTCTCGCCCGTACGGTAGTGGCCGGAGAGCTTGGCCAGAATTTCCGGCGTCCACACCCAGTTTTCCAGCATCTGCGAGGGGGCTTCCACGAAATCGCGCGCGACCGACGAGCCCGCGAGGCTCGCGTACTTACCGCGGGTGAGCGTCTGGTGCATGATGTGCCCAAACTCGTGAAAAGTCGTCTCCACTTCGTCGTGGTTCATGAGCGAAGGCTTGCCGTCGGCGGGGGGATTGAAATTCGCCACGATCGAGGATACCGGCCGCGAGTAAACGCCGTCGCGCTCCCGTCCCTGGATGAGGGTAAAGGCCGCTGCATGGCCGTACTTCCCTTGGCGAGGGGTGAAATCCGTGTAGAAGTACGAAAGCGTTTGCTTCGTCGCCTTGTCCACGATGCGATAAAGCTTCACGTCTTTATACCAGACGATCGCGTCGGGCTCCTCGATGAACTCGACACCCAGCAGGGTCGAATAGGTCTCGAACATGCCCTTCATCACGACTTCCGCCGGGAAATACTCCCGAATCAGCTCGTCGTCCAACTGGAAGTCGCGCTTCTTCACCTGGTACATGAGATAGTTGATGTCCCAGGCTTCGACCTTTTTTGCGCGGGAGTCTTCCGTCTTCTTGAATGCAAGCAGCTGGGCGAGATCCTTCTTCAGGCGGGGCTGCACTTTCTTGCGCAGATCCTGCAGGAAATCGCGCACATTCTTCGCGCTCTTGGACATGCGCTGGCTGGTGCGGTAGTCCGCCCAAGTCGCGTAGCCCATTACCTTCGCGATCTGCTGGCGCAGCAGGATCGCCTGCTCCAGGAGCTTCGTATTCACTTCGCCCTGACGGTTGCTATACGCCATGAGCATGCGCTTACGCGTCTCGGCCTGCTTTGCGTTTTCCATGACCTGGAGGTAATCGGTCGATTTCGTGGTCACGGTATATACGCCGGCGTCATCCTTCGGGAGCCGCTTGAGAAAACTCTCGGACACCCCCTCTAGCTCAGCGGCGGTGAAGGCGACCTTGGTCGCATCATTGGTGAGGTTGGTGGAAAACTGGGTCTCGAGCTTTGAAAGCTCCTGCATGAGTTTCTTGACCTCGGCGAGCTTCTCGTCCGAGAGCTTCAAGCCGTTTTGCTCGAAGCTTTTTTTGGTTTCATTCAAGAGGCGCTGCTCGTCGGCGTCACGACCGCGCAAATCCTTGATCGCGAGATAGAGCGCCTTACGGGTGTAAATGTCCACGCCGAACTCCCCAAGCTTAGCTTCGCAGGCGGTGGCTTCCTTGCGCATTTCGGCATCTTCCGAGACATACCCCATGAAAGTCAGCGGTGAGGTCAAATCACCGAGATCCGCTACCGCCGCCTCCAGTTTTTGAATCGTGTTGTCGTTCGTGCGCGCCTCCCCGGAGAGGCTACCGATTTCCTTGAGCGCCGTGTCCGTCTGCTGAATGGCCTGATCGCAAAGCTGGGTGATTTCCCCCTTGGCGTAGTCGGAGCGAATCAGGGCCGCTTCCGAAGCCGGCGGCTCGGGAATTTCACGGCTCGGCGCCCCGCCCGGAGGGGTGCCCGTGAGCGGCTTTTGCTTGGCTGGCAACCCGGTTCCGCAAGCCACCAACAACGTCACGAGCAGCATGGATCCAGATATACGCGTGAATTTACCCATTTCTATTCTCCCTCATCGGTAATTAGGTCAGCAGTCGATCAGCAATTAGCAAGCCACCCCTCAATCGACATCAAAAAAATCGCCTTTTCCCAAAAATGCTCGGGAAATTCAAAATTTTCACGACCTACCACCCTATGACGCGACAAGCTGTATAGGGAAATTTTTTCGTGCCTGGCCCCCTTCCGACACCTTCTAAGATTGACAAGCCTTCCTAAAATCCAGAGGCTATTGGTATGGAATTAATCGACCTCCTGTGGCAGGCCGTTCTGCAATTCATCGACGTCATCCTCCATCTCGATACTCACCTTCTACTTTGGGCGGGCTGGATGGGCCCCTGGATCTATGCTGTACTCTTCGCCATCATTTTTGCCGAAACGGGACTCGTCGTCTTTCCATTCTTGCCCGGCGACTCTCTGCTCTTTGCCCTAGGCGCACTCTGCGCGGCAAGTGGCGCTAACGCGGAAGACAACGTTCTTGTTTACCACTGGGTCGCAATCACGATCCTTAGCGCCGCCTTCTTGGGCGATATCACCAATTACAGCGTGGGCAAGCATATCGGAGTGAAAGCTTTCAACAGCCGCTTCCTCAATCAAAAGCACCTGAAGCGCACCGAGGAGTTCTACGCCAAGCACGGCGGCAAGACCGTGATCATGGCCCGGTTCGTTCCCATCGTGCGTACCTTCGCGCCGTTTGTCGCCGGAGTGGGCACCATGACCTTCCGCCGCTTCATCACCTTCTCCGTGGCGGGTACCGTCCTGTGGGTGCTCACCTTCCTAACGGCGGGTTACGTGTTCGGAAATATCCCGGCCGTGAAAGGCAATTTTCACTTCGTCATCTTCGGCATTATCGGCGTCTCGGTACTGCCCATGCTCCTGGAATACCTGAAGGCCCGCCGCGCCAGCGCCGCCGTGAGCGTGCTGCCCCTGCTCCTGGGTTTTGGCCTCGCGGTTTTACCGGCCCACGCCGAGGAGATCACGGGAGCGGGCGCGCATTCGGAGGCGGACGCCGCCGCTGAATCCGACTGGAAGGCGCATCTGGAAGTTGGCCTCTATGGCAGCGTGTTCGGAGCTTACAAGCAAGGCAATCTGGGAAACTGGTTTCGCGCCGTGGCCCAAAGCCCCGAAGCGTCTCTTCGCCCCGGTTCCGCGCCAGCCTATCAGCTTGAAGTGATGATCTTGAATTCACCACCCTCGGATCGCACGCGCGTAGGCGGGGGCTTCGGACTGTATAAAAACATCGCGACCGGCATCCAAGGTACCCATGACGGAACCGAGCTAACCCTCGAACCGACGGTACTCTCGGCGTTCATTCCCCTGCAGATCGGCCTGGGGCCGGTTCGAAGATCGGGAAAACGTTCCGCGTTCTTTACCTTGGAAGGCGGACTGCTCATCGGCTGGGTCACGGGCCAACTCCAAGCCGGCGAGTTTCAGCGAACCCGCTTTCTCGCCTCGCCCGGCATGGGGCTATCGCTAGCTACGGGCTTCCAGTATTTTTTCACGGGAAATCTAGGCCTTTCCTTAAAGGCGGGTTATCGCGCCTTGAAGACTGATCTCACCTACAGCGACGAACTCAGTCCGACCGGCTTCTCCAAGCCCCAGGTTAACGGCGAAACGGTATCCGCCAATTTAGGCGGATTTTATGGCCTCGCCGGGATAGTGGCGCACCTGTAACCCTTTGTGGTAGCTAGTCCCTATGTTCAAGCTTGTCTTCCGCACCCGGGATTCGGAAAACTCCGGGACTGCGGAAACCACCTTTGAAATCGATCCCGATCGGCGCCCCTCGAGTGAGATGGGAGAGCCGGGCAGCCTCCTGGATATGGCGTTGGCGTTGGGCGTGGAGATCGATCATGCCTGCGGCGGCGTCACGGCTTGCTCCACCTGTCACGTTTTCATTAAACAGGGGGGCCGCTCGTGCAAAGCCGCGAGTGAGGCCGAAGAAGACCAGCTCGACAATGCGCCCGCGGTATCGTTCGAGTCCCGCCTCGCGTGCCAAGCCGTGCCCGACGGCACGGAGGATATCGTCGCGGAAATTCCCGCTTGGAACCGGAATCTAGTAAAGGAAGGCCCGCACTAGGGCATGAGGTGCCGGAGCATGTCGCGCATCGAGAGGATGCCGACGATCTTGAACTCGTCCACCACCGGAAGGTGGCGGAACTTGCCGTTCATCATGAGCTGCGGGAGTTCGCCCAGCTCGTCGTGCATCTGCACGCAAACGAGTTCCTTGGTCATCGCCGCCGCCACCGGCTGATCGATGCTAACCTTCGCGGCGACCACGCGCTTGAGGAGATCGCGTTCCGTGAAAATTCCCACGGGATGTTTCTTTTGATTCACGACGATCACGGCGCCGATGTTCTGCTTCGCCATCGTCTGCACGACGGAGAGGATCGTTTCCGACTCGTCCACGGTCTTCACATCAGAAATCATCAAATCGCGCACGTACTTCGCTGATGCCATGAGCCATCCCCTCCTTAGGGTTTCATGAAGGTTTCTTCAATATATTTGACGAATTCGGTGAAAAACACAAGCTTGACGCAACAGGCAAAGCGGGCCCAAGCCCCCGCGCTTACACCCGCCGCTTTTTTACTTCAATGAAGCTGACGAACTCTCCGTATTTGGGCGTACTCACCACCAAGCTCCAGGTCGTCCCTCCACCCGAGTAGAACTGGATCTGCGTGGTTTTGTACTTCGATTTGCTCCTACGCTTGGTCGCCTTCACGGCGAGGGTCTTACCCCGGCCGGCGAGCACGATCTCCTGCGCCTGGCTGTTCACGCTGACGAGGTACTCCCCGGCGGGGATCTCCACCGTACCGCACTCGCCATCTCCGGAAAGGGTGATCTTCATGGGGCGGGAGGAAAGTAATTCCCTTTCGGACCGATTTCGTGCCCAGCCGGGATCGGGGTCCCGAGCTCGTCCACGCGGAAGACATCGGTCGGCAGATTCAACGACTCGCGCAGGCGACCCATCGTCGCCGGCGCGAAAGGATACAGCATGATGAGCAGGTTTTTGAGCACGTAGAAGGCGCTGTAAAGCCCGTCGCGGCGTTGATCCTCCGGGAAGCGGTCATCGTGCGGTTTATATTGCGTGAAGATGCTGTTGATGGAGCGCGCGTAGTTCTCGATCGCGCCCAGAAGGCTCGCGTACTCGGCGCGGTCCATCGCCTTCACGTACCGGCGCACGATCTGCACCGTATCGGAGTGGATCTTATCGAGCAGCTTTCCTTCCGGTACCTTACCGCCGAATTTGGAGTGCACCGCGGAGATTGGTTTTTCAAACGCCGCGTTCATGGGACCGGCAAGGAAGCGGTTGCGCTCATTCAAAGTTTCGATATCGAAATTCGAGGCTTTTTCCGCGAGGCTGAGCGTGGCCAGAAAATAGCGAACCTGATCGGGATCGTAACCCTTTTCGTCGAGGAGCTGATCGCCGGTGTAAAAGTTTCCCTTGGACTTGCTCATCTTCTCGCCGTTCACCTGCAGATGGTAGACGCCGAAAATGTCCGTCAGCTGGTACTCGTTCTCGAGCGGCAACCGCAAAGGATCCGCCTGAGTGCCCAGCCACATCGCCCCCTGCATGAGGGTGTAGAAGAACACGTTGTCCTGGCCCAAGAATTGATAGACGCGCGCGCGGGGATTCTGCCAAAACTCGGCGTAGCGCGCGGGGTCGCGCCCACTCGCTTTAAGGGACACCTGCGAAAAGGAAATGGGGGCAATGAGCGAGTCCGGCCAAACGTAGAGCGTCTTGCCCTTCATGTCGGGATCCACGTCCTCGGGGATGGGAATTCCCCAGCTCACGTCACGCGTAATCGAGCGGTGTGCCCACTCGTTCACGAGCTCGGTCGGGATCTTCAGCTGCGTCTCCAGCTCGGCCCGGCCCTTCTCCATGTCTGCGCGCGTATCAAACTGCAGCGCGATTTTCTTGCCGGGCGCGTACCGAGGCTTGTGCTTCGGTAACGTCGCTTTCATCGCCTTGTAGGCGTCCTCATGTACGGCGTCGAAACGGAAAGCCGGGAGCAGGGTTCCCAACACTTCGGCCAGTACGGGCTTGCGCCAGGTGTTTTCCTTCGTTTGAATCCACTGGCGCAGCACCTCGGCGACCTTCCACATATCGAGCCAAAGGTGGGCGGTCTCCTTCATGACCGGTACGGCGTCGCTGATGGCGCTCTTGGGGTTCAGCAACGAAGAGGACGGATATTGCATGCCGCAGCTATCGCACTCATCGCTGTAGGCGCCTTCGTTCGTGCACTTGGGATTCGGGCACCGGCCCTTCACGTAACGATCCGGCAGAAAGCGGTTAAGCTTGGGATCAAACCACTGTTCCGTCACGCGTTTTTCAAGCATGCCGTTTCCGTGGAGCTTGCGAATGAAGTCCTGGGCGATTTTTTCGTGGATGGGGTAGCACTCGGGACGGGAGGTGCCGGTGTAAAGCTCCACGCCGATCCCGTAACGCCGAAGCGTCGCCGCCTGCTTATCGTGCGTGCGGTCGATGAATTCGCGGATGGTAACGCCCGCCTGGATCGCCGCCACTTCGCTGGTCGACCCGTGATCGTCGGTGCCATTCACGAAGAGAACGTTTTCCCGTCCGATGAGCATGCCCATCCAGCGCGAGAAAATATCGGCCGGCACGTGCGCGCCCGCCAGATGCCCGATGTGCAGCGGCCCGTTGGCGTAGGGCATCCCCGCCGTCACGACGACGCGTTCGGGTCGATTGACCGTACGCAGCACGGATGGGACATCCGTGGGCGGTCCGCGATTTTCTCCGGGATTGCCCATAGTTACCAAAACTCACTATAAACCTTGGTCCCCAGACGTGCCAGCCTCTTTTGCGCTAAAAATGCTATATAAAGGATGCATGCCTTTACCGACGTGGCCCACGCCGTCCACTCTCCCCACGCGCAAAATTATCCACGTCGATATGGACGCCTTCTATGCCTCGGTGGAGCAGCACGATCATCCAAAATACCGCGGCAAGCCCATCATCGTAGGAGGATCGCCAAAAAGCCGGGGTGTCGTCTGCGCCGCCAGCTACGAGGCCCGCAAATTCGGCGTACGCTCGGCCATGCCCTGTGCCCAAGCCGCTCGCCTGTGCCCCCAGGGGATCTTCGTTCCGCCGCGCTTCGAGCGTTACGTGGAGATCTCCCGCCAAGTACACGATATTTTTTGGGACTATTCCGGCCAAGTGGAGTCATTGGGACTGGATGAAGCTTACGTCGACGTCACGGAAAATCTGCGACGACTTCCCTCGGCAACGGCGACCGCAAACGAGATTCGCGCGCGAATCTTCGAAACCACCGGCCTCACCGCTTCGGCCGGCGTGGCCGCGAACAAGATGCTCGCCAAGATCGCCTCCGACCTCAAGAAACCCAACGGTTTGACGGTGATCACGCCGACCCGAGCCGCGGTCGTACTGCGAGATCTGCCCGTACGAAAACTCCCAGGCGTGGGGCCCGTCACCGAAGAAAAGCTCATCAAAATGGGGTACGCCACGGCCGGGGCGTTAGCCCAGGCTTCCGAAGCGGAGCTGCACGGCGCTTTGGGCAAGATGGGCGGATGGCTCTACCGGGTCTCCCAGGGCCGAGACGATCGCGAGGTAAGCTCGGAGCGCGAGCGAAAGTCCGTAGGCAGCGAGGACACTTTTTCCGTCGACTTACTGGACCTGCAAGACATGCACGCGGTGCTGGCTCGCCTGGCCCGGCAGGTGGCGGATCGGCTGGTGGCCAAGGATCTGCTCGCGCGCACGGTGACGCTGAAGGTGAAGTATGATGATTTCACGCAGAACACGCGCAGCCAAACGCTCTTGCATCCCGCCGCCGATGCGGAACTTTTTCGCGAGACCGCCTGCCAGCTTTTACAAGCCACCGAAGCCGGGCGAAGGCCCATTCGCCTTTTGGGGATCGGGCTCTCGCAGCTAGGCGCGCCCGGAGAACCGCCCATTCGGCGTACGCCGATTCAGATGGAATTTGCATTTGTTTGATTTATGATTCGGGAATGCTGACTCCTGATTTCGTTTTTCAAATCGCCAGCAACCTCGCCCTGCCGGGTTGGCTAGCCCTCGCCTTCTGGCCGCACTCGCGCGCCACCGAATGGCTGACCGGCAAGGCGCTACTACCCCTCGCGCTATCGGCGCTCTACTTCGCGGCGCTGGCGGTCGGAGTCACCGCTCCCGGAGGGGCCCAAGGCGGCTTTGATTCGCTAGCGAACGTGAAGCTGCTCTTTCAAAACGACTGGGCGCTGCTCGCGGGCTGGATCCACTATCTGGCGTTTGACCTGTTGATCGGCGACCGCATCGTCGGGGAGCTGGAGCGCGCGGGACGAAACCGCTGGTACTGGCGCGTGCCCCTGCTGTTTCTTACGTTGATGCTGGGCCCCGTGGGATTCCTGGTTTCGCGACCGGTAGTAAGGGCGACGCCTGGACCCATGCCCGGGCCCGTGCGATGACAAGTTTCATCGCGGCCGTCCGCGAATCCAGTCGCGCGCTCTATTTGGCCATGCAAGGTCACGCGGTATTGGCCGTGCTCACCCTTCCCGGAATTTTTTTCGACTCACGCCAGGTGACCGGCCTCAATCCGTGGTTCAAGCCACTCAAGTTCGATCTCTCGATCTTGATCTATGCCGCAACGATGGCCTGGGTGATTCGTGGATTTTCGGAGCCCTGGCGCCGATCCGTGGGCCGGCAAATCGCAGTGTGTATGTGGGTAGAGATCGTGTTGATCTATATCCAGGCCGCCCGGGGAGTAGGCTCGCACTTCAATGTTGCGCACCCCCTCGACGGCGCCGTATTTACGGTGATGGGCCTCTTCATTCTCTACAATACTCTGCAAATCGCGCGCGTGGCGTGGGCCTGGTTTCGTCGACCTCCCGCCGCCCCGCCGATCTATCGCTTGGCCGTGCGCTGGGGACTTGTGTCCTTACTGATCGGCAGCGCTTTGGGGGGCTACATGTCGGCGCAGATGGGGCATACGGTGGGCGCGCCCGACGGGGGCCCAGGGCTTCCGTGGTTGAACTGGAGCACGCAGGCAGGCGATCTGCGGGTGGCACACTTCTTCGGGTTACACGGGATCCAAATTTTCTTGATCCTCGGCCTTTGGCTCACGCGCCGAAATCAGGCACGCGCCGGCTGGATTTTACACGCCGTCGGGGTGATTTTCGTGCTCGTGGTCGGATGGGCGTTCACGGAAGCGCGGGCGGGTCGGCCGCTGCTGCCGGGATAACCGGGGCCTTCGCGCAACTCACTTCGACCGTGTAGGGCGTGAAGATCCCGACGCTCACAACCGTCAGCAAAGTGGACGCTGCGGATTGCTCCGTTTTGTTCCTCGCCCATCGCCCCGGACACGGCCGGGAGAGATCCTCGGGCGCATGCATTTCATAAAGCGATAGTAAAATCACGTCGTGGGTGTTCGCGTAGCTCGCGACGAAGGGATTCGTCTCATCGATCTCGGGCAGAGGACCGTTACTAAAGTAGGTGGTGGAGCATCCCATCGAGAATAATAGCGCCAGCGCGGAACCGAGCTTGGTCATGTCCGATCCCCCACGCCGCACCAGACCTTCGCCGTCCGAGGAGAAAAAATCATCAGGGTAAAAATTCGGACCAACACATCCGAGGGAGTGAACTGGGTTTGCATCTGTAAGACGTCACGATTCCCGCACGCCCACTGGACGTCCACATGATGCTCGCCAACGATCCCGCCCAAAAAAAACACGTGAGTGCGCTCCCAAGTGGGTGGACCCGCGATTTTTTCGGCGCCATCGGGGCGAAGGGTGACGGTGCCGCACCCAATCACCGCGATGCCTAAGGTACCGACGAAAGTACCGCGGAGAATCCTCTTCAGCACTAAGACCGCTCTCATGCCCAAATGATAACGTGAATCGCCACCCAGCACCACGCGGATGAGTATTTTCCTCAGAACCCGCAGAGCCCTATGACGCCCACTTTCGAAACGAGAGAATGTCGAAAAAAACCCTAAGTTGAATATTGACTTAGATTTCATCCTACTTTAAACCGTCGAAAGTCTGTCCTGAGAGTAGCGCTACTTCCTCGGCATCAAGTCAGCCTGATCCACCCAGGAGGTAAACATGTGCTTTTCCTTTTTGAATTTTTTCCCACTATTTGCTCTAACTTTCTCTTCGCTTTCAGCTTTCGCCGCTACTCCGTTCGAAGAATTTAAAGGCACCTACGAAATCAAAAAAATAATCTCCGACAAGCGCCGCATTTCTCAATCCGATGTCGTAACCATAGATTCGGAAGATGATGACGCTTCGATCCTAGTGCGAGACCGCGCGTCGGCAGCCGTTCGCTATCAAATGGCATTGCGAGAATGGCGCATAGAAGGCGAAGGCCGATATAGCGTGGCCGAGTTTGAGTCTAAGGACGGGAAGGCTTCCTGGCGCTGGGTATCGAATTATTCCCGTCGTTCCGTGGAAATCTCTCCGCTGGAAGGGGATTTATTCTTCATCACGCTAACGAACCCTTCGGAGCAGTGGTTTGTAAAAGAAAGCTATAGCTTAGTGGTGAAACGTATACGATAGAGCGCTCCGCGTTCCATCGTCTTACTCCAGCCATCTCTCCGTTCTATTTTAAAATCCGAGTCGCGGGGGTGTCCCGGCCCAGGATGGGAAAAAGGGTCAAGCCCATGGATGGGCGTCCCTCGTGAGTCGGATTTTAAAATAGAACGGAGAAATGGCTGGGGAACTAGGATTCGAACCTAGATAGCCAGAGTCAGAGTCTGGAGTCCTACCATTGGACGATTCCCCAATACCGAAAGGAAAACCGCGTATTTAGCGTAAAGCGTCGGGGTTGTCTAGCCGCCGACGTGGATGGTGCTTAAGACCTGCAGACACGCCGGGGAAGGCGTGTTTTCCAGCACAAAGAGCGAGATAAACGGCAGGACGGAGGCCTGCGGGTAGTGCGCGAGGCTGAAGCTGGGCGTTTGCGGTGAAGGCGCGCAGCTCAAGCGCCCCACGGCCGCGAGGCACTCCGAGATCTCCGCCGGATTGGAGTACAAGACCCGATCGAGCTCCCGTTGATGGAGAGCGCCTACCGTGAACGGATCGCCGTTGGCGTCCGCGACGGGATAGCCCAGGACCGCCAGCAGGCCCGGATTGACTTCGGCCCGGAAGATCGAGCGATAGCAGAGCGGCGGATCCACCTGGTTGCATTCGCGCAGGTGCTCGCAAAAACCCGATACCAAGAGACTCATGGCCGTGCCCCCGGTCGGATTACCCGTGATGGTCCCGGTCTGGCTCGTGGGATTGCTTCCCGCGCAGCCCGTGATCCAGGCCAGCGCCAAGCCCACCACGACGGATCCCACTCTCATTTTCCCGAAGAGAGACTTCATTTCCTACCCTCGTGCTTAAAAATCAGATCGCGCCGCGATCCAGCGGATCGAGCAAAATGTAACGACAGTTGCGGTCGTCAGAAGCGCGCTCGCGCACCCACACGTTGACGAATGCCGAGACGTCCTGCGGATCCACTACGCCATTGCCGTCGAAGTCGGCGCGCGAAAGGCCGGCCTGAAATGCCGCATTCATCGCATCGATGTCCGCTGGGGTCAGCCGGCCATCTCGATCAAAGTCAGCGCAAAAGGCCGGCGAATAGAGAGATTCCGTACCCGGCGCATCGTTCCCACCGACGGAAACCGAAGACTGCTGCCCCGGTATCGATAGACCGCAGCCCATGCCCAGAAGTAGCATCGCCAGAAATCCGGCTAGTTGCCGAGTACTCTGTTTAATCATGAATGGCCCCCGTAATACTGTATTAATATAATACACTATAATGAAGGCGGGCGCTGGATTTCTAAGCCGGGTGGGTCACGCCGGACCCGCTAGGTAGGCATCCGCCAAGGTCTCGCACTCGTTAACGATTCCTTCGACGATGGCAATGCTCTCTTCCCAAAACTTGGGCTTCGTCAAATCCACCTGCAGATGTCGAAGGGCGAGATCCTCGGCCGTGGCCCGGCCACAGTCAGCCAGTAACGAGCGATAGGCGGTGAAGAACTCCTCCGCACGCGCGCCGCGCTTCCGACGTTGGGCGTACACGCCTACCGCGAAGAGATATCCGAAGACGTAGGGGAAGTTATAAAAGCGAACGTCCGTATAGTTGAAGTGCGGCTTACTCGCCCAAAACATGCGATCGACATCGGAGATGCTGTCCCCGTACGCCTCGCGCCAGGCGGCTTCCATCGACTGCTTGAGATCGGCCGGAGAAAAATCCCGCGTTTTGATCCGTTCGTAGAAATCTTTCTCGAAAATATAGCGCGCGGGCAGGTTCAATAAAAACGTGCCGACGTTACCGAGCTCGATCCATCCGGCGCGTAGCCGATCCAGATCATTCTGGGCCGATCGGGAGAGAAAGTCGGCGAACAGATTCTCGCTGAAAATGCTCGCGGTCTCGGCGAGCGTCAGCGGATACGTGGACTCGACCAGGGTTTGATCACGCACGACCCATGCATGATAAGCGTGCCCCATTTCGTGGGCCAACGTCTTCACGTGGTACATCGACCCCATATAGGTCATAAAGATTCGCGGCTCGCCAGCGGCGGCAAAACGCGTGCAATAGGCACCCGACTTCCGGCTCGGCCCCACCCCCGCCTCGATCCAATTCTCCTTCACCATGCGATCGACGAACGAACCCATCTCGGGACTCAGATCCTGATAGGCCGCGCGAATCATACGGATCGCTTCTGAAAAAACGTATTTTTCGGCCTTCTCCGGATTTTTCTCCGGAAACGGCGCCCCCCCGTCCCACGGGTCGAGGCAAGGCTTGCCCAAGAGCTTAGCCTTCAAGCGCAAAGCGCGCCGGCCCACGGGAAAACCCCGGTGCTTCACGGCTTCCATCATGGCGTCGAGCGAGGCGCGCGAAATGCGCCCGGCATGCACGGCATCATCCAAAAAATGCACGGGATGCGTATGCGAACGACGAGCATCCACCTCGTGCCGCCAAAGCGCCAGATTCTTCAAGATCGCCGCGAAGGTTTCTTCCTGGGCCTCGAAAGCCCGCTGCACGGCGAAGAATGAAGACTTACGCACGCGATCCAAATGCGAGTTCGCGTAACCCAAGGCTTCGGCCACGCCCATCTGACGTACACCATCCCCGGTATCCACTTCGCACTGCAGGGAACCCGAAACGGCGTAGTACAGCCGCTCCCACGCCTGAAATCCCGGCAGCGCGAGCCCCGAAATCAAGCGCTCCTCCTTCAACGAGAGCAGGCTCGCTTTCTCTTTGCGCAGGTGGGAAATAAAAAACCGCTCATACTGCACGGCCGGATCTTGGAAGTACTCGTCGACGAGCGCGTCGGGGATGGAGATCAGGAACTGGTTTACCGGTTCGATCGCCTGCCCGTAGGCCGCCCACATTTTTTGGTATTCCGTGGTGAGCTCGCGCGCCCGCTGGTGCTTTGTATCCACGGAGGCGGCGCAGTTGACGAAAACTTCGAAGTCCCAGCACCCTCGAAAAACCGCTTCCCGCATCCGGGACGCTTCGCGCGCTTTCAGTAGATAGGGGCGTCCCTCCTCCAGGGTCATTTCCGGAGCGCGTCCGATCAGCGGCCCAGTGAACCCTTCCGAAAGCTTCGCCAGTTGCCGAATACGCGCCTCGTTCGCCTGAATGGCTTGCCGAAAACTAGCTGCCTCAAGCGAGGCATGAATCCGTGTGTTGTCCCAACGAGGGGCTCCCAAGGCGTCTAACTCCGAGGGGCTATGCTGTCCATCCATGTAGTCTTAGCGTACCCCACCCGGCCGATCCTTACACATAGATTTTATCGCCTAATTCCCGCTACTTAACCGAAGTAAAACGGAGGCCCGCAGATTGACTCCGGACCGGTTAGAGGGTACAACGCACCGCACCTTAATGGTGGAGATAAGCATGAGAAATTCCTTCCGTTTTCTGGTCCATGGTTTGGCGCTCGCGACCACTTTCGGAGCGGGTCTCCCGGCGCTCGGGGCCACGGAGTTCCCCTCGCTCGCCACGAAGGTGGCGCAAGCCGAGATCACCAAACAAGTCCAGACTGCCCTTAAAAAGAGCGGACTTTCCCCCGCCGATCAAGGCGCGTGGACCCCGCGGCTCGTGGCCTACTTGAGCTTTCTAGGCGTGCCGAAAGCCGCCACCGCCGAGGTGCTGGGGCGTCTGATGAACTCCTCCACCCGATTCCTGCAATGCGAAGACCTCGAGGATTGGGGCTGCCTGGAAGGTGAACTCGAAATCAAGCCGAAGTACGCCTGGCGCCAAGACACCCAGAGTGGACTGGGAAAACCCGTGGATGCGGGCGCGCGGCTAGAGCTCGAGAGTTTCTTTACCGCGCGCTTCACTGACGGCCAACGGCCCGCCCGCCTGGCGAAGACGCTCGCGGATAAAATCCGCACCCTCGGAAAGCGCCGGGTACTCGGCGCTCTCTATGGGATCGACGATATTCAAGGCAGCATGAAGCCGGTTTACGACGCCATCGAAGCCTCCGTGAAAAATGGCACGGACGTGCGCATGGTCTTGGACTACTCCGAAGATGGCGGCAGCAACTCCTTCATGCGACTCTACGATGCCGATGTGAAGGGCGGCAGAGTGCAGCTCGCTCCCGCCAAGAGCATCGTCTTCTCGTACGTGGCCCCGCCGGAGAATCGGCGGGACGACTGGGTGTTTGGCCGCCCGGCGTGGATGGACGAACTGATCGCCTTAGGCGAAAACAACAAGACTGCGCCCGATGTGGACGCCCCCGAAAACTTCAAGCACGAGATTGCGGACGCCCGGTGGTTTCTCAACTACCGCCGGCTGCCCTCCGATTCCAAGCTTGCGGCGAAGCTCGCCACCCGCGTGGCGTATCAATACGAGGGAAATAGCGAGCTGATCCGGCTACTCAACGCTGGCATCCGCCGCGAAGAAGACGCCCGGGCCCGCCTGGAGTGGCCAGCGGCCAAGATCATGCACAATAAATTCCTGGTCCTGGATTCCGGCGACGGCCCCCGCTCAGTTTGGACGGGCACGACCAACATCGCGAAGACCTGCATGGGCGAAGAATCCAACGCGAACATGGCGGTGCTGATCCGCAACGAAGCCGTCGCGGAGGCTTTCGCGCAAGAATTCAACGAAATGTACGCGTTCGATCCGGAGGTAAAAACCAACTTCGACGACATTCTCGTGGATGGCAAGGGAGGGCGCGACTTCAACGTCGGACGTTTCCACACCCAGAAGCGGCCGAACACGGCGCGCTACTTCACGTTCCGCGATGGCACCGAAGCCCGCGTACATTTCTCGCCGACGGATGACGGCGAGCACCGGGCCATCCTGCCCCTACTTTTGTCGGCGCGCGCCGGAGACCATATCCGCGTGGCCATGTTCGGCGATGGTGGCATCGAGTACGTGCGCGCGTTCCAGTACGCGGCCGCCAAGGGCGCGCGGGTGCAGATTTTGCTCGACGCCATGACGGGCGTGCTCGCGGGCTCCTGGGTAAATAACCCGCTGGCCAAGATTCAAGGATCAAACCCTTACCAAAGTCTCGTCAAGGGCGGGGCGGGCGGCAGCATCGAGGTGCTGCGCGACGACTGGAGCGGGATGAACCATCATAAAACGGCCACCCTCACCCGCAAGCAACGCGGTAAGGAAATCGCCGAAGTCCTAGTGGTCGGTTCCCAGAATTGGTCCGCCGGCGGCAATGACGATAACGACGAGAACATGATCACGGTGCGAAATCGCAAGGGCTTACCCGCCGCGGAGGCATTTAATCAGCACTTCGACACTGAGCTGTGGACCGCGGCCAAGCCCCTCGCCAAATAAGAATCCCCATGAACGACGGGTATCTCGCTAGGGTATGGCGCCCCCTTTTCTTCATCCGGCTTGGGTTGCTCACGCTGCTACTGTCGGCCGGGATCGCGGGGGCCAAACCGCTTTCCGATTCCGTCAGCACGGGGATCACGGTCTCCGCGAAGCCGGGCATGCTCGAGATCACCGGCCAGCAAAATCTCTACCCCCGCTTCGGGCTCCTCGTGGGTTTTCAGCGCATGGCCTATGGCCCGGACCCGTACGCGGGCTGGGAGTTTGGGGGAAATGTACTGTTGTTTCGTGCGCTGGGAGAATGGTGGCAGGCCAACGGAGTACTAGGCGCCGGCTTTGCCGGGATGTCGGGACCCGATCACGGACATTCGGCGCTTTGGACGCGTCTGGATCTAGACTGGGAAACTCGGAGGGTGCTCGTCGCCTGGGAGGGGTACTTACAGCGTGGAAACCGCATGCCTAACGTGGATGCGAGCCAGGCCCGTTTAGGGTATGCTTTCACCGCCGCCGAAATGACCGGGGTCCAGCCCTGGCTGATCGCCGGTCATTATAGTCGTTCGGGAGTGGAGGGCTTTCCAGTTTTTGGCGCCATGCGGTTCATGACCGCCGAGTGGTGGCTGGAGGCAGGGGCATCACTCCGAGGCGATTGGATCTTCTTAGGAGCTTCGATATCGTTATGAAAAAAAATCTCGCTCTTTGCTTGCTCGGCTTAACTTTGCTTTCCCTTCCGATCAGTGGAGAAGCTTCGCCGACCCCGAAGGCGGTCGCGCCGGCGGCCGAGTCGGCACCGGGATCCCTAACCGTCGAGCTCGACGGCCTGGTTTGCTCGTTTTGCGCGCAGGGACTGAGCAAGATCCTAAAGAAGCAGGCCGAGCTAGCAAAGTTCGATATCCAGCTCTCGGCGGGCAAGCTCGTGCTCTGGCCAAAAAATCCGGCTAAACCTCCGGAGTCCGCCGCCATTCACCAGTGGGTGGAAAAGGCTGGCTTGAAAGTCCGAAGTATCGGTTCGCTGAGTGGCTCGGGCACCACCTCGCAGTAGACCGGCCTAGCTACGCCACGGCCACCACCGACGGATTTTCCGCCAGCTGAGAAAGCGGAAAGAGCTGGAAGCAGACCTGGTAAACCCGGCCCGCTTCTCCACTTTTACGCGCGCCCATGTCCAGCGCCTGGTGCTTCACCGTACGTAGTAATTCGCGCAATGCTTTCACCTGCTCGTCCGTGAGATACAGCGTCGCGCCCGAAACTTCACGCTCGCGCTTCGGCACGCGCGAGATGGACTCGCCGGCCAGCCGGATCATCTGACGATGGAATCCCGCGAGCAGCACCGACGTGACGTCGTCGCCCGCCGAGATCACCGCCTCGATTTGCTCGAGGCGGCCCGTCTCCGGATTTCGTCGGATCATCTCAAGCTGCATGAGGTGCTGCAGCGCTTGTTCGGCTTCGGCCGGAGAAATGCGGGGCACGAGCTGATTGGCGATCCAACCCGGATCCTCCTGGAAACCGGCGGAACCAATGAGCTCGCGGATGACGGCATAATACCAGCGCGAATAGTAATTGATCTGGGTGTCCTTCACCACGTAGATGCCGTTCACGTCGGCCTGCTGGATCAGGCTCTTGGCGAATTTCTCGCGCTGGTCGAGCGTCTTTGCCTGATTGAGATGAACGAGATCACGGAAAAAATTTTTTTCCTTCTGATTGAGCTGCAGCGCCTTGAGCACGCCGGCCAGGCTGTCGGCCGTGAGATTGCGCTCGCCATCGACGACCATCTTGATGAAGCTTGCCGATTTAAAACCACCCAAGCGCGCCATCGAGCGCAGCGAGAAGCGAGGTTTGGTCTGGCGCATATGCTCGAGGTAGTCCTTTAGAAACGCGCGGTAGTCGGTATAGTTGAAAACCAGCGGACGATTATCTTGCGTCATATTCATGATTTTGCCCCTCTTAATATTTTTAGTTTAAAGCCGTGCTCGGGGCCGAGTAGACGCCCTGGCAAGCCGCTGCCACCGAAGCCTTCTGCTTGAAAATTTCGAAGAACTGCTCCAGTCCCGCGAAGGGATCCTCCGCCTTGGGGTTGTAGGTGTTGCGCACGAACGGGTGCGAGCACTTGAAATCGACCGTATAGAGCACGGCGTTTACGCATTGGCGAGCGACCGCGTGGCTGCCCACGATCAACTCCTGGATCTCGCGGTAACCCAAATCCACTAAGCGCTCGCTATAGATAGGACTGAAGTACTGGCTCACTTTCGGATAGAGCATGATCGCAAAAAGGAAGTCTTCCATCACCAACCCGCGCCCCGCGTGGCAACGCAAGAGAAACTCGGCAAACGGCTCGCCCAAACCGTCGTGTGCGACGGTTCCCCGCAAACCGTTCAGCGTGTGTTCTGGATTTCCGCTATCCGTGCTCGTGCGGCCGCCGCCCGACGAGGCGCTCGAGCCTCCCACCGAAACCCCGCCGCAGCCCGTAGCCGCGAGCATGATCGAACCCCAAACCATTGCCCTCAAAGTCGTCCCCATGCTCACGATTCTAGGGATACGCGTCCCCTTTCGGCAGTTGCGTCCCCGATGACCACAAGCGGGAAAACCCGCCAAACATTCGGATTAAATAGGGAAAATGGTATACGTGAGAGGAAGTTTGTGTACACAGCTGTACACTAGGCCCGATTTTACGCGGGCTCGCGCGCTAGAGCTGAAGACCGACGACCCCGCCTAGGGACATCCCGCCGAGCTTGGTCTCACTCATCGAGCCAGTCACCAGCGCAAGCTCAAGCCGGATAAAAAGCGCCTCGGCACTATATTGGTGTCCGAGCGCGATACCCAGCTGGGACGCGCTGGCGCTCACGCCGCCAGCCGTGCTCGTGGCCGTAGTCGGGACCGCCGCCGTCACGTTATCCCGAGCCGCCGTCTGGGAAACGCCACTGACGGTACCGAAGGTGTAAAACGCGGCCAGGCTCGTGAGGTGGTTCTCGCTAATTCGGTAGCCCCCGAGCACCGCAAAGTTCCCCGCGATGATCCGGGTCGAATTGTCCCCCTCCCGGCCCAGCATGAGGCCGGGGGCGACGAGAACAGCCGCAGAAATGTTGCCCTCCTTGGCCAGTGATTCGGGCTCACCCGCAAACTGATACTTCATGCGGATAAACATCGGCGCCGAAGGAGAAAAGCGCACGCCCAGATCCATCTCGTGCATCACCTTGGCGACGAAGCCCACGAACGGCGTAAATCCGCGTTGGGCATGGTACTCGGCGGTCGCCCCCGCCTCTTCATCCGCCGGTAAATACCCCGGCTCATCGATGAGGTTCGTACTGGTCGACAGGCCCGCGAGTTCTAGGCGGCCCACCTCGCCCTCCCCACGAACCTCCGGGGTTTCCAGTTGGTTGATAGGTAGGTAGTAGTGGGCGCAACCCGCGCCGAGAAAAAAAAACGGTACGGTCCCGGACGCGGCGAACCCACGTGCGCCCATTCCCATCATGCGAAACAAACTCGCGAACACTTTCCCATTTTCCACTTTTTGTTTTCAGTTTTCAGTTTAATTCCGATAAGATAATTCAGGATGCGAAACCGCCGCTTCGTCATAATTTTGTCGCTCATTGCCGCCGTAACCACGCTCGTCGGCTGGCGCCAGGGCTGGCACGCCTCCCTCTTCCACCGCGCCCCGCTGGTCACGCGCGATCTGATCGCCGCGACCATCGGTACCGCCATCGATTCCAACGAGTATCCGTCGGTGGTGGAGCTTCAAGTGGGCGACGAGCTCAAGAGCGCGGCCGTGGAATATTCGCTCGATCATCACGCACAAGCCGACATGGAAAAACTTTTCAAGCAGTATCGCCCCGACTACGGCTCGGTGGTGGCGATGGACGCGACATCCGGACGCGTGCTCGCGATGGTCAATTTCGTGAAGAACGAGCGAGCCCGTGAAGAGCTGGGCAACCTCGCGCTGCGCGCGACGTTTCCTTCCGCATCCGTCTTCAAAGTCGTGACGGCGGCCGCGGCCATCGACCAAAAGCGGGCGCTTCCGGAAACGGTCATCCCCTTCAACGGCGCTTCGCACACCCTCTACCGCAAGAACGTGATTCACACGCAGATGAACCGCTGGACCCGACACATGACCCTGCGGGAAGCTTTCGCCAAGTCCGTCAATACGGTCTTTGGCAAGCTGGGGCTATTCTACGTGGGCCCGGACTGGCTGCAGGAATACGCCAAGCGTTTCGGCTTCAACCAGTCGATTCCCTCGGACCTGCCCATGCGTAAAGGCCGCAGCACGATCGAGCAAGCGGATCCTTGGAGCCTGGTGCAAGCCGCTTCGGGCTACACGCTCAACAACACGATGAGCCCGCTCCACGGCGCGCTGATCGCGGCCGCGGTCGTGAACGATGGCGTGATGATGCAACCTTACGTCGTGGACTCACTCAAGGCGCTTTCGGGCGAGCTACTTTACCGGCCGACGCCCCAGGTGGCCTCGGTGATCATGGACGCGACGGCATCGGCGAAGCTTCGCGCGCTCATGCGCGAAACCGTCCTACGGGGAACTTCACGACGCGCCTATCGCTCGCTCATTCGCAATGCGAAGTTCGACGAGATCGAATTCGGCGGCAAGACGGGTTCGCTCACGGGTGAAGACCCCAAGGGCAAATGTGATTGGTACGTCGGCTATGGCTCCTACCGCGGCCAGAAGATCGCCGTCTCGGTGCTCACCGTCCACAAGGCTTACTGGACGGTTAAATCGGCCTACGTCGCCCGCAAATTCCTCGAAGACTACTTCAGCCGCGACGAAGTCCGTGCCCCCGCTGGCCAACCCACCGACTACGTTCGCCTGCACGCCGAAACCTCGAACTACCAGTAATCATTTGAATTTAGGCTTTCCCGGCCCAGCCCGCTTTAGATTTAACGCCCAGCAATAAAGATGTTATACCGCCCTCGCTATGGGCCGTGTCGGTTTCATCATTAATAGAAGCTGGATCTTAATCGGGTTGCTCGCCTCCGCGAGCGCTTTCGCCACCCCATGCGAGGAGCGGCTCGCGACCTGGGTTAAAGGCCAAACCCCCGCCGATATCGCGGACGGAAATGAACCCCTTTATCTGCCAGGCACCCGTCCGGAGCGCGCGTTTTTACTCGTGCATGGATTCATGGCCTCCCCCTTTGAGGTGAAGGAACTGGCCGAGCACTTAAATCGGAATGGTTATACCGTGCTCGCTCCCCTGCTGGACGGATTCGGGGCGGACGCCGACACGGCGAATCGCGCGAAGTACCCGCAATGGGCGGAAACGTTTCACGCCTATCTCACTCATATCCGCGAATGCTTCCCCCAAGTGGGCGTGGCCGGCTTTTCGCTCGGGGCGAGCGTCGTGACTTACCAGCTGCAGCGGGAAGCCCCCGAGGCGATCGCCCAAGTCTCGGGCCTGACGCTCGTCGCGCCGGCGTTAGGATTGCGGAAATTGCTTTCGGCTTCTTCGGGACTGGCGAACGTCGTACGCGACGAGATCAGCGTCGATTGGCTTTTCCGAATGGGTAAACGTTCGGGTAACTACGACCTAGAGGCCGCGCTCGAATACAAGACGCACTACAATCAGCAGATGCCGCTCGAGGCGCTCGCCCAGCTCAAGGAGCTCAACTCGCAGATCAAGCGCGAACGCGCGCAGGCAACCCAGCTCGCGGCAATCCCCACGACCGTGCTGTATTCCGAGCACGACCAAACGGTCGTGGCAAAAACCACGCTCGAGCATTACGCCCCTCACGCAAAGACCCTGTGGGAATGCGCGATCCCCAAGGCGGAAGGCGTGCGCCACCAGATGCTCCTCGGCTTCAAGAATCCTTTGATTGATCACATCTTGGAGCTCGCGGCTTTTTCACAGGACTTGGGCGCCCAGACCGCCAACCTCGAAGACAAGAAATCCGTGGCCTGGCCGATAGCGAAAGATCGCGGTGCGAGCTTCTGCCGAAAAATTCCGGCACCTAAGACTCGCCGCTAAGCCGTTCGTTTAGGACATTATCAGCGCGAAGCGCTTTGTTCTTGGAGGAACTTCAGGAATTCTTCCTTGTTTCGGAAAACCTTCACCCCGAGGGCTTCGGCGTTGGGAACTTCCGCCCCGTACATCTCCGGCGCAAAGAGCACCACTTGCTTCTTTTCGGGATTGAGAAACTCGGAGTTCCCGTCGGCATTGAGGTACCGCCTCAGCTGGCGACGCTTGCCGATGAAGCGGCCGCCCGGATCCTGCTTGTCCAGGATCATTCCTCTCATCGTGGTCACCTCCACGATGCAGCACTTGAGCTCGATGTCGATTTCGAACTGCAGGGGTATGTCGATGCCCAGGTTTTTATCTAAAATGCTGGGGTGGTTGGGATGGGGAACCACTTTGCGAAAACCCACGAATTGATGGGGGGCGGACTCAAGCACCGACGCCGCCACGTCCGCCTCGAGCCAGTGAGGATCGCCCGGGGGCAAGTTCAAGTCTCTAACGATCTTGTCAATCTCATCGAGGGGAAACCGCGGACCGGGACGCGAGCCCGTCAAACCGCTCCCCAGAATCGCCCTAGCGTCCTGAGTGGAGAACTGCTCGCGAAGTCGCGAGTACTTCTGCATGAAAAGCAACTGATCGATGTCCTTGAGCACCTCGCGCTGGGCCTCCGTAAGCGGATGCCCGAGCACTTGCGCCAGCAACGCCGCTCGCGCGGCCTCGTCGATGCTAGGTTGGGTTTCGATCGCGTGGATCATGGCGTCGATCTGGCATTGGAGCCCGTTGGGCGGGCTCCCCGCCGTATGGCCTGAAGAAATCAGGATGAGAATCAAAGGCAAAGCCATTCCCTAGCTTATCGGTAAACCCGCCCGCGGAACGAATCGAAAAAAGCGGCGGACTTTTGACGCCCGCGGCGGCTCAATACCCCGCCACGGCTTCCAATCGACGGCGGCAAGTCTCCCAGGGAAGGATCGCCAGCAGATCGAACAACCCTGCGCTCACGAGTTTACCCGTAACCGCGAGCCGCATGGGCTCGGCCAAATCCCCCAGCTTCACCCCGTGCTTGGTCCCGATCTCGCGTAAGGCCTCGTCTACCTTTTGATGGTCGATGCCCGCATCCAGGAGACACGCGGCGGACCCGACTTTTGCGGAAAGCGACGAAATGGCCTCGGCCACCGCCGCTTGCGTGGGCGCCTTTAGCTCCGGTTTTTTTACCCACTTCAGCTGGGTAGGATCCACCGACGGCACGCGGGATGCGACGAGCGGGGCAAGCAAATCGGCCATTTCCTTCAGAAGCTTTACCTTGGGTTGCAAGAGCGCCACCAACTTCACGCCCAGCTCCGTATTCAGCTGCGCCAATCCTTCAGGGGAAAACTGGGCCGAAAAATCCTGCGCCACGATGCCGGCCAAGCGCTTGGGATCGGCCGCGCGGATGTGCGTACCGTTGAGCCACAAAAGCTTCTCGGAATTGAAAACCGCACCGGCCTTCTGCACGTGATCAAAGTCAAAGAACTGCACGAGTTCGGCGACCGTGAAAACCTCCTGATCGCCGTGGCTCCATCCTAAACGCGCCAGGAAGTTCAACATCGCCTCCGGCAGATAGCCCTCGCCGCGATAAGCGCTCGCGGCAACCGCGCCGTGGCGCTTGGAAAGCTTCTTCTTGTCCGCGGCCAAAATCACCGGCAGGTGACCAAACCGCGGCACGGGATATTTGAAGTAGCGGTAGAGATGGATTTGCTTTGGCGTATTGGTCGTGTGCTCCTCGCCGCGGATCACATGGCTCATGCGCATCTCGACGTCATCGACGACGACCGAAAGATTGTAGGTCGGAGCGCCATTCGAACGCACGAGCACGAAGTCGTCCACCTCGTCATTGGCGATCCGAATCGTTCCGCGAATCAAATCATCCCACTCGACGGCGCCCTCGAGCGGAACCGCGCAGCGGATGACCCAAGGGCCCGCGGGTATTTCCTTCTTGCCGCGGCAGCGCCGGTCGTACATGGGTTTTTTTCCAGCCTGCATGGCGGCGTTACGCATGGCTTCGACGTCGGCTTCCGTGCAGGTGCAATAATAGGCGTGACCTTGGGCGACGAGTTCCTTCGCTTTAGAGAGGTAATGGTCCAAGCGACGGCTTTGGTAGAGCGGCTCTTCATCCCAGGTCAGCCCCAGCCACTTCATCGAATCCAGGATGTCGTCGGCGTACTTTTGCTCGGATCGCTCCAAATCCGTGTCCTCGATTCGCATCAAAAACTGCCCACCGTGACGACGGGCATAGAGCCAATTAAAGAGAGCTGAGCGCACTCCCCCGATGTGGAGATAACCCGTGGGCGAGGGTGCAAAACGAAGGCGAACCGCGTTGCTTGAAGCCATATCCGGGAGATGTAACAATATTGACGCGCGAGTACAATCAAAAGCTTGATTAATGCTCTCCGCCACGGGACACTCTAGAACGTGGAGGGGGTACTGAAGGAATGAACCGGATTGGGAGATGCTGCCTCGGCCTATGGGCGACGCTCATCCTGTTCCCCTCGCCTTCCGGCGCCGTCGGCAAAGCCGAACGCATGCATCCTTACCTCCGAGGCTGCGGCGAATTCCAGGTCACGGGCAAGCTAAAATGCGAGTTCGAGAAGTGCGCGATCACGGTTTATCCCGGTTCCGAGGCGGAAACGAAACTCCTAGTCGAATCGGATGACCCTGTTTTCGGCTATTACGATCGGTCCACGGTGCAGCTGTCGCTTCGAATCGCACGCCAGGGTAAAACCGCGCACCCGCTCGATCGACCTCGGCGCAAGGCCCCCGACTTTTCTCCGCGTGCGCTGGTAAAAACAAAGTCCTTGGCTTGCCAGCCCGCGGACGGGTCAGGAGACGAATCCAAATGACTCGCTCCCTCCTCGGTATACTGCTTGCTCTCGCCGTGACGCCCGCCGCCCATGCCGCGAAAAATCGCGCGATTCTCTTCGGCGGAAATTGCGAAACGGACGAGACCGGCAAGATTGACACCGAAAATCAGTTTCAGCCCGACATGGAGACGCGCGCGAACGCGCTTTCGCGTATCCAATGGGAAGTGATTCCTCTTTACGACGGCGACCAAGGGGATTGCCGTCCGGGCACCACCTCCCCCGCCTGCGCCGGTATCGACGTGAGTAAATGGAGTTCCGCGAAGCTCGCGGAAAACGCCCGCTGGGCCAAGCCGGTGCCCCGCGCCTCCAAGGAAGAACTCTTCGGCCAACTCCAAGCCGTCCTCGACGACTCATCCTTTGGTCGCGGCGACCAGCTGCTGCTCAATATCGACACGCATGGCAGCCCGAATTACCCGGACTCGTCTCATGGTATCTGCCTCTCCGACGGAAAGATGTTGCCGACAAACGATCCCGAGCTGCTCCTGCTCTTTCGGAAGTTGAAAGAGAAAGGCGTAAAGCTCGGCTTCAACGAAGAAAGCTGTTTTTCCGGAGCCTCCGTGCCCGCCTGGAGCGAATTCGGCTGCGTGCTCACGCCCCAAACCGCGGACAGTGTCAGCTGGGGTCCCGGGCCTTCCACCCAGGCGCTCTCGGATTTGTCGGCTTGGACCGGCATGCAGAGAGTGGGGATCGAAAAGCTACGCGAGGTCGATCTCGACGCCGACGGACGCATCACCATGGAAGAGTGGTACTTGGGGACGCTAAAAGCAAAACACCGCATGCCCATGCAGCCGCAGTTCTCCGGATATCCGGAGGGAAACTCCGCGGGGCGGGCCGCAATCCTGTTTCGGGGGCAGGTCACGAATGAGCGGCGAGACTACTCGTTGGCGCCGGAGCCGTCCGCCGGAGCCTGCCTGGATGCCCGCAACGACCTGCGATCTTTCAGCTACCAGCTCGAGCAGGTTCTAGCCGACCTAGGAATCCCGACCCAACCCGCGACCGACATTGAAGCAGCCCTGGAGCGGATCGCACTGAAGGAAGGGCGGCTCGAAAAGCTCGGCGAGCTCGAAGAGTCCGCGCGGGACGAACTCAAGCTCGTGAAATTCCAGTTCCTGCTTGAGCTTCCCGCCGACCTCGAGCCCTTTGGCGACGCCATCTTAAAAGCGTTCGCCCATTCGGCAAGCTTCAGCCGTCGCCAGAGCCCCGACGCGCCGGCCACCCCGCTCGCCTTCAGCGCCGACGGCAGACTCTTCGCCGATCTGGAGTTACCCGAGACGCGCGAGCGCATCGTGGCCCGCATCATCAAGAACATCCTGGCCACGGATCCCAAAGAATCGGCGACCCCCGGCCGGAGCTTCATCCTTCTCAAAGCGAAGGTGGGCGCGTACCTCGAGCACGCCCGAAAGCGCAACCTCGGTCGCCTATCCACCGCGGACTACGAGAAAGTTCGGGCCCGCATCAACGAACTGGTTAGCTCGCGTACTTCGGCGACCGCTCTGGAGAAGGAAATTGCGGACGAGAAGGCGGAGCTAAATCCGCTCGTTTCCGCAGCTCGCGTGCAAGACTTCCTGGCTTATCGCAAGCGGACGGATCTATCGCCGCGGGAAGCGGCCGCGCTGAAGACCTGCGCGGACTTCACGCTCTTTACCTTCAACTGATGCTTTAGTGTACGGCTTGGCAGCGCGTTTCCACACAACGCGCGCGGAAATCCGCGAGCTTTGTCGGTGGATTAGCCGTACAGCTTGCGACCTGCGACACCCGCTTCACGTAGGCGCGGTAACGTTTCACCATCGCGCCATTGACCGCGTCGACGGCGCCGCATACCCCGCGCACCAGCGCGCAATCCCCGTTAGACTGGCATTCCTTCCACTTGATGAAAGTATTGATATCTCCATCGGTTCCCGGCGCCGGGCGAACCACCAGCAGCGCCCACCCGAACGCGATGGCCAAGCCAAACCGGCGGCCCGACTTTTTACTGGGCCGCCACGGCATCGCCGAGCACTTCTTTCATGTAGAGCTGCAGACCCTGGTAATCTTGGGTCGACCACGCCGGCAAGCGCTTCTCCTGAGCGTGCCAGCGCGCCACGCCTTCAGGGCTGAACGTCTTTTGCATATCGGCCATCGCCGGAAGCGGCTTGCCTAGGTGGCAGCCCATGCAGGTTTGCAAGAAGGTTTTTTCGCCCCGAACCACGACTGGATTCGTGCGCCGCTTGAGAAAATATCCCGCGTCGACACAGACGCGATAGTTGGTGAGCTCGATCTCACGAATGCCGGCGGCAGTATAGCGCTCGATAGGCAGCACTTCTTTGCCAATCGCCGCGCCGTGCGTGCTCCAAGGCAGCACGACCACCGGACCACCGTTGGCCGGGCCTAACCCTTCGCCGTTGCGCCAAAAGGCGAGCAGCAAGCCGTACTTTTGGATGAACCAGCGGGGAACCGAGGTTTCCTGGCCGTCGGTGTGCTTGAAGATGACGAGATCGACTTCGGACTTCTGAACTAGGGTGAGCTTTTCCATCGCTTCGTTGATCAAAGCGGAAAGCTGGAGCCCCTCCCAACGCTGCGACTTACCGGCCGCATCCCGTTCGGAGGTTTGTCGAACCTTCAAGGTGGCGGTGGCGATGCCGGACAAAGGAATAGGCAACGCGCTGGTCGCCGTGAGCCCACGCCAGTAGATCTCAACCGGTGCGCTCTTCAAAAAAGCGATGTCACGGGATGCATTTGTCTGGCCGGTGGCGGCCTCTCCCCCGGCGGCCCCTGCGACGAAGAGCAAAAGCGCGCCGAAGAAAAACGAAAAGACCTGAATAGGAATATCCTCCGTGAAAATTCCTTACCTAAAATCAATTGAATCAAGTAAGAATCAAGAATGCAAATGAAATCCAGGCGCTACATCATTGCCGGACTCCTTCTCCTCGCACCCGCGTGGATTGCAACGGCGAAAGAGAAGCCCCGAAAGAAGCCGGCCGTCAAACCGTCGCCGGTGGTATCCGCGAGTCCGGCGCCCTCCCCGACGCCTACCCCTCCGGCCAGCCCCTACGCCCTGGGTGATCAACTCTTTTATGGGCGCGCCGACGGTACAAAAGCGCAGGAAGCCCTGAAGGTGTTCCGTGAACTTTGGCAAAAAAATCCTCAAGACTTCGAAGCGGGCTGGCGCGTCTCGATGGCTTGTTACTTCGTGGGGATCCGTCTTACCCCGGAGGGCGAACCGCGGGAGAAGCTCTACGCCGAAGGGCGTGACATCGGAAAAGAATCGATCAAGCTCGCCAAGGAGAAGAAGCTCCCCTGCGCGGCCTGCAACTTCTGGACGGCGATCAATATGGCGCTTTACGGCGAATCCGTCGGCGTATTCAAAATGCTTTTTACTTTGAACGAGATCCAAACCCTATTGAAAGCAAGTATTGAAGCCGACCCTTCGTTTGCCTATGCCGGCGCTTACCGTCTCTTGGGCATGATCGAGTGGAAGCTACCCGGCATTCTCGGCGGCAGTAACTCCCGCGCGAAGGATTATTTCGAGAAGGCGATTGCCCAGGGTCCGACTGAACCGCTCAACTACTTATTCCTCGCTCGCCTGCTGGACGACAAATTCGACGAGCGGGCCGAGGCCCTGAATTGGGCGAAAAAAGGGCTGGAAGTCCCGGTGCCTACCCCCGATCGACTCGAGGCGTTGGACGCCCTTAAAGACCTCCAAGAATTTATCCAAACCCACCCTGCACCCACCCCCGAGAAGCCTCCGGAAAAGGCCGACTGAACGGGCCTTTTGCTTAGTATTTCTTGGGGTTTTTCCATGGGTTTTTTCCGGGGGGTGTGCTAAAAAACGAGCACATTTCCAAGGTTCCTCATCTTTAAGAGTGGGCCACTAAGCCCACTTTTTTTTTGCCCGCAGCCCTACCGCAGCGGCGACGGAGGCGGGGACCGAGGAAATCAAGATACAGAAATAATGGAAACCACTGAACTTCTACAAACGAAGCAAATCGAAGACCGGTTAGCGGACCTGATCGAGCCGATGCTCGCCCCGCTCGCTTATTCGGTCGTCGCCGTGGAAGTGCAGCTGGGGCGCACGAAGAAGCTTCGTCTTTTCATTGATCGTCCCGCCAACGGGATCACCATCGACGACTGCGTGACCGCGTCCCACGCGCTCGACCAACCGCTCGACGCCAATCCGGAGGTCGACGAGATCTTCGCTGGTCCCTACGAGCTCGAGGTTTCGTCGCCGGGACTGGATCGCCCGCTCCGACGCCCCCAAGATTACCTGCAGTTCGTCGGGTCGCGCGCACGCGTGCAAACCGTGCGCACCCTCACCGGTGAAGAGCTTCACAACGAAGCCCACCAGGCAAAGAACCCCAAACAAAAAGTTTTCATCGGCGTCATTGACGGAGTGGAAGGCCAAGCGGAAAACAAGGCCGTTTGCCTGACCGTCGACAAAAGCAAAGTGCGCCTGCCGATGGGCCTCATCTACAAGGCAAACCTCGACCCAGTGGCGGAAGCCGCCTCGGGCAAGCACGGTAAGCCAGGAAAGAACACAAGCAAGAAAGGGAAACCTTAGTATGGCACAAACCATGGGAATGACCGCGACCGAGTTAACCCGCGTGATCGAAACCGTCGGCAAGGACCGCGGCATCAAGCGCGAAGTCATCATCAGCGCGCTGGAACAGGCGATGCTCACCGCCGCCCAGAAGAAGTTCGGCCCGAATGCGGTGCTCGAAGCCCACTACAACGAAGAAACCGGCGAAATCGACGTCTTCTTGTTCAAGAAGGTCGTGGATAGCGACGACGACATGCTCGAAGAGAGCGAAGAAATCAAAATCGAAGACGCCCGCCTGATGGATCCGGAAGCCCAGATCGGCGACGAGCTCGGCATCAAGGTCCCGACGGACTTCGGACGCATCGACGCGCAGACTGCCAAGCAGGTGATCTTCCAGAAAGTCCGCGACGCTGAACGCGAAATCGTGTTCAACGAATACATACATCGCAAGGGCGAGATCATCACCGGCATCGCCCGCCGGATCGAGCGCGGCAACCTGGTGATCGACCTGGGCAAGACCGACGCGCTCCTCCCCCGCAACCAGATCATCCCCGGCGAGCAGTTCCGCCCCGGCGATCGCGTGCAGGCGTTCCTCGACGACGTCGTTTCCACAATGCGCGGACCGCAAATTTTCTTGTCGCGTACTTCACCGAAGTACCTGATGAAGCTATTTGAGATGGAAGTGCCGGAGATCCGCGACCAGGTCGTGGAAATCAAGGCCTGCGCCCGCGAAGCCGGCGCCCGCTCGAAGATCGCCGTCATTTCCAAGGATCGGGACGTCGATCCGGTAGGCGCATGCGTCGGCATGAAAGGCTCACGGGTGCAGACCGTCATCCAGGAGCTCAAGGGTGAAAAGATCGACATCATTCCGTGGTCCGATAACCACGTCATGTTCGTTCGCGCGGCGCTCGCGCCCGCGGAAATCTCGGCCATCAACCTGGACGAGCACGGCGGCGCGATGGAGATCATCGTGGAAGACGACCAGCTCTCGCTCGCCATCGGCCGCAAGGGACAGAACGTCCGCCTGGCCGCACAGCTCACCGGCTGGCGCTTGGACATTATCTCCAAGACCAAGCTCGAGAAGCGCATGCAAGACGCCGTGTTCAACCTGCAGCACATCGAAGGCGTCAACGAGACGCTCGCGCAGGCGATTTACCAAGCCGGCTTCCTGAACGTGAAGCAAGTGGCCGACGCCGAGATCGCCACCCTTCGTCAGATCCCGGGTTACGACGAGGAAGAAGCGGCCACCCGCCTCAAGGAACGCGCGGCCACGGTCATCGAGAAATCGGGCGACCTTCTGGCCAGCAGCCCCGAGAGCGGCGAACCCGCTTCCCAAGGAACCTTCACGGCGGCGCCACGGATCATGAAGGACGCGAAGTCCCAAGCCGAAGAGCGGTTGCGTGAGATGTTGAAGACTTCTTCTGATGGCGAAAAAGCCGAAAGCGAAGCCAAGGCCGAAGCCAGTGAGAAAACCGAGTAAGCGAATTGCCACAAGTTGGGGTGACTATGTCTGAAACGGAACCGATGAAGGTTTACGAGCTAGCCAAAGAACTCGGGATGGACTCCATCTCGCTGGTCGACAAGCTCAACGGGCTAGGAATCTCGGTGAAGAGCCACATGAGCGCACTCGAGCCGCCCCAAGTTTCGGCGGCGCGTGAAGCGCTTTCGGTGAAGACCACCAAGGCCAAGACTCCGGCGAAAAAAGCTGGTGCGGTCGTCAAGCGCGCGGCCGCCAGCGGCACCGGAGCCACGGCGGCGGGGGCCGCCACGACCACCACCACGACGGCCGCCAAGCCGGCGGCCTCTCGCAAGAAGGCCGCCGCTGCCCCGGCTGCCAGCGCATCGCCAATCTTGCGCCGCCGGACCCAAGAGGAAGCCGGTACCCGCACCACGACCATCGTGGATCACGGCACCCCGGCCACGCCAGCGTCCACCAGCGCACCGGAAACCGCGCCGGAGACGGAACCCACCTCGACCTCGGAAATCGGCACGGCCGTTGACACGGCGGCGGAAACGTCCTTGGAAGCATCCTCGAACCCGGCCGCCGAAGGCGCTTCGGAAACCGCGCCGGCAAGCGCCGCCCCGAGCACCTCCCCGGACGCGGCTGCTGCCCCGGTTGCCGCCCGCCGCAAAATCCTCACCGTGGTGAACCTCGAGGCTCCGAAACCCAAGCCAAAACCCAAGATCGTCGCGCCTGCCGCGCGCACCACGCCAGCGAACAGCCAAACCCAGACCGATCCGACCGGCAAGGGTGGCAAGATCATCAAGATGTCCAAGGAACGCTTGGACAAGATGGCCGAGGAAGAGGCCGCGAAGAAGAAAGCCAATCCGCGCGAGAAGGACGCGATCCGCCCGGAAGACGTGCGCTTCGCCGACTACCGCAAAAAGGAAGTGGTCTTCCTCCCCCGCAAGAAAAGGGTCCCCGTGGGCAAGGACCTCAAGAGCACCCAGCGCACCGTCGCCGCCGCCCACAAGCGCGTGGTCGAGATGCAGGACACGATCGCGGTTTCCGACCTCGCCGCCCAGATGGGCGTCAAGGCCAACGAAGTGATCCGTAAGCTCATGGGCATGGGCCAGATGGCCACCGTGAACCAAGCCGTCGATCTCGATACCGCTACCCTGGTCGCCAACGAGTTCAAGTTCGAAGTGAAGAGCATCGCGTTTAAGGAAGAAGCGCTCTTTGACCGCACCGAAGACAAGTCCGAGGACCTCGTGCTGCGTCCGCCGGTGGTCACGATCATGGGCCACGTCGACCACGGCAAGACCTCGCTCCTCGACGCCATTCGAGACGCCAATGTGGCCTCTGGGGAAGCCGGCGGGATCACCCAGCACATCGGCGCCTACACGATCGAAAAGAACGGGAAGCTCATCACCTTCATCGATACTCCAGGCCACGAGGCGTTCACCGTCATGCGCGCGCGCGGCGCCAACGTCACCGACATTGTCATCTTAGTCGTGGCGGCGGACGACGGCGTGATGCCGCAGACGCGCGAGGCGCTCAGTCACGCGCAAGCGGCGAAGGTGCCGATCATCGTCGCCGTCAATAAGATGGACAAGCCCGGCGCCAACCCCGAGAAAATCAAGCAAGGCTTGGCCGAGTTGAACCTCTTATCCGAAGACTGGGGCGGGGACACCATGTTCATCCCCGTTTCGGCGATCAAGAAAACGGGGCTCAACGAGCTACTCGAGGCTATCAACCTCAATGCCGAAGTGCTGGAACTCAAAGCCAACCCGAAGCGCCGTGCGAATGGCACCGTGCTCGAGGCGCGCCTAGAAAAGGGCCGCGGACCGGTGGTGAGCCTGCTCGTGAAGAACGGTACCCTCAGGGTGGGCGAAAACCTCGTGATCGGCGTACAGGCCGGTCGCGTACGCGCGATGCACAACCACCTCGGGCAGAACGTGAAGGAAGTCACGCCCGGTATGGCCGCGGAAATCTTAGGCATGGAAGGCGTCCCCGGCGCCGGCGACCGATTCGAAGCGACGGAAAGCGACGGCGATTCGCGCAAGATCATTAGCAACCGCCAGGAACAGCAGCGCGTGAAGGCCGCCTCCACGAGCAAGATGAGTCTCGAAGACCTCTTCGCTAAAGTGTCGGCGGGGAACCTGAAAGAACTCAAAGTCATCCTCAAGGCCGACGTGTTCGGTTCCCTGGAAGCGATCCGCGACAGCTTGACGAAGCTCTCCACCGAAAAGGTGAAGGTATCCGTGATCCAGGCCGCCCCCGGCGGGATCACCGAAAGCGATGTCATGCTCGCCTCCGCCTCGGAGGCCATCATCGTCGGGTTCAACGTGCGTCCGGAAAACCAGGCTCGGCGCACGGCGGAAAGCGAGAAGGTCGAGATCAAAACCTACACGATCATTTACGAGCTCATCGACGACATCAAGCAAGCGATGCTCGGCATGCTCGACAAAAAGAAGGTCGAAAAATTCCTGGGCCGCGCGCAAGTGCGCCAGACTTTCAGCGTCCCGAAGGTTGGCACGATCGCCGGCTCGAGCGTGGTCGACGGCAAGATCACGCGCAACGCGAATGTTCGCCTGCTCCGCGACAGCGTCATCCTGTACGAAGGCAAGCTCAGCTCGCTCAAGCGCTTCAAGGACGACGCCCGCGAGGTGGCCACGGGCTACGAGTGCGGTATCGCGCTGGAAAACTATAATGACGTCAAGGAAGGCGACGTCATCGAAGCGTACGACGTCGAATTCATCACGCCCGAGTTGACGGTTTAGCGCGAGGGCGGTGAAGTATGCAGCCGACGCGAAAATCCAGACTTGAATCAGTGATCCTGGAGGAAATCTCCACGCTGGTCGCGCGTGAGTTGCGTGATCCGCGGATTCCCTTGCTCACTTTTACGAAGGCCGTCGTCTCGGACGATGCGAGCATCGCCACCCTCTATTTCACGATATTGGGCGCCGCCCTCGATACGCCCACGGAAGAGGCGGCCGCCCTCGCGCACGCGCGGGAGCGGGAAGAAGAGCTGCAGGACTGCCTCGACGGGTTAACTTCGGCCGCGGGTTTTTTGCGCCGACACCTCGCGCGCGCGCTCAACATCCGGCACATTCCCCAGCTGGTATTCAAGCAAGACAAGGGGCTGGATAACTCCCTGCGCGTTCATGAGTTATTGAACCAGCTTTCCCAGGCCCCAAAAAAGTAATTCTTTAGGAAGTAGCACCCGATGCACGGCGCCCTATTGATCGATAAGCCCAAGGACATTACCTCTTTCGGGGTCGTGGATGAAGTGAAGCGCGCGCTGCGCGCCGCGACCGGCGTCAAGACGCGCGAGCTCCCTAAGATCGGCCACGGCGGTACGCTCGATCCGTTCGCCACGGGCTTGCTCGTCGTACTCGTGGGCCGAGCGGTGAAACTCGCCCAGTACTTCCTGGGTTCGGATAAAACCTACGAAGGTCGCTTTCGCTTCGGGATCACGACCATTCCCGGCGATCCCACCGAAGAAGTGAGCGAACGCTGCGAGCATCTGCCCGCAAGCTTGGACGAGCTGCAAGCGCAGGCCCGCTTCCTCACCCGGCAACCCTACCTGCAGACCCCGCCCATGCATTCGGCGAAGAAGCGCCAGGGCAAGCCCCTTTACGAGCTGGCCCGCGCCGGCATCGAAGTCGAGCGCGAAGCCAAAGCTTGCCAGCTCCATGCCTTCGAGATCTTGGACTACACGCCGCCGGACGCGCCGTTTCGACTCAAGTGTAGCTCCGGGACCTACGTACGCACCCTCGCCCAAGACTTCGGAAGACTCCACGGCACCGTGGCCCTTCTACAAGATCTGCGGAGGACCGCCTCGGGAAGCTTTCAGATCGAACGGGCCTGGACCCTGGACAGGGTAACCCAGGCCATTTCCGACCGCGGGGGAAAAAACCTAGCCGAGTTGGGATGCTTCGTGCCTTTCAACGAGCTGCTCGCGGAGTTCGCGCGCTGCGAGGCTACGCGCGACGAAGCGCGCGCGCTATTTCAGGGCCGCCAGAACGTGCTGCTCCCGATGCTCCAGCGCTGCGGACGCCTCGCCTCTTCGCTAGCCATTTCACCCACTTCGGAAGAAGAGCTCCGCCACCTCGCGGTCTATTGCGAGCAAAATCTCATCGCCGTGCTCAAACGAGAGCCCCAGGCGGGCTGGAGCCTGGAAAAGGTTTTCGCGGATTGATCTAGTTAGGGCGCTGACCCGCACCCGTAAGGCTTGAACTGCCGCTTCCACCCTCGCTAGGCCCGCGGTTTTGGTTCTGGTTTCCCATGGAATTCGCTAAATCCCGGTCGCTCATCGCGGTGGCGTCTTCATCATTAGCCGTGAAGATCACGTTTTCCCTCACGCAGCTCGACCAGTGCCGGGCGATGTCCGTGTAATCGAAAACCAATTGAAAGCGAAGCCGCTCGTTCGTGCTCGCGCGCAGGAAGTTGAGGCTGAGGACAAACCGGACTTTCAAGGCCGGAGGGAAGGTAAACCGTATACACACCCGCCCCTGCGGATCCACCATGCGAGTCCCGCCCTCGAAGCGCCCCGTCAGCGGATTGTAGTAAGTGCTAAAGCCCTTGTGGCTGTAGCTTCCGAGGGTAAGCCCGCCTCCCGTCCCCGATTCCAGATCGGAGTTCTGCAAAAGCTCATTATTCGAGGAGACAGGTGTCGTGGGGAGGCTGGGACCGTCGCTCCGGTGTCCGAAGAACTGGCAAAGGGATCGTGCGGAGGCCGTGGACGGCAGGCCGGTTTGAAAGAGATCGATAAACTCATCGCGGCAAAGCCTCGCCAGCGACGGGCCGGAAATCGCGAATTGGGGCGCGCTGAGTCGGCGGATGCGGACGAAACTCTCCGCATCTTCCAAGGAAGTCTGGTGACCACTACTGTAATCCACCGGGACGTCAAATCCCTCAAGCCAGGTAAACCCAAAACGCCCGTACTCGTCCTGAACTTGGGCCACCGCAATGCCGCCCATGTCGATTTGTATTACCTCCTCCGATGGCGTGCCTAGATCCAGAAGCGAACCGGAGTTGATGGGCGGGGCTCCCAAGATCGGGCTGCGCGGTACGCCAGAGTTGTTTCCGCCCGACGATGCACTCGCCAAGCTTTCCGGCGCGAAGGAAAGATTTAATCGATCGATGTCGGCTGCGGCCTGGTCATCCAAGGTCAGCAATGCCTGCTCGCCGGGAAGCAATACACTGCGATCCAGGCCCACCGTTAGCGCGGAGGTCGTCACGTAACTAGGCGCCCAGTTACGGCCGGCGTTGAGGGCGGAAAGACCGGAGCAACCGGCCAGCAAAAGTGCAGGCCCCGCCAACAGAATGAACGCATGTCTATGCAAAACGTTCGGCCGATTCATGTTTTAATTTCGTGAATTACCAGTGGAAGCGGTCGTGCCCGTCATTGAAGCGCCGCTACCCCCACCCCGAGTGCCGTCGTTAGTTCCGAGCCGGTTATCCAAGCTTTGGTCGCTAATGGCGTTGGCATCGGCATCCGAAGCGGTATACATCATATTTCCCGCCGAGCACTGCGCCCAGTTCCGAACGGGATCGGTGTAGTCAAAGAAGATATCGAACGTCATCCGTTCGTTTGTGGAAGAACGCATGAAACTTAAAGTTAACTTGAACCGAATTTTGAGATCTAGAGGCACACTGTAAACTAAGCAGGCAAGATGTCCGTTTTCGTCCGCCATGCGACCGGCTATCTCCGCCCGACCGGTAAAAGGGTTTGTGTAGTAATGAAACGTCTTGCCGTTGACATTCTGAGATAGGATCGGTTCCGGAAGGCTAGGCACGTTGTTTGGATCGCCGTGCCCAAAGAATGCACATAGGCGACGCGCCGAAAGCCGATTCGGCAAACCAAACTGCAGAAGCCCAATGTGCTGCTCGCTGCAAAATCTTGCCAGCGAAGGCCCGCCGATTGAAAACTGCGTTGAACTGAGACGACGAACACGCAAAAACGATTCGGCGTCCGACTGCGAACCTTCATGAGCGTAGGTAGAAACTGGACTGGTACCTACGATCCCCGCCATTTGCGCGCGAAGAATTTCCTCTTCGTCTGCTTCTCCCTTGCTCAACCGCAGGAGCACTTGAAACAACTCGTCGCCCGTAAGCGGGCTACGACCGCCTGGTCGTACGAAACCTAGTGAATCGGATGGATGGAAAAAACTATCGACAAATGCCTTAAATTCACCGACGTCAATTTCACGAGAAGGCGAATTGCGGTCGCTAGTATGACCAAGGCTCGACTGGGTTTGAATATGTTCCGGTAAGAAAAATACGTTCAGGGTATTGATGTCCTGGGCGGCGCGCTCATCCAGGGTTAACACCGCCTGCTCTCCAGGCAGGAGAATACTGCGATCCAGGCCGACTGAAAGCGCCGACGTGGTAACGTAGTTCGGGGTCAGATTCCGACCCGCACTCAAGGTAGAAAGCCCACACCCACTCGCCGCGCTCAGCGCGAGCAGAATCAGAGCTGATCTTTGTGCACCTACGTTCCGCATACCCTTCCATTTTAGAAAAAATGGGCGAAGTTCTCAACTCGTCGAGTTATCAAAAAATCAATTAAAATCAATAATTTAAATGTACACTAAAGAATTCCTTAACATTCTGCATCCCATCCCACCCCCTCCCCTGGCGACACCGCACCTTGTATTTTTTTCTGAGCCTGACTTGGCCGCACGGAGCCGGGAGGGAAAAAACCAATCTTTCCGCGAAGCCTTACCGTGGCCTGCCCCTTGCTTTACTGAGCAATGGGGGGACGATGCCAGTTCAGGGAATTTGAACTTGGCGCGAACCAAATACAGTCTGACTGAACTGCACGGCCCAAGGAGAGGGGGACGCATGGATACTCGCGTGGTTTGCAGGGATTCGTTTTTTCTATTCATCGTGATGAATTTGGCGATTCTAATGTCGCCGCTACTAGAAGGAGCTCGCGCGGACGAAGGCATGACCGCGCTAAAGCTCGGAAAGTCGCGGGGCGCGCTCGAGGCGCTGGCGGGAATTGGCGCCCTGAATCTAGAGCTGAACCTAGAGAAGGTCAGCGCCATGAAACTTCTGATGAGAGGCTCAGCTAAGTCGGCCCTGAAGGCCGAGCAGCTCATCGCGGGCGACGAAATCATCACGAGCCGGTTCCAACAGGAGTTCGATGGCCTGGAAGTGATCGGCGGCTTCGCCCTTCACCAACGCCGGGTGGGCGAAGCCTCGCTCCTGGGTCTCTCGATGCCTGGAACCGAGCTGGTGCTGGATCGTACGGCCCGCTTTGATCTGAACACGCAGGCAGGACTCTCTGAGAGTGAATCGGTCGCGATCGCGCTTTCGTTCGCGGCCGCGCCCGGAGAAGTCCGCGACCTGGCGGCTAAACCCAGCTTGAAAATCCTACCCAGTGAAGACCGCACGTCCGCGCAGCTCATTTACTGGGTTCCGGTGGCCGCGGTGGCCGACGACGGCGCGCACGACCTTTTGATCGACGCCCATACCGGACAAGTAATCGCCGACCTCACGCACCGCATGGACTTCGCGCGTCCGCGCCGCAAACCCAAACCGGTTCCGGCGCCCGCACCCACGCCCGTGCCTACGCCAAAGCCCAGCCCGTCACCGACTCCGACCCCGACGGAGCCGGACCTGGCGATCATCGAAGTTTACGATGCTAATAATGCCTCTCCAAACGACATCGTACTGAGTCGCTACGAGCAGGTCGTGAGCAATGGGCGCGCTAGCCCGCGCGCCGATCAAAGCGCAAAGAATGCCTTGGCCAACGCCCAGGCGACGCTCAAGTTTCTGCGCACGGCCCTCGGACGCGAAAGTTACGACGGCAAGGGAAGCTCCGCGCGCAGCCTCGTGCATATGGGTACGAGCTACGCCAACGCCTTTTGGGACTCCGATTTGAAGATCATGGCCTACGGCGATGGGGACGGCGTCACGCTCAAAGACATGACGTTGGGCTTGGATGTCGCCGGCCACGAAATGACCCACGGAATGGTCTCGGCGACGGCGAACCTCATCTACATGGGGGAATCGGGCGCCATGAACGAGGCCATTGCCGACTTCTTCGGGGAAATGGTCGAAGGCACGGTCCGCACGAACGACTGGGTGATGGGGCGCGAGCTCTTCATCGACGCCCAGGGCGGCGCGAACGGCGTGCGTAACGTCAAGGATCCGCACGCGAAGAAAGCCTCGGGCGATAAACCTTACCCGAAGCATTACAGCGAGCGTTTCACCACCACCAGCACCTGCTGGATGGGGAACGACAACTGCTTCGTTCACTTGAATTCGACGATTTTCAGTCACGCCGCCTACCTACTGACCGAGAAGGTCGGCCGGGCCGTGACCCAGAAGTTGATCTACACGACTTTGACCCAGTTCCTCACAACGCGCTCGGGCTTCCGCGAAGCGGGCTCTTCCGTCCGTCAGGCCTGTCAACTGCTGAACAACTCGAACGTTTGCTCTCAGGTGGATCAAGTTCTCTCAGGGGTAGGCATCTAAGCTTCAACTCTTAGGTCGCCTTTCCCGACGAGACGGGAGGCCGGCAACAACGGAGCGCACGTTGCCGGCCTTTCCTTTTTTACTTTGGATCGATTTCGAAAGTTTCCCGGCCGGGATCGGCCTGGCTCGGCGCGAAGCGCGCGTTGAACTTAGCCGACGAATATTGGGCTTCGAGTTCCGGGTCAAGCGCCCCGACACAGCGAATCTTTCCCCGCACCTCGGACTTGCCTTCGCCCGATCCGTACGGTCCTTCTAAAATGCGGTAGCCGGACTTGTGCCGGGAACGACAGATCTCGAACGCCCCGTGCTTGAAGGAGTGCAGGTAAAGCGAACGCACGTCGTACGTGTCAATACCCTCCGGTCCCTTCGCGCCTTCCGCGACCTTCGCGAAGCTCCCTTTCAACGTGCCCAAGGTGGCGCAGGCGTGCAGGACGAACACGAAGATCCCCGCGCATAGCGCGATCACGGCTCCACTCTGCATCGACTTGAACTTGCTTACGGACTTTTCCATGCCCCCGCCTTTCTATTGAACGCGGATCGACCCCGACTGCACGGTCTTTCCGGAGACCCATTTCAAACTCAGCTCGTCGCCCCGGCTCCCGGCCAGGTAGCGCTCGACTTCCCAAAGATCCAGGTCCTCGGATGGCTGGCCGTTGATCTCGGAAATCACCAGATCCCGGCGCAGACCCCGCTTACGAAGTTCGTCGGCCGGGGTTCCCGGTTGGATCCCGACTACCTTCAGCACCCGCTCGCCGTCTTTCTGCCACACGAAATCCAGCACCAGACCGGTGCGGTTGGCCGCCACGCTCTGGCCCAACGCCTGATCGGGGAACCAGATACGTCCGTGCGAAAGATCCAAAGTGTACCCGCCTCGGTCCAAGAGGTCCAAGCCGACGGTCGCGGCGGGAAGCTTACTCGTGAGCTCGGAGCTGAACCCGGCCGGAGCGCGCGCCGCGATCTTACGCGCGCCACAGAAAAGATCCCAATCCTTTTGGCCCCCAATCGCCGATCGCCAGGGCGAATGAATAGTGAGCGCGGCATCCCGGCCGGTGTCCCACTCCACCCCCGTCAGGCGTTGGTGCTTCCCCACCGCCTGGCATGCGCTGACCATGCGGCCATCGTCGGTGAGGGCCACCTCCACCCAGGGCTGGGAACCGCGATGAAAACCGTCCCGCTGCCAAAGCTTCACGTGTACCGGGGCCTCCGGGCTGAACTCGACCGCGTAATGCCGCAGGAACTCGCGGCCGAGCACGCCATCGCAACAGCGGGCAAAATTCTTAGGGGGGCCGAAGAGGTCCGTCTTGGTCATCCACCACTCCCGCAAGGGCAAAGACTGGCCGCTCGCACGCACGCCCGGTAAAATGATGGGGCGGGCGAGCGCGGTGCCGCCCAGCCAGCGGATGTCTTCGGGAGCGCGGTCCTTGATCTCGAGCAGGCTCGCGAACACGCCTTGCGCCTCAAAAAATTCGGGTGAGATCAGATTCTTCTCGGTTCCCGTATCGATTAAAAACTGGCCCGTGAACTTCTTCAGGCCGATTTCCAAGGTAAGCCTAACGGAATAGTAGCCGTTCCATCGGCGCGCGGGCATGCGCGCGAGCGGCTTCTCCGGGGTCACGCCCGTCGTGGGCTCCATCAGGGACTCCCACGCCACGTTGTTCAGGCACGCACCGGACTTTTGGGAAGCGGCTTTGGCCGCGCGCTCATAAAAAGCGAACTCTTCTCGCTGGGCGCGGCTGTGGATCCCCACCGACCAGTCGCGATCCAACGCCTGAATCCAGCGTTCAAAGACACGTTTGCCCTGCTCACGGGCCAGCTCCGCGCTCTTCTCCGAAACCCGGTCCAGCTGATTGGCCAACGCCGGCTTCTTCTTCTCCACCCAAGCCAGCCAGTCCTTCACGGCGAAGTCGGCCGCCGCGCGCGTGCCTTCCCGGGTCGAGAACCAGCTCTGGCGCTTGCCGCACGGAAAACGATCCGGGCTCTGGTAGCTCGGCCCCTCGCCCCGTAGGTGGATCACGGTTTGCGCAACGAGGCCATGGGAGCGCACGCCGAACTTGACCTCGGATGAATCGCCGGCGGCGGTCGCACCGATCGGGGCCGCCTCGAGGCGCAGCACTTCCAAGCTGCGCTCGATCGCCCAGCGCCGGCGATGCGGATTGATCTCCCGGGGTTCCAGTCGCCAAACGGTTTCCGTGGTCAGTGGCGTTGACGAAACTTCCACCGTACTTTGTACGCCCAACTCGCCCGAGGGATTTTCCTCGGATTCGAGCGGCGGGGTAACGAGCGCGTTCGCCGCGGGGGCCTGGAGAGTGCCGGTCACGACATTGGCCGGCGTTACGGGGGCAGGCCGCGAATCCGGCGCAGAGGAAGCCGCGGGCGCCGGAATAAAGGTCGCCGGCTCGTCGCCGAGAAACTGGATGGCCCCTTCCTGGTCAGATGCCGCGCGGGCGGAAGCCACCGTAACGGCCGCTACGACAAACACTCCGCAAAGCACCCGACGATCAATTGTCCGATGATCGATCTTTCTCATAACTTGTATTTGCCGAGCTCCAGCTTATTCGCCCACCCCGTATGGATCCGCACGCGGTAGAAAGTCCCTTTTTCCAGATAACGCACCGTTTCGATGCTACCGTAGGTATGGAGCTGAGACTCGAGCTTTCCCTGATCATAGGGTACCACGATATCCCAAACTTCGAGTTGGTTTCGAAAGTGGTTGAGGATCATATCGCGGAGCTCGCGAACTTCCTCAAGATTCAGCGCCGACAATCGCTTGGCGCCCGGAACCACCAAACGCGCCCGATTCAAACCGGAAGATCCGTCCTTCACTTGGTCGATCTTATTGAGCACGGTGATGCGATCCTTGCCATCCAGTTCGAGCTCTTTCAGTACCTGCTCAGTGGTCTCGACCTGCTCGCGCGCGCGAATCGCGGAGGCGTCCACGACATGCACCAGCAAATCGGCTTGATAGAGCTCTTCCAGCGTCGAGCGGAAAGACGCGATGAGCGAGGTCGGGATGTTGCTGATGAAGCCCACGGTGTCGATCGCCACCACGGGTGGGTGACTGTCCGGGTCGAGCGCGCGCACGGAAGCATCCAAAGTCGCGAACAGCTTGTCTTCGGCAAGCACGCGACTATGCGTTAGGGCGTTGAGCAAGGTCGACTTACCGGCGTTGGTATAGCCCACGAGCGCGACCTTTAAGATATCCGCCCGCCCCGCCCGTTGGACGTTGCGCTCTTTCTCGATGTCCGAAAGCCGGCGCCGCAAAAGCGTCATGCGCTTCTCGAGCAGTCGCCGATCGACTTCGAGCTGCTTCTCGCCCATCCCCTTTTGCCCGATCCCGCCGCGCTGACGCTCGAAGTGGGTCCAAAAGTGGGTCAAGCGCGGCATGAGGTATTGCAGCCGCGCGAGTTCGACCTGGGTCTTTGCCTCCTTGGTCCGCGCGTGGCGGGAGAAAATCTCAATAATGACGCCCGCGCGATCGAGAACCCGTTTTTTCAAGATCTTTTCCAAGTTGTGCATTTGCTTGGGGGAAAGATCGGTGTCGAAAATTACGGCCTCGGCAAGAAACGCTTCGCCGAGTGCCTTCACCTCGTCCACCTTGCCTTTACCGATATAGGTGGCCGGGGAAATCTTCTTGAGGGGCGCCACGACTTGCTTGGCCTCTTCCAGCTCGAGCGTGGTGAGCAAACTCTGCATCTCTTCGAGACTGCCAGCGTCGAAACCGACCGTGAGAACCTTCAGTTTCTCGCCGGCACGAGTCGCGGGTAATAGTGAATCGGAGACTTCCAGCATGAGCGACCATCTTAGAAACCAAAAAGGAGCCAGGCAACGCGAATTATTATTCGGACTCGCCGGATTTGCGGCCGCCTTTTAGTTTTTTTGATATGCGATAGGTCAAAAAACAGTTATCAATTCAATGAAAAGGCCCCAGTGAACAACGCATCGCGTATCAAAAGCGGCCTGACTTCTTTTTATGCTGGTGAATATCAACGGTCACATCACAGAAGCGGCGCAAGCGAAGATTCAAATCTTTGACCGAGGCTTTTTATACGGCGATAGCCTCTACGAAGTCATGCGTACGCAGAACGGGAAACTCTTCCAAGCGACCGAACATCTCCGACGTTTGGCCATCTCCGCCCAGCTCTGCCGCATGACATTAAACCAGACGAACGAGGAGTATGTTCGGGAGATGAACAAGACCCTCGAAGCGTTCCACCGCCTGCCTGGCATGGCGCGCGCCGAAGCCTACGTGCGCCTCATCGTCACGCGCGGCGTGGGAGAAATCGGATTCGGCCTGAAATCCGTGAAGACGCCATCGCAGTTTGTAATCATCGTGAAAGCCCAAGCTCCCCTCACCGACGCCGACTTCGAGCGTGGACTCACCCTGCAGGTTTCCCAACGACTTCGCAACGACCGGCGCGCGCTGGATCCAGCTATGAAATCGGGCAACTATCTCAATAGCTTGCTCGCGTTTCTAGAAGCCGAAGCAGAAGGTTATAATGATTCGCTGATGGCCAACGCCGAAGGCCATTTGACCGAAGGCACGACCTTCAACATCTTCTACGTAAACCGGGGCATCATCGCCACCCCACCGCTCGACATCGGCATACTCGACGGGATCACCCGCCTGGACTTAATCCGGGTGGCAAAAAAGCTAGATATTCCCGTGCGCGAAGTGCGCTTCCCTAAAGCAAGACTTTACGAAGCGGACGAAGTTTTCATCTCCAGCACCCTGCGCGGAGCCTTCCCCGTCGTTCGGGTCGATAAACACCCCATCGGCCGGGGAGCGCTGGCCGGAAAACCCGGTCCCGTCACCCGGCGCCTTTCGGAAGCCTACCGCCAGTTCTCCGGCACCTGAAGGATCAAGGAACCGTCGACCCATGCCTACCCCGAAGCCCTCTCCCGCCCATGACCGTCTGACCCGCGATCTCGAGAAGACCGCAATCACCGCCGCCCGGGCCGCGGGTGAAGTCCTCATGCGCTACTTCCGCAAAAACCTGCAAGTGCGTGAAAAGCGGGGTGCGGGCCTAGTGACCCAAGCCGACCTTCAAGCCGAGCGCACGGCGCTAAAAATCCTACTGAAGCAGACTCCCCGCTTCGGCGTGACCGCCGAGGAAAGCGCGAACCGCGACTCCAGCCCCGCCGTCAACGAGCCGGAAGGGCGCTGGTACATCGACCCGCTCGATGGCACGACCAACTTCGTGCATGGGTTTCCATTTTTCTGCGTTTCAATTGGTGCCGCCATCGAAGGCGAGCTTGCCGTCGGCGTGATCTACCACCCCACCTTCAACGACCTCTACACTGCCCGTCGCGGCCACGGAGCCTTCCTTAACGGGAAACGCATTCACGTCTCCCGCACGCGCAAGCTGCACGACTCGCTGCTCACTACCGGCTTCACCTACCGAAAGGACGCATGGCTAAAGAGGGAGATGGTCGCCTTTGAGCGCCTCAGTGGAATCGTACGTGCGATTCGACGCCCCGGGAGCGCTGCCTTGGACCTGGCTTACGTCGCCCGCGGCGTTTTCGATGGATTCTGGGAGCGCCGCCTCTCCCCTTGGGACGTCGCGGCCGGAGCGTTACTCGTGGAAGAAGCCGGGGGCCGCGTCACCGACTTCCGCGCGCGCGCCTTCCGTCCCGAACAACCTGAGATCTTGGCTTCGAACTCCGTCCTCCACCGCGCCATGCTACGGGAGATTACGGCGCCCTCACTCCGTCAATAGATTGCCAACGATCGGCATTGGCGGTTGACAGGGACGTACCGGCATTTTTAGACTAGTAGATAGGAACCCAAGGAGGGGTACCGGCATGACCCAAGCTGCGAATTCCAATTCCTGGATCTACGTTTACTCCCAATTTACGAAGGAGCTCATGACCTTTCAGATCCTGGCGATCTGCGTGCTCTGCGCGATTTACGCCGGCTTCTGGATCATCAAGAAACGCCGGCTCGGCGTGGCGGGAGAGCTCATCCCCTCGGGATTCGTAAAGAACTACCTGAACGTGCTCATCCAAGACGCGAACATGGTTCGCACCCAGCTATTCGGCCTGCTCGGCGAAGCGGGAGTGGGTGATCTCAGCAAGATCCAAATCAATCTGACCGCGCCCGCGGGCGGGGCCGCCGTGAGCGACCCAAGCCTTGCCGCGCGACTCGCCGAACTCGAAGGCAAACTCAATACCCAGAACCAAGCGATGTCTGCGCTCGAAGCCCAGAAGAAACAGATCGAAGCCGAACTCGCCGCCGCGCGGGCCAACGTGGGAAGCGGAGGCGGCGGAGGTGGTGGTGGCGACACGTCTGGCTTGCAGAAAAAAATCAAGGAACTCGAAGCGAAGCTTGCCGAGTACAGCGTCATTGAAGATGACCTGGCGAACCTGAAGCGCCTGCAGCAGGAAAACGCCCAGCTGAAAGAACAGCTCGCCGGCAAGGGCGGCGCAGCCCCAGCGGCGCCTACGGCAACCGCGCCTGCGGCGACCGCCACGGGAGCGACTGCGGCGGCGGTGGCCGCAGCCAGTGACGCCGCCGCTCCGGTTGAAACGATCAATCTCACGCCCCCAGCCGAGCTTGCGCCTACGCCCGCGCCGGAAAAAACCGATAGCGTGGCCGAGATCGCGAAGGAACCGGCGGCTCCGGCCGCATTCGAAGGACTGGTCGATCAGGTGGAGCAGAGCCTAAAAGAACCCACCGCTGTGGCGCCGACCCCGGAACCCGCCCCGGAGGCCGCGGCCGCTCCCGCCGCGGATCCCGCGGCGGCCGTCGTGGCAAACCCTGAAGCCAAACCCGGAGAAGCCGGCGCTTTGGAGAACGTAGGAAAATCGGATGAAGACCTTCTCTCTGAATTTGAAAAAATGCTTAATATGTAACGTCTCGTTTAACGCCTCATTGGCCGCGGCCCTCCTCTGGATCGCGGCCACGGGCCCCGCGCAGGCCAGCAAGATCCCCGACTCCGAAGAGCCCATCCACGCGATGCTCGTGCGCGATCTCAAAACCCGCAACGCCGAGTCCTCATTCAAAGACCTCGTCGCCGAGTGGGAATACCAGTACGGCCCCAAGGCCGTCGCGCCGCTGATCAAGATCTCCTCCGATCAAAAACAAGACGACACCCATCGCTACATCGCGCTGATGGCGGCGGCCCGCCTGGGCGGTGACGGCGCGGCGCCCCTGATCGAACCCTTCCTCACGGATCGTCTCTGGATGTTGCGCACGGCTGCAATTCGCACCCTCTCGGGTCTGTCCCGTAATCGCGAAGTTTCGAAGAAAATCGTCCAGGCTCTGCGAGATAAAGCACTCGTCGTGCGCTCCGAGGCCGTCCAGGCGGTCGAGCGTATCTACCCCAAGGGAGATCGCGAAGCGATCGCCGCGCTGATGGAAACCGTGCGCGACTCCTCGAACTACCACCGCGGCAAGGCGCAGTGGGTGCCACAGAAAGCGGTGGAAGCCCTCGTCCGACTCGCCGACGGCAAACAAAACCAGCAAATCGCCCGCTCGTTGATGGATTCCCTGGGCCAAGTGAAAGGCTTGAAAGATCCGGCCCTGGAGAAAAAAGTGCTGCTCGCGCTCACCGATCTCACCGGAAAAAATCTAGCCTCCGGCGCGAGCCTCCCGCAGCAGATGCGGGCTTGGAAGATCGCGCTCGCGAAATAGCGGCTTAAGCTCGGGTTATTTCGGCTCGGTCCCGAAGGCCTTCTGGGCACGCTGCTCTTCCAGCGCCGCCAGCTCCATCCGGATCTGGATAATTCGCCCGATACGATAAAGCAGGGTGTTTTCGTCCACCGAATCGGAAACGACCGGCCGCCAGCCCTCGAGCACATCGCTCTGGACGAGCTGCTCTTTCAGCACGGTCACCTTCACGGAGTTCGTGCCGTTGTAGTATCCCTTCGCCACCGTGACCGACACGCGATATTGGGCCTTCAGATAGGCTTTCGAAGGTCCAAAGGACTCCACCAAATTACGCACGGCCGTATTATCCACGTATTTCGTGCGGATAAAGCCGGCCTCCCGATCAGTGATCTCGAGCGGGCTGCGCTTGAGCGCATCGAGCGCGGACTGCCAAGCGACATTGAATTCGGTCAGGAAGATGCGCGAAAAGATTTGTTCGGTGTCACCGCCCACGCTCTTGCGGTAGGCATTCATGCAGCCCGACATCGACACCGTCACGAAGAGCGCCATCACCCCGCGAGTGACGTTGGCCGCGAACCTTCGGGATGCCTTCGACTGATCCGTCCCACCCTTCATTCGTCACATTTTCCCTGGATTTGTCGGGACTTGCAAGACAATACCGGGTGTGCCAAAACGAAGGAATGGAGATTTCCAAGGAGATCGAACGGGTGCTCAACCTCGAGGCGCAAGCCCTTCTGGACTGTGCTCGTCGCTTCACGCAGGAACCCCAACGCGGACAGGTGGAAAAAGCCGTGCGTTGCCTCGAAGAGTCGCTCACGGGCGGAGGCAAGATCATCCTGACCGGCGTGGGCAAGTCCGGCAAAATCGCGCAAAAGATCGCGGCCACGCTTTCGAGCACGGGTAGCCTCGCCGTCTTCCTTCATCCCACCGAGGGCTTACACGGAGATTTGGGCGTCGCGCGCGCGGGGGACGTCGTGCTCGCGCTCAGCAACACCGGCAATACGGAAGAAATCCTGCGGCTACTTCCCAGCTTCCGTCAGCTTCAAATCAAAGTCATCGGATTGGGCGGCAACGCGAAGTCCAAGCTCGCCGAAAAATGCGACCATTGGATCGATGCCGCCGTTACGCAGGAAGCCTGCCCACATAACCTCGCGCCCACGACCAGCACCACGCTCGCCATGGCCGTGGGCGATGCGATCGCCGTCACGCTGATGCAGCTGCGGGGTTTTGATGCCGCGGCCTTCGCCCGCACGCATCCTGGCGGGAGCCTCGGGCGCCGCCTGCAGCTGAACGTTTCCGACCTCATGCATACGGGCCCGCAGGTGGCCACCGTTTCGCCGCAAGCGACCATCGAAGAGGTGCTAGTCCAATCGACGGAGAAAAAACTCGGTGGGGTTCTCGTCGTCGAAGGTGGCAAGCTCGTGGGCATCGTTACCGACGGAGACATTCGTCGCGCGCTTAAGCATCGCGAAAAATTTTTCGGCCTAAAAGCCACCGATGTCATGACCCGAAATCCCATCACCATCACGCCGGAGCGCTCAGCGCTCGACGCCTTGGAGATGATGGAGGGACGCGCGAGCCAAATCAGCGTGCTCCCCGTGGTCGACGAGCAAAAAAACTGGAAAGGTCTGATCCGCTTGCACGACGTGGTGGGGAACTCCTGAGTGGAAACGTTTTCACGGGTATCGCGAAACGCGGGGTCCACTCGTGAAGATCAGTGCCCAAAATGCGGAGGCCCGATGTCGCCCCGCCCCATTCGGCCCTATCCCGTGATTTTGCAGACCGTATTCGGTCTCAGCTTCCTCATTTTTTTACTCGGGTTCGACCAGCTCCAAGGGAACTCGGCGCTCGTATGGACATGGAGCCTTTTCCAACTCGTTTTAGGCGGGTTTTTAGTGCGCGGAAGAATGTTGGCAAAAAGGCGAGTTTATCGTTGCGTGCGCTGCAATGCTGCCCTACGATAGTACGGTCTCTCAAGTACTCTGAAATGATAACGAATTCTTGGGCTACGGAGGCCTCTCCTCATGTTGAAGTCGAAATCTAATCTTCTGAGCAAGTATATGGTGGCGCTCCCGCTGTTCGCGATCGCCGGCGGTTTGGTCGTTTTTACGGCGTGCATGGACAACAACGCCAAGGCGACGCCGAACTTCATTACTAAAGACACCCCTCCCGCCCCGGGCGTCCTGGCCAAGATCAACGGACAAAACATCACGCTGGAAGAGCTCATCGGCGACGGCGAAGCCAAGCTCACCTACGGCGACCTCAAGAAGCGCGAGCACAAATTCCTCATGGATCGCCTCAACGATGTGATGCGCGACCGCCTCATCGGCGAGGAAGCGAAAAAAGCCAATCTCCCGCTGGACGAGTATCTGAAGAAGAACGTCTACAAAGGCAAGACGACGGTGAAGAAAGACGAAATCATCAAGTTCGTCGAACAGCGCGGCGGCGACAAGTCCCGCCTCAATCCCCAGATCGAGCAACGCATCGAAGAGATGCTCCGCCAGCAAAAAGAGCAAGATTTGATGCTCGAATACCTGGCCAAGCTCACGAAAAAGAACCCGGTGGAAGTTTTCTTTAAACGCTACAAGGTCCAGGTGAACGTGGATGCCGGCGAGTCCCCCACCTGGGGCAACAAGACGGCTCCGGTCAGCATCATCGCCTTCTCCGACTTCCAATGCCCTTATTGCTCGAAGGCCGCCGACACGGTTGATCAAATCCGCAAGAAGTATCGGGGCAAGGTTAAGATCGCGTTCAAGCACTTCCCGCTCTCTTTCCACAAGGACGCCATGCCGGCGGCGATCGCCTCCATGTGCGTGAACGAGCAAAATAGCGACAAGTTCTGGAAATTCCACGACGTGACTTTCAAGAACCAAAGCGCCCTTTCCCCGGCCGACCTCGACAAGTACGCCAAGGAATCGGGTGCCGACATGGGCAAGTTCAAGGCTTGTATGGACTCGAAGAAGTATGAAGGCCTCGTCAAGAAAGACATGGAATACGGCGACAAGCTCGGCGTGCGCAGCACCCCGACCTTCTTCGTAAACGGCGAGCTGATCAGCGGCGCGGTTCCGATCGAGGAATTCTCGCAGACGATCGACGACGCCCTGAACGAAGCCAAGGGCTCGTAGTCTCCCAACGCCTTATTTGTGAGACCGGACTTTAACGAAATGGGCTTCTCGGCGACGAGAAGCCCATTTTTTTTGAGATGACTTCGTGAACCCACTCACCCATGCTTGGATTCATGCCGCGCTCGGATTGCCCTCTTCGGGGGGCTCCCCAACCCCGTTCCCGCGCGTGACCACGGACTCCCGCAAGGTCCAAGCCGGAGATCTTTTCGTCGCCATTCCCGGCGACGTTTACGATGGACACCAATTTGTCGAGTCCGCGCTCCAGGCGGGCGCGGGCTACGCGCTGGTCAGCCATGACTTCACCGCTTCGCCCTACGTCGAGAGCTCGCTCATTCGCGTCCCGCAGAAAATTGGCGGGACAATCGAAGGCTACCGGCGAATCGCGGACCGTTGGCGGGAGCAGTTTCTGGGGCCCGTGGTGGCGGTCACCGGCAGCGTGGGCAAAACCACGACGAAGGAGCTGCTGGCGGCGATCCTGGCTGGAAAATATTCCCGGCTGGTAAAAACCGAAGGCAGCCAAAATGGTTTCGTGGGCATCCCGATGACATTGCTCGAACTTCGGCCCGACACCCAGGCCGCCGTAATTGAAGTCGGCATCGACGAAATCGGGGCCATGCAAAAACACTTGGACCTCGTAAAGCCAACCGCCTGCGTGCTGAGCGCCATCGGTCCAGAGCATCTGGAAAAGCTGCGTGACCTACCCACGGTTGCCTCCGAAGAGCTGCTTTCCCTCACTTATGTCGCCCGCAAGGGCGGCACCATCGCCGTCAACCGGGATGACGAATGGATCGCAAGCTGGGAGGCCCCGCCCGGCGCTCCCGGGAAGGAGTGGGATTTTCGTCTCCGCGGAGACGGCGCGCTCGGACCAAAGAGCGTGGTCGGTGGATACGATTTATCCACGGGGCAGCTTACGGTTACGGCCCCGGCGGGCAACGGCCGATTCCCTTGCCCTCTGCCCGGCGAACACAACGCCCGCAACTTACTGGGCGCCATCACCCTCGCCCTGGGCCTGGGCCTCACCTTCGAGGAAATCACGCGGGGGCTAGCGGGCTTTAAATCCCCTTACGGGCGCACGGAAATTCACGACCGCGCACCGAAGCAACGATTCCTGTGCGATTACTACAACGCCAATCCGAGCTCGGTGAGTGCGGCCCTGAAACTGCTCGACGAGCAAGCCCGCCTCGGCGGATTCTCGCGCAAACTCGCCTGCTTGGGCGACATGCTGGAGCTGGGAGCGGACGAAGAAAAATTCCACCGAGCGCTCGCCGAGGAGATCCGGCGGACTGGCGTGAACCAAGTTTTCCTATTTGGGCCTCGCATGAAGTGGCTGGCCGACGAAATTCAAGGTGCCGTACCGACGGAGCATTTCGAACGGCAAGAGGACCTGGCCGATCGTCTTGGCCAGACCTTAACCGAGGGCGACATCGTGCTCATCAAGGGCTCTCGCGGCATGCGCATGGAGAAAGTATTTAAGCAGGTGTGCCCATGAGCGCATTGAAGATCCTGGCCCCCACTCCCGAACACATCGAACAGGCCGCATTCGCGCTGAAGAGCGGCGCCCTCGTGGGCATGCCCACCGAGACCGTTTACGGGTTAGCGGGCAACGCGCTCGACGAGGCCGCCGTGGTACGAATCTTCAAGTCGAAAGACCGGCCCCAATTCGACCCGCTGATCGTGCACGTGCCAAAGAATTCGTCTTTTGCTGAAATGGAACAGGCCGGCTGGGTGCGATGGTCAAGCCTCTCGGCTCCCATGCGCTCGGCGTGTGAGGAGCTTGCCAAGCGCTTCTGGCCTGGCCCGTTGACCCTGGTCGTTCCCAAAGGGGCGCGCGTGCCCGATCTCGTGACGAGTGGGCTTGAAACCGTGGGCATTCGCATGCCCGCCCACCCCGTGGCCCAGGCCTTGATTGCCGCGGCGGGCTTCCCACTTGCCGCACCGAGCGCCAATCGCTTTGGTCGGATCAGTCCCACACAGGCGGAGGCGGTGGAGCAGGAACTGGGCGATCACGTAGAGTGGATACTGGATGGCGGTCCGTGCGAAGTTGGCGTCGAATCGACGGTCTTGCTTGCTGGCCCCGACGAGAGGTTCACGCTGTTGCGTCCAGGCAAGATCACGGTGGACGAACTACGCGAAGTCCTCGCCGAAAAGCTAGCCACGTCCGACCCATTACGGGTCGCGGCACCGCAGGAAATGACCTCGCATGCTCCCGGCCGCCAAGAGCGCCACTACGCGCCGGCCAAACCCTGTTTCTTACTGCCCGAGACCGTTTCCAAGCTCAAACCGGACCACCTCGAGCGCATGCGTTTGATCACCCAGGAGATCGCGCAACCAGCGGGCGGGGAATTCGCCAATTCACCCGGCAAGGTGGGGCTACTGATCTTCCGGGGACGCGCCGACACCGCCGCGCGGGCGTTTACCCAAGCGCTTGGACTCGAGACCGAGTGCGTTTCGCTCAGCAAGATGGGCAACGAAGTCGAAGCTGCCTCCCGCCTCTTCCGAGAACTGCGGCGTTTGGACCAAAGTTCGGTGGACGCGATATTCTGCGAGCCGCCGCCTTCCGCCGAGGGGCTCTGGCACGCGATCTCCGACCGCATCGCGCGCGCCACCCGGCCCGTAATGGAGCCCTAAACTCAATGCCGACGGTGCAATCCGGCCGCACGACCATTCATTTCACCGAAGCCCTCGCCGCGCATAGCGAGATGTCCATTAGCGCTTGCGTGAAACTCATGCGCGAGCAAGGCGTGGGCTCGCTCTTGATCGTGAACGCCGCCAAGCGCAACGAGCTGGTGGGGATCTTCACCGAACGTGATCTGCTGACGAAGATCGAGGTCATTGAATCGGGAAATTTTTGGGGCCGCCCCATCCGGACGGTCATGACCAAGCCGGTGAAGAGCCTCAAGGTGTCCGAGATCCACAAGGCCGCGCAGCTGATGCTCAAGCACGGGTTCCGCCATGTCCCCATCGTCGACGACGACCCCGAGCAGCTCAAGCAGCTCGTGGGAGTGGTTTCCATGCGTGACCTGTTCCAGGGACTGCTCACCGAGGCGCAGTTCCAGGACTCGAGCTTTGCCATTCGCAAGGCGCGTAAACTCTCCACCTTGGAAACCAGCCTGGCGATTCTTTCCGGCGACGTGTCCTTCGTCAGCCTGATTAAACACGGCCTCAAAAGCTTTTCGCGCATCGACATCGTGCCGTTTGCGCCGAAGGAGCTCCCCGATCGACTGGGTCGGCAAGACCGACTTTTCCAGTTTTCCGGCATTGTGCTCGACATCGACCACTACGAAAAGAGTCAATGGCAGAAGTTCCTCCAAGCGATGAATGCTGCGCCGAAGGCCCCGTTCGTGATGGTGGTCTTCGAGAGTGCCCGCCACGACGAGTTAACGCACCGATTACTGGAAAAGCTAGCGCACGGGCAGCACTTTGCGATATTCGAAAAACCCGTGTCCGCCTTCGCGATGCTCAGCCGCCTAGCCAGCGCTTTGAGCGAAGGGGTTTCCGAAACCGGGGAGAAGACGTAAGGAGAATCCATGCTCGCTCGTATTGGCGCAGTACTGTTAGCAGCTTCCGTTACGCTCGCGTCTACCGCGCAGGCGAAGGTCCCGCGCCAGAAAACACCGATGGCTCCCTCGGCCGCGCCGATACACGCCCCGTTCACCCAATCGGTGGATCTACACTCGCACACCTTCATGGATCGCGCGATGGCGTCGTGGGCGTTTCATGGCGAATTCAACGGCCCAATCGAGGCCACAAGCTGGAAGCATCGCTACCGCTCGCAGATCAATCCCGAAACCATCGGGCAGTCCGGGCTCGCCGTTTCGGTGGTCGCCCTTTATGGCCATCGTCTTTTCCACTGGGATCTGCGAGAAGCCGTCCGCCGACAGATCGCCGACGCCGAAGCGTTCGTGAAGACAAACCCCGAGTGGGTTATCGCCAAGACTCCCATGGACGCAGAAACGGCGCTCGCCACGGGTAAACGCATGCTGGTTTTCTCGCTCGAAGGCGCCGACGGGATACTCGAGAACGAAGCCGACCTCGTGGAATTCGTCGACCAGAAGGGACTGCGCATCGTCACCCCGCTTCACCTAACCGACGACCAGTACGGCGGAGTCGCCTTTCTGCGCGGCATTTTAGTCCTTGCCTCGCCGTGGGCATTCATTAAATCCCTCTTCAGTCCCATCTACGCGGACGGCGTGCGCGTGAACCCCAATGGCCTCAGCGAACGGGGCCAGTGGCTGATCAATGCCCTCCTCAAACACCAAGTTTGGGTCGACCTATCCCACGCTTCCGACGCCGCCCAACGGGAAATCGTGCCGATGCTAAAAGCCGCGAAGCAGCCGATTCTCTACACGCACACGATGTTGCGCGCCTATCACGGCGCCGAACGCGGTATCACCACGGCCCAGCTACAGGATGTCGCCTACTCGGGAGGCATCGTCGGCATCATGCCCAGCCATATGATGATGGAAGGCACGCCGCTTCCCGAGGGCAGAGCACCCGAATGCGACGGCCACATTCCCGCGCTCGCTAAGCAGTATAATGAAATGATCGATATCGTCGGACCCGCCAGTGTCATGTTCGGCACGGATTTCAACGGCGGAGTGACCCGCTTCAGCAAAGACTGCCCCACGCATTCGCGGCTGGATGAAACCGGCTACGTGCATGCCGCCCATCTCCCCTTTGTCTGGGAAGCCTTGGCGAAGAACGGTGGCCGCACGCCCCCCGACCTACAGGTCACCGCGCGGCGGTTTGTGGACGCTTGGCAAGCGGCTTACCGGCGCTAAGAAAACCGGTAAAAACACAAAGGCCCGGACGCGCTCTCCGCCCGGGCCCCTTCGCAGTTCGGATAACGAGATCTCGTTTCCGCTTGGACAGAACTTTTACAATTTTCTTCGAAAACTAGTCTGCTGGTGTGGGAGCCGGCCGTTAACGGCGGGTCGCGCGCAATTTCTTGCGCAGCTGCACGCGCTCACGAAGCGCCACCTGGCTGGGCTCCTGGCCCGAGCGGCGATATTTCGCGCGCGAGACACGATCCACGGCCCGCTTGAGCTTCGGATTTTTGTAGATCGAAGGCAGATGATTCTCCACGTAACGGGATTCAAGCTGTGCCAGGCGCATGATATCGCCTTCGAAGTCGAGGTCCGCTTCCTTGGAGATTTTAATTTCGGAGAGCTTTTGATAAATCGCGGTGTCGTCCTGAATCTTCGAGGGGATCGCCGCTTGCGCGTCCACCGGCGAACCCGCCGACATCAACAACGCGAACAAAAAGAAAGCTCCCGATTTCGGGTTCAACATGAAATTCTCCTTCATCGCCGTAGCGTGAGATCGCACTACAACACACTTAAACGCTTCCGTACAGGGCCCGCCAAGGGCCCGGGAATGGCGTCCAGTCGCGCAGCCTAAGAGCAATTCGAGTGCCAAGCCCACCTTGTTCTGTGGACAGAATTACATAATAATATCAAAAGGATGGTGCACTATGACACCATGCGTTCTGTTTATGAAATAGGCAACGCGGGACAGAATCTACAAAACCCCCCCGCCCAGTGGGACAGATCCGGCCGGAGTAGATCTTTGCCAGCGTTTCCGCTAGTGTGTCGGATTACCCATGACCTCAACTCCTCCCTCGTTCTCTGGCCTGAGCATCAAGAAGCCGCAAGGCATCCGTCTCACCGGAGCTCGCCAAAATAACTTAAAGAGCATCCGCGTGGAGATCCCCACGCGCGCGCTCACGGTCGTGACCGGAGTTTCCGGATCCGGCAAGAGCTCGCTTGCTTTCGACACCCTCTATGCCGAAGGGCAGCGGCGCTACATCGAGAGCCTTTCCACCTACACCCGCCAGTTCCTCGAAAAAATGCCAAAGCCCGAGTACGACACGCTGGAGAATATCCCGCCGTCCATCGCGCTCGAGCAGCGCAACCAAATCGTGAACTCGCGAAGCACGGTCGGTACCCAAACGGAGATCGTGGATTACCTGCGTATCCTCTTCGCCAAGATCGGCCATACCTACTGCAAGGAGTGCGGCAAGGAAGTGCGCAAAACCAGCCCCGAACAGCTTTTCGCCGCTGCCTCCGAGTGGTTCCGGGGCCGTAAGGGTGCGATCACGGCTCCGCTTCCTCCGCCCTCGGAGAAAACCAAGGCCGTGGCAGGAGTGCTGAAGTCCTACCGCGAACAAGGCTTCCGCCGGGTGCTTTGGCAGCAAACCGCGAAGAAGCACCAGGTTCTCGACCTCGACGAGCTGGGCAATGCGGATTTTCCGAAGATCCCGCTCACGGCGTTGTCGAAGGGACAAATTTATCTTATCGTCGACCGCCTAAAGCTGGAGGGCGAAGGTACCGCCCCCGTAGACCCCGAAATGCGCACACGCATGCTTGACTCGATCGGGCAAGCCATCTTGCTCGGACGCGACCAGATCGCTTATTTCGATCTCGACAGCTTCGCCTCGAAACACTTCAAAACCCAGTTTGCCTGCGTCGGCTGCGGAACCCCCGCGCGGCTGCCCGAACCCCAAATGTTTTCGTTCAACAGCCCCTTGGGTGCGTGCGAGCGCTGCAGCGGCTTCGGTTTCACGTTGGATCTTGACGAAACGCTCATCGTACCGGATCCCTCCAAAACCCTGAAAAACGGCGCGATCGACCCGTTCGCCAAACCCTCGCTCGAGGAATGGCAGTCCGACATGTTCCGCTTCTGTGAACGCCACGGCATATCCGTGGGCAAGCGCTACCGGGAACTCACGGCCGCCCAGCGCAAGCTCATCTGGGAGGGCGACCCCAAGGACAAGACTTTTCCGGGCATCATCGCTTGCTTCGAATACATGGCGCGCAAGAAGTACAAGCTGCATGTACGCGTCTTCATCCGTCGCTACCAGAGCCAGACCCTCTGCCCCCAATGCAAAGGCGCTCGCCTCAAACCCGAAGCCTTGCTCGTAAGGATCGGGAAAAAGCATATCGGCGAAGTGCTGGCCCTCAACATCTACGACGCTCGAGACTGGTTCCAGTCCCTCGATCTTCCGCCCTTCGAAGCAAAAATCGCCGAAGAGGTCCTGAGCCAAGTCACGAAACGCCTACAGTTCCTGGACGCCGTTGGGGTAGGCTACCTCACGCTGAATCGCCTAGCGAAAACACTCTCAGGCGGCGAATATCAGCGCATCAACTTGGCTACCCAGCTCGGCAACGGCCTTTGCGGGACGCTTTACGTATTGGATGAGCCTTCTATCGGGCTGCACGCGGCCGACACCGACCGCTTGATCGGCGTGCTCCAAGATCTGCGCAACCAAGGCAATACCGTGGTCGTCGTCGAACACGATCTCGAGGTGATGAAGGCGGCCGACTGGCTCATTGAGCTCGGCCCCGGCGCCGGTCGACGTGGCGGCGAGCTGATGGCCCAGGGCACTTCCCAGAGCCTTCAGACCCAACCCGGCTCGCTGACGGGAAAGTACCTGAGCGGCGACATGTCGCTGCTGCGCACACGGCCGCGGCGCTCGCTCAATCGCGCAAAGCATCTAGTGATCACGGGCTGTGCCGAGAACAATTTGAAGAGTCTCACCGCCGAGTTCCCGCTGGAACGATTCGTGGTCGTCACCGGCGTCTCAGGCTCGGGCAAGAGCACGCTCGTGCACAAGACACTTTATCAGGCCTTGCAGCAAATCTTCAGCCCGCTCGAAGTGAGCGGCAAGAACGACCCGGGCGCCTACGATAAGCTTTACGGGGAAGACCACCTGCGCGGGGTGGTGTTGCTCGACCAAAAACCCATCGGTAAGAGTTCACGCTCCAACCCCGCCACTTATATGAAGGCGTGGGACGAAGTGAGGCGCATCTACGCCAACCAGGTTGTGGCGCTCCGACGCGGCTACACGCCCCAGCATTTCTCCTTCAACGTCGACGGCGGCCGCTGCCCCGTCTGCAAGGGCGAGGGCGAGATCACGCTCGACATGCACTTCATGGCCGAGGTGAAGGTCCCGTGCGAAGAGTGCGATGGCAAACGCTTCAAGAAGAACGTGCTCGAAATCACTTACCGCGGCAAGAACATCCACCAGCTGCTGAACACTACAATCGACGAGTCCTACGATCTGTTCCGCGACAATCCGGTGCTCGCGCGCAAACTAGGCACCCTCCGCGACGTGGGGCTGGGATATTTGATGCTCGGTCAGTCCGCGACCACCCTTTCGGGAGGCGAGTCCCAGCGCCTGAAAATCGCCTCGGCACTCGACGACCGGGCGGGCGAAAACCTACTCTATCTCTTCGACGAGCCAACGACGGGACTCCACCTAGAGGACATCAAGAAACTGCTAGACGTCATCCAGGATCTCGTGAGCTCGCGCAACAGTGTGATCATGATTGAGCATCAGCTCGACGTCATCGCCCAGGCCGACTGGGTGATCGACCTCGGCCCCGGGGGAGGCACCGCCGGTGGCAAGATCGTCGCGACGGGTTCACCCGACCAGCTCGTGAAGAACCCCGAGTCCATTACTGGCCAGATGCTGGCCAAGTGCGGATACGAGTTTCCGGCCGACGAGGCACGGGAGTCGCTCCTCTCCTAAATGAAAGAGCCCGCTCCCCTCGCATAAGCGAAGAAAGCGGGCCCTTTTTTACTTATTAAGCCAGAATTGCCTTAGTAACCGATCAGCTTCGGCTCTTCCATCGCCTTCAGACCGATGTAACTATAAGGCACGCCGCCGGTGCGGGCCGGATCGGTGATCCGGGCGCCGGCTTGCAGCGTGACTTGAATGCGGGAGCCGGCGAAGTTATCCCAATCGGCCGAATCACGATCGAGCGGATAAAACGGGTTGGCCAAGCGGCGCTGGTTTGCCAGCCAAGGGTGCACGTTCAGATCGACCTGGAAATACGGCTTGCCCCCGCGATAAACGACCTTGCCCTGAAGGACATAGTATTCTCCGTCCGCGAGCTCCGTCCGAAGATTCGCCGTCTTATAAGGCACCGGAATTTCCCCGCCCAACTTCTGGTCGCGGCGTGCATCCCCTCTCGGAGGCTTAGCGTCGAGATCCCGCGGCTCCGAACCCACGGCGAAGTTGACGCTCAACGCGAGCACGAAGCCCGTCATCAGCAGCCCTACGGCTTTCCGCTTTTGCGTATTCCTGAAATTCATCATTTATTCTCCACCCCTTCTACTAATTCGGCGGCTTCACCTTCGTGGTCCACCCATTGCACCCTCAATCCCGGCGCCAAACGGTAGCCTTCCTTCCAGTTGAGGAGGTACTGTGGCTGACGGGCATCCGGCTCGATCAATTTACGCAGCCGGTTGATGTTGTAATACAGCTTATTGTCGTGCGCTTCTGGACGATAACGCTCATGCCAGACTTTCTGAATGATCTGGGCTTTGGAGAGGCCTCGCGTCGGATCGTCCTGCTGCCGATTATGCGCGTCCAAGAGCGCCTTCAGGATATCAAGTAGGACATACTGCTTGCGCAGGGAAATCTCCTGATTCTCCCGGGTTTTGATAACACCGCGACGACCATCCACCAAAAGATCGACCGCGCTCTTCTGCAGGCGCTTACGTTCGAGCGCCAGTTCGCGGCGAAGCACGCCGAACTCGGGCATGGAAGCGGCCTTTTCAATGAGATCGAGGTAGAAGTTAGCCTGGCGATAATCCTGCTGCTGGCGTGCCACCCGTGCGTATCCGTAAAGCACGTAGAGATGGTGGTACCAGTTATGCTCCTCGAGGAACACGGCATGCGCTTTTTGGTACCAATCCATCGCGGTCTTATAATCCTGGCGGCGCTCCGCGAGATTGCCGAGCACGAGATAAACCGTGCCGTTGATGCCGCGCAGGCGCATCTTTTCATAGTTCTCTAGCAAACGCTCCGCGAGCCATTGGGCGCGGCGAACGAGCCCCCGTTGCTGGAAAGCATTGGCCAGCATGATGTACGCCCGCGCCACCGATTGATGATACTCATCTTCCGGCAACATCTGGTCCTGGCGAACCGCGCGCAAATATCGATGGAACTCACGCTGGGATTGCTTCCACTCTTTTCGGTAGCTCGCGGCCGCTCCCCGGCAGTACCAGACCTTCGAAGGCATCCGGTCGGGGTTTTCACGCATGAACTTCTCGAGCTCCGCGCTCCAGTAGTTCACGGCGCTTTCATCCAACGCTTCGCCGCTAAAGCGCAAGATACCCACGAGCGCCTCACCCAATCCGCGCGGGTCGTTTTCCTTCTTTGCAAAAAAATAGGCCAGCAAGAACGCTTCCTGCGCCTGTTTCAACTCGCACTTCTCCATGCGTAGGTGCGCGATCTTCAACCAACCCGCGCTACCTTCCGGGTTGGACTCGAGGCTGCGCGCAGCCAGGGCTTCGAGAAAGTTTTCCGGGTACGGAGATTCGATGGAGGTTTCAGCCGTGGTCACTTTGAACTCGCTCATTTGCGTTTTTCACATCCGCTTTTTTTCAACTCAGCTACTGCGTTGGTTCCGATTTGTTTGGGAGGTGGTATAGTATTCAAAGAAGACGAAAGGTCAAGTCGACGATGATCTTGCACGCACAAAATTGGGGCCCAAAGAATGCGAATGCCGGTGATAGCAATCACGATGCCAATCACGCGAAAAAAAATCGCATCGTGCTTCTGCATGGAATGGGTGGCACCGGTGGCATCTGGCGACCGGTTGCCGCGGTGCTTGAAGATGCGTTCGAAATTTTAGCGCCCGATCAGCGTGGACACGGCAAGAGTCGGCTTGACAATTCACGCGGGGATTTTTCTCCAATGAATTACGGTAGAGACGTCGTGGATACAATGGATGCGCGTGACTTTCATCCCGCCGTGCTCGTGGGCCACTCGATGGGCGTGCGCACGGCTTGTGCCGTCGCGCACCTCCAACCCCAATGGGTAGCGGGTCTCGTGCTCATCGATCTTGGACTCTCTGGGCCAGCGGGGGGCGGCATCGGCGATTCACTCTCGAGCTTCATCGGCGATCTCGCTCTCGAATACCCCGATCGTGCGGCGGCGCGCGCATTCCTGGACGCACGCTGTCCTGACCCATCTATTGCACAGTATCTACTCGCTGTGTCGATTACGAATTTAAGTACAGGCAAGGTGACGTTTCCCTTTGATTCGGAGGCACTCCTAAAGACGATCGACGCCGCCAAGCACGCCGACCTGCGTCCTTGGATTCAAGAAGCGGCGCAGCGTGGGACCCGGATCCTTATGCTCCGCGGCGAAAGGAGCCTCGTCTGGAAACGTTCGGACTTCGAAAGGGAGCGAGAAAGCTTTGCTCACTTCTCTTCGATTCAATGGATCGAAATTCCGGGTACCGGCCATGGCCTTCCGTTCGAAAAGCGCCAAGAGCTTGCCACCCTCCTCCGTACGCAGTTCAGCTAGTAGTTCTCCGTAGTTAGCTCAACCACGCAGAAGCAATCCAAAGAAACAACGCAACGCGCTAACATCATGATATAATTTAAACTTCAGCCAAAGGCGGGCAGAAGTTTTGTACTCATTTTGCCGATAGATCCGATGGAGGGGGACCGCTCACATCACCACTATGGGATTCTCGCGCGTATTTGAAAAATCCCTGTGCCTGTTACTTGCCACGCTCGTGAGCCTGCCTCCGAGTGCGATGGCAGGCGAACCTTCGACCCGTCCCGCCGAAGCTCCAAAAAACGGGGCCTATGACCCTACCCTGCTCGATTACCAACGACGCTTTCAAGCGCCCGAAGCAAAAGATTTCGAGCAATACCGAGACCAAGCCAGCGACGCCGCCGGCATCTTCAACCTCATGAGTAGCGGGATGAGGCCCGCGGCCAGCGGTGGTCCCGAGATCCCTCCGGACATCTTGCATTCCTTCGAATCGTTCCGCGCCTCCGTCGCCCTCGTTGGTCGCAACGGCATGCGAAACAATGACAGCCTGCACGCGCTCGCTAACCAAACTGCCGCGAAAACCGAAAAAGAACGTCGAAAGATGAGCGATGCGCTGACGGATCCCAATGACCGCCGCATTTCCGAAAAAATCACCCAAGCCGGCAAGATCCGCGACAACGTCCAGAAGTACTTATTGAACAACGACCCCAAGATCACGCCCGAGATGAAATGGGGCGTTTTCCGCCGATATCTCGAGGATGTGGTCAACCCCATCGACGACCTCGTGCGTTTCCTGCACATCTCCTATCCCGATGGCCGCGCTTATGTCGGCGGAAACGCCTCGCTCATAATGGCGATCCCCCGATCGATGATTAAGGGCGAGAACGAACGAGCGACGCTCATGCTGTCCGGCTACGTGGCGAGCGAAGGCAAATACCCCGGCAGTCAGATGTGCGTAATGGAAGTCGACTCCACGGCGCGGCTCGCAACCGACCTGCGCGCCATCATGCTCGCCATCAACCAGTCTCAGAACGGCACGAAGGACATGAACGCCGACATGTACCTGCACGGGTTGCGGCTGATGTCGCTGCAGATGCTCCTCTCGCAGCTCGAGTACTATAAAAAACTCGCGGGCACCTCGGAAGACGTGGAACTGCCGGATGGCTGCATGAAACGCTTCCAGATGGACGAAGCCACGAAAATTCACTTCAAAGACGATCCGGTCACCACCCAAAACGCACGTATCGATGAACTACTCGAACGTATGAGCGTTATTCCGCCAACGAACCAAGCCGACCCTGACCCGGAAAAAGAAGTCGCCCGCCAGCGCCGCTACGCCTACTACATGCAGACCGTGTCCCCGAGCGTGGTCGAAAGCGGCTTCCGTGGCGTGCTCCCGTTCGCGCAGCGGCGCCGGGCCGAGCGTGCGGCCAACTACTATGGAAAAGTCGCCGAAGGACCAGCGTTCGATGATTTCACTCAGTTTGACGATGTAATGCCGCGGTTAGACCCCGTTATGGAAAAAGCTGTGCACAGCGAGCTGAGCCCCTACTTTGGTCGCCAGGACCTGCGTGACGCCGCGACCGAAGATAGAGTCATGGCCGATCTGCGGGAAATCACTGCCGTCCGGCATGATTTGCATACCTCTGACTACTTCGAAAAGAGCCGGCGGACGATTTTTGCCCGGGAACTCTACGCGGTCGAACGAGCGGTGAACCTACCTTCAACCAGCGGGAAGCCGGAGTATCGCAATCCACTCCAACAAACGAATCCCAGCGAGATCCTCAATGGCTATGGAAGAAGGGACCCTATCGCGGAGGCCGATCGGCTCAAGGCGATGGGTGCACAACGGGCGCAGGCTTATTTCGCGAATATCCAAAGCGATGCTCGTACTTACGGTGCACCCGACCCCCTCAAGGGTTTTCGCCGCGGTCCCGAGCACGACGCACTGATCCTGGAGACGAACGACCCTATCCCTCCCTGGTTCGAAGGTACCGTCTATCGCCTACCTCCGCGAAAAGACATCGACCCTTCGCAGGACCAGATCCCGGTCCAAGTCTTCACCGTCAAAACGATGAAGGGTGAAATTCCCATCGCGCCAGGCCAGGGCATCCGCGTCGATCAAAACGGAATGCCGGAAGGGATGTTTAGCGTCAGCACCCCCCAAACGGGCAACGGCGTACCGAGCTCACTGAACTATGACCTCATCCGATTGATCGATGGCATGCCAATCTATGATCGCCATCGAGTAGCGACCGTGCTCCGCGCGGAATTAAAAGCCGGAACGAACCAAGCCGACAAGCTGGCAGACCGAATCTCCGGACTAGGCTGGAACGATCCTCAACTCGTGCCACCCGCCGTAAGCGAACGTCTGCGGAGGCAGACGATCGACTACTCGATCATGCCGCATCTCGACTCTAGCGACGACTGGGTCAAAAGCGCGCTGGGCGATCTTTCGGAGTACCTGCAAGATCGGACGTCCTATCGCAAGCTTCTAGAAAAGATGGAGTCCACGTCGGCGGGGCGGCGCCTGCTCGAAAAATACGGCCAAGGCAATGCCACCTTGGGGCTGGCTGTCATTCGGGGGAAACTCCGAACTTACGCCCGCCCGGGCCCGGCGAGCACTGACTATAGCCCGCTTCGTCCCGTCCCGCGCGAGAGCGCCGAATTCCGCGCCCTGTATAATGACCTGCGGGAAATCTGGAAATCCGCCGATCTTCCGAGCAAGCGCGCCAACGCATGGGATTACCTATCCGGCCAGATCAGCGGACAAGTCGCCAACCCCTGGGCAATGATCGCGCTCGGAGTGGAAGTAGAGCGGGAGCGTAAAAACCAGAGTCCCCATGCCCGCAGCGAGATCAACGGATTTGAAGCGGGCGTCACCACCTTGGGGCTGGGCAAAGGCAAGGCCTTCAGCCCGATGCACGGAAACCGCGTGGCGCTGCCGGAAGCTCAATTTCGCGATGCTTGGCGGGAAGCGGTGCGGGAGGAAGACGCGCGTTTTGGCTACCTGCTGAACGCACCCGTCAACTGGCATACGATGGGACAAGCGAACGCTTGGCGCGGATATGAGAACGCCCGGGCTACCTACGCCGCCCAGAAGAATAGATACGACAGTGTGCAACGAGACCCCGTGCAGAGCATGTTAGACATGGGGCAAACGCGGGAACCGAGTGCTCCGTCACAGCCCTATCAGTTTTCGAATTACTACGACCCTATCGAGCGCATCGCCAATCATTACTACTACACCCCGGAAGAAATCGAAGCGGTGCGGAAAGAGATTTATCCGTTCGCGGAGCGGAACGGACTACGCGGCAACGATTTCAACCGCGCACGTCGAGAGTCCAACCGCACGGATCAAGAAGGCGTGAGCGCACTCGACGAAATCGAGCAGATCGCAAGTTCTGAAAAGCACGAAGACGCGCGCCTGCTCGCCCAAGTCATCAATAATCCCGAAGCCCGGGATCAGCTGATGGATAAATTCGCGGAACGCCAACTCGCGTCCGGCGGCTCGCTTGAATTCGGCCCGGGCGAGGCGCGCGCCGAACTCTTGGAGTACCAACGCGACGTCAAGCGATCCCTACTTCATCCCCTCGTGCGCTCCGCCGCCCTCGAGCAGCAGAAGCAGGTGAAGGCGATGATCGATCAAATCTGCAATCCCAAGCTCGACCTCACTCAACCCGAGGACCAAAAGGTATTCGCCGAACTTTACTTCAAGGTCATGGGCCAACAGGACAAGCTCAATCACCTGCTCGGCCTCCCGGGCCTGCCGCCAGCGGTCATGCAGCGCCTAGAGGCCATGTCCCACTCGGAAAAAGTGAAGATGATTTGGGACCTGGGGCAGCTCCCGTTGATGCTCGGCATGGCGCTCTTCGGGGGAACCTGTATCGCGCTCACCGGCGGCATCTGTGGCGTGGTCATGGCCGCGCTGATTGTCGGCGGCCAGGCGGCAAGCTTTGGCCTGACGGTCGATAACTATGTCGACGCCCGCGAGCGCGCGGCCCGCCTGGAACCCTTCATCGGCATGGGGCTAACGGCCGTGGACGCCGATCGCCAACTCATCGATAACCGCTCGCGCTTTTCCATTCCCTTCCTGATCGACGACGACGAAACCGGCAACAAGGAACTGGTCTTCGAAGCCGCCATGCTCCTGCCCGGAGTCCAGATCGTCAAGGAAGGCTTCATGGCCGGGAAAATCATGGTCAGTAGCGGTGCCCGTCGCCTGATCACGCGCATGGCCCCGGCGGAACGCGCGCTTGCGGGCGAAGCGATCTTGGAGGCCGTGGAAATTTCACGTGCCGGTCGTTTAGCGCGTCTCCCGCTTCCCCACGCCGAACGCTTGGCCAAGGCGGCTACGGACGTCACGTCCAATGGCGAGGATCTCCTACAAGCCCTCAAAGCCCAAACGCGTGTCCCCACTAAGGCCGTCACCGAGCAGCACCTGGCCGAACAGGCCGCCAAGCAGTTTGGGGGCAACAAACGCTCGTTCGCCAGCTATATGTTCCGGGACGCCATGGGGCACAGTTTCTTTGGCGTGAACGGAGCGGTACGCATCAATAGCCGCGCCGCCACCGTAACCACCATGCAAGCCGACCAGGTCGCCATGCTCGGAAAAGCCGTCGAGCAGGCCCGGGCCTTAAGAACGGCCGGAAAGCTTGCGCCCAAAGCCAAGGCCGCGCTCGAGAAATTCGAGGAACTGGAAAAAACCGCCGGCCGCACCAATGCCTTGCGCCAGCTGGCCCTGGACACTTCGCAAGTCAGCGATGATCTGGTCGAGAGCATGCCTTTCCTTTCACGGCGCTGGACCTACCGAAACTGGGGCTCGAACCGTTTGGGCCTGGACACCGACCGCGTTCTACGCGCGATCGAAAGTAGCGAAAAACCTCTCGCGCAAGCCATCCTCGACAACGGCCCCGCGTTCTGGGATGTCACCAAACGCCTCCCCATCCAGAAGCGCGGCGCTTTCGTCGGTATGTTTCTCAAGGGCGCGCCCGACTGGTTGACCAAGGACCTGGGTAGCTTACCCTTCCTGCGCCAGCTCACCGCGAAGTCGAACTTATTGGACCTCGCCCACGCCCGCGACGTGCTTTTAAATGCCGCCGATGTCGACGATGCCGCCCGTGCCGTGAAAGCGGCGCTGCTGGAAAACGGGCTGGTCACCACCGGCGAAGCCGCACGCATTAATGGGCTGCAGAGCCAGTACATGTTCAATATTATGCGTAAAGCCGCGCTGGAGCGAGGCGATCGCATGGTCACCGCCAGCGGCCAAACCTTGGCCCAAGCCCTGAGCGAGGGGGAGCTAAAAATTGCGCAGGCGGTGTCGCAGCGTTTTTCCAAGCCCGGGATCATGCAACGACTGACCAACCCTAGTCTCTGGCGGAACAAGAGCGCGTGGAAAGAGTTCTTTGAAACCGGAATTCAGGACCCCGAGCGCGTGCGAAGAATTCTCTTCGCCCCTCAAAATCAAATGGAGCTGGCTCTACGGCGCGTGCTTCTGGAAAACTCGGACGGGCGGACCATTCTGGAAGTGTCGGGTTCGGCCAAGTATGCCCACGAAATCGCCGAGGCGCTTCGCAAACCCGCAAACGACTTGGAGCTAGACGCCATGCTACAGGCCGAGATGATCGAAGCGCTCATCCGTCGGAACATCGTCGATCCCCTCGGCGCGAAGCCGAACCTGCCGGCGTTCTAACGACGTCCGACGCCCTCACTTAGTGGAACTAGAAACAGCCTTCTTCTTGGCCGCGACGAAAGGCGGCGGCGCGAATATCATCGTAATCGCCCACTTCCTTTCCTTCGGCGTTCACCACTTTTCCTAGTCGATTCTTAGGGTCTTTCGGGAAGCCCTTTTCGTCGAGGTCGCCCAGCATCCGATTCTTCATGAACTTCTGGAAGCCGGCGGGGGACCTTTCTATGTCGGTGGCTTTCGCGAAGTCAGCCATCATTTCGGTTCTCAGCTTGAGCTCAGCCGGATCCAAGCGATCCATGAAGTGCCGATCCAGCATGCCGGAGTCCATCAGTTTCTTGAGATCGACCTGCTTATTAGGATCAAATCCATAAAGATTGAAAACCGAAGAAATAAAGGCGCGGCCGTCCTTCGACTTGCGTAAGTCCCGGATCACATTGGCCTGGGATTCCAGCACGGCGAGCTGGGTCGAATCAGAAGTTGCCCTAAGTACCGCGTCCCCCGAGGCGCCGTTGATGCCGGCCTCCCGAAAAGCAATCGCCATATTGGCTTGCGCGTCCCTCACGGTCTTTGCCTTGGCGGCGGCGCTCTGGATTCGACCTTCGGCGGCCGTCCCCACCCGGCGCAGGACTTTGTTGAGTCCCAATCCGTAAAAACCGCCTTCGTTACAATCGACCGCTTCGAATACTTCCTTGCCGATCGTCTGGTAGCGCGCTTCGGTCTTCACGAGCCTTTGTAGAGTTTCCGTCATTTGCGAATTGCTAAGTTTAGCCACGCCATTTAACTCGAGATGGCTTGCAATACCGCTCCTCGACGCCCACGCTTCCACCGCTTTCACATCCGCCATATCCACACCGGCCTGCCGGGCGGCGACGTGGAGCGCTTGATAGTAATGTTGACCGGCCGCAAGCTGATCACCCGTGTAGCCGATCGCCTTACCGGCGGCCCGGAAAAGCTTATCCATTTCGGAGCCGGGTACCGCTTCTTCGAACGCCCGCAATATCCCACCCACCCCGCTCGCGTATGCGGCTAGGGGTAGCCCAAGCATCAGGGCCATGACAACCAAACGGGACGATTTCTTCCTGAAAAAAGTCATACTCACACGCTCCTCCGCTTCAAATTGTAGCAAGGCCTATTAAGATCTCAATGGATAACCCGATCAGACTATTACAGGAGGGGTGGTCCATGCATAGAACCCTATTCGCTTACGTCAATATTCTGACGTTACTTTTGGCTACGCCCGCGACTCGCGCGTTCGCCGATCCCACGACGGCCCAGAAGGATGCCTGCAAGAAAGCTTTCAATGACGCCTGCGCGAAGGTCGTGGCCGATGGCGACAGCCAGCTAGCGATTCTACGCTCCCCCAACGGGGACACTTTCGGATTGGATTGCACCGCTGCGTATAAGAACAACGTTTGCCACCGTCCGACTCAAGTGACCACGCCACAGATGATGGACACGATCAACACGGTCGTGCCGGCCTCCACTGACGTGGCGGCCGAATGCAAAGCGGTGGCCGACGAGTTAAAGATCACGCGCGAGCTCACGGAGCAGCAAAAATCCAATTTAGGTCTCTACGCCGCCATGGGTCTAGGCGGAGCAGCCCTTGGAGGAGCCGCCGTCGCGGCGGCGTTTCTAAGCAAGGCGGGCGTACCGAACTTCGGAAACGGACGCAGCATTTGCACCGACTTGGGCTCGATGTTCCTGAGCAAGAACCCAGCCCAGCAAAAAACCATGCTCTATGCCTTCAATCATATGAAGGGGGATTTCGACGAGGTCTGTAAGGCCGATCCCGAGCTCTGCAAACGATTCGTCAAGTTTCTCAACGATCCAAGCACGAAGCCGGAAGACGTGAATCGCATCGCCAACGAGCTACAGGTTTGTCATATGAGATTCGCCGGCTAATCTAGCGCACGAAAAATAGATCGAACGCCCCCAAGCGAAAGCGCGGGGGCGTTTTCGTTTCTAAAGCTCGATTCCCAATGGCTAGCCGTCGAGCGGCGGCGGCACTTCTACCGGGATGTGGCGGCCATCGGCGCTATCCACCACCGACGGATTGATCTTGATCGAAGCGCGCTTATTAAGCGCTTTGATCCACTCCCCGCGCAGTTCGTTCGATTTCGCCTGCAGGAGTTCGCCTCGGATGCGGGTCGTTTCTTCGCTCGCCGGGCCTGCGAGCTTAGATGGGTCCGCTTCAATCTTCTTGTCCACCCACGCCACGACCACGCCGCGGGCCAAAGTGTACGCCTTTGCCTTCCCCCCCTGAGCCGGGTCAATCGGGGACTTGGCCGCAAACGCGTCCTTCATGAGCTCGTCCGAAGGCCCGAGACCTGGAATATAGGGATTCTTGCGGGAGACCTCGGGGCTGGTCTTCAGCTCCAGACCGTGAGCCTTCACCGAGGCCGCCGTCGCCCCTTCTTTAATGAACCGGGCCGCCAAGTTCTGGCTCAGCTTGTCGACTTCCGCCGACTTCGTCGAAGTGACGATGACGTCGCGCGCGACCTCCTGCTTTACCTGGTCAAACGTCTTACCTTTATACTGGGTGGTTTTTAGCTCCTCGAAACGAGCCTTGGCGAGGTTGAGCTTCGGTTCGTCCTTTAGGAAAGCTTGCACCTCGGTCGCGGGCACGCTCACCTGCTTGCGCATGACCTCGGGCGAGATCAGCACGTACTTGAAGATGCGCTTGGTTTCGGAAACCAGGAACTCCTGGCGGACCTCTTGACTGGAGACGTGAATGCGGCTCTTGAAATAGTCGTCCCAATGCCCGACCGTGAAACGCTTTTTCATGTCCTGTTCAAAGGTGGAAACCGAGAGATCGTTTGCCTTCAAGAGCTCGTTATACCGATTAAAGTCAAACTTGCCCTCAACGTGGAAGTCGGGGATCTCCTTGATCCGCGTGCGGATTTCCTCATCCGAGGGGACCACGCCGACCCGAATGGCTTCCTGGACCATGAGCCGCTGGTTAATCATGTCCCGAAGCACGCCTTCCTTGATCTGAAAGGCCTTCATTTGCTCCTCGGTGAGGTTCATCCCGCGGTAAAACTGCATCCGTCGATTTAATTCCCGATTGAACTCGGCCACCGTGATGGCGTCCCCATTCACCGACGCGGCCATGGAACCGCCAATGAGCTGGCCCGACTTGCCGGGAGTAAAGAGCCCCGAGAAGACGAACACGAACGCGATAAAGCTGATGATGATCCCGACAATCCAGGGGCCCAAACTCGTTCTCATTGTGCTTAGCATTATTTCTCCTCATGCACCCGGTCACCGGTTGCATTTCATTTCATTCCCCAGTACCCTGTCACGAAGGGATCTCCATGTTCAAGTATCTGAAAGAATACAGATTTTACATCATCCTGTTTCTTTTTATTTTGATCCCGATCATTTCCATCGACACGACCGCGCGGGCTCCACGCGATTATCGATTCTACGACAAGGTCATTGTCTCGATCACGACGCCGATTCAAGCCTCCATCACCTGGACCCTCGAGTCGCTCGTTCACCTTTTTCAGAACTATATTTATCTCTGGAACACTCGGCAAGACAACATTGCGATCATGGAAGAAAATCGCAAGCTTTTGAACACCATCGTCAACCTGCGAGAAACCCAGGAAGAGAACCTCCGCCTGCGTAAGCTACTCGGATTTTCCGAGGAATTCAGCCTAAAAGCCGTGGTCGCGCGGGTCATCTCAAAGGATGCCTCCACCGAATTCCGCACCATCCGCATCAATCGCGGCGAAAGCTCCGGTATCCGTAAGGACATGGCCGTAATTAATAACGAAGGCGTCGTTGGCCGCATTCTACGCGTTACTTCCAACACGGCCGATGTCGTGACGATCCTCGATCTGCTTTCCGCCGTGGATTCGATCGTGAAACGCTCGCGCGCGCGCGGCATCGTCGAAGGCATGACCGACGAAGCCTGCCAGCTGAAGTTCGCGCTGCGCACGGATGATATTCAACCCGACGACCTGCTCGTTTCCAGCGGTTTGGGCGGGATTTTCCCGAAGGGAATTCCCGTCGGCAAAGTTTCGGAAGTGAAGAAAAAGGAATACGGCATCACGCAGACCGTGGAGGTACGCCCGAGCGTTGATTTTTCCAAGCTCGAAGAGGTCCTCGTCATCACCGATCCTCAGCACTCGCCCATGCATGTGACCACGAAGGTCAAGCTTCCGACGGGCACGACCGCTTCGTCCGCGCCAGGTCCCAGCGCCTCCCCGGCGCCCGAGACCGCTCCTAAGCCGGAGCGTTCGCGACAATGACGTATTTAATCATCCGTGCCCTCAACGCCCCGATCCTAATTCTGCTCGTCTCGATCGGCGCCGCGATTCAAACTTCGCTCTTCGCGAACTGGCCGTTTCTTTACCTGCAGCCCGACGTCATCCTGCTCGCCACGATCTGGTGTGCGCTGAAGCGCTCGTTCACCGAGGGCGGCGTGCTGGTTTTGATCTTAGGTAACGTGGCCGAAGTCCACAGCGGCGCCCCCCGCGGGGTTTTCCTCGCCACCTACATGGCGGTGTACCTCATGATCCGCGGCATGGGAAAGCTCGTACTCATCGATCAGCTCTCCTCTTTCGTCGGATTGACTCTCTTCACCTCGATCTTTTGGAAGCTCTCGGTGCTCTTCGTACTGTCGACATTGGGCATCGGCGAGAACATCTGGCGGCACACCCTCGCCCTCATGCTTCCCTGGGCCGTGATGGAGGGCGTGGTGGGGACCTGGGTCTTCAAGTGGTTCGAGAAATTCGACTGGGTCACTTTCAAGGACCCGCGCGCGCGCGCCAGCGCCGAAGAGGCGTTGCAACTGGACGAGGAGGGCCTGTAGTCGATGGCATTCCTGGGTCAAGAAGAGCAGCTGCGCGAGTTACAGGACCGCTTCCGCCTCTTGCACATTGTAGTATTTATCGGATTCGGCCTGCTCGTCTCGCGCCTGGTGTACCTGCAGATCTTCAACGGCGATAAGATGCGCCAATACTCGGAAGAAAACCGCATCAAGCGCGTGACCATCCCCGCTCCGCGCGGGATGATTTTTGATCGCCACCGCACGTTATTGGTCGACAACCAACCCTCCTTCGACCTCGAAGTGACCCCGCAGTACCTGCGCGAATCCAAGCGCGGTCCCGAGGTGCTGGATCAGATCGCGAAGCTGCTCGACATGCCACGGGAGGCGATTGATAAAAGGCTCGAGAAGGCACGCGGCCAACCGGCGTTCATGCCGGTGAAAATCAAAACGGACCTCACGCGCGACGAGGTGGCGAAGATCGAAACCTGGAAGCTCAACATGCCCGGCGTGGCCGTGGAAATGGAGATCCAACGTACGAACGTCTTCGGAGAAATCGCCGCCCACTTCCTGGGCCACATTGGGAAAGTCACCCAGGATGAGCTTCCCAAGCTCTCCACGCGCGGCTATAGGCTAAACGACAGCATCGGCATGGTCGGGATGGAACGCCAAATGGAAGAGACCCTACGGGGCACCGATGGCCACGAGCTCGTCGAGGTGGACGCGCTCGGCCGGCGCATCATGGCCGGCAGCGCCTCGGCGGCGAAGGGGAAAGGGCGCGTGCTCACGTCCCAGCAGACGACGGGCAAATCCGCCGTCCCCGGGCACAATCTCATCCTCACGATCGACCAGGATCTGCAGCTCGCGGCCAAGCAAGCGTTCGGCGACAAGGCGGGAGGCCTCGTCGCGATCAACCCCAAGAACGGCGAAATTCTGGCCATGCTTTCGGTGCCGGCGTTCGATCCCACGGAGTTTTCCCGTGGGATCTCGCCCCAAACCTGGGAGCGCCTGATCAACAACGTCGATCTCCCGATGCGCGACAAAACGATCCAGGACCATTACCCGCCCGGCTCGGTCTTCAAAGCCGTGACCGCGCTGGCCGGGCTAGAGGAAGGTGTCATCACCAAAGACACCGTTTTCAACTGTGGCGGCAAAATCCGCGTGGGCAATCGCGAATACCACTGTCACAAACGGGGAGGCCACGGCAACGTGACGGTCACGCAGGCGCTCGAGCAATCCTGCGATATCTTTTTTTATCGCGTTAGCCAAAAGCTCAAGAGCGTGAACGACATCTCGAAATGGGCCTTCAAGCTCGGCCTGGGCAACAAGACCAACATCAATCTACCGCGCGAGGTTTCGGGACTCATCCCCACCGAAGAATGGAAACAGGCCCGGCTAGGCCAAGCCTGGAACGGCGGCGAAACGCTAAACGTCGCCATCGGACAGAGCTTCGTCCTCGCAACCGTGCTTCAGCTCGCCAATACATACGCGACAATGGCGAACGAGGGCATCCTATACCGCCCCCACTACGTCAAACGCATCGAAACCTCGGACGGCCATCTCATCAAAGAGTTCGGGCCGGACGAGATCGAAAACATCCACATCAAGCCCGAGAATCTCGAGCTCGTGCGCAAGGGGCTGTGGATGGTGGTGAACAGCCCCCACGGTACCGCCTATAGCCAACGCCTGCCGCTGATGGATTTCGCTGGTAAGACCGGTACGTCCCAGGTCGTGCGCCAAACCGCCGACAAGATTTACAACAAATGCGAAGGCCTACCCTACCGCTTCCGACATCACGGGCTGTTTGCCGGCTTCGCGCCCGCCGACGATCCGGTCATCGCGGTCGCGGTCATCGCCGAACACGCCTGCCATGGGTCGTCGGGAGCCGCGCCCATCGCCAAAGCCGTAATCAACACTTACCTGAAAAAGGAGTTCCCGGATAAATACACCGACGAGGCCATTGCCAACGCCCGCAAGCAGAAGGCGGTGCTGCCTCCACGGGCCGACCAAACCGAAGACCAGGTGGACGGAGAATGACCTACAGCTCTACCGAATCCGACATCAGCCATCTTGACGGAACGCCTCGGGTCGGCACTTACGAAGAGGAATTCAAGAAGTTCAACTGGACGCTCCTCGTGCTGGAGCTGCTGCTCTTTGGGATTGGGCTCTGGAACCTGATTAGCGCCACCAGCCAGGGCGTGCACTATGTCGCGCTCTACCGCACCCAGCTCATGTGGTTTGGAGTCGGAATCGGCCTTACCGGCATCGTCCTGCTCGTCCACTATTCGACCATCGCGCGGCTGGGCTACGCAATCTACTTCGCCAATCTACTCCTGCTCGTAGGGGTGCTCTTTTTTGGGCGCTCTTCCCTCGGGGCTAAACGCTGGCTGGGCTTCGGCGGTTTCAACATTCAGCCGTCGGAGATCATGAAAGTCTCGCTGGTGATCTGCCTTGCCAAGTACTTCGAGTCGGACCGCGTGATCGGGGGCTACCGACTCAAGGATATGGCCCTGCCCTCGCTACTAACCGCGATTCCCGCCTTTCTCATCATGCTCCAGCCCGATCTGGGCACGGCCATGATCCTGCTACTGACCTTTGGCAGCATGATGCTCTTCATCCGCATCAGCCCTCGCACGATCCTCGTGCTGGCCGTCTGCGGAATGATCGCGATTCCCGCGGCGTACCAATTCGGACTGAAACCCTACCAGCGCCAACGTATTCATACTTTCATCGACCCCATGTCCGACCCCAAGGGAGCGGGCTACAACTCCATTCAGTCCATGATCGCGGTAGGGAGCGGCAGTCTCTTCGGCAAAGGATATAAGAAAGGCACCCAAAGCCAGCTGCAGTTCCTGCCCGAGCACCATACCGACTTCATTTTTTCCGTCTTCAGCGAGGAGCACGGCTTCGTCGGCTCTTTGATCCTGGTCCTGCTCTACATCATTTTCCTTCTGAACGGGCTGGCGGTCGCGTACCAGTCCAATGACAAGTTCGGGCTACTGCTCGCCTTCGGGATCAACTGTATCTTCTTTTGGCATGTTTTCATCAACATGGGCATGGTCATGGGGATCCTGCCCATCGTCGGGGTGCCGCTGCCGTTCCTGAGCTACGGGGGATCCTCCCTGATTACCGCCATGATCGGGGTCGCGATCCTGCTTAACGTCGCCAACAAGAAATTCATGTTCTGATGTCCAACCCGCTGAACGACGCGCAATTCATCGAGATCAGCCCCCCGATCTTCCGCAAGATCGCCGGTCAGCTGCCGTTCGACATCTATCTTAGGCGCGCCGAAGGCACCTATACCAAGATTTTTCCGAAGGGCGAGCGCGTGGACGTGGACCGTTTGCTGAACTACGAAGGCAAGATCGATGCGTTCTACGTGACCCAACCCGACTACCGTCAATACCTGCTCTACGTCGAGCGCATGGCTACCGAGTTTTGCACCAAGCCCAAAAGCTCCTCTCCCGATGAAATCCTGGCTATCGTGAAAGAGCTGACGACGCACACGATGCTCGAGATTTCCATCAAGATGCAGGTCGATTCGCTCTCGTTGGCGCACGCCTCCCAGGTGGTGCGCGGCTGTATCGAGGCGCTCTACCGCGATCCGCAAACGCTCGTGAAAGTGTTCGTGCAGATGAGCAAGCATCCTTACGTGATCCGCCACTCCATCACGAGCGCGATCTTCGCCCTGCTATTGGCCAAGGCGGGCAAGCTTGAGAGCGAGAAGACGCTGGCGAACGTGGGCATGGGGGCCCTGCTGCATGATCTTGGGATGTCGCGCCTCTCGTTCGACGCCGAGGACAAAGACGATCTCTCCGCGCAGGATTGGAAAGACCTAAAGGAGCATCCCCAGATCGGCTCGCGGCTGCTCGACGCCGTCAAGGGCGTGTCCACCGAAGTGCGTACGATCGTGATGCAGCACCACGAGCAGCCCAATGGCTTGGGTTACCCCAACGGTATCCGCGACAAGGAGATCTTCCTGCTCGCCAAGATCGTCGCCATCGCCGATAGCTTCAGCGCGCTCACGAGTAAGCGGCCGTTCCGCACCGAGCCCTGTACGCCGACCAAGGCACTCGAAATCATGTCCGAGGATCGGGGTAAATTCGATCCCCAGCTTCTGAAGGCATTCACCAAGATATTCGTGAAAATCAAGACCTGACAGCCGGAATGATCGGCTCGCTCGATCCGCCATTCAAAACGGGCAACGGCTGCCAGTCGCGGTGTTTCTCCGTCCCGCGCGCGGTGCCAAAGATACTGCGCAGCTGCCCGCAAGCGGCCAAGATATCGCGACCGCGCGAGATGCGCACGGTCGCCGTCACCCCGCGGCTGACCAAATAATGCTGGAACGCTTTCACGGTCGGATCGTCGGGCCGCTTGTATTTGGAGCCGGAGTGTTCGTTGAATGGGATGAGGTTGATCTTGGAGGGAATCCCCTGCAGCAGCTGATGCAAACGGGCGGCGTCCGCAAGCGTGTCGTTGAAGTCACGCAGCAATACGTATTCGAACGTGATGCGCCGATGGCTTCCGAGCGGGAAGCGCCGGCAGGCGCCCAAGAGCTCGCGGATGGGCCACTTCTTATTGACCGGCATGATCTCACTGCGCTGCTCGTCCGTAGTCGCATTGAGCGAAACGGCAAGCGAAACATCCACGCGACGCCCCAGTTCGTCGATCGCCGGCACAAGTCCGCTCGTACTGACGGTGACTTTACGCTTGGAGAAGTTCATGCCGTCCTGATCGAGCAATATCTGACAGGCCTTGGCGACGTTATCGATATTATGCAGCGGCTCGCCCATGCCCATAAAAACGATGTTAGTGATCGGGGCGAGGCGGCGAAGCTCGAGCACCTGGGTCACGATCTCGTGAACCTGTAAGTGCCGATCGAGGCCTTGGATCCCCGTCAGACAAAACTTACACGCCATCGCGCACCCTACCTGGCTCGAGATGCAAGCGGTCAGACGCTTCCAATGCTCTGATTGAAGATCTTCGTCCGTGGGCGTGCCGGCAAACGCGGTGATACCTTTCTCCTGAAGGGCGGCCGGAATGATCACGCTCTCAATCGTCTTGCCGTCATGTAGATTCCAAAGAAATTTACGTGTGCCGTCCTCGCTCTGCTGGGCCTGGCGCTCCGTCAGTCGATAGATCGTCACGTTCGCCTTGAGCCACTCGCGCAGGTCCTTCGCCAGGTCCGACATCTGGTCCCAGTCTAGGACGTAGCGCTGATACACCCAGTGGAAGATCTGCTGCGCGCGCATCTGCGCCTGCTTGCGCGCTTTCCGAGCGAGTTCTTCTGGCGTGAGGTCGCGCGCTTTTACCCGGCTGAGCGGGATCAGTAGCTCGGCAAACTCAGCTTGGGTGTAAGACTGGAAGACAACCATTGTGGTCGGTTTTTAACACCCTTTGTCGTCATGTTCAAACCCTTGTTTTAGCGAATCTTTTCCTTAACTTATAAATCCAAAGCCTTTAAGATGGGCCCTAGAATGAAGATTACGCCATCATATATAGGGGTGGGAACGTGCGTGGCGTTCCTGAGCGCCTGCGCCCATACCCCCAACTCGTCTCCGCCTGCCGACCCGCTCTATTTCAATCACCCGCTTGCTATCTTGCAGGGTCCGACCGACGAGTCCACTACCCAGCTTTCCATCGTACTGCCCAAAAGCGCCGCCGTTACTTACGAGCTGCTTTACTACGCCGCACCGGGTACGAGTCCAGCGACCTTGGAAGGACGTGAAGATCTGCAGTCCCCAATCTCGCCGGCGTCCCTCGTGACGCTCGTGCCGGCCGAGGTGAAGCGCCGTGAACGTGACTTCTCGGATTGGGGCGTCGACACGGTACGTTTCCAGGGGCTGCGTCCGGGGATTGACTATCGCCTCAACGTGCGCCAAGACGGGCGAGTGCTCGATTGGCGCCGTCTGCGCACGCTCGACCTTTCGCCACGGCCGATCCGCTTCGCGCTCATTTCCTGTCTCGACGACGTGTGGCCCGAGCAAGACGAGATGTGGCGGGGCGCGCTTGCCCAAGGAGCGGAAGCGATGTTTTTCTTGGGCGACAACGTGTACGCGGATCGGGAGATCGGTTTTTACAAGGGACCGGCCGACGAGCGCACGACCTGGCGACGTTACGCCGAAACTCGCGCCAAACTGCGTATCTTTCACGCCGAAAAACTCGTGCCGGTCTACGCCACTTGGGACGATCACGACTACGGCGCGGACGACGGCGACGCCACCTTTCCCTATAAACTGACGTCCCTCCAAACTTTTCGGGATTTTTTCCCGCAAGCCCCTTTGCCTGAAGCTTATGTTTCAGGCCCGGGCGTCTCCTCGCGGCTGCACGCGTTCGGACACGTTTTTGTGCTCATGGACAGCCGCTACTTCCGCTCACCGAAAGGGCAGGTCGAAGGGGAAACCCACTGGGGGCCCGAGCAGGAAAAGTGGCTGCTCGACGGTCTGAAGGGCGTGACCGATCCCGTCTGGCTGATCGACGGCGACCAGTACTTCGGCGCCTACCATCCGTACGACTCCTACGAGCGAAACCACCCCCATAGCCTGCGCCACATGCTCGCGGAGCTGCGAAAGGTCCGCGCGCCAATCGTGCTGGTTTCGGGCGACCGCCACCACACCGAGATCATGTCCATTCCCGCCAAGCATTTGGGCTATCCGACGTACGAGCTCAACACGAGCGCGATGCACGCCAAAACCTTTGCCGACGTCTGGAAGAAACACCCCAACCCGCTGCAGCTCGTGGGTCGCGACAACACGATGAACTACCTGATCGTCGAGACGGAACCCCGCCGCCCCCCCCAGTCCGCGGTGAAGTTCACGGTCACGGCCTACGGCCCCGGCCAAAGCGTGCTGTACCGCCGTGAACTGGCGGTTAAACGATGACCCGTTCCCTTGCGCTACTAGTGGGCCTGATCGCCCTCGGCGGAAATGCCAAGGAGATCCAAGCCAGCGATCCCCACCGAATCGCGGGCACCTCCGTTAACCTTCGGGCGTCGCCTAGCACTACCGCCAAAATTGCGGGCGTACTTCCCTATGCCACCCCCGTCAACGTCCGTGCCCGCACCAACGGCTGGGCGGAGATAGAAATCATCGGAAGCGGGGGCAGCGGCACGGCTGGGCTGCGAGGATTCGTACAGGAAAAGTTCGTGCGAGTTATTTCTCCCACTACGCCAACCGAGGGAGCCAATTCCGACGAGACAACGGGAGACCTTGCTTCGGAAGAACGAAAGATTTATCTGGGCGACTACGCGCGCTTCAAGCATTGCGTGGAGTGGTTTCAGCTGATCGGAGATCCCATCCCGCCCACGCAGGCAAAATCCCTTCGCCCCTGCCTGGCGGAATTTAAAAAAAAGCGGCGTGATCATCTGGAGCGAGCGATCTTCCATCAATCCAATCTTCCCGCCGAAACCTATCTCGAGCTCTGGCGACTGATGGCGGACGACGGTTCGCCCTATCACGCCGCCGACCGCCGGATCTTGCGCTCCTTGCCGGCCTACCAGTTCGCCGCCTTCCAGGCCGCGCTGCGAGCCCGGCCGCCCGCTTTGGACTTCACCGACGAACCCAGACTAGAGTCACCGACCGCGGAACGTTCGTTCTTCAAAGAAACGCTCGATCCCTGGCTCGCCGTTCCGGCAACCATTGAAGAAGATACCCTCCAAGTCCCGCTCTCGCCCCAGTGGCACGCACCGTACTACCTCACCCTCTTGCGCATGCATGCGGTCGAGATGGAGTTTACCGGGGGCACGAGCCACACTTGGCGCTCTAAAACTCCGCTTTTGGCCGTGGCCTTGGACCCCATTCGGGGCGAACTGAAGTCACATTCCGTGCAGCTGGTGTACCGCTCGGCCGAGGGAAAAATCTCGTTTGACGGGTTCGAGCCGAGGTTGACCGCGAAGAAGGCCCTGCTCTTCTTTTTAGGCGGGCTCGGCGGCGCCGGGGGGACCGAGCCCGCCGCACTCAAGGCGCTCGCGCAGGCGGGAACGGCGAAAGTCTCCCGGCCCGCCGTGGGAATCAAGGGTCGCCTGAAAGGCGCCGCCCCGGAGGCCTTGGCCTACGACTTGGACGGAGACGGCCGTGTCGATCTGCTAGATATCGAAATTCCACTCGATGAGCATGCCGGGTGTTTTGGAAAAGAGTCGGTCGTCTACGTAAATTCCGCCGGACAATGGGCGGGAAAAAAACGCTACTACTTAAGGCGATGCCTGACTTCGCCGTGAACCTAGGCTTAGACGCCCAAGAACGCCTTGGTCGCCACTAACGTCGCCAGGCTCCAACGAAACGGCACGAGTTTCACTTCTTCCGCGCGGACCGATGCCGCGATCTCTCGCCAAGGATCCGGAGTCTCACTCCACTTACGCCATTGCTCGGCACCGACGAAAATCCCCTGGACGGGCAGCACGTACTTCTCCGAAAGGTACTTCACCACGTCGGCGGGAATGCGCGATTTTTCGGCGCCCAACGCCTCCAGGTTCGGCCGGTGGAAAGTCTCGAGCCGTCCACGGCGCACAATCAGGATAAAATCTGAGTCCTCACCCTGGTGCGTGATGCGTAAGTAAAGAGCGTAGGAAGACGGTAGGATCTTTCCCCACCAGCCCTGCACGGCCTGCAACAGGAAATGCCGAGCACCCAAGGTATCGAACACCTCGCGCCCGGTGGAGCGGGCCCGTTTGCGCTCGCGCTCCTGGTCCCGCCGTTGATCTCGATCCGGAGTCAGATGCGCGATGGAATACGCGGGAAACGCCCGCGACTTCAGAAACTCGAGCTGATCGTAATAGTGCGCAAGCGACAGCGGCGCCTGGGGGCGGCTCGCATCCCTCAGCCACTGCGTCACTTCGTCGGCCCCGAACACATGTAACTTCCGATTCGAGAAATTCGCGCGGAACTCCTCCAGCAGGCGGCCCGTCCACTCGGTGAGATCATCCGATTGGCTAAACGCCTTACGCACGCGGCTGCCATCCGCAATGCATAAGATCGGATCGGCCGTGCCGCGCGACTGGGTATTCCCCGCGCGGCGATGCGGATAGAAAACGTCTTGGAAACTCTTCCAGTCGTAATTTAGGTCCATGGCTGCTCCGGCGACGAGCCTACGTCTTCCAATCCCGGCAGTTCAGTCATCGCGGCATCCACCGCCACGTCCCGTTCGCTCTCCCCCGACTCCCGCGCGATCGCGGCCGCCTCGCGCCGCTCCTCCTCGCGAGAGACCAAGCCCTCCACGGCCAGCGGGAGCAGTCCGCAAGGAGGAACTTCCAGGGAAAAACGATCCCCCGGCTCACCGGCCGCCGACGCCGAGCGCGGCGGACCTGACTGCGTCAGGGGCGCCGAAAGGATCACGGCCAGGTCGGAGATGAGAACCGGCGCGGAGAAAATCAGGTCCGCGGCAACGTTGCGTGAACTTCCGTTGAGCACAAAGAGCCCGGTTCCCCGTCCTTCGCCCGCTTTGCGGGAAAGCGGGATCGTGGCCAGCCGATGATCGCTCAGGCGGCAAACCGGTTCGATTTCCGCGAGCGCAAGCATCGACTTAAAGAAAACCGTCCAAGCCTGGCTGGCGTCGGCCCCGGCGGCCGCGGTCGGCTCAATTCGGCAAATCACCACGCGCGCTCCCTGGCTGCCCAGCGTATGGAGCTGATAAGAAATGCCCAAATCCACTTCGCAGGTTTCGGACTCCGCAAGCAGCTGGAAGAGCTCGCGTTTGGCGGTTTCCGTGTAAAGCGGCGTCTCCGGCAAAATCAAAACCCGCCCGCTACCGGCCGGACCGAGCCACCGCGAAAGTTTTTCCACCACCGCGCGATTGATAATCGTCGTGGGATCCATGACCAAGAGCGTGGCTTCCGTGTCCGCGGCCAGCGCATCGAGCGAGGTGATCATGCGTGCTTCGGCCCCCACCTGCTTCTGGATCTCGCCCCAGATCGCGCCGCCGCCCGACCAAAGGTGGGGCGTATAGTACAACGCTTTCGTGCGGAGCTTTAAACGCCCCTCCGTCAGGGAGCGCGCCAGCAGCTCGGTTCGCCGCCGGAACGACGCGGACATCGCGAACCACTCCGATTCGTCGATGAAGATGCCGCCTCCCCGGCCTCCCATCAAGATAAGGGACTTGAGGATGAGGAACTGGCGGGCTGCGTCCGAAAGCGTGTGAAATCCGCCAAGCGCCGTCCAATGCACGAACGGGGCACAGAGCTGATCGCCCGAGGCGGAAGCCAAGGCCGCGCATTTATCCACCAGCTCGGATAGACCCTTGAAATCCGCGGCACCACCACCCAAGGCTTGTAGGAAGTGAGAGTGCAGGAAAGTGGGATCCCCTTCCGGCGTGAAGATTTCTACCGAACTCGCCCGCACCTCGGTGCCGGTACGCTTCAAAATCTGCGAAGTACGGAAACGGAATACGTCCTCACACTGCTGATAAAACCAGCGGCGGTTCACGTCCTCGAAGCTGCGATTCTTCCACCGGTTGGCCGAGACCGGATCGGGATCCTGGAACTCACGCTGGGAAAAGTACTCATCCAGGCTCTTGTGAAGCGGCAGCGTCACCCACTTCGAGCGGTCACCCACGGCCGGTTCGGCCACGGCTCCGGCAAAGTCACGTTCGGGCGAGCGATAATATTTCCAGAAGCTCCCGCTCAGCAGTAGATCCAGATTTCGAAACACCCGCGGGTTGAGGCGCTCCAGATCGGAAAGAAAAACTTGAAAGCGCGACAGGAACCCATAGTAACGCTTGGTGAATTCGGGCGCCATGAGCGAGGGTAACTGATAGGCGTTCGGCGGCAAGTAGAGCGGCACGCTTTCGCCATCGGAGTGGGAAGCCTTGTTTTCAGTGCTGCTATAAATATCCTTCGGAAGCCCTGAATAAGGATAGTGAATGCCGATTTCCGGCGTCGGGATCAAGGTGACGGCCACGCCCTTGTCGGTCGCGGCCTGCAGGAATCGCAAAAGGGAGTGAGAGATGTCCGCTTCGAAGGCCTGCCAAGGAACGAAGCTCGCTACCGCGGTCACTCCCCGCTTCAAAAGCCCCTCCACGTGCCCCTTCATCCGCGAAGGAGGGACCTCCCAGTAATTCACCAAGATCTGAATGGAATTGGCTTTTCTCATTCCCTGAGTTGGCTGATCTAGCCGCTCTGGTTTATTGCTGAACCCGTCCATAGTCCCCGAAGCAAAGTATTGCACAGTTTAAAGAATACACAACTATTTGTGCCCAAATAGTTGATTGCCAACGATTTAACGCTTAGCGAAATCACTCGAGGCGTGGCAGAACGAATAGACGATGCATTTTGAAGAAACCCCTCTCCAGCAGGAGATCCGCACCCTCACCGCCAAGTTCGCGCAAAACGAGCTCGCGCCCCATATCGAGCAGGATGAGCACGACGAACGTTTTCGTCCGGAGCTCATCGCCCAGCTCGGCGAACTCGGGTTAACGGGCATCCCCACTCCGGAAGATTTCGGCGGGGCCGGCATGGGTTATCAGGAGTACGCGATCGCCATCGAGGAACTCGCGTCGGTCAGCGCGGCCTACGCCATCAGCGTGGCCGTCAGCGGTCTGCCGCAGATCATGCTCTCCCAGTACGGCAGCGACGCACAGAAAAAGCGGTACATCCCGGGTCTGGCGTCCGGAAAAAAAATCGGGGCGTTCAGCTTATCGGAAGCCTCTTCCGGCTCGGACGCGGGCAGCCTGCGAGCCACGGCCAAGGCCGAAGGCGGTCATTACGTGCTGAACGGGACCAAGCTGTGGTGCACGCAAGCCGACTCAGCCGACGTGATTCTGCTCATGGCCCGCACCGGCACGAGCGGACCAGGCGGCGTCTCGGCGTTTATCGTCGAAAAAGGCATGCCGGGACTAAAATTCGGCAAGCGCGAGAAAAAAATGGGCGCGCATATCTCGCACACGATGGAACTTGTGCTCGAAAATCTAAAGGTGCCCGCCGAAAACCGCGTCGGAGCCGAAGGGGAAGGCTTTAAGATCGCGATGAAGGCGCTCGATGGGGGGCGCATCACCATCGCGGCCACGGCCACGGGCGTGGCTCGCTCCGCCCTGCGGCTGGCGGTCGACCACGCCAAGCAACGCGAACAGTTCGGCAAGCCCATCGCGGAGTTCCAGGGACTATCGTTTTTGCTCGCCGACATGGCGACCGAACTCGAAGCGGCGCAACTCCTGGTGAAGCAGGCGGCCTGGCTTAAGGATAACGGCAAACCTTTCTCCAAGCAGGCCAGCATGGCCAAGCTTTACGCCACCGATGCCGCCATGAAGATCACCACGGACGCCGTGCAGGTCCTCGGCGGCTCCGGCTACACCCAGGACTTCCCGGCCGAGCGCTACATGCGCGAGGCAAAAGTGCTTCAGATCGTGGAAGGCACGAATCAAATTCAACGCATCGTCATCGGAAGGGCCCTTACGCAATGAGCGTCACCGCCTCGCGCCTCGGAAGTTCCTCGTTAATGTTCGATTGGTCCAATCTGGCCGCCTTCTCGCCGAGCAAGGGCCCAGCTGGCCGGCACCACGAGCCGGCGCTCGCCGAGCTCGAAGCCACGTGGAACGAGCATAAAGAGTCGCTCTTCTCGGGGAAATACGGTTTCTTCAACGCGCCCACGGATGACGCCCTCTCGCAGGCTCGCGCGGCCCAGACGCTGGCGCAAGATCTGCGGGCCACGGGCAAATTCACCGACTGCGTCTTCCTGGGCATCGGCGGCAGCGCGCTGGGACCCATCAGTCTGCTCGCGGCGCTCGCCCATCGGCGTGACGCGAAAAATTCCCTGCGCTTTCACTTCTTCGAGAATCCCGATCCGATGGATTGGACGTCCCGCATCCGCGCGCTCGACCCCGCGTTCACGCTCGTCTGCGTGGTTACCAAGTCGGGAACTACATTTGAAACTATGGCGCTCTTCTTGCTGGCGCTCGAGTGGCTGGGACCCAACCGTTGGCAAGAGAACGTCGTGGCCATCACGGATCCCGAAAACGGGGATCTCCGCCATTTCTGCAAAAAAGAAAATCTCCGCACGCTCGAGATCGCGCCCTCGGTGGGTGGGCGGTTCAGCGTCTTCACGCCCGTGGGCCTGTTCCCGCTCGCTTTGGCCGGGCATTCCGTCGAGGAGTTCCTCGCCGGCGCACGCTCCGTGCAGGAATACGTGAAGAAAACCCCGCCCGGCAAAAACCCGCTTTTTCTCCTCGCCAGTCATTTCATTGCCCACTTCGCGACCCGTCCCATCCATGTGTGCATGCCTTACTCCACGCCCCTGCGCGGGATCGGCAACTGGTGGGTGCAGCTCTGGAGCGAAAGCTTGGGGAAAAACGGCAAGGGCTTCTCGCCGATCGCCGCCGTGGGCCCAGTGGATCAACACAGCCTGCTGCAGCTTCTGCGCGACGGGCCGGACGACAAGATCACGCTCTTTCTAACCGTGGATGACTTCAACGCGGGTGTCCCACCGGTGAAGATTCCCGCGCTCCTCAAACAACGCTATCCCATGGCCACGCACCTGAACGCCTTCACGATCCTGGAGAGCCACGGGCTTGACGACTTGATGAAGGCTGAGTACCGGGCCACGTCGCTCGTGCTGACGAAAAACCAACGCCCGAACCTCACCATCCAGCTTGACCAGCTAGGCGAGAAGTCGCTGGGTGCGCTCTACTTCGCCCTGGCCGTGAAAACCGCCTTCACCGGCTTTCTCTGGAAGGTGAACCCGTTTGATCAGCCGGGAGTCGAGGAAGGCAAAGTTTATATCCGTGACTCCCTCAGCCGCCATCGCGAGGAAGCGGGTGAGCGCCCCTTGCGGGAGTGGGAAGACAACTCCCCGGTGGCCCGGCTTCGTCGCGAGCGCCCCGAATAGTCCGACGGATTCGTCGAAGTAATAACAAAACGCGTTAAGGGCCTATCCGCTTGACGCTACACGCCTATTCAGAATACTCTCAACGGGCATGACCGCTGGCTCATCGGGTGATGACCCGTCCGAAAAAACCGAAGTCCTTTCGGGCGACCTCGAAACCCTCAACAAAGAACTCGCCAAAGCCAAGGAACAGGACGCGTGCCTGATCGTGATCCGGGGCACGCCCCAGGGGCATCGTTTCTTTCTGACCAAAGGCAAGATGATCATCGGACGGGATCCCGCGGCCGACGTCACGCTCTCGGATCAAAGCGTCTCCCGCAAGCACGTGGAGATTACCAAAGACCGCGGCAAAACTTTGCTGAGTGACCTGGGCTCCGCCAACGGCACCATCGTCAACGGTAAGCGCATGGGCAAGGGTGAATCCGTGCAGCTCGTAAAAGAAGACATGGTCCGGCTAGGCAACACGATCCTGAAGTACCTACCGGCCGGCGAGATCGAAACGCTGTTTTACGCCAACATCGCCTCCGCCGCGAACACGGACCCGCTCACGCGCGTATATAACCGGCGCTACTTCAACGAGGCGCTCGAAGTGGAATTCAAGCGCACGAAGGCCCTGCACTCGGATTTGGCCGTGATTTATTTCGACATCGATCACTTTAAAAAAGTGAACGACACGCATGGGCATGACGCGGGCGATTTCATCTTGAAAGAGTTCAGCGCCATCATCCGGACCAAGTTCGTGCGCCCCAAGGATGTCTTCGCGCGTTTCGGCGGCGAGGAGTTCGTGCTCCTGCTCGCCAACACCAAAGCGGAGATCGCCGCGGATATCGCGGAGAACATCCGCGCCACGATCGAAGCCCACGCTTTCATCTACAAAGGCAAGCGCATCCCCCTCACCATGAGCGCGGGCGTGGCCGAAGTCGCCGCGACCATCGAGTCGGCGCAGACTTTTATTAATCACGCCGACAAGGCGCTCTACGAGTCGAAGTCGAGCGGCCGTAACCGCGTGACCGTCTCGAGCTGAAACCCGCTTACTTCCAAAAAAACTGCCACCAGTAAGTGGTATTGAAACGCGCCAGCCCGTGCCAGCTCAGGAATTTCTCGTCGAGGATACGGAACGCCTGGCGCCAGCGGACGCGGTTGTACTTCGCCCCCTGGTAACACGCATGCATGATCACGAGCTCCAGGGGAGGGCGCCCCTTCAGGACGGCTTTCATCATCGCGGCGTCGATCACTTCCGACTCGCTCAGGAAAATCAGGTCCGCGCCGTTCGCATCATTTAAATTGTAAGTTTTGGAGTCTTCTTCGATACCCTCCCCCACGAATCCGAAGACCTTCACGCAGGGGTCCTGCAGCTGCTCGGCAAGGGTATCAAAAGTCGGCTCTTGGAAAAATAGGACGGTATAGCCGCGATCGCGAAAATCCTTCATCAGCTCGTCGATCGTGTTTTCAAACCCGTTACGGGCAGCCTTCACCGAGGGCAAGGCGCCTTGCACGACTACCGCGTACGGTGAGCGACACGTAGGACTATCCGCCTGCGCGGAGGCGCTCATCCAGAATAAGCATGTGAACAAAAATGCGTACGTCTTTCCCATCATTACCCCCACAGGTAACTTCAGGCCACCCACAACACAGGGCGTTGTAACCGGATCTTACGACCCCTGTCTAGGTACCCACCAAAATTAATCCGAGAGAGAAAATAATCGAGTATTTACATATATTTAATCAGAACACAGGGTGGGCGCAGACCATCCGTCCGACCAGAGAAATCTGTTTCTTTAAACCCTTCTCTCCTATAGGATCGCCCATCATGAAAACCCGTGACTTCATCCAAGTGGAATACGCCGAGCCGCATCTCAACCGGACCCTGAAGATCCTAAAGGCCCATCCGGAAATATCGAAACTTTATGGTTACACGCCTTCCACCGCTTGGTTCGTTTATGGGTTGGTGGCGCTGCAGACCGTGCTCGCTGTCGTCATTCAAGACCAACCGTGGTGGGCGTTCTTGCTACTCGCCTACACGGTGGGCGCGGCCGCGAGCCACGCGCTCTTCATCTTGATCCACGACGCCACCCACAACCTGATTTTCAAGACGTCGCTCGCGAATCGCTGGATCGCGATTGTCGCCAACCTGCCCTTCATTTTTCCGGCCGCCATGGGCTTCCGCGAATATCACCTCATCCACCACAAGTATCAGGGCGAGATGGAATACGATGCCGACTTGGCGCCCGAGTGGGAAGCGCGCGTCTACAGCGGCGGCCCCTTCAGCGCATTAAAGAAAATGATTTGGTTCGTGCTTTTCCCCATCCACTACGGCATCACGCGTCCGCTGCGCTTGAAGAAAATCTATAGCCTAGACAAGTGGGCGATCATCAACACGCTCGCGGTGGCCGCATACGTCGTGATCATGCAAGCCTGGACGGGCTGGACGGGCGTGGCCTATCTTTTCGTCTCCGCCTGCTTCTCCATCGGCCTGCATCCCCTGGGCGCGCGCTGGATCCAAGAGCACTTTGTTTTTCACCAAAACCAGGAAACTTACTCGTATTACGGACCACTGAATAAGATCGCATTCAACGTGGGCTTCCATAACGAGCACCACGATTTCATGGGGATCCCGTGGTCACGCCTGCCGAAGGTGCGGGCTACCGCGCCGGAATTCTACGATACGCTTTACTACCATAAGTCGTGGACGGGCCTGATCCTACGCTTCATCTTCGACCCTAAGGTGGATTTCTATAGCCGCGTCGTGCGCCCGAGCCACAAGGCGAAGAGCCGACTGCGCGCGGAGAGCCTGACCGCCCCGGGCGGCCTGGTCGTGCAAAAATCCGCCACCGACGTATCCGGGGCGATTCCAGCGTCTTCGTAATTCTGGGTAATCGGGATTCGCGGCGCCTACGCTTGCCGCTTCTGGTGGAAGTACAGGTGCCAGATCACGGCCGGGAACAAGTTAAGCCAGATCTTTTCCTGCATGTAGACGTACGGGTGGATTTCCCGGGTTAGGTAATCGTTCAGTTCGTGAAACCGTTGGCGACGCTCGCCCGCCATGAGAATCGCATTCCACTTCCGCACGCCCATGTACTCGAAATACGAGAAGCAGCCCTCTTCTTTGGAGAGGAGCTTGAACTGCGCAAAGAGCTCCGTCACAAGCTTCATCGGGAAGTTATTCAGCGGCAATCCGCATAGAATATGATCAAAGCGGATATCGCTGCGAAAATCCTGCAAGTACCCGTTGAATATCGTCACGCGGGGGAAATCCGGACGACCGCGACGCCAACGCGCCACGCGCTTTTCCAGCACCTTACAGAAGCTCGCGTTGGCCTCCACCAAAGTCAGGTGATCGTCCTTGCCCATGCGCCGGCAAATCGCTTCCGTCGTCGAGCCGGTGCCCGGACCGACTTCCATCACTTCCAAAGGATGCGAGTGGGGTAAAATGATCTCGGCTAGCTTATTCGCGAGGAAGTCGGAGCTAGGGATTAGCGCGCCGACTTCCTTTTGGCGTTGGAAGAATTGACTGACGAAAACGAACTTATCTTTAAGCATAGGGGTGGCACATAAGCATATGTAAGCGCGATAGCCCCACTCTCCCCTATTCGTACCGAGTGCTCAAGCACTTTGTGATCTGGGCCGTGATCTCCTCGGTGAGCTGGCGGAAGGCCCGCTCGTTCTCGGGGCCGAACCAAAGCTCGGGATCCCGGGTCACGCCATAGAGTAACCCCAGCTTCAGGTAGGAGGACAGGCGAACCGCCCGCCAGGAGGGCTTGACGCCCTGGAACTGCTCCCAGGCCTCGGAGAGCTTTTTGCAATAGCGCTCCTCGACGGCGCGAATCTCCTCCCCCAGCTCGGTGGGATCATTGCAATACCGGAAATAGAGGGTCGGCGCCCAGGGGTACTCACGAACCAGGTCGATCGCCTTAGCCATCCGCCCGTTTTGGAACTCTTCCCAGTGCTTGTATCGCTTCCTTTGGCCACCCCGGAGGTCGATGGAATGCAGCTGCACGAATTCGCGAATCCCGTAACGAACGGCCTCCTGAATCATGCCCTTCGCGGATTTGCCAAAATAGTAATAGAGCGTGGATCGTGGCACCCCGCAAAGCCGGGACACCTTCGAGTAAGTCAACTCGCGAGGCGAGTGCCGGGCCAGCAGGGCGACGATCTGCCGAAGCAACTGATCCAAATTGAGCTTCTTACGCGTAGCCATTTCTTCTGGCGTTTCATTGTAATTCGCTTACAATTTGAAGCAACACCCGAATTTATGCGCAGAACCTTTTACTTTGTATCGGCCGTCGTATTCGCGTTAACCGGACTCTTCGCCCTGGCTTGGCCAAGCGTGCTCCAGTCCCTGATCGTCACGGGCCCACTCTTTTTGCTGGGCCTGGCCGACGCGCTCCAGCGAAGGCAATCCATCCGCCGAAACTTCCCTCTGCTTGGGCATTTCCGATACCTGCTCGAATCGATCCGTCCCGAAATCCAGCAGTATTTCATCGAGACCAACGCGGACGGCCAGCCCTTCAGCCGCGAGCGGCGTTCGGTAATCTACCAACGCGCGAAGAAAGTCACCGACACGATCCCGTTCGGTACCCAAATCGACGTGTACGACCCTGGCTACGAATGGATCAACCACTCTATCGTACCGAAGCCCATCCCGGCGGATGCCCCCCGCGTGACGATCGGCGGCCCCGATTGCAAGCGGCCCTATTCGGCGTCCATCCTGAACATTTCGGCCATGAGCTACGGCTCGCTTAGCAAGAATGCCGTGCTTGCCCTGAATGGCGGCGCGAAGATCGGAGGCTTTGCGCACAATACCGGTGAAGGCGGCCTGAGCCCCTATCATCTGGAACCGGGCGGCGACCTCATCTGGCAGATCGGCACGGGGTACTTTAGCTGCCGTACCAAGGATGGGAAATTCAGCGACGGCCACTTTCGGGAGCGGGCCCAACAGCCGCAGGTAAAAATGATCGAGTTGAAGCTCTCGCAAGGCGCGAAACCCGGGCACGGCGGAATCCTTCCCGCCGCCAAGGTCACGCCGGAAATCGCCGACATTCGTGGCGTGGAGGTGGGCAAAACCGTTTTCTCCCCGCCTTGGCACACGGCTTTCTCGAATCCCATCGAGCTTTTGGAATTCCTAGGTAAGCTGCGCGAGCTCTCCGGCGGCAAGCCCGTGGGCTTCAAGCTCTGCGTCGGCAAGCGGCGTGAGTTCTTCTCCATCTGCAAAGCCATGCTGAAGACCGGGATCACGCCCGACTTCATTACGATCGACGGCGGCGAGGGCGGTACCGGCGCCGCCCCTCTGGAATTCTCCAACTCCGTGGGCACCCCATTGAATGAAGGCCTGATTTTCGTACACAATGCGCTCGTCGGCGTAAATCTGCGCGAACGCGTCAAGCTCATCGCCAGCGGCAAGATCACGACGGGCTTCAGTATCGCCAACAAACTCGCCCTGGGCGCCGATCTCTGCAACTCCGCGCGGGGCATGCTCTTCGCCTTGGGCTGCATCCAGGCCCTGCGTTGCAACACCAACAACTGCCCCACTGGGGTAGCGACGCAAGATCCCGAACTCGTCCACGGGCTGGTCGTCGAAGATAAAAAACACCGGGTGGCTCACTTCCACCACGCCACCGTCCATAGCTTCCTGGAAGTCCTTTGCGCGTCGGGCCTTTCCCGTCCCGAAGAGCTGCGTCCTTGGCACATTCACCGCCGCGTAAGCCGCTTCGAAGTCAAGCACTACGGTGAGCTTTACCATTACCTGGACCCAGGCGCCCTGCTCTCTGGCTCCCCATCCACCAACTACGCGCGTGCGTGGGCGAATGCCACCGCCGAGCAGTTTTAATCTCACTCTGATTATTTTCGAATTTAGTCGTAGCGACAGCCGTTGCGGACGTCGCAGAAGCGGAATAGACCCGATCCCGCTGATCCAGTGGCTTCATTCGGCAAGGCGGTGAAATAGATTTCCCCGCCGTAATGGATCGCATTAAACGGATTGACGTCATCAAACTCATTTGGAAGAACGGCGTCCGGCTGCCTCAAAATGCGAGTAAGGTGAAATATACGCTGGGCTCCCTTCACGTCGGACTCCCCCGTCTGCGGGTCGTACATAAACATGCGCAGGTATCCGCCAGCACCGCGGGCGGAAAAATATAACTTACCGTCAATGGCGTGTAGCCATTTCGCACGCTCACCATCTTCGTTCCCCACCACATCATTCTGATTGATCTGGTAGGTGTAAGCGGAGTCCGTACCGGGCTTCACGCAATAGATTAAACCGCCGATGCCATTTTGTGCCCCTAGGTAACAAGCCGTGTTGTCGTCCAACTTTACCAAATTGTTCGCACCAGTAATTTCATAGGTGACGGGAGGTCCCGATGTTACAGAGTCCGGCAGGCGACGAAACGAGCTGTATGGAGCTCCGGTCACGGCGGTATTGAAACTAAACATCCGAGGCACGTCCGCCACCAAACCGACAAAGACCAGGTGATCCCCCACGAGCACCATTGATTTTGAAGCGTTCATATCGGTGGAAAGCACACCAGAGAAATCGTTGTAGTGGGTGCTGCCACTTAAGCCACTGTTATTGTGGGAAAGCCGCTGGAAAGACGCCGTGTACCCTCCTCCCGCTTGCGGCAGTCCAGTTGCCTTAAACCGCAGAAGTCGGATTGTTTTCGGCGCGCTCGCTACAGCGTCGACCTTCGCAATCCCGTAGAAGTAAAGGTAGTCCCCCACCACCGTGAATTGAGGATCAAAGCGGGAAGAAAATCCCCCGTTCTGAGCGTTTTTATTAAACCCGATTTCATGCGGCGTAATGACCGGAACCACTCCGTTCCAATGCAGTGAGTAAAGAAGATTGGGATCGGTCGTGTATGCTGGGGAATGGTAGTCTGCCGCCGCGAACATTAAGCGGCCGTTGTAAACCACCGAACGAAATGGTTCTGAATCCGCTTGCCCGGCGGTTCCACTAGCCAACATGTTCCATGCTCCTCCACCCGTCGAAGCAGAAATCATGTCGATGGAGACGATCCCATTTCCATCTTCTGGGGAGAGCCGGAAGAGCTTAACGTTGGCACCGGTACTTCCATTATCGGCGGCGAAGTAAAGCTTCCCGGCGAAAACCGTCGCTGGGAAATGCACATCGCCGATCGTAAACGTATCGTAAGCTTGGCTCAGATCCTCGACCACTAGGCCACTGCGGTAGTTGTGAAGCGAATTCTTACCCGTCGCCGCATTACGCTTGACGAAGTAGACAGAGCTGTCGAATTCGACAAAACCCTTGAAGACGGGCACCGTATCACTATCGCGAGGCACATCTCGTTTAAGGGCGTAGTATTTATTGTCCGAGGGAGAATAGGCGAATAAGTCGCACAAATTGCCGGCGCGATTTACTTGTAAAAAAATCTCTCCCCGCAGCTCCGCCAGGAGTAAGACGTGCAGATCGGAGACACTTGGGTTATTCAAGCGACGATATTGGAATAGATAGCTTCCACTGGTGCCGGTATTCGTCACTTCATTTCCAGGCTGCCCCGTCAAAAGGTAGGCTATCACTTTTAGGCCCAACACATTCGGGATTAGACTCAGGACATCGAAAGTCATCGTCGTACCGCAGGGCCGGCCCTGATAGACTCCTTGAATCTGGCACGCCATATCTGCACGGTTCGCGCTGGCGTCATAAGGAGCCGAGACCGTCAATCCATCTCCCTCATCCGCCACGATATTGTGCGCCACTCTTCGGGTTGAAATATCTAGACCGGCGACATTCGTTCCTGACGTCGTCGCCGCGTTTTCCTGAGGCACGGCTGGCGCAAAATAAGTATCGCTAATTACGCCGGCGTTGAAGGTCGTGCCTTCTTGATAGCTACGAGTCCACGCCGTCACCAGGTCAACTACGACGACATCCTCCCCCTCCATCTTTACGGAGGCCGCTAACAAATCGCGCGGATCCGTCCCATTGGCATAGGCGAGCGAGAAACTAGCGACCCGTCCCGTGTTGCTGAAATTGACGTTATCGAAAGACGCGCTCGAGTTGAAACAAGCGGACGCGCTTGCCAGAACGGCAAACCCCAGAGCCATGAGCTGGAATCTTCGCGTGAGCGCGAAGGCGAATGCATGAATCACGTACGTCCCTCGTATACCCTGATTATAATTCAGGAACCCCTTCATTGTCGACTATACTTGTCGGCTATTTGGCGGGAACGCTTTAAGGTGCTCTAATGGTGGGATTCAAGAAAACTTCAAAAACGGTAGCCGAAACCTAAGTCCACGATAATAAAACTATTGGCCGAGTAGCTGCGCCGAGTTTGGAGCGTGTCGTCGGCGACCCAGGGAAAGCTTTCTTTAATGTAGCGAAGGCGGGTTTCGAGCATGGTACGCACCCCGAGCACGGTGACGATCCCAAAGCCCAATTCGGTACCACCGGCTCCGATCAGGGCTTTATTACTCAACCCTTCAACACTCCCGCCGAAATCGTAACGAAACGCCGCGAGCAAGCTAAAATAAAATGTGCTGGAAGCGTTGTAGAGCGCCACCCCTCCCACTCCAGCGTGGGAGCGGCTCGTTTCACTCGCCTGGACGACGTTCTGTCCGCTGCCAAATCCGGGATTGTCGATGTAAAAAACGCGCACGCGGCCGAAACCGCCTTGCACGAAGGGCCCCACCCGCCAGCGATCCATGCGCTCGGTATAAAAAAAACGCGCGAAGACCCGAGGCATCGAATAGACCGTGCCTGCCACGTTTTGCCGTAGAAGCTCGAAGTTGACGGAACCCGAAAGTAAATACGCCTCGTTGGGCTTGCGTCGGGCGCGCCAACGCAGCTCGGCGTTGAAAAAAGGAACGAAGGCAAAGGCCGAGGTCTGTGCGGCGGCGTCGCGGTCATCCACTTCGTACGTCACCGCCGATTGCGCGAAACGCAAAATCGACCAAAATTCCGGGTCGTTTCCTTCCTGAATGATCGTCGTGGTGGACGTTTGCGTTTCCTCCACCCCCGCGCCCTTCAGGGTGAAGGTAAATTTATCGCTCCACTCAGCGCCGGCGTTGGTTTCAAAACCCACGCGCCAAAAAAACTCTCCCACTACCTTCGGCTTCCACGAGTAGCTCAACGAATCCGACGTGTCCTTGAGCACGACGCCGTTCTTGTCCGAAATTTCGATTTTGTATTTCGTGATGTCCTTAACCGCGGTCCACTGGAAGCGGAAGCCCAGCTGCGTGTCGCTCAAATCGAACACGGTGCGGTTACGGGGCTCAAGCAAGTTCGGCGGATGTTGGTTCACGCGGAACCCTTCGGCCTTGGTCCACGGCCCTTCCTGCCCGTTGGCGTCGATTCCCCGAATCCGAAAGAAGTAAGTGCCCGGCGCGAGCTGCACCTGAGCGCTAGGGCTATCGAACCGCTTCCGGTAGATCACGTGGGCCATGTCCGGCGTTCGGGAGAACTGCAGCTCATACTTTTTCGCTCCGGCCACCGCTCCCCACTTCAGGGTCGCCTTACGCTTGACCTCGGCCGCCTCGGCGATGGGAGCGGAGAACGCGCCACAAAACAGCGCGCTCAGCAGGTAAAAGATAAATACGGGCGATTTCATGGTCCTAAGCCGATTGTAGCGGGCTAAAGGCTCTGGGGAAAGCGCGAAACGTTCACGGCATCGGCGATGATCACGCGGGGACGGAACTTCGAATCGTCAAAAACGCGGCTCAAGTACTCTCCGAGCACGCCCAGGAAGATGAAAGTCACGCTGTGCAAAAACAGCATCAATACGACGAGGCTGGTAAAACCCGGTACCTCGCGCCCATGCAGAAAAAACCCGACCACGTAATAGGCTGATAGCGCCAACGCCAGCACGAAGAGGATCGCGCCGAGCGCGCCCATGAGCCGCAAAGGCGCCTTCGTGAAAGCGGTGACCGCGTCAATGGCGAGTACGAGATAATGCAAAATTCGGAACTTACTTTCACCCGAAACACGCGGCTGGCGATCATAAACGACGGGACACTGCCGGAAGCCCAGGTAGGTGACGAGTCCGCGTAGGTAGAGGTTGCGCTCGGGCAGGCTCTTGAGAACCTCCACGACTTTTCTATCCAACAGGCGAAAATCCCCGGTGCGTTCGGGAATTTTAAGATCCGAAATCCAATGTAGCAGCTTGTAGAAAGTGGCGAAGAGGACCTTCATGTACCAAGGCGCGAAGCGCTTCGCGCGCACGCCGTAGACGACCTCATAGCCTTCGCGCCAACGCTCGACGAAGCGCGGAATCACTGTCGGCGGATCCTCGAGATCGGCGTCGAGCTCGATCACCGCGTCGCCGGTAGCGAGGGAAAGTCCCGCAAAAATAGAGTTTTGGTAGCCAAAATTGCGGGAAAACCGATACCCCTTTAGGTAAACTCGGGAGCGGGAAAGCTCCTGGATCACCGCCCAGGTAGCGTCACTCGAAGCGTTGTCGGTGACGACAATCTCCAGCTCGTACTCTTGCAGCGGACCTTCCCCTTGCCCGCCCCGCGCGAAGAGCCGCTCCACCTGCTCGACGGCCAGGGGGAGATTCGCGGCTTCGTTGTACGCGGGAATGCAGATCGATAACTTCATCCAGCTTCCCTTCTAAGCTATGCGCAATGCGTTAACAAACGTTTTTCTTTGGCCAAATTAGCGTCGCCTGACTATAAAACCACCAAGATGAAAACCGTGATCCTATGTGGCGGGCGTGGCACCCGCTTGAGCGAAGAAACCGTCCTGAAACCCAAGCCCATGGTGCTCGTAGGCGAGCGCCCTATGCTCTGGCACATCATGAGCATCTACAGCGCTCAGGGGTTTAACGAATTCGTCCTCGCCCTGGGCTACCTAGGCGACGTCATCAAGGAATATTTCATCAACTACCATGCGCTCAATAGCGACTTCCGCGTGGATCTCTCCAATGGCGAAGTGAGCTTCATCAAAAAACGCTGCGATCGCGACTGGAAGGTCGAGCTGGTAGATACCGGCGAAAATACCATGACCGGCGGGCGGCTCCTACGCCTGGAATCTTACCTCAAGCCCCATGGCACCTTCATGATCACCTACGGCGACGGGGTGGCGAATGTGGATCTTAAAAAAGCCTTGGCCTTCCATAAGGCCCACGGGAAACTCTGCACGGTTACCGCCGTACGGCCGACCGCGCGCTTCGGCGGCATGGTCTTCCAAGACCAGCAGGTGACTCAGTTCAAGGAAAAGCCCCAGTCCGGTGAAGGCTGGATCAACGGTGGCTTTTTCATTATGGAACCGGGGATCTTCAAGTACCTCAAGGAGGATGCCACCGTTTTGGAACAGGCTCCGCTCGAGAACTTGGCACGGGATGGCCAACTCATGGCCTACTTCCACGAAGGCTTCTGGCAGTGCATGGATACCATCCGCGAGCGGCAGCTACTGGAAGAAAAGTGGGCGACCGGTAAAGCTCCCTGGAAAGTCTGGCAAGACTAGTCTAATCCTATTGATTTAAAAGGTGTTTTTCCCTTTTTAAGGGTCTTGTGAGGGCGGGTTTTAACCGTCCAGAATGATTGCCTTTGCCGCCTAGCTGGGCTAGATAATTCCCGCGTCCTAAAATCTGTTCTTCCTGTGTGAAGGAGTGCTCTCAATGGACTTAATCCTGGTTGGCTTGGCCCTCGCCACTGTCATTTGGCTGTATTTTCATTCAAATCCGATGCAACACAGCCGGGCGTTCATGCTCCGACGGTTCATCAACTGGTTCCCGCTGGGCATGTCCTACGCATTCCTCTACATGGGTCGTTATAACTTGAGCGTTTCCAAAAACGCGATGGGCTCGATGATGACCAAGGCCGACTTCGGCATCATCTTCGGCATCGGAACCTTCGTCTACGGACTTTCTTTCCTGCTCAACGGACCGCTCGTCGACAAATTCGGCGGCAAAAAAGGGATCGTCCTCGCCACGCTAGGCTCTTCGCTCGCCAATATGCTGATGGGCCTGGTGACCTACCTCTACATTACGGGAGCCCTGAGCTCGAATATCGTGGTCATCTACTCGACTCTCTACTCCCTGAATATGTTCTTCCAAAGCTACGGCGCCGTCTCCATCATCAAGGTGAAGGCTTACTGGTTCCACGTTCGCGAGCGCGGGCTTTTCGGCGCGATCTTCGGCACCCTCATCTCCATGGGCGTGTACTTCGCATTTGACTGGGGTCAGGCCATCGTGGAGGCCGCAAAGGTCCAACAGCAGGGCCAGCTCACGCCATTCCAAACCGCGTTCAAATGGCTGTTCGCCGTGGATACTGGCACCCACGACGCGATCTGGCTCGTGTTCTTCATTCCGGCCGTGCTCCTCGTGTTCTGGGCGCTCATCGATATGTTCCTCATCAAGGACTCCCCTTCGGAAACCGGTTTCGAGGATTTCGACACCGCCGACGCCTCTTCGGGCGAGATGGAGCAGGATTTCACGGTGGGTCAGCTACTCAAGAAGATCTTCACCAATCCGGTCATGCTCACGATCGCCGCGGTGGAATTCACCTCGGGCGTGCTCCGCAACGGGACCCAGCAGTGGTACTTCATCTTCGCTAAGGAAGTACCGCAACCGGGTGCCGAGATCTTCATGAAGCATTGGGGCCTGTTCCTGTGCATCACGGGCATTATGGGCGGCTTCGCCTCAGGCGCCATGTCCGATAAGATCTTCCATTCACGACGGGGACCTCCGGCCGCGATTATGAGCGGGCTGATGTTAACCTGCCTGATCCTGATGGCGATCTTCCTCTTAGACGCGCCCGTGGTCGTCGGCGCTTGCGTGCTCGTCATCGCGTTCGCCGTGATCGGCGTGCACTCAATCATGTCTGGCACGGCGGCGGCCGACTTCGGCGGACGTAAGGCGACCGCAACCGCCTCCGGCATCACCGACGGCTTCGTTTACCTCGGCAGCGGCATTCAGTCCGTCTGCTTGGGCTTTCTCACCACGAAGGATTGGGAATTCTGGCCCGTCTTCCTGGCGCCATTCGCTCTCTTGGGGCTGGTGCTAGCGCTCCGGATGTGGAGAGAATTGCCGGCCGCCACTCGTAAGTACCTCGAGACGGTGGAGAAGATCGACATCCGGATCTCGAGTAAGAAGACCGTGATCAAAACAACGTCAAGCTTGAGCCTGACTGACGGCTAACGATGATGCTCCATTTGTTCTATTTGGGTAAGGGGCCGTTGACTTCGCTCTTCGGCCCCTGCCGTTTGGCCCACACATGATACAGGACCGGTTCTTCCCGCAGGCGAAAGCATTGCGCAAAGAGTTCGACCGACGCTTCGCCGACCCATTGGCGAGCGATTCACGGCGTTTCGTTTGGGACTATTGGCACGTACCGGATCAGTACACGGCGATACGCACGCCGGCCTACCATTTTTTCCCCAAGAAACTTTACGCCGACTTCCACCGGGCGCTCTTGAAGTTTGGCCGGGAGCAGCTGGGCTGCTTCGACGTCACGCCGCCCTGGTTGAGCTACTACGTGGATGGATGCGGACAGCAACCCCACGCGGATCTTCCGCATGGGCCCTGGGCATTCGTATATTCGCTGACCGAGTGGGATCGCCGCGAGTTTACGGGCGGCGAAACCTTCCTTTTCAAGCCCCGCGCCTTGGCCTACTGGCCATCGCTCGGCGATCCCCGCCACGAAGGCAAGGGCGTCGAAAAACGGGATTTGATCGAAAAGGTGCCGCCCCGCTTTAATCGACTGTTCGTCTTTGACCCGCGCGTGCCGCACGGGGTGGAACCCGTGCGCGGCGTCTCTGATCCGCGGAAAGCCCGGCTCGTCATCCATGGCTGGTTCACCGAACCGCAACCCTACGTCGAAGGATCCCTTACCCGCGGTCAGGTGGCCGGCACGATTCGCGAGGTCTTGGGCGAAGTCCATGAGGTCGTCTCGCACTGGAGCGGTATCCACGGCACTTATTGCGTGCGCCTCACCATCGGCCCCAGCGGCGTCGTCCAACAGGTGAAAGAACTTACCCAAACCTTGGTTTCGCTCGAGACCGGATCCACGCAAGAGCTCGCGCCGTTTCGACAGGCCTTGCGGGGACGCCTACAGACGCTTCGTTTCCCCAAAGCTCGCGGGACGAGCCGTCTGACCCTCCCCTTGATGTTCCGTTAGTTTTCGACCGAACGCGTGGCTAATCCTGAACCTTAACTTCTTGCCCCCACGGCGCGATCTTGGCCAGGATGAGCATTCCGGGAATGGCGGCCAATGCGCAGACCGCGTAGAAACCCGGCCAACCCGTGGCTTGGGCGATAAAGCCCGTGCCGGCGGCCACGATCGTTCCGGGCACGGCCATGAGACTCGTCATCAATGCATACTGGGTAGCGGTAAAGCGCCGATTTGTCTGCGAGCTCATGTAAGCGGTGTAGGCGGTCGATCCCAAGCCAGTTGCGAGAAGCTCGAAGACCACCACAGCCGATAGCGTTAAGTGATCCTTGCCCACGAAGGCCAACCAGGAGAAACCAAACGTGGAGATCATCTGCAAGCCGCCGAAGATCCAAAGCGCGCGCGAGATTCCGATGCGCAACATCAGTACGCCCGCTAGGAACATGCCGAGAAAGAGCGCGGCCATGCCTAATCCCTTCACTACCACGAAATACTCCGTCTTCTCGAAGCCCAAGCTCAAGATGAAAGGAATGTTCATGGCGGAAGCCATGTTGTCGCCGATCTTATAAAGTAAAATGAAAGCAAGCACCCACCAGGCCTCGCGGCGGCGGAAAAACTCCACGAAGGGCTCCACCACGGCTTCCTTCAATGTCCGCGGGGCTTTCACGTCGCTCACCGGCTCCTTGACGAGTAAGGTGGTGATGATCCCCACGAACATCATACCCGCGAGTAGAAAGTGCACATTCGCATAGCCGATTTTGTCGGCGAGGGCGAATGCGATTCCCACCGTGGCCAGATTCGCTAATCGGTAGCCGTTCACCCAGATGCCGGTACCGGCGCCCAGCTCCGACTCCGTAAGAAATTCTCGGCGAAAAGCGTCGAGCACGATGTCTTGGCTCGCGCTAAAAAAAGCGATGGCCATGCAAACCATGCTCATCATCCAAAGATGCTGCGTCGGATCCAGGCGTCCGAGCGCAAGGATGGCGACGAGCAAAGCCGCCTGCATCACGAGCATCCAGCCGCGCCGACGGCCCAAAAACGGGGTCGAATAACGATCGAGCAGCGGCGACCAAACGAACTTAAACGTATAAGGAAACGAGACCGCGGAAATCAGGCCGATCTGCACCAGATCGATCTTCGCGTCGGTGAGCCAAGCCTTGATCACGTCCCGGATCACCAGAAACGGGGCGCCGCTCGAAAAGCCTAGCGCCAGCATGGCTAGCATTTTCCAAGAAAACAGGGCCTTCATCGCCGATGGCGCAGGTTGGGACATACTTTAAGTCTACGGGCGATCGGGAGGAGCAGCGAATTAAAAATGCTCAAACAAGATTAATGCGTCGCATTAGAGCCAGGTCCCTCTCCCTCCAGCTCGCGATCACTCCGTACGATTTCTTCCTGCATCTGTACGTCGGTGATGGGCTGGCGGCGGAAGATTCGATTTACGATGCCCTTAGCCCAGATCCGGTAGCGATCAATGTAAGAAAACGCCGCCGGAATCACGACCAAACTCAGAAAGGTCGACGTGACCAGACCCCCGATAATCGAAACGCCCATGCTGGTCCGCTGCTTGGAGGCTTCGTTCAAGCCGATCGCCACCGGGATCATCCCCGCGATGAGCGCAAACGAGGTCATCAAAATCGGCCGCAAACGGGTTTTGCCCGCTTCAAGCAGAGCGTCCCGGCGATTCATCCCGCCCCGTAGATTCTGGTTCGCGCGGTCGACGATCAAGATCGAGTTCTTGGTCGCGATCCCGAGCAGCATCACGCAGCCGATCATCGAAAAGATATCAAGCGACTTACCCGTGAGGAAAAGCGCGTAGAAAACACCGCAGGCGGCGAGCGGGATCACGAGCATGATCGTAAACGGCGTCACGAAGGACTCGTAGAGGCTCGCCAGCACTAGATAGATAAAGAACACCGCCAGCACCACCGCGAGCAGCATGTTCGCGATCAGATCCTGGAAGTCTTCCGATTGGCCCATGAACTTGTAGCGAACGCCGTCCGGCAGCTTAAACTCGGGATCCTTCTCCACGAGACGCTTCACCTCATCCATCGCTGCGCCCATGCCGGGCCCCGTGGCGGAAATGTCGGCGCTCACCTGCACGTACCGTCCGCGATCCTGCCGGTAGATCGTGGCCGGGCTGACCGTTTCCACTCCCTTGGCCACATTGGTAAGCTTGATCATCGTGCCGTTGATGTTCGGCACGCTGGTCAGCGGAAAAGACTCCTTGAGATTGCGCTGATCTTCCTGGAGACGCACGCGGATATCGTATTCCCGGCCCTTCTCGCGGAATACCGCCGGCACTGCGCCCTCGATCTGCGTGCGCAGCTCCACCCCCAAAGTCACGGTGGAAACGCCCAGCGACTGCGCGGCGACCTCATCGATCGTGACCTGGAACTCGGGCTTGCCCGGGCGCGAGCTCACGTCCACGTCTTTGAGGGCCGGATGATCCTTGATCTTCGCGTGGATCTTGCGGGCATACTCCTCGAGCTTCACGAGATCGTTACCCAAGAAAATAACCGTGAAGGGACGGATGCCGCCCCCGATGTCGTCGACGTCCTTCACGATGGGATTGGCGTGCGCGTGCTCTTTGAGCTGCTCGCGCAGGCGGTCCTTAAACTGGGAGGTGTTCACGTCGCGTTTTTTTCGCGGTACAAGCTCCACGAAGAAATCAGCCACGTTCGGCTCGCCGTCGCGATTACCGATCGTCAGCACGGTCTTATCCACTTCCGGATTCCGGCGGATGCGCTCATCCACCGCGCGCGCCACCTCGCTCATCCGCTCGATACTGGTGCCCGGAGGCAAATCAAGCGCGACGGCGAACTGACCAAAGTCTTGCGGCGGTAGAAACGTCTTGGTGATACGGCTAGTGAGGCCAACGCCAAACATGAAGACACCCAAGGCGATGCCCAGGACCACCAACGGACGACGAAGGGTGAACTCAAGGACTCTGCCGTAGTACCCCGTAATCTTGCGTTCTAAGTAGTTGAAGCAACCGAGCACGGCGCCCATCGCCTTCTCGAGGACGCCGCGCACGCCCTTCGGAGGCCCTTTGCGCGAGTCGTGCGCTCCGGCAGCGAAGTACGCCGAGAGCATCGGCGCGATCGTGAGCGCGTCGAACAAGCTGATCATCATCGCAAAGCAAACGGTCAGTCCGAATTCCTTGAAAAACTGCCCCACCATCCCCTTCAGGAACGCCACCGGCCCGAAGACCGCGATCACGGTTAGCGTCGTCGCGATGACCGCCAGCGTGACCTCGCGCGTGCCGGTCAGCGAAGCCTCCACCGGTCCTTTTCCCAGCTCGCGATAACGAAAGATGTTCTCGCGCACGACGATGGCGTCGTCGATCAATAGCCCCACGGCCAGACTCAGCGCCAGCAGGGTCATGACATTGATGGAAAACCCGAAGAGCGCCATGAGGATGAACGCGCCCAGCAAGGAGTTTGGCAACGCGAGCCCAGTGATGATCGTGGAACGCACGTTCCCCAAAAAGAAGAACACGACCAGGATCGTGAGCACGATCCCAATGAAGATCGTCTCCTCGACGTCCTTCACGTTCTCGAGGATATACTTCGACATGTCGCGGATAAGCTTAATTTGTGGCTTGCCCGGCTCGGCCTGCAAGGATTGGTTAATCTTCGCCAAACGCTTTTTAACGCCTTCGGCGACCGCGATCGTATTCGCACCCGATTGACGGAACACCAAGATCGACACCGATTTCTGCCCGTTCACGAACGCGCGCGACTTCTCGTCCTCCAGGGAGTCGATCACCGTACCCAGTTGACCAACGGTCACGGGCACGTCGTTACCGACGAAGTTCACGATCGTCGCCTTGATGTGTTCGAGCGAGCGGAACTCCCCTAGGGAGCGAAACAGCGTTTCGTTAGCGCCCCGCGAGACCTTGCCCACGGGTACGTTTTGACCGGCCGCGGAAATACGGGCCGAGACCACGCTCGCGGGGATCTCCCGCCGGGAAAGCTTGTTGCGGTCCAGCTCCACGCGAATCTCGCGCTTGCGGCCCCCGATGATTTCCACCAAACCGATCTGCTCGACCTGCTCGATCTGCGGCTTGATCACCTCGTTGGCGACGTCATAAAGCTCGGCCTCGGACAACTCCCCCGAAACGGCGAGGACTAGCACCGGTTGATCCGACGGATCCAGGCGCCGAATGATAGGCTCCTTGATTTCCGCGGGAAGCTTGCGCTTGGCCGTGGAAACACGGTCGCGGATTTGTTGCTCAGCGTATTTTACGTCGGTCTCGAGGAAGAACTCGGCAACGACGGTCACGATCCCTTCTTTATTGATCGAGCGCACCGACTTGATGCCGGAGAGGGTACTTACCTCTTCTTCGAGCACCTTGGCGACTAGCGTCTCCATTTCAATCGGGCCGGCCCCCGGATAGGGCACCGTAACCGTCACGACCGGCAAATTTACTTTAGGAAAGAGATCGACGGCTAATCCGCGCACCGAAAGATATCCGATGGCGAGCATGAGCAGCACGACGCAGGTGATGAAAGCGGGGCGACGAATCGACAATAGCGCGAGGTTCATGGTAGGGCTCCCGAGCCCCTATTTTAAGCTCAGAGCGTTGAAATAACACCGGAAAAAGATCTTAACTGGCACGTCTAAGAAATCGACTCGCGCCTTAGCTGCCAGAGCCCTTGCACGAGCCCTACCGCGTAGGAAATATCGAGCACCGGCTGCAGCGCGAAGAACGCCACGAACTCACTGAACGTCAAAGGAATCGCGCTGAAGTGGCGCGCAAAGACGGCTAGCTTCACGAAGAATACTAAGATCAACGGCAGTACCCAGCTGCCGAAGCCCGCGTGGGAGAAAAATTGAAGCGCCGACCAAAGATATACAAAAGTTGAAAACACCTGCGATACCCGTAGCATACTACGAATCTGTCGATTACTACCTGCAAGGCTACCGGCGACGCCCGCCAGCGTGTTCCGATGCTTCAAAAGAATATAAGGATGCGCACGGCCGAAGAGGCGCTGATGCTTCACGAGTTTATAGAGAGAATCCTGATCGCTGGATACCGACAGGTAATAAGGTAACTTAGGTGCCTGATAAACTTCGTAACCGGCCTCCCGCAGTTGCGCGGCCATGATCTGGTCCTCACCGGCCAAACGTAGCGTCGTATTGTAGTAGCCCACCGCTTTCAGCGCTTCGACCCGGAATCCGTCGCAACGACTCTCGGCAAAGCCCACCGGTACGAGCTCGTCATCGTCCGAACCCACACTCGCGGCGGATCGTCCGGCCGGAAAGATATCCATTAGGTTGGCGATCAAATTCACCTTCTCGGAAAACGGCAAACCACCGGGCTTGGCCGGAATCGTGGGTTGCCCGGTGATCATCGCGGCCCGCGGATTTTTTTCCAAATGCTCGAGCATCTTCCCCACGTAATCCGGTCGACCGAAAAGCACGTCGCAATGGCAGGTGAGCGCAAAGGGCGTCTTCACCATCTGAAACGCTTTGTTGAGTGCGCCCGAGATCCCCATGTTTTGCGCGTTTACCTCGAGCTTGATGTGCGAGGGCGAGCCCGCACGCGCGAGCGCCTCTCGAATCGCCTGGTCGGTTCCATCACGCGAGCCATTGTCCATGAAAAGCACGTCCAGCCATTCGGACGCGTCGCGGTGATTCGGATGGCGTTGTTTCAAAATCGCGTCGACCAATCCCGGTACATACTGGGCGTCGTTGTAGATCAGGAAAATGACCGTAATTTTTGCCATGCTGGGGGCCAAAACTATCGTAATTGCGGCTAGATTCCAAGTCGGTTCTGCTTTAAGTTAATGGGATGATTCTGTTTTTTCGGAGGCTGGAAACTTGGGCGGGGCGCCATGCCCGGCTCTTGGGGGCATTGGTTTTGGCCCTGTACTGGCTTTCCACACAACCCGCGGGGCGGAGCTACACGGAAGACTTCTGCTACGAAACCAGCATGCGGGTCATGGCCGAGAATCTCGAGAAAACCGGCCGACCTGACTTCACCACCGACCTGTACATGACCCATAGCCGGGCTCCGGAGCGCACGCCGGTCCCGTTCTTCTCCTGGTCGATCGAGCGCGACTGGTGGTGGTCCTATGTTTGGAAGTGGAACCCCGCCTTTCCCATCCTCTGGGTTTACTTCGCCCTTTCGCTCGCGCTGGCCTACGGTTTCGTCGGCTGGGTACTGCGCCAAATGGGTTTTCGACCTTCGCAAGCCTGGCTGCTCGCGCTCGTGGTCACCCTCTTTCACGTCCCCCGACACTTCAAGATTTGGCACCACTACGAGTACATGGCCCAGCATTGGCTTTACCTCAGCTTTTTCATCGATGCCCTGATCTGGCATCGCCTGGTACGGGAGAACCGCTGGTCGCTGAATCTCGAAGCTTGGCGGGGGTTCTTTCAGATCGCGGTGCTGGGAGCGCCCGGATACTACTGGGGCCCCACCCTGCTCGAGTGGATCATCGTTCGCGCCTGCTTCGCCGCTTTTTTCCTCTACCATCGCTTCCGCAAAGCGAGCCCCGTCCTGCTGATCGAATACCGCCTGCGCTCCCTGGCGCTACCCGCCCTACTCACGGGGCTTTGGGCGTGGATGGTTCTACTTTGGTTCCCCCCCTGGCTCGCCGAGATGCAAAAGCTCGGCACGGTCGCCCAGTGGATGGACTGGTTCGCGCGTTTCCACTTCGTGATCCGCCCGCTCTGGCTCGATTACTTCCAGTGGCTCCTCCCCTGGAAGCTGCCCTCGATCGATACGCCCGAGACCGTCGTCACCATCGGCTGGTTCTACTGGATCCCTGCCCTGCTGGGATTGTGGCTCGTCCGTAAACGAAAGGACGGGCGTGGAATGATCGCCGTCCTGCCCTTCCTAATCTTACTTGTGGTTGCCCTGCTTTACATGAGCAAGGGCCGAATGGGTCATAACATCCATGTCGCTACTCACTTCATTGCGCCGTTCATGAAGTTTTTCCGCGTCGCTAGCCGTTGGGGCCAGTTCCTGCCGCAAATCGTATTCATTCTCGTGATCCTGGCCTGGCCCGAGCTCTCGCGCTGGTTTCGGGCCCATGCTCCGAAGCTGCGGACGCCCGCGCTCGTTTTCCTCGCTTTTTCGCTGCTCGAGATGACTTGGCTCCTGAAGCCCGTGACGGGACTCCCCGCGCTCGATCCCAGCACGGCCACGCTGCTCGCCGATCTGCGTAACGCCCCGGGGGACACCGTGCTCGACTTGCCGTTCTGCGTGGCCGGGGGAAACGGCGTCTGCACCGAGGCCCAATGCCCGAATTATCCGCGATCGATGGTTGCCGCCTGTTTCGGGAACTGGCATGGCAAGAAAGCTTATGGGCTCTTCCAAGCCCGCCTCGTTCAATCGCAGTGCAGCTACTACGACGAAGCACCCTTCACGAGCTGGTTTAATGCATGGAGACAGCAGCGCTGCCTTACTCCTCCCGAGTGGAAGGATTTTTGCGGCTATCTCGATCGCTACTCCGATCTGAGCGCCGTGCTCGTCTACCCCACCATCTGGACCGGCGCGGGAAGCCCGGAGTGCCGCGCGGAGTTCGCCGCACACCTGGGACCTCCGGTCCAATCAGGAAAGTTTTATCTGGAAGCGCCGAAGCGGGATGCCCAGGGAAGACTCCCCCCGCCGGGCGATGAACTGCTACGATACGCGCCGAAATGCCGGAACGCGAGTTCGAACACGCCGCCTAAATCTTCCTAAGCCAATAGGCGCGGCTGCCTCCCGGAAAGATCCGCGAGAAAATCACGCCCAACGGCAGGGCGAGCAGAAAGAGCGGAAAACGAAAACGCCCCCGCCAGACCGCCAGGCTGCCCGCGAATCCATTGGGAAACGCGACGTTTTTCGCGCGCTCAATCGTGAATCCATGCGCGCCCGCGAGCCAGGCCAAGCTACGATCGTCGGGAAAGCTAATATGCCGGGGCGAATCGAGATTGTGCCAGCGCGGTCCAAACAACCGACGCTCCAACGAATCAAAGTGAGGGACCACGAAATAGAAACCGCCGCCACGCTTTAGAAGCTCATGCACCCGGAGAAACGTGCCAGGCAGATCGGTCACGTGCTCCAGCACGTAGTGCAAAGTCACCCAATCCGCACGGCCTTCCCACCGGTTCCGCAATACCTGGGGATCCGATTCGACGGGCACCCCCAAGGCCTGGGTAAGCGCGCGGGCTTGGGCGGGCGACAGCTCGAAGCCGCCGAGCACGAGCTCGGGCTGCCGACGACGAATCCAGGCGAGAAAGCTTCCGTCCCCGCAGCCAAAATCGATGACCGTAGGTGCCGAAGCCGACGGACCGGACAAACGGGGCGGACGGAAATAAACGCGCCCCATGAGCAGCCAACGCATGAAATCGTAGAGCGGTGACTTACGCTGGTGGATGGGATAGGCGTCGTAAAAAGCGGGAATCTTCTCGGCGGGAGGGAGCGGATGCTGCTGCACCAGCGAACACTTGGCGCACCGAAAGTAATCCGCCCGATAATCCTTGCCCAGGTAGTAATCCACGCATCCCCGGTAAATGAGCGTAGAATCTGCGCCCCCGCAAGCCATGCACTTAAACATGCGCGCCCGCCTGCGTCTGCCACCACTGCCACGTCTCCCGCAGCCCCTCCGCCAAGCGGAAACGCGGATGGACCTTCAGCTCCTCGCGCATTCGTGTCACGTCGGCCACCAGGTAAGGAGGATCCTGCGCCGGCACGGGTTTGGCACCGATATGGAGAAGCTCGGGACGGCCCGTCACCCGGCCAATTTCCTCAAGCACTTCACGCAAGCTGACCGCCACGCCACTCGCCAAATTCACCGCGCCCGATACATCGCTATCGAGCAGCGCGGAGAACGCTTCGCCTAAGTCGCTCACGTGGATGAAATCCCTGACCTGGGTGCCCGCCGTGAATTCCGCGGGAAGCCCCTGCAACGTACGCGCGAATGCATGCGCCACCAACCGCGCCGGGTTTTCGCCCGGACCGTAGAGCCAAAACACTCGGCCCCAGACGACCGTAACGCCGCTGTCCCGGGCGTCACCCACTAGCGCTTCGCGCAGTTCATGCTTACATTGCCCATAGAAATTTCCGGGCCGCAGGGGGGCAGACTCGGTGAGCGGTCGAGACTGAATCGATCCCCAATCATACTCCGCGACCGTACCGGCGGCGACGAAACGGCTGTGCCCTGAACGCGCCACCCTACGGAAGTCCGCGAAAAATTCGCGTCCCATGCGTACCCAGTCCGCGTTCACCGGTGCCGACCAAAACTTACCATGCTCGGTGTACCACGCCAGGTGCAGCACGTGGTCCGGACGATGGCGCGCCAACCACTCCCGCCGCGCTCCCTCATCAAAGAGATCGAATTCAACGGGAAGCACCCGGTAGCCCCGGGCGCGCAAGGCACGCTCGACAAAACGGCCGATAAAGCCGCTCGCTCCCGTCAACATCACGCTTCCCCGCTCGAAACTCATTCGAACTGCGCGAATCCTTGGTCGCGCTCGGAAAGCTCCGGATTGGGCAGAGGCCAGCGCACGCCGAAGGCCGGGTCATTCCACCGCACGCCACCGGCGCGCTCCGGCTGGAAAAAATCGGTCATCTGATAGAACACTTCCGACTCGTCGACCAGGGTCTGAAAACCGTGGGCGAATCCAGGCGGAATATAGAATGCATGGTGATTGTCCTGGGACAGCTCCAACCCGTGCCATTTTCGGAAAGTCGGTGAATCGCGACGCAAGTCGATCGCCACGTCGAAGACCCGACCCCGCGTACAGCGCACGAGCTTCCCCTCGCCCGCTTGAAAATGCATGCCCCTTAGGATTCCGCGACGGACGTTGTAGGAAACGTTACATTGCACAAAACGATCCGGTAGACCCGCGGCCGTGAACTCCCGTTCACAGAAACTGCGGGCGAAAAACCCCCGGCTGTCCTCCAGACGGGCGGGCTTCACCACGACCAGACCGGCCAGGGAGGTTTTCTCGAAGATCATGAGAAAACTTTCACCTCGGGGATGGGAACCACGAATTGGCCTCCCCATTCGGAGATGAATTTGACCTGACCGGCGATCTCCTCCCGCAGGTTCCACGGCAAGATCAGCACGTAGTCCGGGCGCGTCTCGCGGATTCGGTCAGGACTACAGATGGGAATGTGGGTGCCGGGCAGGTAGAGGCCCTGCTTATGCGGGCTGCGATCCACGACGTAGTCAATCATGTCCGTACGCACGCCACAGTAGTTCAAGAGCGTGTTTCCCTTGGCGGCCGCGCCGTAGCCGACGATCTTCTTTCCTTCGTCCTTGGCCCGCACGAGAAACTCCAAAAGCTTACGCTTCGTACGCTTCACCTGTTCGGAGAACGCGCGATAGGCGGCGAAATCGCCCAGGCCGGAGCGCAGCTCGGCATCGCGCAGCTTGCCCACGGCCGCCGTGACCGGCCGTTCGGGGACGCCCGCGGGCGGAGACGCGTGCCGCGCGAAAATCCGCAGGGAGCCGCCGTGGGTAGGCAACTCTTCGACGTCGAAAATCGTCAGACCATGGTGGGCGAAAACCTTCTCCACCGTCAGCAGGGAAAAATACGAAAAATGCTCATGATAAATCGTATCGAACTGATTCTGTTCCATGAGGCGCAAAAGATGCGGAAACTCCATGGTGATCACGCCGTTCGGCTTGAGGAGGACCTGCATTCCGCGTACGAAACCGTTGAGGTCCGGGACGTGAGCAAGCACGTTGTTACCCAGCAGAAGATCCGCCGCGTAGCCCTTGCCCTTGAGATGCTTGGCCGTCTCCGCGCCGAAAAACATCACTTCGGTCGGAATGCCTTTTTCGACCGCGACCCGGGCGACATTCTCCGCCGGCTCCACGCCCAAGACCGGCACTCCCCGCTGCTTGAAGTATTGCAGCAGATAACCGTCGTTACTCGCGAGTTCCACGACTTGGGATCCCGCCCCCAAACCCCAGAGCTCCGTCATTTTCTTGCAGTAGGCTTCCGCGTGCTTCAGCCAGCTATCCGAAAAAGACGAGAAGTAAGCATAATCGGAAAAAATGCGCTGTGGGCTTTCAAACTCCTCGAGTTGGACGAGCCAGCACTTACCGCAAACAAACGCGTGCAACGGGAAGAACGCCTCCATCTCCCGTAGCCGCCCGGGGCGAAGGTAAGCATTGGAAAGCGGCGACATTCCCAAATCCGCGAAAGTTTCCTGCAGCGGTGACTGGCAAAAACGGCATTGCGCGTGTTTCATCATGCGAGCTTCTCGAACTCCTCGATTTGCTTGCGGGTGAGCGTCTCCACCCGGCTTCCTAACCCGTCGGGCCCCACCTCGCGGTACCACTCCACGACCCATTCCAAAGCCTTCGTTAAGTCCGTGCGCGGCTCCCAACCCAGCTCCGATTTCGCGAGGGAGCAATCCAGCTTCAGGTAGTTCGCCTCATGAGGCGCGCCGGGCTCCTGCCGATTTTCCCAGCGGGCGCCCCCGCCCCAGAGGGCGACCATACGGTCGGCGATCCACGACACGGGCCGGGCATCGGAAAGCGCAGGACCAAAGTTAAAGGCCTGCGCCATGCGCGCGGGCTCATCCCAAAGCTTCTCCGCCAGGCGCAGGTAACCGCCCAAGGGTTCGAGCACATGCTGCCAGGGACGAGTGGACGCCGGATTACGTACCGGGATGGGTTGATTCTTCTGCAGAGACCGGATGCAATCGGGGATGAGACGATCCACGGACCAATCTCCTCCACCAATGACGTTGCCTGCCCGGGCGCTGGCGATCCCCGCTCCGGAAAAAAAGGAACGGCGATAAGCCGAAGTCACGAGTTCCGCGCAACCCTTGCTGCTGCTGTAGGGATCGTAGCCGCCCATGGGTTCGTTTTCCCGATAGCCCCAGGCCCACTCGCGATTCTCGTAACACTTGTCGGTGGTAACCACGACGATCGCACGGGCCGAGCCGGTTTGCCGGGCCGCTTCGAGCACATTCACCGTCCCCATCACGTTCGTGGCGTAAGTTCCGACCGGGTCTTCGTACGAAGGCCGCACCAATGCTTGCGCCGCGAGATGCAATACTATGTCGGGGCGGAATTTTTTCATCTGCGTCTGCAGCGTCGCGAGATCGCGCACGTCGCCGAAATGCGAATCCATGCGCTGGGCGAGTCCCAGCGGCTCAAATAAGTTCGGACGGGCGTCGGGTGGAAGCGCGTAACCCCCGACTCGCGCGCCTAGATGATGAAGCCAGTAAGAAAGCCACGCCCCTTTGAAACCGGTGTGCCCGGTCACGAAAACGCGTTTATCCTTCCAAAAGCCTGCGCTGGGTGAATGAAATGTGGGAGTCACGACTTAGTCCTACAATATATCCCTGGAATTTCACACCCTTCGATCCGTATACGCGGCGCTTTGATGGAATCCGGAACGGCAATACAGACTGAAACACTCCACTAAAATTACCGGTACACGGGGAAGTGCCCGTTTTCAGCAATAAAATTAACGGATTGTTTTAGCGCAGTCCTGCGGACGCTCGCCCGCCTACTTCAATTCCCGTAAGGCGCGCAGGACCGCCTGCGGGGCCGCCCCTTTTTGAAGATCGGGCCGATAGACCAGACAGATGCGGTCCCGATAGACCGGCGCATCCGTCCGCCACCGCCGGAGCCTGGCCTGCGGCACCCGCTTCGCCACGCGTCCCGGCAAAACGCCCACGCCCGCTCCCGCCGCGACTAAGCTAGTAATCACCTCGAGATTCGAAGAAGCAATCACCCGCGGAAACACCGGCTCGCCTCGCCGCTTGAGCTTACGCAGGATTTCCTGGGTTTGGAAAAGCTCCGGATCCGCGATCAAGGTGCCTGTTAAAGCCCCCTCCTTACCGCTCACGCCTGGGGCCGCCCAGAGCGTCACTTCGTCTTCCATCAGCTCGTGAATCACCAGATCCGGATGGGCCACGGGGTTGACCGCGATCCCAAAATCCAATCGGCAACTCACGACCGCCTCGGTCACCCGTCGAGAAAGATCATGCACGAGCGAAAGCGTAAGCTCGGCGTGCCGGCGCAAAAGCGCGGGTAGGCAATGCGGCAGCGTATAGAGCGCGACCGATGGATGACACCCCAGGGTGAAGTGGCCGCGGATCTCGTCACGCTCGCGTAAAGTTTCGGCTCGCAGCTTGCCCCACCGCTCCAGCAACTCGCGGGCTTGGGCGGAAAACCGTTGCCCGGCACGGGTGAGTTGCACGCCATTTTTTCCCCGTACGAGAAGCGGCGCGCCCACCGCCGACTCCAGGCGACGCATCGCCAAGCTCAGCGTGGGCTGGGTCACCCCCAAGCGCTCAGCGGCACGGGAGATATTGAGTGTCCCTGCAACCTCCAGGAAGTACTGAAGCTCGTGGGCGGTGGGTAGAGTTTCCATAAATTTTCCCTATTACAAATATTGAATCAATATATTTTATTAATATATATGCCGGGGCTATACCCCATTCCAGATCGCATTGACCATTAAAAAGGAGAACTCGAATGATCACCCGCCGCCAAGCCCTGCGCACCCTCGGCACCACGCTCGGAACTTCCCTGGGCGTTTCGCTCACCACCAGCTCGCTCATGAAATCGGCCCTGGCCCGAATCGAACCCGCGTCCTGTCGCCGGACTCCCACCCAACCCAAGGGCCCCTTCTACCCGATTCATGACCAGCTCGATAAGGACAACGACCTCACGCGCGTGAAAGACAAAGCCGGCGTGGCCCAAGGGCAAATCGTCTACGTACAAGGCACCGTCTCCGACGCGCAGACCTGCGCTCCCCTGGCCGACGTGCTCGTAGAGATTTGGCAGGCCTGCGAAAGCGGCAAATACGACCACCCGGGAGATCCGAACGAAGCGGCACTCGACCCGCATTTCCAGTACTGGGGTCAATGCACGACGAAGGCCGACGGTCGCTATCTTTTCAAGACCATTGTCCCCGGCGCCTACCCCGCCGATGTGGATTGGATTCGTCCCGCTCATATCCACTACCGAGTCGTCAAACGAGGGTACCGCGAGCTAATCACCCAGATGTATTTTGAAGGTGATCGCTACAACTCTACGGATAAGATCCTGCAGACGCTTTCGCCCGCCGATCAGGCGCAAGTCGTCGTACGGCTGGAGTCCGCGACGGAGCAAATGGAACCCGACGCCAAGCGTGGCGCCTTCGATCTCGCTCTGACCCGATGGTGACGGGGATCGGGGGCCGTGGTAGACTCGCCCCATGCAGGTTCGCTGGCAATGGGGCAAGTTCGACGACTTTAGCAATCGCGAGTTCTACGCGGCTTTACGCTTGCGCCAAGAGGTTTTCGTCGTCGAGCAAAAGTGCGCTTACCTCGATAGCGATGGCAAGGATCCGGCGAGCTGGCATCTGCTGGGCTGGATTCCGGCGGCGCCCGAAATGCTAGCGGCCTACCTCAGGGTCACTCCGCCGGGAGTCCGTTTTTCCGAGTACAGCATCGGACGCGTGGTAAGTTCTCCCGCGCTGCGGGGCCAAGGGTACGGAATGGCCATCATGCGGGAAGCGCTCGCCCGGATCGAGCGGGAGTTTGGCCCGCAGCCGTTGCGCATCTCCGCCCAAGCTTACCTAGAAAAGTTTTACGGTGGCCTGGGCTTTCGTACCGTGAACCCGGAGCCCTATCTGGAAGACGACATCCCTCACCTGGAGATGCTGCGTCCCTAGCTCTGGGTACCCGCGATGAGTTTTGCCTTGCCTAGCCGATCGGGTTGTCCGGCACGCTTGTGACGGATATCGCCGCGTAGGAAAATGCGGCCGTACGGATCGGCCTGACTGCCGTAACGAGAACGCGCTACCTTAAACGCGTAAGACTCTCCCTCGGCCACGGCTACTTCGAATTCAAACACCCCGCCAAGCTCTTCGTATTTGACGTTTAAGATCGTGCCGTCGGCGGTGGAGAAGCTCCGAGCATCCTCGCCATCCACGACCCCCCAATTTGAAATCGAAACCGAGAAGCTGCCGTCTTTCTCGCGCGCGAATACGAACGATTCGGGCTGCTTTTTATACCAATCGACCACTTCCATGATCTTTTGGACCTTCTCCTGGCCGGACACGGCAATCTTGTCGGCCTCGTCTCGCAAGCCGTCGAGCTCCTTCAGCTCCTCGTTCAGCTCGCCGAAACGGGCTTCCTTGGCCACCTTCTGCGCGGCGAGGTCGGCCAGCTCCGTCTCGAGCTGCTTAATCTTGTCCGGATCCTGCTGATCAGGAGCCTTCGCCATCTCGGTATCGAGCTCTGTCTGCTTCTTCGTGACGCTACGCCCGAGCTTGCCCAAATCGGACTTCACGGACTTCCGCTCGTCCTCGACCGCCGCCTGATCGGTCTCAAGCTCGGCCACCCGTTTCTGGACGGTCAGCGAACGCTCGTCTAGGGCATCGATCTCGTCGGCGATTTTCGAGGCCGTTTGCACGTGTTCCGGCGACATATCCTGCCGCCACAAAAAGAGCTTATTGTTGGACATGCGGATGGATTCTTCGGGCGCGAAAGCGAAGCGCTCCAAGGGATGGGGCTTCAACTTGTCCACCTTCACCTCGGCCAACCGGGCCTTCGGCGCACAGGCCGATGACAGCACCGCACCGGCGATCGCCGCCATGATACCACTCATGAACAGGAGCGCGCGCGGACTCATCCGCATCATCTGGGTCATCACTCTTTCGGCCTTGGACGGTTTCGCGTTCATCCTCATCCTTCCCCCTTTAAAAGAATGCCACCAAGTCGGCGATCCAGGCTGCGCTCGTCACCACGTTATGGCCGTAAAGCGGCTTACTGAAAACCAAACGTGCCTGGAAAGGGTAAACGAACTTTTTCTCTTTAAACCAGTCGATGGTGGCGAATCCCGCCGCAATCGTCAGACTGTGCACGTCTTGGTAAGCGTTCTGCGATTCCAAAAAATCGTAGCGCGCGCGACTGAAACGCGCGCCGCCGAAAGAAGTTCCCCCTTGGTACTGATAGGTGTAGCCGGCGTGCAGCGAAAGCCCCTGCGTAGTCGAACCATACCCTAACATCGAGCCGATAGAGAGCTGGTCACCCAAGTTCCGGTCAACGACTTCTACGTCAGCCGAAAGCGGGTCATCGGCGCTCGTGGGAATCCGACGGGAGAGCCGATCGGAAAACTGCAGATTGTAGCCGGCGAACGAAGTCACGCGAAAGGGCCACCCGATCGCACGCTCCCAAATGACGGTCGCACCGAGGTCGGCCTGGCCATCTCCCGTGGGCACGTCGAGGGCCTTGTTCACGTCAGGCGCGCGCCCTGTAGGCAAGGTCAGGACCGGCTTGATCGTCACGGCCTGCCGCCCCTGCTCTTCCATTAAAAGATATTTGCCCACCAGCTTTACGTCGCCCAAACTCGTAAATGATTGTGAACGGATCGGTTCATAGCCCAAGCTCGTCAGCTTTTGGTTCACCGAATCATTGAGCTTGTTCGCCGCCTCATTACACTTCAGCGGCTCGGATGCGCAGACTGAATCCACCCAACGCTGACCATCGGAACTGCGGACGAACCCCGTGTTGGCGTTGATATCCACCTTGTAGATCGGTACCGCCGCCGCGAGCGTAAGACGATCGGTGATTCCCCACGCCAAAACGGGGGCCATCACGTCGATCGCGGTATTCACCTGGCCCGTGGTCGCGCCGGGGGAGCCATTCACCGAAAGGCCGGCCGCACCCAACGTTCCCTGAACCAGGTTCTTGTCCACGTCGGTCGTTTGCGCGTTGATGATGTCTTGCCAGCTCACCGTCTTATTGAGAGGCTGGCCGAGCGGAACCACGCTGCCGGAGCCGTCGAATTTTTCTTCGGGCGCCATGTAGACGTTTTTAAACTGTGGACTCCGCACGTTCTCCGGCAAAACCGCGGAGGACTCGAGATCCACCGGCGCCGTCAAATTCGCCGCCAGCACCGACCACGGGCTAACCGCTCCGGTAATCCCGGCCATCAACCCTACGATCCCATACCGAAACTGCATATGGGGCCCCTTCCGTTCAGGTTACTTGCACTTCATTTCCGAGCGGAGCTTTTGCGCGTCGACGAACTCTTCCTTGGATTCCGGCACGCGATTCGGATCGATTTCCGCCGGGTTCTTCTTCAAGAGGTTATCGAGCAGTTCGCAAGCCTGCTTTTTTTCCGCAGCATCGCCGTCATAGAGCGTTTCGGCGTAGTAAATGGTATTCAATACGAAGTTCGGAGCGCCATCCACGGCCTTCTTGAGATTTTCGAGCGCCTTGCCGCGATTCCCGCCAGCAAACACGGGAAGCTTGAAGTAGGCGCGGCCGATGACCCGATTAGGGCCATAACCATCGATGCTATCGCCGGCTTTCGCTTCACGCGTGTCGCGCTCCATGGCGCCTTCCATGTTCTCGAATAGCTCTTTTTTACGGTTGAGGGACTCCAGCACGCCTTTGGCTTCCGCCCAGCGGGCCAGCGCGACGCCGTAATAAAAATACCCGTCGGCGTAATCATCGCTCAATTCCTTAGCGGCCTTCGACTTACCGTAGGCGGCTTCAAATAGTGGAATTTTATTCTTATCGCCGGTGGTGTGCACGCCCTTATAGTAGATGGCGCGCCCGTGGGCGATGAGAATGTCGTACTTGAGATCGGTGTCTTCCGACTTCGCCGCGGCGGTTTCCGCCTCGGCCAATATCTTAATGGCTTCGTCGATCTTCGCGAGATCTTCGCGCTGAGCGTAAAGATCGCGTCCCTTCTGAAGGGCTTCGCGTGCCTTGGCGTCATCGGCCAAAGCCACGCCACCCGCGCCACCAATGGAAAGCGCCCAAGCGCCCAGTACGACACCCAACGACAAACGACGGAATACCAAAGACATAACTACACTTCCCTCTCTCTCTAAACCATCACCCATGGGACCCGCGATCAGTACCCGAGGGGCACGTCCTTGACAAGATGGGCCATTGCAAAACCTGATATAAAAATTAGTTATATTATTTCAAATAGTTATGATGAAATCGACCCTATGATCACCGTCCTGCTGCTCACCTTTTCAAATATCTTCATGACCTTCGCCTGGTATGGCCATCTCAAATACAAGGGATCCCCGCTCTGGCTTGCCATCTTCGCCAGCTGGGGAATCGCCTTCTTCGAATATTGCCTGATGGTCCCGGCGAACCGCTGGGGGTCGCACGTGTTTTCCACCGTACAGCTCAAAACCCTCCAAGAGGCGATCACGCTCGTGGTTTTCGCGGCTTTTTCCTGGTTTTACCTAAAGGAAGCCTTACGCTGGAATCATGTCATCGCATTCGGCTTCATCCTGGGCGCGGTGTATTTCATGTTCAAGAAATAGCGGGAGGATCGGACCATGAACCCGGCTTGGGGTTTATTAATGCTGGTCATTATACTGGAAGTCGCGGGAACGACTTGCATGAAGCTCTCCCACGGCTACACCCACTGGAAACCATCGGTATTGATGTTCGTATTCTACGCGGCCTGCTTTTCCATCTTCCCGTTCGCGGTCAAGAAACTCGACATTGGCGTGGCGTACGCGATCTGGGCGGGACTGGGCACTGCGATCATCGCCTTGATTGGTATCTTTCATTTCCGTGAGCCGGTGAGCGCTATCAAGGTCGTGTCTCTGGTCATGGTGATATTGGGCGTCATTGGATTAAAGCTCGGCGCCTCGGGTTGAACGCCTGTCCTGCTTCACCTTATGGTGGCGCAAACCTTGGACCTCGTTTAGAGTTTTAAGCTCAGGAGCCAACCCCATGAAATCAATCCTTGCCCTTTCCGTGTCCTTGTTCGCCCTTTCCGTATCCGTCCCGCCCGCCAACGCGGCGAAACCCGCCGCGGCCGCCCCCAAGCTTTCCCAAACCGATGCAAAGTGGAGAGCGGAGCGCATATCACAGGTCCGATATGACCTTTTTTTTCGACTCGATCCCCAAGGGAGCGGTAGCCAGGACTTTCACGGCTTCACGAAGATTTCGTTTCAGCTCCAGCGTGCGGACGGCCCCATTCGCGTCGATTTCCAGGAAGGAAAGCCTACCGCCGTCACCCTGAATGGCGCGGCGCTTTCGGCCAAGGATTTAAAGGCCCAGTATAACGGCGCATTCTTCTCGTTCCCTGCCGAACGCTTCAAACCGGGAGCGAACGAAATCACGGTGGAGTACGACCATCCTTATAGCCGTACCGGCTCGGGCCTATACCGTTTCCAGGACCCGGAAGACCAACGCATCTACACATACACGGATTTCGAACCCTACCAAGCCAACAACCTATTTCCCTGCTTCGATCAGCCCGATCTCAAGGCAATGTACACCGTGGACGTCGACGCCCCCGGCAAGTGGGTGGTCATTTCGAGCTCGACCGAAAAGCAAAAGGTAGCCCTCAATAATGGGCGAGCGCTCTGGAAATTCTCGCACCCGCTCGCCTTCAGCACCTATCTCTTTTCGCTCCACTCGGGCGAATACCAAGTTTGGGAAACCAAGCCAGCCGGCAGCATCCCGCTACGGCTCTTTGCCCGTCACTCACTGGCGAAGTATGTCCATGCCGAAGAATGGTTCGATTACACCCGCCAGGGCTTCGAGTTCTACCAAAAGTATTTTGATTTCGCCTATCCCTTCGGCAAGTACGATCAAGTCATCGTACCGGACTTCAACGCCGGGGCCATGGAAAACATCGCCGCCGTTACCTTCTCGGAACGTTACGTGCAGCGGGGACCTTCCACGGGGGACGAGAAGGAACGCCGCGCGAGCGTCATTCTGCATGAAATGGCTCATATGTGGTTCGGCGACATCGTCACCATGAAGTGGTGGGACGATCTTTGGTTAAATGAGAGTTTCGCCACCTTCATGGCGGCGCTCGCCCAGTACGAGAACACGAAGTTCAAGCAAGCCTGGCACTCGTTCTTTGCCGGATCGAAGGTTTGGGCCTATACCGAAGACCAGCTCGTGACCACGCACCCGATCCAGGCGGAAATACCGGACACGGATGCGGCCACGACCAACTTCGACGGCATCACCTATGGCAAAGGCGCCTCGGTAATGAAGCAAGTGCTGTATTACGCCGGGGCCAATGAATTCCGCGACGGCGTTCGCGCGTATTTTAAGCAGTTCGCCTATCAAAATGCCGAGCTGAAGGACTTCATGGCTGCCCTCACGAAGGCATCGGGCAAGGACCTCGGACACTGGACGGAGCGCTGGCTGCAAACCGCGGGCGTGAACACGCTCGAAGCGAAGTACCAGTGCAAGGACGGCAAGATCTCTGAATTCATGCTCGTCCAGGATACGGGCAGCGGCCAGCCCGTCCAACGCCCGCACCGTACCCTGATTGGGCTCTTTCGGGTGAACTCGTCGGGCAAAGTAGAGCTCGCGAATTCCGCCTCCGTGCTCTATACCGGTCCCCAAACCGCCGTTTCGGCATTCCTGGGCAAGGACTGCCCCTTCTTGGTCTTCCCGAACCACGAGGACCATGACTACGCAAAGGTACGCCTGGATACGCAGACGCTCGCGAACGCCAAGACGCATCTGGCGAAAATCGAGGATTCGCTCGTACGCACGATGTTCTGGCAGGCGCTTTGGGACATGGTTCGCGACGCGCAGTTCCCGGCTCAAGCTTATGCGGAGCTGGTGATCCATTCGATCGGCATGGAAACCGACGTAAAACTCGCCGGCCAAGTCTTACAGCGTCTTTATGGACGCTATGAGTCCCAACCCTCGGTCATCACTTACCTCCCCCGTGGCACCGAAGCCTCGGAGAAGAATCGCGAGGCTTTGCACGCGCGCCTGGAAGAATTTTTCCTGGCGCAGCTCAAGCAAGCCAAGCCGGAGAGTGATTTCCAAAAGCTTTGGTTCGATAGCTACTATCGCGTGGCCAAAACCAAGACGGGGCAGGAAACCGTGAAACAGTTGTTAGGCGGCCAGCTCACCTTCCCCGGTCTGCAAATTGACCAAGATCGGCGCTGGAATCTCGTAAAAACCCTGAACCGCGTGGGCTCAAGCCAAGCACGGGAACTCGCCCAGGCCGAGCTCAAACGCGATCCCTCGGATAAGGGCAAAAAAGCCCTGATCGCTTCCGAAGCTTCACGCCCGGAGCTGTCGGTAAAGCGCAAGTGGTTCTCGACCGTGTCGGCCGAGAAGTCCAAGGAACCGCTCGCTAACCTGAAGGAAGCCATGTGGAATCTTTTCCCCAGCGACCAAACGGGCTTGCGCGCGCAGTTCGCCAGCAGCTACTTCGAAAACCTCTTGCGGCTTGAAAAGCGCAGTCCCTCCGAGTTTCTCGGACACTACGCGGAAAGCTTGATGCCGGCGCTCTGCACGGCGCAAAGCACCCAGGCGCTAGGCAAGTTCATCCACCAGCACCCGACGCTGAATGTGATTGCGCTCAAAGCCCTGAAGGAAGGGCACGACGAGGACGGCCGCTGCGTGAAAGTACGTACGCTAGCGGCGGAGTTCGCGAAGACGAACGAAACCAAGCGCCCCTAACGGGGGGCAGCTGTTCGCAACGGCTTGAGCATCTTTCGCCAATACGCTTCGTTTCGTGAACCTTTCAGAGCCTCGAGATGTAGCCCCACGATCAGGTCCCGATGGGACAACGCCTCAGCGTTCGAGGACGTCGAGGCAAGCATTTGGATTTCCTCGATCGGGACCGAGCCCTGATCGAAGATCAAGCTTTCCTCCAGGTAGAGCAAGGTAAGCGAAAGTCGGTCCAGCCGCGGCAGCAGGTTCAATAGAGCGTCGCGCACCTCGGCGGGGTGATGGCGAACCAGGAAATCCATCCCTCGTCGGGCCACCGAACCTTCGGCCAGCTCGGCATATGCCGCGCGCTCGAGCCACTCTTCGATATCCCGATTCGCGGAGCCCCAGAGCACGAACAACAGCTCAAGCCCCTCCCGGTCGCCCGGCTTCAGTTTGAGCAGGGTATCGAGCACGTAAAGCCGGTCCGTGCGCCCAAACATTAGAATCTTCTCGAGAATCTTCCCGACCCGGTCCTGCGTCTCATCCCCATGCGGTTCCCACAGAATCAGGAAGTGCCGAATTCGCGCCCGCTCGTAATAGTTCAAATGGTGAAGCTCACCCCAAGCTTGGAGGCGGCTCTCCACCTCCAAGAAAAAGCGGGAGTCGGAGGATCCTTCGACCAAAAATTTTCGAGCCCACGCCGGCCGCAGGCGCCAAAGCAATCGCAGGGCTTCCCCCTTTCGCGCGGGATCGGCCGACTTGAGGTTACCCAGATGGGATATCGCAGCCTGGACCACCTCGATACCTGGCATCGCGTGGCGATAGACCTCCTCCACGCGGCCGCTAAATGCCAGTTTGCGATGGATCGCGGCGGGGGCGGCCAGCCACTCGGAAAGGCTCCGGGCGTCCCGAACCGCGCCCACGGGCAGCCATTCCCGCCAAATATCCCCCGAGCCCGACACGCGTTCGCGCACGAAGCGCCAAAAGTTTTGGAAATAATGCGAATCGAGATCAGAAATGCCAATCAACCCGTAGAACGAGGCCGCGATCAAGATCGCCAGCAGCATCGGCACCGACACGTTCCCCCGGAACATCGAGATAAATCCGTTCGTCAGGATGTAAGAGCACGCCATGAGCAAGGAGGCGAACGACAGGATCGAACCCCGCAAATGGGAAGGGATCGGCACCAGGCATTGGCGGGAAGCCGGCAACTGAATCGCGCGGTTCACGATCTGGAAGAAAACGGTCAGACCCATGACCCACCAGAAAGGCGTGAAAATAAACGCCGCGGAACTCAAGACCAACGTGCCGACGGGAGCTACCGATAGCAACGTCACCAGCCGCCATCGGTGATTCAGGCGGTTGCCGAAGAAGTTCTGGAACACGAGCGTGACGATCACGACCAGCACGCTCATCTGGGAGATGGACATGCCGATGCTCTCCGCCCCGGAGTAACGTTCGTCGAGCGTTTTATAGAAAGTAAGCTCGACCAGCATCTTCACGACGTGGGTCCAAAGAATTACCTTGAGCGCGGTACGGATCAGCGGATTGCCCAGCATAAAGCGCCTCGCCTCCCGCAGCTGCTCACGAAATCCGGCCTGGGCCGAGGAGTTCGCGCCACCCTCTGCCCCCGCCTGCCACGGCATGCGCGAAAACACGAAGAAGTGCACGAGGCCTAGCCCGACCGACACCACCAGCCCCGCCGATAGCCAATGCTGGGAGCTGAGGTACCAGCCCAGCAGATTTCCCGCCACTCGGCCCGCCATATCGTACATCATCATCCGAAGAAACACCGTCCGGAACAAGACGGGCGACGCAATCGCCGAAACGACCAAAGCGATCGCCGATCCGCCGGTGACGTCCGCCACCAGGATCAGAATGCCCGAAAAGTAGAGCGCCGTTGCCGTGGAACCACTCACCAGCAAAACCGCCAAGGAAACGATGGCGGCCGCGACCCAGAGCGCATGCGAAAGAAAGACCGCCCGAGAATCCTTGAACGCCTGAACCAGGAAAATCACGACGATGAAGATATTGGCAATGAAATACAGGTCGGAAATCCGCCCGGATCCGATCTGATCGATGAAAAAACTCTGCACGATCAGCAGGCCCGTGCTCAACGAAAACGCCCGACAAAAGTTACTGAGGTAAACCCGGGACCTCGGCAAGGCGACGGGGCGCGTCCCTTCGCTCACTCGACGGCCTTCCAAAATTCGCCCAGGATCTCGTCCTTCTCCACCCGATCACTGATCTTTTGCACCTTACCCGCCAGCAGCCCGATTTCGTCATTTCTCCGCATGGAAGTAGGGGAAAAACGCCCGTCGAATTTGCCTCGTTCAAGCCCGTCGAGTTTGTCGGCGATCTCCTGAAAGGGTCGGGACAGCTTCTTTCCAATCCACGCCGTCACCGCCAAGTGGACCAGCAAACCCACCGAGAAAATCAGCACGAGCACCTTGTACCAGGAGCTTACGCGTTCCTCGATCCGCGCCGTGCTCGCTCCCAACACGATCAGCAGGTTCAAGCTCGGCACCGCCTCGGCGACCAAGAGATAGGGAATCCCACCGCGGACTCTGGCCTTGACGGTGGGCGGGCTTCCCGCCGCTCCATTATAGGCGCCGCCCGGGTAGGCATCCTTCAAGAATCCGGCGACACGGTCAGATAAGATAGGCCTTAGGGCGGGATCGATCTTACCCGATTCGACCACGATCTGGCCTTTGGGGTCGGTCACCAAGATGAAATTATCTTCGCCGAGCTTTAATCCCTCGATCCATTTATTCAATCCCTTCACCTTAGGAAAAACGGCGCCACTAACCAGCCCGATGGGCTGAGCGTGCGGACGTTTCGGATCCCGGATCGGCACCAGATAAGTTTGATAGATCTCCCCGAGCGAAGTGACGAAAGCCGTGCTTGCGGCGCGCTCGTTGTTCTGCAAAACACGTTTGGCAAGCTGGATGTATTCCTTGTCGTACTTCTGGTTGAAGTTCGGCTCGATGTTGTACGGTGGGAAAAGCGCCCGCTTCTTGGCGAACGCCAAGCGGCCATCGGCGTAATAAGCGTGGATGGTGCTGAAGATATTATCGTACTGCAGGAAGTTTTCGGCCAAGGCGGCCGCCTTCGCGGGCTCGAACGGCTGAAAGCCAGGCAACTCGGCAATCTTATCCAGCGCGAGCAACTGCTCCTGGAAGGAAGTCTCCACCTGGTGGCCCACCGAGTGGATCAGGTGCTCGTAATCGTCTTGGGCGAACTGCTCGAGTGCTTTCTTGCTCAGAAAAAAGGTTACGCCAGCCACCGAGCTGAGCCCCACCACCCAGACCACCGAGATATAACGAAACAAAATCCCCCGGATCGACCTCATGCCTTCCCCCTGATCACCACCGAATTACGTAAAACCCCGCAATCGGACGCGCTGGATGGTCACTGCAGACCGTGTCCGCCAGCACGTGCATCGCCCCGGGCAGCTCATCGTAAAACATCACCAGGTTGCGGGGCTCGTTCTCGAACGAGGCGATCACCTCGCCCCGCCGTCGCAGATCGCCCACGACTTCGTGTTTATGGGAGATGTCCCCATGCTTTTGGGTTGGTTTTAGATGAAGCTCGGTTCCCTCGCCCAACGGGAATCCGTCGCGCAGTAAATTCGCGCGGGTGCCGTGGGTCATCCCGGGAGCATCGCGTCCCGTCAGATACACGATATGAATTCCAGCCCCATGCAATGCACGCACGAACTCCACGGTTCCCGGATACGGCCGATCATGAGGAAGAAACGCGTCGGAAAAGAAGTGATCCCCCCAATAGCGGCGGAACTCGTGGTAAGCCTCGCTGTCGTCCGGCAGATCCAAGGCGGCGAACAGGTCCCGCACCGAGTACCCCAGGTGCTTGATCTCGGCCGGTTCAAGACGCTGACGGGTCTCATGATGACGGCCAGAGGCGGGCTCCGTCAACCAAGCTTTCAACACCGCGAGGGTGCGGGGCTGGACTTCGTACAAAGTGGAGTCCAAGTCGAAGATCACGATGGGCTTCGCGACCGCGCGCGCGCGACGGAGAATCTCCTCACGCAAGGCCGAGACGTCCATTTCACGATGAGCGGAAGCTTTCAGCCAGTCCGTGCGTACGAGCATTATTTTTCGAGTACGACGAGCTGTCCACCGATGTGGGCGGGATGCATGTGGCAGTCGATCCCGTAGACGCCGGTTTTGTCCGCCTTGAAACGGATCTCCTTGCCCTTGGTATCAACGATTTCCTCAACCTTGAAGGCCCCGATCTTCAGCCCGTGCACGCTGTTGTCGCCCGGTACCTTGCTTTCGGCCTGGATCTTCACCTGGTCGCCCTTTTTGACGACGATGACGGAGGGCAGCCAAAACTTAACTCCATCCACCTCGACGGCGCGTAGACGAAACGCGCGCTCCTCGGCCCGCGCCACGCCCGCCGCCAATACCACTAGCGACGCCAGCCCTAATGCCAAAGCCCCGCGCTTAAAACCGCCCTTCCCGTTCCATGAAGTCCGCATAATGATCTCCTCCTTGGCCCGCGCTCAGTGCACGAGCTTCTTGTACTTGATACGATGCGGTTCCATCGCGTGCTCACCCAGCCGCCGCTTCTTATCGGCCTCGTACTCGTGGAACCCGCCCTCGATGAGCACGACTTTGCTATCGCCTTCGAACGCCATGATATGCGTGCAGACGCGATCTAAAAACCAGCGATCGTGGCTGATCACGAGCGCGCAGCCCGTGTAACTCGCGAGCGCTTCCTCGAGCGCGCGCAAAGTGTTCACATCCAAATCATTGGACGGTTCGTCCAGTAAGAGCACGTTCGCCCCGGTCTTGAGGATCTTCGCCAGGTGCACGCGATTACGCTCTCCGCCGGAAAGGATGCCGACCTTCTTCTGCTGATCCGAACCCGCGAAATTAAAGCGCGCGCAATAGGCCCGAGACGAAACGTCACGGTTGCCGATCGTGATCACTTCGTTCTTGCCACCGGAAATTTCTTCCCAAACCGTCAGGTCGGGATTCAAAGCGTCGCGCGATTGATCGATGTAGGCCATTTTCACCGTATCGCCGATCCGGATCGTGCCGCGATCGGGCTTCTCTTGGCCGGTGAGCATGCGGAAGAGCGTTGTCTTACCCGCGCCGTTAGGTCCAATGATACCCACGATACTGCCCGGAGGAATATTGAATGAAAGATCGTCGATCAGAAGCTTGTCGCCAAAAGCCTTCGAAATACCATTGGCTTCGATCACGAGGTTCCCCAGGCGTGGGCCACCGGGGATGTAAATTTCCATTTCTTCGAGTTTTTCCGGCCGATCCTCCGCCACCAGACGCTCGTACGCGGCCACGCGGGCCTTGCTCTTGGCTTGGCGGGCTTTCGGGTTCATGCGCACCCACTCCAGCTCGCGTTCCAAAGTTTTCTGTCGCTTCGTCTCCGCCTGCTCTTCTTGCTTCAAGCGATCATGCTTCTGCTCGAGCCAAGAGGAATAATTTCCCTTCCACGGAATGCCGTGGCCACGGTCGAGCTCCAGGATCCAGCCCGCGATGTTGTCGAGGAAGTAGCGGTCGTGGGTGACGGAAATCACGGTGCCCGGGTAATCCTTTAGAAAGCGCTCCAGCCAGTAAACGGATTCGGCGTCCAAGTGGTTGGTAGGCTCGTCCAGCAGCAAAACATCGGGCTTTTGCAGGAGCAAGCGGCACAAGGCCACCCGGCGCTTTTCCCCACCGGAGAGCTTCGTCACGTCGGCGTCCGAAGGCGGTAAACGGAGCGCATCCATCGCGATCTCGAGCGTCCGATCGAGCTCCCATCCATTCAAGTGCTCGATCTTCTCCTGCACCGTGGCCTGTTCCTCGAGCAGCTTTTCCATTTTGTCGGGATCCAGGTTTGGATCCGCAAAAGCCTCCGAAATTTCCTGGAAGCGGCGGAGCATGGTCACTACTTCGCCCATGCCATCCATGACGTTTTCTTTCACGGTCTTCTTGGGATCGAGATGCGGCTCTTGCTGCAGGTATCCAAAGGTCACGCCCTGACTCGCAATGACCTCGCCGTTAATGTTCTTTTCCTCGCCCGCGATGATCTTCATCAGCGTCGACTTACCCGCGCCGTTTAGCCCCAGGACGCCGATCTTGGCGCCGTAGTAAAACGACAGGTACATGTCGCGAACGACCTTCTTATTGGGCGGAAAGATCTTGCTCACGCCCACCATGGAAAAGATGATTTTTTCAGACATTCCCGGGTTATCGCATGCGGGCGGGCGGCGGATCAAACGCAAACTAGGCCGGCCCGGACGGTCGAAAGTGACACAGAGAGCCCTCTAAATACCGGATCATTAAACTCAATTTTTATCTCCATTCGACCGATAGGCCCTGGGTAAGGAGAACGTCCACGCATGTCGAAGTCGGTATTCCGTTTTGGGGCCCTCACTCTCATGGTCACTGCTTTCATCTTGGCGAGATCGGCGGCGGCCGCTCCTCCCGCCGAGAAGGACGCCGACCCTGATGCCAAGTACGATCGCATGGACGGCCGCGGAGAAAGCGGCAAGCGCGTGGACGTGGTCGAATGGGAGGGGAACCTAGAGATTCACGTCTATCCGGCCGGTAGCCTTTCGGGGCTTGCGCTAAAACTCGAAAAGACCAAAGACAAAGCCGTCATGGTGATCGGTTATCGCTTCAACAATGCGCCCCAGAAGCAGCTCATCCGCCGCGCGATCTTAGGCGTTCCCTTCGCCGAAGGCTTCAAGGTTTACCGCGACAAGTCGGTCGATGAATACGATAAGATTATCATTTCCAATAATGCGCTATCGGGCGATGTGGTCGCGTTCAAACTCGACGCCGAGCCCAAGCAGCTCTACCCGGATGGCCATCCCGCCAACGGCGTGGCGGCAACCGAGGCGCAGGCGCGCAAGCCCGCGCAAAACAAAGCGGCCGCCGAGACCATCACCGATGACGATCTCAAGGGGAATCACCTAAAGGAGAAGGGCGCCGTCAAGTCGTTCGAGTGGTAGCGAGCCGCCCCCGGCCGCAAAGATCGTAGTACGAACAATGATCGCACTCCGTCCGGTCCTTGGGATGGGGGGTAAACCGTCCCGCCAGATAAGCCCGCGTCTCTTCCTGAATGGCCGCCCGAAACTCCTGCCAAACCTGATCCGGCAGCCGATCCTCCGGCATCAAACTCTTCGAGCGTCGCGTGAGATCCGTCAGGGAACCCTCCGACTTTCCATTCCATTTCGAAAAGAACACCCCGCGCCCCCGAGCGCCCGTTCGATCCAGCTGCACGAACTGCACGCCCAGCGGCGCATGCCCCAGCTTCTCCTGCGCGGCGAGCGCGTAGGCGGGAAGCTGCAACCGGTAACGGTCTTGCAGCATGCGCTCCCCCGTCGGAACGGCCGACGAGGTCTTGTAGTCGATGATCAATACACCATCGCGGTGCGCGTCCACTCGGTCGGGCACTCCGTAGATCTGCGCCTCCGGCAGATTCAGCGTCAACGCCCCGCCGATGGCCCGCTCCACGGATAGGATCTCGGTCTTGGCGCGCAGCCAATAGCGTTTCTCCTCCTCCGTGAACAGATGAAGCACCTTCAAATACCGGGCGTGCGCGTAACCGCGCAATCGACGCCCATCCAGCATCCCTTGCGGGCGCGTGTGCTCCCAGGCCCTTTCCAGCGCCGCCTCAACCGAGACAGAAAATTCTCCGTCGGGTTGACGGCTTAGCAGCAAGAGCTCAACCGCTTTATGCAAAAGCCTGCCCTTATACTCTGGCCATGGCTCGATCATGGGCTCGCGTCGATCACCGAGCCGCCAGCGATACGAGCCCAACGCCTGGAAGGCGCACCGGCTGTAACGGTCGAGCTCGGAAGCCCGAATACGCGGAAGCCCTGACGACGACACGGCGACTTCCGGCAAGGAAACCTCCTGTGGCTGCAGCTGAGAGGGAGAGCGAAAGCTCGCCTGCCACCGCGAGTGGGCTCCTTGGATTTCGGGGGAAGCGAGCGCGCACCCTAACTCCGTCCAGACCACCGCCGCGGACTCCAGCTCCGCGCCATCCCAATCGTATTGGGACTCTAAAATCGTTACCTTCGCAACCCGCCCTAGCCAGGCCTGAATACTCGCTTTTTTCTCTTTCACGACATGCAGCGGCGATCGAATGCCAAACTCTTGCGCCAGGCTCTCTCGCTCACGGGCCGAAAACCAATAGTCCCCCGCGTCCGCGCTCGCACCGGCCTGCGCGGGGTCGAGCCATTGCGCGGGCAAGCCCAGGCAGAAAAGCTCTTCTCCCTCCTCCACGGAAGGCAGTGGAATGGGAGCCTGCCCCAAACGATGCAACACGACCCCGCGACGCGGACGAAGCGGCGGCACGGGCGGGGGCATCTGCTCCAGGTTCTCCCCCAATCTCTCCTGCCAGTGACGGGCGGGCGCTCGCTGACTGCCCAAACCCAGAAGCTCCTGGTCCGCCAGCACCTGGCCCCAGGCCTGCTCGAGCACGCGCGGCACCCAAAGGGGCAGTTCCGCCCGCAACGATTTCAGCTCCTGTAAATGCGCGAGCGCCATTTCCGTGGCGGTGAGCTTGCCTCCCAAACGAGTCTTCAAGCCGGAAAACTCCTCGTGGACGAGCACGAGGTTCCCTCCCCGATAGCGGTTCAAGCCCTGGCGAATTCCCCGGCTGAGAATTTCCTGGATCCAAGCTCCACACTCGGGATGCTCACTGCGGGCCCGCCGCAGCCATGAAATCGCCTCGGCCCGCGGAAAATCCTCGGCCACGAGCCGCAGGGGTTGAAGCGCGAGCTTCAACGCTTCCGAGTACCGAAGTAGAGTGGGATCGCGGGGGTTTTCGAGCGGCAAGCCTCGCTGCGCGAACGCCCGGGCCACCGAGCGCCGGTAGGCCGGGTCATCCGGAATCAGCACGGTGGCGCGCTCCCAACGCCCGACTCCGCCTACCTCCATGGCCAGCTGGTCGGCCAACGCATCGGCGGCGTCATCCGGCGTGTGCCACTGCTGCCAGTCCCACCGAGGCCCCGCGGCGGGATCGGCGGGGGCGCTCACCGGCGCCCGATACTCCGCCACTTCCACGTGGTGCGCGAGCTCTTCCCGAAACGCGGCCTGCACCGGATGGAGATCTTGCACGGAGAGAAAAACAATCCTATCTGGCGGCGAAGCGCCCACGCCCAGGCTCGACGGAAGCCCCTCGCGCAGACGTTGGGTCGCCTCCCGCAAAAGGCGGGGCATATCCCATTGCCCGCTTTCGGCGAGCCAGGCATCCCAGGCGCGTGAAAGGACCCGGATCTCCTCGCGCACGGGATTCTTACCGAAGCGCTCGTCCAAACGTTGATGCAACACGGCCTCTTCCTGCTCGTGAGCGAACGAAAGCCTTCCGGAATGGAGCGAGCGATCGAGTTTGCGAAAAAACGAACGCTGGCGCCGGAGTCGCTTCAGTTCCGGAAAGTAGCGCCCCACGCCGGGCTTGGCGAGGAGCTGCTTGAGCACCCGTTGGCGGGAAACGGGGCCCAACGTGCGCCCACCCGCCACCTCGGGCAGGCAGCGCAGGGCGAGCTCCTCCCAGGAAAGCACCGCGTGCGAGGCCATCGCCGCGCCCTGACGGAAAAAATACGCCTTCACTTCCTCGCGTGAAATCCCCGCTCCGAGACAGAGCCAAACCCGGGGACTTAACCCCTGCACGTCGGTCAGGCGAATCTCAGAAACCGTTTTCGTCATTTTTTAAGTCTAAGCGCTCCGTCAATACTTCAGGCTCACCGGCTCGTCTTCGATTCCGGAGCCACCCCAAGGATAGACATGAACTTCACAACCTTGCTTCGCGCGCGGCTTCACCACCTGGCCCAATTCCCAAGCGCTCTCGCCGGAGTTGCGGATGGCCTTCAGCACCGTGGAAGCGGAAGCCTTCGGCACCGCCGCCACCATGCCGATCCCGAGGTTGAAAGTCTTCGCCAGCTCATCAAATCCCAGGCCGCTCGCTTCGCGTGCCCAGGCCACCACGCGCGGAACTTCCGAAAGATGCGGCAGGTGAATCTCGTAGCTGACCCGGCTCGAAATCCGGGGGACATTCAAGAAAGCCGATCCCGTGATATGAGCCAGCCCTTTGAACGCGCGCTTCTTCAGCAGCGGCGCCAGCGCTTTCACGTAAATTTTCGTCGGGGTGAGCAGCTCGCGAGCCAGCGTCTCGGATTCCCCGCCCGCAGGGAGCAGCTTACGCAAAAGACTGAATCCGTTGCTGTGCATCCCGCTCGAACCCACGCCGAGTAGGATGTCCCCCGGGCGCACGTCGCGGCGAGGCAGGACCCGCGGGTTCTCGACTACGCCCACGGCGAAGCCTGCTAGATCATACTCTCCCTCACGGTAGATATCGGGCATCTGGGCGGTCTCGCCGCCGACCAAGGCGCACTTGGCCTGGGCGCAGCCGGCCACCACGCCCTTCAGCACGGATTCGACGACGCCGGGCTCGAGTTTCCCGATGGCGATGTAATCCAGAAAGAACAGCGGCTCGGCGCCCACACAGAGCAGATCGTTCACAGACATCGCGACTAAATCGATTCCGACCGTGTCGTGCTGGCCCAACTGAAACGCCAGCTTCAGCTTCGTTCCCACTCCGTCGGTCGAAGCGGCTAGACAGCGCCGCTTATCGAGCGCAAAAAGAGACGCGTACCCGCCCACGGCACTCTTGACCTTACCGGAATGGGTCAATCTGGAAAGCGCGGCGATCTTCTCGACCATCTGGTCGGCCGCGTCCCGGTTCACTCCCGCCTTTGCGTAATCTAAAGTCGCCATAATCAGTGCCTAAAGTGCCGTACTCCCGTGAACGCCATGGCCATGCCGTGCTCGTTGCAGGCCTGGACGCTATCCTTGTCTTTCATGCTTCCCCCGGGCTGTACGATATACCGCAGCCCGCAGCGGTGCGCTTCGTCGACGGTATCTCGGAACGGAAAAAAAGCATCGCTTACCATCACGCAATCGTCGAGCGCGCGACCACTTTGACCCAGCACCGAAAGCGCGCGCGGCACCGCCAATATTTTTAACGAATCGATGCGGTTCGGCTGACCTTGGCCCGCGCCCACGAGCTGGAACGCGCCTCCCGGAGCCTCCGCCACGATAACGATCGAATTGGACTTCACGACCCGGCAAATCGCGCCGCCAAAGGCGGCCAACTGAGACTTGGCCGGCGGAAACGCCTTCTCCGTGACGGAGCGGAGGGCTTCACCGCCCGGGCCTGCTCCCCCGGCGTCCGGCGTCTGCACCAATCGCCCCCCCGGCACGGTAGTGGAAAGACGAACCGCGGTGTTCACGAAGCGCTCGATTCGCACGGCCTTGAGGTTCTTACGCGCCGACAAAAGCTGCGCCAGCACGCCCTGACCGGCCCTGAGCTCGGGAGCGGCAATCAGCTCCACGAAACGTTCTTTAAAAAACGGGGCCACGGTGGCAGAGAGCGGATCGGTGAAAAGCAAAACGCCGCCAAACGCCGAAACGGGGTCTCCCGCCCAGGCCAGCTCGAGCGCCCGCATCTGCGCGTCGCCCGGCGCTCCGCTTTTTGGCACCCACGCCACGCCACAAGGATTATTATGCTTGATGATCACGACGCCCGTGTACCCATCACCATGAATCTGCTTGAGCTCGCAGGCCAGATCAAAAGCGGCGGAAAGATCTAAAATATTATTATAAGAAAGCTCGTTCGGAGTGAGCGCGGCTTCCTGCCCACCTCCCGCCGGCCACGCAATCGGGGAATCCGCATCGACCTCGAGCCATCCCCGCTGATGGGGATTCTCGCCGTAACGAAGCGCGTGCCGCCGCTGCCCGCCCATTTCCCAGGCGATCGCCGCATCATAAGCTAAAATCATATCCCAGGCGGCCGCGGCCGCGCGCGCGCAAGTCGCGTCGCCTACTTCGCCATCCCGCTTAAGTTGCACGATGACTCCTTCGTACTGAGAGGGATGCGTCAGTACGAGCGTATGCGGGGAGTTTTTCGCGGCGGAGCGCACGAGCGTCGGGCCGCCGATATCAATTTCGTCGACGAGCTTCGCGCCCGTAGCCCCCGAAGCCACCGCCTTTTCGAAAGGATAAAAATTCACGACCACGCAATCGATGGGCGAGATGCCCAGTTTCTTTAAGTCCGCCTCATCCACGGCGTCGCCGCGCCGATAAAGAATGCCACTGCAGACCGGGAACGAAAGCGTCTTCATGCGGCCTTGGAACGCCTCCGGGCTACCCGAAACTTTCTCGATGGGCGTGATCGGGATACCGGCTTGTTTCAAGATCTCGGCCGTTTTACCGGTGGCGACGATCTCCGCGCCCTGTTCCCGCATCGCGAGAGCTAACGGTGCGATACCCGTCTTATCGGTGCACGTAAAAAGCGCGCGACGAATCTTCATCGAAAGCCTCTCATCGCGATCCCTTCGCTTCCTGAAACGCATTCTCGAAAATGGCCAGGCCATCCCCGGGCGAACCCGCGGCGTCCGGCCGTGAAGTCCAGTCCGGGTGGGAAGTCCAGCGCACGAAGGCCTCGGGATGCGGCATGAGCCCAAAGATCCGGCCCGTGGTATCGCAAAGGCCCGCAATACCGCTCTCACTGCCGTTCGGATTCGGACCATCGTAGTTCAGACAGAGCATGCCTTGCCGCTCGAGTTTGCTCAATACTTCACCGCGACTCATGGGCGCGACGATGATCCGTCCTTCGCCGTGCCGAATGGGTAGATCGATGGTACCCACGCCGCGAAGCCAAGCGCACTTATTGCCTTTCGGCGCCACCCGGACCCAGCGGTTGATAAAATGACCGTCCTGGTTATGTGTGATCGACACGGCTTTGCCAAACAGGCCCATCCGAATCAGCGCCTGGAAACCGTTGCAAATGCCGATCACCAGCCCCCCCCGCGTGGCATAGGCGTGCAAGTCCCAGCGCAGGGCATGCAAGATCTTCAGCGCCAGCACCCGGCCCGAGGCCAGATCATCTCCAAAGGAGAAGCCACCCGGAAGGGCCACGGCCGAAAACTCGCTGGAAAGCTGGTCGAGATTCATCTTGCGCTGGATGAGCTCGTTCAAATGAAAGACTTCCGCATCGAAGCCAGCCAGTCGGAACGCTTCCGCGGTCTCGGCCTCGCAGTTGATGCCGTCGCCGGTGATCACCAGCGCCTTCAGGGTCTTGGCGGCGGGACTCATTCCCAGTAATCCTCCCTCACCCAGGCTCGGCGTAGCTCGGTGATCGGCAACGACCACGACCTTTGGCCTTCGATACTCACTTCGAGCGCTCCCCGATTCGTGACCGAGCCGAGGTGCCGGAACGGAATCCGGTAGCGTTTCCACTCGTCCTCGAGGTTCTTCGCGTCCTTCGCACTAGCGGTGATGAGGAAGGAATGAAACCCCTCGCCGAAAGAAAACTCCCAGGGGTCTTCGATTTCCTTAAGATCGATCGCAGCGCCCAGGCCCCGCGCCAGCAAGCATTCCGCGAGCGCGACGAGCAATCCCCCTTCCGAGAGATCATGCATCGAGCGCAGCTGCGCCTGGAGCTCGCCTTTGGCGCGGCCGATCCATCCGTATAGGTCCTGCGCCATCTCCCAGTTCGCGCTCGGGGCGCGGAGCCCTTTCTTGCCGGGCGCACTGGAGGGCACGACCACTTGCTTCTCGTTTCCCCCGCGTTCGCGTAACTTGTCGGAACACGCGGCGTGCAGCTCGGAGCCATAGAGCCCCAATCCTTCCCCGCCCAAGAGATAAATTTGATCGCCCAGCGCCTTGAAATCCGAGGTGCGCGCGAAGCGTACATCGGCGATACGCCCGACCGCGGTCATGAGCAAGGTAGGTACGACCGAAATGGTCACATCTTTACCCTCGCGCTTACCGCGGAAATCGTTTTTCATGCTGTCTTTGCCCGAAATAAGCGGCGCTTCGAGCGCCAAGGCAGCTTCCTTCATGCCGTAGCAGGCGCGCACAAGGGCGGCCGCCTTGCCAGTATCGGCCACCGGATCCGGCCAGCAGAAATTATCAATGAGTGCTACGAGCGCCTTCTTCGTGCCGAACTCGGCGCCCACGCAGAGAATATTGCGGATCGCCTCGTCTACAGCGGCCTGGGCCATCAGGTAAGGATCGAGATCGGAAAACTTGGGCTGAATACCGCACCCCACCACGAGACCGGCCGCCGAGTGGGGCTTGGGTTTGATCACCGCGGCGTCGTTGGGGCCGCTCCAGGCTTCGGTTGTCCCCGAGTTCACCGTATGCAATGGCTTCACCACCGAGGTGCCCTGAACCTCGTGGTCGTATTGCCGGATCAACCACTCCTTGGAGGCGATGCCGGGACGCGCGAGTAACTCGAGCAGACGAACGGGCGCTTCCTTATCGAAGGAAAGCTCCACCGCGCCTGGGCTTGGCGGCATGCCCGTCCAAACCGCTTCCAGCTCGAGCTTAGGTACGCCGTCGTGCAAAAACTCCAAATTCAGTAGGCCCACGATTTTTTGATCATGGAGAATTTCGAAGTAACCCGTATCGGTAAACTCACCGAGGTCGCTCACCTCCACGTCGCGCGAAGCGGCGAGCGCGAGGAAAGCCTTGAGTTTTTCAGGCGGCACCACCACCGTCATGCGCTCCTGCGATTCGCTCACCACTAGTTCGTACGGCTTCAGGCCCGGGTACTTGGTCAAGGCCCGCGCCACGTCCATGCGCGCGCCGTTGGAGATCGTGGAGAGCTCACCCACCGAGGAAGAAAGTCCGCCCGCCCCGTTATCGGTAAGCGCTCGGTACAGGCCCAGATCGCGCGCCTGCAGGAGGAAGTCCGCCGCGCGCTTCTGCGTAATGGGATCACCCAGCTGTACCGCCGTGACGGGTGAGTTTTCGTCGAGCGCCAAGGACGAGAACGTCGCCCCGTGGATTCCGTCCTTGCCGATGCGTCCGCCCACCATGCAAATGCGATCGCCCGGCTTCACTTCCTTGGACTCGCACGGGCGGCCATCGATCTTCAGCGGCAAAATCCCACCCGTGCCGCAGTAAACCAGTGGTTTGCCCAGATAGCGCTGGTCGAAGACCAGCGCCCCGTTCACCGTGGGAATGCCGCTCTTGTTCCCGCCATGTTCCACGCCCCGGCGCACGCCCGCCAAAATCCGGCGCGGATGAAAAATTCGGTCCGGCAACGGCGAAGCGAAATCCGGGGCCGCCAGGCAGAAGACATCCGTGTTGAAAATGGGTTTCGCACCCAGGCCGCAGCCCAAGATGTCGCGATTCACGCCCACGATGCCGGTGAGGGCCCCGCCGTAGGGGTCCAGCGCCGAAGGGCTGTTATGAGTCTCTACCTTCACGCAAACGGCGTCTTCCTCGTCAAAAGCAACAATCCCGGCGTTATCTTTGAACACTGACAGCAGCCAAGGACGTTCGATCTCGCGCGTGGTCCCCGCGACCGTCTCCTGGAAGAGGCTTTCGACTTTCTTCGGGATGCGCGTGGAAACTCCGCGGGCGGACTCCTCAGCGATGTTCTCGCTGTAAGCGATCCGGGCGTTGAAAAGCTTGTGCTTGCAGTGCTCCGACCACGTCTGGGCCAGAACTTCCATCTCCACATCCGTCGGCAGGCCTAAGCCCATGGCTTGGCGTTTCTGCTGGGTGGCCGGATCATTATAATGGCCACGGATGGCCTGCATCTCGGCAAGCGTTAACGCCCACAGGCTCTTGCGGCTCAGCTCTTCGAGCTGTTTGTCCGAGAGCTTGCCGAGATCGTAGGTCATGACCGGGGCAGCTTTGGCCTGCGCATGATTACGGATGAGGACCTTCGGCAACTCCCACTTGACCTGGTCGGGCTGGAAACGCTCGATCTTCTTTAACTCGTCATGCGTACGCACGGTCCAAGACTCGATGAGCTCGTTACAAAATACATCGCGGGCCAGCGTCGTAAGGTCGTTATCCCCAAGCTCCGGACCCTCTACCAGCAAGAGCTGGCCGCTAGCGGCGCGGGCATTATCGAGCTTCGTGCCCAAGACGATCTCCAAGGCCTCGAGCGTCGTACGCGCCACGTTGTCGGTTACCCCTGGTCGGAACCGGCGTTCCAAACCCCAAAAGCCGCCGCTGCGGTAAGGCGCCGCGTCCAGCAGATCTTGAATGCCGCCGTGGCGGCCGGATGCCGAGGGAATCAAATCGCCGGTAAAAAGGAGATTGAGCACGGGATCCCAGAACATTTCGGTAATTGCCGGGATGAGCTGGCTTCGCTGGGCGGAGGTATCCAACCAGTAGATATCGAGTACGCGTGCCCAGCGGACTTTGCGACGCAGCTCGGGATGGCTTTGCTCCAGACGCCGCAGGAACGCGTTCGCGGCGGGGTCGCTAAACTCGGGACGGATGGCGACTTCAATGCGAACGTGCACGTTCTACGCTCCTTCCCCGCAAGGCGAACTCCTCGCGCACGACCCAATCCAACGTTTCGGGATAGAGACGGTGCTCGATCGCCAGGCCCCGCGCTTCCACCGCTTCCGCCGAAACGCAGTCGTCAATGGCGAAGCTCTCTTGAGCGCAGATCGGGCCGTGATCTAAATCGAGGTCAACCAGATGAACCGTCACGCCCGTGACCTTACACCCGTAGGCGAACGCCTGTCGATAACTCTCTAGGCCAGGAAAAGCGGGCAAAAGCGAGGGATGCACATTCACAACGCGGGCGTAGCCCTCGGGCGACGAAAACTCCCGAAGCAAAACGTCGGACAATATTCTACGAAAACCGGCCAAGACGACGAACCGGGGCGAGTACGGTTGAATGGCTTGCAGAATCCGACGATCGTACGCTTCACGCGATCCACCCTGCGGCTCCACGAGCGCCGTGGGAATTCCCGCCGCGCGCGCCTTCTGGAGCACCGGTGCTCCCGCGCGATCGCACACCAGGCAAGCCACCCGAGCCCGCAGCCTGCCCGCCGCAATCGCCGACACGATCGAGGCGAACCCGCTTCCCCGGCCGGAAGCAAAAACGACGATTGAAACCGGCTCCCGCTGGTCTTCCTTCACAGCGCCGCCACATCCTTCCGGTACTGCATGCCTTCAAAACTTACCTTCCCCAAATTTTCGTAGGCGGCCTGTCTCGCGTGCACGAGCGTAGGCCCCAGTCCGAGCGCCCCGAGTACCCGGCCTCCGCTCACCTTCCATGCGCCGGCCTCTTCCTTGGCCCCGCTGATAAAATATCGGGGCGCGGCCGCCGCGGCGCCCGGAAAGTCGGCTGGACAATGGATCACGGCGCCCGGCCGAGGCAGTTCCGGATAGCCGGCCGAGGCCGCCACGACATAAACACTGGCCTGAGGCTCAAACTTCACGGCTTCCGGCATGCGCTTCAAGCGACGCTCCGCTACCGCCAGGCACCACTCGTAGAGATCGTCCCGCATGCGCGGAAGTAGCGCCTGCGTCTCGGGATCACCGAAGCGGGCGTTGAACTCGAGCACCCAAATCTGGCCGGAATCTCGATTGATCATGAGTCCCGCGTAGAGCACCCCCCGAAAAGGGCAGCCCTCGCGCGCCATCTCGCGCAGAACGGGTAAGAACACATCGTGCCGCACCCGGCGCTCGAACTCGGGGCGCATCACCTCGACCACGGGGCTATACGCCCCCATCCCACCCGTGTTGGGGCCACGCGCCCCATCGAGCAGCTGCTTATAGTCACGCGCCGGCTCCAGCAACGCGCACGAATCGCCGTCGCAGAAGGCAAGCCAAGAAACCTCTTCGCCCACCAAGAACTCCTCGATGATGAGCTTTGGAGAAATCTTTAGCAACCGCTCCGCCGCACCTTTCGCCTCAGTGAGCGTGCGGCAAAGCTCCACGCCTTTACCCAGGGCCAATCCATCCGCTTTCAACACCCAAGCGGGCGGCCCGTCGCTCGAATCGGCCCAGCCCGTGAGGCTCGCTAACACCGTCGCGGTCTCTTCTGCGCCCACCGTCACGAAAAAACGCGCGGTGGGCACCTTCGCCCGTTGCATCAGGCTCTTCGCATAGACCTTACTGGCTTCGATGCGCGCGGCCTTGGCCGTCGGACCAAAAACTTTCAAGCCCTGGCTCTCAAACACATCCGCGATGCCGGCGGCCAACGGGTTATCGGGTCCGATCACCGTCAAATCCACTTTCAAGGCACAGGCCCGCTCGGCGAGTTTCACAAAAGCTTCGTTTGAGTCGAGCCGGACGTCTTCCCAGCGCTCCACGGTGCAGGAGTCCCCCGGGGCGGAGCGCATGCCGTCATTGCCCGGCGCCACAATCACGCGTCCCACTTGGGGCGAACGCGCGAGTTTCCACACGATGGCGTGTTCGCGTCCGCCGCTCCCCACCACGAGGACCGTCTTCATGCGGGATCGCTCCCACCGCCCGAATCTTCAAAAGTAAGTTCGGCCTGCGCACTCGGCGCCGCGGGTTGCTTGCCGCGCGCCAAGGAAGGGGGAACGAGCATGGCGAACTGGGAAATCAGTCGATCTAGGCTCCAGGCTCCCGGAAACCAGGTACCTCCGCCAATGAGCTGGGTCAGCGTCATGTAAAGCTGGGAAACCAGTTCGACATGCGCGGCGGGCAGCGGCGGCGGGGGGACGTTCACCCCGCGCTTCCAGTCGGCGTTACCGCTCGCGGCCGCCTTCTTTTTCGCTTCCACCGTCTGCGCGTACCACTCGGTATCCCGATAAAACGCGCGAATGAACTCCTTCGACAGGTGCACGAGCCCTCCGCCGGGCGCCGGCGCGGTTAAGCGCAGCTCGTCGGGGCCAATGGCGTCTACGAGGAAGACCTTACCGTCGGGACCCAAGGCGAACTCCAGCTTTCCATCCCAAAGCTCCAGTCCACACTTCGCGCACGTGGCGCGCAAAAAACCCGCGATCCAAGTCGCCTGCACCATCAATTCCTGCATCTGCTCGGCGTTGAGACCGGAAATCGCCAGGGCCTCATTCATTCCTACGGGGCGATCGGTGGACTCGAGTTTCGTGAACAACTCCAGCACGGGAAACTCCCACTTCGCGCCCGCCTTGAGCTTAGCGCCAACAAGCTCGGCCGGCAGCGGCAGCGACTCCCAGTAGGCGGGATTCTTCGCCACGCGCTCCAAAATAGAACTGCCTTCGGGGGCGCCAAAACGAAACACTACTTCCAGGGGCACCAAACGCGGCGCGGGAGCTTCGCGCGTGGGGGCGTAGTCTACGACCGCCTTCCCCATCACCGCCCGAAGGGTGGGTTTTACCACGGATACCTGCCGCACCAGCATGCACTTCAAGGGTTCCCGAAGCGCGCTCAGCTCCACGGGCGCGACGGCCGCGCCGTCGGCCGCGAGATCCGCCTCGCGCGCCAAGCCCAGGTAATGCGTCCGCAGACCTTCTTTTTGCAAACGTTCGCCGAGTTCATTGAAAGCCGAACCGAGCGATGTCGGCGTGCCGTCTTCACGAATGCCCTTCTTCAGCTGAACCGAGTGCACCGAAGTGATACCCTTGCGCAGCGCCAACGCCACTTGCGAGCGCGAAAAATCCTGCCAAGCCGTCGGGTTTTCCAAACGCGAAAAAAGGGCCGCGCCCATGAGCGCGAGCGCCTCGCCTTTACGCGGAATCGCGTCGGGCATACGGCCCCAATCGAAAACTGAAAATGCATCCGAATACCGAAAGACGACGGCCGTGTGCCCCTTGGCTTGGACTGGCCCCAGCACGTCCTTCACGGAGCCGCGGTACATGGGAGAGATCAAGCCGCCCCCCCTTTACCCGCCTTTTCGCCCGCGGTTTTTGCCGCCTTACGGTCCTCGCTCCGGGCGGTGCCGAAACGACGGCCTTCGGAAATATCACTCGGGTAATCCCCATCCAGGCAAGCCATGCAAGGCTTGTTGGCATAGACGCCATTGCCGGCCGCCTTGATCGCGTCACGCAAACCTTGGTGATCGAGGTAAATCACCGCGTCGGCGCCCAGCTCACGCTCCACTTGATCAACCGTGCGGTTATAGGCAATCAGCTCTTCATTGCTGGGAAAATCAATCCCGTAGTAGCAGGGGTTTTGGATCGGCGGGCAGGTCGACACGAAGTAAACCTTCCTGGCCCCGGAGCCGCGTACGAGCTCAATCAGCTTGCGCGAGGTCGTGCCACGCACGATGGAATCATCCACGAGCAAGATGCTCTTACCCTCGATCTCGCTACGTACGGGCGAAAGCTTGAGGTTCACGGCGCGCCGGCGCTTCTCGTCGGAATCCAAGATAAACGTCCGTTTGATATACCGGTTTTTGATCAGCGTTTCGCGGTACGGAAGCCCGAGCTCCTCGGCCAAAGCAATGGCGGCGATGCGCGAGGTTTCCGGCACCGGCACCACCATGTCAGGGGCGATGCGACCGCTATCGATCTGCTGCTTGATCAGTTTTGCCAACCCCTTACCCAGCTGGATACGAGAGGCGTACACCGGAACCTGATCAATCACGGACTCGGGTGACGCGAAGTAAACCCACTCGAACATGCAGTGGCGTGCCCCCGGCTTCAGGGCCGGCGGCCGCAGTACGCGCGAATGAACCTGCCCCTGGAGATCAATGAAGAGTACCTCGCCCGGCTCCAGGTTCTTTACGATCTCGTAGCCGTTGAAATTCAAAGCCACGCTCTCGGACGCGATCATGTGCGATTCACCGGTGGGGAGAGAACTTTCGCGATCCGCGTTGGGATAGGCGCGGCGCGCTCGCCGCCGTCCCCACACCAGGGGTCGGATGCCGTAGGGATCGCGAAACGCGAGCAGCCCATGCTCGGCGATCAAGGTAAGCACGCTATAGCTGCCGTTCACCCGGGTCATGATCGTGTTCAGGCTCTTGCAGATGTCTTCGAAGATATTGCCCGTTCCCGCTTCGGCGATCCCATCGGCGAGCATGTTCATCAAAACTTCCGAATCGGAGTGCGTGAGCAGGTGACGCCGTTTCGTTTTGAGCTCCGCCGCGAGCTGCTCGTAATTGACGAGGTTACCGTTATGCACGAGCCCGATGCCGAAAGGGAAGTTGATGAGGAAGGGTTGCACGTCGACCAAATCGCCCTTGCCGATCGTGGCGTACCGGGCGTGGCCGACGGCCATGGAGCCAGTGAGCGAGTCGATGTTTTCACGCGTAAAAACGTTCTCGACCAGCCCGGTGTTTTTCACCCGGTGAAAACCGCTTTCATCATAGGTGAGGATACCGGCCGCGTCTTGTCCCCGGTGTTGAAGCGTGGTGAGGCTCAGGAAAGCTTCCCGTGCCGCCTCTGGGGATCCGATGAGTCCAACGACGCCGCACATAGATACTTTTCTTACCATAACTGGGGGGGCGGAATACATATAAGCCCCTTATAACGCAATTCGTCAATAGTTTGATGATCTTAGTCACCCTCCCCTTGCAAGTCGGGCGCGCGGTCGCTACACTGTGGGCGGGTACGGCCGATTATGGAGTTGAGCGGCCACAAATCGCAGGGAGGGGAAAGAGCATCCATGAGTTCCACCAATAGCCCGGTTACGGGCGTGATCAGCGAAGAACTCGTCATCCTAGACTTCGGCAAATACGAAGGCAAAACGGTGCGGGACATTTCCGAGATGGATCCCGATTTCTACACCAAGCTTGCCAATGAAAAAGAGCGCGGCGTGTTCGCAATTCGTCGTCATCGCGACAAGACCTTCCGCCTCTACGTGAATCCGCTTACGGAGATCGACAACTAAGCCCCTGGCTTAGAGTTCGATCTCGCCCCAGAAAACTTCCGCCGCCGGACCGGTTTTATACACGGCTTTTCCGGCTTTCCATTCCAGCTTCAGCTTACCCCCCGGCAGCTCGACCGAAACCGGTGAACGCGCGCGTCCCGTATCGATAGCCGCTACCGCGGCGGCGCAAGCGCCAGTTCCGCACGCAAGCGTCGCTCCCGCGCCGCGCTCCCAAACTTTCACCTGAATACGCGACTTGGACTTTACGACGACGAACTCCACGTTCGTGCGCTCGGGGAAACGGGCGTGCTTTTCAATCAAGGGACCCAAGGCCGCGAGGTCAATTCGACTCAAGTCCTTCACGAAAATCACCGCGTGGGGATTGCCCATGCTCACCTCGTGAAAGCGAAACTGCTTGCCCGCCACCGCGATCAGTTCCCCTTCCTGACCGTGCTTACGCCCCAGGCGTGGGAAACCCATGGCGACTCGCACCTGGTCACGGCCGACGAGCTCAAGCCCAATGGGCCCAGCGTCGGTGTCGATTTGAAAAGTACGCGCGGTCTTGGTCCGCCGGGCGCCATAACGAGAGAGGTAGACCCCCACCGCCCGGGCGCCATTGCCACACATCTCGGCCCGCGTGCCATCGCCGTTCCAAATTTCCAGGCGGGCGTCGCTGCGCGAGCCTCGCGCGGCGGGCACCAGGTGAAGGATCTGGTCCGCCCCGACGCCAAAATGCCGGTCGCAAAGGCGGCGAGCCGTGGCCTTGGTGACGACGTGGCGGCGCTTCGCCTTGCGGTCGTCGATCACGACGAAGTCGTTCCCTAACCCATGCATTTTCAGGAAGCGCAGGCGCATCCCGTCTTTTATATGATGTTTCGCGGGCGTTGACCAGCCCGTCAACGCGCCTGGTAGGCGTCTTCGCTCGCTAGGCCACGGGTGGCGCTTTCGCCATACCGCTTCAGCTCCTTGACGATGTGGTTGGAGACCTGGCTGCAAATGGGGGCCTTGGTTTTGATCTCGGCTAGCAGCGACTTGAGATCCTTGATCTCGTCCTCTAGACGCGTCACTTCCAACGTCGCCGAGGCCACCCCGCCGTTCGTGGTGGAGACGTCCAGCTTGTCCTTAGCCGCGGCGAGCTTGCCCTCCAGTTCGGTCAAGCGCTTCCGCGCTTCGGTTTTTTCCGAACGTGAGGAGCACAACGAATCCGGGTCAATGCCAGTTTGGGTGATAATATCGCCCACCGGATCATTATCTCCGTCGGCCCGATTCCCCAAGGCGTTGACCACGCTTTCAATCCTCGATAGCGGTCCATCCTCATAGCAGTACTGGCACTTGGCGTTCATCCAACGCTCTTGGTCGGCGTTGAGCCGGTCCACGATCTCTTCACGACATTCGTCGTGCTTAGCCAGAAGCTTGCCATTGGCCTGACCGACTTCCTTCGCGTCATCGGCCAGTTTTTGCACCTGAGACGACACCCCTTCCAGGGCGCGAGAAAAATTATCCGGGTTCAAATCCAACATCGGCGGATCCATCGTGCCGCCCACGTACGCGACCGCGCTCATCGGCGGTTCATACAAACCGTCTTGATCTTTTTGGAGGGTTTCCGGAGAAACGTTGCCCAGCTCCACCGTGGGGCTTACTCCCAACGAGGACATGGCGGCGTTGATCTTATTGAGCTCGCTACGGAAGGCCGAGTTCAGGTTCTTGATTTCCGCCTGGCGCGCGGAGGTGAACTTGTCCACCTGGCCATTCACCGAGACAATGTAGTTTTTCTTGAAGGTGTCAGCACGGCGAATTTCCTGACGAAGATTCGAGATGACCGTCCGGAACGTGTTCACGCAGCCCGTGAGACCTTGGCACTGAATATAGTACTGCTGGTTGATCCCTTTGACCGGAATCGACGCGCCCGAAGGCACGCCGCGACCGTCCACGAGATTACCCACCGCCGTCTGGTACTTCACCAGGCAGTCCTTGCGGGTTTCTTCGTTGGCGCTACAGCTCGAGACATCGCCGCCGTTGATGCCGACGGCCGCCGTCGACGTGTACGGCATGTGGATCTTGGTCATGTTGGTGCGCAGTTGAATGAATTGCTCGTCGTACTTATTCAACGCCACGTCCACCTGCTTATTGAGGCCTTCCTTATCCGTCTGGATGGTGCGCTCGAGCCGGCCGATGTCACCGGTTTCCGACGCCCGGCTCTGGTTTACCTCGCGGGCGGCCTTGTCGAAGCAGTAACGATAACGATCCATCACCACCGAAGCGAAGGATTCGAAGCCGCCGATCTGCACCCCCTTGAGCTTTTTTTCGAACTTCGCACGCAGCTGGGCCATCGTCGTCACGCTCCGCTTCTGGCTCGTGAACTCTTTCAATGCCTTCGGATCGTCGGGAACCATGTCGTTAGACGGCATGGCGGTCTTGATCTCGTTAAAGATGCTCTCAACGTAAGCACGATTGCGGGCAGCCTTCACGTCCATCGCGGCGCGGCCGCTCGTTTCCACGACGTGCTTACCGGTATTGTTATCATAGGTGGTCTTGCTGTACTGCTCTACGCGGCAGAGGACCAAGTCGCGAAAACTCATGAGGCCGCTGCTCCCTTGGCAGGTCGCGCTCGCGCTCACGACTTCTTTCTCGAAGCACTGCTCCGCCTTCGCAGCGGCGGCGATGTTCATTACCTCGCCGAACGCCACTTCGTTCTGGCGAATCTGGTCGTAACGCATCTGGAAGGTCGGCACCGATCCGGCCATCAAATCCTTCAGCTGGGTGGCCTGATCGAGCAGCTTCTCGAGGCCCGGTCCGGCGGTATCGCCGCCCTTCAGGGTCTGTTCCGCGTCTTGGCCCTGAGCGGCGCGGTCTTCGATATAGGTATTCAACTCCGCGACCTTCTGCCGCTCATTCGTCAGTCCCTGCACGTACAGATCCTTCAGGCGCCCGACATCGTTCTGGAACGCCGTCGCCTGCTCTTGCAAGCACTGCAGGTCTTCGACCAACCCTGCCAACTCGTCCTGCTTGCACTTCACCGATTCGGCGTAGCTTTCATTTTGCTTCTGATAGGTTTCGAAATTGGCGAGCAGATCCGAGCAAGCGCCACCTTCGACAAGGCTGCCTTGCGACCCGCAGGCCGAAGCTCCCGTGCGTGAACCCCCGAACGCGCCCTGCGCGGCGGTGAGAAGATCGACCGAGCTCTTGCGCTTGACGGCCTTCATGGCGTTGTCCGCCATCTTACTGATGCCGCCCATGCCTCCCCCGCATTGGCCGGGGTTCGTTCCGAAGGCGAAGCCGCCCATGCCGGCGTTCGGCGCCACCTGGTACTGCGGAAAAGAATTTTGAATCGATCCCGGCGTGAGATTCGGTTCGGCCGCGTCAGCGGAAACGAGACCCAACAACGAGAGCGTGAGCGCGACGGCACGAAGGGCGGAATACTTCATATTTTTTAATCCCCTACAAATACTGCCAGTGACTACTGATCGGAACTCCAGACTTGTGATTAGCCCTATTATTTTACTATTTTGGTCTGGAATTTGGGAGGGAAAAACCAGGGGTTGTGTCACGGTCGACACGCCCAATACTTAGGTTTTAACGGACTTGAGGGCCTTTTACGCTACTTCTTGCGCCACTTCGCGAATCAAATTCGCGATGTTCGAGAGCTGCGGCACGCTCGCCATCTCGAGCGGATCGGCCAAGCCAATGCCTGGGAGGAACTCCCCCGCCAATAGGCGCGGACGGGCTTCGAGATCGTAGAACAATTCGTCGACCGTGCGACGGACCAGGTGCTCGCCGAAGTTCGTCACCTCGGTGTCTTCGTTCACGAAAATCACGCGATGGGTCTTCAAAATCGAGCCCTTGATCATCTCCCAATCGTACGGCCAGAGCGTGCGCATATCGATGACTTCAACGCTGATGCCTTCTTCACGTAGCTGATCGGCGGCCTGGGCGCAGAGCGGGAGCGTGCGGCCGTAGCTCACGACCGTGACCTGATCCCCTTCGCGCACGATCTTGCCTTTTCCAAGCTCGACCGTGTAATCGGTCAGACCCTTCGGCCATTTCGCCTTCCACTTCGAGCGATCGCCGAGCGGCGCATCGATCATTTCACTGAGTTGCTTCTGTCCTTCCGTCGTCAGCTCCGGCTCGCCCGGAATGGCGTCGGTACCGCGCACGCGCAGGAGCGCCTTCGGCTTCAGATACATCGTCGGGTTCGGGTCCTTGAGGCACGCGAGCATAAGCCCGTAAGCATCGAGCGGATTGGACGGCATGACGATCTTCCAGCCCGGGATGTGGGTCATGGTCGCGTCGAAAGAGTGCGAATGGTAGATCGAACCGCGGATGCCGCTACCGACCGGGGTCATCACCGTCATCGGGAGATTCCAGTCGCCGTTAGAAGCCCAGGACTGCATGCCCGCGAGCTTCAACAGATCGATCGTGTTGTAGATGTAATCGCAGAACTGAATCTCGGCCACGCAACGAGAGCCCGCGAGGCCCAGCCCCATGGCGGCACCAATGATTCCGCGCTCGTCGAGCGGGCTGTTCCAGGTCGTCTTCAGACCCTGGGTAGCCGTGAACACGCCGCCGAGCGGAGGTCCCACGTCTTCGCCAAAGATGTCGTTCAGTCCTAAATTCTCTTCCCCGTAGTGGAGGGCCATGCGGATGGCCTGCGCCATGTTTGCCATGAATATCTCGCTCTCTTACCAGTATTTGCCTTTTTGACCTGCGTACACGTGATCGTAAATCGTCGATCCGTCCGGCAGGGGCTCTTGGCGAACCTGCTTCTGCAGCTCCAGCATCTCGGCCGTGTAACGCTCACGCAGCTCGTCCATCTTGGGGCGGGACAAGAGACCCGCCTTCTCGAGCTTGCCCTCCAGGCGCACGATGCAATCGGCCTCGTTCGGCACGAAGTTCGCGCCGCTCGCCGAGCTGTGGCCATAGAGGCGCGAGACGTTGGCCTGCAAAAGCAACGGCTTGCGTTGGCTGCGCACGTAGTCCATCGCTTCTTGGATGGCCAGATAGGAAACTTCCGCGTCGTTGCCGTCGATCACCATGGTCTTGATGCCGAAGGCCTTGCCGCGATCCGCGATGACCTTGTCGCCATGCTGGGTGTTAGCCGCCGTCGAAATACCCCACTCGTTGTTGGTCACGATCATGAGGATCGGCAGCTCGTGGCCGGGACGCGAAGCCCACACGAGGCAGGACGCAAAATCTCCTTCGGCCGAGCCAGCGTCGCCCCCGTTGACGATGGTGATGCTGTCCCCGCCATGCCGCCGCTGCGCGATCGCGGTGCCAATCGCGGTTTGGTACTGCGTTTCAATGGTCGAGGTCACCGGAACCACGTTCCACTTCCGCACGGAAAAGTGATTGGAGAAGTTACGGCCACCGGAGAACGGATCCGTCGCCGTATTCTTCATCTGGCGGAGCGGGTCGATCGGCTCCATGCCCATCGCGAGCAGGATGGCGCTCGAACGATAGTGCAGATGCAGATAGTCATAATCCAACCCCTGGCCCTTCTTAACCTGCAAGCCGAGCGGGATATTGAACGCTTCCTCACCCGGACCACCGATCCAGAAGTAACCTTCGGATTGCTTGTACATCTTGATGAGGCGTTCCTCGAGCACGCGTGCCTTCACCATCAGATCGTGGATCTTGACGAGCGCCTTGGGGTTCATTTGGATGTTGTCCTTTGGACTCTTGGCCGCGTTTTTCTTCGCGCCGTTGCCGTTCGCAGAATGAGACTTGGACTTCGTTTCCAACTTCAAGCCGGGTTCCTCCGTTGGGGGCCTCTATAGGGGAAAGCCGACGATAACCGAATTAAGTCGGATTCTCAAGGCGCCTGTTTTTCAAGGGTTTCGGCCAGCGCGGCCCGGAGCGAACCATACCGGGCCCGCCAGCGGGCCTGGCCTATCTTCTCGGCTCCTTGCATGTTTTCAGCGTATTGAACCAGGCCTCCCCAGATGGGTTCGGAGCTATCCAGTAAGTTCATGAGCTCCGTCTGCAGGGTCGCGCGACGGATCCAGGGCTGGGCTGAATCCATTACCGTCCCCCACTGGCCGTCGAGATATTGCCAGCCCCGGAATAGATAGGGATGATAAAGCGTGATCCCCATTTCCTTGTGAGCCTCGGTCAAGGCCCGCAGGGCCAGGATGGTATCGAGCAGATCCGACGGGGTCCCCGTAGGAACATCCTGGAGCCGCCGCAGGAAGCCGCCGGAGTACACGTCTTGCCCCATCGCTCCGAGGGTGGCTCCGCCAAACTCCAGGAAATCCTTCACGTACTCGCTCAACACGGCCTTTAGCTTGGGATCAGCGTTATCATCCGCTTGCATCACCTTCTTGAGGCGCACCACCGCGAGCAAAAACTTCGCGAGGCTGCGGACGCGCGCCATTTCCTCCAGCCGGCCTTCGGCCGTGATCTTCTCGCGGACCAGCAGATTGAAACCCCGCCGTCCGGCCAAGTGACCGCCCTTCGGCGCGATCAGATTCTTGAGCGCCACCGCTAGCATTCCGTAGGGGAGCTGCCGCGCCATATCCGGAAACACCACGATGGAGGCAGGGCCTTGCTCGTTCTTCTTGTCTTTCTTATCCAGGAATCCCAGGACCGCTTTCTGGAAGTTCTCCTGGCTGCCGAAATGACCGCCAAAAACGCCGTCGGCCTTGGTGGCTTCCGCGAACTCCGCGACCCCCATCACCAGATCCGACATGTCATCCAGCGTTTCGAAATATACCGTTCCCGGTTCGGCCACGGGACGGGCGCCCCCGGTCATTAAAAACTCGGACGGAAAGATACGAATCGGCGAGGGCGCGTCTGGGTCTTCGGGAACGTAGTTTTCGAAGTCCGTCCCCCAGGGCGAAAAATCTGTCTCTCCCGCCTGCAGCCCCCACCCCCCGAACAAACGGGACTCGAACACGGGCGTCAACACGTGATCGATGCGTTCTTTGTAAGCGGGTTGGTATTTCTTGTCCGCGCCCAAGACAGGGAACTCGGCCAAATTCTTCACGATGATCCGGCCCGCGGTATTCAGCGTCCGCGGATGGAAAAGGACCTGTTCGCTTCCCAGCATCACGAGGAACCGGTTGGCGGAAGCGTAGAAAAGCGGCGCCGCGACGGCCGCGGCCGCGGGATCGCCCCCTCGGCTCATGAGCTTCGCCACCGCTAGATCCGAGCGCAAGCCCGCGATGAGCTCCGAGAAACGCATGCGCACGAATCCCTCCGGAGCGGTTCCCGGCTCGATGCGCTCCAGTAACGGGGCGTCCCGCCAGAGCGCCGCCATTTCGGCGACGCGCGGCTCGACGAACTTCAGGTAATCCTGCTTCGCGAGTTCAGACGGCGGCAGATTCAAATTCTTGAACACGAACTTCTCGGTGACGAAATCCGCGATGTGCCCGTTAAACTCGCTGAGGACTTCGAAGAACCCATGGGGCAGCTCGTAGTTGAAGGTTTCGATGAACCGCTCCATCAGGATCGCATGCACGGCCGGCCAGGTCTCGCGCTCCCACTTCTCGGTTTGGCGGCGCTCCTTTTCGACGGCGTCGTGGAACATCTTGAAAACAATCTGGCGCATCTCGCAATCGCTGGCGACCTTGAACAAGAGCTTCACGAGCTTGTCGAAGATGGAAACCTTGATGGCGAGTCCCAGCTCCGCATCGCACTGGATGACCCCATTTTCGTCGGGCATGCCCGCGCGGCGGACCTTCTCGGCACGTTCCCGGCCGATGGCCTTCGCGGCCGGGCGCAGGCTCTTGGGAAATTGATCGCTCAGATGCGCGCCCTCAAGGATCGCCAACATGAAGTAGTCCATGAGCTCCACGTCGGTGGGCTCATCCACTAGGCGAATATTGTCCTGGTAGGTTCGCTCGCCAATCTGCTCCCACAGCGTTTTTTCGCCCGGCTGGGTGGGATTCATCAACGCATAAATCAGGAAGCTCGGAAATGGCGCGTCGCGGATCGACATCTCGATCCCGCTCGAAGTGTCTTCCGGTTTTTGGGGCCGATCGCTCCGATGGGTCCGGTACGAAAGAAACGCTTTCAGGATCGGCTCAAGATGAGTCGCGCGCCACGGTTTGAGTCTTCGATCCACGGCCCCCGATTCGGCGCGGATACGATCGTTCTCGATCACTTCCCGCAACAGACGGCGAAGATCGACCGGATCGACCTTGCGGTCTTCTTCAGAACTATCGTTTTGGGGAATGGGGGGAGAAACGGGGGCGGAAACCTTCCCTCGTAACGGCAATACGGAATTGGAACACCCCGGAAACGCGAGCACCCCAGCGAGCGCGCACACACCCAAGGTTAAAAGACGCGACACCGACATTTAACCCTCTTCGCCCCCAATGAAATCCGAGAAAATCTATCTGCGGGGGTATCGTAGAGAAGTTTTCAAGTCAACGCTCGACTCTGACACTTTGCTTCAAGTTCCGTCAGCGATTAAGAACACTTCCTCGCCGCTCAGTAATCCCCCGGGTTGACTTCACTTTTTAAAGCAGCTACTAGCTGGGTGAGTTTTGGCAGGGATGTGCGTCAGGGAAAATGGGGAATGGGATTTCTTCTCGAAATACAGCCTCCTTTTGCCTCCAGTTGATTTCCAAAATCAAGATTGCCGCCTGAAATAGTAGGGTTATTCGAGTAATTTAAGTTGGGCCGAGAGACGCGATCGTGAAGCAATCGAAAATGAAATCTTTCTTCGTCTGCTTCCTGGGAATACTGGCCGGGGCTACGTTTCCGGGCGACGCGCGCGCCGAGAACGCCCAGACGATCCCCCGTGGTCGGTTCCGCTTAGGGCTCACCTACGGAATGAGCAATGGCATCACCGATACCTTCAACAGCGCCGGCAACCGCGAGCGCGTCGTCGGCAAATACAACGTCGACTTAAGCTCGGTGAATTTAAGTACGTACGTCCCCCAGGTAAAAGAGCTCATTGACGCTCTCAACGCCACCAATCTTAGCTACAACCCCAGCCACCGCCAGGACCCCAGTCACGGCATTGTTTCGTACGACGCCAGCCTTCCGCGCCTGGGCGACGCGCTGGAGCTGGGGTTTTTAGGGGTAGGCGGTCACGCTAGCCAACAGGTCTATAATTTCTCCCTCGCTCACGGCGTGACCGACCAGCTGACCGTCGGCATTCTCATCCCCTTCATCAAGACGGACGTACAGATCGACGCCGGCGTTTCCGGTACCAACACCGCCAGCGACATTTACCAGTTTTTTCAAAGCTCCGGATTCTCGGGATTAGGCCCCCAGGGCCAAAACCTGGCTAACACACTGCAGTCCCTCACCGTACCCAACCAAACCCTGGCGTCCATGCTGCGGTCCTTCGGGTACTCGGACGTCGAGAACTTTAACGCCAGCGGCATTGGCGACGTGGTCCTCGGAACCCGCTACAATTATTTCAATGGCGACGTCACGAACGTCTTGCCGGGACACTTCATCAACTCGTTCCAACTGGGAATCAAAGCGCCGACGGGACGCGTGTATTCGCCGCGCCAGGTGACCGCCATCGATTTCGGCCAAGGGGCGTGGGACGCCACCGTCGCCCACCTGATGAACTACACCCCGAGCCGGTTCCTCACCCTGGAAACCTCGTTTAATTACACTTACCGGTTCCGCGGAATGAAGCTGAAGATGATCAAGCAATCGGCGGACGACCTGCTACCGTCCATCGAAGAAAACGTAAACGAGAAGATGGGCGATAAGTTCTGGGCGCAGCTAGGCGGTAAACTCACGTTTACCGATTACCTGTTCCTGCGCTCGACTTACGAATGGTACTGGAAGGGAAAGAACCACTATATCGGCTCTCAACCCGGCATCGACTACAGCCTGATCGCCGCCGACACCGATACTTATCTCGAAACGCTTTCGGCCGAGCTCACGCTCAGCTCGATCAACGCATTTCTCAACTATAAGTTCCCGCTGCCCGGCGAGCTCGTGTTCACCTATTACCATCCTGTCCGTGGCCGCAATACGATCATTGCGCCTTTTGCCACGGCCGAGCTGGTGCTTTTCTTTTAGACCCACCCGCCTAATTTGATATTGCGCTACCTAGCGAGTCGCGCCATGATGGGGCCGGGCTCGGGCCTCCGCATGAGTAAAGAATCCACTGAGAAAAATCCGCTCCCCTTATCCGCCAAGCTGAACGCCTGGTACCGGGGCTCCATTCGCGGCAAAACGCGCATTACCCTGGCTTGGATCTTTTGCATCCTGCTCGTGCTCTCTGCCCGGGACTACCCGGCCTGGCCGGGAATCGCCGTCTGCTTCGTCGGCGCCTGTATCCGATTCTGGGCTAGCGGCTACCTGCGTAAGGACATGAAGCTTTCCGTGGGGGGGCCTTACGGCTTTTCCCGTAACCCTTTGTATCTAGGCACCTACATCATGGCGCTGGGTACGGCGATTGCGGTGCAAAACGTGTGGCTCGTGCTCGCGGTTAGCGTGCTCTTCGCGGCGGTCTACCACTACATTATACTGGATGAAGAAACCAAGCTCCGCGGAATCTTCGGCTCTCCTTACGAACTGTACTGCATGCTCGTACCTCGATTTTTCCCGCGCTTGAGCCCGCCCAAGCTAGAGGAAAAGCTCAAGGTGAACGCCAATCCTGAGCACCACCGCTTCTCCTGGGAGCTGATCGCGAAGAATCGCGCCCACGAGCCGTTCGCCACCTTCGCGGCTTTGATTGGTTTCATCTATCTCATCGCGCGGGTTTGGAAAGTCTTCGGCGCCTGACCGGCGGCCCTAAGAAACGGCCTACAATTCCATCCAGTTCTTACCCACGGATGCGTTCACCCGCAAAGGCACCGCTAGACTCATTGCACTCTCCATGGTTTCCACGAGCAGCTTACGCACGGGTTCGACTTCGGCGGGTGGGCAGTCGAGCAAGAGCTCGTCATGTACTTGAACCACGATGCGGGAGCGGTACTTCCCATCGCGTAGCGAATCGTCGAGTTGGATCATCGCGAGCTTCATCAGATCCGCCGCGGTGCCTTGCACGGGCGTGTTCATCGCCATACGCTCGGCGTTGGCGCGGATCGCGGGGTTTTTCGCGTGAATGTCCGGTAGCGGGCGACGGCGCCCCAACAAAGTGGTCGTGAAGCCCTTCTCGCGCGCCTGCTCGATCTGCCCATCCAGGAAGTCCTTCACGGCGCGATAGCGATCAAAGTAGCGATCAATCATTTCCTTCGCCTCCGTGCGCGAAATCTTAAGCTCCTGCGCGAGGCCAAATGCCGTCTTGCCGTACATGAGTCCGAAATTAATGGCCTTCGCGATCCCGCGTTGGCGCTCGTCCACGTCCGCGGGCTTCACGCCGAAGATTTCTCCCGCCGTCCGCCGATGTACGTCCTCATCCTTTTGAAAGGCGTGAATCAACTCTTGGTCGCCTGACATATGGGCCAGGATCCGCAGCTCGACCTGGCTGTAGTCGGCCGAAACGAACTGATTGCCCTCCGTCGGGACGAAGCCCCGGCGAATACGGCGACCGCGCTCGGTACGAATGGGGATATTCTGCAGATTCGGGTCCGAACCGGAAAGGCGGCCCGTCGCCGCGACCGTCTGATGAAAGGAAGCGTGGATCTTGTGCGTTTTAGCGTCCACGAGCTTCGGCAACGGGTCCACGTAGGTCCCCTTGAGCTTGGCGATTTCACGGTACTCGAGCAAGAGTCGCGGCACCTCGTGAAGCGGCGCGAGTTTCTCGAGCACGTCGGCATCCGTGGAAAAACCGGTCTTGGTTTTGCCTTGGGTGGGGAGCTTCAAGTGCTCGAAAAGGAGCTGCGCGAGCTGCTTGGGGGAGTTCAGATTGATGGGTCCCGGCGTGAAGGTGCGCACCTTCTCCTCGATCACGAGCAGCTCGCGTTCGAACTCGGTTCCCAGCTTCTTGAACCAACCCTCGTCCACGCTGATGCCGGCGCGCTCCATACGGGAAAGCACGCCCACGAGCGGTAGCTCCACGCGAGCGAAGACCTCCATGAGTTTGGCGCCATCGAGCTGCGGCTTCAGCCGATCCCACAAGCGCATTGCCACCAACGCGTCCTCGGCGCTATAGCGCGTGGCCAGCGCGATATCGACCTGATCGAATCCGATCTGCGTCTTGCCCTTGCCGCAAACTTCCTCGTAGGTCATGGGTTTGTAGTCGAGATATTTCTGCGAGAGCACGTCTAGGTTGTGGCGGCCATTGGGATCGAGCACGTAAGCCGCGATCATCGTATCGGCCCCGATGCCATCCAGGGCGATCCCCTGCTCGGCCAACACGCCCATGTCGTACTTGAGGTTCTGCCCGATTTTCTTGTAACGGGGGCTTTCAATGAAGGGACGGAGCTTTTCGAGCACGAGCTCGCGCGGCAGCTGCGCCGTCGTCGTTCCCCGGTGTGCCAAGGGAATGTAACAGCCGTAGGTGAGATCGTGGCAGATCGCCACGCCCACGACTTCCGCCTCGCGCGGGTTGAGCGAGGTAGTCTCGAGATCCAGCCCGAAGTGCTTGGCGCGCTCGATCCCCTCGAGCATCGCCTGGAAGGTTTTTTCGTCGTTCACCGTCCGGAAGGCCTGGGACTCGTCCGCGGCGCCGATCCACTTTCCCGCGGTGACCGCAGCCGTTTCCCCGGCCTGGGCGCTGGATGGCGAAGGCGCGGACGACGGGCCCCCAGAACTCGACGCGCGCCATTTTTCCACCAACGATTTGAAATTCATTTCCTGAAGAAATGCTTCGCATTCCGGGGTCATATGGAAATCGTAGCGCAGAAACGCGGGATCAAGCACCATGTCCACGTCGTCCTTCAGGGAAGCTAGCTGCGCGGAGAGCCGGGCGTCGGCCTCGTGAGTCTTGAACGTTTCCGCCTTCTTGCCGGTCATCTTCCCGGACTTCGCGGCTAGAACCACCCCGTCGAGATCGCCGTATTCGTTTAGCAACTGCGCCGCCGTCTTGGCGCCGATGCCCGGCACCCCCGGGATATTGTCCGAGCTATCGCCCACGAGCCCCAGGTAGTCGCGCACCTGCGAAGCTTTCACGCCAAACTTCTCCAGCACGTCGGGCTCGCGGTAAAACTTCTCCTTCATCGTGTCCCACACCACCACCCGGTCGTTCACGAGCTGCATGAGATCCTTGTCGCCGGTCACGATCACCACGTGGTTTTTCTTGGATAGCTCCTGCCACCGACGCGTAAGGGTGGCGATGATATCGTCGGCCTCGACTCCGGGAATGCGGTAGGAATGGATGCCCAGGAGCTGCACGAGCTGGTCAATGCGCGCGAACTGAGGGATGAGGTCGTCGGGAGGTGCGCTGCGATTGGCCTTATAATCCGCATAAATTTCTTCTCGAAAGGACGGTTCCTTCGAGTCGTAGCAAACCACGAGATGCTTAGGCTGGCCTTCGTCGATCAGGCGCTTGAGCATCGAGGCCACGCCGTAGACGGCATTCACCGGCTCGCCCTTCGGCGTCGAAAGTGCCCGGATAGCGAAGAACGCGCGAAAGATAAACGAGCTGACATCGAGGAGATAGAGCGTCGTATCTGGATTTTCTGCCGTGGGGCGTTCGGAGTTGGGTTTTGCCATGGTTTTTAAAGCTTCGGCGCAATCGCCGGGACTTCGATGACCTCGGTGTCGGCCATCACGTCGCCCAACCGATCCCCCGTCTTCACGCGCACCATCAGATAAATCTCCATCACCAAGAGCGGGAAACCCACCAGGATCAGGAAGATCCAGCCCCAGATCGGGATGATGGCAAAGAACGTCGCGAAGGCCACGGGCGCGTTGCGAATCGCGGAATCGCGGTAATTCGCCGGGGCCCGGCGCGTGGTGCTCACGGCCTGAAGCCCCAGTAGCTTCTTGCCTACGCTCTGGCCTTTTTTGAAGCCCTTGAAATCCAGCCCATCGGCCGCGAGGCTGTAGGCGAAGCCCAGGAACGGCCCCAGATATTGCGGCAGCACGATCCCTACGAACATCACCAAGAATAGGTCGATAAATTTGGCGGCAATGCGATGGGAGACCTTGGCGCGTACGATCTTCATGGCCGGGGTTTACTCCAAAAAGAAGCGGTCGCAGAGATCCACGAGCGAGTGGACCGCGAAGATATGGGTTTCCTGCACGCGGCTGGAGTTCTTGCCCAGCGAGACATTGAGCCAGATGTCGCAAGCGGACTTCAAATCGCCGCCAGCGCCGCCCGTGAGCGCGATGACCTTGCAGCCGACTTTCCGAGCCGAGCGCACGGCCGCCAGCACGTTCTTACTGTTGCCCGAAGTCGAGATCGCGAGCAGCGTGTCTTCCGGGCGCGCGAGCGCCTGGACCTGACGATCGAAGACCTGGTCAAAACCGTAGTCGTTTCCCACCGCCGTCAGATTCGAGGAATCCGTGGTCAGCGCCACCGCCGGGAGCGGGCGGCGCTCGATGAGCATGCGCCCCACCATCTCGGCCGCCATATGCTGTGCGTCGGCGGCCGAACCGCCATTCCCGAGGATTAAAATTTTACCTTTGTTTTTAACCGTTTGTCCGATGAGCCGAGCGGCGTCGATGAGTTTCTCCCCGCACTCTTCCAGGAACTTGCGGTGCGCGGCCTGCGTCTCTTCAGAGGTGAGTTGCAAGTAGTTTCGGACTTCGGTAGACATGGTAGACTATCTTGTAGTGCAAAACTGGGGCTTTTCCCAGAGTAATATCAAGCAATTTCAAGCAAATGGAGACTCTCATGGCCTCTCAAAACGTAATGCAAGCCACCGACACCAACTTTGATTCCGACGTCATGAAAACCGGCCAAATCTCCCTCGTCGATTTCTGGGCGGAGTGGTGCGGACCCTGCCGCATGCTCGCCCCCACCATCGACGCCCTGGCGAACGACTTCGCCGGCAAGGTGAAGGTTTATAAAATGAACGTCGACGAAAACCCTGAAACGCCGTCGAAGTTCGGTATTCGCGGCATCCCCACCGTTATCCTCTTCAAGGACGGCAAGATGGTGGATCAGATCGTCGGCAACCAGCCGAAAGATGCGTTCGTCCAGGCGATCCAGCGCCAAATGTCCTGATTCGCCACGGAGGCGGGGCTAGTTCGAGTTTTCTACAGCTCTCTTTAGGCAGCTCAGCTGATCGTTGGCGTTACTGACCGCAAGGCAGGGGCCAAGCATCATCTTCAAATCGCGACTTCCCCAGGTCCGGATCAAATCAGCGAGACAGGTATTCTTGCCACTCGTGGTCCGTAAGGTATCGCAAAGGGGACCCGCGAATTCCGCGAGTCCCTCACTTTTGAAGACGGTGTCGTACCCCTTGGCATAGCAAGCCGCATTGCCGGAGATGGATCCGGCCGCCCAACTCTCGCACTTGGAGGAAAAATAATCCACGGTCACGCGAACATCGGCCAGCTGTTGCAGGCAGGATGCGTCCAAGGCGGCAAGCGAAAACGGGACATTCATCAGCGGCTTCCCCTGATAAGCGGGCGTGCCTTTCGAGGCTCCCCAGGTTGCTACAAGCGACTGATAGCAAGCCAGCTGATAAGTCGCGCTCCCGCCCAACGTCCCAGAGACTCCCGTCGCCAACTCAAGCAGATTTTCTTCGTTAAAAATCGCCTGAAAGCCGCGCTTTTGACAAGCCAGTTGGTAACTGGCACTCGCCCATTCGCGGCACTTATCCTGAAAGAAAGCGGCCGTATGCTGAATCAGATCGAGCTTGCTTCGACAAGCCGGGCTCAACCCCGTGTAGTCAAACGGCGGGCTCAGCCGGTTACCCGCGGGCAGCTGACTCGCCTGTGCGCCCGAGAATACGCCCACGGCCAGCGCGGCGAGGAGGAGAGTGACCCAAAATCGGAAGAAGGCAACCATCTAAATCGAATCCTTGAGAGCTTGTTTCAAACAAGCCAACTGGGAGTACTGATCGGTGCCGGCCATACAAGCGCGCTTCGTGACCTTCAAGCCGCGCTCCCCTAAGTCATCGATCAGCTTCGCCACGCACGGTACCGCGAACTGCGGGGTGTTTTCGAAGGGCTCGCACGCCACGAATGCGTAATCATAAAGCGTCTGTCCGGACGTAATCGCGGTGATCCCCTTAGTAAGGCAAGGGGCGATGTAGCTGTACCAATCCTTCGGGGTGGGGACGGCACTGCATGCGCTTGCGATGGCACTGAGCTCTTTAATGAATCCAGCGGTCAATCCGACGGCATTTACATGGTCGCTCGTGATCAGGTAAATGCCTTTAGAAATGCAAGGCGCTACAAACTGATAGTTTTGGTCAGCGTTTGGAATTGCGTTGCAGGCGGCGATCACTAAATTCAGGCTTTTCTTCGCCGCAGCCAGCTCGTTCGCGTCTTCTGCATTGTCAAAACCCAAAGCCAAACCAGGCCCGCCTGAAACGACCACCAGCAGTGCCAGCCAAAAAAGTCGAACGAAAGAATCCCGAATCATCTCCGCCTCCTCACTTAAATGATACGCATAGCGTCATATTCGATTTAGACGCATATAGTCAACCCAGAATCCCCAACGGAAAAGCAAAATCCCTCCTTGGCATCCCTGGCAAATTTCAGAAACCTTTTGACCACTTGCAAGAATCCGGTATCCTTAAACAAAGGTCGTTTATAGCTGTTTTCGCCCTCGGGAGGGGCCCACACCATGGGACAAGAAGTCGCCAACACTGCCATTCAAAGCGGAAGCTTTCTGACCGGATTCATCAAAGCATTCAAGGACGCCGTCGACGCCGGGGAACCGTGGCTGTTCTTCATCGCGATCGCCTTCGCCTTCGCGGTGGGCTTTGCGCTCGAGCGTTTCTGGCGCCTGTTTTTCCAATTAAATATCGATGGCCAGTCGTTCATGTTCGACGTGCAAAAGCACATCCTGGCCAACGACATTGAGGGCGCGATCCGCGTCTGCAACGGGGCGAGCGCCGCGGCATTGCCGAAAGTCATCAAGGCCGGCCTACAGCGCGCCTCCCGCACCGATGAACAAATTCAAAACGCCATCGATGCGGTCAGTCTCGAGATGATTCCCAAACTCGAAAAGCGCCTAGGCTACCTCGCGTTGATCGCGAACGTCGCTACCCTCTTGGGCCTCTTAGGCACGATCGCGGGTCTGATCAAATCGTTTAACGCCATCGGTGAAGCCAAGGACGCCATCCAGCGGCAGGCACTGCTGGGCCAGGGGATCGCCGAAGCCATGAACGCGACGGCCTTCGGTTTGATCACCGCCATCTTCGCGATGATCGCCCATAGCATCCTCACGAACAAGGCGACGAAGATCCTCGAGGAAATCGACGAGTTCGGCGTGAAGCTCATGGACCTACTGTCGGCCCGCAAGAACAAAGCGGAGAGCTGATCGTTGTTTAAGCGCCCAACTTCCCGCCGCAAGACCAAGAAAGGCCCGGTGACGCTCAACCTGGTGCCGATGCTCGACGCGCTCATCACGTTGATCGCGTTCCTGCTTTACACTATGTCGTTCCTGGTCTTAGTGAGCATCGAGTCGCCCGTGCCGTTTGCCAGCACGAAATCGGTGGAAGAGAAGTTACGGGAAAAGCCCCTGCAGCTCACCCTCAGCATCATGGCTAACGAGGTGCAGATCTGGAGTCCCTTCGATCGCATCCCCGTGAAAACGATCCCGAACCAGGGCGGCGGCCAACCCAATTACAACGAGATCCACAACTCGCTCGTGGGGGTGAAACAACAGTTCCCGCACGAGAACCAGATCGTCTTCGTCCCGCAGCCGGGCTCGAACTACGATATCCTGGTGCAGCTGATGGACATCTCACGACTGCTCGACGCGGGTGATCCGCCGATCTTCCTCAAGGGCAAGGACGGCCATCCCGATCAACCCGTGACCAAGCTCTTCGACAAGATCATCTTCGGCAACCTCCTGGGGGACAACTAAGATGCCTCGCCGCTTAAGCATCCGTGACCGCCGCGGCCGCAAGAATCTATCCCAAGAGTTCGATCTCCAGCTCACGAGCTTGCTCGACGTGATGGTCATCATCCTGGTGTTCATGCTCAAGAGCGCGACGGTCAGCACCAACACGTTCCTCACCGCGCCAGGCGTACAACTTCCGATTTCCGGTTCGCAGGACTTTCCGGCGGAGAGCGTGCATCTGATCGTCACCCCCGAAGCCATCCTGTTTGAAAACGCTCGCGTCGTGGACTTCGCGCAGAGCGCGGACGCCGTAGCCGACCAAGCGAAGGCCTCCCAGTATAAGTTCCAGAGCAAGGACCTCGATGAAGGCGGCAAACGCATCCTGCCTTTGTATGATGCGCTCCTAAAGGCTAAGGAAAAAGACGAGTTTCTTCGCACGAAGTCGCGCGCGCGCGACGAACAAGGCAACCCCCTACCCTTCGAAGGGGTGCTCGCCATCCAGGCCGATAAGCACGTGAACTACGAAGTGCTCCGCAAGGTGATGTACACGGCGGCCTCCGCCGGCTACAAGGTCTTCAATTTCCTTGCGATGAATCGCGACCGACGCTAAACCTGTCCCCATGGAGCGTTTTGCCAGGAAAGCCGCGACATTACTGAATCGCTTGCCCGAGTTAACCAACGCTTTGGGCGCTCCCGTCGAGGCCTCCCAGCTCGAAATCCCCGCCGATCGCACGCTAGGTGACTTCGCGTTCCCATGTTTCCGCCTGGCAAAATCCATGGGCAAAGCTCCGCCCCAAATCGCCAAAGACTTGGTCGCGAAGCTCCCGCCGGAGGCGGATGGCCTGCGCGTGGTGGCGACCGGCCCTTACATCAATTTTCAGATTTTGGATTCCGCGACCCTGGGCGCCCTATTGCAGGACATCTTGGCCGGCCCGGGCGTGGGAACCTATGGTCAGGTCGCGGCGAACTCGCGGCTGACCTGGGTGCTCGAATACAGCTCCCCCAACCTTGCCAAGCATTTTCAGATTTACCACCTGCGCCCAACCGCGCTCGGCGCGGCGCTCGATCGCATTGGCCGTTATCGCGGCCATAAGATGATTACGGTGAATCACCTGGGCGACTGGGGCACGCAGTGGGGCAAGCTCGCCATCGCGTACGACATGTTCAAGGCGGAGCTCCCCGCGCAGCCCTCCATTGGCGAATTGGTCGACATCTACGTGAAGTTCCACGCGGCGGCCGAAAAAGATCCGACCCTGGAGGATCGCGCGCGCGAGGCCTCGCTGAAGCTCGAGCAAGGCGATCCCAAGATGGTCGCGCTCTGGAAACAAGTCGTGGACGTTTCGCTCGCGCAGTTCCAGCGTATCTACGGGCGGCTGGGTATCCGCTTCGACCATTACTGGGGCGAGAGTCATTATAAGGATATGACCGGCCCCCTGATTGAGGACTGGAAAAAGCGCGGGATCTTGGTGCAAAGCGAGGGCGCCTGGGTCGTCCCGGTGACCGACGAAAAAGGCAAGGAGCTGCCTCCCTGCATCCTGCAGCGAAGCGATGGCGCGACGATCTATGCCACGCGTGACGTCGCCGCCGCGATCTACCGCCACGACCAATTCAAATTCGACCGCATGAGCTACATCGTGGGCTCGGAGCAGAAGCTTCACTTCCAGCAGTTTTTCCAAGCCCTGAAGAAAGCCGGCCACGCCTGGGTCGACCGCTGCGAGCACATCCCTACCGGCATTTACCGTTTCAAAGACGCCAAGATGTCCACCCGCAAGGGCAACTTCGTGACATTGGAAGATGTGCTGGATCTTGCAAACGAGCGCGCGCGCGAGCTCATGAGCAGACGCCATGCCGAACAAGCCGCCAAGGCCGCGGCTTCCGGGGATGAGAGCGCGGCGGCTTCGGTCGGCGGCGCCAACCCCCAGGACAAGGATTTTTCCCAGATCGCCGAACAGGTGGGTACCGGCGCGGTCGTGTTCTCTGATCTCAGCACCGATCCCGCGCGCGACGTGATGTTCGAGCTCGAGCGCGTGGTCGACTTCGAGGGCGAGACCGGGCCTTATCTTCAATACGCGCACACGCGGTGCCTGAGCATCATCCGTAAAGCGCGCGAGCGCGGCGAGCTCAAGACCGAGATGCCGGTGTTCACGGCCGAAGCGGCGGCGCGCCTGACCGCCCCCCAGGAGGTTCACCTGCTGAAGACTCTCGGACAATTCCCGTTGCAGCTAGAGCGCACGCTCGAGATGCGCAAGGCAAGCCAGCTCTCCCACTTCCTCATCGACGTCACGAAAGACTTCGGCGCGTTTTACCGCGAATGCCGCGTGCTGGGCGAAGCGCCCGCGACGACCGAGGCCCGCCTACTCTTGGTCGAGGCTACCCGCCGCGTGCTCGCCCAGGGGTTGCGGCTGCTCGGAATCCCCATGCCGGCCCGCATGTAGCCCTTTTCCCTGTTTTAACATATTAAAATTATTATATAATTAATAATACTTGATATTGTTAATAAACACTGCGAGAATTACAACTCGGGGTGCTATAAATGAAACCATCCTTTGCCCGCACCATTACACTCCTCACCCTCGTCGCCGGCTCTGCCGCCTCCCTTTCGGCCTGCAGCGGCACCCAGGATCAATTCTTCGCACCCCTCCCCGGCCGCGGGCCTCGCGGCAATAACCCCGTCAGTGAAACGTTACGCAGCATCAAACCCGCGCTCGCCGTGCGCGGAATTTCCTGCCTGATGTGCCACGCGACCATCCAGTCCGATGTCATTACCGACTTCGGCGCGGGCGATCCGTGGTTCATGGGCGCGCATAGCTACGGTCTGGGCGCGGATTTTTACGGCAATCCTTATGATGGCTGGGCATCGTTAGGCGCCAGCAACCCAAACTACACCGCGGGCAGCCGCAATCCGGCAATGGCCAACACCGTCAACGGCAGCATCATCGTCCCCCGGGTCGAAATCAATCAAGCCGCCGTATTGTCCTCGATGACTCCGCCGGGTGGCCCGGCGCCGACGCCCCTTTGGTTGCGCGACTTCATGATGAACGACTACTACGCGCCCAACTACGGCGCCGCCACCCCGGCCCTTCGCCCGGCGATGGCGGCGGTAGCGACTCCTGCATCCGGCCGGGACGCCGTGATTGAAAAAGACACGATGTACATTGGCGCGCCTACGCGAGCGGAAATCCTGGCACTGGCGCCCAAGCTGGATAGCGCTGAGACCACGCCGGCGTACGCATTCGAGCCTAACTCTGAAACTTCGCCCGAACTCAGCGGCCTGGAGATTACCGGCAACGTAAACGCACAGTACCTGCGGAACCAGGCTGGCACTCACCTTGTCTGTCACGGCGATCTCGTCGTGCGCGGCACGGTGTTCCTAAAAAATGCGGTCGTCGAAACCGACGCCGATGGCTGCCGGCTCTACGCCACGGACTCGGTCTTCATCCAAGGTCCGATCACCTACGAGGGCCCCGCCACCGCGAATCTCCAGATTTCCAGCGCACGCGCCATCGTCGCGGGCTTCAGCCTCGCCAGCCTAAACGTACGCCTCGTTACCTACCCGTTCGCCCACATGCCGCCTACGCGCGGGCCGGGGAGCATCGCCGATAAATCAAACGCCATCCTGGCCGACGCCCAGAAAATCGGCGCGGACCTGAAAGACGCGGCCGACGCGGGCCAAGCTTATCCTTATACGACCTATACGGACCCGGCCGGTGGCGTACGGACCCGCGTGGCCTTGGGCTTTGAGCATGTCATCTTCAATGCCCCGCAGGTGCACGGACGCTACTACGGCCCTATCCATGGCGTGATTATCGCCGAAATCGCGCTCTTTGCCGTGGGCGAGCTCCAGTTCCAGTACGACTCCATCTTCAACGAAGTGCCCGCGTTTCCGCTCTTACAGACCGGAATTCTTGAAGTCTCTCCGTAAGCAGAGGGAAGGCTTCAGGCCCGCACCGAAATAAGCTTGAATTGATCGACGTCCACTAGTCCGCGATCGGTAAGCTTCAGCGAAGGGATAACAGGCAAGGACAGAAACGCCAACTGCAAGAAGGGCTCGACGAGTTCACACCCAATTGCCCTGGAGGCGGCCTTCAAATCCACGAGGCTATGCTTCAGCTCCGCGGGCGTCCTCTCCGACATGAGCCCGCCAAATGGCAGCGGCAACCGGGAAAGCACTTCCTGGTCGCGAGCCACGCAAAAACCTCCGCCACTCTCGATGAGGGCCGCGAGCGCGGTTCGCATGCTCTCCAGCTTATCCCCCACCACGATGAGATTGTGGCTGTCGTGTCCTACGCTCGAAGCAATCGCCCCCCGAAGGCTTCCACCAAAACCACGGACGTAGGCGTTGGCGGGCCGGCGTCCATGTCCGTAACGCTCGAGCACCGAAATACGCGCAACCCCACTCGCGTCATGCGCATCCACCGAACGCTCGGTGATGATCTTGCCGGCAAGGACTTCCATCACGTGCACTTGCCCTGCAGGTCCTTCAAGATCACGCGCGTGGGGAGTCCTGGCTCGTAAGGTGTTACGAAGATCAGCCTTTACGGCTTGGGCCCGGGGGATCTCGGAGGCGAGTCGGCCCGACTTGAACGCCTCCGCGACCGCGCAGGATTTAAGGTCGGAGAGCAAAATAAAGTCCGCGCCATAACCCGGCGCGATCGCGCCAATGCGCTCACGATTCGGCGCCACGCGATCAAGCCCGTAGTGACGCGCGACCGTCCAGGAAGCGCTTCGATACGTAACCTCCGGCGCGACCCCCAGCCGCATCGCCTTGCGCACGAGGTGATCAACGTGACCCTCCTCGGCGATATCCAAGGGATTGCGATCATCGGTGCAAAACCCTACCGAGGAGGACGATCCCAGATCCAAAACCGGCAGCAAGGCCTCCAGATCCTTGGCCACGCTACCCTCTCGGATCCAGACTGAAATTCCTTTCGTCAGTTTTTCGCGCGCTTCTTCTAGCTCTGAACTTTCGTGGCAGCTCGTAATCCCCGACGCCGCGTACGCGGAAAGCGCTTGGCCGCGCAAGAGAGGACTATGACCATCGATTGGGCGACCGGAAAAGCCCACGAGCTTCGCCAAGATCTTCGGATCCGCCGCGAGCACGCCCGGTATGTTCATCATTTCGGCCAGACCCAACGCGCGTGGATGCCGCCCCAGTTTCGTAAGCGCGGTCGCTTCGATCGCTCCTCCCCCATTTGTTTCCAAATGGGTGGCGGGTACGCAGGAACTCATCATCACCCACAAATCCATCGTCAAACGGTCCGCCGAATCGAGAAAATACTGAATCCCCTTGGGTCCCACGACATTCGCCAGCTCGTGGGGGTCGCAGATCGCGGTGGTCGTGCCCTTCGGCAGTACCGCCGCCTCGAAATAAGGTGGAAGCATCAGAGAGCTCTCTAGATGCACGTGCGCGTCGATAAACCCCGGGACGACCCACTTCCCACGTCCCTCAATCGTACGCTTCGCTTTAAGCCCAGGCTCTAACCCCACGATCACGCCATCCTTGACGGCGATATCACCACGCCGGAAGCGGGCGGAAAAGACATCGAGATACTGCACGTCCCGGATGAGTAGGTCGCAAGGCACGCGACCCTGCGCGGCTTCGAGCCGACGCCGGAGCTTTTTCCGAAAGTGGGACGACGATTGTTTCGCGGACATAAAACCTCTAATACCGCCGGGGTCGCCGCCCCGCGGTTACATCGCGCCTTCGCTGCGCTTTTCTTCGGAAGGCTGCGCGAGCGCGCGCAGGTACTCGAGCTTCATGCGCGCGATGTGCTCGAGCGAAATCTGCTTCGGGCACGCGGCTTCGCAGTCACCGATATTCGTGCAGTGGCCAAAGCCTTCCTTGTCCATCTGCTCGACCATGCGACGCACCCGGCGTACCCGCTCGATACGGCCTTGGGGCAGGAGCACCATTTGGGAAATCTTCGCGGCCGTGAAAAGTGACGCCGAAGCATTGGGGCACGCGGCCACGCAAGCGCCGCAGCCAATGCAAGCGGCGGCGTCCATGGCTTTGTCCGCCTCCACCTTGCCGATCAAATTGGCGTTCGCGTCCGGATGCGGACCGCTTTTGGTCGATACATAGCCGCCGGCGGCGATGATATTGTCGAATGCCGCGCGATCAACCACGAGATCCTTCACGACGGGAAAGGCGCGCGCGCGCCACGGTTCGATCGTGATGACGTCGCCGTCTTTAAACGAGCGCATATGCAGCTGGCAAGTCGCGCACCCCAGTTGGGGCCCGTGCGGCTGCCCGTTGATCACCAAGCTGCACATGCCGCAGATACCCTCGCGGCAGTCGCTGTCAAACTCCACCGGCTCTTGCCCGGCCTTGATGAGATTTTCGTTCAGCAGATCGAGCATCTCGAGAAACGACATGTCGGCGCTGACGCCCTTCATGTCGTAAGTCTCCATCTTGCCTACGCGATCCGAGCCCGCTTGTCGCCAAATCTTGAGGGTAAGGTTCATTTGTAGCTCCGCTGCGCGAGTTTCACGTTTTCGAATGCCAACTCTTCCTTATGCAAGGCTGCCGGCTCATCCGAGCCCTGGTATTCCCAGGCGGCGACGTAGCTATACTTGTCGTCGTCGCGCTTGGCCTCGCCTTCCGGGGTCTGGCTTTCCTCGCGGAAGTGCCCACCGCAGGACTCTTTGCGGTTGAGCGCGTCGCGCGCCATGAGCTCACCCAGCTCCAGGAAGTCGGCCACGCGGCCGGCCATCTCGAGATTCTTATTGAAGGTCTCGGCCGAACCCTGGATTTTCACGCCCTTCCAGAACTCACTCTTTAGCTCGCCGATCCGATCGATCGCTTGCTTCAGGCCTTTCTCGTTACGGGACATCCCGACTTGGTCCCACATCACCTGGCCCAGATCCTTATAGATGTCGGTGACCGTACGCTTGCCCTTCTCGCTCAGCTTCATGAGCTGATCAATCTGGGTGACGGTCTCGCGCTCGGCATCGCCGAACTCCGGACTACCGGTCGTGACCTTCGCGAGCTTGTTGGAAGCGATGTAGTTCCCAACCGTGTACGGGATCACGAAGTAACCGTCGGCCAGGCCCTGCATGAGGGCGCTCGCGCCCAGGCGGTTCGCGCCGTGATCCGAAAAGTTAGCCTCGCCCGCAACAAACAGCCCGGGGATCGTACTCTCGAGATTGTAATCCACCCATAGCCCGCCCATCGTGTAGTGCACGGCCGGATAGATCCGCATCGGAACCTCGTACGGGTTTTCACCGGTGATCTGCTCGTACATCTGAAAAAGATTGCCATACTTATCGCGGATGACGTCCACGCCATCGCGCTTGATCGCATCCAGGAAGTCGAGATACACCGCACGGCCGGTCTCGCCGACCCCACGTCCCTCGTCACAAACGATCTTGTTATTGCGCGAGGCCACGTCGCGCGGAACCAGGTTACCGAAGCTCGGGTACTTGCGCTCCAGGAAATAATCGCGATCATCTTCCGACACCTGGTTCGCGGCCTTCTTACAGTCCCCCGCGCTCTTCGGCACCCAAACTCGTCCGTCATTGCGCAAGCTCTCGGACATGAGCGTCAGCTTCGACTGATAGTGGCCCGAAACCGGAATGCACGTAGGATGGATCTGCGTGAAGCACGGGTTGGCGAAGAAAGCGCCGCGCTTATAGGCCCGCCAGGAAGCCGTGCAGTTCGAGTTGAAAGCGTTCGTCGACAGAAAGAACACCCGTCCATAGCCGCCGGTAGCGAGCACGACCGCGTCGGCTTCGTGCCGCTCGATGCGCCCGTTGACGAGATTTCGCGCGATAATGCCGCGAGCGTGACCGTCAACCAGCACCAGATCCAGCATTTCGCGGCGGTTGAACATCTGGATGCGACCCGCATCCACCTGGCGCATCATCGCCTGGTAAGCCCCGAGCAACAGCTGCTGGCCCGTTTGTCCACGCGCGTAGAACGTGCGCGAGACCTGCGCGCCGCCGAACGAGCGGTTGGCGAGCTCGCCTCCGTATTCGCGGGCGAACGGTACGCCTTGAGCCGCGCACTGATCGATGATCGCCGTGCTCAACTGCGCCAAGCGATAAACATTCGCCTCGCGCGAGCGGTAATCGCCGCCCTTTACCGTGTCGTAAAACAGCCGCCAAACGCTATCTCCGTCGTTGGCGTAATTTTTCGCGGCGTTGATCCCGCCCTGGGCGGCGATGCTATGCGCGCGCCGCGGAGAATCCTGGATGCAAAAGCTCTTTACCGAATAGCCCAGCTCCGCGAGCGATGCCGCCGCCGCGCCGCCAGCCAGCCCGGTGCCCACCACGATGACGGAGTGCTTACGCTTGTTCGCCGGATTCACCACCTTCATCTCGAACTTATGCTTTTCCCACTTTTCTTGAATGGGGCCGGCAGGAATCTTGGCGTCGAGTTTAGTCGTGGCTTTACTCATGGCGTGCCTCCCACGTACATGTAAATGGGGATGATGAAAAACCCCCCTGCGAGCAGGATCGCCAACACGAGACTCGCCTTATATACGTGCGAGGAAAATCCCTGGTGGGTCACGCCCATCGATTGGAATGCGCTCCAGATCCCGTGACGAAGGTGAAAGCCCAGGACGAGCATGCAGGCGCAGTAAAGCGCGACGTACCAAGGATTTTGGAAGGTCTCGGCGACCAGACGGTACATGTCCCGGATCGGCCGGTCCGGATTGGACGTGTCAACGTACCCCTGCTGCACGCCCGCGCCCAACTTGAACTGCAAAATATGAAATACCAAGAAGGCCGCCAGAAACGCGCCCAGCAAACCCATGTTACGTGAAGAAAGCGTCGACTTCGAAGGCCCGCCCTTCGTGCGCTCGACCGCGTATCCGACGGGGCGCGCACGCTTGGATTCCAAGCTCAGCGAAACGGATGCCCAGATGTGAACGAGGAACATGAGAGCCAAGCCCACTTCCGCGACCTCGAGCAGCCAACCATAATTGGCCAAGCTCTGCGTGTATTGATTGATGGGACCGGGAACCAGCGCCAGGAGATTGAAATTACCCACGAGGTGCGTGATGACGAAACCGACCAACCCCAACCCCGTGACCGCCATAATGTACTTCTTCCCCACGGAAGAAGTCACTGCCTTCAAGAATGGGTTCATTCTTAAATAACAACGCTTTCCCGTGAGAGTGTCAATGATAATGTCTACTTAGTGCGGCGCAAAAAGAAATCCACGCCCATGTCCAGGCTTTGGGCTTTGATTACCCACTCCCCCCGGATTTGCTCCATCCGTGCGGAGAAATCGAAATCGACCGTGGAAGAAGCGGATGGCGATACCGCCGGCGAGGAAGCCGTGGGGGCCGGAGCGGGAAGCGATAGATTCGTGCGCTTGAAAACCCCTTTGGCGAGACTGTCGGAAAGCCCGCCACGGGCCAGGAACGTCAAAGGGGCGTCAGCGGCGGGTTTCGCGCGCTCCACCCTCACGAGCTTCAACTTGCGCCCCCCTTGATCTGGCAGTTCAATCTCTCCTTCGAGCGACGGGTGGTCCTTCCCCAGGTTGATGATCAAGAGCGTGACTCGCTCCGTGACAAACCCTGGGGACGCTTTCGCGTCGGCTTTAGCGACCGCCTTGCCGCCCTTCTGGCTCACCGCCTTGGGTTCCCATTTCGGATCGAGCATTACCGCGGTCCCCGTCCACGAACCTTCCCAAGGGGGATCGGTCTTGGCGCCATCGCGGATAGGCAGCTCTTGAAACTTACCCTGCAGGCGCGCGTGCACCCACGTTTCTTTTTCATTTTGTTTATACTGCGTCAGGGTCTCGCGTACCGCCGCGCTATCGGGCATGAAATCCTGGATCGCTTTCGCCGCAAGAAAACGCGTCTGTACGTCCTCGTGCGTGAGAAAGCTTGAGACGAACGGAAGCTCCTTCACGCCTTGCGCGCGCGCGAGGGACGCCAGCGCCGTATGACGAATGGCCGAGGGGCCATCCGTCGCCTGGCGTTTCAAAAAATCCGCCGCGTCGGCGTCGTCGAACCATTGCAGACCGTTCAGCAACCGTACGCGCCGATAAGTCGCGCTCGTTTCTTCAAACATCTTGATGATCACGGCCGACGTGCCGGCGCCCATGCTACGCCAAGTTTCTGCGGTTTCGGTCGGATGCCGTTGGCTGAGCACCTCGTTGATCGAGTGGCGAATTTCTGTTTCACCGGCGTAAGCCCGCGCACCAAGCCCCGCGCCGTCGAACAGCCAAAAGCCCAACGCGAGCCAGATCACCATATGAAAGGATTGTACTTCATTACCGCCGAGGATTGCGTGGAGAACATCACGCCGTCGCCGTTCGTCGTCCCGGATTCGTAATTCTTGCCGGTGTACCACATCATATGGTTGAACTGGCACTCCTCTACGAGTGGGCAAAGGGTCACCCCACCCACGGGATTCGAGTCGTAATTCGAGCAATAAGTCGTGTTCTGGCCGCAGGTAAAACCGGTCGAAGCCTGCTGGCTGCTCGAAAGGCACATATTGTGGCTAAGATTAACCGAACTCGACGCATTGTGCACGACGGGGGTATCCGGAATGTGATCCTGCCCGGAGAGCGCACTAGTCGAAACCCCTTCCGAAGGATGGTTCAAACCCAGATAGTGGCCAATCTCGTGCGAGATGGTGGCGCCCATATCACGGAAGTCGTTGGTCTGGCTCGTGACCGCGCAAGTGCCTGTGCCGTTACAGCTCGGGTTGGCGGTGGCGAGCTCATCGAAGCTCGAAAACGCAAGTCCACTGGCGCCCGTGCCATTGATCAGCGGACCGCGAATCGTGCCCGCTATGCCGAGAACGGTTCCCCCGCCGGTGCAGGTAGAGCATGGAAGGGTCGAGACCAAGAACACATTGAGCGCCTTGCCTTCCGTATCCGCCGGCACGACGGCGCTACCCGCCGCGAGCAACTTGCCCAAGTAGTTCACGTCCAGGTTGGCGTATTGATCGCCATGATCCGGTAGATCCCAATCGTAAGCGTTGATAGTGCCTAGTTTTACCCCAGGGCCCGGGGAGCTGGCATTGTAGTGGGCATAGACGTGATTGAAAAGTGCATTCAGGTTTTGCTGTCCCTTGGCGGTGGCGGCGTCAGCAATGTTCTTGCTGCCCACCATGATGACATTCAAATCCACGGCGCGCGATCCGGTCCCGGAGTCTTTCTTCTTCACCACGGTGACTTCAATATCTGCGTAGTAAGTACCGGTGTTGAGCGAAATATAACTATCGGCAATGACCACGTACTTGGCGGTATACGTGCCTTGCCGAAGCTTACCACCACTAAAGAACCCGCCGTGCGTTACCCCACCGTTGGCGCTGTTGTTCGAATTGAAATAGCATTTTTCGCGGGCGCCCACCGTCGCGTTCGTCCAGTTACAGTTGGGAAACGTGTTCGTGGAAATGCGGCCGGTGTCCGGCGCCTGGTGCTGAATCCACTGTTGGCGGCTAATGTAAGCGCTGGGCGCGGTAACGCTGCCACCCACCGAGTCGATAGTGGTAGTGCATCCGCTTTGATCGTAACCACACGAGCTGCCCGAACAGGAGAAGTACCCCGCCGCCGCGCAGTCACTGCCGGTACCTGCACGGCGCGTGCTCACCAGATCGTCAGTGCCGTCACTCAACGAAACTAGCATCGGCCATGCACTGCCGGAAAGATTAGAGGGGTAGTTCACCACCCGGGCCATGAGGGTGACCGAACCGTAAGTATCTAGGTCCGAACTCACGCTAAACGAAACGCTCACCTCGCGATCGGCTCCCGCGGGTTGCGCCATGCCCGTGACCTTCGCCCGGCCGGTTAAGACCGTCTTTGTGATTTCGGTAGTCGTGCCGTGATTCGAAGCGCTCGCCCCCGTCACGTTGGGAACCCAACTGGAAGTCACAAGCGTATTGACGACAGAAGTTTTGGGCTCCTCGTCCTTCGAGCAGCCGCTCACGAGCAGCCCGAGCAAGAGGCTCGGCAGCAGTAGCGCAGAAGTCGATTTCATCCGATCCAACACGCGTGAACCTTCCTTTGGAAAAGCACCTTTAATACTCATCGGTACGGCGTCTCTAAGCTTCACATTGCGCAGAGTCATTTTTTCACTAACGCTCAACGTTAACTCCGCAATTTCGTAGTTATAATCCTTATTTTAGAGGGTTTTATGACGCTTCGCAACGTGTCAACCCGTCCCGCTTGATTCACGCATGGAAACTACGCCTTAGAAAACTGTGTCCGAGCGGACTCATCCCTACGGGACACACGGGCTGGGCTTTGACAGTGCTCAAGAGCTGGTCAGCATAAAAATGAAAAGGACAAAAGCCTGAGTTTAAAGCGAGCGCGCCGAGGCAGGTACCGCTCTTGCAGCCTCTAGAATTACGTTCGGGGCATTAAGGCAAGGGTACATGGGCCAGTTAAAACGATGCTTCGGTGGCGCGCTCGTCGCTGCCTGGATTGCCGCCGGCGTGTCCGGCGTCGCTCACGCGAAAAACGCTCGTGCGAGTCAACCTACCGTGAAGACGGCGAAAGCCGCTTCGCTTAAGCCAAAGAAGAAACTGAAACCCGTGAAAGCGGTGGCGAGCGCGTCACTAAAATCAAAGGCGGCGGGTAAACCTTTAAAGAAGGCCGCAACAAATAAGAAACACGCGTCGACCCGAGTCACGCGACGAAAACCGGTCAAGCCAGACCCTTCCGCTAACGTGATCGCCCAGGCGATCGCCACGAGCGAAGCGCCTCCCGGAAAATTTCATCCGTTCATCCGAACGGCGCCGCGTATGGAGACTCTCCCGGCTTCGCACCTGTTGAAGACGGCGAAGAAGGGGACGCCTCCCCCGCCCCGGCGGCCGAAGCTCGAAGCCAATCCTTGGATGCGGGACTTTTTTGAAAACGCGGGCGTCTCCGCCAAGGGCGATCCAGATCTACAGACGCTCTCCGGCGATCAGGCGGAGCCACCCACACCCGGGACCTCGGATCCCACGCTCAATCTCGACGCCACGGATACCACTCAGCACGAAGCACCGGATGCCGATCCGACTACAGCGTCGCGGGCGCCGGCCGCCGTGGCAGAACCCATTTACGACGAAGAAAGCTTCATCATTCGCGGCCAATAGCGGCACGTTTTCGCGGATGGGGCTTGCGCTCTAGCGGAACTTTTCGCTCCTCACTCGAGGGACTCCGCCGCTCATCGGCCTCATCCGGTTCGTACTCCCCCTCGCACCGATGGTAGTCAACGACCACGGCATGCGCGCAGGCGCTATGATTTTGGATCGCACGATCGGAAAGCCCGGGCCAAAAACAGTGCCCACCTTCATCCGGGTCGTCAGGATCGGACGTCCAATCACCGCCCGTATCCACGCAGCATCTAAAGTAGCCCTTTAGGAGTTGGCCACGGCACCCCGGGCTCGCAATCGACACCGAATCCGCCCACGTCGCCACCAAAAGCAATACCAAGCCGAACTGAATCGCGCTCAATCGGCGAACCCCGCCAGAGTCACGCGCATGCTGCCCCACCCGCCGGTGGTGAAGCCGGACCAGTAGACATTTTTATCCGGGGTCGACTGATCGATCGGCACACGAATCTCCGCCGACATCGAAGCCGCGAACGCGCCATCATCCCCACGGTTGTAAGCCACGACGTTACGCAGCTTTTTCCAACGCTGCGGCCGCACCACCGCATTGGAATCCGAGAAAACCGCGATGGAAAACCGCGGTTTGCCAGGGCCACACCCGCCCGGGTTGCCGTTCGCCATCTCGACGTAAACGTTCAGAATCGCCGTCTTTGCATTGCGCCCGGGAAAGTGAGTCGCCTGCAGGGTCGCGGTCGGAATCGCTTGCCACGCGGGAGGCGCCGTATACCCCGGATCACCCGGCATCGGCGTCTCCCAAAGCGGCGGGAACTGGCAGTCGTGCGGGACGAATCCCCAACTCGGCAATGAAGTAGGTGGAGAAGTCTCGGGCCCGATCTCCACTAAGAGCGGCAGTAACGCCCCCTTGATCAACTCTTCAGAATGCACGAGCACGCTTGCGGTCCCGCCCGAAAAATTTGGATTCGTGGAGCATGAAGTAAGCACCCCTTCCGCGTCGGTATCTAATGAAAGAGGAACCGAGAGCGAGACCGGTGATAATCCAGGCCGGGCGGCGCTTAAATTCAGACTCGCCACGTAACGGGTACCGCCGGGATTGCTCGAGGGTGGGAGATTACGCAAGTTTCGATCCAGCTCCGTCAGGACGACCGAGAAGTTCGCAGTCGATGGTACCGACTGTCCGCCCACTAAAATATGGTGAAAGTTCGTGCGAAACCCGCGTCCCACTTCCACCCGCACGACCTCGCTACTACCTGCGGGCACACGCATACCTGCATCGTCCGGTGGCGTGTACCCTATGAGCGCACGCGCGCAGTAGGCGGGGTCGTTCAAAGCCATGCGCACGAGGTTAGCGGTGTCTTGCAAACCTTGCCCGACCCACGCCGCATGCGAGAGCTTTTGGCTGTTGAGCTGGCCCGTGGACAGCGCATAGAGACCAATGATTCCGAGCGACATTCCGAGTAGAATTTCGATCAGCGTGAATCCCCGATTGTTCTTCATACTACCACCCCAATACGATCGCGAAGCTCAACGAAACCGTGAAAAACCGAGCGATCATTTTCCTCTATTCGCCGGCCCGATCTCCACTGACCGCGGAAGCTCATCCCAGGTAGATCTTCCGGCAAAGTCGACGAAACTCGTGATAACCCTTGACGCATTCTTCCGCGTCGACCGCTCCTCCCCGTAAACACCCCGTCAGTGCTGGCACCAGGCTCTGATAACAACCCGCCAGTCCTGGATTGATCCGATTGGGGTTCGGCACATCGGAACGTTCTTCTTGCGGCAGCTCCGGGTAATCCCCCAGAAAACTCGGCAAATATCTAGGCACCACAACCTCAGCGAGAGTAGCGTCCGCCCCGTGAGCTAGATACGAACGACCCTGCATAATACCCTCAACGCCCAACAGATGAACCCCCAAGACCAAACCCACACTCACCCCAAACCGCTTGAACTTCATTACTCCGTCCCTTTCGCTTAAAGAAAATTCAACTCATTTGAAATAAGGCCGGCGGCGGAATAACGTGCGAGGGACGCCGCCGGCCACGGACTCAGCCCGTTTTCAAAAATCACTCAGCATCATAAATTTCAATTTCGTTCTCTCCAGACTTCATTTGAATAGCGCCGTCGTGAGGAACTACGATCGGAAGATCGTCAGAGGGTTCGTACCAAGTGCGACCGTTCCCGCGGCATTCGATGAGCGCACGCTTAGCTCGGGCGATGCACTCTCTTTCGCCATCTTGACGATCACGCGGGATCGAACCCCGCAAACACCTGCCCTCCTCATCCACTTTTCCACCCGACCCGAGGCAACAGTTCTGCACCTTGACCGAGTACTGATCGTTGCAACTTGGAATGAGGTGCACCCCGGAAGCTTCCGCCCCGCCGGAACCAGCGTGAATTCCGACGACCACACAAACCATAAGTACTACTTTTAATTGATTGAGTTTCATAACTATCCCCTCTATTCGTTACTAGTTATTGACCGCACGAAAAGCGGCTCCGCAGCCCTTCAAGCATTCGTTAAAGCCCTTGGTCGCAACCTTGTGACAACGCTCCCTGGCCTGCGCGTTCGTGGCTCGTTCACAAAGATCGTCACTGAGCCAAAAATTATAGGCACAGCAGTCGACGCAAGTTTGGTGTTGTGCGAGATATTGCTCTGGATCCTGGGGCCACGAAGGCGCCACGCACTTCATAGGTACGCCGGGCGGAGGCGAGTCGATCGCGGGAATCTCCCGCTGTCCGTATACTCCTCCGCTCGCTTGCAGCGCAGGAGCCCCGCCCTCATCGAGATCCGCGTGATCAAACTCAAATGCTTTTGCCGAAGGCATCACCGCCAACACGGTCAAAAGCGACAACCACCCTATTCCGATTCTATCGATCTTTCCGTCCTTCATTTTCGATCCCCCTCTTCGTTCAAAAATCAAAAAATAAGCACGGTCGGCGGCAAATGGGTTTTTGGGATTTGGGCCACATGGTTTCCGCCGCCGACCGTTCACTGGGTAAAACTTCTTTTGAATCCCTCGTTCGTCCGTGAATCCAGCTTACTAATTCGGTGCGTCATAGTCAAATATTTTTTTATATTTGTATTCGTTTTAAATTTATTTTTAAAAATTATCTTTAATATTCATATAATTAATTCCGATATAGACTATTGAATACATATAAAATAAAATTTTTGTATTCACTTATGGCATTGCTCAAGCCGGATGTGCATCATTACAACGACCCGCTGAAGTTTCTACGGGACTGGTTCGCCTATCAGAAGGATTTGAACCCTGAGTTCTCCCTCCGCGCCTTTTCTAAGTCGGCGAGGCTTTCGGTAGGGTTCCTCCCCATCATTCTCAACGGCAAGCGCACGCTCACGGAACGCGCGCTGGAACGCATTCTCCCCCCGATGGACCTTACCCTGGCGGAGGCGAACTTCCTGCGCTCGCTGCGGAAGCTCGCGCATTCACGCGACCGCGGCGAGCGGCGTACCGGCTTCCAATCCCTGCAGAAATATCAAATCTATCGCCGCCTCAACCCGAAGGAATTCGAAGTCTACCGCTACCTGAGCCGGTGGTTCTACGTCGTCATCCGCGAAATGGCGGATATGAGCCATTTTCAGCTGGATGCGGAATGGATTCGCGAACACCTCACCTACCCGGTGCCACTGACCGAAATCCAAAAGGCTATTCGATTTCTCGTCGAGCATGGTTTTATCGAGCCCGCCTCCGGCGGCGCCCAGCCCGCCGCCAAGAAGGACAAACACATCACCTGTAATGATGCGGTCTACCGCGTGGCAATGGCGGCGTACCACCAGTCCATGCTGAAGCTCGTCGCCGACTCGGTCGAAACCGTTGAGCGCGAACGCCGTCACATCATGGGGATCACCGTCGGCATGGATGAGGCCACCTTTACCGAGGTGAAGGCGCTGATCGAATCGACGGTGGCCCGCATCCGTGAACTCACCGAAAAAGTCACCCCTCGCCAAGCGGTGTACTATGTAACCCTCGCCGCCGTGCCGATGGCCGAACAAATCCAAGACCCCGAAAAAGCATCTTAAGTGCTTGTAATATTTTAGCTATTATTATGACGCAGCTTAACAATTTCGCGCTTATTTCACTCTATAATGTAAGGGAAGCTTTGTTGCTAGGGGGCCTATTTGAAGTTCGGGCAATTCTACGCGCTGACCGCTATCCTGCCGATCTTGGCGGGTTGCGCTCAGCAATCCATTTCCTCGTCATCTTCGCCGGGCACGTCCACGACGGTGGGCAATCCCATCACGCAATCCGCCGCACTCGCAATCGAAACCACCCTTTCCGGAGACCGCTGGAATCACCTCGCCGCTTGCGTGACGGGAGTGGAACTCATCCGCGGTTACGGCGAATTAGGCACGAACCCCGGCACTTTCGATGGCCACGCTCACAACGGCACCGCCCCCTTGACGGAGCTCGACGCGCAATGGATCAGCACGGAGAAAGACCTCATCCTCTCTCCGGAAGTACAGATTCCCGCGGGTAACTACGAAGGCATTATTTTGCAAACCCAGCCCAATTGTGGCGCACCCGCGCAAGCGAGCGGCTATGCCTACAATGCACGCGCGGAGATTTACTCCACGAGCGCGAATCCAAACCGGCTCTGGTTTTTCGGGGCGTTTCACGTGGCCAGCAGCGGGATTGAATCGCCGTCCGTCGGCGGCGAGGCGCGGCCTCCCGCGATTCACCCCAATATTGCTGGTTTCGCGCAATTCCTGGGGCCCGACTTAGGCGAATCGGAGATTTCCGCCGAGCCGCCAGCGGAGCGCGGCGACCGGGTCGCCAAAACGACCTACAAGCTCATCCTGAATCTGGATCGATTCCGCGCACGCTTGCCCGCGGATAACGAAAATCCATCCGCCGTGGATGCCGCGCTCAACGGCACTTCGGGGGTCATGAGGGTGGAGTCGGTGACCCTGGAGCGAATCACCCCATCGGTCAGCGGCGAGCCTCCTACCGGCATCCGACCGGAGCTGCACTCGCTCGGACCGGCGCGCCCACGGCCGCGCTAGTTAAATCCGCTACTCGATCGCGTAAATCAAATTTGAAAATAGCCGGATTGCTTGCGCGGCTAAACGCGCATTTCCGGCACGGCCGCGGCGCCACCCGCCGGCAGAGCCAGCTTCGCTTCCGTCGCGCGCGTGATCTCGTCCACCGAGACGCCGGGAGCCCGCTCCAGGAGCTTCAAGCCATCCGGGGTGACTTCCATCACCGCGAGCTCGGTCACGATCTTCTTCACGACGCCCTTCCCGGTGAGTGGAAGTTTACACGCCTTCAATACCTTGCTCTGGCCGTCTTTCGACACGTGCTGCATGGCCACGATCACGTTTTTGGCGCCGGCGACCAGGTCCATCGCCCCGCCCATTCCTTTCAAGAGCTTGCCCGGAATCATCCAGTTGGCGAGATCGCCTTTCTCATCCACTTCCATCGCCCCCAACACCGTGAGATCGATATGGCCGCCGCGGATCATGGCGAAGGAGTCGGCGCTCGAGAAGAACGAGGCGCCCGGAATGGCGGTCACGGTTTCCTTGCCCGCGTTAATCAGGTCGGCGTCGATCGTCGCCTCCGTCGGATAAGGCCCAATGCCCAGCAAACCGTTCTCGCTTTGCAGAATCACCGTCATGTCCTTGGGAATGTAGTTCGCGACCAACGTCGGTATGCCGATACCCAGGTTGACGTAGTATCCATCCTCTAGCTCCTGGGCAATTCTTTGGGCGATCTGTTCACGGGTGAGTGCCATGATTTCGTCTTCCCTCTCTTAGGCCTTACTTAAAGTACGTTTTTCAATTTTCTTGTCGTACGCAGGACCTTGGAAAATCCGCTTCACGTAAACCCCCGGCGTGTGCACCTGATCGGGTTCAAGCGAACCCACCGGCACGATCTCCTCCACTTCGGCGATCGTGATCTTGCCTGCCGTGGCGGCCATGGGGTTGAAGTTACGCGCGGTCTTGCGAAAAACCAGATTTCCCATGGCGTCCCCGCGCCACGCCTTCACCAGCGCGAAGTCTGGGCGGAGCGAGCGCTCCAGCACGTATATGCGACCGTCGAAAGCCTTCGTTTCCTTACCTTCGGCGACGAGCGTGCCGTACCCCGTGGGCGTGTAGAACGCCGGTATCCCCGCGCCGCCGGCGCGCAAGCGTTCCGCTAGCGTACCCTGGGGCGTGAGTTCCACTTCCAAGATGCCCGCTAAAACCTGGGCCTCGAAAGTTTTGTTTTCGCCCACGTAGCTCGAAATCATCTTCTTGATCTGACGGCTGTGGAGCATCCAACCCAGGCCGAAATCGTCGGTTCCGGCGTTGTTGGAGATACAGGTAAGGTCCTTCACGCCCTTCTTCACGAGCGCGCGGATGCAGTGTTCGGGCACGCCGCACATGCCGAAACCACCCACGGCAAGCATGGCCCCGTCGAACACGTCCTTCACCGCTTCATCCGCGTCTTTAACGACTTTGTTCAAGCCCATGGGCCGTCTCCTTCTTTACGCGCGCTCCACGCAGATCGCGGTAGCTTCGCCGCCGCCGATGCAGATTCCGGCCACGCCCCGCTTACCGCCCGTATCCTTCAGGGCCGAAGCGAGCGTCATTACGATGCGCGCGCCACTCGCGCCGATGGGATGACCGATGGAAATAGCGCCGCCCCACACGTTGAGCTTGCTCATAGGAATCTTCAGCTCCCGCTGCGCGGCCAAGGCCACCACCGCGAAAGCTTCGTTCACCTCAAAGAGATCGACCGATCCGGCTTCCCAACCCGCTTTTTTCAGGGCCGCATTCATCGCTCCCGCCGGAGCGGTCGTGAACCATTCGGGTTTCTGCGCATGCGTGCCATAAGAAGTCAGACGCGCGATCGGGGCCAATCCCATTGTCTTGGCTTTGCTTTCGCTCATGAGTACCACGGCGCACGCGCCGTCATTTAAAGTCGACGCGTTCGCGGCGGTCACGGTGCCGTTTTTATCGAAAACGGGTTTCAATCCCGGAATTTTATCGAAATTTACCTTCGCGGGCCCCTCGTCCTCCGAAACCGTCACGTCACCTTTCTTGCCCGCGATGGTCACCGGCGTGATCTCGCCCGCGAACTTTCCCGCCTTCTGCGCGGCCTGCGCCCGCTTGAAACTTTCGATGGCAAAGGCATCCTGTTCCTCGCGCGAGAACTTCATCTCGCGCGCGCACAGCTCGCCACAATTGCCCATGTGTTGGTTGTTATAAGGATCCCAAAGGCCGTCGTGCACCATCGAGTCCAAGAAGGGCTGGTTGCCCATGCGAAGACCCGCGCGGGCGCCTGGTAAAAGATACGGAGCCATCGTCATGTTTTCCATGCCGCCCGCGACGACAATTTCGGAATCGCCCGTTTGGATGGACTGCATGCCCAGCATGATTGCCTTCATGCCGCTGCCACAAACTTTATTGATGGTGAGGCAAGGCACGGAAACCGGAAGCCCGGCGTGAATCGCGGCCTGTCGCGCCGGGGCTTGGCCTTCACCGGCGGTGAGAACGTTGCCCATGATCACTTCCGAAACCTGATCGGGCTTTACCTGGGCGCGCGCGAGCGCCACGCGGATCGCCTCCGCGCCCAAGCGTGGAGCGGGCAGCCCGCTGAAAGCGCCTTGAAAGCTACCGAACGGTGTACGGGCCATGCCGACGATGACTACCTTTTCCATAAATTATCCTCCCAACCATTGGCCAAGCCTTGGTCAAAAAACGGTGTCTGGCGGTTGTATCGTAAACCGCCGGAGCTGGGAAGGTCGGACTAGGGTTTGCGGGTGTGTCGCGAGTACCCTACCCGGCATTGCCAATTGGCGCGAACTTCTCTAAAATTGAAGAGGTGCACGCAAAAACCGACCCGGCGCGGCTCAAAGCCCTCGCGCTCTTCCTGATTGCCATCGTCGCCCCGGTCAGCTTTCTGAGCGGGCAACCCACCGTCCAGCATGAGCGTCTGCGTTTTCGAAACACCTTCAAAAGTCCGGAAGAAGTTGTCGGATATTACTGCGCGCGCGACGCTTCCGGTTTCGTCTGGTCGGGGCTCCTCGATATCGAGCGAAAGGCTTTTACGACCTGGAAACAGGTTCCCCAGTTTGATTCCTTCTATATTGCTAAGACCTACACGGTAATGCCCGCGAAGCTCGAAGCGGGTTTCGCCAAAGTCCGAGTGAAGTATGACCTCGTCGGAATGGGAGATGCGCATGGCACCCGAAGCCCTGCCGCTCGCCCGAGCCACGAGGTGACCTTCAACCTTACCCGCACGGATGGCGCATGGAAAATCGCCAAGCCAGAACCTTCGGACATCGCTCCGGTGGTCATGGAATCTAAGTTTAATCCTTAATTTTATTAGACAATCTCCTCCCTGTCTTATCTGTTGATCCCAGAGGTCAAATATGATTTATACACTGCGTCATTAGCTAGACTTACAGAGGAGTTCCGGAAATAAATGCTGGTCTTCAAAGTGGGCCGTGCCGCGGTCTTAACTTCCCTGCTCTTTGCGTTCGCGCCCTCGGCTTGGAGCGCCTATCGATGTACACCGAATGACCCTCGCGATTGCCGCAAACTCAACGAAGACATGACCCAGTTCTGGAAGGATGACCCGAACAAACGGGATCAGCGCACTTCGCCCCAACTCAATGACGCCGTTGGAATTCTTCAACAACACGGGATCGAAATCTACTGGTCCTATACCGAGGCCGTGAGCCGGCAAAATCCCAACTCCATGCGAGAATTCGCTTTCCAGGAATGGATCCGAAACTTCCAAGGGGGCATGCCCTGGCTGCCCCTATCCTGGGGTTACGGAAACTATCCACTCTACCACTATACCAGCTACATGCCGACCTTCGAGCAGGCGCTACGCAGCTTCCGGTTTCCCCTCAGCGACGAAAATCTCCTGATTACTTATCTTTTCACAACGAACACCGTGCACGCGACCAGCCACAATTATGCGATTCAGGTACGCGAGCTCGCCAAGACGATCTTGAATTACGACAGCGGATTCGGCGAACTGCGCCTGGAAGTACACGAGGCCCCTTCCGCGCTCACAATTCGTAAAATCGACGATTACCTCAAGAACGTCCGCAACGGGCAAGTACGCGACATGATCCTCGAGCTTCGTAAACAGCTCGAAACCCTCTTCGGCGGCGGCGACGTCGACGCATTCTTGGGCGTTTACAGTGTCACGAACGAGGTTTCCTCCCTGTTCTCGCGCTACCGCAAGGAAATCGAGGCGGTAAAGGCCGCCACCAGCGCCGATCGAGTGGCGAAGCTCCTCCAATCGGGAAGCTCGGTCGCGGTGCTGCGGGACCTCTCCGAAATGATCTTGAAAACGTCGGCGAAGCTCCGCGCGGGGATCACCGGGTGCCAGTTCTCCAATCAGATCGACTGCACCTTCGAATACGTCGACCTACTCAGCCAGCTGAACAACACCGTTTTCTCGCTCAGTAACCAACTCATTGGCCGCTTACGGGAATTCCAGACGGAGATCTCCGTCCGCGATTTTCTCGAAATCTCTCTCTCCCTCGCGCGCGTCAGCCAAGGCTTAGGATTCAGCGGACCCGACTTCGCCAAGGATATCGAAGCCCGTTTGCAGCAGAAGCAAACCTACCACCAGGCCACCCTGTTAACCCTCATGTCCGATATGGAAAAATCCATTCAAGGGATCATCGCCGACTTCCGCGGGCAATTCATGCCGCTCATCGCGAAGTATAAGGCGTTCACCGGGGTCGCCGAAATGTACGTGGACGACTCCTTACGCAGCTCCTCCGTCCTGCCGCTGGCCAATCTCGTATCGGTGATGAAACGCGCCGCACTCGCCAAAAGCGGGCTGACCATCTTCATCGACGATCAACCTTCGCAAAAAACCTTCCAGGTTCTCAACCCCGGCATCGCGCACGGACCGCTCATCATACCCACTCCCGAAGCCATGAACGCGCCCGGCTTCGAATGGAATCCGGAAGGGATCTACATCCTGGCGAAAACCCCCGGATCCATCGAAAAAGTCGCAGGTATTCTTACCGGGGACGCGGGGAGCATGATCTCTCACGTCCAGCTCTTGGCCAGCAACGCGGGTCTCCCCAACGTGTTCATCGCGCCAACGATCATCGAGGGGCTACGGCGCTGGGAAGGCCAGGACGTCCTGCTCATCACCCTGCCGAATGGCGAAGCCCAGATCAAACCCTGGAAGAAAGCCACCGCCGCCGAACTAGCCGCGTACAACGAATACTACAAGGTGAAGACCAATAAGCGCATGCGCATCCCCGTGCCGGAAAATCTGCGCAATCACGCCTACCCCATCCGGCTCGAGGACCTTCGCATGGTCGACGCGGGCAAGATCGCGGGCGGTAAAGCGACTGGCCAAGCGGAAGTGTCCTCTATCTCCGGACTGAATGAAATCGTGCCCCGCGGGTTCGTGTTGCCGTTCGGCGTGTATTTCGAGCACATGCAAGACAGCGGAGTTTACGACTTCATCAAGCAAAAGCTCGCGGACCCGAAGCTCGCCGGCGAGGGCAAGGAAACCACGGAAGCCCGCAAGGCCGCGCTCGCGCAGATTCGCGAGCGAATCGCGATGATCGAGCTAAAACCCGAAATCCTGGCCACCATTTTTGAGACCCTAATGAACGCGCCCTACTCGAACGAGGGCCAACAGCTGGGGGTCTTCGTCCGCAGTGACACGAACGCCGAGGACCTGCCCGGCTTCGTCGGCGCCGGCCTCAACCAAACCATCGGCAATGTCACCACCCCGGCGAACGTCGCACAAGCGATCAAAACCGTTTGGGCGTCGCCCTTCCGCGAGCGTGCTTTCACCTGGCGTCAGGACCTGCTCGAAAATCCGTGGGACGTGCTCCCGTCGGTCGTGGTTCAAATCGGCGTCGAAGCCGATAAGGCGGGGGTGATGATCGTCGGCAATCCCACCGTAACGGATGACATCGAAGACACCGTCTACATCGCGGCTAACGAAGGCCTGGGCTTCACCACCGTGGGCGGCGAGTTTTCCGCCGAAGAGCTCACCATCTCGCGCAAGAAAGATTATGAATACCGCCGCCACAAGCGTGCTTACGCACTAACGAAGTACATCTTCCGCAAGGACGGCGCCTTCGATCCAAACGACGTCGAAAAGCAATTCCTCTCCGCGGTGCCGGTCACTGGCTTAAGCCCGGTGGTTACTCCGGAAGAAGCTAAGGAACTGGCACGCATCGGCGACGCCATTCAAAAGCATATTCACCAGAACTACGGCATCCTGGGCAAATGGGACCTCGAGTGGTGCATCAAGGACGGCAAAGTGGTGATCGTCCAGCTACGCGCCTTCAACGGCAACAAGCTCATCCGAGACACCTCTTCCCTAGGCAAACTGCAGAAGAGCGTGGTGAAGCAGGATTTCGACGTCGGCCACGACGAACGCGCCTTCGCCGTCGGCGAAGCCGAAGCCGAAAAATAACCCCGCCGCAGGACCTCAGTGAACCTTCTTCTTGCCGGCCGGCGTTCCCGTGACGAACTTCGCCTCGGTTTCCGCCTGCTCGTCGTTGAGCGTATCCTGATAGTCTGGGTCGTTTTTCGCCAACCAGTCGTCCGTCATCTGATCGAGCTTCAAGTTGGACTTATCCATGCGTAGATAGACCTTGCGCTTGCCGGCATCGACGGCCGTCCACTCGTACGGAACGTTACCCAGGGCCTCGAAGTCCGCCTCCGACACCCGCCCGAAGTGATCTTCGGGCTTCTGGGGATCCAGCAGGTCGGAGTAATAGGCCCCGAGCGCATCGACGTTCAGACCCAGCAACGTTTCCGCGGTGGGCGAGCTCGCCTGGGGATCGAAATCGGAGCTCGCGTGCAACGTAATCGCGGACATCCGGCCTTCGAATTTCAGGGAAAGCGCGAGCAGGATCTCGTCTTGGTAAATGCGCCCATCGGCGACAAACCCCACCTGTCCGGCGCCTCCTAAACGGCTCAATCCCTCCGCGAAATTGGCCCCAAAGACCTCGACCACCATCTTCAAGTAATCCAAGGGCAGTTCCACGCCCTGGCGCTGAGTTAGGGTAGCGGACGGAGGCAACGGCTTGCGCTTTTCCATTAAATAATTCCTTCCTTCAAGTGATCGAGATCAGGTGGGAGTTCCTCGAGTGAAATCTTCAGCGTGATTTGCTTCGAGCCCCGTTGCAACTTTACGGAAACCGATTCCTTCGGCTTAAGCTTCAAGAGGGCGCGCTCGACTTCAAGCGGCTCGGTCGTCGCCACCCCACCCACGTCGATCAAAATATCTCCCTGCTTAATGCCTGCCCGCTGCGCGGGGGCCCCCCGCACCAGGTTATAAATCAAAACTCCTTCGCCGCGCGCGAGCCCGTAATAGTCCCGGAGCTGCGGCGTCACGCGCTCCGAGAGGATACCTAGCCACGGACGCGGCACGCGCCCGTATTTCTTCAAATCCCCCATGACCGCGGTCGCTTCATTCACCGGAATGGCAAATCCCAAGCCGCCGCTCTGTCCCGTCCGCGAAAAAATCAGGGTGTTGATTCCGATCACTTCGCCCTTCAGATTAAAAAGGGGCCCACCGGAATTACCGGGATTGATCGAGGCGTCCGTCTGCAAGAAATTATCGAGGGGCCCCAAGCCGATCGTACGGTTCTTCGCGCTGATGATCCCCATAGTGACGGTGTTCTGGAGTCCAAAGGGATTTCCGATCGCGACCACGGGCTGGGCAATGCGGACTTTTTCGGAATCACCGATTTTGACCGGAGTAATGGTGAGCGGCGACAGCACCTGCAAAAGCGCGAGATCTAGCTTCGGATCGCGACCGACGATGCGCGCGCGAAGCTGCTTCTTATCCTTGAAGCTGACGAAGACTTCCGAGGCGTTTTCAACCACATGATTGTTAGTGAGGATGTAGCCTGCGGTATCCACGAGAAAACCCGAACCGAGCGAGGTGTTCTTGCGCTCTCGCGGCATGCCCCAACCACGCAGAAACTCATCCCAGCCAAATACGGTGATATTTTGCACGGTGACCGCGCTGACGTTCGCGACGGCGGGCTCGATCTTCTCCACCAGGTCCGGCAGGTCTTCGGATTGCGCTGGCGTCAGGGCGGGAAACGCGGCGTGCGCACGCGGCAGAACGACGGCAAATAAGCCTGCCCAGAGTACCGCGCGGCGAAAACCGGATTTAGTAAATATCCCCGTCATCGTCGACGTCGCGGCGAATGCTATCGATGAGGTTATCGACGTTCTCCATATCCCGCTCAAAATCCTCGATGCTCTCATCCAGCTCGAGATCGGAGACGACCTTGCTGAACTCGCGGTCACCGGCCAAATCCTGGCGGATGGCTTCGATGTATTTATCCGGATACTTCGCGACCAGCTCTTCGATGTAACGATTCAGCTTACCCTCTTTGAGGATGAGTTCTTTGCGTTTGATCTTCTTCCAGTTTTTCACGTAGTGCAGACGGCAATAGCCACCGGAGGTAGCTAGGCCCTCGCACGCGACTTCGCGACAGATATCCGTGTCGACCTTCGACTTGCCCGCCATCATCGGCGTACCCTTTGCGGCCTTTTCTTTCACGGCGATGAAATCGGATTGAAGCGCGGTGACGGGAAGACCAGTTCCCTTCTTGGTCTTCTTGGGGGCTTCCGCTTTCGCTTCGGGTTTGGAAGCGGGTTTCTTCTTCGCGGCAAGAGATGCGGCCAGGGCCTTCACCTTGCCCGAGAGCGTCTTGGGTTTCCCTTTGGGGGCTTTGTGCTTGGACTTTTTCGCTTTATTATCAGCCATCTATAAACTCGAGTTGCCACGCGCAGCTACTGGCGTCAAGCGCTTTAGTGTTGACGTGGCTTATAAACCCCTATAATGTCCGACCACTCAGGTGCAACAATGAAGGTTTTTCTACGTGAAATTAGAGATGTAGACACCGAGCTCGCCTTCACACAAGACGTAGCATGGGTTTTAGAAGCCGTCGCGCGCGCGGACGAGTCTTCCGAGTTGCCAGGAGTGGGCGACGCTGCCGACTTACGTCCGGCCGACCGTTCTGGAGCTCCATACAAGCTCCGCCCGATCGACAGCCACTTCACCCTCCGAAAAATCGAGGACATCTACCAGGTCGAAGGCCGCGCGACCACCAGCTTGAACCTGCTTTGCTCCCGCTGCGCCAAGGGCTACACCCACCCCTGCCAGACCGACTTTTCCGCTTATTATTCCCGCAACCCCAAGGTCGCGGACGCCGAGTTAGGCAAAGATGACTTGGAAATCAACTTCTTATCCGAAGATTTCATTGACTTGAAAGAGGTTCTGGCGGAACAAATCCAGCTCCAGGTCCCCTTCCAACCGCTGTGTAAGGAAAGCTGCAAGGGCATGTGCCATCACTGCGGAACGGACCTGAACGCCGGACGGTGCGCTTGCGAGAAGCTGGTGCAGAACAATCCGTTTTCGGTTTTGAAAGATTTAGTGAAGAGAGTGAATTAAGGAGAAGCAATGGCAACCCCTAAGAAAAAAGTATCCCGTGGACGCCGTGACCGCCGCCGTTACGCCAGCGGAAATCGTTTGGCCAAGCCGACCGTCGTCGTATGCCCGAACTGCAGCGACCAAAAGCGTCCGCATACGATCTGCGGCTGCGGCTGGTACGCTGGGAAAGCCGTCATCAACGTACAGACGGCCCGCGCCTAGTCCACAACCCCTGATATTACTGGCTCGATCGGCTCCATCGTAATGACAGGCTCCTCGTCTTTCGCCAGCCCTTACGCCGCCCGCATCACGGGCATGGGCTCCTATTTTCCGAAACGGGTGATGACCAACGATGATCTCGCGCGCGATCTTGCCAAGCGCAACCTCGAAACCAGCGACGAATGGATCCGCGAGCGCACCGGCATTGCTAGCCGCCGCGTTTCCGAACCGGGCAATCCCGCCGAGCACAATTCAACCCTGGGAAAATTCGCGGCGCTGAACGCGCTCGAAATGGCCGGAAAAAAAGTCGAGGACATCGACCAGATCATTTATGCCACCTGCACGCCCGACACCATCATCCCGTCGACCGCATGCTGGGTCCAGCACAAGCTCGGCGCCAAACGCGCATTTGCTTACGACGTGAATGCGGCTTGCTCCGGCTTCGTCTACGGGCTGACGCTCGCCGACCAGGCGATCCGCGCGGGCAACGCCAAGACCGTGCTCGTCATTGGCGGTGAAGTACTCACCTCGTTCTTGAATTGGGATGACCGCACCTCCTGCGTGCTGTTCGGCGATGGCGCCGGCGCAGCCGTGGTCGAACGTGTCGAGGCGTCGAGTCCGAACCGCATCCTGTCCACGCACCTGGGTTCCGACGGTAGCTTGTGGGAGCTGTTTTACGTAATCTCCGGTGGCTCCAACCAGGAAGTGACGCCGGCCGAGATCGAAAAACGCTCCAACAAGATGTTCATGAAGGGCAAGGAGATCTTCAAAGTCGCGACCAAGACGTTAGCCGACTATGCGGTCACGGCGCTCGAGGCCCAAGGCATGACCACGTCGGACCTGACGTGGCTCGTTCCCCACCAGGCGAATCTGCGCATCATTGAAGCGGTGGCGAAACGCCTCGATTTTCCCATGAGCAAAGTGCTCGTGAATATAGACCGCTATGGCAACACCTCCGCCGCGACCGTTCCGACGGCGATGGACGAAGCCATCCGTACCGGCAAGATCAAACGCGGCGACACCGTCTTGATGGACGTATTCGGGGCGGGCCTCACTTACGGCTCCCTCCTCATGAGATGGTAGCGACGAGGTGATGAGGATGATCGCACTCTTTCCCGGACAAGGCTCGCAGCACGTCGGCATGGCCAAGGATCTCTTCGACAACTTTCGATTGGCGCAGGAACTCTTCGAGGAAGCGTCCGACGCCGCGAAGGTAAATCTCAAGAAACTCTGTTTTGACGGCCCCGAAGCCGACCTCACCGCCACGGAGAACGCGCAGCCCGCGCTCCTACTCGCATCTACCTGCGCTCTGCGCATCGCGGAAAAAGAAACGGGTTTCCAAGCCACCCTCACGGCCGGCCATTCGCTCGGCGAATACTCGGCGTTGGTCGCCACCGGGGCGATTCCCTTCGCCACCGCCATCCGATGGGTACGCGAGCGCGGCTTAGCCATGCAAAAGGCCGTCCCGCGCGGCGAAGGTTCGATGACCGCCGTGCTGAATATGGAAGACGCGCTCGTGGAGAAGATGTGCGCGGAAGCAACCCGGCTTGCCGCCGCCAAACGGCCCTCCAGCGACTACCAGCACTTAAGCGTCGCGCCGCTCGTCGCGCCCGCGAATTTCAATGCTCCCGGGCAAATCGTGATCTCGGGCTCGGTGGATGCCCTGGCGGAAGCCACCGCGTTGATGAAAACCCCGGAGTTCTCCGGCAAGGCGATCCCGTTGCAAGTGAGCGCTCCCTTCCACTGCGCGCTCATGAAGCCTTCGCGCGACCGCATGGCGGATGTTTTCGCGAAGACCCCCGATGCTGAGAAACCACACGCGTTGAAGTGCCCATACATCCCGAATCGGACGGCGCGCATCACCACCGAGGCGTCCCTCGTGTTGGACTTCTTGGTCGAGCAGATTGACCATCCGGTCCTCTGGAAGCAGTCCATGGAGAACCTACTGCAGGCGCACGAAGGCCCGGAATTGAAAGCCGTCGAGTTCGGTCCCGGCAAGGTGCTACAAGGCTTGGCTAAACGCATCGCAAAAAACGCGGGTAAGACATTCCAAGTCGAGAGCGTCGGCGACACGGCGGGGATCAAAAACTTGATGGCCCTGGGAGCAAATGCATGAACGCGACATCCGAATCTAAACCCGTAGCCCTCATTACTGGCGCATCGCGTGGTATCGGTGCCGCCATTGCGGAGCGCCTCGCGCTGGACGGTTTTTTTGTGGTGCTCAACTACTCTTCCAATGAAGGCCGTGCGCGGGAAGTTCTCGATCGTATCACCGACCAAGGTGGGGCCGGACAGCTTTGCCGCTTCGACGTGGCCGACCCCGTCCAAGTCGACGAAGCGATCGCGAAAATCGGCAAGGATATCGGCCCATTGGCCGTTCTCGTAAATAATGCCGGGATCACCGTCGACTCGCTCCTGATGCGTCTAAAGAATGAAGACCTGGATCGCACGTTAGGAATCGACCTAAAGGGAGCTATCTACTGCACTCGCGAAGCGTCCAAACAGATGATGAAGGCGCGGGCGGGTTCCATCATTCAAATCAGCTCGGTCGTAGGCGAAATGGGCAACGCCGGCCAGGCCGCCTACGCGGCCGCGAAATCGGGCCTCATTGGATTCACCAAATCTGTGGCCAAGGAGCTTGCCAGCCGCGGTGTGCGAGCCAATGTGATTACGCCGGGTTATATCGCCACCGAGATGACAGAAGCCTTGACGGAAGCCCAAAAAGAAGCGATTCTGCGCAGCGTTCCGTCAGGCGCCATGGGTACCCCCGACGATATCGCTTCGGCGGTATCGTTTCTGGCCTCCTCCGAAAGCCGTTATATCACCGGCCAAGTCCTCGGAGTGAACGGCGGAATGTACATGTAGTTTTTTTAGGAGAAGAAAATGGCAACCACCACTTTAGAAGATCGTGTCCGTAGCATCATTTGTGACCAGCTCGCCGTGGAAGCGGAAAAGGTAAAGGACGCCGCGTCCTTCATCGAAGATCTGGGCGCGGACAGCCTCGACATCGTCGAACTCGTCATGACCATGGAAGAAGAATTCGATCTCGATATCCCGGACGAAGACGCCGAGAAGATCAAGACCGTGGGCGATGTCGTGAAGTACATCTCCCAAAAGGCCAACGCTAGCTAAGGCCAGCTCGTCGGCACATGCCCCCAGTCCAATACAACCGAAGGGTGGTCGTTACCGGAATCGGGGCGGTCTCTCCCTTAGGTAATAGTGCGCCCGAAACCTGGAAAAACGCGCTTGAAGGGCGCTCCGGGATCGGCTCGATCACTCTCTTTGACACCAAAGACTGCCCGGTGACGTTTGCCGGGGAAGTCAAAGGTTTCGAAGTCACGCGCGCGATCACGCCCATCCGGCCCCGTCCGCTCGATCCCGAGGCCGCGGAAATCACGCAAGCCGTGAACGCGAAGGACGCCAAAAAAATGGGGCGCTTCATTCATTTCGCGATGGGCGCCGGCGTGGAGGCTTACATCGATTCCGGGCTGGATAAGATCCGGGCGAAACTCGATCCTACCCGCCTAGGAATCAACATCGGCGTAGGTATGGGCGGCCTGGGCGAAATCGCTGGCGTGCATGACGATCTCCGCGAAAAGGGTTACCGCCGCATCACCCCGTTCTTCATCCCGCAAGTCATCCCCAACCTGGCTTCCGGCAATCTCAGCATCCTACTCGACTTCCAAGGCCCCAACCTTTGCAACGTGACCGCTTGCTCGTCGAGCGCGCATAGCATCGGGGAGAGCTACTATCAGATCCAACGCGGCGACGCCGACATCATGCTCGCGGGGGGCGCCGAAGCCGTCATCACCCAATTGGGCGTGGGCGGGTTCGCGGCCATGCGCGCGCTCTCGACCCGCAACGAAGATCCACAAAAAGCCTCGCGCCCCTTCGACACGGGCCGCGATGGTTTCGTCATGGGCGAAGGCGCGGCGGCGCTGATGCTCGAGGAATACGAACACGCGCGCGCCCGCGGCGCCAAGATCTACGGCGAAGTCGTGGGCTACGGGCTCTCGGGCGACGCCTATCACATGACGTTACCCGCGCCCGAAGGAGCCGGAGGATACCGCGCGATGAAGATGGCGCTGGAACGCTCGGGCGTTCCGGCCGACCGCGTGGGCTACGTCAACGCGCACGGCACCTCCACCCCGGCCGGAGATACCGAAGAGGCCGCCGCGATCAAAAAGCTTTTCCCCAACGGCGCGAAACATCTGCACGTGAGTTCCACCAAGTCCATGACGGGACATCTCTTGGGCGCCGCCGGCGCACTCGAAGCTCTGTTCAGCGTACTCGCCCTGCACGAAGGAAAAATCCCGCCGACCATCAACCTCGAAAACCTCGACCCGAAATGCGCGGCCACGGGACTGGATTTCACGGCAAATCGCGCGGTCACGAAAACCTTTGATTACGCCATCTCCAATAGCTTCGGCTTCGGCGGCACCAACGCCAGCGTCATGCTGGGACGCGTGGGGGCAAAGTGAGTCAACGCGTTCTCATCGCCTCCGATCACGCCGGATTCCCGCTCAAGACCGCGCTTCAGGAGATCCTCAAGGACATCGAGTGGGACGATCTAGGTCCTTCCAACACTTCGCGCGTCGACTATCCTGATTACGCCGCCGTGCTCGCGCGCAAGATCTCCGAAGGCGCCGCCGATCTGGGCATCCTCATTTGCGGCACCGGCATCGGCATGTCGATCGCCGCCAACAAGTTCAAGGGCGTGCGCGCCGCCGTGGTGGAGAACCCGACCTCGGCGCGCCTAGCCCGCGACCACAACCACGCCAACATCCTGTGTCTTGGCGCACGCATGCTCGGAAACGAGTACGCCGCGGAAATCACCCGCAAGTTCCTGGATACCTCTCCGTCCGCGGATCCGAGACATCGGGGCCGCGTCCAGAAAATCGGCAACCTAGAGAACCAGTAGGGCCGCGCCCGCGCCGGTAACTTCCGCCTCCGCTTCCAGTATTGCTCGGATAGGCACCTACCCAGCCCCTACCGCCTGACGGTAGTGAGCCACCCTCACGTATCCGTCAAAGTGGTCTTCCACAAAACGGTTTTCTCCGAGCTTCAGTAAACGATATTTGCCTGTTTTTATTGAATTTTTATCGATATAACGCGATGCGATGTTTATTTGACTAATAGCGTCATAGGTGATTTATCGCTCTCACGGAGAGAGAGCCGATGAAAAACACGCCCCGTTACGCAGTATCCCCTGGAATCCCATTTTTTCTGAGTATCTTGCTAGCAGGGTCGACCGGCGCTTCCGCGCACGCGCAAGAAGTGACGCAAATGGTCCTCGTGGACCAGCCGGGTAAACCCTTCCTCATCGATATTTTTGAAACCACGGAGGAAGAATTCGCGGCCGTGTTGCCCGCCCATAGCAAAGGCGGCTCCGGCGGTGGAAAACCGGCTCGCATCACGAACGGTCAAACCGCAAAAGATTACTGTGAAGCCAAAGGAAAGCGCCTCCCCACCGAAGCCGAATGGATGCTTGCCGCTTCGAACTTAGGCCAGAACAAGAAATACTCGCTGCGCGGCGATGCTCTCTATGACGAAAAAGGCAAGCTATTGGCGAATCTGACCGATAGCCGTGTCTACAAAAACAGCGAAGCGGTTTGGAATTTTCAAACCGTCGGAATCGACGCGATCGGAACCGTCGGCATGACGGGCAATCGTCCCGAGTGGGTGATCGGAGAAAAGGGAACTTCGCGTTGCGGACTCTCTTACTATGCGAGTCCAAACAACGCGGAGCTGGAGAAACTTTGCAAACCGTCATCCGACACTGAACGCGACGGCACCGCCCGCTGCGTCTTGGATTATACCGATGGCATCCTCGTGCAAATGGGCGAACGCGTGACGGGGGAACTCAGGACCTACGTGGAAAGCCTATTTGATCCCGCCCATGGCTGGTCCGTGAGACCTAACCTGGTTTTTGCTCCGCTACCTCCAATTAAACCGGCGTCCTCGGGCGGTTCCGGCTATTCGAGTGGCTCCACCTATTCCGGTGGCACCAACTATTCCGGCGGTTCTAGCTATTCTTCCAACGCCGACGTGCCGGACGTGCAGATCCTCACCCCGCGGCAGCGCAAGCTTGAATTTGAGCTCGCCTCCACTCCCTCCGACGGCATGGTGAAGCTTTCTCTGGTATTCACGGAAAGCAAAGGACGGATGGGCCACGAAATAGACCTTGGCGAAATGAAAGTCAGCCGAGGTAAGCAGGTTTTCCGGGTGGACCTAGAGCTCATCCAAAAAATCGAAGTAGACCATCCCCGTCAGCGTGCCTGGCTGAAGGCGGAGAGCGGAGGCCGGGAGCTGAAGTTTTCGGGGAGCGGCGTTCCCGTGTTCACCAGTGGCGAAAAATTCGATTATGGATGTGACAATCCGGTGCTGATCTCGGACATGCATAACACCCTCGATAAGGGCGACGCCTGTACGAAGCAATATTTCGATGAGTTTATCGGTCTCAACAACCTCACGGTGTTCTTGGTCTCCACGACCGGCTTCTCGGCTTACCGCGATCTGCGCGCCGTGGGCTTCAAGCACGAAAAGAATATTCTTCCCCTCGACAACGTCGGCGGGACGGGAGGGAGCGAAAAGGCCCGCCGCGTGAAAGACGCGCTGTTCTCCACCGGCGCTTGCATCATCGGATTCGCCGGAGAAACCCCGGAAAAGGAAGGCCTAGCTGCGCAAACCCTCGACATCCCCTATCTGGGCGTGAACCAAAGCCTACGCCAGGGACGGAAGATTCGCGACGAGCGCGTGGAAACCTACCTCTGTGAACGCAATCGCCCCCAGGAAGACGACTATGTGCAGCGCGGGCCCACCTGCGAAGAACCGTTCGAATCGCAGGAGTGGCGCCTGATCGAGTGCGAAGCCGACTTTTACAGTAGCGGCATTCTCGGGATTGGCGGCGGTACGAAAGTGCGTACCGAGACCCTGCAGATCCGTCCCGAAATCAAGGGCTCGGAAAACAAGATTTGCGAAACTTACGCGTTTCGCCGCAACGGGGTCACCGACTCGGAGGCAAAAAAAATCCGGCGCTCTGCTAAACCGGTCGAAAAAGCCCGTTACTGTTCCACGAAGGCGCCCCGCAGCTATGTTCGCAAAGATAAAGATGAGGCCTGTAAGGTCGGCTATAACATCCGCGACAAGGTGGACTGGGTGCCCGTTTACGGCGAACCAGAGCCCGCCTACGACGTGAACAAATATCCCGCCGGCAGCGTGTCGACGAAAAACTGGTGTGAGCTAGTCGACATCTTGGTTGAGCGTCACAAGCTCAAGGGGCCCTCAAGCCGTCCGCGCCCTTAAAGACCTTCCCTGAAGGTTCAGGGTCGCGTATGTTGGGACCTTATAAGGAGAACCCCGCATATGCGCAGCTTCCTGAACCCTTTGGCCAAGGCCGATCCTGCCGTCCACGCCAGCGTGACCCGCGAACTGACGCGCCAGGAGGACGGCCTGGAGATGATCGCTTCGGAAAACTACGTCTCCACGGCCGTCATGGAAGCCCAGGGTAGCTGCCTCACGAACAAGTACGCTGAAGGATATCCGAATAAACGGTACTACGGTGGCTGTGAATACGTGGACGAGGTGGAGAAACTTGCGATCGAGCGCGTATGCAAGCTATTTGGCGCCGTCGCCGCCAACGTACAACCCCACTCTGGATCCCAGGCCAACATGGCCGCATACTTGGCGCTCATCAACCCGGGCGATAAGATCCTCGGCATGAGCCTTTCCCACGGGGGACACCTCACCCATGGCAGCCCCGTGAACTTCAGCGGCAAGCTGTTTAATGTCGTGAGCTACGGACTGAACCCCGCGACCGATCGCCTGGACTACGATCTGATCCGTGATCTGGCGAAAAAAGAACGCCCGAAGGTCGTCGTGGCCGGCGCGAGCGCGTACGCGCGCGTGATTGACTTTGAAACTATGGGCGCGATCGCCCGTGAAGTCGAAGCGGCGCTCGTCGTCGACATGGCTCACATCGCGGGACTGGTCGCGGCGGGATTGCACCCGTCCCCCATCCCCCACGCCGTCTATACGACGAGCACCACGCACAAGACACTGCGCGGCCCGCGCGGGGGGTTGATCCTCTCGGATGCCGAGAATATCAAGAAGGTAAACTCACTCATTTTCCCGGGCATCCAGGGCGGCCCGCTCATGCACGTGATTGCGGCCAAGGCCGTTTCGTTCGGAGAAGCGCTCGCGCCGGGATTTGTCGAATATCAAAAATCGGTCGTGGAAAATGCCCGCACCCTGGCCGAAGCGCTCCTGGCCAGGGGCTTTAAGCTCGTCACGGGGGGTACCGACAATCATCTGATGCTGGTGGACCTGACGACCTTCGGTGATGGTTCCATTTCCGGCAAAGACGCCGAGAACTGGCTCGATCAGGCCCATATCACCGTGAATAAGAACACCGTCCCCAATGAAAAGCGCAGCCCGTTCGTAACGAGCGGGATTCGCATCGGTACGCCGGCGCTTTCCACGCGCGGTATGCGCACCGCTGAAATGAAAATCATCGGGGGTTGGATCGCGGAAGTCATCGCCGCCAAGGGGAACGAAGCCACGATCACGAAAGTCCGCGGCGCGGTGAAAGAGCTGTGCGGGAAATTCCCGCTCTACGCGAAGTAAAAACGCGCCACCGCCGCGGCGGCTTGCTCAGCGGCTATTACTCAGCTTATTGAAAGGCGTGACCCACGCCTGTTCGGAGAACTCCGCGCGCGTGATCTTTTCATACTTGCGCGAAACGATTTGGAACAAGTTGGCCTGGGGAGAATCGACGATCCCGTCCGCGTTCGCCGCCAGGTTATCGAGGGCGAAGGAAGCCGGCGCTCGCGCGCCCATCGTGGCCGCGACGCCGTTTGGGCTGGAAGCCACCCTTTCCGCGGCGGCAGCGGACGATACATTTCCGACGGTGGGCTGCCCAGCGGAAGCGAGCAGAGTCCCGGAGCCCAGCGCCTGAAAAACGTCACTGATAGCGGTATCGATGATGGATCGAATGCTGCCTTCGAGCTGTGGTTGAGTTTTTGCGATCATCGCCGCGATCTGCCCGGGCTCGAGCGGACGATCGGGGTTCATGAAAACATCGGCATCGGCGCCGAACTCCTGCTGGACGGCGCTAAAGATCGTATTCGCCCGGCCATTCCCAAAAACATTCCGCATCGCGGGATCATGCGCCATCGCGCAATCCATTCGCTCAAACGAAGTCTTGAGCGAACCTACGCAAGGATCAACCGAGGCCGCCGCTTGTGCTTCACTCACGAATAAGTTCCATCCGAAGACCGCGAACCATTGCCCCAGCTCCGCCGGATCGATCTCTAGAAGCGCCGTATTCAATGCGTCGGCCTTGCGCTGGTTTTCCTTCTGATTCTTGTCCGCGTTGTTTCGGCCCACGACCTTCAGGGCGACCAGCCCCACGGAAACCGCGGCCGTCACGCAAGAACCGATCCCTTTGGCGTTCGCCGCCTCGACGGCGTTAGAGGCCGCGTTTTTCTCCATCATTCCCTTTAAGATGAAAAATCCGCCCGGCGCCGCGCCCGCCAACGAATACAGGCTGTTGCCGACCTTACCGGTGATCATGGTACTAAGGCCAATGTCGGCCGCCGCCGCGGCCACGCCGCCATATACGCAAACATTCCCGAGGGTCGTGACCCGCTTCGCGGTGGCTTGTAGCTTCGTTGCCGCCGCGTAGGCAGCTGCGGCGGATTGCTTCACCTTGGCGGCGATTCCGGCGCAGGCTTGAAATCCGGGCTTGGCGGCATGCGCGGCCGTTTCGGCGGCCACCGCTTCACCTTTGCTGCCCATCAGGTGCAAGTCGACGGCGGCCCCTTCATCCGGACCGGCGTCCTTCGATACCCCAGACGCCATCGCGGCCTCGGGCGCCGCCGCTTGCGTGGCCGAGGCGACGCCGGCTTCTTTTTCGGCACGTAGGAGGTTACTCAAGAATTTCGGATAAATGGCTTCCACCAAGGGAGCGGCTGCGACCGCGCCACAGCCTAACGCGGCTTTCGTATCGGTCACCAGCTGCGTCCCCGCCGCTTTCGCCGCCGCGCGATCCGCTCGGAGATCCATCAAGTACTGCATGCAATTCACGCCACAGATTCCCGCCATCGCGCCCCAGATCCCAATGCCGATAGTCTCGGCGGTCTTGGCCTTTTTGGCGGCATCCGCGCCATCCTGATAGCTCTGCCTTTGGGAATCCGCGCGCCCCGGGATTGGACACAGCAGCAAAATCGCTGCGAGCGCACCCATCGTAAAGCCTGATTTTTTGGGACAATTCTGCATGGCGGATCCCCTCTGTCCTAAATAATTATACCCTAGTCCCCCGGAAATCTGACGCAAGAGTCGCATTTATGTATTCTCTGTGTTCTCAAACGATCTCAGGAGTGTCCGGCATGCCCCAGGATGGATCGGTGGGGCAAAACAGGGCTATTGGGGGCAAGAGCAGTACCCCACCGATCCTCACGTGGCTGTCCCTTTCCTCCGAGATGGTTTCCGAAAAATCCGGAGGGGGAAGCAGTTCCCTCTCCGGCAAATCTCTGTAATATCAATCACTAAAACACTTGAGCCCCACCTGTAGTAGGCTTGCCAAGCGGGTGCCCATCCGGTAGAAGCCCGTAACCTACATCGTGGGAGGAGTGCGGAAGTGAAGTGCCCTTTTTGCTCGGCAGTTGAAACCAAGGTCATCGATTCCCGGCTGAATCAGACCAACGACATCACGCGCCGACGCCGTGAATGCATCCACTGCGAAGGCCGCTTCACCACTTACGAACGCGTCGAAGAAGTCATGCCCGTCATCATCAAAAAAGACGGACGCCGTGAAGTCTACAACCGCGACAAGATCCATGGCGGCGTCTACAAGGCCTGCCAGAAACGTCCCGTCGGCGCGCAGCAGATCGACGGCATCGTCCAAAGCATCGAGAAAAAGCTACAGAGCTTCGGCGCCAAGGAAATCCCCAGTAAGACTATCGGCCAAATGGTGATGGCGGCACTTCACTCCCTCGACAAGGTGGCGTACGTGCGCTTTGCTTCCGTTTACCGTGAATTCCAAGACGTCGAGGAATTCGTCGCCGAACTCCAAGAACTTCCCAACGAGCCGGTCGATCCGGCAAGCTTGGCCTTCCCTTTCGTGGGCCAAGGAGAAAACAACCCGACTGCAACATCATGAGCACACCCTACTCTCCCCGTCACCGCGGCCGCGAGGTCGCTTTTCAGTTTTTGTATCGCCTGGACCTGCTGAACGGAAAACGCGGCGGCGCGGACGCCATCCCGCCGGGCTGGTCGGCGGAGCGCGCGCAGGAGCTGCGTACGCACATTGCGCACTTCGAAGTCCCCGCCGACGTGGCCGAGTTCTCAAACCAGCTCGTGCAAGCCACGCTGACTCGGCTACCAGAGCTCGACGCTGCCATCGAAGGTGCCGGTTCGAGTTGGAAAGTCGCCCGCATGGCACTCGTGGACCGCAATCTCTTGCGCCTGGCTCTCGCCGAGACCTCCCTGGACACACCGGTAGCGGTCGTGATCAACGAGGCGGTGGAGCTCGCTAAGCAGTTCGGTACCGAAGAAACCCCTGGGTTCGTCAACGGGGTGCTCGATAAGCTCGTTAAGAGCAAGAGCGCGTAAACCCGCTCCCAACCGTCATTTTCCCGACGGATACACTCGCGAGCCGTAGCTGGGGCTCGGCAGTTTCGACGCAGGCTGGCACACGCTAGACTCTTTCGCCCGGGAAAGCTAGAATTTGAAAAGGGCAACTACGGGAAACGGGGAAAAGCCGCCTTGAATCAAGATCAGTATCAGCCGCTGGATTTGGACCACTCGATCAAGAGCATCGTCGCGCTCTGTTACATGAACGAACGTCCGCTCCAAGGATTGGCGGGCCACCTCGACTGGCGCTTCCACGGCGCCATTTCCTACTTCCTCCGACAAGGCGCCCTCACCGGCCGGGAAGGCGAATGCGTCTACATCCCCGTACGCAAGCACGAGCGCGTTTTTCACCTGCTCATGGTCGGAGCAGGCATGGCGGTTCACCCCGGCGCGCGCGACGAAGCGCCCGAAGAAGTTTTCGAATCCTTGCGCAAGAATTTGCCGGCCCTCAAGCTTCCCCAAGTCGGCGTCTCTGCCGCCGATTTCGGCGGCCTTTCCGCCGCGGAACTCGAAAAGAAACTCAAAGGAGCGGAACTTTGTCTGCTCCCCTAAAACCTTCTTTCCTGAAGCAACTTGTCGCCCGCCTCTTGAGCCCGTCGGACAAGTACGAGCTCACGAATGGCCGCGGTACTCCTTCGCCCATCGAATCGCTTCCCCTCCTCGATCGCCTCGAAACGCTGGTGAGTGGCAGCATCGAGACCAAGGCCCGCACGCAAGACCTGGCGCGCCAGCTCCAGGCGAAATTCGCCGCGCAGGCGCAAAACCAGGCCGAAACCTTGGCCAGGGCACGCGCTGAGGCGCAGGCACGGGCCGAAGAAGCCGCCCTTCCCCCGCGGGTTACCACCCGCCAAAAGGAGTACGAACCCGCCCTCCGCGACGAAAGCGTCGTGCAGGCGCTGCTCCATTTACGTGAAAGGCTATGACCCGCGAGGCCCTGAAGTTTTCCAACGTCGCCGAGCGGTTCACCCTCGAAAATACGAGTCGATGGGACGACAGCGCCGCGCTCGCCGAGTGCTCCCTCTTGCGACTGGTGATCCTGCGCGACCTGTATCGCTATCTCCATGCTGAGCGCTCCAAGGTATTGGTGGAAGGATCCAAGAAAAGCGTGGACGATATCCGTGCGCTGCAGACCAGCTTGGAGGAGCTGCGCGGGCAAGACTTGCGCGGGCTCTCGCTTTCCGACGTCATCTCCCGGGCCAAAGCCGGCAAACCTTTGGACACCCCTCGCCGCCCCGCCGCCGAGTTGCTGCAGAAGATCGAGCGCGAGAAGCTGGAGCGCTACGACCGCAAGTGGGAATCCGCCTTGGCCGCCGAAGCCTTTCATTGCGGCTGGGGATTTTGGCACCTCGACGCCTGGGTGAAGGTCTCCACCGCCGAGGCGTTCCACGGCCACCTCAGCCGCTCGCTATGGCCGAAGGGCATCGTGCTCTTCGTGGAGGCTTCGCCGGGCAACAGCCTGGACAAGACGGATGAGCCGATCTGGAAAGGGCGCTGGGTGTGTACCCTCTCCCCTCAGAAAGACCCCAAGGCGACTCCTCTGCTGAGCATTCCCGGAATCTCTTCCCGACCCGACGAACCCCGGTGGAATCTACTATGAAGCTTTGCGAGTTCCTCACCTTGCTTTTGCGGACGCAAGGTCGAGTCCTGCAAGAACTGCTAGCCACATGCGGGGAGGGGCGCCTAGCGCAACTGTTGCGGGACAACGAAGTCACGGCGCGGATATCGGTGCAAGGACTTCAGCTCGTGCACGGCCCCATGTCTTACCAGGGACATGGCGAAGGCTTCGCGATGATCGAGCAGACGGTGACCGACCTGGCGTTGCCGGAGGAAATCGAGTTTCACCTCTGGTCCTACCCGTTTTACCGGGCGTTTATCGAAAGCGAGCTGGGACTGGATTCCACGATCCGCAATGACAAGGCGAACGAACTGTCGGCGCTCTTGGACGAGGCCATCGCCTCGGCCCATCATTGGGGTGAATGCCTGGTCCCGAAAGATGGGGACGCGGCGCTTGCGCGAAAAGTCCAAGCCGTGGTCAGCCAAAACTACCTGCGCTTTCGGACGGATTTCCTGCGTAAAACCGGCGGTCGCGCGCTTAGCTCTCTTTAGCCAGCTTATGTTTTTCCAGAACTTTCCGTAACCCCTCGCGGCTCAAGCCAAGCAGCTTCGCCGCATGACTCTTATTGCCCTGGGTTTTCGCAAGCGCGATGCGCACCGCCTTTTTTTCCGCTTCATCTTTCGCCGCCTTCAGGGTCGTCACCTCACCCATCGACTCCTCGCTCGCTTCCCCTTCACTACCCGAGGCACCGATGGAGACCATCGACGCCGGGGTTGTCGGTTCGAGCTGAAAGTCCTGGGGAGAAAGCACATCGCGATCCCCGCTCAGAATGATCGCGCTTTCCAGCTTGTTCTGCAGCTGCCGGATATTTCCCGGCCACGGATAGGCCATGAGCTTGGCCAAGGCATCGGGGCTCAGCTTCTTCAAGCGCCGCGCGCGGCCCGCGAGCATTTTATTCAGGAGTGACTGGGAAAGGTCGCCAATATCGCCCGTGCGCTCGCGCAGAGCCGGAAGTCGGAAGCGGACGACGTTAATCCGGTAGTAAAGATCCTCGCGAAAACGCTGAGCGCGGACCATGCTCTCCAACTCACGGTTGGTCGCGGCCACGATCCGAAAGTCCACGGGCTTGGGCTTTTCGTCGGAACCGACCGGAGTGACCGTCTTGTCCTGCAAAACGCGCAGGAGCTTGGCCTGCATGGAAAGCGGGAGCTCGCCGATTTCATCCAGAAAGAGCGTCCCCCCGTGGGCCATCTCGATCTTGCCCTTACGCGCGAACGTTCCCGTCGCCGCGCCCTTCGTCACCCCGAAGAGCTCGGCTTCGAACAGGCTCTCAGGGATGGCGGCGCAGTTCAGCGCGACGAAAGGGCTATTGCGGCGGGCGCTGCGCGAGTGCACCACCTTCGCCACGACTTCCTTGCCGGTACCGCTCTCCCCTTCGATTAAGATGGAAGAATCGCTCTGCGCGAAGGCGGGTAGCTGATTGTAGAGTTCCTGCAAGAGACCGTTGGAAGAGCGCAGAACGAAGCTCTCGGTTTCCTGACCCCAGGTGCGCCGCTCCTGCTGGAGCGTGTTACTCACCTCGGTGAGATTCTCGATCGTGCGCCGATGCTCGAGCGCCACCGCCGCAAAGAGCGCAAGCACTTGCAGGATCTGCAGATCGTCTTCCTCGAACCGTCCGCGCTTGGAGTTCAAAATTTGTATCGCGCCCAAGTTGCGACCGGAAGGCGCCCGCATCGGCACGCAGAGAATCGTCTCGGTTCGGTACTGGGTGACGGCATCCACCTTTGGAAAAAACCGCGGATCCGAATGAGCGTCGTTGATGATGATCGGCAACGCCGTCTTGAAGACGTGCCCCACAATGCCCTGGTCAGCGGCGATCCTGATCTCTTTTCCGCCCATGCCGGTGGCTACCAGGGATGTGAGCTGCATGTCCGCCAGGGGGGCTTCCTTCTCGGGGGCTAGAAACACCGACCCGCGATCCCCATGGGTGAGCTCAATAGCCGCATCTAAGATGCGGGAAACCAGCGCCGTCCGCTCCAGACGGTCGAAGAAGGCCGTACAGACCTGCAGAAGCATGGGGAGGATCTGAGACGGTTCCATAGCGTTTTAATCGGTCTAAAGGGGCAAAACTATAACTTTTGTTGGCAGTTTGAGTTAATTTCAGAAGGTAGTGCCAAAAAAAGTGCCATTCTGCACTAAAAGTTGGCAGTTTGACGCAACTGAAGTTGCCCTCTCGAGCTTTTCCCCTATCTTTTCAACCACCCAAAGTTGGCACCGCGCTTGCTCTATCTAGTCAGTGTGGGGAATGCAACGGGGACCTCAGAGTGGTGGGAGCTGAGGCCCTAAGCAACCCAAAAAGTTTGTCCTCCAAAACCCTAAAAACCCTCTCATGGGAGCCGGGCCATTTGGCCCGGCTCCAATAAGATTACGGGCCAAATTCGGGGTTAACCCTGTCCAAATCCAGGCAATCCAAGTAAAAATCAAAGCATGAACGCTGCGGCAAAACCGATGGCGCCTCCGTCATCCATTCTAGTTACCGGCGCGGCCGGCTTTATCGGCACACGCCTCGTCGCACGCCTGCAATCCCTGCCCAAGCCCGCGCCCTTGATCAGCGTGGATCGTCGTGCGCACTTTGCCACGCGCACCGAGCACGGGGGCACGGACTACGGACAAATCGTCGACCGTGACGAGCTCGAAGCCTGGCTCGCGAAAGAAAAGCCCGCGCTCAAGGCCGTGATTCACCTGGGCGCCTGCACCGACACCACGAATTTAGACGAAGCCTACCAGAAACGCATGAACCTGCAGTATTCGCAGATGCTTTGGAATCATTGCACGCGCGCGAAAACCCCCTTCATTTACGCCAGCAGCGCCGCTACCTACGGCGAAGGAAATTTAGGCTATAGCGACGACGAAGGCCTGATCCCCATGTTGAAGCCCCTAAATCCCTACGGCGAATCCAAGCGCCTCTTTGATCTTTGGGCGATTGAACAAGAAAAAGCCGGCAAAACACCCCCCAGCTGGAGCGGGTTCAAGTTCTTCAACGTCTACGGGTTCGGTGAGCGCCACAAAGGCAAGATGGCCAGCGTCGTGCTCCATGCTTTCGATCAAATCCAGGCGAGCGGTCGCGTGAAGCTCTTCAAGAGCCACCGCGAAGGCATCGCGCACGGCCAACAAAAGCGGGACTTCATTTACGTGGAAGACGTCGTCGACGTTTTACTCTACGCGATGAACCGCCCGATCCCACGCGGGATCTACAACTTAGGCAGCGGGCAAGCCCGCTCGTTTTTAGATCTCGTCCGCGCGACCTTCCGGGCAATGGGACGCTCGGAGCAAATCGAATTCATCGATACGCCATTGGAACTGCGCGAACGCTACCAGTACTTCACCGAAGCGAAGATGTTCAAGCTGGAGAGCCTGGGCTACGACAAGCCCTTTACCCCACTCGAAGAAGGCGTGGCTGCCACGGTGGCGCGCCTCGGCGCTCGCTAGTCCATCCGGGCCAATCGACGCAACACCCCATAGCTGACTCCTGAACGCGGTTTTTCGGCAATTTCATTGTCCGTTTCCCGGTCTTTCGATATACCCAATCCTCATTTCATTTCGGCATCTGAGTTCGGCAGTGGGGCCCTCGACGCAGTTCTTTTCGCCTTTGAAACCCCTGTCCCGCGCGCGTTTTAAATAAATCGGAACTCGCCTACCCGCGAGTCCGCAAGGAGACCGGTCATGCAAAAAAATTATATCAATAGTGAGTGGATTGATTCGCTCGGTAAAGAGAAGGTCGAAATCATCAACCCCGCCACCGGCAAGGTGATCGATCACTGCCCCCTCGGCACTAAAGAAGATGTCAACCGCGCGGTCGAAGCCGCCGCGAAAGCTTTCCCGATGTGGCGGCAGACCCCGCCCACGGATCGCGTACAGCCCCTCTTCCGTCTGAAGATGCTGCTCGAAGAGAATCAAGAAGCGCTCGCCCGCTGCCTCACGCAAGAGCACGGCAAGACGCTCGTTGAAGCCCGCGGCAGCATCCGTCGCGGCATTCAAATGGTCGAAACTGCGTGCGGCATCCCCACCCTGATGATGGGGCAGGTACTCGAAGACATCGCGCCCGGCATCGACAGCCAAGCCGTACGCCGTCCGATGGGCGTTTTCACTGCGATCACGCCTTCGAACTTTCCCGCCATGGTTCCGTTCTGGTTCTGGCCCTTCGCGGTCGCCTCGGGCAACACATTCGTGCTGAAGCCCAGCGAGCGCGTACCCATGACCCAGACGATGATCATGGACCTGATCACGAAGGCGAAGTTTCCACCGGGCGTGATCAACGTCGTGCAAGGCGGACGCGAAGTCGTCGACGCGCTCTGCACCCACCCAAAAATCCAAGGCGTATCGTTCGTGGGCTCCACGCCGGTCGCCAAGCACGTCTACGTCACCGCTTCGGCCGCGGGTAAGCGCGTGCAATCGCTCGGCGGCGCGAAAAACTTCATGGTCGTCATGCCGGATGCCGTCATGGACAAAGCCGTTTCGACCGCGCTCGAATCCATTATCGGTTGCGCGGGCCAACGTTGCCTCGCCGGTTCCGTGATCCTGGCCGTGGGTGACTGCTACGACAAGGTCGCCGACCAGATCGTGCGCTTCGCGCGCGACGTGAACGTGGGCGACGGGCTCGACCCCCGCACGCAGATGGGTCCAGTGATCTCGGCCGCCTCGAAAGAGCGCGTGAAAGGATTGATCGCGGGCGCCGTGAAAGAAGGCGGCAAGCTCTTGCTCGACGGACGTGAAAACGTCGATCAAATGCCGGGCTACTTCCTGCGCCCCTCCGTCATTGGCGAAGTAAAACCCGAAATGACGATCGCCAAGGAAGAAGTTTTCGGACCCGTGGTTTGCCTGGCCCGAGTGAAGACACTCGACGAAGCGATCACCTGGCTCAATAGCTCGAACTACGCGAACACGACCACGCTCTTTACGACGAACGGAGCGGCCGCCCGCAAGTTCACCTACGAGGTGGAGCCGAGCATGATCGGAATCAACATTGGCGTTCCCGCGCCCATGTCGTTTTTCTCATTCGGCGGCGCCAAGGACTCGTTCTTCGGCGACGTGAAGGCCCACGGGCGCGCGTCGATGGATTTTTACACCGACACCAAAACCACGATCTTCCGCTGGCTGAGCGATTCCAGCATTTGGAGCAAGTAAATGAAAACCCTACTCGTCAAAAACGGCCTGGTCGTTACCGCCACCGATCAATACGAAGCCGACATTTACGTCGTGGGCGAAAAGATCCAGACGATCGGTAAGGGGCTGGAAGCCCAGTTAATAAAAGCCGATCAAGTGCCAGATCAAGTTATTGACGCCAAGGGCCGCTACGTGTTCCCGGGCGGGATCGACGCCCACACGCACATGGATCTGCCCTTCATGGGGACATCTTCGAGCGACGACTTCGAGAGCGGTACGATGGCGGGCCTGCACGGCGGTACCACGACCATCATCGACTTCGCGATTCAGACCCAAGGCGATAGCTTGGCCGCCGCTTTGAACACCTGGCACGAAAAGGCCGACGGCAAGGCCGTGGGTGACTACGCCTTCCACCTCGCGATTACGGATCTGAACGAAAAGACGAAGGCCGAGATTAAGACTTGCGTGGAAAAAGGCGTGACGTCCTTTAAGACCTTCATGGCCTATAAAGGCGCCTTGATGATCGACGACCGCCAGATGGTCGCGCTCATGGCCGAAGTTTCCAAGCAAGGCGGCATGGTCACAACCCACGCCGAAAACGGCGATATGATCGATAACCTTATCGCCCAGAATCGCCTGAACGGGAATCTGACCCCGAAATACCACGCGCTCTCGCGCCCCGAAATCGCCGAAGCCGAAGCAACCGGCCGCATTTCCGATATCGCGTTCCAAGGCGGGCATCCGCTCTACATCGTGCACATGACCTGTGAAGGCGCGCTGAACCGCATCCGCGAGAACACGAAACGGGGCCAGAAGGTCTTCGTCGAGACCTGCGTGCAATACCTGCTCCTGGATGACACTTTGTATTCGCGCGAGAACTTCGAAGGCTCCAAGTGGGTAATGAGCCCACCGCTCCGCAAGCCCAAAGACCAAGCCGCGCTCTGGGCCGCGCTCAACCAAGGCCTCGTGCAGGTCGTGGCCACCGATCATTGCCCGTTCTGCATGGACCAGAAGCGCATGGGTGAAAAAGACTTCTCGAAGATCCCGAACGGCGCGCCCGGCGTCGAAAACCGTCTGGAGCTCATGTTCTCGGAAGGCGTGGGCAAGGGCCGCATTTCGCTCAATAAGTTCGTCGACGTGAATTGCACGGCGCCGGCCAAGATCTTCGGTCTCTTCCCGCGCAAGGGAACGATCGCCGTGGGTTCGGACGCGGATCTTGTGATCTTCGACCCGAACGAGACTCATACGTTATCGGTAAAGAACCAGCACATGAAGTGTGACTACTCGGCTTATGAGGGCTGGAACGTGCGCGGAAAGGTGAAGACCACCATCCTGCGCGGTACCGTGGCCGTGGACAACGGTAAAGCACATGTCGGCAAGGGTTTCGGGAAATACCTCCCACGTGCCAAGCTGAGCGCCAACATTTAGCCCTAACATTCAAAGGAAATCAAAATGTCGAATATCGTAAAAGCCGGCTTGATTCAGATCGCGAACAAAATCGATACGAAAGAACCTTGCGAAAAACATCGCAATGCCATGATCGAAGCCCACATTCCCTATATCGAGAAAGCGGGCAAACAGGGCGTGAAGATGCTTTGCTTCCAGGAAATTTTCACCGGCCCCTACTTCTGCCCGTCGCAAGACGTAAAGTGGTATGGCCTAGCCGAGGAAATCCCGAACGGCCCAACGACCAAGCTCATGCAAGAGTACGCGAAGAAGTACAATATGGTCATCGTCGTGCCGATCTACGAACAAGAGATGACGGGCGTGTACTATAATACCGCGGCCGTGATCGACGCCGACGGCAAGTACTTGGGTAAGTACCGCAAGAACCACATCCCGCAGGTGGCCGGATTTTGGGAAAAGTTCTTCTTCAAGCCGGGCAACATGGGCTACCCCGTGTTCAAGACCCAGTACGGCAACGTCGGCGTCTACATCTGCTACGACCGCCACTTCCCGGACGGAGCCCGCTGCCTGGGCCTCAGCGGCGCCGAGATCGTATTCAACCCGTCGGCAACCGTCGCTGGCCTCTCGCAGTATCTCTGGGAGATCGAGCAACCCGCCCACGCCGTGGCCAACGGCTACTTCGTCGGCGCGATCAACCGCATCGGCCGCGAGCAGCCTTGGAACATCGGTGAGTTCTACGGGTCTTCCTATTTCGTCAGCCCGCGCGGCAAGATCGTCGCGCAGGCCTCGAAAGACAAAGACGAACTGCTGGTATCCGATCTCAACTTCGACGAGATCAAGGAAGTGCGCGACCTCTGGCAGTTTTATCGGGATCGGCGGCCGGAAACTTACGGGCAGTTGACGGCGTTGTGACGAGTCAGATTTCAGTTTCGGTTCGAGTTCCAGTTTCAGTTTAGTTTTCAGGTAGAGAAAGGTTTGCCTATGCGTAAAAACGAAGAGATCTTGGCTATCCGTAAGAAATACATGCTGCCCACCGCCCTTCACTACCACAAAGAGCCGTTGCAGCTGGTGCGGGCGCAAGGCGAATACGTTTGGGACGAAAACGGGCGCCAGTACCTGGATGCGATCGGCGGCATTGTTTGCATCTCGGCCGGGCATAATCACCCCAAGATTAAAGCCCAGATGCGCAAGATGCTCGATAGCGATACGCCCCAACACACGAGCTTACTCTATTTGAACGAAGAGCCGGCCCTACTCGCGGAGAAAATGGCGGAAGTCGCGCCTCCAGAAGTGAAGCGCCTCGCGATGACGAACTCGGGCTCGGAAGCCAACGAACTCGCGTTCATGGCTGCTCGCCACGCCACCGGTGAAACCATGGTCGTGAACCTGCGACATAGCTACCACGGCGGAACTTCCGGGACGTTAGCTAGCTGCGGACACCACACTTGGCGCTTCCGCGCCCAGCCCGTAACCGCGACCACCTCGGTCGTGGCCCCATACTGCTACCGCTGCCCGTTCGGAAAAACCCCGGATGGTTGTACCTTTGAGTGCGCCCGCCAGGTCGAATCCACGATCCAAACCAGCACCCACGGAAAGATCGCGGCCTTCATCGCCGAACCCGTCATGGGCGTCGGCGGCTTCATCGATCCCCCCAAGGAATACTTCCAGGAAGTGGTGAAGATCGTCCATAACTACGGCGGCAAGTACATCAGCGACGAAGTGCAAACCGGCGCGGGACGTTGCGGCGCCGAATTCTTCGCCACGAACGAACTGGGCATCGACGCCGACATGGTCACTATGGCCAAGGGCCTAGGCAACGGGGCCGCCATCGGCGCCGTGCTCATGAAATCCGACATCGCCGACACGATGGCGGGCAAACTCTACTTCAACACGTTCGGCGGCGACCCATACCAAACCATGCAGGCGCGGATGACCATTGAGATCATCCAGGAAGAGAAACTCATCGAGAACGCCAAGGCGATGGGCGCGCTCCTCAAGGACGGCTTCAAGGAGATGATGAAGACGCACGAGCTCATCGGCGACGTCCGCGGACGGGGGCTGATGATGGGTATCGAGCTCGTCAGGGATCGCAAGACCAAGGAATACGCCACCGCCGAGACGGCGGCGATCATGGACATTTGCCGCGAAAAGGGCTTACTCCTGGGTAAAGGCGGGCTTTTCGGGAACGTACTGCGGATCGCACCGCCGCTGACGATTAACCGCGACCAGGTGAAGGTCATGCTGACTATCCTGGATCAGGCGTTTCACTCCATGAAGAAACTTTAGCCGACCCTAGGCCGACTGTATCCGCTGGGACACACCCTTCGGTATTTTTCGTCAGATTACTGCACCCCGCGGGTTATGCCTGTATCGAATCGACAGCAAACCAGGGGGCACTTTCATGCGGATTCTCACTCTCACGTTACTTTTTACTTTAAGCTTTTCGGCCAACGCGCAGAACCCAACTTCGGTGTCCAATCGGACTGCACTTGATGACGGATGTCGATCATTGCGGTTCGACGCGGAGTCCGCCTGCCAGAGTGCAGCTAGGAAGTGCGGCGATTTTCAACGGGCAAAGCAGCGCGCCGAAACTTGCGGAGGCAATCCGCCAGGACGGCCTACGACGGAAGCGGCCTGTGGCAGTTACAATCAGTGCTTCATCGATCACGCCTGGGATTGCCAATACGCTTGGTCTTCCGGGCCTCCCGCAGGGTGTAAAATCACGCACAGTGGAGATAACTCCTGCCCGGGAGATTGGTTTATTGGTCCCGACAACGATGACGAAGGCTGGAACGGCGAAGGCCATCGCGCCCGCTTCCTAAATACGCTCCGCCGCTGTCAGGAAAAAACCCAGGAATTAGGTCGTCGTTGCCCGCTCGAAATCGTGCCGGTCGTGCCCACCTGTCCGGGCGCCGACCCTGCGATCGAACTATAAAAAGAGAGCGCGGGCCTAGACCCAGCACTGGCCGGATTAGCTATACCGCCGAATCCAGCCCGCCAAGTCGTCGAAAGCCCGCGCCTTGTCCACGCCTTCGGGAACCTTCGCGCCCGTAACGCCCGCACCTTCATTGAAAGGCTCGTGACGGAATCCAGGATAGGTTTTGAGTTCCTTGGTCTTCGCCTTGAGTTTTTGGAAGAAATCGATCGTCGCGTTCGGATCGACGATCTCGTCATCCATGGAAACCAGGAACTGGATCGGCACGCGGATTTCTTTTTCGCCCGCGAACATGTCCCGCAATGCCGCCTGCATCTGCATGAAGAAACGCGGAGTGGCCTTGTCGTGCACCAGGCGATCCTTTGCGTAAGCCTCCTGCACGCACGGATCATGGCCAATCTTGGTAACGTCGAGCCCGGTCGGCATCTGAATGGAACCCCAGACCTTCGCGAGCACCTTCGCCGCCACCAACTTCGGTAGCGGCACCTTCACCTTCAAGCCCAAAAGCGGCGACGAGATCGTGGCTGACTTGATGGGAAGATCCGGATTGAACATAAGGAGTCGAAGCGCGGTCAAACCGCCCATGCTATGCCCTAAGAGATGCAGCCTCACCTGACCGAACTTTTTCTCCAGACGCTCCACCAGGAGGCGCGCGACGATCGCCGCATCCGCGACATAATGATCGAAGTCCTCCACGTGCCCGCGACCCCCTCCTGAACGTCCGTGGCCCCGCAAATCAAATCCATGGATTGAGCCTAAGGTTTCACCGAGCCGGGCATCCAAAAAATGCGGGAAGTGCAGATAGCGGCCGAAATGCTCCCCTTGACCGTGAATGACCAAGAGCGCCTCGGACCCGTTCCAAGCCTGGCGATGATGATGAGCCAGAAAAAGCTTCACCCCGCCGCCCCCGGCGTCGAACCCGGAGATCGTCTCGACCTCCGTCGTCCAATCCGGAGGGAGCCCCGGAAAACCCTTCGGCTGCAGATTGCCCATCGTGTTCACGGCGTTTTCGGTTTGCATAGGCCCCACCTTACCTCAATTCGCCTGGGCGCGCACGCCTTCGCATTCGGGCGGAAGCTTGGGCATCTTGAAGGCTTCCGCCTTACGTTCTGGGCTCGCGGTCTTTTGGCGGGCCTCATCCGAGAACCACCAATCTAACTCGGAACCGCAGCCGTCTCCCGGCGGGATCGCCTCCTGTTTTTTGCAAAGGGGGCTACCTTCCGGGCAGCGCAAGCGGACATGAAAGTGATCATGATGCTCGAACCAGGGGCGGACCTTGGCCATCCATTTGCGTTCGGATTTTTTTCCCCGCGTCGCCTGGCAGAGCGCGCGCTTGACGGCGGCATGGACGAAGATTCGCTCCACTTCCGGAGCCTGGGCCGCGTACTTGAGAATCTTCACATGCTTGGGGGTCCAAAGCTTCTTGAGCACTTTGTAGGTTTTGAGATTCACCACGCTCTTGGCGCCCCAATCCTCACGCTCCTGCGCCGTCAGCTGGGGACGATTCGCCTCGGGCGTAAGCCAAAACCAGATATCGATATCGAGCCCGCTCTGATGGCTCATGTGCCCCACCAGCGTGGGACCACCGCGCACGAGGTTCAGGTTACCCAGGAGCAGCGTTCCCAACTTGTCGCGATGGACTTGCTTGCCCAGGTTTTTCACATAGTGGATCAACGTCGGATGCCCGAAGCGCTTTCCCGTCGTCGGGTGCATGACGTGGTAACCTGGCCCCGAGAGCGGTAGCTCTTCGGAACCTACGATGCAGCCGGCGGTGTAGTTTCCGATGGCTTGGGCCGCGCCTTTCGCGGGCGTCGTGAACTTGGGCCAGGGATTGTCGATCAGCGGCGGAGGGGAAGGCTCAGGCACGGGGCCGGTCGCCGAGTCGGGACCGGTTGGGCTAGCCGCACCGGGCTCCGTCGTAGCGCTCGCGCCGATCGAAGCGGCCAGGAGAAGAACACTTAAAATCGAGATATCTACCGCTCGACTTCGAGGTTTCAGCGCGTGCTCCGCATGGGATTATTCGGATGCTGGGTCCAATTCAAATAGGGCTTGCCGGTTTCCTGCGGGACCATCGTGATGCAATCGGGAACCGGGCAAACCATGTGGCAAAGATTACAACCCACGCACTCGGACTCGATGATCTCGTACTTACGGCCCAGCTTCGCGGCGCCCGTACGCTGAGCGCTGATCGCCTGGTGGGAGGTGTCTTCGCAGGCGATGTAGCAAAGCCCGCACCCAATGCACTTATCTTCGTCGATGTGGGCGATCGTCTTGTAATTCAGATCCAGATACTGCCAATCGGTGACGTTCGGAATGGCGCGGCCAATGAAGTCCTCGAGCTTGCGGTACCCCTTCTGGTCCATCCAGTTGCCCAGGCCATCGATCATGTCATCGACGATCTTAAAACCATAGTGCATGGCCGCCGTGCAGACCTGCACGCTGTAGGAGCCTAAAGCCATGAACTCGGCGGCGTCCCGCCAGGTGGAAATTCCGCCGATCCCCGAGATCGGCAAGCCCTTGGTCTCGGGATCGCGCGCGATCTCCGACACCATATTGAGCGCGATGGGCTTAACGGCCGGGCCGCAATATCCGCCGTGCGTCCCCTTCCCGCCCACGGTGGGCTGGGGGGCCATGACATCGAGATCGACGGCGGTAATCGAATTAATGGTATTAATCAGCGAAACGCCGTCCGCCCCGCCGGCCTTCGCCGCGCGGGCGGGCTTGCGCACGTCGGAAATATTGGGAGTGAGCTTCACGAGCACCGGCATGCGCGTGTGGGCCTTGCACCAGCGCGTGACCATTTCCACGTATTCCGGGACCTGACCCACGGCGGATCCCATACCCCGCTCGCTCATGCCGTGCGGACAGCCGAAGTTGAGCTCGATGCCGTCGGCGTTCGTGTCTTCTAGCTTCTTGAGGATCGTTTTCCAGCTCTCCTCGTTGCAAGGAACCATCAGCGAAATCACGAGCGCCCGGTCCGGCCACTCGCGCTTGGTTTCCTTGATTTCCTGCAAGTTCACGTCGAACGGACGGTCGGTAATGAGCTCGATGTTATTGAGCCCCATCACCCGCTGGCCATTGAGGTCGACCGACCCGTAGCGGGAGCTGACGTTCACCACCGGCGGATCTTCACCCAACGTCTTCCAAACCACGCCGCCCCACCCGGCCTGGAAGGCGCGCACGACATTATACTTCTTGTCCGTCGGTGGCGCGGAAGCCAGCCAAAACGGGTTCGGCGATTTGATGCCCGCCATATTGCAGCGTAGATCAGCCATGGATTTCCTCGCCATCGATCGCGTTGTGGCCCCGGCGCATCTCCAGCGGCACCTCCTGGCCAGTGAGGTCCAGGTGAATCGCGTGCGCGGCAAGCTTACCGTCTTGCACGGCGTTCACTGTCAGCGCGCCGGCATTGATGCAGTCGCCGCCCGCGTAAACCCCGGGTAGCGACGTCTGTCGCCGATTATTCACAACGATTCGGCCCTTCCCGATCTGTAGCTCTTCGGTCCCTTCGCCGAGCTTAGCGGGCACCAACACCTGGCCGATCGCCTTGAAGACCTGATCCACCGGGATTTCGAACGTGTCGCCGGTACCCACGAGCTTCGCGCCGTCCAGCCGTGTCTGCTCGAAGCGGATCACGGAGACGCCCTGAGCATCGCCCACCAAGGCTTCGGGCTTAGCCCAGTAACGGATCAAGACGCCGTTGTTCTTTGCCAACTCTTGCTCGTACCAGGTAGCGCCCATGGCGTCGGGACCGCGGCGGTAAACCAGGGTCACGGCTTCGGCTCCCAGACGTTTCATCTGCACGGCAATATCGATCGCCGTGTTGCCGCCGCCGATCACGACCACGCGTTTACCTACTTTGATCTTGGCTAAATCTTCCACTTGGCGAAGTTCCGCGATCGCGTCGACCGCATCCACCACGCCGTCCATGAGCTCGCCCTCGAGCGAGAGCGCGTTCGTGCCGGCCAAGCCGACGCCTAAAAACACGGCGTCGAAATCCTTGCGCAGCCGCTTGAGGCTCAAATCCCGTCCGAGCGCCTTGCCGGTCTCGAGCTCGATGCCGCCCACGCTCAGGATGAACTGAAGTTCGCGCTGGGCGAAATCATCGACCATCTTGTAGGCAGCCAAGCCGTATTCATTCAAGCCGCCGGCCTTCGGCTGGGCTTCGAAAACCTTTACTTGATGTCCTAAGAGCGCCAGGCGATGCGCGCACGCCATGCCAGCAGGGCCGGCGCCCACGACCGCCACGCGCTTGCCCGTCGTGGCGTGGCGGGTAAACGGCTGCACGCGCGCATCAAAAAGCCAATCCGTCGCGTGCCGCTGCAACAAGCCGATGGTCACGGGTTTTTCTTCGGAATGATTGCGTACACAGGCGCTCTCGCAAAGCGTTTCCACCGGACAGACGCGCGCGCAGGTGCCGCCCATGATATTTTCGGAAAGGATGTCCACGGCGGCGCCCTTTAAGTTGCCGGTCGAGATCTTACGGATGAAACTCGGGATATTGATCCCCGTCGGGCAGGCCTGGATGCAGGGTGCATCGTGGCAGAAGAAACACCGGCTCGCTTCAATGGCCGCAGTCTTACCTTCCAGCGGCGCATGGAGATCTTCGAAGTTTTTACGATAGTCCTCGCGGGTCAAACGTCCCGCGGCGATGTCATGCTGGTGTTTCATAAGGGAAAGAGACACTTTTCCCTGTCTGAAAGCGTTGGTCAAGCGCCAAAAGCCTGAATTGGAGCCCCAAAACGGGGACTCAATCACGCCGCCTGATTCAGCTTAGAACGGACAGAAGTTAATGCCGCCGTTATTGAAATAGAGCGTCTGACGCGCAGCGCTAGAGAAGTAAGAATACGGGCAAACCGGCTGGCCATCGAGCAAAACCCGCATATAGAACTGGGTGAAGCCGTTCGGCAGGATCCCGAGCTGCTGATTGTCCACGACCACATCCCCCACCCGCAGCGAGCTGATGGTCAGACCGTCCATCTGAGTCGAGATATGGCTCGTGTGGTAGATCGTGATTGAGTACCCGCCGTTGGAACCGGTCGTGACAGACGACACCACGCCCGGAGCCGGCACAATGATCGGCGTCGTATAGGCCGAAACCGTGAGCGTGATGGAGTTCGTCGAAGTCGAGTACGCGGTAAAGCCCACCAGCGCCCCCGTGGCGAAGGGCAAGCTCAGACTCGGCGTCGAGTTCGGGTTAGTGAAAACATTGAGAGGATGAGTGCCTCCGCATCCCCCAACCAAGGTCGATATCGTCAAAGCTAGACCCAATCGTGAAAATTTATTCATATCGGCATCCTCAACGAAAGCGACGCGGCCCAAGTGAGCAAGGAATTGCGGTTAAATACGACGGTAAAAGGGGTTTCAAGCTCGAGACTGATCGGATCAAACAGCTTCATGGAGGCACCGACACGGATCTGCATCGCGAACGAGCCGCCGGAGTTGCCCACCACGCCACCAATCATCCCGTCCTGCGGGAAAGACAGCCAGCTATACATGAAGCCAGGGCCGACGGACATGAAAGGCGAGAGGACGAAGCCTTCCGATTTCTCGCGCCACTCGATGTTGGTAAAAAGACCCAGCTGACGGAGCACCGTGGTTTCCATGCCGCGAATCGCGAAAGGCTGGTACACGCCCGTGAGCACCATCTCGAAGTGATTTCCCAAAAGTTTTTCGTTGGACCACCAGATCTGCGCGCTCACACCCGCCAAGCGCGCATAAGTGAGATAATTATCGCCCAAAGTGGTCGGTAACGAAGTCCCCACGGCAATCGCGCCGAATTCCGCGCGGGCCGGGGGCGCCGTCAGCGCCAATCCCAGGCAAATCGCAACTGTCGTTAATAAAGAGGTACTGCCCACTACTCGCCTACGCGCCATAAAAAGAGTTCCCCTTAGATATTAGGATATGTCTTTTCGGGAAAACTACAATGATTTACTCCGCATCGCTCCGAACGCGGCGCATAACACTCATGCAGCATTCCCTTCAGCGTAGATTCTCTGACACTATCATTGCCAGCCAACCCCTCGCCCCTTTATAAAAAGGGGGATGCTGCAAGTTGGCGTGGGTCTGCGCAAAGACCACTACGAACACATTTTCGAACACCGACCCCAAGTGGGGTGGTTTGAAGCCATCAGCGAAAACTTCATGGGTATTCATTCCGCACCCACGGGCGGTCGCCCGTTATGGACGCTCGAACGCATCCGGCGGGATTACCCCGTCGTGCTGCACGGGGTTTCACTTTCGATCGGTTCGGCCGATCCGGTGGACGCGGCTTATCTCAAACGCCTGGCCGATCTCTACGAGCGCGTGCAACCCGCCTGGGTCTCCGATCATCTTTGCTGGACCGGCGTGGATGGCGAAAATCTCCACGACCTGCTTCCGCTTCCTTTCACCCGGGAGGCGCTCGATCACGTAGTCACGAAGGTGAGCCAGGTCCAGACCGCGCTCAAACGACGAATCCTACTAGAAAACGTTTCTAGCTACGTCACGTTTCCAGATTCCGAGATGACCGAGTGGGAGTTCCTGGCCGAAATCGCGCGCCGCTCAGGCTGCGGGATCCTGCTCGATCTGAACAATGTTTTCGTCAGCGCGAAGAACCACGGATTCTCCGCAAAGGAATTCATCCAGGGTATCCCCACCGGGTCCGTGGGCCAGTTTCATTTGGCCGGACATTCGGATCGCGGCTCGTTCCTGTTCGATACCCACGATCATCCGGTCTGCGACGAAGTTTGGGCCCTTTATCGAGAGGCATTAAAGAAGTTCGGCCCCGTACCCACGCTCATCGAATGGGATGACCGCATCCCTCCCTTCCCGGAGCTCATGCGGGAAGCCTCCAAGGCCGAGACCATCTGGCGAACGCAATTCCCCATGCAGGAGGCTCCCCATGTCTCGCCTCATTGAAACCCAGCGCTGGGTGAAATGGGCGATGACCTACCAGGCACCACTTACAAAGCTACCCGCCCGAGGCCCCGGAAATCAAAGTGCGACGGATGTCGTACGCGCCTTTCGGGGAGGAATTCCTATCGACGGCCTCGCCGTTTATCAAGACGGCTACTTCGCTCGACTCGGAGATGCGCTCAAGGACGATTTCGAATGCGTTCACAAGCTCCTGGGCGAGCAAAACTTCGCGCTCCTAGGCATGGCGTACCTCGATCAACATCCGTCCCATAGCTTCACCCTGGGTGATATCGGGGCGGATTTCATCGCCTTCGTCACACGGCATCCGCTCGCCGAAGCGCGTCCCGTGCTCCTGGACGCAGCCCGGCTCTGCACCGCCGTCAACCGTACTTTCTACACCCCTTACCTGCCGCGGTTTAACCCAGCCCGGCTCGGGGAAGTTCCCGCCGAAGCCTGGGCATCGGCCACGCTTTCGCTGGATCCTTCGGTGTGTGTGCTCGAATCTCGGTGGATGCTCGATCGACTTTGGGAAGCCCGACGCGAAGCCGAACCCTATTCCGACGCGTGGCTCGCCCCCGCGGAGACTCCCGGCCACTATCTCATTTTCCGCCACGACTCCACTGGCCAAGACCACGGCGGTTTCCCAGTGGTAACTCGATTACTTCTCGCTCAGGCTCGTTTCCTGGAGGAAATCGCCCGGGGCGCTTCCTTGGGCGACGCGTGCGAAGCGATCGATGCCGCGGGTGAAACCGAGATCATGGAGTGGTTCACCGCCTGGGTGCAAACCGGCGTCATCCGCAGCGTGCACTTTTCGCATTAATCCGTTGTCTTTGAGGGTTAACTGCTAAATAATTTTGGAACTATCAAAACTCAAAGGAGTCTCTTCATGTATCAGCATGCACTTACGGTTTTTTGCGCTTTCTTAATCGCCGGCCTCGCTAACGCCCAGGCCGCTACTTACAACATCGATCCGGCTCACTCGAGCGTGAACTTCAAGATCCGCCACCTCGTCTCCAAGACGCGCGGCAAATTCGACAAGTTCACCGGTACGTTCGAGTACCACAAAGACAAGCTCGCCGATTCCAAGCTCATGGGCACGGTCGAAACCGCGAGCATCAATACCGATAACCAGAAGCGTGATGAACATCTGCGCTCGGACGACTTCTTTGCCGCGAAGAAGTTTCCGAAAATCGAATTCGTCAGCACCAAGTTCACCGACCAGAAAGACGGCAAGGCGACGATCGAGGGAAACATCACGATCAAGGGCGTGACTAAGCCCATCACGCTCGCGGCGGAAATCGGCGGCGAAGCGAAGGACCCCTGGGGCAATCAAGTCGTCGGATTTTCCGCGACCGGGAAGCTGAATCGGAAGGACTTCGGCATCGTTTGGAACAAAACCCTCGACGCCGGCGGCTTGATGCTCGGCGAAGACGTCGAAATCGCCCTCGAATTCGAAGGCGGCGCGGCGAAAACCGACGCCCCTAAGAAAAAGTAGTGAACCCGTAGTAAAACCCTCATTCTAAGAAAGGAATGATCATGAATAAGAAGCAAATGTTGGTTTTGGCGGCCGTAGCGGCCGGTTTGGCTGCCAGCCCCGCGATGGCGAAGGACGCCAAGGCGAAAGGCAAAAAAGCCGCCGCCGAGATGAAGTGCGAAGGTGGCAACGCGTGCAAAGGCCATAGCGATTGCAAGGGCGCGTCCCACGAATGCAAAGGCCACAACGAGTGCAAGGGCCAGGGCTGGGTACACACGAAGGACCAAGCCGCTTGCGACGAAGCTAAGGCTAAAGCCCACGGCGCCTAAGCCCTCCAGGAGAACACCATGAACTTCAAACTTGAGAAAGCAGTGTTAATCGCCGCCGTAGCGGGCTTGATGGGCCACGGCGCGAGCTTGCGGGCCGACGACGCCGCGGCCCCCGCCGCCGGGGCGGCGGACGCCAAGGTGGAATGCCACGGCGTGAATGCCTGCAAGGGCAAGGGCGAATGCGGAAGCAAGGAAGAAGGCCATGGTTGCGCAGGCCTCAACTCCTGCAAAGGCAAGGGCTGGATTAGCCTGACCCAGAAGGAATGCGATGCCCGCAAAGCCGGTGCGGCCAAGGGCGGCAAGTCCAAGGGTAAGGGCAAAACCAAGACCTCTTGACGGTATTTTGACGCCCCCGCGAAGGACAAACGCCGACGGGTGATTGTCTTTTGCGGGGGCGTTTGTTTTTGTGCTAGCATTGAACTCGGGTATGCAGCAGGAAGACTTTCGAGATATCGCCCTCATCGCCAACGGACTCTGGGGAGAGTCGCACCGCTCGGTCGCAGCCTCTCAGGAAACTGCGGCGGCCGTCTGCTTGCTCGACCTTCCCGAAGACCGCACGCTCGAGCGAGTGTCGCTCGCGATGCTGGATCGAGCCCGGCGGGAAGGTGCCTCGGCGAATCCCACCCTACTGAACAATCCCTTCTACCGGTTGCACGCCGAAGAGCGTCTCATCCTCACGGCCCTGCATTTTTCCCGCTGGTCTTACGCCCGTCTCGCCCGGATACTGGGGGACACGCCGGAAGCCATCGAGATGACCGCTTGGCAGGCCCGCCTGCTGCTCGCCTCAACGAATCCACAGCGAAGCGGCAAGCCCCTCTTTTTTCCAGCGGGCTTGAATCGAGGGCCGCATTGTCCGGACTACAACCTGCGCGCCCCGTGGACCCAACGGTTCTTGGATGAAGAACTCGATCCGCAGCGGCGAATCTTTCTCCAAAGCCATCTGGCCAACTGTCCGGGTTGCCGCCAATCCTTGAATCTAGGCCGAGAAGTGTATTACACGGCCGAGTCCATGCTCCCCCATCTGCGGGGTTCCGCCTCGGTGGAAGAAACGCTCGCGGCGACGCGCCGAGGTTTCCGCCGGATACGGGCCCGCCGCGTGGGCGATGATTTCACGCTTTGGCAAAGCCTAGTGATCTTCTTCGGGCGTGAAGACATCCGTCGCACCGCCGTGATCGCCGGGGCCGCGCTGATCCTGCTGAAGCTGTTTACTTAGACCACGGTTAGGGCCACAGGTCGTCGGCCGGCTTCTCTAACTTCGCCAGACTCTCTTCGAACTTCGTCAACTTCGCTCGATGCCGGTCTTCAATCGCCTTTCGCTTGACCTGAATTTCCCGGGTCCGCGATAGTCGATCCTTAGCCACTAAGTCGACGTGAGCGCGGCGAGCCTGTTCTTGCTCAAGCAAGAACTGCCGGCGCTCGGAAGGACCTCGATTCGCCTCGAAAAACTCCTGCTTTCGGCGGGCCTGCTCGGCCTCCCAAGCACGAAGCACGGCCGCTTCGTCGGCTTTCATTTCTGCCAGCTCTAGCTCGTTTTGGTGATCAAAGGCTTTCAGCCGCGATGCGATCGCCCGCTGGAATTCGGCGCGCAGTTGGCGGGCGTCCTCCGCGGTAATTTTCACCGGCGCGGGCTTCGGCGGTTCGGCCGCTAGGCGCGCGGCCTTTTCTTTCTCGGAAGGTTCGGGCGGACCGAAGATCTCGCGGGTGCCTTCGCCCCACGCGACTTCGGCCGGGAACAAACCCAGCCGAAGCCCGTAGGCGATGGAAGAAAAAAACCAAAAAATCCGGGTGGCGCTACTTAATGATCTGAACCTTAGCAATGGCATAGCCCCAGCCGACCACGCTGTAATCGCTCGTCAGGCGAATTCTTAAGTTTTCGCCCGCCACATGCTCGCTGACGTAATCGGTATGGGATCCCGAGATCGTTTCGACGATTTGGCCTTCGGCCGTCTCGATCGTCACCGGGTCATATTCGGCTTCCGTATCGATCTTTGAAAATATCACGCGGACATACTTCGCGCCCGGCTGCGTGATCACATACTCCAACGTTTGATTGAGTTCGTACGGATGCGCGGTTTCGTAGTTGAGCTCCACGTCCTGCCATTCATCCGGCTTCGGCCCGTCTTTCGGCGGATAGAACCCCTTCATAGCGTTGTCGGTGCTGATCCGGCCTTCGGCCACGAGCTTGTTTTTCAATCCCGCGATCGGCTCGCTCGACTTAATCAAACGGGTCTTGAGCTCGCCGTAGGTCCACTCGGGATGCACGGAAAGCATCAACGCCGCCGCGCCCGCCACGTGGGGGGTCGCCATCGAGGTACCGCTGAAAGAGGCGTATTTGCCACCCTTCGTCGTGCTGTACACGTTCACGCCCGGAGCTGCCACGTGAACCGTGGTCTTGCCGTAGTTCGAGAACTTGGCCAGCACGTCGAGGTTGTCCAATGCCGCCACGGAAAGCACGTTGTCGACCTTGTAATTCGATGGATAGTGCGGTCGCGCGTCGTTATCGCCAGCGTTGTTGCCGGCGGCCGCGACGAAGAGGATGCCGGCTTTCTCGGCCGCTTTGATCGCGTCCTCAAGCGCCTTGGAAGCGCCGCCCCCACCCCAGCTATTGCTCATCACGTTCACCTTCATCAGGGTCGCGTAGTTAATCGAGTCGACGGCGTCTTCCGTGGTGCCACTGCCGTTCGCCGCCAGGAACTTGATTGGCATGAGCGATACATTCCAGTTCACGCCCGCCACGCCGATCTTGTTGTCGCCAACGGCGCCGATCGTGCCCGCGCAGTGCGAGCCGTGATCGTGATCATCCGACGAGTTGGCGTTGTCGCCCGCGAAGTTCCAGCCGTGGACGTCGTCGATGAAACCGTTGCCGTCATCGTCCTTACCGTTATCCGGGATTTCGTTCGGGTTCGTGTAGAGGTTGGCCTCCAGATCCGGATGCGTCCAGTCGATGCCCGTGTCGATCACCGCCACCACGACTTTCTTGCTACCCGTCACGCCCGCGTCCCAAAGCTTGGCGACTTGGATATCAGATCCCGCTTTACCCTTCTGGCCCTTGGGATCTTCTTGGCCCGTATTGTTCAAACCCCAGCATTTTCCGAAATCGGCGTCATTCGGCATCGCCTGCGCCGAGAGGTCGGTCGTGCGGTAGATGTAGTTTGGCTCCGCATACGCCACCGCGGAATCCGCTTGCAGCGCCGCGATGGCTTTCGCGAGCTGGCCATCGGACGCGATCTTTACGGTGTGCATACTCGCGTCGGTGCGGGAAGCGCGCACGTCCAGTACCGCTTGCTCTCCTAGCGTCCGCGCCAAGCTTGCCGTCACCACCGAGCGCGCGGCCATTAAACCCTGTCCATCGTGCAACTTAACGATGATTTCGCCCGGTACGTGCTCCGCGTACAAATCCGTCGTCGCGGCGGCTTCGTGAAACGAGCCCGCGCCCACGCCAGCAAGTAACGCCGCCGAAGCAAAGAGTCCTAGTAGTTTTTTTGAAATTCCTTTTGCCATCTTTCCCTCCGTTGGAAATCGCGCTTGCGCCTGCTTGGGCAAGCAAATCAAAGCTCGGTGGCACCCGACGACAACAGCACAACCAAGCCCTGAATTGCTTGGACACCGGGACCTCGCCTAGAGAACCCGCTGTCCAGCAGCTTTCGGCGCGCGTCCATGCATCACCAAAAATAAGAAACAGTGAAATCTTAACGAAGCGGGAAGCAGAGTCAATGGGCCGACGCTCGCGCGAGTGAATAAACCGTTAACGACACCGGATCGTCGGTTTTTTGACGCTCAGACGGCGCGGGGACGGACTTCATGGAATGAAGTCGACGCGATCAATCTTGAATCCATACCCGGGAGAATCGCCAGAGGGGCTTTTCAGCCGGACCACGACCGTGTCCCCGTCTAGGTAGTCACTGGTAACCACCGCGTGCTCGCCCGACCAGGACTGATACGCGTCGCCTTCGGGGGTCTCCAACGTGACTACGTCCCGCGGATTCCGCGTTTCGATACGCTCAAAATGCACCCGAATCTTGCGGGCTCCCGCGCGACGAACGACAAACGAATAGTTCTTATAGATTTTGTACGGATGCGGGCTCTCGAAAACCTCCAGCTCGCGTTTCCAATCACCCTCGGCAGGATCCGTCCGGTCGGGAAATACTCCGTCCAACGCGTGCTCCGCATTCACGCGGCCCCGGGCGGCGACTTCGCGCCGGAGCTGAGGGACCGGGTCGCTCGCACGGATCAAACGGTCCTTAATCTCGGCAAACGTCCATTCTGGACGGGCGGCCCAAAGCAACGCGGCCACCCCCGCCACGTGCGGCGTTGCCATCGAGGTTCCGCTCATGTTCGCGTACGTCTTTTGGTTGGTCGTACTGAGCACGTAGAGTCCTGGCGCCGCCACGTGCACGGAGCGCGCGCCCCGATTGGAAAACGACGCCAGCTGATCGCGGTTGTCCGTCGCCGCTACCGTCACCACGTTCGTCAGCGAATAACTCGCCGGATAGCGCGGGGTCTCGTCGATATTGTCCGCCTCGTTACCCGCGGCCACGACGAAGAGAATGCCCGCGTCGCGAGCAGCGGCGATCTCCTCCTCCAATGCCTTTGAGTAAGTATCCCCTCCCCAACTGTTGCTCATGATGTGAACGCCGAGCTTTCGTGCGTAATACACGGACTCGATCGCATCCTCGGTCGAGCCATAGCCGCTGGAATTCAGGAACTTCACCGGTACGAGGGCAACCCGCCAATTCACCCCCACCACGCCAATCTGATTGTCGCCGACCGCGCCGATCGTGCCGGCGCAGTGGCTCCCGTGCCCATGGTCGTCGTCGGAGGCGCCTGAGTTCTTAATCGCGTTCCAACCATGGACGTCGTCCACGTAGCCGTTGCCGTCGTCGTCCTTACCGTTACCGGGGATCTCCCCCGGATTCCGGTAGAGGTTCGCTGCCAGATCGGGATGGTCGTGATCGATGCCCGTGTCGATCACGGCAACCTTCACCTCGCGGCTGCCCACGAGCCCCCGCTCCCAAAGCCGGGTGACCCGGACATCGGAACCGGGTTTTCCGACTTGCCGACCCGGATCTTTTTGGCCGGTATTCTGGAGCCCCCAAAGCAGGGGCAGTCCTTTGTCGTTCGGCAGGCCACCCACCGTTTGGATTCGATAGAACGCCTGCGGCTCGGCGTACCGGACTTCGGGCATTTCACGTATCGCGCGTAGAGCAGGAGCGAAATTTGAGGCGCGCTCAACGCGGACGACCGCAAGCGGGCGATCCGTGCGAACGCGACGAATCTCGGTAAAGCCCCGGTAGCCCAAGGCGGCATCCAAACGACGAGCCAACTCCCCTTCCACAAGTCCCGGTTGATCTTGATGAAAGCGCACGAGGATCTCGCGCGACACTGGCAGTTCCGCCACCGGAAAGGGCACGACCGCTTCGGCCGTGGCCGCACTCACGAGCCCCAGCAGGAACAAGCCACGCCTCACGCGTTTCCCTCCGGCCCCCGGGGCCGCCAGGCCTTCACGCGAAAGGTGGGCGTCACCCGTCCCATGAATCGATTCAGCTCGGGCACCCCCGCCCACTCGGAAATACCCGCTTCGCGTTCAACTCGTTCAATCTGCTCCGCCGAATGAAACCAAATGGCTTCCATTGTTTTTCCCGAAGTGCCGGTGGAGTCCGCATTTAGCCGCATCTTCACGTGCCGCCCCTTCAAGAGCTGCTTGCTCTGCACGCTCGCGCGCACCCGGAAGACCGGTTCCGGATTACCGGGACCGAAGGGCGCGAGGGATTCGAGCTCCTCTAGAGTACGTGAATCGAAGTCGGAAAGCCCGCAATCGCCCTCCAACATAAGATCGGTGAGATTGCGCTCGGCTGGGAGCGCCCCGACAACCTCGTCGAAATGAAGGGCAAACTCCTCGAGTTTTTCGGGCGTCACGGTGAGTCCCGCGGCGAACTTGTGGCCACCGAAGCCCCGCAGGTCCGCGGCGCAGGCCTGTAAGGCCTGAAGCACGTTCTTACCGCCGAAGGAGCGCACGCTTCCCTTGCCGAAATCCTCCCGGATGGCAATCACGATCGCAGGCTTGTGGTAAGCATCTACGACCCGAGAAGCCACGATACCCACCACGCCTTCGTGCCAGCCGGGATCCCCGACTACGACGGCATGCTGAAATCTTCCCTCGGCAAGGCCTCGATCCACGCGCGCCTTCACCTCGTCCCAAATGCGGTTTTGAATCTCCATACGCTCGGCGTTCACCCGCTCCAGGGTTTGCGCAAGCTCGATCCCCCGGGCGGAATCCCGCGTGGTCAGAGTCTCCAGGGCGATGCTCGCCGAACCAATGCGACCGGAAGCATTGATGCGCGGACCGAGCACGAAGCCTAAGTGTCCCGGGCTTAGAGTACGATTGGAAATGCCGGCCGCCTCCATCAAGGCACGGAAACCGGGTTTCTTGGAGTTTTGCAATACCTTCAAGCCGTGATGCACGAGCGTGCGGTTGTCACCCGTCAGCGGAACCTGATCGGCCGCGGTGGCGAGCACCACCAAATCCAGATGTTGCTTTAGGTTTGGGGTCTGACCATCACCAAACCAACCCTGGTCGCGCCCGTGCGCGCGAATCGCCATGCAGAAATAGAAAGCCAGTCCGCACCCACAGAGCTGCCGCAAGCCGCTGGGGCAGTCGGCGCGCTGCGGATTGAGGACCGCGTGCGCGGCGGGCAGACCCCGAAGCGCGTCCACCTGATGGTGATCGACGACGATGAGATCCACGCCCAGCTCGTTCGCCCGCGCGATGGCGTCAAAGCTCGTTATGCCGCAATCCACCGTCACCATCAAACGCACGCCATCCGCCGCCGCGGCTTCCACCGCCCCGACGTTCAAGCCGTAGCCGTCCTTGAAGCGATCGGGCTGGGTGGCCGAGAAATTCAAACCCAGATCCCGAAAAAACCAGGTCAGCAGGGCCGCTGCCGTCGTGCCGTCTACGTCATAGTCCCCGTAAACCAGGATTTTTTCACCCGCCGCGCGCGCGCCGGCGATCCGGGCAACGGCCTTCTCCATGTCTTGGATGCGAAACGGGTCGGTGAGGGTTTCGAGCGACGGATGTAGGTGGCTGCGAATGGCCACGGCGTCGGTCAGGCCACGCTGCAAACAAACCCGCAACGTGATGGGGGAAAGGCCGGTTTCCCGCTCGAGCTCGGCGATGCGCGCGGAAAGGGCCGATTCGTCGCCCGGCCACTCCGAGCGAACCCGCCACGTCCGTTCCGCTCGAGGCGTTTCCCGAACAACGTCTGACACTGCTACCGCCCTTTTTTCCGGCTCACGCCGGCTTAGTTCTGGAACTTCGGCTCGCCGCGTACTTCGTAACGCTTGCGCTTGCCGCCGCTCATCTTCATCTTCTGGTCCCGCTTCTGCTGATACTTAGTCAGGGTGATCACCAACGCGCTGGCGATGAAAACTGATGAGTAAGCGCCCACCACAATCCCGACCATCAGACAGAAGGCGAAGTTCTCAAGCACGGATCCGCCAAACCACCAGAGCGCGGAAACCGTCAAGAACGTCGTGAGCGAAGTAACGATCGTGCGGCCTAGGGTTTCGTTGATGGCGCGATTGACGACTTGTTCGATCGTCATGTTCGGATGCTGATGCGTAGTCTCCCGCACGCGATCGAACACGATGATCGTGTCGTTGTTGGAATAACCGATCAACGCCAAGATCGCGGCCAAGATCGTCAGGTCGAACTGCTTACCCGTGAGGATGAAAACCAAGAGCGTGATCACGCTATCGTGAAAGAGCGCAATGACGGCGCCTGGCGCGTAACGCGTGTCAAAGCGGATCGCGACGTAAACCAGGATGGCCAGGAGCGCGTAGAACATGGCCAAGAAGCCTTTTTTGCGCAGCAGTCCCCCCGCTTGTGGCCCAACGACATCCACGCGCAATACCGAGCCATCGCCGAAGGTCTGCGTGAAGAGTCCCGTCAGTTGCTTGGAAACGGCGTCGAGCGCCTTTTCCTCGGCGGCCGCGTCGCCCGTTTCGGCGCCTTTGGCCTTCACGATGAATTCGTGCGCCGAAGGATCACCGACTTGTTGCACCTTTGGATCCACGATCCCGCTTTTCTCCAACAAGCCGCGCACCTTGCCGATGTCCCAATCCGCGTTCGTCTTCACCTGAACCTCCGCACCGCCCGTGAAGTCGATGCCGTAGTTCAAGCCCTTCGTGAAGAGCATGGCGAAGGCCGCGATCATGCCCACGGCCGAGATGCCGACCCAGATGTGTCGTTTGCCGACGAAGTCGAAGTTAGTACCCGGTTTAACGATATTAAACATGCGTCCGCCTATATGCTCAATTGGGCCGAAGGCCGGCCTTCCAAACGTTTCAGATAAAGGTCGAAAAACACCTTACATACGAAGACCGCCGTGAACATCGTGGTCACGATACCGATGAGCATCGTGATGGCGAAGCCCTTGATCGGGCCGGTGCCGAAGTTCAGCAGTACGAGCGCCGCGGCGGCGTTCGTCACGTTGGCGTCCAAGATGGTACGCAACGCTTTCTGGAAGCCCGCTTCCACGGCGCCGGCAATGGCCTTGCCGGCTCGCAGTTCCTCTCGAATACGCTCGTAGATGACGACGTTTGAATCCACGGCGATCCCCACCGTGAGCGCGATCCCCGCGATGCCCGGCAGGGTCAATGTCGCCTCCAGTCCCACCAACACGGCAAGGACGAAGATGATGTTCATGATCAGCGAAACCACCGCGATCACTCCGCTCATCCGGTAATAAAAGATCGTGAAGAGAAACACCGCCAACACGCCGATAAGGCTCGCCATGCCGCCCAGACGGATGGAGTCCTGACCGAGCGACGGGCCGATTACACGCTGCTCTAGAAACTCGAGCTGCGCCGGTAGCGCGCCCGCGCGCAGGACGATCGACAGGTCCTTGGCTTCCTTCATCAAGTCATTGCGATTCCCCCTGCCGAGGGTGATCTGGCCGCGACCTCCACCGATCTCCGTTTGGATGACCGGCGCGGAATGGATGATGTTATCGAGCACGATCGCCAGGCGTTCCTGGATGTGCGCTTTCGTGAGCGCGCCGAAGAGCACGGCTCCGCGCGGATTGAGCGTGAAGCCCACCGACGGGGTGTTGTCATTCGGATCAAACTGCACCTGCGCGTCCTGAAGGTGCTCGCCGGTAACTTCCGCCTTATCGATCACGAGGTACGGCACCACGCTCAAGGTTTCGCCCGTCGGGGTCGTCTCGCGGGAAAACGCCAGCGAATCTCCCGCCGGAAGCTTGCCCTTGGCATACTCGTTCATTTTACGCGTGTAATCCGCGAAGCTCGCGGCCCCCTTGAAAGAGATCTTATGCTCGGTCTCGATTTGATTGATCAGCGCCATCAGCTGCGGCGGCGGCATGCGCTTATCGTCGACGATCTTGAACTCGAGCTTCGCCGTGCGGCCGATCAGGCCCTTGGCGCGCTCGACGTCCTTAACGCCCGGTAACTCGATGACGACGCGGTCGGTGCCCTGGCTCGCGATCGTGGGCTCGGAAACGCCGAATTCGTCAATACGGTTGCGGATCACTTCGATACTTTGATCGATCGTCTTTTCGCGCACGTCCGCGCGGTACTGGTGGCTTAAACCCAGCTCGAACTTGCCCTTCTCGTCCGCGGTAATCCGGAGGGTCCAAAATTCGTCTTTGAGAATCTGGTAAACGGCGTCGTGCTTGGCGCCGTCGTATTCGAAGGAAACGCGTGGGTCTTCCTTCTGTTCGGTGTCGCCTTCCTTCTTCAAGAAGGTTTGGAAATTTTTCGCGTCGACGTGTTTTTCGCGCAGACGGGTTTCGATGCCGTGGGCCTGGCGATCAACGACGTCTTTATAGACCTTGTTGAAGTCGACGCCCATCACCATGTAAAGGCCGCCCTGCAGATCGAGCCCCAAATTAATCTTCTGCTTGAAGAAGAATTTAGACTTCTCCACGTCCATGCTACTGAGCGTGGGATACACATAGAGCCCGGCCAAAGCCGTGCAAAGCACGAGGAAGAATGTCTTCCACCACCACGTCCGTTCCATCGAAGAGTCCCCCTAGACCGTAAAGACTACGCTAATTCTTGGATTTGTTCTTTAACTACTTGCGAGACCTGACTCTTTAGCATCTTGACGCGTACGTCTTTGGCGATCTCGAGGGTGACCACCTTTTCGGTGATGCCGGTGATCTTACCGATCATGCCCGAGGTGGTGACGACGTCATCACCCTTGGCCAGGTTCTTCAGCAGCTCCTGCTGCTTTTGCATCCGCTTCTGCTGCGGACGAATCGAAAGAAAATAAAGCACGACGAACATCAGGGCGAACGGAACGATCATGCCCATTAATGATGGTTGCTGGGGAGCACCCGGGGCGGCTCCCGCCACGCCGGCGGCGCCTGGAGCGGTGCCCGCCGGTACGGCCGGACCTTCGGCATGCGCTACGCCAGTGAGCGCGGAAGCGGCTGACACCGCGACAAGTATCGAAAACGAAAGAAGTTTATGAGTTTGCATGGTATTGGGTATAAAAGCTTTTGGACCAATCGTCAAACCCTTTCCCCGGATTTGGGCCCATTAAAGCCGCGCGCATCTCGCGCATGATCTTCAGATAAAACGTCAGATTGTGCAGGGTATTCAGGCGCGCCGAGAGGATTTCCCCGGCGACGAAGAGGTGCCGAAGATAGGCGCGCGAGTGCAGGCGGCACGCATCGCACTCGCAGTTGGGGTCGAGCGGCGAATCATCATCCGCATACTGCGCGTTCTTGATATTCACGCGGCCCAGGCTGGTAAAAAGCTGGCCATTACGCGCATTACGAGTTGGAAGCACACAGTCAAACATGTCGATGCCCGCACGTACCGCTTCTACCAGATCTTCCGGCCGACCGACCCCCATGAGATAGCGCGGCTTGTCATACGGAAGCAGCGGCGCTGTAAAGCGAGCCATCTTCTGCATGATCTCGGGCGGCTCCCCAATGGAGAGGCCGCCAATGGCGAAACCCTGGAACGGGAGCTGCGTCAGCTGACGGGCCGATTCTTCCCGTAGGTGCTCGTACAATCCCCCTTGTACGATGCCGAAGCGGGCCTGGTGGGGCTTGAGCTTGTACTCGAGACCGCGGATCGCCCATTTCGTCGTGCGCGTGAGCGCGGTCATGATCTCGGCTTCGCTTGCCGGGAAAGGCGCGCACTCATCGAAGGCCATCACGATGTTGCTCTCGAGCGCGCGCTGGATCTCCATCGAATGCTCGGGCGTGAACCGATGCGAGCTACCGTCGAGGTGCGACCGGAAAGTCACCCCGTCGTCGTCGATCTTATTCAGATCCGAAAGGGAAAAAACCTGGAAGCCTCCGCTGTCGGTGAGCATGGGCCCGTGCCAGGCGGTGAACTTCTGCAGGCCGCCCAGCTTCTCCACCCGATGATGTCCGGGACGAAGGTATAGATGATAGGTATTGCCCAGGATGATCTGCGCCCCCAAGCCCTTTAGCTCGGCCACGGTCATGCCCTTCACCGACCCCGCCGTGCCGACCGGCATGAAGGTGGGCGTCTGGATCTCATAGACCTCGCCCGCCTTGCCAAAGAGCCGCATCAGGCCGGCCCGCGCGCGTTTCCGCCCCGACTCGTCAGTGACGCCGTTTAAGACTTCGAATTCCAAGGGGGCGGCCATGCGCCGCTATATGCCACGTTTCCCGGGCTTAAGGAAGGTAGTCGTAACCGATGGTTAAATGATGCCCCCGAACCGCCTGCAAAGCCGCCCCATTGAGCTGAATGCGATTCACGGGCGGAAGATAGGTATACCCATCGAGCGCGTCGTGGGCGACCGGCTGGCCGTCGATCTCGACCGTCAGCGTATCGTCGAGCGGAACGAAGCTCAGGGCGTACTGCTGATCCACGTGCGTAGAAAGGTCATCCCCCAGGGCCACGAGCGCGTCGGAGAAATCGCTAGCTACGTTGAACGGCGTGCTCATCAGCTGGGCCGCCGCCAGTAGATAAATCTGTGGGTAAAGCAGGTTCACGCTCGGGTAAGTTTGGCCAGTGGGCGGTTGATTGAGGTTTAGCGCGAAATCGAAACGGTACGCCCCCGCACTCGCGCCCTTCACGCCTTGCACGCGCGCAAGCATGCGGTCGATACGCATTTGGGCGCTGTCGGCCGATGAACCGGAATGAGTGGGCGCCCCGATGCACTCATCTTCGTCGGAGATCACCACGAGCGAAAGCATGGCGTCGTCGCGGATAAAACCCGCGTTCGCGCCGCCCGACCCCAATCGTTCGGGAGCCAGCGTTTCGTAAATGGATTGCAAACCTTGTTCGTAAGAAGATCCACTCGTACCCACCGCCACGTCGGCCGCAAATCGGCTCACCAGATTCGGCGTCGTGGGCGTGAGATAGCGGCTGTTAGACCGGGAGAGAAGCTTGCCGGGACCGGGATCCTGGTACCCCTGAAATGCGCCGCTCGTCGCGCTCCAGTAGCCGGCTTGGGACGTGGGCGTGACATCGGTCGTGACGATCCCGACGTGGAAGTCGAGGTCTTTCATTAGAAATCCGGAGATAAAATCCGCGAAGGTCGCCTGGAGCTGCGCCTGCTCATCGGCCATGGATCCCGAGTTATCCACGACGAAAAGGATATCGATCTTAGGTTGGGCAAGCGGAACGTCGTAGTGGTCCTCGCCCCGCAGCGCGCCGGTTTGATTCTGATTAGGCGTGGGGGTTCCGTTCGTTTGCGAACGGAAGGCCGAAAGCGGCTGGGTACAGCCTAGCCCGAAAAACAGAAGCAAGATTATGCTAAATCGATGGTGACCAACCATTTACTCGCCCTCACACTTCCCCTCTCTAGTGCAAGACGGAGGCCGCCGCGAACCCGGCCAGAAAACGCCTAGAACACGACTCTCGGGGGCAGATCGAACAACCCGCCCCCAGGGTGTCAAATCTTTAGACGGTGTTTTCCGCGCAAAAACGCCGAAAATTCAGCGGAAAAACGGATTTTGCCGCTTTTCGAAGCCGACCTTGCTCTCCGGCCCGTGACCGGGACAGACTCGCGTATCGTCATCGAGGGTGAAGATTCGGTCGCGGATTGAACTCAAAAGCTGCTCGTGATCACTGCCCCAGAAATCGGTGCGTCCGATGCTCCCACGAAAGAGCGAATCGCCGGAAAAAACCGATTCAATGGCACCCGCATGGGAATCTTCGTGCAAACGGATCGACACGCCCCCCGGGCTGTGTCCGGGCGTGTGCAGGACGGTAAGCTTAAGCTCCCCCACGCGGAGCTCCTGGTTGTCTTCGAAGAACTCATCGATGGGGAGTGGTTCGCGAAAACCAAACGGCTGCGAGCTAAAGAGGGAATCAAGCCCCAGGAACTCCAGCTGGCGTTTTAAATTCGCGTAAAGAGGCTCGTCCCCACGGTGGAGCAGGATGCGCGCACCGACGGAGGCAGCCCCTCCCGGACCCGAATTAGGCGCCCAGCCTTCGCGCACACCGCGTGTGCCGTTGATGTGGTCGAAATGCGCGTGAGTGTGGAGCAGGTACTTGAGCTGGATCGGACGCCCAAGCTTCTGCTGCTCGGACTCCAAGAGTTGTAGGATTTTTTTGGGTTCGTCCCCGGGATCAACCAACGCCGCCTCGCCCGTCTTTTCACAGACGAGGAGGCGGCAGTTGCATTGAAATGAACCCACGACGACCGTACGATCAATCATGGGAATGAATGATTAAAGCGCGATGTTCGAGATCTTGCACGTGGTGTGCGCGGTCCACCGGCGAATCGGCGGCGTGCGGTGCGGGCCACCGTGGCCTGGGATCGTGTCATACGTCCACACCGTGGTGCAGAACGTAGTGAGCGTCGCGAGCTTGTCCAACTTGGTCTTTTCCTTATCGGAGCCAAAAACGTCCATCGTGTACGTGTTCTCTACGTCACCGTGTGGACCCTGCTTACGGTCGATCACGGCGGCTTTGCTCCACGTGAGCTTTTCGTAACCGGCCACGACTTGGCCGATCTGTCCCATGCCTTCGGGCGAGCCGTAATCTTCCGCCGCGCGCTCAATCAGCGTGCTCTTCCAAAGCTTGAGGTCTTGCTTTTTCAAGGCTTGGGCAGCGGTCATCGCCACGCCCTTCGGCGAGCTGTAATTCTTGCAGCCCGTCATGCCCATGCCTACGGTCAAGGCGACGAGCGCCATCAAAACGTTACGTTTCATTTTCTATCTCCCCTGATTCAGGTTTTGCCCTTATTCGAGCGCAACTTAGCAGAGGGACTCCCCGTTTGCACGGGGAATGTACTTCAGGTAATTCTTTTAACCAATTGAATTAATTGAGTTTTAAGTCAAACCTCAAGTGATTAATGAGCCCAGGCCGGCTCAGATAAAAGACCGCGGCGAAAACGCCGATAAGGAGGCGTGAAGAAGCGACTCCTTTCTCGCCGCTCTCGTGCCCACGCCCTGGCTGGATTCTGCCTCGGGCTGCTTTTGCTTTCGGCGTCGCTCCAAGCCGCGCCTCCCCGTCCAGAGGGACTGGTGGCCTGCCTGCTCCAGGGTTTGAAAAAAGTTCGCGTCCTCGCCACCGACTTGGAAAGGAGCATGAAAGCCGTATTACAGGTTGCATGGGGAGAACCCGTGGCAACCGCCGACCTCGAGCGAATCTTGGCGGAAATTCCGGAGAGGGCCATTTCCCCCGATCTGCACATGGCTCACGCCCGAATCCAGACGGATATAAAGACGCCGACCCTCACGGTCCATTGGCACCGCGAACCCTACCTCGAAGGGCAAATCAACTCTTGGACCCATGAAATCGAAATCCACACCCACGATACGAGCAGCATCGTGGAAAAATACGCCCACGAACGTTTCCACACGACCCAAAATGCACTCTCCCTCCAATTGGAGAAAAACCGGACGCCCGCGCAAAAACTAGAAGCCAAAATCCAGTTTGAGCGTGAAGCCTGTCAGTACCAAATCGACGTCATTCGCTATCTCCGAGCCCAAGGCCATGCCGTGACCGGAGAACTTGCCGATGCGGCGGATGCCCTGAAGGCGGGCAGACTGCTGGAAGATCCAGGGAATTTAAAAGCGGTCTCTTCGCTCGACGCCACCGTGCTCGGGTCTCAGCTCAGAGCGACGTCGATCCCATCCGAAGCCGGCCTGATCGAGGCCCTTCTCCAGGGCCGCGTATTCTACGAAAAGACTCCGGGCGGGTACCGCGCTTTCCATTTAGCCGATTACTACGCGCTTTACGCGAAGCCTTGATACCATCCGTCTCTTATTCGGGATTTTTGTCCATCAGGAGCGCGAGATACCGGTCCTTATTGGAGCAGTTGTCGGTCATCGGCGCCTTCAAGGAGCCGAGCTCGTCTTCCCAGATCTCGCTCGAGCCATCGGCCAAGGTCGGCGCGTTACCCCAGTTGTAGACTTCGCTGGAACGGGCACTTTCGGCCTCTTTCTTCAGCTTCGTCACGTATTCCTTGTACTCGGGGTGGGCGTCGATCCACACGATGTCCTGGCTCGCGCCATTGTAAATGTCGATCTGGATCAGGTAGGCCTTCTCCGCCATCTCGCCCAGGCGCTTGAGCATGACTAGGTTACGATATTGGAACTCGGCATTCATGCGCGCGATCAGCCGCGTTTCGGTCTTGCCGCTGTTCGTGTCATACCAAAACTGCATCTTGCCGAGCATGCGGCCGGCCATGCGGGTCATCTCCAAGCGGACCTTCTTCTTCTTCAGATTCGAGGTCATGAGCTGCATTTCCTGGAGCGTCGACTGCGGAATGATCTTCTTCGCCGCCTTGATCGCCTTGGCGTCCTTAATCTTATCGTTGAGATCGGCGGTCATCTGCTTGATCTCCGCCTGGATCTGATCCATTTCCTCGGCGTGCATCTTGAAGACCTTTTCCATGCCGGCCTTTTCATCATGCAACAGGTTCACTTCCTGCTGGTGCGAGAGGAAAACCGACGACTGCAGCCACTCGCTCGCCACCGCCGTCGGCGTGCTGGACTTCCCCTTCTCGATATGCTCGAGAAGCAGCGCATGTAGGTTCTGGTTCGCGCCGGACTTTTTGCGGTCCAGCCACTTCTTCAGCCAAACGTAGGCGGGCTTATAGGAGCGGTGGAAGTATTTCAAGGCGCGCAACGACGAAGGATATTGGCAAAGCTCGTTGAAGGCCATGGCCAGGATGATCGCGCCTTCGGGCGTGAACGTATTGCGAAATCCCCCGCTCTGCAGGTTCATCCCCACACCGATCGATTCCTCGATCTTATTGGCCATGAGATCCACCCAGGCGAGCTCGGGGAGCACGCGGGCCATATGATTGGAATCCTTATTCACCTGGTTGAGCACGTCGCCGGCCTTCACGTATTCGTGGCGATGATAGAGTGCCCGCGCGAGCGTTAAGCGAGCCGGGTCGCGATAGCGCTCGAGATCGAAGGGCAACTTCTTCTCGGCGACGAACTTATCGAGCGGCGCGACTGCTTCGTCAAAGCGTCCGTCCATGGCGGCCGTGAGTCCTTGGCTCAAGTGCAGGTACGGGCCGCCGTCTTTCAAATGAGCCAGCACGGACTGGATCTCGTTTGTCGAGGCGCGCTCGGCAATCTGCGTTTGGGCCACGATGGCGGCTGCCTCTAGCACGATCGAGCGTTGCGAATCGCTCCAAGACTTCCTCTGGTACTTAGCGATGAAATCCTTGAGCTTCTCGCGCACGATCGGGGCCGGATAAAGGGTCGTGAACTTGAAAAAAATGCGGTTTAGGCAACCCAGGGCCGCGACCTGGATGCCGATATTTTCCTTCGTCGTGGGCTGCGCGACGATTCGCGAGAACCCGTCGTTGGCGAAGTGGAACATCGAAACATCATAGAGCGAACGGAATTTCCAATAGAGCGCAAGGGCGAGCGTCTCCTCCGTCTTCGCGGCCTCCCGCACGCCGGAGCTTTCGGCGATGGCCTGGATCTTCGTCGCCTTGCCGGCCAGGAAATCCTCGAAGCGGGTACGAATCGCCGAGGGAATCTTCGCGGTGAAAACCCATTTTTCCTGGGGCGTGCAGGCGCCTTCCGCGTAGGTCAGCGGCCCTACGGGGCGCTTGTCTTTAGCCGTGGCCGATGGAACCGCGGGCGTCACCGACGCCGGGCCTTTCGCCCCACGTTTCGGCGCGGCCACCGCTCCCGCGGTGGACCAAGCGAGGGCGACGATGATCGCCCCGATGATGCTCTTCTGTTTGATGTCCCTACGCCAAAACATTGTCGGTCTCCGCTAGAACAAGAACAAACTCAAGCCCATGGTAAAGACGTTACTCCAGTTCGTTCTCCGGGTCACGAAAGCATTCGTACCGTTGAAGCGGTCGACGATGTTTTCGTTATACCGAGTGAACCGGTAATCTAACCGGAAGGCGAGGTTCTGACTCAAATAGATCTGCTGGCCAAGGCCAAACAGCAAGGTGCCTTCCTTGCCGCTTTCGGTGCCCGTGGCGCCGCCACCGGCGTTGATATGAAAATCATAATAAAGGATCTGCTTACCGATGAAGCTGAGCTTTCCGTAAATCACGCTGGCGCTGACTTCAGCGCCGGCGAACCACTGGGGAAGATTGTAGTTAGCGTCCGCTCCGGCAACCGATTGACGGAAGTTCTCTAGCGCGCTCGAAGGTCCGGCATAGGACTTCCAGCCGATCATATGCACGGACAGGTATTCGGAGAAGTGGAAGCCGACGGAACCCCCGACGTTCTTCACGCTTAAGAACGGATCGGTGCTGACAAAGCCGCCGAAGAGGGAAACTTCCAAGCGCTTTTCCTTGGAGTAAATGCGGTTCTGGACGACGTCGAAATCTTTGCCTTGTCCCCAGTACTGCTTTTTGAACTTCTCGACGTCAACGCGCTTGGCGGGATCGGTTTCCTCGGCTTCCGCCGCGTTGGCCGCAATCGACTTCACGGCTGCGAAACTCACGCCTAGACAGATACCTATGACGAAGGCCCAGCCGGAGAGCTTGATATCTCGATATACCTTGGGGTGACGACGTTTAATGCGCTTCTTGATGCTTTTCAGTGTTGCCATGAATACCACCTCAACCCATACCCCGGCTTAAAGCCGGCGGAAAACGAACGGATAAGTCACCGCCACATCCACGTTTCCTTTGGGGCGCGGGAACTGCCAAGACGACAACCGTTTCGTCACGCATTGATCCAACTCTTTGTCGCTCACCGAGGAGGCCTTGATCAAAGTGCTCTCCACGCTGCCACGTTTGCCGATCGTGAAGCCAACCAGCACCTTGCCTTCGATGCTGGGCTTCTTGAGGATCGACGTTTCGTAACAGTAGCGAATCTCATGCATGTGCTTGTTGATCACGTCCCACACTTCTTTTTTACTCAAACCTTCGGCCACGGTCGGCAACACGCCGTCGTCGGTGCCGACGGAAACGAACGAGCTGCCGCGGGCGCCCTTGCCTTCACCCTGGGTCGTGCCCATGCGGTAGTTGGCGCCGTTGGTGCCGTTTTCGCTGCCGCCGGTGGTGTACGCCACCTGGAGGTTCTGCTTGCCGAAGGAGGTCACGCCGGAAGATCCGGGCGCCACCGCCGCGCGCTCGCCTTGGAACACGCTGCCGCCCTGCTTTGGGCTGTCGGCCAATAGATTATTCTTGAGGGCCATGAGACCCGCCATGGACTTCTGCAGCTGCTTCACCTTCGAAATCGCCGCGGACTCCTTCGGCTCGGCATTCGCCACGGTCTGCACCGAGATCGGGCCGGGTTTCTTCATTTTGGATGGCGACTCCGCCTTGGCGGGCTTGCCGGACTTGCTGCGGTCACGCGACGGCGTGTCGAGCGGAGCCGGCGCCGGGTTCTTCACCTGGGGCGCGTTGACGGCCACGTCGGTCTTCTGCTCGGTCATCGGCTGGACTTCCCGCGGAGCCTCGGCCGGGCTCACCGGCAGGCGATCGCGCGAGATCTCGATCCGGGCGAACTGAAGCTTTTCTTCCTCTTTCTCCTCCGTCGGTGCGATGAACGTAGTGAGGAAAGCGAGCATGAAGGCCACGGCGACGCCCACGTTGGTATTACGGTAAGCCTTCTTGAACCAGAGCGATTCTGGATCGATCTCGAGCTTGCCGGCGATCGGCGCGGCTTCTTTGCGGATGCGCTTGAAGGTCCAGCTACGCAAGCCGTACTCAATGGTCAGCAACCCGAGCTCACTATCGACGAGTTCGAAGCTCGAGTCCCGGCGAATATTCTCGCTAGCCAGGCGAGCCACGCCCTTGAGCTTGACGGCTTCGTTTTGAATCTCCAGCGTGAAACCCGTCTTGCCGGGCTTAAGGGTGAACAAACGGCGGCGCTCCTGGCGTACGGTAATCATCTCGGAGATCGCCTGCGTGTCGTAAACCGTGCTGCCCGTCGACTCGACCATGCACCAGACCGCGTCCACCGAAGCCGACTCGCCCTCGGGCAGGACGTTTTGGGCCGAAAGCATCGACGGCAATAGCTGCGCCGGTAGAATTTGGATCGTGAGCGGTTCAGACTTGTCTTCTTCGAAGGTCGGCAGGCGCACTTCGCGACGCTCGTTAATGACGCTTTCCTTGAACTTCAAGGTGTGGCCGCTGGTATGCTTTAGGAAATACCCTTCCTGGTTTTTTGAAAGCGTCCATGGCATCTGGTAGCCCAAGCGGATCGGCCGGGAGCCGTCCCAGAGCTCGGTGCGGACCAGGTCATTGACTTTTACGGCGACGATGTGTGTAGTTCTCATGGCTCGTACCTAATCCCGCGCAGGGTGTTCTCCAGTTCCCTGTCGAACGAGATCTCCTTTGAATAAATGTGTTCGCGTTTCTTTTGTTTCCACTTGGCGGCGACCGATCCGTCCGGTCCCTGGGCCTTGTTCACGCCCTCCACCACGCCATCTTCGAAATCCAGTTTCTTGCCGCGCGTGTTCTTTTCCGCTTCGACCACTTCATTGCTGGCGGCTTGGGCGGCGTCCACGCCCCAGAAAGTCCGAACGACGGTGACCGCAATCAGGCCCACGCCGGTGAAAGTCGGCCGGCTGACCGTAATCCACTTGCGCGCGTCGCTATCGAAGCGATCTTGCGACTCCTTCAACTCGTGGAGGGCTTCCGCCTTGGCTCCGGCCACGGCGAGCGAGATGGCGCGCATCACGCCAAGCACTCCCTTGGAAATGGAGTCCGTCTGCTCCGCGCGCTCGAGCACGTAGCCGATTTGCGGCCAGTGGCGAGCCTTGAGCGCCGAAACCCACTTCGCCTTCAGGGCGCGGATGAAATTACCGTCGCGGTTATCGAGCTCGCTCCAAAAGCCGGAAGGATCGATCTTGCTCAAGATGCCCAGGGCGGCGCTGAGGTCGGAGAAATCGCGCAGCCGATTGCCGTAAACGTCTTCGTGCTTATCCGCATCCTTACCCGCCGGGGCGGCGCCCGGGATCGTCTGGGAGACCCGAACGAAGTCTGGGTCATCGGAACCGAAGGCCTTGACGATGTCGAGGGCCTTTTTATGAAGCTTCAGGGCCGACATCTGGAACGGCTTCACCACGTCGATGAGGGTCGAAGCATAGATTTTCTGTTCTTCGAGGTTCAGGCCTTCCGGAACCGGCACGGCTTGGACATCGGCGGCGAGATCCAAGTACATGCCGGCGATCTCATTCACCACCTTCGCGTGGACGCGGGCGAATGGGATCTTGAGCATGCCTTCGGATTGTTCCTCGATCGACTTGATCTGCCTCACGCGGGCGCCGATGCTCTTGGCTTCGGCTTCCACTTGAATCTTACGGATGCTTTCCCGGGCGTTCTGCACGGCCGCCTGAACCATATCCGGCACGTCATGTACGAGGCTAAAACGGGTGAGGCTGTCGAACTTCGTCCAGTAGCTGGCGAACTCGGAAACGACGGTCACGCGGCGCTTATACGAAGCATTTTTGGCGTTCTTCAGGTCGACCAAGGCCCAAAGCGCCTTGCCTTTTTCCGACATGATCCGGCGCTTAACGCCCCGGAAGGGCTCATCTTTGCGCAAGGCATGCAGCGCCACGTAGCGGTCACACTCCTCGACGATGTCTTCGAGGCAAACCTTCTTGTTCTTCATCACGCCAATGAAGAGAGGCTCGTCCTCGGAAAGCCAAGCGAGCTGGGCAATCTTCCGACGCATGGTGCGGGAAGCTTCGGCGTCACCCGAGGTGTGGATCTTGAGATAGTCGCGGGCAGCGTGCCCGAAGTCGAAATTGTCCTCGAAAGTGCTCGCGCGCAGCTTCATGGAATCCGCGAAGTAGCGGGAGTCCGGCATCTCCTCCACCGTACGGGTCAGGGTCTGCAGCGCAACTTCGGTGCGTCCCAGCGCGATCGCCGAGCGGGCGACTAGGTTCAGCCAGTCCGCCTTGTGGCGCGGGTTCGCCAGAAAGTCCACCTCGTCATCGGACTTATCGATGACTTCCTTATACTGTTTCGCGTTGAAAAGGCCTTCCGCGATCTTATAAGCCGAGTCGGAGCGCGACTTCTTGAGCGACTCGGAGAACTTGGTGCGGTTTAGATCCGGCATGCGCAAGAAACGGCTCGAAAGGTCGAAAACCAGGTCCCAACGCTCGCTGGCGATCATCGTATCCACCACCAGGGCCGCCGACGGTTGCGCGTATTGCGATGTCGGGTAACGCTCGACGAAGGCCAGGAAACGCTTGGAAGCGTCTTCCACGTGACCGCGGGCGTACTGCGTGCGCATGGACTGGTATACGAAGAAATTCATCTTTTCGCGGAGCGGATTCTTCTCGTCGATCATGCCATCCACCTGGGCCACGAGCTTGTTCCATTCCGTATAGGCGGCCGGAAGTTCCGACGGCTTGGACCGCGCCACGGCTACGGGATCGACGCTTTCGGCGATCTTGCCGTCTCGATTGAGCGCATCATATAAGATCGAAACCGACTTCAAACCCGCTTCGGAAATATTGATGCCCGCCTTGTTAGCCAGGCTCGAACCGTGGCGGATGTTGTTGATGAGCCAACGATAGTGCGCCACCGCCTGCTGCGGCTGCTGCAATCCTGCGAAGGACTCGCCCAAATTATAATGAGCCTGCACGATGCGATGATCGCGCCGTTCCGCGACGGTTAGGAAAGTCTTATAGAGCCCAATGAGAATGGCGTAATAAGCGCGATTCGGCGAATTGGGCTGTTTTTTGATCTGCGCCTGGATCTTGTTGACCGAGGTCAAGAGAAAGTCTTCGGCGATATCGAACGGATACTTGCCGGCCTTGTCCTGCTTGAGCTTCGCCAGATCGTTCAACGTTTCTTGCGCGGCCTTGAAGTTGTACTTATTGAGTTCGTCTTCCAGCACGGTCACGAGAACCGTGAGGCAGATCGGGTCATCCGGACGCTTCTGGATGACGCTTTTCTTCCAGACCGCGAGCTCGCCTTGCTTATTTTCGGAACGCAGCAGCTTGGTGAAGCGGATGAGCATCTGCCCCAAGACGTTGTCGCCTTGGGCGCCGCCGGAATTCAACTTACCGAAGAAGTCGACCGCGTCTTCGATCGCGTATTCGCCCGCCTTTAGGTTATAGGCACGCATGTAGAACATCGTCGAATCCAGCAGCATCTCGTCGCGGTGCAGGGTCGTGGCGACCTTCTTTTTCGCGTGCGCTTCGTCGATCTGGACGTTTTGGTACTTCACATAAAGCTTCACATAACGGAAAGATTCATCGAGCTTGTCGAGTTGGTAGTGCGCCCAGGCCGTCTTTTGGAGGGCGTAAGGATAATATTCGCGATCCGACTTGTCGCGCTCGAGGTAGTGCAAATACGGCAGCGCTTCTTCCGGCTTGTTACGCTCGAAAGCGAACTCCGAGAGCGACCAGTAGACGGCCTTGATGCCCGAGTACTCAGGAAAGCGCTGGATGACGATGAGATAATCCGCGATGGCTTCATTGCGTTTGCCGACTTCGTTATAGGCGCGGCCACGCATCGCGTAGGCGAGCGGAATCTCGTAGTGATTTGGATAGCGCGTGATGACATCGCTCAGCGTCTTCACCGACTGATTGAGTTGCTTCTGTGACGGCGCGAGATTGATGCGTTTTTTGGCGAAGTAGGCCTCGGCGTGGGCGATGCGGAATAAGGATTCGGCTTTTTCCTGCTCCAAGGTGGCCATGCGCATGAGCAGGCCCGCTTCCTCTTTGGTGCCGACGCGCTTCTTGATCAGGATCTTGAGCTTCGAAATGGCCGCCTGCTGGTAGGTAGTGGCGGCGGTATCGGCCGCCGCCTTCGGCGCCGCGCGCGGGACGCCGCGCGAGTCAAGCTCCAGATTCTCCTGGTCGAATGGTCCGGCCACGGAAGACAGGGACGCTCCCCACGCCGCGAAGAAGATCAAAGTAGTGATGGCGACGCGAATGAAGCTCATTTTACCGCCCTACTCCTCTTTCACCACGGCGAGTTTAAAATCCGAATAGCCTTGCACCGCCGCCGAGGCGAGCACGGTTTGGATCGTGCGGTACGGCGAACGACGGTCCGCCACCACCCATACGCTTTTGCCGACCTTCGCTTCGTCTTTCTTCAGTTCCGAAAAACTCTTGATGAGAACTTTAGAAGTCGTGGTCTCGTCCGAGCTGCCGTTGAGATCGGCGGCCGGGAATCGGAAGTCTTGCAGGTCGGCCAGCTTCTGCCCATCGATCGAGACGCCGCCCGCACCGATTTCCACGCGGATGCCGTCCTTGCCGTTCGTGCTGGCTTGAATCTCGGGCAGGTGAATCCCTTTCGGAACCGAGATATTCTCGACCGTCGAGATTCCGCTCGAAAAGCTCTTAAGCAGGAACACTAGGACAACCATCAGGATGTCCGCCAGTGACGTGATCTGCAGGCTGACTTCGGCGCCGTGATCTTGGGCCTTACCTTTGCTTTTTCGAATGCGTCTGAGAAACATGCAAAACCCCCATCTCCCTCGAAACCTGGTTAGCGGCGAAACCGCCGCGGCGTTTTCCGCTTAGAAGCCGCCGAGCACCACGTCCGGGTGAGTGTTACGCGTGGCTTCCATAGTCTTGACGACATCCTGGTAAGCCACGTCACGCGCGCTTACCAAGGTGGCGGTCTTCACCTTAGGCCAAGCAGACTGTACCTTCTTAAGCTCGCTTTTGAGCCGATCGAAATTCCACTGGTTGTTCACCGATCCCACGCGAATCTCATTCTGGGCGCCCGATCCGGTCAGCTTGATGCTGAGGTCGTGGTTCATCGACATCTGCACGCTGATCTTCACCGGGTCTTCCGATTCGGAAGACGTCGCGCCCACGGCACTAGATACGTTGACGTTCAAGATGCCGATCGAGATATAGAGTCCCGAAGCTAGGATGAACGTCACCAGGATCGTCAAGCAGTCCACGATCGGAACGATGTTGATTTCGAAGTCGAGCTTGCTGCCGCTCTGACCGAATTTCTTGAATTTCATTAGGCGACTCCCCGGCCCTTGCCCGATTGTTCGCGATAATTCTTATTCAAGGCGGCGGCTTCCGTTTCGAAGTAACGCTGCTTGATGATATCGAGCACGCGAACGGCCGACGATTCGACCTCGGACACTAGACGGGTAGTTTTATTGATCAGGAAGCTGAAAGCGATCATGCACGGAATCGCCACGCCGAGACCGAGCATGGTGGCGTGCATGGCTTGCGAAATACCTTCGGCCAAGGCCGTCGTCTTCGCGCCGCCTTCCTCCAAGCCGATGGCCCGAAAGGACTCGACGAGGCCGGCGATCGTGCCTAAGAGACCTAACAACGTCGCGACGTTCGCGATCATCGCCAAGAAGCCCGTACGCTTCTGGATCTTCTGCGATTCCTCTTCTACGGCCAGCTCCAGGCCGTTTTCAATCAAACTTTCCGGTTGGTGGGCGCGGAGCAAGGCCTTCTTCACCACGCGGGCGACGGGCTTGGAGTGATAGCGATCGCAAAAAGCGATAGCCTCGGCCACCTCGCCCTTCATGACGAGATCCCGCAGCTTCTCGAAAAACGATATCTCGTTCTGGAGCGGATAAACGACGTAAAGGGCGCGGATACGTTCCAATACGATCGCCAACGCAAAGGCGCCCGCTAGGAAAATCGGCGCCACGTGGGCAAGGTGATTCCTAATAAAGTCTAACATCTCGATCATATGGTTCTGTCTCCCTAAAAAGTGTACCCAAAACGGTTTTCAACCAATTTAGTAGTGTAGAAGCAAGACTCGAACCAAAGGGCGAAATGCCGAAGTAGCCGTAATTCAACAGGCAAAGTCAGATCGGACACATGCAACGCGTTTACACGTGCAGATTTTTTTTACAAAATTAGCATGGCGTCGCCGTAGCTAAAAAAACGATATCGCTGGCGAATTGCCTCAGCGTACGCACTTAAAATTAAATCCCGACCGGCGAAAGCCGAGACGAGCATCAATAACGACGATTTTGGCAAATGGAAATTCGTTAGTAGGCGATCGACCACCCGAAAGGGCAGGCCATCGGGATGAAAAAAAATCGAAGTGCGCCCGGCACCGCTTCGAATCGCGGACGCGTTCCACGCGCTCTCCAGCGTCCGCACGGAAGTCGTTCCGACGGCCGTCACGCGGCCGGCTTCCCCGCCGGCGCGTTTACGCCGATTGACTGCCTCGGCCACGCTCGGCGAGATCTCGAACGCCTCTTCATGCATGTAGTGCTCGCGGATATCCGCGGTCTTCACCGGTCGAAACGTGCCGACGCCTACGTGCAAGGTCACCTCGGCCCACTCCGCGCCGCGCGCGGCCAGGCCCGCGAGCACGGCCGGCGTGAAATGCAGCCCGGCCGTAGGCGCGGCGGCCGATCCCAAGGTCTTGGCGTAGACGGTTTGATAGTCGACCTCATCCGCCGCGTCCCCCGCTTGAATGTAAGGGGGAAGCGGTAGCATTCCCGCGCCCGCATCCACGGGGTCTTGATCAAAGCGCGCCACCACGGTTCCCGCCGACAGATCTGCCTTAACCAACTCCCCCGTAATAAATCCCGCCGGCGAGGGAATGCGAAAACGCAAGCCCGGCTGTTGCCGGGCGGACGAGCGAAACATGCCTTCCCAGGTCCGTTCGCCTCGCGACTCCAGCATCAGGAATTCGATTTCACCGCCTTCACGCTCCCGGCCCTTTTCCATGAGCACGCGCCGGCCCAGGAGACGGGCGCGCAGCACCCGCGAGTTGTTCGCCACGAGCAGGTCCCGGGCATCGAAATATTCAGGCAGATCACGAAAAGTCCGATGCTCCCAGCTTCCCCGGGCGCGGTCCACCACCAGCAGGCGCGAAGCGTCGCGCGGTTGGGCCGGGCGCTGGGCGATCAGCTCATCGGGAAGGGTGAAGTCGTAAGCATCAAGATCGAAAGGATTGGGCGCGGACATCGCGCTTCACGAACTACCAAAGTTTACGCAGGACCGCATCCGGATAATAGTGTTTTAGGATCGCGGCCATCGACTTGCCCTGCTCACCCATGGTTTTGGCGCCCCACTGGCACATGCCCACCCCGTGCCCGTAACCCTTGCCTTTAAAAACCCAGGTCTGCTTGGCTCCTCCAGCCGTAACTTCAAACGCCGTGCTTTTCAGCCTTGCCGTACCCAAGCCGTTACGCAAAAGCACCGCCGGTACCGGCCAGCTCACGCGGCGCTCGCCCAGCTGCCACTGCATCAACACGGACTCCACGCGGCCGGAAGCATCCAACGGCCCCGCGGCCATCTCGCGCAGCTCGCCACGCGCCAAAACATCGGACCAATCCGCAGGCCAGGTAGACGGCGCCCCTTCCCGCTTCGCGGCGTCCCGCAGGAGATTCGAAATCTCGCCGCCGCCCACTTCTAGCTCCCAGCGAAAACGCGGCGACCCCTTGCAATAAGGGCATACGACCCGCCGCTGAAAACCCGGCGTCGACGCGCCCCAAACCTGCTCCGGTACCTGCGTGCTCCCGCCGCAGGTGGAGTGATAAAAAGCCTTGATCGGAAAGACGCGGGGCTCACGCGAGGAATCCGCGAGAGAAAGAATCATCCCTTCCGTCCGGCTAGCCACCCGTGCCGCTTTGAAGTGCTCCGAAGCGATACCGTCGTAAACTTGATCCTTCACCGTGGAGTCGAGATCGAAATGCTGGCCCTTTCGGCGAGCGGTAATCAACTGGTGGTACGCGTACGTGCGCGCCGCCACCACCTGCGCGGCCACCGATTCAGATGCCCACTCGGGCGAAAACTCGGTTCCCACCAAGCCGTCGAGGTACTTTTCGATGTCGACGACGTTCACCACGTCACAACGACTTCCGACCGGTTGAATTTTGATCTCATCGCGGTAGGGCCGGCCCAGCGCCGATAGAAATCCCGCTTCGGTGTGCACATATAGAGGACCGCGAAACCGCACCGGCGGCGGCACCTTCCCCGCCGGGGCGCCTTCGACTGCTTTCGCGCGTCCCGACACTTCACCGCCGGCGCAGCGAAACTCCCATTCGCCGATGGCCGCTCCCATCGCCAGCACCCGAGCATAGGCCGAATTTCCGGCCGGCGTACGATTCACCACTTTTTCGTATACCCGCAAATCCATGCCCCGGACTTTCACCAAGGATTGCCGATGGGCGATGCGCACGCGGATCGCCGGCTTTTTCACTAAGCTCGGGGCGCCCGCATCGAACGGAACTTTGGCGGCTTCGGTACGGGATTGAAGAAAGGCGACCAGAGAAAATGCCGCGAACGCGCCGAGAAAATTCGCGCGGCCCCAACTCCATTTGGGTCTTGCCGACAAACGCCTCCGTGTTTGCACCGTCGGTTATTGTAACATACTTCAGAATGCGCGAAGCGTTATTATTAAGGATTAGCCCAGGCGAATCCCGGAGCGCGCGAGCGCTTCTGGGTGCACGAGAACATTATCGATGAGCCGGGTCGCCCCCAAGAAAGCCGCCGCGGCGACGAGGTAGGACCTTCCGCTCTCGGCCGTTTGGGTCTGGGCGGGAACCAGCTCCGGAGCCTCCATGCACTCCAGATACTGCACGCGAAAACCCGCGTTCGCCAGCATTTCACGGGCGCGCGCCAGCACGACCGGAATCGGCTCGCCGGCTTCGAGCTTTTCGCCCGCGCGTTTGAGCTCCTGATAAAGGCGGGGCGCGAGCCGACGATCCTCCCCACTCAAGTACCGGTTGCGCGAGCTCAGCGCCAGCCCATCGGCTTCCCGCACCGTCGCGATCGCCGAAACCTGGGTATCGAGATTCAGGTCTTTCCCCATCTTGTGCAAAACGAAGAATTGCTGGGCGTCTTTGAATCCAAACAACGCAAGCTGCGGTCGTACCAGCTGGAAAAGCTTGAGCACGACCGTGGTCACGCCCCGAAAATGGCCCGGACGAAAACGGCCGCAAAGTTCCTGTGAGAGCTGAGTCTCTTCGACGTAAGTAGAAAAATCGGTCGGGAACAGCGTCGCGGCCGACGGCGCGAAGATCACGTCCACTTTCTCCTCGCGGCAAACCCGCATGTCTTCGGCCTGGGTCCGCGGATACTTTTCAAAGTCCTCGCCCGGGGCGAACTGCGTGGGATTCACGAAGATCGAGACGACGCTTTGCTCGCAGCGCGGCCGGATCTGGCGCATGAGTGCCGCGTGGCCCGCATGCAGCGCGCCCATCGTGGGAACGAAACCCACCGTACCGCCCACGGATCGCCGCCAGGCCTTCAGCTCGTCGAGATCCTGGATGACTTTGATCTCTTTACGGTCAGGCATGGGCTTCCGGTCCCACTTGGGCGCGGTGACGCCGGAGGGACTCGATGCGGTGGACGAGCTTTTCCGCCACGCGTGCTTTAGGCATGGAAGAGATCTTTTCTACTTCCACCCGCGACAACCACCACCCCTCATTCGCATCGGACTCGAAGCCTGCCCCCGCGCGAGAGACGTCATTTACGAAAATCGCGTCGCAGCCCTTGGCGGCCAACTTCAGCTTGGCGTTTTCCAAGTGCCGATCGGTTTCGGCCGCAAAGCCCAGCACGAATTGATGGGGGCGCTTGCGCTGGGCGACTTCGGCCAGGATATCGGGCGTTGCGCGCAAATGAGGCGCAGGCACCCCATCTTTTCCGGTTTTCTTGATTTTCGTGGGGCTTGCCCCGTCGAACTCCCAATCCAAGACGGCGGCCGTGCTGATAAACACATCGGCGGATGGGAAGCGCTCGCGAACGGCATCGGCCATTTCGGACGTCGTCGTCACCCAAGTGACCGACGCGCCAGGCGGGAAGCTCAACTCCGAGCTCACGGGACCGCTTACCGCCTCGACATCCATTCCGTGCAGAGCGGCCTGCCACGCCAAGGCCACGCCCATTTTTCCACTCGAGCGATTGGTGAGAAAACGCACCGGATCGAGATAAGAACGTGTCGGTCCCAAAGTCACCAGTAGGCGCGGACGGGGGCCGCCGCGCGTGGCGAGCCGAGCGGAGCGCACGGCCATCTCCGCTAACACGGCATCGGGCTCGAGCATGCGTCCCGTGCCCGTTTCTCCGCAGGCCATGTCGCCAGCCGCCGGGCCCAGGATCTCGGCTCCCCGCTCGCGCAACGTGCGGAGATTCGCCTGCACCGCGACGTGCTCGAACATGGCGGGATTCATCGCGGGCGCCAGGAAAAGCGGCGCGCGCGAGGCGAGCACTTCGGTCGCCAGTAAGTCATCGGCCATCCCATGCGCGAGGCGCGCGATCGTATTGGCGGAAGCTGGCGCCACCAAGATCAGGTCCGCCCAGCGCGCAGTCGCGATATGATGGGTGCCATCCCCGGCCAGCTCGCCGTCCGCCTGCCAGAATCCCCGCAAAACCTTTTCTCCGGATAGCGTTTCGAGGGTAGTCGTCGTCACGAACTTCTCCGCCGAAGCCGTCAGCACCACCTTGACCTCCGCGCCGCAATCTTTCAATCCGCGCACGAGATCGACCGCTTTGAACGCGGCGATGCTCCCGCTGACCCCTAGCAGGATGCGTTTGCCGGAAAAATAGGGTGTGAGGTTATCTCTTAGAAATGGATTCATGCAGGTAAACCAGTCCGCGCAAAGTCAGGTCCGGATCGAAGCGATCGATCTCTTGGGCGATGCCCCTCAGCAGGGCGCTCACCCCGCCGGTAGCGACCACGCGACACTCGCGCGTGCCCAGCTCCGCCTTGAACCTTTGCACCATGCCATCGATCATCGAGGCGTAGCCCAACAGAATCCCGCTGCGAAGCGCGTCCTGGGTATTGCTCCCGATCGCGCGTTCCGGCGGCAAGAGCTCGATCGACGGAAGCTTCGCGGTTTTGCGCGCCAGTGTTTCCATGGAAAGCTCGATGCCCGGCAAGATGGCGCCGCCTAGATATTCGGGACGGTCGCCGCCCCGGCCCGGCGCTACCGCGCACAGCGTGGTGGCGGTGCCCGAATCGACGATGATCACGGGCGCGCCGCCCTCGCGGACCGCCGCTTCGGCGTTGACCAAGCGGTCGGAACCCACCTGGTTGCTGGGATTTGCTCGGATAGAAAACGAAAACGGGAGTTGATCGGTCACTTCGTGGAACGCGGCCTTCAATCCGGAGACCTCGGTCCTCCGCCATAGCGAGCGGTAAGCGCCCGTCACCGGCGGTACCACCGACGAGATCATCGCCGACTTCACGTGGCTGAGCGACAGTCCCTCGCGCATGAAAAGCCCGTCCAGCTTGAGCTGAAGCTCGTCCGATGTCAGTAAGGGATGCGTGGAAATGCGCCAGGTTCGGCGTAGCTGGCCGTCCACGAAACAGCCGAGCACGGTGTGGGAGTTGCCGACATCAATGGCTAAGAACATCCGCCCTCCCGTCCGCCGGAGTCGCGGCGCCTTCCGCGCGCGTCCGCTCGACATACTTAGCCACCCCTTGCAAAAACGCTTCTCCCAAAGATGCGGTAGGAGTCACGAACCTCGGCACGTGGCCGATGGTCAGCCCCAGCAGGTCGTGCGTGACCAGGACTTGGCCGTCGCAATCCGTGCCGGAACCAATGCCGATCGTCGGCACTGGCACCGCGCGCGAGATTTCCGCCGCGAGGCCCGCCTCCACGCACTCCAAAACGATGGCGAATGCGCCCGCGTCGGCGAGATCCCGGGCCGACTGCAATAGAAAGTGGCGTTCGTCGGGGGTCTTACCGTGCATCCGGTAGGTCCCCATCGCGTGGATGCTCTGCGGAGTGAGGCCGATATGGCCACAGACCGGAATGCCCGCGCGCGAAAGATCGCGTACGAGCTCGGCGACCTCGCTGCCTCCCTCGAGCTTCACCGCCTTCACGCGGGCTTCCTTCAAGAATCGCCCGGCGTTCGAAATCGCTTGCTCACGGCTTACCTGATAGCTCATGAATGGGAGATCCCCGATCACGAGCGCCCTTCGACAAGCATGGCTGACCGCGCGCCCGTGGCGAAGCATGTCTTCCATGGTGACCGAAAGCGTATTGGGCTCGCCATACATGACCGGTCCCAAGCTATCGCCGACCAAGACCATGTCCACCCCCGCGCGGTCGATCAGAGTCGCCATCGGGTAGTCGTAGGCCGTGAGCATGCTTAAGCGTTGACGGCCTTTCTGGGCACGGACCCAAGGTACCGTGACGGGTTTAACGGGGCCGGCGGGGGCCGGTTCTAGGTAACTACTCATAGCTCGGAAACCAGATGTGGTCGTGGGCTGGAAGCAATCGGGCGAACGCGGTTTTTTTCGGCGCCAGCGAGCTCCTCACGAATCGTCGCGGCGCCCGCTTCCCACTCGCGTGCGCGCACGTACTCGACGAAGCGGCCATCGAGAATTTCGGCAAACTGGCGCGACAGCGCGTCTCGCGCGCCTAGACGTTCCAACCGATCGCGCATAGCGACCGTGCCCACCTTCGCCACTTCGCTAATACGATCCCAGGTCGCCTGGGGGCCGTCCCCGCGCACGAGACCGGCAATGAGTTCCATCTCGCTTAAGCATTCCTCACGGATCAACGCCTCCGGCACGCCGGCGTCCCGCATCGCCGCCATGGTCCAGGTCAGAAATGGGAACATCGTCCCGCAAAGCAAGCCCTGCTCGGACATCAAATCGCCGATGGTTTCCTTCTCGAAAGAAGTCTCCACGATATTCTTAGGCGCAAACCCCAGATCCCGCGCCAATGCGGCGGCTACTTCCCGGCGGTGAAAGGGCGCGCTCGAAGCGGCAACCAGCGTATGCGTTCCCGTAGAGGACTCGCGACGCGCGTCTTGAAAATGAGAAAGGAGCTTCGGACCGATCGCCTTCGGAGCGAGCAGGATCGGATCGTGGCCCGGCGAAAGGTCCCGCAGGTCGCCGGCATACACCGCGTAGCCATGCGCGAGCACGATGGCGAGCGGATCCGGAACGCCCGCGAGGAAGTCACGATAAACCTTGCCAACTTGCAAATCTGGCAAGAGCATCGCCACCACGCCCGGCTTCGGTCCACGCGCAAGTGACGTCGCCAGCTCAGGGAGCAACGAAACGGAAAACCCAAGCTCTTGGGCCCGGCGAAAACCTTCGCCCGACCGGTGCAAATAGATATGAACCTCTTGGCCACTTTGGCGGAGACACTGCGCCCAGGCCGACCCCTGACTGCCGAAACCAACAATGTGAATCATAAAGACCCCCTTTGGCGCTACCCTTGGGGGGGGCTTGTATCACCTGGGTCCCTAGCCGGCAACTTGACGGCCGACACCGCCTCAGATAACGCTGCGCATTTTTAGAGTTTCAGTACTCTTCGCAGCCGACTTCGCCGTACTCGGCTCGACAATTCTTGCCACACTTGATGATACCGTAGGCTTCCACACAGGAATGGGTGGATTTACGGCCGCAATAGACTTTCCCAAAGCCCACCATGCAACCATAGCCGCACTTACGAATACCGCCAAACTCAAGGCAGCCCCATCCCTCGCCGCCCCGATTCACCGGTCCGCTGGCGGCGACGATGTTGTCCTGCAGGGAGCGATCTTGCTTCCCTTGCACGTAGCCATCCCGATACCCCTTCTCAGTGCCGGCCTTCTGTTTTTCCAAACAGGGCTGGGCCACGCGCAGGTCCATCTCGCGGCTATTGAGTGAGTCATTCATCCCCCGCTTGAACGCGGCGTCGTAGTTGCAATTCTCTTCCTGATAGCGCTCCTGCATCGAGGCGCAGCCCACTAGGCCACCGGCCGCTCCGGCCAGTAAGATCATGCCGAGCGCGCGGGAGAAACGGCTACTTCTTCCCATTCAGGAGGGCTCCTACGATCTCTAACGGCAGCGGGAGGACGATCGTGGTGGTTTTCTCGTGCGACATCTGCTGCACCGTCTGCAGGTAACGCAGCTGCAAGGACATCGGATTTTGGGCCATGGTATTGGCCGCCTGGGAAAGTTTTTCGGAAGCCTGCAGCTCCGCCTCGGAAGAGATGATCTTCGAGCGACGCTCGCGTTCGGCCTCCGCCTGCTTCGCCATCGCCCGTTGCATCTCGACGGGCAAGTCTACCTGCTTCACTTCCACGTTGGCGACCTTCACGCCCCACGGTTCGGTCTGCTTATCCAAAATGCCTTGTAGCTTGTGATTGATTGATTCCCGCTCGGCGAGCAACGTATCGAGTTCGACCTGCCCGAGCACGGAGCGCAGCGTAGTCTGCGCGAGCTTCGAGGTCGCGAGCAGATAATTCTCAACTTCGATCACCGCACGGTTGGGATCGACCACCTTGAAGTAGATCACGGCGTTCACCTTGATCGTCACGTTGTCGCGCGTGATGATGTCCTGCGGAGGAACGTCCATGGTGATCACGCGCATATCGACGCGCACCATGCGATCGATAATAGGGATCAAGATGATCAAGCCTGGCCCCTTTGCTCCGATAATACGGCCCAAGCGGAAGATCACTCCCCGCTCATACTCGTTCAAGATCTTTAAGCTGAAAAAAAGAAAAACGACGATCGCGGCAATAATAAACATAGCGGCTCCTAGCATTGACTCCATCTGCGGCCATCATGGCCGAAAACGGCCCCGATTTCACCGGGAAATTTGCAAACCCAATTCCTTCGCCACCCGCTGCAAATCTTCCCAAGCGGCTTTCTTCGCCGCGGGATGCGCAAGTAAATGTCCCGGATGGTAGGTCGGCACGACGCGAGTACCCCGAAATTCAAAAGTTTCCCCGCGCAGACGCTCTAGCTCGATCGTCGGGTCGGCCAAGGCTAAACGGGCCGCGCCCGCACCCAAAACTGCGATCACTTTCACTCCGGTGGAAACCAAGTGGCGCCCAAGGCAGTCGGCGCAAACGACCGGCACCACCCCCACTTCATCGCTCTGCAATCCCATCGCGCCCATCGCGGCGATCATTTTATCGAGAAGCTGTCGCTCCGCTCCCGTCAGCGTGCCTGCCGATGCATCCACGGCGAAAAGCACCCGCCAACGGGCATCACCAGAAACGGCCTTACCGGCGCACAAAGGGCACGCCGTGGCGTCCTGGACCTGAGAGTTCTGGCTTGCCTTTTTGACGCTGCGTGCCATAATCAGCGTGTTTGGGGGGAGGAACCCCTCCCAGTGGGGGGTGGACATGGCCGGCATCATGCGGGATAAGCCCTGGATTGTAAATGGCGTTTAAAACCTTCTACACCTCCGTCACGACCCTGCTTTTTGGAGTAGGAATTCTTTTGACCGTCCCGGCGGCCCACGCCGGCGTGTGGGTTCAGGGAGGTTTTTCCTTCCTACAGTCCACGGAAACCCAGGGCGGTACGAGCGAGACTCGCATCCGTACCCTCACCACCCTCACCGGGGGTTATCGATTCGTGCAGGGATTTTTCGTGGGAGCCCAGTATTTGTTTTCGCGCGATTCCGCCACCCCGTCGAGTGCTTGGGCTATTGGCCCCAAAGGGGGGTTCCAGTACGGGGGATTCGAATTCACGGCGGCCTACCTACCGATCGCTCGCGATAGCTACGCGGCGGGGGTCCGCACGGGAAATGGGTTCGCGCTCAACCTCGGCTACGCGTGGGAAATCACGGGTCCCCTTCGCCTGGGCTTTTACGTGACCTACTGGACGGTAACTTACGCCAAACTCAACGGCGCGGATCTCTTCATTCGCCCCCAGGTCAATTATATCTCTCCCCAGCTCGCGCTCGTCTTCGCATTCTAAGCGTTTTCGCGTTTTCACTAGGTCAAAAACGACACATTCTCAAGCGACCGCCCCTCAGCGATAATGATTGATGAGGCGTTCCGGTGTAAGGGTACAGAGCAAGGATCTTTTGTGAAACACTATTCGTGTCTTCTGATCGCCTTCACCACGTGCGCGCTCGTCACGGGCTGCGCCAAGAAAACATTTTCCATCAAGACATCGCCGTCGACTCCCAGTCTTTTCCAATCCACGGCCGCGTACTCCGACATCGCGGGCAGCGACGCGACAGCGGAACCCACCTGGACTCGTTTCAAGCTAGTCGTGACGAACAACGGCACCGATACGGGTTGCGTAGGCACCGTGCGGGTAAAATTCAGCGACGTAAACAACACGGTCTGCGAATTCGTCGCCACCGAGTTTAGTTTGACCGCTTTCATGACCGTTCCCGCCGGTGAAACGGTAACTAGCACGCAGAGCTTTTATTGCACTGGGATCGGCGACGAAGAGGATCCGGTCACCGCGATCAACGGCACCATCGAAGCCATCGGTTGGGTAGGTAGCGATTGCACGGCCGAAGACGCCGACAAGGCCGCGAGCGGCGAAGCGGGCTTCAGCGCCGTCGAGTAGCGAACCCTCACTGCAAGCGATGCATCAAGCTGCGGACCTTGACTCCGCATTCGGGGCATTTGGCCGATTCCATCGTCAAGTTGCGGCTGAAGTCGGTGCTATGGGTAAAGTGGAGGTTGCCTCCGCAAAGGCCACAGTGGGTATATCGGTCCACCATTTCCTTTGCGGAGCCAAAGACGCGGCCGAAAGAGTCTTCGCCTTCGAGGTTTCCCTCGCTCTCGACCAACTCCTGATCCAGCATTTCGTCTTCTCGTTGCGACATCGAAACCTCCGAGCTTGGGCGCTCACTAGGGCCTATTCGTGTGTGTGGTGTGCGAAAAAACTCCCTCTTGTCTTCCCCATTGGAGCCACTTGAGGTGCCCGTTCCTTGGGCCGCACATGAAAGAGTTCGGATCTAAGCCAAGGTTTCTAAATAGGAATTATTTGCCCCGAGAATATGGGGACAGAAAGCCGAAAACACGCGTCCAGAGCGGACTTTGAAGGTAGGCAGAATTTACCGAAAAACCGGGAAAAAGACGGGTCTAGAGACCTTTGGCCATGGCAATGGCCTTCGGAACGCTCGGGAGATTCATTTTCGCGTCGCGAATGATCTTCACTGCTTCGGCTTGGCGCAGACGGCCCGCCTTCATTTTTTCGCAGAGAATGGGTTCGAGCGGATCAGTGATAGAGTATACCGACTTGTGCTGCGGCCAGAGGTTGTCGGTGGCGTTGCTACCGCCCATGCAAAGCGGGATGAAATGATCGATCTTGAACTCCTGGCGATTCATCTCTTGCACGTGAAAGCCAAGCTTGCGGTCGTAGTCGGCAATGATCGCGCGTTTGCGTTCAGTAGTAACGTTTCGCTCGCAGTAAGGAATTCCTTCAGGATAGCGTTTTTCCGTCGGCCGCTCGCAAAGCGATCCCGGCGTCATCTCGAGATCCGGCGAGGTTGGAAAATCATCTTCGGCTTGTGAAGGGGAAACCACCCAGGCTTGGGCAAGGAGTAGGACCAGGGAGCAAAAACGAGCCGTCTTGTTCAAGTAGCCTCCAATAGTCGAGCATTTGCGGTGCCCGGTAGAAACGCCGAACCGATCTTCGGCTTATATTCGAGTCGTGAAGGAAATACCTGAGCCCCCCGAAAACGTCAAAAACTCTTTACAAGACGCGAGGTTATATAAGATTCATATATTGCGCCGCACAAACGCATTGAAATACTTTGCTATTCTTTGTCTTCCAGTCCCTTCGGAGCAAGTTTGGAGAGCTGCACGGCCAGCCAAGGGGGCTGGCGGTCCATGATTTCCGCACGCTCCTTGCGCGCAACCGCCGAGCGCACGAGGTGCGCGCCAACATAGCGGAACGGCTCGGGCGGGAACTTTCCTGCCGACTTGCCGACCAGGGGGTACTGAGACCAGCGGTCGTGCTTATCCAAAGCGAGGCTCGCGAGGATTTTTCCGCCAATGCGGCTGGGTCCGACGCCGTTTCCACTCCACCCTACCCCATAGATGATCTGTTCCTGGCCCGCGAATCTTCCGAGTAGCGGCAGGCTATTCGGCGTCCGATCAATGGGGCCTGACCAGTCGTGGGTGACGGGCACATCCTTCAATAACGGGTAGTAGCGACGGAAATCCGCCTCCACGGCCCGTGCGCGCGCGCGATTTCGATCGAAGTCGGGGCGGAGATTTCCGCCGTAGGCGATTCCCCATCCGCCCTTGCCAAACGCCACGCGGTGGTCCGCGGTGACGTGGTAATAGTCCACCATCATCTGAGAATCGGTGATGCACTCGCCGCCCGTCCAGCCGGTGCGCGCCAAGGCGTCTTGGGCGGGCGCGGTGACGATCATGTCACTCGTGATGGCGACGATGGAGCGGGACAGCTCGCGGATGCCGGCCGCCCAGGCATTGTTACAAATAACGAGCTTCTGGGCGGTCACCGTCCCACCGCCCGTGCGGATACGAACGGGCCGGGTGCGCGTGAAACTCTCGACCATCGTATTTTCAAAAATCCGCACGCCCATTTTCAGCGCCACCTGGCGCAGCCCCCGAACGTAACGGGCGGGATGTAAAGTCGCCGCCGTCATGTCCACCACGCCCGCGCGATGGGCGGGGGACCCGGTACGACGGGCGATCTCCGTGTCCGGCAGCGCACGGAAGGCTTCCACGCCCAGCTTCTCGCAAACTTTGACCACACTATCCCAGGCGCCCATCTGCGCATTTGAGGTCGCCGTCCAAAGCCACGGGGACTTACGAAACTGGATGTCGATTTGATGCTCGCGGAAGAAGTCTGCAATTTCGCCAATGGCCGCTTCGGAGTCGCGCGCGACGGCCAAACCCTCCTCCCGCCCGCAAAGTTTCACGAGCGAGGAAATCTTCGGCCACCAAGAGAGCGCAAATCCGCCGTTCCGTCCGGAGGCTCCGCCGCCGCAAATATCTTGTTCCAGCACCACGACGTCGGCGCCCGGATCCTGCCGCTTAATTTCGAGGGCGGTCCAAAGACCCACGTAACCCCCACCTAACACGGCGATATCGGCTTTGCCTTCGCCCGACCAAGCCGGCGCTATGGGAGCGTCTCCGACGGTTTCTTCGAGCCAAAATGACCGGTGGGGCATCTGCATGACGCCCTGCCACTTCTCACGCTTTCTGCTCTATTTCCAGCGCTAACCCGAGGAATCTCCACCCTGGATCGTGCGTTTGCTCCGCACCTTGCGGTGGTAGGCCACGGCAAAACGATGCGCCTCATCGCGCACGTGGGTCAATAGCTTGTAAGCCGAAGTATGCGGCAGGAGCGAAACCGGGTTCTTGCGACCCGGGATAAACACGCGCTCGAAGGTGCTGGCCACTTCCTTGGCTTGAAAGTTCCTCTCGGTGCGCGCCTTCGCGAGACCAACCACGCCGATGCCTTGAATGTTCAGCTCCTCAAAGATGGAGACGGCCTGTGCCAGCTGGCCGCGGCCACCGTCGACCACGACCAGATCGGGAAAAGCATCCGGTCCGGAGCCGGCCGCGCCTCCCGTCGCTAGGCCCCGCTCGAAACGACGTCCCAAAACCTCGCGCATCATGGCGAAGTCGTTCGCGCCTTCCACCGTGCGGATCTTATAGCGGCGGTACAGGTCCTTGTCGGGCGCGCCATCGATAAACACCACGCGGGAGGCCACCGCATCGTCACCCTGGATGTTGGAGATGTCGTAGCACTCGATGCGCGAAGGCAAGCGAGGCAACTGCAATTTCCGCTGGACCTCTTCCAGCGCCTGCAGGCCGTGGCCCGCGTTGCGCTTCTGGGCGAGCTCGAGCGCATGCTTGGCGTTGGCACGCGCCACATTCACCAGCTGGGTGTCTTTTTCAAACTCTACGCTGCCGGGTTCCCCTCCGGGCACGCGGATCGCCAAACCGAGCGTGCGCTCGAGCAGGTCTGGATCTTCAGGCGCCGAAGGCAGGAGAACCTCCTGCGCCACCGGGGTGTAAAAGTCCGCATGCTCCGGATCCGCATCCTTCTTTTCTTCCTTCTTACGCTCGCCCAAATAGAACTGGGCGAGAAACTCCGTGATAATCTCCAGGTCCGAAACGTCTGGATCCGTGTTCTGAAGGTGGAAGTGCTTGGCCGAGATGAGCTTACCCTTGCGGATCTGTAACACCGCCGCGTGCGCGTCCTGATCGGCGCGCGCGATCCCCACCACGTCGCGGTCTTTTTGCTCGGCCACGTCCATCACGCTTTGGGTTTCCGTCACGAGCTGGATGTTGGCGAGCTGGTCGCGGTAAAACGCCGCCTGTTCGTATTCTTCGCGATCAGACGCATCCTGCATCCCTCGCCTCAACTCCTGAATGATCCGGTCGCCCTTGCCTTCGAGCACCGAAATCGCCTGCCCGATCGAATCTTTATACTGCTCGCCGGACACCTTCCCCACGCAGGGAGCCGAGCAACGGCCCATTTGGTAAAGCAGGCACGGACGGGAACGGTGCCGAAACGTGTTGTCGGAACAGTCCCGCAAAGCGAGCGTTTCATTTAAAAGCTGGAGTACCTGGCGAGCGGACCAAGCCGACGGAAACGGGCCGAAGTAGCGGGCGCCGTCGCGCCGGGGCTTACGGGTCCACTCCAACCGGGGAAAAGCCTCGCTCAAGTTGATGCGGATGTAAGGATAGGCCTTGTCGTCCTTGAGCATCACGTTGAACTTTGGCTTGTGCTTCTTGATCAGGGTGCACTCTAAGATGAGCGCTTCCGCCTCGGTTTCCGTCAGGATCACTTCGAAGCGGTTGATGCGACGGACGAGGTTCTCGATGCGTAGGTGCTCGTGCGGGGCCGGCCTAAAATAGGTCGTGAGCCGGTTGCGCAGGTTCTTCGCCTTTCCCACGTATAGAACGACCCCCTCGGCATCCTTCATCAGATAGACGCCCGGAGCCGTCGAGGCCTCGCGTGCGGCGGAGGCGCACCTTTCTCGACTGGTTTTGTCTTCTATTATAACGGGAGGAGCCGGGGTAGGCTCGAAATCGTCATCCATTACGATCACACCTTACACCCATATCCCAATTGACGGGGAATGAAACACCCTGTTAGAAGTAGGCAAACCAAAAGAATCCCTCTAGGAGCCCCAAATGGCCGGAAAATCGGACGTCGGAACCGAAACACTCTCGTATTGCACTAGCTGTAAAATGGACCTCACCCACTTTATCGTGGCCATGAAGGGCGACAAGATCGCCAAGGTCGAATGCAAAACCTGCAAGAAGACCCACGCTTTCAAAGCCCCGAAGGGCATCACGGAACCGGGCCAAAAGAAAACCCGCGCTTCGAAGAAAGCGACTGCGGAAATTAAGACGGTCGAAGCGGAGTGGGAACGGCTCATGACCACGCATAAAGACGCGCCGATGAAATCCTACACCATGAAGACGCTCTTTAGCCTGGGCGACAAGGTGAACCATAAGAACTTCGGCGAAGGCATCGTCGGCCGCCTGATCTATCCGAATAAAATCGAAGTCGTGTTCCGCACCGACGTAAAAATCCTGATCCATCAGGGCGTCAAGACGCCATGAATTTTCGCCGGGGGGCCGGCGCGCTGCTTTTTTTGGCGGCGCTTACCGCGTGCGCGGGTGCCCAAAAGAAAACCAAACCCGAGCTTGATGCGCTCGTGGGCAAGAAAGTTGCGCTCGTCGACGTAGACGCCGAGCCCACGCAACGAAACATCGTGGAAGTGGCGCTCGTAAACCAGCTCGTGAAGAAGGGCACCTTCATCCTGGTCTCCAAGCAGGATTACGAAGCCGCGAAAGCCCGCCCCGAAATTGGCCCTGGCGACTGGAAGAAAGCGGCCCAAGCTGCCGGCGCGGATTTCGCGCTCCAGGCGAAGGTCCTGCAGTTTGACGCCAAGGAGCACGAGGGCTATTCACGCGAAGAAGTCTACGATAGCCAGCTCGCCGAAGAACGCGGCGAAAAAGAAGGTAAAACCCAGCGCCTCTACAAGGTGAAATCGCTCGAGGGCAAGATCCGCGTCCGGATCCAATTCGACGATCTCAAGCAGGAAGACACGCGCGTCGCCGTGGCCGAAAAATCTGATCGCGCCCAAGCCGACAATCGTAAGGGAGCGATTCACCTGCCCGAAAAAATCCGTTTCATGGAGGCGCTCGCCAACGCTGCCTTCGACGAGTTCTTCGAGACCTACCGATAAAAATACAAAAGGCCAGTCCCCTCGCGGAAACCGGCCTCTTTTAAAGACTGAACAAAACGGATCTTAGTGCGTCGAGGTCGAGGTTTCGCTGGTGGTTTCCGTGTGGGTTTCGGTGTGCGTGCCGGCGCCTTTCTTCTCTTCCTTCTTCATCTTCTTCGTCATCTTCTTCACGGCTTTAGTCGTCGTGGTCGCACCGTGCTCGGCCGTCGCGTGAGCGGCATCCGTGGCCGGAGCCGTCGCATGTCCGTGATCGTCGCCAAAAGCCACGGGAGCGGAGAGAGCCAATACCATCAATGGAATGAGTTTCTTCATCTAGTCTTCCTTATCGATTAGTTACTGCGTTACCCCCTAAATGTTCCAGAGGTAACTCTGAAAAACAAGATTAGCTTGAGGACTTTAATCGTTTTTCCGCGAGCTCAAGCAAAGTCTCCGGATCCGTCCCCTCTTCCGGACAGGTGACGATCCCGTACTTCAGCCGACTGCCCAAGGTCTTTTCAATGCGGCCCAGCAAACGGGGGGCATCCCCCAGCTTGCAGTCGTCCATCACGATTGCGACCTCGCCCCGGTCAGCCAACGAATAGGCCGCGTCCGATGCCCGGAACAGGCATTTCCGCATCTGTCCCCGGAATGCGTCGACGTCCTCGCCCGAGGGGACGGCGATGAGCGCAAGCGCCACCGAGCTGAGATCCGTGGAGCTTTCAAAAATGCGCGAACTGATAACGGCGCGAATGGCGTCGCGGGAACTCAACTCCGGCAAGCTCAAGGTGAGTACGATTTCAACCTTCCCGGGCGAACTTTGGGCCTGCTGGGTGAACTTGCCGTGATGCAGGTGGAGAATTTGATGCACGAGTAGCAGCTCGCTCCCAATCCCCTCCCGGGTTCGGGTAAGAAAGGCCTCTTGGGTGCCGACGGTTCCACGAAAAGCCGCGCCCGCGCTCCCTGCCCCGCTCTTGAAGGCAACGGAAGCTTCCACCCAGTGGGACTTCCATTCCTCCGCCATGGGAGCTGGAATCTCGAAGCGAAAGTCAATCGCATGCGGCGCGTACTTGATTTGTACGTGACTACCCGGTTGGGCGCGGGCCACTAGGACCTGAAGCACGAGATCAACGGCGCGACCGAGTTTCTGGGGGTCGCCCAGGATGGGAGCCGTAACGTCGACCAGCTGTTCGGAACCAGCCAGATCGCCCGGCTGCCCCCCAATGGGAAACGTCGCATTCCCCACGAACTCAAATTGCAGGCCCTGCCCCTTGAAAAGCACGGCGTTGGCCGCGCACCGACGGTGCACTAGGCGGGGAAAATCGATCTCGCGCAGCCGCGCATGAAACGTACCGCTCTCCATCGCCGCAAGGTCCAAAAGCTCGCCCAATGTCTGATGCAGGCGAAGCGCGTTCCGGCGAGCCATGCCCACGAGCTCCTTCACCGAGAACTCCCCCGGCGTGTCCCCCTGCTCCTCCAAAATGCCCAAGGAGTTGAGGATACCGGTGAGCGGCGTGCGCAGCTCGTGTGAAATCAGCGAAAGCAAATTGGACTGGAACGAACGAAAGAGCGCTTCATCGCTGGGGCGCAAGTCGTCATTGGTGGGTTGATGGCCAACCGGCGAGATTTTAACGACGGCACTCTTGCCGGTCTTGTTCCCCTTAGGAGCCGACTTCGTCTTTCCCGCTCCCCGAGTTTTTTTCAGTCAAATCTCCCGATTTGGACGATCTGACGGGGATCCACGCTCTGCGCGGTGAGGATGGATATCTTCTGCGCGACCGTCCGGGCTAGCCCAACGAACGCCTGCGAAATTTCCGATTTACGATCCCACAACACGGCGGGCGTCCCCTCGTCGCCGCCCTGGCGAACGGTGGGCACGATCGGCAACTTCGCCAGCAGCGGGGTGCCAAGCTTACGCTGGAGCATCTCTCCACCGCCGGAACCAAAGAGCTCATGTTTGGTCGAGCAGTTTCCGCACATGAAATAGCTCATGTTCTCAACCACGCCCACGACCGGAATCTTCACCTTGTCCCACATGTGAAACGCCTTGCGCACGTCTTGCAAAGCGACTTCTTGGGGCGTCGTCACCATCACGGTGCCCGCCACCGGCACGAGCTGCGCGAGCGAGAGCTGCACGTCGCCGGTGCCCGGAGGCATGTCGACCACTAAGTAATCGAGCTGGCCCCAATCCACCATATGGCAGAACTGGTTCACGACATTGTGAAGCATCGGCCCGCGCCAGATCATCGGTTGGTCACCCTGAGTCAGGAATCCCATCGACATGACTTTCACGCCATGCGCGACGGGCGGCACGAACACCTCTTGGACACCTTGGGGACCCGGGCGCTGGACGATTTTCGGGCCGTCGATCACGCCCATCATGGTGGGAATGTTCGGACCATAGATGTCGGCGTCCATGAGACCCACGCGCGCGCCCTCGAGCGCTAGCGCCGTGGCGAGGTTTACGGAAACGGTGCTCTTGCCGACGCCACCCTTACCGCTCGAAACGGCGATGATGTTCTGCACACCGGGAATGGCGTTCTTGGCCGCGATCTGGTTACCGCGCGAGCGTACCTGCGAATCCATTTTCACTTGGATATCGCGTACGCCAGCCACGGCACCCACGGCATTTCGACAGTCGGCTTCGATCTTTGCTTTCATCGGACAGGCCGGCGTAGTCAGCACCACCCGGAACGAGACCCGCTCGCCCTGAATATCGAGATCCTGAATCATATTCAGCGACACTAAGTCCTTACCCAAGTCCGGGTCTTTTACGGTGGAGAGTGCGCCTAAAACCGCTTGCCGATCAACGCTCATTGCCATGAGGAAGATGTATCAAAAACGGTAAGCTGGAGCAACCGCGTAGGTTTTGGTTATTTTTTGAGCTGAGCGAGCTCTTGTTCAAGTAGCTCGGTCACTTCGAACTCACAGCCCCCGCAACCGGTGTTAGCACAGGTCTCGGCGCGGATCTTTTCGATCGTGTGCGCGCCTTTAGCGATGGCTTCCTTGATGGTTTTACGAGAAACACAGTGGCAAAAGCAAACCGTCGACTCGTCGTCGATCACGGGAAGCTCTTGATCCAGTTTCTTTGCTGCGCCGCTTTCCATAGTTGAATTTTACCACAAAACTTATCGGCAGAATTCGCCGTTTACTGAAATCATCATAATTTCAAATAGATGCATCATCCCCACTCATTGCCCTCTCCCTTCCGAGCACTTCACTCGCTAGGACCGGGACGCCCCTCCGTGGGATTGACCGCCTTTTCCGCATGGAAGCGTGTCCCCCTCCGGGCTAAAGTTTGAATGCTCCGCGGAGGGTTGAAGGAGTCGAAGGGCCAGTTCAAAGGGTGAACTTCAGGTCGAGGCGGAGCTGATAGCGGCGGTTACCGTCTTGGTGAGCGATCGCGCCGAGTTCTTCCGCATAGGAATTGGCCGTGATCCTCAGCAGCCAGGCATTGAACCCAAACCCGTAGGTGAGGTAGACGCCGTTATAGCCACCGTAAATCGACATGTTGACGAAGTCGATCTCAAGGCCGAAGTGGTTCCGTAAGCGCCAGTCCGTGTCATTGAAAATATTTCGATGATCGTAAGCGAACGTAAACTGCGCCACGCTGCCCGTGTCGTAACGAATCGCCGTGCCGATGCCAAAATTCCCCATTTGCGTTTGCGGCCCTGGACTGTCGTCCCCGAAGTTCGTGTCTCCAACATCGAGGAAAGCGGCCCCCACGCTGAAGGTCACCTGGGGACCGATGGGCATAGAATACTGGGTCCCGAGATCCATGCCAATTCCGTAGTGGTAGTTGCCCATGATTCCCGTGATGAGGCTCGGCCCGCGGCTGAGTTGAAACAGCGTGCCCGTGGGCATGATCCGATAGCCCCCGCGGCGCCACAAGAACTTGCCCGCCATCCCTACCCGCAGCTCGGGTTGGGCGATCTTCGAGCGGCGCGGACGCTTGGCGTTGCCGAGCAAGTTAAACGCCATGCCGGCCTGAAAACCGTTCGTCATCTGGTAGCCCAAGGTGATTTGCGGCAGCGCCTGATTTTTTTCCAGCAACGCAACCTGCCCGTCCAGGAGCAAGGCAAAACCAAACCCTTGCATCACGTAGGTCGGGGTGATCTGGGCCCGTCCGTAGATATTCTTGCCCATGAGCTCGTTGAGGGAGCTGGCGGAAAAACTACTGAAGGCGCTGGAACTCTTGGTGTACGCCGCATAGGCGTCGACCGAACCTTCGACGAAAGCATCGAGATAATGAATCTGCGCGCGATCCACGGCCGCAAGGCCGGCCGGGTTCAGGAACAAAGCCTCCTCATCGTCGGCGATCGCGATGTGCGCCCCGCCCATGCCGGTGGAGCGCGCGCCTCGATACATGTCCCGCAACGCCCAGTCGCCGTAATCGGCACGGACGTCGAAGGAGACGAAGGTTAGCAAGGAGATGAGCGGGAAAACGTACCGCATCGCCTAGTTCCACCCGAAAGGGTCGGTGTTGATGAAGTTGATAATTCCGGACGCCGCGCACTTGGCCGGGTTTTGTGCATCCGTGAGCGCGGCGTTGGTGCAGCCGGTCCGCGTGCGCAGCTTAATGGGGCAACTCACCGCGCACTCGGCGTAGGTGAGCGTGCATCCCGATCCGGCCGTACCCGCGCAACCCTTGCCGCAGGCGTCCTTCAAAAGCGCGTCGAAGACCGTAGTGAGCTGGGTAAGCGAAGTCGCAACCGATCCACTCATGAGCGTCGAGGTGGCGCTGATTCCCTCGATCATGTTCAAGATCGACCCTGCGTACGAGCAGCCTTCCTCGGTCACGGTCGCCGACGTGGTCCCCGGGAGGTTTTGGGTCTTCTGGTAGTTGCCGTCCGGCGCGCCGCGCTTGTTCTGGATCTGCCCGATATTCGCCATCGACACGAAGATCATGTAGAGATTCGAATCGCTCGTGCGTTGCGTATACTTGAGCGAACCCGGATTAAGCGTCCCGGCGTTGAACTCATCGGCCGCCGCGATCACCACGCCGGGCAAGAGCGCGGCCATGAGCGAATCGGTGGCGTACCAAGCGGACTGCAAATTCGAGTCACTCGAATAGGGAAAATACTCGGTCAGACGGCGCCAAAGCAAAGGGCCGGCGATGTTCGCCGTGCCCAGTTTGTCGACGAGGGGCAGAAAGTTGATGCCCGCGTTGCACCCGTGCGCAGACGCGCGAACCATGCGCACGTCGTTGTCGGTGAATCCGGAATTGTAGAGCGCGTCCATCAACGCGATCGCGCCCGCGCAATTGCCCGTACTGAGATAGATATTGGCTTGGGCGAGCATCGCTTGCTTCTGGTACTCGCTCGTGGGCTCCAATACCGGGTTGGCGCAGCCAAGCGCACCAAAGAGACCGAGGAGATTTACGACCGTGAGCAGGCGGAGAAAGAAACCAAGCGCACGACGGCGCGCGTACGCGCGCGAACTAAGCTTGGGAGCCTTTCTCGATAAACGCAACAAGTCGTTCACAACCTTCCTGGAGCGACTTCTCGTCGGTAGCGAAGCTGATGCGGATCCACCCCGGTTCGCCGAACGAAACACCGGGCACGACCGCCACTCCCGCTTCCTGCAAGAGCCTTTCCGCGAACGGCACGGAGTCCTCGCCTGGACGCAGCGCGGACTCGACCCCGAGGAAAAAATAGAATGCCCCCTCGGGCGTACTGATCTTTATTTTGCCGCTTTTTCGCAAAGTTTCCAAGGCCAGATCCCGGCGGCGTCGGTAAACTGTCAGCTGATCGGCGAAGTGCTTTTCCGGTAACTTCAAGCCAGCGACGCTAGCCCACTGGGCCAGCGCGTTGATGCCCGAGGTAGTTTGCCCCTGCAGCCGATCGATCACGCGCGTGAGGGCCGCGGGCGCCACCGACCAGCCGATGCGCCACCCCGTCATGGCGGCGCTCTTCGACATTCCGTTGACGGTGACCCCCCGCTCGCGCAAGGCAGGTACCGCTCCCAGAAACGAAGCGAAGCCCCCCGTCCCGAAAGTGATGCAATCGTAGATTTCGTCGCTGAGCGACCAGATCTGGTCACGCCACGGCGAGCGCAGGATCACTTCCCCCAGCCGCGCATACTCCTCGCGCGTATAAGTCGCGCCCGTAGGATTGGAAGGAGAATTCCAGATGACCATCCGCGTGCGATCCGTAAGCGCCGCCTCTAACTGCGCGGGCGACATCTTGAAGCCAGATTCCGCGGTCGTGCGGACCACTTTCGGCACCCCACCCACGAGCTTCACCATCTCCGGGTAGCTGAGCCAATAGGGCGAGACAATCACCACCTCGTCACCTGGATTCACCGTGCAAAAAAGCGCGTTGAAGATGGCCTGCTTGCCGCCATTGGAAACAATTACGTCGGACGCGGTCCACGGCTTTTCCAAACCGGGTTGCTGCCGATTCGTCTTCTCGGCAATGAGCGCGCGCAGCTCGGGAATGCCCGCCGTAGCGGTGTATTTCGAGCGGTTCGCCGCCATCGCGTCCGCCACCGCTTGTTTCACCGGGGCGGGCACCGCGAAATCAGGCTCGCCCGCCGTGAGATTGATCACGGGCTTGCCCTGCGCGCGCAGCTCGTTGACAAGCGCGTTTAGCCTCAACGTCGCACTCTCGGCGATCACGTCCATGCGAAGCGCGAGCGGAGCGCGTTTCGAGTCACTCATTTGCGCGCCCCAGCCTTCCCCGCCGCGCCGCCGGCCGGAATGCGTGTCTTCAGCTCTTTCAGAACGGCTTTGGGCACGTACGGCGCGATATCGCCACCATAGGCAAAAAGCTCCTTAATCATGGTGGAGCTGACGAAATAGAGATCCTGCGACGTCATCATGAAAACGGTTTCGACGTCCGGGTTGAGCTGCTTGTTCATGCTCGCCATCATGAACTCGTACTCAAAATCGCTCGCCGCGCGCAAACCGCGGATTACCGCGTGAATGGAATTCTTCTTTGCATAATCCATGATCAAACCGGGCCAGGAGTCGACCTTCACGCCTTTGCGGTCCGCCACGACATCACGGATCAACTCCACGCGCTTTTCGATGGGAATCAACGGCTCCTTGCGGGGCGTGCCGGACACAACGATGATGATCTCGTGAAACACCTTGAGAGAGCGATCCAGGATGTCCAAATGCCCATGGGTCAACGGGTCGAATGACCCAGGATATACAGCGCGGCGCATGCCTTAGGTATACCCTAGAAGCGGTCTCAAAAATACCTTCGTTACGAGGTTGAGCCAAAAAGCCCTCAGACGAGGACGCAGGATAAAAAGGACCGGAAGCGTGCCCTCAGGCCCGCTGAGGACATTTTTATCCGAGGACGAAGTCTAAGGGCTTTTTGGCCGACCGCAGTAGAAGGTAATTTTGAGACCGCTTCTAAGTCTTTTGGTAATACACCAACCGCGAATCTCCCTGCACTTTTTCCTTAGTTTTCACTAAGGAAGTCAAGCGGTCGGGGAGCGGCTCGTCGCGCGAAGAGCTCTCGATTACAAGCCAACCCTCGGGAGCCAGGCACTGCGCCCAGTCCAAATCTTCGAGGACACGCTTCTCGAAACCTTTGGAGTACGGGGGGTCGGCGAATACCAGATCAAACGGCGCCAACGCGTGCAAGCGATCGATCGACTTCTGGAAAGGATCCGTCAAGATGCGGCACTTCGGCAAGACCTGGAGCATCTCTGCATTTTGCCGAATGAGCTTCGCCACCGGGGGGGCGCTCTCGAGGAACACGACACTCGCGGCGCCGCGAGAAAGGGCCTCAAAACCTAGGGCTCCGGAGCCGGCGAACAGATCCAATACACGGGCCGAAGGAACGATCGTTTGCAGGGAATTGAGCAAGGCTTGGCGCAAGCGCGCGGCGGTGGGCCGGGTCTTATCGTGAGAGGGCGTACGGAGCATGCGGCCGCGGAATTCACCGCCAGTGATACGAATCACCGGATTAGGATAGCGCGCTTTAGGCGGCGCGGCGAACTGGAATCTTGAATTCGGAGCCGTCGGAGAGCTCGACCTTCAGGCATTGATCCACGAAGCAAACCGAAACCTCCTGGCCTTCGAACTCATAGGTGAGCTTCAGGGTCATATTCCCGGTCAAGTTCATCGTCAGGGTGCCGCTTTCGGTTTCGGTCGTCACGCTCGGCATGCGGTTTCTTTTTTCCACGTTTTTGCTCCTCACCGGGGTCACATTCGTCGCCGTAGCCGTGGCTAGTAGACTGCCTTCGGCGGGCTCCTCGTCCTTCATGTCGCCTAAAGTTTCTTCCAGGGAAGGCTCTTCGCTCGAACCCGCGCGGAAATCGCCCATGCCGTCTTCCTCAGCGGTGGCATCCGGCTGGGGAACCATGCGGAGCTGAGGCCCACCGTGTTCTTCGCCTCCACCGGAGCTAGCGATTTCGTTTTGAAGCTTCTCGAGCTCGTTCATGATCTGATCGATCTCATCTTGTCCGGCGCCCGAGGCTGATTTGGCTTTTGGCTCTGCTCCCATAAAGGAAATCTCCCTGTGCATGCTCTTCGGAGCAATGGCAGGCGAAATTAACGACGCACACACAGAAGCGTGGGACCGGAAAAGGAAACGCTAGAATCCTGGCGGAAACCCGTCGGTGAATTGACGGGAGGCGCGATCCTACCGAAAATCGATGGTATGCACCTTCGTTTCGGCCATCTCATCCGAAAGAAAGGACTGCACTTGTACCCCGCGGCGGGCATTTGCGTCCTCGCTTGGCCGGGCAATCTGGCAAACGTAGTCGGGGTTTAAACCCTGCTGGATGAGATAGACGGCGAGGTTTTCCGCTTTTTTATCCCCTCGAACGCATTCGGGAGCGGAGACAACGACTTCCGCCTGAGCTACAGAAAGGAATCCTAAACTTAAAATGATGAGTCGCGTAAAACGTACTGCCAAAACCATGATATCCCCCTAAAAACCACGACCTCTCCCTACCCTTCCATTTTAGCCCCCCCAGCGCGTCATGACACTGACTATGTGCGTTGTTTGTGATTTTTTTTAATAATAATTACATATAGTTAACCACTTAAATCACTGAAAGTAAATAAATATTAACTTTTATCTAACCCCCCATCTTTCACCCTTGATAGTAGACTGTTTGCGTCATCATTCCGCGCTGGCCGAGTGCTGCGCGTCACTGCTATTCCTATCCGTCCTTCAAAATGGACAAAACGGGGATCTCCAATCTCATTCTCAGCGAAAATCTGCCGGGCGGCTCGGGCTCAATGCAGAGCTTACTCCAAACGGAGGCGATCCCCTCGTCGTCCCACGCTACGGGTCTTCAAACCGAGTTAGGAAAGTGGTTGGAGAGTTCAGCCAATCCAGCCGCGCCTCCGGTGCAGTCCGCCCTCACGCTCAACTCAAGCCCGCCTACCGGCGGTGCGATCAACCCACGGGTGGCACTGCTCGCGCCAGTATTGCTGGACCTCACGCGCCAGATCGTCGACGAACTCGGGCGGAATCTAAACGGCCTCCTCTCGCTAAACCCGAGCCGTCGCGAAGCGCTTCTCAGACATCTTTGTATGTTGGGTGGAATTGCCGGAGCCAAGAACACGCCCAAAGAGGTGCTGGAGTCGCTGCGCGCGTTCCTGCACGGGGGCCGCACGCCTCAGCACAGCGTGGCGCTAGCCGCCTATCTTGAGGAAGTCGCGCTCGTGTTCCTGGGTCAAACGCTGCTGCTCAAAGCCTGGTCCGACCGGAACATTCGCGCATGGGCGCCGACGGATCTCACTAACGTCAACTGGACACTGAGCTTCGCACTCAAACCGTTCGTGCCGCACCAACGCGACGGCTGGCAGCTCACGAAGCCTAACCTTTACTCCTGGTTCAATCCCAGCCCCCAGCTGCAGAGTTTGATTTGGCAAACCTTACAGGGTTTAGACCTTTCGGACGAGGCACCCACTTTGATGACGGATCTCCTGAAGGGCTGCCAGCAAATCCGCTCCCAGTTGCCAGAGTCGCACGGCTACGACTCCCGTTTCTTCTCGGCGGTTTGGGGAGCCAGCGGTCGACTGACGCCCGAAGTACGCCAGCGGCATCAGTTTGGCTTCTCCCCCACTTTGCGGGAGGGCAGCCTGGCCCGTTCGGGCGAAAGCGGCCTGGGAGAAAATTTTCAGTGGATCGGTTCCGAGCTCAATCCGTTTTTATTCCTCTTGGGTGAGCTCACCGCGCTCTGGAGCGGTCCGGCTTGTCCGCGTTTTTGGCACCTCAGCTCGGGTCTCGAGCTTCATCCCCGCGAGCAACTCTCACTCTCCATGCCGCTCTCGCCGCTGAACGGCCCGAAGTCCTCACCACTCGTGCAGTACCTTTCCGAGATGGAGGCCTGCCGAATCGCGTTTGTGATGGAAGACTACGCAATCCGCTCGACCGGAAGAACCGGCGAATCCGCCTGGTTCCGTGGCGAACTCGCGGGCTTTCCATTCTTCAAAGGATTAAAGGCGCAGGAAACGACCTTAGGCGACCTCCAAGCCTGCGTGGCGCTCAGCAAGCTCCGCCCCGGCGGGCTCATGTGGTGGACGCGGGAAGAGCCGATCACGGCGCTAGAAGGCCCGGAAACCCTCAAATTCCTGCTCGATCGCGGCAAGCTCCTCGCCCAATGGGATTTCACCGGCATCGCCCACTCCTTGCCATTGCAACGATCGCTCTTTCCAAAGTACCTCTACCTTTTTGAAAGATGCGCCTCGCTCGAAGCTCGCAACACCCACCGCCCCCGCATGGTGCGACTACAGGGCCAGATCCGGAGCCACGTCGAAGTGCCGCTCTTTCTTCAAGACGCTATTCAGGAGGCACTCGCCGCGAGCCCGGGAGCGGAAACCGAAGGCCGGGGCCATTGGCAAGTCCAGGTGCGCGTGAGCAACACCACCCAGCAGGAATGGGCGGAGCGCTGGCCGGAGAAAACGTCCGAAGAGATTTACCGTAAGTTCGATCAACTCAAGGAAAACTCCACGCCGCTTGGCCAGATCGCGGGCATCCGCTTGAACCGGAGAGGCGCCGATGCGCCGTGGATGACCAACCAGCTGCAAGCGGATTCACTACAGGTTCGGGGCGCCGTTCTGCAGATGGGTTCCGAGCAGGAAAACGGAAAACGGCGAATCGTGACGGCGATCACGGCCCAGCAGCTTGGGAGCACGCCCGCTTCTGACCTTCCCCTCACGATCATCCCGCACCAACCGGAGTTGACAGTCGTACTGCGCGCCTACCTAGAGAGTCCGGCGGTCGCGGAATGGCTGGAACTCTTCTGCGAACGGAAAAAAGGCGCCTGGGAGCTGAGCGAGGCCTCACTAAAATTTCTGCCCGTACCGAACGCGCTTTTGGCAAGCCTACGGGAGAACCGCGGCGCCTCGGCCGCGCTTCCCCTCGACGTAAACACGGTGGATCAGCTGGCCGCGCGTAAGCATGACATCCAGTTTCGGAGCGCCGTTTTCGTCGCCGCCGCCCATGAACTCGAGCGGGCCCGCGCGGATGCGGCACGCCTGGCAGATTTCGTGGACGCGAACGGCTCGATTCATTGGAAAGTACTTTTGCGCATCTTACCCAAGAGCGAATGTATCGCCTTCCCGCTGCATCCCGACGTGCGCTTTTCGGGCTCGCTTCCACCGCACGTGCCGATTCATCGGATCGATCGCGTGAAGTCGAAGCCGCCGGCGCTCCTGCTCGCGACCCAGAGCGGACTTCACCTCAGCCTGAGCTGCACGCAGCCCCTCTTCCTCGATATGCTTTGGTCGCAGTTCCAGGGCTTGAGCTATCCTACCTGGAACGAACTCGCGCAAAACGCCGTCGTTCCCCGCCGGACGGAGGTCGCGCAGACCGCCGCTGCCGACATCCTGCGCCGCCATGGCGAAACCGAGCGCCGACGCCAGCTCCTGACCGACATCCTGCACGCCTGTCCATTAGTTTAACACCCACCTGGACTTACCATTCACCGGAGCTGCATTTAAAAGTGGGTCCAGCCTGACCCACCTGGCACCGAATCTGCAATTTCATCTCCCCGTGAGACACGCCGGAACCTGAGAGGGTTCCATGAGAGATGAGTGATGGGCAGAAGTGAAAGTGGAGTAGACGCCGAAATGATTTTCGATCGCCAATCCCCCTTTAAATTTTGTTCAGGACTCGATCTAAACCATCGATTCCGAATTTTCCCCCTTTAATCCCCCCTAATCCCCCCCCGGGCCTCGTTTATCGGAGAACGAGGCCCGGATCCCCTCTTTCCTTTCGGAAACCGCCCGGTTAGACTTCCTCCATGCGCGAGTTTCCCTGGCATGTGCGCAAGCCCGTGGCCGAGCACGATCAATGGTTCCGCAATCTCACCGGTTTGCACGCGCTCACGCGCGCCTGGATCCATGAGCTTCACTTAGAGGCCGAAGCCCCGCACCTGCTTCAACGTGTGATGAGCCCCCGCATTCAAGAGGCCCTCACGATTCTGGAGACTTTGGACGAACGCTCGGTCCCCAAGGACCTCGAGTCCGTGTTGGGCTCCGACTATCCGGAAGAGCTGCTGGGACGCCTTGAGCAAACCATCTGGGTCACCCAAACGTGGCTGCTCCGCCACCTGTTTGAAACCACCCCCCAAGACGAGTGGGACGCCCTGAAAAACTCGCTCGCGCAAAGTTCATGGAAAGCAGGACGAAACTGCGCCGAACAGCGTTGGGGAAAGCTCCCCGAGGTCGCGCGCCGAGACCTGCGAGGAGTGTTTTCCGCGATCAATGACGGGCCGCTCTCCGGCTTTCCCCACCACCGGGCTTTTCTCGTGGTTCGGGCCCTCCCGGAGCGGATCGAGGCCGAGTTACTGCACTGCCCCCATCGCAGCGTGTATCCTGAAATCGTGCTCGCGGCTGACGAACTCTGCCTTCTACACGCCGACTGGATCCGCGGCTACGCCTACGGGATCAATACGGAAGTATTGATCGATCACCAAAAAGACGTACGGTGCCGGCAAGTGTGGACACTGCACCAATAGAGGCTGGATCCGCTTTTAATCAGTTTTCGGGTTTTTGCTCGCGAGGCTGCTTTTCGAGCTTGCGGTAAATCGTGCGGGAATTCACGCCTAGGATCTTGGCGGCCATGTTCTTGTCGCCCTCGGTCGCCTCCAGCGTCTTGCGGATCAATAACTCTTCCACTTCCCAGAGCGGGGTGCCGAACGGCACACGGATGTCCTCGCCACGTACTGCCTCACCGGGCTGCGCGCGCAGGTGCGAGGGCAGATCCTCGGGCTGAAGCTCCTGGGTTTGCGCCAAAACGACCGCGCGCTCGATTACGTTCGCCAGCTCACGCACATTGCCGGGCCAGGGGTGGCGGGTGAGCACGGCCATCGCTTCGGGGCTAATACCCCGGACGGCCTTTCCGTGGCGTTGATTCGCGGCTTCTATGAAAGAAGACGCCAGCGTCGGCAGATCTTCGGTGCGTGCCCGCAGAGCGGGGGTTTGGATCTCAATCACGTCCAAACGAAAGAGCAGGTCCTGGCGGAAGGTTCCCGCCTGGACCATCGCCTTCAGATCACGATGAGTGGCAGCGAGCAGCCGCACGTTCACCTTCTGCGCGATGGTCGCGCCCACGCGGCGCACTTCGCCCTCCTGGATTGCGCGTAGAAGCTTCGCCTGCAGCGAAAGCGGCATGTCGCCAATTTCATCCAGGAAAAGAGTACCGCCGTCGGCGCTCTCGAAAAGTCCGGGCCGTGCGGCCGCGGCGCCCGTGAAAGCGCCCTTCTCGTGCCCGAATAACTCAGACTCCATCAGATGTTCCGGGATAGCTGCGCAGTTGAGCGCGATAAACGGTCGATCCGCTCGCGTGCCCAGGCGATGAATCGACTGAGCAACGAGCTCCTTACCCGTCCCGCTCTCCCCAAAAATGAGGACCGTAAGCTCCGCTTGCGCCACCTGGGTTACCAGCCGTTTGAGTTCGGAAATGGCCGGCGACTGGCCCGTGATCCGATCCAATGGGGAAGCTCCCACGGCGGCCACATTTTCCACCTTCAACCCCCGGGTCGCCGACTCGACCGCATCCAACAACGCTTGGCGCTTAAAAGGCTTCGTCAGGAAATCCACCGCGCCGAGCTTCATCGCCCATACCGCGTCTTCTACTTGCCCGAAGGCCGTCATCAAAATTACCGGCACTTCCCGCGCGCAAATCGTGATCGCCTTGAGAAACTCCAGCCCCCCCAACCGCGGCATGCGCACGTCGGAGATCACCGCGTGGTACGGAAAGGTGCGGGAAGCTTGAACCTTCTCGAGCGCTTCCTGACCATCCACAGCCCGCTCTACCGCGTGTCCCGCGATTTCCAGAATGCGCGCCATGGAGTCCAAAGCCTGGGGATCGTCATCTACCAGTAGGATTCGCTTCATCGTCATCTTAACCTTCGATTACCGCTTCCGGGGGAACCTGCGGACGCCCCAAAGCCGCGGCCTGGGAAACGGCTGCGGGCAAGACCATCAGGAAACGCGCCCCCCCTTCTGGACCAGGAGCGTAGGTAACCTCGCCGCCTTGCTCTTCCATCACGCGCTTCACGAACGATAGCCCCAAGCCCGTACCGTTGGCGCGGCTGGTTTGAAATGGCTGAAATAGCTTTATCTGCATCGCTTCCGACACCCCGGGCCCGTTGTCCTCAAGGCAGATCCAAACCTTGCCGCTATCGGTGCCACCCATCCGCCAAGTAACACGCTTTTCCACGATCCCGGCCTCCTGCATCGCCTGCAGGGAATTGCGCAGCAGGTTTCCCAACGCCTGCTCGAAGAGATCACGATCGATACTCACGATCAGGTCGGCGCCCGGCTCGCGATGCCACTCCGACCGCACCTCCAGGCTCTGCAAAGTGGTCGCGTAGGTCGCGAGGACCCCTTCGAGTACCACGCCGAGATCCACGATCTGCTTCTTGCCGGACGAAAGGCGCGATAACTTCAAGTAATTTTCCGTGATTTTATCCAAGCGCTCGACGGACGCCAGGATTGACTGAATCGATTGTTTCAGGAAGCTTTTCTGGGATACCGCATCGACTTTCTGGGCCGCCTCTAAGGCCATCTCGGCCTCGAGCCCGATCGAATGCAGCGGGTTCCGCACTTCGTGCGCAACCTGGGCGGAAAGACGGCCTACCGCCGCCAGGTTCTCGGCGAGCTGCAAACGCCGCTGCAAATCCTGTTCTTCAGTCACATCCTCCAGTACTAAAATCGCTCCCGAAGATGGATCCGCCTGCCCCGCCGAGTTCGACTGCAGCGGCATGAGGCTTCCGCCGTAGATCCGATCCCCGGTTTCGATCGGTGCAAAGCGCAGCGGGGCACGCAAATTCGCGATCTTCTCCCGCCACGATTCCGGCGCGCAGGCTTTATCCAGGAACGCGGCGAGCTTGGGCCAGCTGTCCAACGGTTTACCGATTACTCCGTGTCCCAGCACCCCGCTGCCCAGCCAAGCCGTCGCCGCCGGATTACATTGGGTCACCCGCCCCGCGGGGTCGGTCACGAAAAGCGCCGACTTGATGCTAGTCAGAATATTCTCGTTCAACCCACCCATCTCGCGCAGCTGCTCGTTTTGCTCGGCTAACCGCGTCTGCTGGGTTTCGACCGTTTTCTCCCGCTCCCAAAGGGTATGGGTCATGCGCTGGAACTCGCGGGCCAGGTGGCTCACCTCATCGTCGCGCGCGGTGGAAATAAACGGAAGCGTGCTTTTGTCTTCCTTGCGTAACCCGCGCGTCGCGATGTCGCGTGCGAGCCTCGTTAGCTCCGCGAGCGGACGCAGGGCGCGCTCACCAAACCAGAACAGCAAGAGTGACAAAGCCATGATCAGGATCAAGATTCCCTGCAAACCCGTACGTAGGCTACTTACGCGCGCGTCGGCGTTCCCAAAAGTGCGGCGAAGCGAGTTATCTGACTCACTCAGCCCCCATTTCAGCTGGCGGTTCCACTCCGACATATCGGAAAGCCACTGCGGGTAAAGACGGGCTGCCGCCTCTTCATTCTTCTGCTCGAGCGCTTGGTAAAGCTGCGACGCCGCCCGCTTGAGCCGCGCAAACCCCAGCCCCAGCTCGCGTGCCCACTCCTTCCACTGCGCGCGAATCTCTTCCGGCGCCCAGTCGATGTCCTGATTCAAAGTCTTTTCGAGCTGCTTGATCTCCGTCTCGAGCAAGTCGGTAATCCAAAGCGGAATGGCCTGCGGCTTCCAATGAGGATCGTTCCAGTGCGAGTAACCTAAGCGGCGCTCCATCTCGCGGCGCAGGACTTCCGAATCCGATTTCAACTGGCCCAACGTGCGCCCCAGGGGAACGGAAACCCGATTGATCGCGGTGAGCGAGCGGTTCACGTCGGTGACGTGAAAGAGGCTCATGGCCGAACCCGCGAAAGACAGCAGCATGAGCGCGAAAACGGCGAATAGGATGCGCTGCCGCAATGTGGTGCGAGGCGAACTCATTCTAATAAGGAATATACCCGATTCGCACGGTTTCAGCTAATATTGGACGCCATGAACAAACGTCTCGGGCTCGTCGTGGTCTTATTCATTCTCGCGATTTTAGCTGTCGTTTTTTTGACGCCGCTTCGCGGCAAGTTCTTCAAGTCCGAGGTGATCGTCGCGGTGCTCGACACGGGCGTCGACACCCAAGCGGGATTAAACGACCGGTTGTTACAAGTGAACGGACGGTACGGCTGGAACTTCGTCGAAGGAAATGCGGTGACCGAGGATCTGAGCGAGCAGAAGCACGGCACCCTCGTGGCGAAGGCGATTGCCCTCGCCGACCCGAAGATTAAGCTCCTCATCGTCCGCGTCGCTCAACACGGCGGAGGTACGGGCGATGGCTTCGCAAAGGGCGTGCATTACGGCCTTGAACACGGCGCGGACGTGATCAACATCTCTTCAGGACTCGTCTATCACACCCCCGAAATGGATGCGGCGGTCGCCGCCGCCGCCACGCGCGGTGTACCCATCGTCACCGCGGCGGGGGTAGGCGTGCCGAACCCGTTCGCACCGGTGGCGCTCAGCCAAATGTACCCGCAAGCCTATCCGGGCGTGATCGTCGTCGGTAAAGCGCTGGGCACGAACCAACCGGATATCATCTCCAACTTCGGCCCCGCTTTGGACGTCGTGGTCGCGCCATTGCCCAACGGCAACTACTTGCCCGAGGAAATAAACTCACATGGCTCGAGCTTCGCGGCCGCAATCGTCTCCGGTGCCGTGGCCAAGTACCGGCTTGCGCACCCATCGGCCGCACCTGCCGAGATCCGCGCGGCGCTTCGCCACAGCACCATCCCCCCCTACTTTCGCGAAGAAGACCGCGCGAAGCTCGATCGACTGGGTTCGGGCACCGCCCGCTTGGTGGAATTCCAAAAGATACCGAACGACGGGTATTTTGCGCGCATGGGGCAGAACCCATTCACCCTGAAACACGAGATCGAAATCAACTCCTCAGAAGCGCTCCAGGGAGCGAAGGGAACCTACGAATGCGCGCCCGACGCGACCCCGCGACCGGCGGGCGAACTCGAGCTGCTCAGCGTGGCGCCGGCGAATCCCGAAAAAGGCCGGCTGCATTACGTGGTAGCGGATTTCCCCCAGAAAACTCAAGGCTGCAAAATAAAACTGGCGCTCACTCCCGTTTCCGGGGGCGAGCGCCAGCTCTCGATTACTTTGGCTAACTAATTAAAGGACCGACTTGCCGTCTTCGTCGGTGACGGTGTCACCGAGGTCGAACTCAAGGGCCGTGCCGGCCTTGACGTCTTTCTTTTCCTTCTTGAGCTTGGACTCGAGCTCGTCGAAAGCCTTCGTCAGGTTCTTGAACGTCGACACGTAAGCGTCGCCCGTCGTGGCGAACGGACCGACGTAGTAGACCTCCTGACGAATCTGACGGATCACCGGCTGGAATTTCACCAAGCTCATGCGGACCGTCTCGTTGTGGACGCTGTTCAAGGCTTCCGTCACGAACTTCACGAGCAACGAACGCTGCTTGCGTTTGTCGTCGCGGAAGATGGACTTCTTATCTTCCTTCGACTTCTTCTTGCCTTCGGCAATCCAGTAGTCATCCATCGCTTCCTGGTTGAGCATGTGCACCAGCGAACGACCCGTAACTCCCTTCACGGCTTGGTTGCCCGAAGTCAGCGTGCCGATGTAGGCGGCGAGCGTTTCCTCGAACGACTGCGTGACGAGCGCGAAGGTCGCGATGCGGTTAGCAATGCCCTGCACGGAGCGGTCACGATTGTTCGTATCCACGCCGACCGAGAACGGCTTCAGATCGGTCAACTCGCGCGTGCTCGGACGGCTGAGCGCCATGCCTTCCACGGTGCGGGTATTGACCCAATCCGTCGCCTTGACACGGCTGATGCCGGCGCCAACTTGCGTTTCGCTTCCGCCGAAGGACAGGTTCGCGTAGAGCTTACCGCCGGCCTTCACGTAGGCTTCGAGCGCGTTACCGAGCTCGGCGTCCATCGCGCCGGTGACTTCCGGCAGGATGATCATCTTACCCGCGTACTTAGACACGATCGCTTGCTTCGTGACGTTCGTGGGGATCCCCAGATCCAGGATATCGAGCGGCATGCCCGACGCCTGAATGATGCGTTCGGCGGAATTCATGAGATCGCGATTCGCGACGATCAGGAGACCCGCAGAACCCGGGTTGTACTCCCAGGACTTGGTGCTGTTGACCGTGAAGCGGCTGAGACCCAGCAACCAGTTGCCTTCGAAGACCTGGACTTGGAACGAGAGTTCCTTACCCGCGTTCGCCTTCGGAACCGTGAGGCTCAAGGTGGCGTTACGCACTTCGTTGACGGCGATATTGCCGATGAGCACGTCGTTCTTCACCACGGTCGAAAGACCATCGAGCGAAACCATGCGGACCATCACCGACTTGGCCGAAGCCTTGTTGCTGACGTTCTTCACGGAAATCGTGGCGGTGGTTTCTTCCTCCGCGGTCACGAGATTCTTCACCGCGACCTGCGGCACGCTGTACGGGTAGCTCACCGTGAAGCGTAGCTCTTGGTTCATGAGCTGGACGTTGCGGCGGCTAGTGCGGCCATCTTCTTCAAGCACGGCGATGTTGGCGTCGACCGTGATCTGCAGAGATTGCCGAGAACCGATCGCGACATCTTGCGGAATCTGGAAAGGCAGGAGACCCGTCACCGTGGAGCGGGACTGGCTCGGGAGCGCGACCAGGTCCGTCTCGGTGGCGTTCATGAGAATGCCGTTCGAGAGCAGCTTGACCCGCACTTTCACCGGTTGGTCCTGCGAGACTTTGCCGTAGTTTTTCATCACGAGCTGGATCGATCCGGTTTCACCCGGGGCAAACACGGCGTCGCCGTTGTCTTCCACGATGCTCACCGCTTCGGCTTGCATCACCGCGAAGCCGTTGAAGTAGCTGGTCGCGATATCGGATCCCTTCTGCTTGGCCTTACCCAAGAAGTCGGTGTAGTGATCGCTGTAGCCCTTCGCAATACCGTCGGCTTTGCCGTCGGCGATCGCTTGGGTGCGACCTTGATTGTAGCCTTCCAGGCTGCCGCCGCTGCCGGTCACGCGGCCTTGGGCATCCACGGTGACCGAACCCTTACCACGGACAACGGCACCGGGATAAACTTGGCCGTAACGGATGTCACGCACCCGAGCTTCTTCGGCTTGGTAGGCGGCGGATTTTTCCGCCGCGTAAATCACCACGCCGGTTTGCGGGTCCTGCACGCGGGCAACCGCGCCTTGGTTACGAACCGCGTTCTGGTACTGCGTGTAATCCGGAGTGCCTTGGGCATCGTACGTGATCAGGTTCATCCACTGCTCGTAGGACGAGCTCCGGGCCTGTTCAAACACGATCGGGAACGTCGCATTGAACTGGCGCCAGAAAGCGGTGCGCGCGAACTCTACGAAGTGAAAATCGTACGAGTCGTAGTACGCGTCCGCGACCTCATCGCTAAGGTAGCCGTAGTGGCGAACCGGCTGGTACTCACCCGCCGAGCGGAAGTCCGGCTCGCCGAAAGCTTGGGAAATCGCGCCGGGAACTTCGGGACCGCCGTCGTTGGCGATGGTCACGTTCTTCAGCGGAACGTTGTAGAAATCGCGCTCCGTCGCGCGACGACCTTCAGGGATGCCTACGCGGTTCGCTTCGTTCTGGGCGTTCTGCTTGCCGGCTGGGTAGCCTTCCAGCTGATCGTTGTAGCCTTGGTTATATTCGCCGTACTTGCGGCCATCGGAGCGCCCGATCGGGTACTGCTCATTGCGACCAGAGGTGCGGCCAGCCGCCTCACCGTCACGGTTCGCTTCGCTCTCGCCGCGATTCCAACCCACGGGGCCGCCTTCGCGGAAGCCGTCGATCTGGCCTTGGGCTTGGTCACGGCCCCAGAGGGAGCCTTGCTCGCCACCCATCTGGTTGCCGTAGCTGATCCCCCAGCTCGTGCCGACCGCCGCACCGGGAGCCGCGGCATCGTCGCGGCCGAACTGAGCGGCCAAGCGCTTGGCTTCGCGGATGTTCTCGTTCACTTGGCGAACGTTGGCTTCCGCTTCGTCCGATTCGCGCTTGAGATTCGCCACACCTTCGGCGCTGCGATCGCGCTGGGCCTTGGCTTCGTCACGCAGCTGCTTCTTGGCGGCGACCTGAATCTCGGCCTGCGTCAACTCCGTGGTCTTCGCTTGCAAGAGGGTCTTGAGCTCGACTAGGCGGTTGGCGGCGGTGATCTTATTGTCCAAATCGGTGATGGCCGCGTTCGCCGCGTCCAGCTCGCCTTTGATCTGGTCCACTTCCGTTTTCTTAGTCTGGAAGGCATTCACCGCGGCAGTTTCCGCGGCCTTCGTGGTTTGCACCGCGGTCTTAGCGGCAGCCACGGCGCTGTTCGCGTTGTTCACCTTCGTCGTCAGATCAAGCACCGCCTGATTGGCGGCGACGAGCTGCTGTTGAATGGTGGGTAGGGTCTTTTGGATTTCCGCGATGCGCGCGTTCACGCGCTGGGATTCCTGGTTCAACGTTTGGGCTTGGTGCTGGAGAGCCGCGAGCTTACGCTTAGCGGCGGCGAGCGCCTGCACGAGCGCCGGGTCCGGCTTGGTGGAATCCGTCGCCTTGATCTTCTCTTCCAATGCGGCGATTTCCTTCGTCGTGGCGTCTTGCGCTTCTTTATTTTTTTGCATTTCGCCGGGAATAGCCTTCTGGCGCTCGACCAAGGTCGCTAGCTCCGGCCCCATTTGATTGGCCTGATTTTGAAGCTCGGTCACCTTGGCCTGGGCGGCAGTCAGCTTGCCCTGCAGGTCGGCGGCCGTCGCCTCCTTCGCGGTCAAGTCATCCTTAGCGGCCTTGGCGGCGGCCACGGCGTTGTCACGCGCGGTCTTAAGCGGCGCAAGCTGTCCGTTCACGAGATCGAATTGCCCCTTCTTTTGATCGCGGGCAGAAACCGCGGCGGGACGACCCTGGCGCAAGGCTTGAAGGTGGTTGCGCAAGGCATTCAGCTCGGCCGGCAAACCTGGGTTTGCTTGGGTCACCGTATTGATCTCGTTCGTCGAGTTCGTGATGGTGGTTTGGATCGCGTCGCGCGCGGCGGTCGCGTTGTTCAGCTCGTTTTGACGGCGCGTGAGGTCTTGATCCAAGCGAACGAGAGAGTCCTTCGCTTGGTCTAGGCGTTGATTCGCCACCTGGGCGCGACGGCGCGCGCCTTGCTCGTCGAGATCGTTACGGTCGAAGCGGCGTTGGATCTCGTCTCCATTGCGCATACGATCGTTGCCACCGAAGCGGTCACCGAAACGACGGCCGTTCTCGGCGCGGTCGCGCTCACGATTCCAGCGATCGCGCTCATTCCGTTCGCCCGGCAGGGGCCCGCGGCGGTCACCCAGACGATCAGCGCCCGGCAGTGGCACGGGGTGCGCAACCGGAGGTTTGCGACCTGGGCGCGTCGGCGGGTCGGCTAAACCAGCGACCGAGCTAAGCACCATTACTGCACTGAGCACCAAACTGAGCTTTTTCATTTTCATGACTTTCGCGATCCTTCGTTCTCGTTCGTTATAAAATCACGCGCCGCACCAAATGCATCTTCTGGACCGATTTGCAATTTCGGACCAAAACGGTGTTGTGACGCGTAGCGTTATCTATCGAAACAACGAAGTTATGTCAAAAGAATCCTAATAGATAAGACAGAGTGGCTTAGTTTAATAAATAGACCATATGGAAGCGCAGCTAGGGCACCGCCTGGGTGCATAAAAGCAGAAAGATTTCCGGAAGATCAAAATCAGTGCCTTTTCGGCACCAATTTATCCAACATCTCATTGAGGACAACCGCCACTTCGCGGAAGTCGTCTTCCTTACGCAGGTGCACGCGCGTGTCCACCTCGCCGTCCCGTACCTTCTCCATGACCTTTTTCATCTGGAACATAGGGCCGGCGGTGCGATGAGAAAACAGAAGAGCGACGCTGCACATGAGCACCATGAATACGATTGACCAAATCATCAGCTTCCAACCAAGCGAGTTTAGATACGCGATGGCGGTGTCCTTAACCTCGTTGGGGAGCGAGCTAATACGCACGAAAGCCTCAAAATCCCGCTGCACGTAAAGGTGAAACACGCTCGCATTCAAAATGACGAGCACGAGCCCGAGTACGGTCATCCAAAAAATGAATTTCAGCTGGTAACGCGGATTGATCAGTAAATTGCGCACTCGGCGGCCGGGATGTCTCCCGCCGGCTCTATTTTCTTCGGTCATTTTCCGTCCCCCCGTATCTCCGTCTCTCGACTCGTCACCCGGGGCGAGGCGCTTAGCGCAGGCCCTTGGTCTTTAAAAACGCGATCAATGCTTCCGGGTCATCGGAAATGATCCCATCCACCCCGGCCGAAAGCAAGTACTCCCACTCGCGGGAGTCATTCGCCGTCCAAGGGATGACCTGAAGGCCAGCAGCGTGCAGCTCGCCCACCCATTCCCGGGTCACCCAACCCAGATGCGGAGAGATGATTTCAAACCCGGCTTTTTTGGCGGCGCCGACGACATTAAGCATGAAATTCGCCGCCAAAAGGGCCGAGACCCGTTGCTTCGGGGCCTGTCGTTTCACTTCCACAAGGTAAAGATGATTGAAGCATTGCACGACGGTGCGCGAAGCCATGCCGGCGGCGTCGATCTCCTTCAACAGAAGGCGCGTAAACTCCTTGGCCCCTGGATCCAACCCGGGCAGGGCCGGTACCGTCTTCATTTCTACGTTAAACTGCACCCGCTTGGCCTGGGGCAAGGCCGAGGTTTTCACCAAATCGAAGACCTCCCGAAGGGTCGGAATCCGCTCTCCGGCGATGCGCTTCTGCCGAGGAAATTTCGGGTTAGGCACGCTACCGCAGTCATACTGCTTCACCTGCTCCAAAGTGAGCGTACGGATCGCAATCGGAGCCGCAGGCTTCTGACCGGCGGAGTCCACGCAGAGCTCGGGAGTGATGAACTGTTCGTGCGAGACGACTACCACGCCATCTTTCGTGACGTTGGTGTCGAGCTCTAAGGTTTCAACTCCGAGTTCAAGCGCGTAACGAAACGCGGCCAAGGTATTTTCCGGCATGACGGCGCGAGCGCCGCGATGGCCCTGCACCTCGATCTTCCGCGGGGTTGAGCCTTGAACGCTCGCCGGCGCGGCGATCACCACGAACAAGCTGAGGTACCAGTTAAACCGAACGGAGAAAGACCCGCAAAAAAATCCCTTAAACGCCGTGTAATTCATTGGGGGGCAATATGGATGGGGAGGAGAAGGAATTCAAGTTAGGAATGAGTGGGGGCCGTGAACTGCTCCTCGCGTCTCTCGAAAGGCAGACTTGGAATCTCGCGATTCCAAGGGTGGTGGGCTTCAAGCGACCGATTCTTTTGAAGGAACCGGTCGTTAGATGAGGAGTGAAGAGGTATCGATGGAGGGTGACCTTCCGAAAGACTCTTCACTAGCCTTCCACTCATTCCTGATCCCTCACTAGAGCAGGCGGGGTGCCAACTCCGCCAATTGGAGAAACAAGCACTTAGCCGGGGCACGGAAACCAGGCACCGGGGTCGAGGGCGACACATTCACGCGGAAAGGCCGCACCCGGTTTTCACGCCCGGTGCGGCCTCCTTATAATACCCCTCTTTTTCTCAAGCCTAGTAGCAGTACCCTCCCGCCCGCAGATTATTCATCTTGTTCAAGGCGTTCGTGAGGTTATCATCGGCGTCGACGATTTCATTGCCGATGGCGATTCGGTTATTCCATGAGTATCCGCGATAAGCGCCGCCCCCTAAGAGCTGGCAGGCACCGCGAGCTTGCACGCGGCAGACTCCGGCCTGTTCTAGCTTACCGACGATCGATTCGATGGAGCTCATCGAATCGGCGGCAGCGACCTGCGCCCCGCCCACGCTCACGCGGAAGTTGTAGTTGTAGCTGCCGTGCGTACCGACGCCCGAGAGCGTACAGGCTTCGACAACCGTCGTGCAAACCCGCGCGGCTTCCAAATCACGCAGCTTGCTGAGCGCGGTGTCGAGGCTGTCCGCAGCGGCTAACGACGACCCATTCACGAGAATACGGTAGTTGTAATTGTACCCATTGTGAACGCCAGGACCCACTAGCTCGCATTGGTTCACGCGAGGAGGATACGGGCCAGGCGAAGGCGGATATGGTCCGGGGATAGGGGGAGTCGGGCCATAGTTGTCCAACTCCGCCTGGGCCTCTCTCAGTAAATCTTGGATGCGGGCCGATTGGGCTCCGCTTAGGCGGTGACCGCGCTGGCGTAGATCGCGCGCCAAATCTTCGGCTTTGGCCGCCAAGGCTTGGGCCGGCCCACCCGAAGGCGGTAGGTGCGGCACCGGACGACCGGGGTTGCCGGGGCCCGAGCCGGGGTAACCCGGAGTCGTGACGGGAGGGCGTCCGATCCAACCACTCACCGGAGGATCCGCCAAGGCCAGCTGAGAAACCCCCGAAGCGACCATCACGGCGCCCGCGACGATGGCTTTCGTTGAGATTCCCCAGGCATTTTTCCTCGAAAAGATAGACGTGTTCATTGGATAGTCCTCCACTCTTGATTCAGTTTGTTTTTGATTTCACACTCGCGGATTTCAGGTCCGCCCTAACTCCGGACCGGCACTAGTGCAACGGCGGTGCCAAGCGCGTAAAAGCGCTCATCGGCGTTTTAAGCGAGTTTACCTCAGAGTTCCGGCGCCCGCCGGTGCCAAGGTGAGACCAATTCTAGATATTCGAAACGATCCGGAGGGTCTGGCCGGTGTAAATGCGGTCGCGGTGGAGGCGATTTGCCTTCCGAATGACGCCGACCGTAACGCCGAATTTCTTGGCAATGGCCGCCAGGCTGTCACCCGACTTCACGCGATATTTGGTAAGAGCCGCACGATGATACGACTTCTTCACGATCCGTAGCGTCTGCCCGGCGTAGATTTGGCTGGATTTCAGCCCATTGATGCGCTTGAGATAAGCCACCGACAGGTGCGTACGACGGGAAAGCTGGGAAAGCGTCTCTCCTCTTTTGACCTGTACGGTGTGCGCGATTCGCGCACGATCGATCGAGGGTTCGCGACGCGCACGCAGCCCGCTCAAGCGGTAAGAGGCCAACCTCGTAACGATACGATCCACGGCCGCCTTTTTTTCCTGTGGCACCCAGATCTCGTATTTCTTCGATTGCGGCGAGGTCACTCCCCGCACGAGATGCGGATTCACCCGCTCTAGCTCCCCGCGCGGAATTTTCGCCAGGCGTGAAACGTCGCTCAAGCGCACCGGCGATGGAACCTCCACCGCCTCTAAGTCTGGGTAGCTTTCCGCCTTGATGTCACCGAAGCCGAACATATCGGGATTACGGCCGATGATCACGGCGGCCAAGAATTTAGGCACGTAATCGGCGGTTTCGGCCGGGATGAAACCCCGCTGAGCGAGTGTCCAATAGTCTCGCGTGCGGCCACGACGAATTGCTCCATTCACCCGACCGGGCCCGGCGTTATAAGCCGCCATGGCCAGGTACCAAGACTGATAATTTTCGTACAAGTCACGCAGGTGCTTGGCGGCAGCCTCGGTAGCACGAATGGGGTCTTTGCGTTCATCCACGTAGTAGTTCGACTCTAGCCCATAGGTCTTGCCGGTGGCGCGCATGAACTGCCAAACGCCGACGGCACTCGCGTGCGAGAGCGCATGCGTGTGGAACCCACTCTCAATCAAGGCGAGATAATAAAGCTCGGCCGGCACGTTGTTTTCCTCGAGGATGTTCTCGACCACTTCGCGGTATTTTTCTCCGCGATAAAGAAAACGGGTGAAGCGCTCGCGATCCTTCACCGTAAAGTAGTGGATCCACTTGCGGACCTGCTGGTTCACCTCGACCGGAATCTCGGCGAACTTGCGCCCGCCCTTCCCGTTCCCCTTTTCCTCTTCGATGCGGCCCAGCTCCTTGGCGGCGGTGGTGGCCGACTCGTCGCTAGCCTCCGTCGATTCGTCCTCCTCTACGCTGGGCTGATCTTGAAGTTTGGTGTTCGTAGCGAGGATCTCCTCGACCAGAACCTTGGACTGCATGTCTTTAGTAGTTTCCTGGGTAGCACCTGAGGCGGCGTCTCCCGTCGATTCGGATGCGGGCTTAAGCGGAGTACTCGCGCAACCGGCGGCCAAAAGGCAAAGCATGGCTCTAAAAGGGATTTTAGACAGGCTCATTCTCCTCCATGAGAAACGCTTGGCCAAACCCTTCGTGGATTTGGGGTCTAGTCTTTTAGTATGACGGGGCCCTCTAGAAATGGCAACCTGCGAAAAATTTGACTGCTCCCTTACCCCATACGAACCCACCCCCCGTGGCCTATAAAAGTCAGGTATGGGGAAAACCTTTACAAATCCCAGCGCTTTAGGGTATTTGCAGGGGCGAACCCGCCAATCTATTTTTACCCGGCCGGTGTGTTAAGGAGCCGTCATGGCAAATACTCGTCAGTCCGCGAAACGTTCGCGGCAAGCGCTGAAGCGCCAAACCCGTAACATCGTTATCCGCAGCGAAGCGAAGACCGTCCTGAAGAACGCCCTCCAGGCGATCCAAAAGAAGGACGTGGAAGCCGCCAAGGCCGCTTACGCCATCGCGGTGAAAACCATGGCAAAAGCCGTGAGCAAGGGCGCCGTTCCCGGCGGTCGGGCTTCCCGCAAGGTGAGCCGTCTCACCCACTTCGCCATGAAGACGCTGCCCGAAGTGCTGCCCTTCAAGGTGAACACGGTGAAGAAGTCCGCCGAAGCCCGCAAGTAAGCGCGCCTCGTCCGCTAGCACCAAAATTTCTCAAAGCTTTAAAAAGTCGGCGATGACCGGAGGGTAGGTTTTTGTATCCACCGGTTTCGGCAGGAACCGAAACGGCGCCGTCGACTTCGGCAGCATCCCCATTATCGTCTCTTGGGTCAGGCCCGACATAAGGATAAACGGAAGGCGCGGGTACGCCTGTTGGCAGTGGCGTAAAAGGTCGATGCCGTTACTGTCGTTCGCGAGCAAGCAATCGGCGATTACGAGGGAAAACTTCTCTCGCGCCAGAAGCTCGCGCGCGCCCACTACGGTTTCGGTGGCGGTGACCCGGATATTCTTCCGCATGTTCTTGATCACCATCGAGAGCACCAGCCGCGAGGCCTGGTCGTCCTCGACGATCAGCACCTGGGGAGCGGTGAATCCAAGACGGGTTTTAAGCCAATTCAACATGCCTCGATTGTAACGCTTGCCCCCGCTCGCGACAACCTCAGGCTTGCGTGTAAGGGGCGCATTCCCACCGCTCGAGCGGCTTTGAGAAACGATAAACATCCCCATGCGCGAACGCAACGCATGCTCCGACATTCAGTAATTTCTGTAGAACCTGCCCAACCATCAAATGCCCCACGAGGAGAGCCGGATGGGCGAGATCCAGGACCTTGCTCAAGCCTTCGCTCACTCGGTGCTCGAAAGCATCCAACGACTCGCCACCCGGGATAATCGCGGGAGCTTCGGACAGGCCCGGCGCAGACGCGACGGGTTTCCCTTCCCACTGGCCAAAGTGCCGTTCGGAAAAATGCGGAAGCGCCCGCATCTTCACGTGGAGCATGTCGTGCGCGAAGTCCGCGCTTTGCATCGATCGCAGCAGCGTGCTGCTGAAGATCGTTTTTATCTTTTGAGGATTTTTGGCGAACGCCCGCGTGGTCGCCCGTCGGATCTGCTCCTTCCCCTCATCACTCAATCCAAGGTCGCTTCCCCCGCCGCAGACTAAGCCACGGGCATGCGCCTCGGTTGCGCCGGCGCGCATGAAGTAAAACCCCGGCGTACCTTGTTGCTGTTTACGTTTCATTTTCCACCTCACTCGTTACACACTCGAACTGACTCTCGGGTCAGCCACTAGAGCAAGAGGGATGCCGGGAAAAACGGGGAGGTTTCAGGATTTTCAGAGTCACCTTGGCGCTGATCGCGCGCCCAGTTAGGTCAAATGGTAACTGATCGGTCGTTCAGGTTACTAATGGTTACTTAGAGTTGCCGTCCGGCTTAGCGGTGATTTCGCACTTCGGAAATCGTGGCGAGCGCGATCAACTGGAGCCCGAGCTCGCGGAACTTCTCGGCGCCGCCCTGCTCGCGATCGACGATAGTCAGAACCGCCGTCGGGCGATAACCCGCTTCGCGCAGGCGCTCGATCGCCTTCACGCTCGAACCGCCGGTGGTGACCACATCCTCCAATACGAGCACGGGCATACCTTCGCGGAGGTTCTCCGTCCCTTCGATGAACTTCGAGGTACCGTGCGCCTTGGCTTCTTTACGCACGATAAAAGCGGGCCACTCCAGGCCGGCTTCGCGCGCCGCGAGCGAAACCGCAGTCGCGATCGGGTCCGCCCCCAACGTGAGTCCCCCCACCGCTTCCACCGGTAGGCCGAGCTCCTGAACACGGGCCACCGCGAGCTGTCCCAACAAGTAGGCCCCTTCCGGATGGAGGGTCGTGGGTTTTAGGTCGATGTAAAAAGTGCTCTTCTGCCCGGAGGCGAGGGTAAAGTCACCCTCCCGGTAGCTGCGCCGACGAATGAGCTCGATCAGCTGGGATTTAAGATGTGATGTATTTTTCGATGGCTTTAGTGGCGTCGGCATTGAGCTTTTCGAAACGGAAGCTGAAACCCCGTCCGTCCTCCAAAACTCGAACTACCACACCTTCCGCCACAAAGGGATCAAAATGGTTTTCTTCCGTGGGCGTCACGTTCATGCGCACCCGGGTGCCGATCGGGCCGGGAGGCTTTTCGGTGAGGATCTGCATGCCGCCGACGCTGATGTCGCGGCACACCCCGACCATGATGCCGTCTTGATGCGCGAGCATGATGCGCGCCACCATGGGTTTGCGCGGGGTACTGCGTAAGTCAATGGTTCGATCGCCAGGAGCGCGGGGTTGTTCCAGTTCCACGGTAATGGTCTCCTCTCCGGAAGCGGCGAGCTTCTTCACGATGCCCTTAAAGTCCTCGATCTCTTTCAGTCGGTGCCAGCCGTCCATGCCATCTCGCCAGGCGTGCACGCGGCCGTTAATTTTTCCAATCTTAAGGTAACGCTCCACCTCGGAAAGAGAAAACGGCCCGTACTGGCTATGATTGAAATACAGGAACCAATCGCGCGGCTCGACTTCCAACGTATCGGCCGATTCGGCCTTCTTTACCTTGGGTTTAGGCTTGGCCGCATCTGCCTGCTCCTTCGCGCGCGCCGAAGCTTTCGTCTTCACCGCGCTCCCCGGCTCCGCCGGCGCTAAATCACGGAAAGTAGGGCAATCGCAAATGCGCACCCAGGCGCCCTTCGGTCCCTTCCAGATAAAGTGCCCCCAGCTCAACTCGTGACTCTCAATCCGGCGTAAAACCTCTTTCGAAGTCAGCGGCCCGCTGAGCTGCTCGCCAGCCGCGACGTACCAGTGCGGTGTCGAATCGTCGAGGATGCGATCGCCCGTATTCTCCACCTCACTGTCCCCCGACCGGTCGGAACTTGAAGGGATAATTCACCTGGACGACTCCGCCGCCCCGAGGAATCGGGAAATCGATGCGCTGAATGACCTTCAGGATACAACGCTCGGTATTGGTGTTCTTCAGAGTGGTGGAAACAATACCCGCGCGAGTGACCCGGCCACGCGGCCCAATCACGAACGTCGTACCCACGCGACCAGCGAGATTGGGTTGGCCCGCGTTGATCTCGCGCTCATAACAAAGCCTAAACTCGTCTCGATGGGCCAATAGCGCCGCCTCGACGGCGTCGGCGTCGATCGCGCCCATGACCACGGTTTCTTCCGGACCCCCGGTATTCAGCACCACCCGCGCACGCCCACCCACGATATTCTCGCCGGTGCCGGCCGCGCCCAAACCCGTACCGACGCGCCCGCCGCCCCGGCCCTTGTCGCTGAGCCCCCCGAGCGATTCGGCGTTACCGCCACCGCCCGAGCCAGTGCCCGAGAGTGCCAAGCCTCCGCTCCCTTGCGTATTGAACGCGCCAAAACCCGACAGTTTCCCACCCGATTTACCGAGCTGGCTTGCCGTATTGCCCAGCAAGCTTTGGATCTTCGCGCTCGCACCCTTGAGCAAGTCGACGTTGCCCTCGTTTTCCTCAACCTGGCTGTTGCCGCCGCCCTTGCCCGCGCCCATCATCTGACCGCGGCGGCCCGCTACCGTTTGGTTCTCGGCGTGCTTCGGCCCGGTCTTCGTTCCACGCGTGCCCTCGGCGCCCTTCGCCCGCGCGCCCTCCCCTTCGCGACCCTGGGTCTGCGCGAGAGGATTCTTGGCCTGATTTTGTGCCGATGCCTCGTTCTTGGGGTGAATCGCGACGCTCGCATCCATCTTGTCTGGCACACGCTTCGACGGATTTGCGCTCGGATTAATATTGAGCGTGACCACGGGTGATGGTTTCGGCTTCACGTTCGTAGGCTTCGGTTGAAACACCGTTTGGTCGGTCGACGGATTTTGCGCCTGATGGCGGTAGAAGTAGGAGTATTTCTCCGGCTGATAGAGCACGGTCGCGATCCGCTCAGGCAGCTCCTCGACATCGAGGTGGTCTTTAATCGGCACGCTGACCATGCCCACGATGGCCGCGGTGGTCATCAAAAAAGAGGTGAGCAGGACCTTCACGAAGAAAGCGTCGCGGTCAAGCAGGCGCCGCCGTTTGAGGTTCGGAGGCGCGGCGGTGTAGCTCAAGTAAAAATCCACCTCCCCGACGGACACCTTGGCGAACTCGCTCGCCCGCAGAAGGTAGGTCTTTTCTTTTAAGCCCGCGATCTCCTTGAGCTGCCCTTCGGATTGAATCACGCCCTGCATGCTTCCATCGAAATGCAAGGCGTAGCCCTGAGGACCCTTGGATACGAATGAGTAGGGGCTTGCCGGGAGCGCCCCCGGGATGGGGAAATCGCTCTGGGCGGATTCGCCGATCGTGACGAGCGGTTCGTCGACGAAGTGCTCGACGTCCATGATCATTCCTCGCCACGACATGATCACTTCCAACGCCCTCTGCGTGTTCGGCGCCGGCTCGAATATCTCCTCGACCTCGCGCTCGTCCTCCAAGATCAGCGACGAGAAATCTTCCTTAGGATCGAAGAAGAGCTTGCGACCTTCAAACTCCGCGCCCGGCTCCGTCTGGGAGGCATGCGCCGCATCTTCGATGAAGAACTTCACCTCGTGACCGCCGATCTTAATTCGATCGCCCTCTTTAAGGTTCGCGGAAATGACTTTTTTGCCGTTTAGGTAGAGACCTTCGTCACTCGCCAGATCGAAGATGTGACCGGCGCCCTTGTCGTATTCCCCAAGCTCGATCACGGCGTGAATCGGCGCCACTCCTTTACCAGCAAGCTTGAGATCGGCGGATTCGACGGAACCAATGACGATGCGGCTCTTATGGAAACGAAAAGTCGACTCTTCCTTGCTCTTATGCGGATCGCCCAGGGTAACGAGGGTCACGACCTTCTTCGGCAGCTCAATCAAGGGCGCCGCCGTGGCGCCTTCACTGACCTCATCCACGGCGTCGGTGGGGCGCGGGGGAAGCGGGTTGTTTTTCTTCTTGTCCATCGTACAGTCCTTTGGGCGGCGGCCCCTTTATTTACTCAAAACCACGTCGCGCAACATCTCGCGATGAAAGTTCTTACGGCGTTTGACCAAGGAATCGAACTTCTCCTGCGGACGGTGCTGGAAGTAAAATTCGCCGGGGTCGTCGAGCTGGCCCTCGATCTGCAGGCCCTCGAAATCCAGCTTCGTTTGCTCCTTGAAGATCACCTTGGGAGGCGGCGGGGCCTTTTTCATCGATGCCTTGGGAGCGCCGTGAGCGACGTTCGCTTGCGCCGCCCCCCAGACCACGCCCACGATCACCACCATCTTCACGACCATCATCATTGCTTCCATGCTTTGCAGCTCCCCTCCAGGTGCATGACCGCGCTTTTCTCGAAGCCGCCGGCATCTCCGTCCAGGCGCTTTAACGCCGACAAACATTCCCCGGCGTACTCGGCAACCTGCTCCGGATTCTTACTCACCGCCGCGCGCTCGGCTTGCGCCGCCGCCTCATGATAAGCTTGCGCAAACCGCCCTTTCTCCGCGCCCGCGTCGCGCGCCTTGCCTAAATAGGCCTGCGCGGTCTCGACGTCTCCCGTTCCGAAATGAACGGTCGCCAATCCATCGTAAATCCAAGGCGCATCCGCGCCACGCCCCTTCGTCTTGGCGTGGATCTGCTGCCAAAGCGGTTTCGCTTTTCGAAATAGACGGTAGTAGTTCATCAAGCTCGCAAGATTGAGCTTAGCGGCGTCATGATAGTGGTCACCCTTCAACGCCTGCTTGAAAAGGTAGCTCGCCCGGGCCGCGCGTAGCCAGTCTTCGGGGCCTTCGCCGCCCAGAAGCACCACGCCCTGATTGTTGAACGCGGCGACATTGCGGGGCTCCAGCTCTAAAGCGCGCGCATAAGCTACGTCGGCCAACAGCGGTTTGCCCGAGCCCATCAACACGTTGCCGTATTCAATCCAAGCCGCGGCGTCCTTCGGATTGTGCATCAACTTCTTGCGCACGCCCTCGGCGCTATCGCCAGCGGCACCCGCCAAGCGGTAACGTCCCCGGGCGCCCTGCGCGCGATGTGGGGGACGGACTCCCAAGTCGGCCAGCTCATCCACGGTCTCGGGCACCGCGGGGCTGTAGATCTCCGCCTCCACGGCCTTCTGGTAAGCCTGTGACCAGGTCTCGGCGGCTTTCTTGCGTAGCGGGTTACTCACATCAAAGAGCGACTTGCGAAACTTTTCGATCGCCTTGGGCTGAGAGCCATCGGGAGGCTGGATACGATCCACCTCGGACGCGAACGTGTTCGTCCACTTCGCGAGCCGATAGAGCGAAGCAATTGCCCAAGGCCCGCCCACGTCGAGCGCGGCGAGGTAAGCCTTACTCAAACGCTCGAAAAACGAAAGCCGCTCGGTAAGGGCTTTCTGCAGGGCCGTCTCCGGTAGCACCAACGGGCTGAACTTGGTTTCTTCTTCAAGGATCTCCGCGATCCGGTAGCGGGCGTAACCGATAAAAGGAGAACGCCCCTCGCCCGCCCGCCCCGGCAGGGTCGAAACGCCTTGAAAGGAGGCGATCGCCCGCCGCGGATCCTTTAGGCGTGCCTGTAGGTCGCCCATGCGGGAGCCGCACTCGGCCCGAAACTCCACCGGCACCACTTTGCCCTGGGCGCAACTCGCGTAAGCGCGTTCGGCCTCGCTTTCCTTGCCTTGGCGCTCAAAGGCGCGCCCCATCTGCAAAAGGGTGGCCCACCGGTCGGTGCCGTTCTTATATATTTTCAAGGCGTCGTCGCGTGCGGCCTGGGCCTTGGAAACTTCTTCGGTGCCCTCATAAATCCGCACCGCGGTCTCGAGCGACGCGGCGTCCGTGCCCTGCCGACCTAGGCGTCGAAACAACGCCGCCGAAGGGCTAAAATAGCCTTGGATCAGCAGCGACGTTGCCGTGCCCTTGGCCTCGGCGTATGCCGCGCGGCTGTTCGGATACTTATCCAGCCATTGATTCGCCAGTCGATCCATCGCGTCCCAGTCGCCGGACTTGGCGAAGGAACCCAAGGCGTTCGTGTAGGCTTTCTCCGAAAGGTCCGTGGATCCGGCGTTAGCCGCAAAAGTTTCGTAGGCCTTGCCAGCCGAGGCAAAGTCTTTTTCCTTTTCGTAGACGGCGATCTCGCCCACCCGGAGGCGGTGTTCGAGGTCGTCGATCTGTTTCTTCAGATGCCCGGAGTTTTCGCGCGCGTCGTAATCCATCAGGGCGCGGTTGCCCCGGATCTCTTGGTTCACTTCCGCCAGCTCGTGGGCCGCCGCGACGTAGCGTTTGGTTTCAGCCTGTTTGGGATCGGGCAGGCGATCCGCCGCGACCTGCAGCCAAAGCTTGGCGGCCACGATCGCTTGCTTGGTAGACGGCGCATCTTTGACGATTTTGCGGGCGCGGCTTACCGCCGAATCCTGCGTATCTTTATAGTCAGCCAGAAACTGCGCCGACTGCAGAGCCGCCGCGCGCGCTTCCGGAGAGCCCGGCAGGATATCCTGCAGCTCATCGGAAGCCTCTACGAAGGTTTTCTCCAGTTCCGTCGGCTTCTCCGATCGCGCGCTCTTCGATTTTGGATTCGCTTTCGCGTATTTCTGAATAGCGTCGGAGAGCGTGCCCACCCAGAGCGCGGCCGCCTCCTTGGTATAACGCGGATCCTTCGACTTCACGACCTCGTGGTAGTAACCGGTCGATTGCTCGGGCTTACCCAGCTCGCGCTTCACCTCGGCAACGTACATTTGAACTTCCGGCGTCTCGCGTCTCGGATCATCGCGCTTGAGAAAGTAGCCCAGATAAGCCTCGTAGTAAGCTTCGGCGATCTTCAATGAATCGCGGTCCGCCTTCTTCCGAAACTCCTCATGGTGCTCCGTCGCCGTCCGACGTACCATCGCCCGCAAATTCTGAAGGGCGGCGGAGGTGTCGTCGTCGCCTAGGCTGGGGATGTCGAGCTTACGGATCCGCTCGAGCGCGGGATTATAGCGTTTGCGGCGCAGATCCAAGTCCACGAGCTTCACGCTAACGCGAAAATGGGTGGCGGAATTGGGGTTCGTGCGCAGGAGGGATTCGTAAACGATCGCGGCCTTATCCGGTTGCACGCGCCGCTCGAACTCCCGCCCTAAGCGCTCGAGCGTCTTGGGAAAGTAGGATTTGTCCCCCGCGACCTTTTGAAAGTAGGCGATCGCCTCCTCAACCTGGCCTTGCTCGGTCATGAAGATGGCCATGTCGCGCAGGGCTTCTTCGCGGATGCTCAAGAACTTCTCTTCCGACGTCGAAGCTTGCGCCACGGCACGCTTCATCGTCTCCACCGCGCGGGAATACTGTTTCGTACGGTAATACGCCCAAGCCAAACGGTGATAAATCCCCGGCAAGAGATCGTTGGGTCGGGCGCGCAGGGCGAGCTCGAAGTAAGCCTGCGCCTTCGGCAACTCGTTTTGACGAAACGCCTCGTTACCCAGATACCGGTAGGCCTCCACCACGAACGGGCTGCGCGGGAATTTATCGGTCAAAAGCTGCGCGTAGAGCAGGCTGCGCTTGCGGTCGCCCAGTTCATCGTAGTTGAAGGTCAGAAAATAATAGACGCGGTCCATCTTCTCAAACGGGATATTGAACGCGAGGATCTCTTTACAGGCCTGGATCCCGGCGGCCAAGAATTTACGCGAATGCGTCCGGTCGATCAGCTTGTCGGGCGTGCCATTCTCGAGCCGGCGCTCGTGCACGCGCCCCTCCAGCAAGAATGCGGCCCGGTAAGCCTCGAGGTAAATCTCCGCCAAACGGAAATATAGGTCGGCCATGCGGTTTGTCGGCAGGCGGCGGCCCAAGGCGATTCGAATCGTCTTGATTTCCTGATCATGAATGCTGCGAATCTGCGATTCGCGGCTGGTCTGCACGGCGCGCAGCTCTTCATCGGTATAAGCCGCTTCGGCGGACCAGCTCGTGGCCGCCAGAAAGAAGAAAATCCCTAGCGCTAACGCGACGGCCGCGAGGCTACGAAGCGCCAGACTGGCATTCTGATTCGAGTCCAAAGACATAGTCCCCTATCTCATCGTTCCAAAACTCACCATTGAACGTCCAAAAGTACTGGTCGTCGCGCCGAGATGGCTCGACGTTCCCGCGCGAGCGCTCCTCGCTGGCCGACTTTCCGTAGATCAGCTTCTCCTTCGTACGGCTGAGCATCTCCACCTTAATGAAAGACATCTTTTCGAAGTCCGACAGTAGAATGGAGTAGTAATCCAGCAGGCTGTTCTTCACGAACGCCCCGCCGAGCTGCCGCAGCACGTTCCGCTTCCAACCCAAGACCTGGCGCAAGAATCCAGGAAAGCCCTGGTTTTTTTCGTGCGACACCCCCGGCTGCAGCTGGTCGAACTGCGTAATCGCGTTCAGCTCGCCGTTGAGGCTGTTCTCGGCCACGACCAGGCTCTGGAAATAAGGGCCGCGGATGAAGCGGTTGATCAGCCGGTAAAACTGATTCTGGGTGGTCCACGGTGTTTGCAGGGCCTGCCGACCTTCGCGGTGGAAAACATAGAGATTGGTGCTGTTCGCTTCGATGAAGCGCTTGAGATCCTCGCCGAGCTTCGCATATTTGGCATTGAACTCGTCGATGACCTTGTTCGTGTCAGCGTAGAGGCAAAGCGCGAGATAGGTCTGCGCCCGCAGCACGTCCACCTCGGTGTTGAACACGAAGCTTAGCCCCGGGCTCTTATAAGAAACGAGCTTACCCAGCGTGCGGTTGTATTCCTTGCGTGCGAACGAGTTCCAAGCTTGCTCGAATAGAATATCGGTCCAAACGAAGGTTTTCTTGGCGATCTGGTCGTACTCGTAATCAGCCTGCGAGAAATCCTCCATCTGGTACAGGGTGCGCGCCACGCCCGCTTGGCAGCGCGCCTCAAGGTCCTCCGCCAGCTGGCGGCGTTGCCGGCGCCAAGCGCTCGTGACGCCTTTACGCGTTTGCGCGGTATCGCCTATCTGCTCGGCCCGATTCACGCACTCGCGAAAGTCCGCTAACGCCGCCTGATTCTGCCCGTTGATCGCCCGCGCGGAAGCGCGCATCTGGAGGGCAAACGGCCAGAGCGGGCTCGCCGTCGAAACGCCGCTCAGGTACTCGATGGCCTTGCGCTCGTCGCCGCGCAGGAGCGCGGTTTTGCCCAGCGACATAAGATATGCGCTTCGGTTAACGGCGTCGTAATCATCGTTCGAGGTATATTCGACCAGGTACTTGCGGAAGAGATCCGGCCCGGACTGCACCAGGAATTCTTGGGTGCGGGGCAAGACCTTGCGGATCGCTTCCTTGTCCTTCGTCTGCAGGGTGCGGATGAAGAAATAGGCCGCCGAGTGGTCTAGTCCCGCCGACGCGAGCGACTGGGTGATCAACGCGTAGATTTCCGGCTTGCGCGCCTCGCCGTCATCCAGCGCCGAGAACGCGTAGCGGGCGGCCTTGAAATACTGGCCCGCTTGCTGAAGCGCGCGCGCCTGTTTCAGCGCTTCCTCGGCTTCCGCCGGCCCAGCCAACCCCGTCTGCGGCCACGCCGCCAGGAGCACGACCAAGAGCCCGGGAAAAAACCCAAACCTCATAGCTTCACCCCGATGCCGAAATTGAAGTTGTAGTTGCTAAAGAGGCTGCTGTTGCCCGCGTTGCCGAAAAGCGGCGCGGTATAGAGCGCGCCCATGAAATCCAAGCGGACGATCCACTTCTGGTTCAGGTGATACTGGTGACCAGTACCCACCATGAAGGCGAACAGACTTTGCTGGATGAAATTCGACGGGGCCCCCACCAGAGTGTTGGTGTCGAGGTAAGAGTTCAGCGAACCCAGGCCGGCCGAAAAATACCAATCGAAGTACAGAACGGTGTTGAAGACGTTGATCTTCGCGTACCACGGGGACCAGTGGGCGAGCAGCCCGTACTGGGAGCGAATCTCACGGATCACCGGTAATGCGCTGGTGGTGGAAGTGTTCCGGGAGAGCGCGTTGTACGTGTTGTTCTGCACGTTCGAGGTAAAGGTTCCGAAAACCTCGATACCGAGCGATTCAGAAAGATAATACGCCACGCGCGGCTCGAGGTTGTAGGTATTGCGGTAAGGATTGGAGGTGCCGATCCCCGTCATGAGCGTGAAGAGCGCGTGATTCGCCTTGCGAAACTTGCGATTCTGCAGCACGTAAATCCGCTTGTCGGGATCGAGCCAGCTGAAATCGTAAGTGTCGTCGTCGTCCTTGTCCCGGGCCGCGGCGGGTTCGCGCTCGCTTGAGGCCTGCGACGTCGTGAGCGCCGAAGGCTCGTAAGCGTCGTAGACTTCGACCTGGGGTACGGGAGGAGCGCCGTCGATCGGCGCGTCAGCGGCGAACGCCGGTGTCATTCCAGCAAATAAACAAACAACTGCGATGCGGGTACGGAAACGTCCCATTTCATCACCCTCCTTGGAGATGACAACGTCGATGCAATACGTGCAATGCTTGCCGTTCTAAATGCTGTGGCTTTTCACTACCTTAAGTACCAAGTTTAACTGCCGGTCCGCCAAAAGCAAAGCTTTTGCGCCAATCGTCAGCCTGATCGAAAATAACGGCTTCAGCTATCCAGGACGGAAGTGGCGCCAGTTTTTTGACTCTTCGCTTGTAGGCCCTCGGGGCAATCAGGACGAAACACGCAATGCGAGCACTCCGGACCCGGTTGGGGCCGCCCAAAATCCCCGTCCACCAAAGCATTCGCCGCTTCGGTCAATCGGGCCAACTCTTCCGGCCAAGGCGTGGATATCCAATCCGGTAGCGTCAGAGGTACCTCACGCACACCGTCGGAGGTGATTTGCACCAGCACTGCCCGGGTCTTTCCTCGAGCGGCAGGTTCCAATCTTCCCAACGCCCATGCGTAAAGTTCCATCTGGAAGCGATAGTCCGCCTCGAGCGCGGCGGTCGACTTTCGGGGGCCGGTCACTTTGAAATCCAACACGCACCACTCGTCACCGATGCGCGCTACACGATCCATGGCCCCCACCAGCACGTCATCGAGTTTCGCGCCGACGGGAATTTCGAAGGCAAGCTCCGGCCAGGCGGCGTCGGCCTGGAACCAAGGCGTGCTCTCCGCCCATCGCACGAGCGCGTCAGCATCGAAGCGCGCGGCCGTTCCGTCGTCGCCGAGGCTAACGTCCCTCAACGCGCGCAGCTTTTCCGCGGTTTCGGCGATGGTCGCGCGGGTGCCTAGGTGCTCGAGGCATTCGTGGATGCGCGTACCGAGTTCCCGCGCGTCGATGCCTTGGGAGCTGGGCGCCTGGCTTTCGGCACCCCCACCTTCGTTGACGAACTTCGCAAGCACGGGCGAGGCGAACGAGGAGGCCGGGCGTGGGCGAATCACGTTCCACTCGTAGGCCCGGGGGCACTTTTTCAACAGGTTCCATTCGGTGACGCTGAAACGGGGCCGACGCCAGCTGACCCGAGGCGCGGTGGACGGCGAGAGCGGCCCAAGGCTTGGGTTTCGTGGGGTCTCCATGTTCGGAACGGGAACCTCCCGCTCACCCTCCGATCCAGAAGTGGCCGAGGAGGCGGGCAGGATTCGGTCCAGTGGCTGCGCGTCGGCCTCGATCCAGCCGCGCCAGTTGTCCTCAAGGTAGATCGCGCCCGGCTCCGCCGCCTTTGCGGGACGTCCGGAGGGCCGCGCCGCCGCCTTATCGGGAAGCATCGCTAGCACGAGACGCTCCTGGGCGCGCGTCAGCGCTACGTAAAAGAGGCGCTTGGATTCGGCTAAGTTTTTTCGACTCTCGCTCTCCCGCCAAAGCTCTTCTTCCGGATCGCCCCGATCCCGCTCGCCGTCTTCGTTCCGCTGGGCGAGATAGGCGCCGTCCACGCGATCCCAAAACAGCAGCGGCGCATTCGGCGCGCGCGTCTTGCCCTCCAAGTCGACCAGAATCACGTGCGGAAACTCCAGCCCTTTGGACGCGTGCAGGGTGAGTACGCGCAGCTGCCCGCGGTTCCGCGGCGGGGGCACGTCCCGCTCGCGTTTGCTTGCCTCCACCGCGCGCGCGAGCTCGAGCACCGTCGCGTGAAAGTCCAGGCCCTCCGCTGAAAACTCCTCACAGCGATGCCATAGTCCGAGCAGCTGCGCCCCCAGCTCCGCTTCGATCGTGGAGTCGGCTAGTAACGCGAGCAAGAGTTCGCCCGGGCGCGGGGCGCGCGCGCGCCAAGGCGCCAACGTGCGCGCCAGCAAACCGGCGGTCAGCGCCGCCATGGGTGATTCGCTCGGCGCCGCGTTCGCCAGCGCGAAAAATGGCTTTACCCAAGTGGGATCCTGTCGCGACCACTCGTCGAGCACCAGGTCGGGCGTCCCCACCCAGGGCGCACGCAGGAAAATCGCGCCGGAGAGCGTGTTTTGTGGGTCATCCCACCACTTCAAAAAAGCGACGAGTTCGCGAACGCGAGGGTCATCCCAAAACAACCCACCGCTACCAATGGCCAGCGGCACGCCCCGCTTGGCCAAGCCTTGGATCCACTTCTCGTTGCCGCGGATCTTGCGCAGGAGCAACGCGAAGTTCTCCAACCCCACCCCATCCGCCTGCTCGGCGAGCAACCAGTCCGCCAACCCTGACGGCTCCGTCAGATCCAAACGTAGGACTTCGGATCCGCCGACGGAAGGGCGCTGCGGGGCAAGCGCCTCGAAACGCAGATCGGAGCTGGGAAACGCTTCCGCGCAAACGCGGTTGGCGAATTCAATAATGCCGGGACGACTGCGGAAGTTCCGCGTGAGCGAAAGCTTCACGGGCATGCGCTCGCAGAACTGGTCGAAGAGCGTGACGTCGGCGTCGCGAAAGCGGTAAATCGACTGCTTGGGGTCCCCGACCACGCAGAGATTGGAGAGATCCGGGCGCGCGAGACGCTCGATAATTCGCGCTTGCACCGGATTCGTGTCCTGGAATTCGTCGACGAGCACCATTTGGAAACGAGCGTGGTACTGGGCGCGCACTGCGGGATCGGCCAGCGCCCGGTCAGCGAACCGCTCCAGATCGTCGAAGTCGAGCCAACCGCGGCGGCGTTTCAGCTGGGCGTAATGCTGAATCACGTAGCTCGCCACCTCGACCAACGCGCGCGTGTCGGCGTCGCCCGGTAGGCGCTCCAACACTCCGAAGCTCATCAATCCCTTCACGCGGCCCAAGAGCTGGACGAGACCGGCCTGGCTTTCACGCCCCATCAAGCGGTCGAGTGCCGCCTGCACCTCGTCGGGCAAATCCTCGAACCAAAGACGATCGAGCGCAGCTTCCCAGAGCAGCGTCGATTCGGCCTCGGAAATGATCGACTCCTCGCCATCAAGACCCACCGCACGCGCGTTCTCGCGCAGGATCGCGCCACAAAGCCCGTGAATGGTCATCACCCAGTGGCGATCGAGCACGCTTTGCCCATGGCCAATGCCCGCGCGACGCGCGAGCTGTTTGCGCAGATCTTCGGCGGAACGCTCCGTGAAAGACACCGCGGCGAACTTCGCCTTTGGATCGCGGAGCAGGAGTTCCCGGCACTTCAGAACCAGTGTCGTGGTCTTGCCCGAGCCCGCCCCGGCCGTGACGGCCAAGCCCCGGCCCCACTCGTTCACCACGGCGGATTGCTCTTCGGAAAGGCGGATTTCGTTTGGGGAAGCGGCGGAAGTCACGTCCCACGGAGCTATCACATTTTTTTAAAACGTGGATTACCTAAGGAAAATCGATATTTGACAATATGCGTTATAGCTTGTAGATACGGGATCCGAGCCCATTTTAAGTGGAGAATATATTTATGAAGATGTTCGCGATCTTAGCGGTTACCGGCGGCCTTTCTACCTTATCGTTAATGCCCGCTAGGGCAGATACGACGGTCCAAGTGATCCGCGTATCGAACCAAAATCTCCAACAGGTCTCGACGACCCTGACGGATTGCGTGGACCTCCCGCCGGGCCAGCGCAACAACGCGAATAAATCGACGAGCCTGGTTACGACCCTCCAGCTTAGCACCGGCGTTACCCTCATCCAGACACAGAAGCAGGAGTGGGACGCGAACTATTATACCGCCGCTGCCGGGTATGGCTGTGAGTATTTTCAGCAACAGCTCGCAGCCAGTGCGGAAGCCTTTCTCTTGGATCTCCATTCCATACGGGAAAACGACACTTTCCGCGAAGGGCCAAACGAAGGGTGTTACAGCAAAGTCCGGGACTTCCGGGTGGTCGTCAAGAATCCCGAAGAGCGATCTTTCAACCTGAACGGCGCCCTGGGGCGCGAACTCAAAGTCGCGGTCCGTTGTCCTTAAGAAAGGCTGCTTAATATATGAAATCGCATTGCGTCGCATTCCTCTCGCCCTTCCTTTTTATCCCCACTCTTGCCGTTTCCGCGTCCACCGAGCTGCCGGTCCGCTTCGTACGGGTATCTCACGCATCCCTAAGCGACGTGATTCTGGAGACCAGTGGATGCGAGGAAAAAGAGGCCGACGGGCAAGCCAAAGCCACGGGCACCCTCGAAGCCAAGCTGAAAATCCAGCTGCGCACGGGAATTGTGCTCGAACGTACCTTCAAGGAGAGTTGGGGACCCAACAACCGCCGTAGCCTCACCTGCAAAAACGCGGAGGAAAATCTGCTGAAGTCAGCGGAAACCCAGTTCCTAGAGCTGCATTCCATCAAGGAGAACGACGTCTTTTATAAAGGCGACGGGCGTACCTGTTTTTCCCATGTTCGCGACTTCCGCGTGGTAGTGGAACAACCCAATCAATCGACCTTCGACATCGGCGCCCAAAACGGCAAGGACCTGGAAGTCGCCGTACCTTGCCCCTAGGCGAAAGAATCCACCACGCTAATCGCGAACATGCTCGGCGCGCACGATCGTCTTGATGTTGCCGCGCACGTTGAAGTCACCCACGACGTGGATTTCCCAAGGGTCGAGCAGCGCGACTAGATCATCGAGGATGTGGTTCACGACGTCCTCATGGAAGATTCCTTTGTCGCGGAACGAATTGATATAAAGCTTGAGGCTTTTGAGCTCCACGCACTTCTCGCGCGGCACGTACTTGATATTGAGCGTGGCGAAATCCGGAAACCCCGACATCGGGCAGTAGCAGGTGAACTCCGGCGTGCTGAACTCGATCCAGTAGCGTCGCACCTGCGTGCGGTTCGGGAAGCTCACGAGCTTCGCGTTTTTGATCATGGCGCGGCCCTTCGCGCGCTGGATTTTCGGCATCTGCGACTTAGAACGCTTGGCCATTAGGTGACATCCTTCTTGTTGTTGCCGGTCGGGATCTCGAAATGAATGCTATCGCGGTTCTCGCCCTTGATCTCCGTGCATTGCTTGAGGCGCACGCGGCGCAAGGTCTCGCGAATATGCGGAAGGCGTTTCACGAGCAGCTTTTCGTGCAGGTGATCGGACTTCACTTCCACGACCATCACGCTGGTTTGGAGGTGACGACGACGATCAACCTTTTCGCGCTGAAAGGATACGTAGACGTCGCGTTTGCCGTTCAGACAATGGCCAAAAAACGAGCTCGCGTCGAGCAAGAGCGCCCCCGTTTTACGGTCATTCACCTTGCCGGGGAGCACGAGCGTGGTGAAGCTGCTGCCGTCGGCGCGAATGAGGTAGAGATGCTTTTCCACGCATTTCTCGCATTCGGTCGCCTTCACCATGAGGTAGGGAAAACCGCCATCCTGCGAATGAAGCATCCCCAAGTACTCAATGCCATGGAGCCGAGTTTTCAGCGGATGGGGCGACGAGCCCTTTTGCGGATCTTTAGATGGGCCCACAAAGTGAATGGTTTGCCCTTCCACGCGGTGAAAGTCACTGCCCGGCGGCCACCCTTTCACCGTTTCGGGGGGGCCAGCTATCTCGGGCGCGGGCTTGAGCACCTCGGTGTCCGGGGGCACCACGACCGCATCGGTCGCTGCAGGCGACGGGGAAGTCTCCGGAGAAACCGTGGCGATCGGACTAACCACGGGCGCACCGGAAGCCCCCCCCGAGGCGCTCGGCGTGGTCAAAATCGCCTGTGGCATCCCCCCCGCGCTCGGGGTCGTGAGTACCGCCGTGGGCGTCGGTGCGGGATTCAATGGCGTCTGGGCTTGCGTCGCGGCCGTTAAAAGCAAGACCAGGCCCGAGACGCCCCATTTTCCAAGTATTTCAGCGTGTTTTCTCATAGTTGAGGAGTTTCACTCTAATCGAATTTCGTGCTAAGGTGGTATTAAGAAGTTACCCTGCTCCGCGTCATACTTTAGCTTTTTTGGGCGGAGCTTTTTTACGGAGCATCCTTATGAATCAAACCCCTCAAGACGCCCCCGGTTCGCTCGGCACCCCCGTTTACGTTTCTTTGGAGTTCACTCCGAACCCGAACACCTTGAAGTACTCGGTGAATCGTCAGCTGTTGTCGCAGGGCGCGGCTAACTTCACCCGCAAGGCCGATGCGGAAGCCCGCTCTCCCCTGGCGAACCAGCTCTTCGATATCGAAGGCATCTCGGCCGTGATGATCGGTAAGGACTTCGTGACGGTCACTAAGAGTGAGGCGGGCGATTGGGATCACGTGCACAAGCACACCTCCAAGCTCATCGAAGACTACCTTTCCAGCGGCGCGCCGGCCGTAAACGAAAACGCGCCCAAAGCGGCTTCCGGTGCGGCCACCGGTGGAAACACCGAGGCCGAGCGCAAAATCATGGAAGTGCTCGACAACGAGATCCGCCCGGCGGTCGCCATGGACGGAGGCGACATCACGTTTGAAAAATTTGAAGACGGCGTGGTTTACCTTTACTTGCAAGGCTCCTGCGCGGGCTGTCCGAGCTCAACCATGACGCTGAAGGTCGGCATCGAAACCCGCCTCAAGGAACTTGTGCCCGAAGTGAGGGAAGTGGTATCCGTCTAGGGCATGACCTATCGCCCGGTAGTTGTCGCCAGTCTCGTCGCCCTCGCCTTTGTCCTAGCGCCTAGCTGCGCGACATCCCCCGAGGGACGACGCCAGCTCATCATTATGCCCGAATCCCAAATGAACGCCATGGGCACCCAAGCGTTCGGAGAGATGAAGGCCAAGACCACGATCGAAACCAATCCCGCCGTCACCGCCTACGTCAGGTGCGTAGCCCAAAAAGTGGTAGACGTCGTCAAAGCAAGACAAGGCGGAGGCGACTGGGAGATTGTCGTATTCCGCGATTCTCAGATCAACGCGTTTGCCTTGCCCGGCGGAAAGATTGGCGTTTACACCGGCATCTTGCCCGTCGCCAAAACCCAGCATCAGCTCGCCGCGATCATCGGCCACGAGGTGGGACACGTGCTCGCCCGTCACGGCAATGAGCGCGTTTCGGAAACCTTGGCCGCGCAAGGGGGTCTGATCGCCGCGTCCGCCGCCCTTAACAAAGAAGGCAGCACCCGCACCGCGATCCTCGCGGCCCTGGGGTTAGGCGCACAGTACGGGGTGCTTCTCCCCCACGGGCGCACGCAGGAATCGGAAGCCGACATCATCGGACTCGATCTCATGGCCCAAGCGGGGTTCGACCCGCGCGAAAGCGTCGAGCTTTGGAAGAACATGGGCGCGGCCGGCGGCGGACAACCGCCTGAATTCTTGTCCACTCACCCGTCCCACGAAACCCGCATCTCAGGATTGCAATCCCGCATGAACACCGCGAGCGCCACCTTTCAACAGGCCCGCGCAGCGGGCAAGCATCCGAATTGCCAAATGTAAGGACCAAATTTAAGGAAACAACATGACGCCGAACTCGACCCCCAGCCAGAGCAAGATCAAGCAAGTATCCGCCCGCGAGGTGCTCGACTCCCGCGGGTACCCCACCGTGGAGGTAGACTTGTACCTCGAAGACGCGCGCCAACCCAGCGGCGCCGTCTTGGGCCGCGCGCTCGTACCTTCCGGCGCATCCACGGGATCGGGCGAGGCGCTGGAACTACGTGACGGCGATAAAAACCGCTTCTTAGGTAAAGGTGTGCTGAAAGCCGTGGAGAACGTGCGCGGCAAGATCACGCCGGCGATTCTAAACCGTGACTTCGCCCGCCAACCGCTACTGGACGATCTCTTGCGCGAACTGGACGGCACTCCCAATAAAGCCAAACTTGGCGCGAACGCCATCCTGGGCGTGAGCATGGCATTCGCCAAGGCGCGCGCTCAGCTTGAGGGCGTAAGCCTCTACGAGTCGCTGGGCCGACTCTATGGCGCGAAGGCGACGAAACTGCCGATTCCGATGATGAACATCTTGAACGGCGGCAAACACGCCGACAACGGACTCGCCATCCAAGAGTTCATGATCCTGCCGATCGGCTTCGATACGTTTAGCGAGTCCTTGCGGGCGGGAGCGGAAGTTTTCCATCATCTCAAGAAAATCCTCCACACCAAGGGCGTTTCCACCGCCGTAGGCGACGAGGGCGGATTCGCGCCGAGCTTCGCCGGTGAGTCGCCGCACGAGCAGGCGATCAACGCGATCTTGGACGCGATTTCGGACGCGGGCTATAAGCCGGGCAAGCAGATTTACCTGGGTCTGGACTGCGCCTCATCTGAGTTTGCCGCTACCGCGGCGGGTTCGGAAGATCCGGTTTATGCCTTTGAGGGCAAGAAACTCTCCGCCTCGGAGATGACCCAGCTCTACGCCCGCTGGGTCGACGCCTACCCGATCGTCAGCATTGAAGACGGCCTGGCGGAAGCCGACTGGAAGGGCTGGGCCGAGCTCACCCAAAAGCTCGGGAGCCAGTGTCAGCTCGTTGGCGATGATCTCTTCGTCACCAACCCGGAGTACTTGAAGAAGGGCATCCAAGGGAAGGTCGCCAACGCCATCCTGATCAAGCTCAACCAGATCGGCACGGTGACGGAAACCCTCGAAACCATGAAGCTTGCTTCCCAGTCGGGATATGCGCAGGTTTCTTCCCACCGCAGTGGCGAGACCGAAGACACGTTCATCGCGGATCTCGCGGTGGCCACCGACTGCGGACAGATTAAAACTGGTTCCGCTTCCCGTACCGACCGCATTGCAAAATACAATCAGCTGCTTAGAATAGAGGAAAAGCTCGGGGATCGCGCCATTTACGCCGGTACCGAAGGCTTCCGGGGTCTAAAGCTGAATTGAAGTCCGTAAAAAACTCTGTTTCCTCCCTTCCTGCTTGGATCAATCCGCACTCGGTGTGGCTGGGCGTTTTCGCGCTCTGGCTTCTGATCCTCTCCGGCGTCGTGAACGGCGCGCCCGGCATCGTCCAAGCCGTAAAGCTTCGGCAGATGCTCGACAATAAGCTTGATGAAATACACGTCCGCGAGATCGAGATCGCCGGACTCGAGCAAGACAAGCAAAAACTACAATCCAGCCACTACGCGCAGGAGCTCGAGATTCGCCGGGTGCTCGGTTACGCCGCCGCGGGCGAGCTGGTTTTCGACTTCACGCGGGCGAAATAAGAGATGGCACGCGCGATCCCGCCCCCCCATCTCGATCGATCACGCCTATCTAAACCACTCCGCACTTGAGGTTCGCGGGCACGGCGACGTCGATTTTTTTTGGCGGCGCAAGCTTCAAATCGCGCATAATCTGCGCGAACTGCTCGCGGGTCTTCCCTCCGCCCAAGCGCGGATTATGCGCCCGCTCCAGCGCAACGGTCGTCGAAGTGAGTCCCTTGTAATCGTGGCCCGGGTGCACGATCGTCTCCGGCGGCAGCGAAAAAAGCTTCTCGTGGACACTTTGATAAAGTTTGTCCGAAGACCCTTGCTGAAAATCCGTACGCCCACAGCCGCGAATCAAGAGGGCATCACCGGTGAAAACGCGGCCTTCGCAGTAGTAGCTCATACAAGAATCGGTATGGCCCGGCGTCGCCAGCGCTTTGAGAGAAAAACGCCCGAAGCGAAGCTCGTCACCGTCTTTGAGCGCGATGTCCGCGCAGCCGACTTTTGCCGCCGCTGCGATCGCCGTGCGCGCTCCCGTGCGCTTCTTCAACTCCCCGGCGCCCGTGACATGGTCGGCGTGCAAATGGGTGTCGATTGCGTAGAGCAGCTTCAATCCCGCTTCCGTGATCCACTTGTAGTCGCGCTCGATCATTTCCAAGACCGAATCGATGATCACGGCTTCGCCCGTTTGTCCGTCGGCAAGTAGATAGGTATAGGTCGAAGTCTCTGGCTCAAATAACTGGAAAAAAACATACGGGGCGGGCGCGAGCATGGGACTACTTTAGCGAAGGGTTCGCGACGCATCCAGGCCTTTGCGCAGGTTTTGCCAAATTCGTGACGCCCACTTTGACAAGCGCTTTAACTTTCGTCACACTGAGTAATGGGTCCAAGGAGGACCCCGAACGCATGGCATTTGGAAAAGTGAAATGGTTCAATGACGCAAAAGGATTTGGCATGATTGAAGGCAAAGATGGGCGCGAAGTTTTCGTCCACTACAGCGCCATCCAAAAAGAAGGCTACAAGACCCTAAACGAAGGGCAAGAGGTGGAATTCGACCTCTACGAGGGACAAAAAGGTCCCCAAGCCCAGAACGTTCAGCGGATCGTTTAAGCGGCTTTTCTCAGTAAAAACGGCAGCTTTACCCCCCAAGGGTTCATTTGACTAAAAATGACGCCTATTGTATTTTGCGTCATCTTGTTGAGGAACCTTATGGCATTCGCACGCGCTTCATTTCTGATTCCCCTCACCCTAGCGTCCGGCCTGACGCTGGTCGGCCTCTCGAGCTGCGGCATGCCCGACCCCACCCTGGGGACGAGCTGCTCCACCGAAGTAGTGAAGGTGTATCAAGACCTGAAGGATGCCGAGCAGCGGGTGGAACAAGCCTTGGGTCGCTATCAGAACCTGCAGAACAAGCCGGCAGCGCAGCTCAAGCGCCTGGAAACCTCCCAACGTATCCAATTCGATCGTAAGCGCAACGAAATCGCGGCGACGAACCTTATGGAAGCCGCTTCGCAAATAGAACCGCTAAATGCGGCGGCTGAAAAACTCGCCACGCATGGGGAAAAGCCCTGCGCGGTGTACAACCCCAATACCTCCACCAGCATCGTGGTGAAAGTAGGCAAGGTATCCCAATCCGCGAAGGCGCGCGCCGGGCAGTTAAAACCCCTACTCGACCCCATCGGAGAGATCTACCTTAAGTCCAAGGACGCGGGCTGCGGGGTTAGCCTCGAGCAAGGCCCCGTGTGCGACGGCGCCGCCTCGCCCGAGCAAACGGAAGCCCGCCGAGCGCTCCCGGCGTTTGTGAACGAGCAGGCGAAGAAGGCGCTGGCCGCCGTGCCGACTTCGGCCGACGACCAGTTCGCCGCCGAAGTCAAAGCCCTGTACCTGGTGCGCTTCCTGGAGAAAATGCGGGACCGCACCCAAGCGGGGGTAGCGGCCGTCTCCGAATACGAATTCTAGAACGGGTAACCGCTAACGAGTCGAAGTCTTGCCGTGAATATGGTTCACGGCGTTCAACGCGGCCGTTTTGTAAGCCTCGGCCAGCGTCGGGTAATTCACGACATTGCGAATAAAATAGTGCACATCCCCGCCTAGGTTCATCACGGCCTGGCCGATGTGGATGAGATCAGCCGCGCTATCGCCCAAAATGTGCACGCCTAGAACCTTCAGGGTTTGACGATCGACCGCGAGCTTCAATATCCCCCAGCGATCGCCCACGATTTGACCGCGCGCGAGCTCTTTATAGCGGGCCTTGCCGACCACGAAATCCACCTTTTTTTGCTTCAACTCTTCTTCCGTACGCCCGACCATCGAAATTTCGGGAATGGTATAAATTCCGTAGGGGTAGTTCTCCGGCATTTCGGTCGTGGCGAGTTCGCCCGTGATCTGAAAGGCGTGGCAACAGGCAATGCGTCCCTGCTCCATGCTGGTGGACGCAAGCGCCGGCTGACCGACGACGTCCCCCACCGCATAAATACTGGGGACCGCCGTGCGGAAACTGCGATCCACTTTAATCAAGCCTCGCTCGTCGGCCTGTAGCCCCGCCTTCGCCAAGCCTAAATCGGTGGTGTTGCCGAAACGCCCGAGCGCGACCATCATCGTTTCGGCTTCGACGACTTTGCGGCCGTGCTTTTCGCTATTAAAGGTGACCCGTACGGTGCGCTCGCTCCCCTTCTCCAATACTTCCACCTTCTCGGTTTCGTACTCGAGCAAAACGTGCATGTCGTGGTGACTGAAACGCTCCAGCAACGCACCGACGATCTCGCGATCGACGCTCGCCAAGATCTCGTGCCGACGATCCACGAGGGTGACCTGGGTACCGGCGGTGGCAAACATACTGGCGTACTCGCAACCAATCACGCCCGCGCCCAGCACGATCATGGATTTCGGCGTGCGCTTCAGGGTGAGAATGTTATTGCTATCAAACACGCCCTTGCCATTGACGGGAATGTTCTTCGGCGCCACGGGCCCCGCTCCGACCGCGATGATGACGATGTCCCCTTGAATGGTCTCCCGCTTTTTCGGGGAGACGATTTCAATCTCGTTGGGGGATAAAAAGGACGCGGTTCCGTGGAACATCTGGATGCGATTTCGCGTCAGTTGATTGAAGATAATCTGCGATTCCACGCTCACGACCCGGTCGCGCCGCCGCAGCAGGCGCTCCATCTCGGGCAGATCGGCGTGCTTGGTGGCCCCCCGCGCGTCGATTTCCTGTCCGAGCGCTCCTCGCGAGCCTAGCGAGTAGCGATACACGGACTCACGAAAAGACTTAGAAGGAAGCGTGCCGAAGTGCACGCAACCGCCGCCAAACGCGGAGTACTTTTCGATGATCGCGACTTTCTTCCCGGCCTTCGCGCCTTGCAGCGCTGCCTTTTGACCTGCGGGACCGGAACCGATGACGATCAAATCGAAGTGCATATCCATTTTAGATTCTCGCGGGGGGAGCTAGGGCCCGTCAATGATTGTTGTCACCGAGCGACGGAAAATCAGAAAAAAGAGCCGATTTCCCGCTTCCCGACCCCCGCTTGACACATTTAGTCGAAATCAGTATTTAGGCCGCCATGAGATGGGTCGTAGCGACGATGGTGGGGATCGGAATGTTAGCCAATGGCGTGCTCGCGGATGCGGCCGTGAGCAAAACCAAGTCCGCAAAGACGCGACTGGCGCCGAAAACGGCGAAAACGGTGCGGCCAAATCCGAAGCTCGCCGTAACCAAAAAATCCAAGACAACAAAGTCCACGGTCAAAAAAATGGCCAAGCCGACTCGACCAGCGAAGACCGGGGCCACCCGCCCGGCCGCCACTCCCGCAGGTAACCCGCGGGTGAGTAAGCCTAACTCGCGCGAACCTCGCAAGGCACTCAACCTGGTGGCGCTCACCCGGGGAAATTCGAAACTCTACTTTCAACGTGGAGTGAACTCGATGGTGAACTCCACGCGAGCCGAGCTACCCTCGACCACGGACGCGGTCCGCGAAGGCAATCTGCGCCGCACGGGCGGCACGGGGTACGAAGTTTTTTCCACGAATACCATTAAGGAATAGGTAGCCAAAGCGCGCAAGCGCTTAAGCCGCGCGCTCTTTCTTCTGCAAAGCCAAGAACCACTCCGGCGCCGTGAACTTATCGCGCGTGAACGGAATGCGGTTCACCTCGATCTCGTCCATGAACGAAGGCACGTACCCAGTGGGCACGATTTCGCCCACGATCTTGCCGTCGGCGCCACGGCCCCGCTGGACGAATTGGTAGATGCTGCGCACCTCGTACCGGCCACGATCATCGAGCTCGGGTAAGATCTCGGCGATGTCGACGACCTTGCGGGTTCCGTCGCTCATGCGCTTGATCTGCGCCACGATATGAATGGCGGAGGCGATCTGCCGGCGAATCGCCTGCGCGGGCACGTGGGAGTCGCCCATCATGGCGAGCGTTTCCAAACGTACGAGCGCGTCGTAAGGCGAGTTCGCGTGGGTCGTTCCCATCGAGCCCCCGTGGCCCGTGTTCATGGCGTTGATCAGATCGAGCGACTCCGGCCCGCGCACTTCCCCGACGACAATGCGATCGGGGCGCAGACGGAGGGCGCTACTGACGAGGTCACGCACGCTCACCTCGCCCTTGCCATCGGCGCGCGCGGCCTTAGTCTCGAAGTAGACGACGTGATCGGTGTGAATTTTCAACTCTGAAGAATCCTCGATGATGAGCAGACGTTGGTTGCCCGGAATGCGCGAGCCCAAGACGTTGAGGAAAGTCGTCTTACCCGAACCCGTGCCGCCCGAAATAATCACGTTCTTAGCGAGATACACGCAGACATCGAGGAAACGTGCGGCATCTTTACTAATGGAGCCCCGATTGATGAGATCGACAAACGACGGCACGCCCTTTTGGAATTTCCGGATAGAGAGCGTGGTCCCCCGGCGCGCGCAGGGGGGAAAGACGGCGGCGATCCGGCTGCCGTTGGGGAGCCGGGCGTCGAGCCTAGGATTTTCGTCGTCGATGCGGCGGCCCACGAACTGGGCGATGTTGCGCACGGCGGCCTGCAAGGACTGTTCGTCTTTGAATTGGGCCGGGGTCTTCTCGATCAACCCCTTTTTTTCGATGAAGATTTCCTTGGGCCCGTTGATCATGATCTCGGAAACGGCGTCGTCATCCAAGAACTCCTTCACGGGAGCGAGAAAGGTGGCGATGGAATCTTCGAAAATGGAACTCACGGGCGGGTCTCTCCTCGGCCTAGGCGCAAGCCTAAATACTTAAAATACCACTCAGTTCAACGCGTTGTTCGAAGCCATCTCCTTCACCACGAGATTGCCCTCCATGCCGTTGACCGGGCAGTAAAAGCGGTACTGGCCGGGGAACTTCGGCGTGAAAGTGATCTCTTCGATCTTCTTGGAGCTGACCTGTTTGCGAACGTTGAACGAGTCCATCATGATGCAAAGGGTATCTTTCGACGCCCCCGTGATGAACATGCGCACGGGGATGTCGCGCGTGACGAAAACGGTTTTCGGGAAAAAACCCAAATCGCTCGCGATCAGCGCAACCTCTTGAATGCCGCGACGTTTGTTCGGCACGAGATCAGCGGGATTGCTCCCCTGACCGGGGACGCCTTCGCTGGCGGCCAGACCGTTTTGTCCATCGGGTTGGGACATGCGGGGATTCGGCGCGAGCACCAGGCCGGCCGGACTGCGGTCGGGCTCCGATTCCTTCGCCGTGGCCATCTTCAAGGGATGCACAGGTGCCGCACCGAAAGCCGACGGCGGATATTCCGTATCATCGGTCGACGGCGGCTCCGCCGGCGAAAGAATCACTCCCGCCACCGAAGGCAGGGCGATACAAAACGCAAAGATCATTATAATCGCCGCGCTCAGAGCGGCGGAGACCGTGGAGACTAGGGTTTTATTCCGTTCCATAGAAAATCCTCTACCTTCTCTATCGGGTCAGGACTGACGCAGCTAAAGACCTATCCGTATGCTCGCCCAGGTTTTCCCTACGAGCGTCAGAAGCACAGCATCAAAATCGAGTCATTTATTTGGCGGGTGATAAAAAAACTCGACCTCCGGCCCACCCGGTCTAAAATACGGGGGTTTGCTACTGAAGGGGGAAATGAATATGGCCTGGGTACGGAAGTCTCGTGTTTTCGTAATTTTTCTAGGACTGTTGTCGCTAGGTTCGAAGAGTTCGGAAGACCAAGGATTCCGCTTCCAAGCCGGCAAGTGCGTGAATGCCCGCGGGGAAACCGGACTGAACCCCTCCTACCTCGGACAATGCGGTGACTTGCGGGGAAGCGCTTTCGGACGTTTAGACTTTGATCGCATCGACTTGCGCGGCTCCGACTTCAGCAATGCCGAACTGGGTAAAGTGACTTTTCGCGGTGCCCAGTTGGAAGGAACCAAATGGGATTCCGCTTCCCTGCAGGGCGTGGATTTCTCGGAAGCAAACCTAACCGGGTCCGTCTTTACCGGCAGTCGTTTCAGCCGAGTCGTGATGGGGGCCGCGACGCTTGACGGCGCCGACTTCTCCCGCTCGACCTGGAAGGACAGTGAAATTTCGTACTGTGAGTGGAACAAAGCCCGTTTTACGAAGGCAGTCTTCGAGAGCACCACGTTCGAGGAACTCTCCTTCGGCAACGCCTCGTTCGCGGAGGCCCGATTCTCGAGCCCGGTTTTTAAGCAATGCGTTTTCCGGGGAGTTTCAGCCGAAAATGCCACCTTTATCGGGGTGAACCTACGACGAGCGGACTTTCGCGGGGCGAACCTAAAGGGGGTTCAGCTAATACGCGCCCCGTTGGAAGAGGCCGGATTTGAAGACGCCGACCTCACGCTGGCCAGCTTTCGCTTCGCGACGCTGGCGCGTGCGCGATTCACCAAAGCGAAGTTAGCGGGCACCGACTTCGCTTACGCAGACTTAACCGGAGCCAGCACGGAAGGCGCGGTTTGGACCGATGCCACTTACAACCGGCGGACGAAGCTGCCTTTCCCCGAGGCCGACGCCAAGACCTTGGGCATGAAAGAGATCCAAACGCACGTGGCGCGTCTCTATTACAATCCGCGCCACGTGGACTCGGGAGCATCCACCACCGACAACGAACCCTTCACCCTCTGGGAAACAATCAAGCAGTTCGAGGATTCGGCGCAATTCACGGACTACTCGTTGGGCGCGCTCAAAAAGACCCTGGGCGAAAGCACCGTCGTGATCTTTCCGGAGTTTGAGATCGGCGATCCGAATTCGGATTTCGGAACCGAGCATCGGAACGCTTTGAAAGAGTACGTGATGAACGGAGGGCGACTGGTGTTTCACGGCGACGCCAATAACCGCGCCAATGTTCTCATCGCCAATGTCTTCGGCTTGAAGGTACCAACCCGAATGAGTCCAGCGGCCGAACAGACCCTGCAGGTGGAAGCCGCCAAGGAAACTCTTTTCGAGGGGACGAGCACCCAAGCCTTGAGCGTAAACAACCAAACATCTTGCCTCACTGGGTTATCCGATACCGTGAAGGCCATCTACAAAACCCCGCAGTGCGCAACCGTTACCCTTTATGCCGCCGGCAAGGGCACCGTGATTTTCTTAGGCTACGATTGGTTTAATGCGAAGCCCGCCGGGGGCCAAGATGGCGGCTGGGTGGACACGCTCATTCGTGTCGCCGGCCCAAACTAGGCTGACTTCATTGTCAGGGCACGATTGCCGTCAAATATTCGCTAACATACGCGCCAAGTACTCGGCCCCAATTTTCTCGGGCGAATAGTGGGCGGCGTACTCCAGCGCCGCGCGCGAAAGGTTTTCCCGGTCTTTCTCGGATGTGAGGAGTCGGCGAATCTGGCGTGCGCAGTCCTCGGGATCGCCCGTGTGGAAGAACGCCAGGCATCCCGGCTGGCGTCGCTCGATCTCTTTATTTAATGGGAGGTCGGAAGCGAGGATCGGCGCTCCCCTGCCTAGCGCTTGGGCCAACGAGCCCGAGCCCGTCGTCTCCAAAAAGGGCGCGAGCACTAGATCCGCGCGCGCATAGTAATCATCGATAAAATCTTTTTGCACGAACCCGCTCACGGAAACGCGGTCGCCCAGCTCCAGAGCCCGCGCGGTTCCCAGGCAGCTCTCCATATAATGATAGTCGGCCGTGCGTCGGGCGCCTCCCGCGAGCACCAGGTGTACGTCCCGCTCCAAATGCTCGAGCGCCCGGACCGCGAGGTCCTGGCCTTTTTCTGGCGAGAAAAACCCAAACACCATGACCGTCTTGCGCGCCGGCTCGCCGGGCGCCAAACGATGCGGCGTAATCACGGGGTGCTTCGCCGCGTTTCGGATCTTCCATTCGGTTTCAGGCGAGAGCTTTGTATTTCGGAGCCCCTCACCGGCGGGCGCTAAGGCAGGCACGAAGTGCGGGATGACCGTGACCTTGGGGCAACCCGAGGCGCGGACGTCACTTACCTGCAACTCGGAATGTACGATCACCTCGTCCAGGACGCCCCACGTTTCCTCGCTCCAGGCCCGGCGCATGCGCGGCATAAGCAGGTGGTTCGCGAGCACCCGCAGCGGCGCCTGCAGACCTCGCCCGCGCGTGGGAAAAACGTAGTCGCGCGCGAGCACGTTATGGGCGGTAGCGATGAGCTTCGCACGCGGCAGGCGGGCGCGGACGGCCTTCACGACCCGCGGAAAAAGATAGCGGGGCGGGCGCTTCCCGCCCCAGATGCCATACTCGTGCTGGAAGATCACCACGTCGGGGCTTAAACGCGCGAGACTCTCCACCCAGGCCGCGACCTGCCCCCGGCGGCGCAGCTCATCGATCGGATGCAGCTCGATGGCGTATCCCGCAGGCAAAGCCGTTTTCGCAGCTGCCCGCACGGCGGGCAAAATGATCTTGGAATAGTCGGCAATCCCGCAGGTTTTATTCCAAGTCGATACCCACGCGACTTTCACAAACGGGCCCTCCCACGCGCGCGTACCAGCGGCTCGGCGGCGGATAGACAGCGCTCAGCGACGTTCCGCCAGCTCAACAGGAGCGGACGATTCACCTGCGCGCGTGCCTGGCGCGCGGCTGGATCGTTCGGAAGCCGGTAAGCCTGCTCCACGGCCTGGGCCAAAGGGTCCGCTCGAAGTTCCTTCACCACGAAAACTCCCTGGAGTCCCTTCGGAAGCTCGGTCACAGCTCCCACCTCCGTCACGACGATGGGCACGCCTTCGGCGAGGGTTTCAAGCACCACGATTGAATATCCCTCATACCGAGAGGGCGCAATCACGGCCCGCGCGCGCCGCAGGAGCGCCACCACGCCGGTCGGGTCCAAGCGTCCCGTTTCCAAGATTTGCGGGCTGGGTGAAAATCCCTCACCCGGCGCGGCCACGAGCCGCAGGTGCGTGTTCCGGCGCAACATCTCGGCCAACACGTCGGTCCCCTTCACGGGATCGGCGCCGCGGCCCACGAAAAAGAGAAAATCGCCGTGCTCGTCCAAGCGCGGGCCCAAATCCGGCGGCAACCGCGACGGCATCCCACTCGGCGCGGTATCCCAACCATTTCCACAGACCACCCCTCTCTTCCCGATTTTCAAGGCCCACCGGAAGAGTGAGACGCGCTCGCGTACGCAGCACACGAGATCCGCCGCCGAAACCGATGCGACTTCACGCGCGTACGCGAGATAGCCGCCCGGCCATGTATACTCACCGCAGGCGCGCATGCGCTCCCAAGTCGAGCCATGCAAGGTCACGATCCGTAAAGGACCGGCCTGGCCTAGCCGCGCGCGAAGCTTCTTTCCGGCGGGCTCCCACATCGCCCGTCCGTGGGGCAGAAGGCTTCCATGAGTGTGAATCACGTCCCAGCGCGGATCAGAAAGGTCACGCGGGTCGTGAGAGAGACTCGCTTCCACGCCCAGTCCCCGCAGCTCTTCCGCCAAACGCCGGGCATGGACTTCCACGCCTCCCAGGCCTTTGGCTAAATCCACGTTCGCCCATTGCAGCCAGCGCATTACCTCGCGCCCCCGGCCGTGCGCGGTCCCACGAGCATCGCGAGTACAAGCAGGGAATACACTCCGCCCACGGCGATATTTCCATAGGCCGCTCCGGTGAATCCCCCATCCGTTCCCAAGAGTGGGCCGAAGAGGCGGATCGCGAGCGTATAGATGAAAATCGCGGCAAATATCCAAACGAAGGAGGTGCGCCAGAAAAATTCCTGGGCCGATCGCCGCAAAACTAGCCATGTGTTCAGCGGAAGGCTGAGGGTCAGGAGAGCCGAACCTATGACCATACAAATCAACCAGCTTCGCATCACGGCTTGCTCCGTAAGCTCCCAGCGACCTCGCGAGAGAAGGCGCAAAACCCACGGCGAAGCAATCGCGAACGCAGCGACCTGGCCAATCCCCAACGCAAAAAACAGCCAAGTGAAACGACGGACCTCCAGTCGCTCCCGCGCCGGAGGGACCTGCGTGTTGCGCCCCAGCCAAATGGAAAAATAATTGCCGATCGCCAGCGGCAGGGCCTGGGAAAAGTTGGCGAGCTTCAAGGTCGAGGCGTAGAGGCCAATCTCGCGCGCGGGCAGTCCCAAGGCGCCGAGGATGAAAATATCCATCGTCTGCACCCAACCCCAGATCACGCCCGAAAGATGCTGCCAAAGGGAGAAGCTACCGATCACCCGCCGCAGGATCGGCCAAACCTCAGCCGTCGCTACTCCCTCTGCCGGAATGCCGGCTTCCCGCTGGGCTTCGCGCGCGGACAAATAAGCCCAAAGCGCCGTCGCGGCCGCCGAAATCCCCGCCGAGGCACCCAGCGCAAGGAAAAGAGCTTTGGACGGTACGGCACCCCAAATCAGCAACGAAAGCACCGTCAGCCCCAAAAGCGTTCCCTTCTGAAAGAGCGTGAGCTGGTTGAGACGCTTGAGCTTCAGAGAGATCCGCAAAAACTCCCGGTCTGGGCCCGACCATTGAGGCCCGATCATCAAAAACACCGCCCAGAGGCTCACGCCTAAGCCCAGGTACGGATGGCCGGCCGGAACCGTAAGCCAACTCAGTAAGAACGCGATTACCAAACACACGGGAAACTTCCCGTAAGCGAAGCGTCGAAACACGGCCAAGTGCCGGCCTAAGGTCCCTTCCGCGCGCCAGCGTTCGAAATCGCGGTAGAGCGCCGTTTCGGGACAAAGCAAGAAGAGCAGCACGGGCGCCACCCAAGCCTGGGCCAGGGCTAGCGCGGAAAAGCTTTCGGGAGAAAGCCAGGCGATGAGAAGCAGAGACGTAGCCGCATCCATCACGCGCGTGAGCACGTGCTCGACCGTATTCAAAACGCCGCTTTTGAGCCACGATGGGGCCGGCGATGGCGGGGGTTTCACTTCAGTCATCGGCGCTTCAATCTTAACGCGGCTTGCAGCCAAAGACTACGCCTAGGATCAGTTTGGCGGAGAATCTGGCGCGCGAGCCACGCCCCCACCGGCATGGTGAAAAGGGGCCCGGCCGCGCGCACGGCCCGCACTTTCAGGCGATCCACGCCGCCGAAACCCGCGAGATCATCGCCCGTGAACTCGCGCGCAAGCACCTCGAGACGGTAGCCCGCGGACTTTTCCATCGTACCGCGCGCGCAGCGGTTGAGCTCGGCTTGGAACTGGTCGAGGCGGCGCAGAGCATCGGCCCGACGTTGGTCTGCGGGAGAGAGTGGGCTACGGTCCGCGTACCCACCCAGCACTTCAAAATAATCCGAAGCCCCCGTACGAGCCTGGTCATAACGCGCGCTCGCCTGCGCGGCTTCGAAGCGCACTTGAATCAGGGGATCCGGCAAAACCGCCATCCGATAGCGGGAAAAGAGCACCCGCAGAAAAAACTCCACGTCGCCACTTTGCGGGAAGCGCGTGGAAAAATCCCCCAGTTCCTGAAAAATAGAGCGACGATAAAGCGCGGAAGGCGCGAGAAAAAAAGAATTCCCGTGCAGTGAGAGGTGTCGATAAACCTGCGCCGGATCGAGGAGCGGATGCGCGAGCCCGTCCGGCAACTTCACGGGCCAGAGGACTTCATCCCGGCTGCCGATCCCGGTGCCGACGGCGGTAACCACGCCGAGCTCGGGATGTTGCTCGAAGAGTTCGATCTGACGGGTGACAAGGGCGGGGTCATACAGATCGTCGGCGTGAAAGAATCCCACGTAAGGCGCCGTAGATTCAGCAAGGCAGACGTTCATGTGCTCAAAAATACCCGGCGCCCAGCCCGGGCGACGCACTCGCACCTCGAGCCCCCGATTTGCCGTCAAAAAAGGCAACAGACGCTCCAGGCTTCCGTCGGAGGAGCCATTTTCAGAAACGATGACTTTTTTTGCGAGATAAGTTTGATCTAAGACCGACTCAACGCTAGCGACGACCGTCGAGGCCTTTTGGTAGCTCAGCACGAAGAGATCGACGTAGGGCGTCATCAGTGGATGATCTTTACATTTCGCCATGAAATAGGCAAGTTGGAGCGCATGTCAGGGTCCACTCCCGCACCTGCCCCCGTACTCGTGACGGGTGGCGCCGGTTACATCGGCAGTCACACCTGCAAGGCCTTGGCGCGCGCGGGCTACCTGCCCGTCACCTACGACAATCTCGAAACCGGTTTTCGTCACAACGTGAAGTGGGGACCCCTCGAGGAAGGCGATATCCTCGACGGTACCCGATTACGCGAGGTACTCGCCCGCTACCCATTCGTGGCCGCCCTTCACTTCGCGAGCCTTGTGCGCGTGGATGAGTCCGTGGCGCAGCCAGAGAAGTATCGGCGGGCGATCGTAGACGGGTCGCGCACGCTCGTGGACGCGCTGCTCGAGACGGGTGTAAGCAAGCTGGTTTTTTCCAGCACGGCCGCGGTGTACGGAGCGCCCGAGCTTGCGCCAGGGATACTCATTCGCGAGGACCATCCCAAGGCGCCCATCAATCCTTACGGTCAGTATAAGTGGGAAGTGGAACAGTACCTCGAAGCCGCCACCACGCGTGGCCTACGCTCGGTGCGGCTGCGCTACTTCAACGCCGCCGGTAGCGATCCGGATGGCGAGCTGACGGAGGAACACAACCCGCCGTTGCATCTGATTCCAATCATATTCCGCGCCCTGCGGGATGATAAGCCGTTTACGATTTTTGGCGAGGACTATCCCACCAAGGATGGGACCTGTGTGCGGGACTACATCCATGTCTCCGATTTGGCCGAGGCCCACTTGCTGGCTTTGAAGTACCTGGATGACGCGGGAGCAAGCGCGCCACTCACGCGTGCTTTCAACCTGGGGACTGGCGCCGGCTACTCCGTGCGGCAAATTGTGGACGCTTGCCGGAAAACTGCGGCAAAACCGCTGGAAGTGCGGGTAGGCCCCCGGCGGGCGGGCGATCCGCCTTCGCTGATTGCGGACTCAAGTGGCGCCCAGCGCGAACTCCGGTGGCATCCCCGTCACTCGAGCTTGCCGGAAATCGTGGGATCGGCGTGGCGAAACACGGCGGGACGTTAGAAGCGCCAAACCGAGAGCAGGGATTGGCCGAGCGGTAAACGCAACACCTTATGGGCAAAGTCGTCGAACGGCGCCACCCACGGACAGATTTTTTCGAAGGCTTCTACCGCGCCAGCGCCGATTTCTTTCTTTTTTAGCACTCGCCCCATCATCCACCAGCCCGGCAGGCCCACGGCGTTGAAGTAGCGCATCTCCTCGATGCGGGCATCGGGCGCGTGCGTGCGGGCAAGTTTGCGTAACATACCGGCGCTGTAACGGCGGAAGTGGCCAAAGGCCTGATCAACGCTGCCAAACGCCCACGGATGGGCGGGCACGAACAAGATCAAGCGGCGGGGGCCCAAGGCCTGAGAGTTTCGCAGAATCTGCGCTTGAGCGGCGATGGCGCGGCCATCGTCCTGAATGTGCTCGAGCATGTTGAAAGAAACGATGGTGTCTAGATTTTCGCTCGCAAACCGGGCGGGGTCGTCCTGCAGGAGGTCGAAGCGGTCGGTGGAAATTTTCTTCTGCAGGTCGGGGGCGTGCCACGTCGCGAGGTCACGTTGGAGGATTTCTAAGAGGCTCGCCTCGTACTCCGTAAGGATGAGGCGTTCGCGCACGGGCAAATGACGCGACATGTTGCCAATGCCGGCGCCCATTTCCAAAATACGCTGTCCCAAGTAGGGCTGCACGGCCGAGGTCGCCCACTTTTGGTAGGCGTGGGCGCGGGAGAGGGATTGGAGCTCAAAGGGAACGGTGGCGGAGAGAGAATCGGCCGACATGGCGGTGACCGTATGCGAGCGATGACGGGTTTTCAAGCGATTTAGCCTTGTCGATCCATCGTGGACCTTGTCCAAGGTCGCCAGGTCGGGTAAGGATCTCTAACGTGAGCGCCCAAAAACTGTCCATCGTCATTCCGGTCTATAACGAGGAAAAACACCTGCGCGAAGTCGTGCACTTCCTGATGGAGTCACCCTGTCCCATCGAACGCGAGTGGATCTTCATCGACGACTGCTCCCGAGACGGCAGCCTGGCAATCTTGGAAGAGCTGTCCAAACAGTACAGCTTCCGCGTGATTCGCCAGAATCCCAATCAAGGCAAAGGCGCCGCGGTCATCCGGGGATTCCAGGAGGCCACCGGCGACATCATCATGATCCAGGACGCGGATTTCGAGTATGACCCCCGCGACGTGCCCGCATTGCTGATCCCAATCCTCGAGAACAAAGCGGACGTGGTCTACGGCAGCCGCTTCAAGAAAAGCGCCTACCAAGTCCACCGCACCTACCACTACTTCGTGAACCGTTTTCTCACCGTGATGAGCAACCTGATGTCGGGCATCTACCTGACCGACATGGAAACCTGCTACAAGATCTTCCGCGCCGACATCTTGAAGGCGATGAACCTGAAATCCCAGCGCTTCGGCATCGAAGTGGAGCTTACCGCTTACCTCGCGAAAGTGCGGCCAAGGATATACGAACTTCCCATAAACTATTACCCGCGCACCCAACTACAGGGGAAGAAGATCAACTGGAAGGATGGCGTGGCGGCGCTTTGGCATCTGATGCGCTTCAATTGGTTCACCCCCGTCGATCGGGCTTATACCCGGTTGCCGGAGCATTACTTCCAACGAGCAATCAAGCAATTCACATGAATGCGCCCAAGCGCCCGACGTTGGATTGGATCGTGGCGATCATCCTTGCCCTGGGAATCCTCCCCTCCTTCACAGCCGGAACTCGCGCGCTCGCCGAGCTTTCCCCCGTTTTCGGGATCGCCGGACCCTTAAACGCAGTCAAACTCGGAATCCCGATATTGCTTTACTACGCTTGGACACGACGAAAGGAGATGCCGAAACATGCCCGCACCCTTGGAATCGCCGCCGTCTTGATCGGCTCCGCTAGTACGCTCGTAGCGGCGATTCCTTGCGAGATGCCGACCGCTTTCCTACGAGATTGGGCCGCCACCCTCTTCGGAGGGCTGGCCGGATTCTGCCTTTGTTTACTACCCAAGCGGCCAGCGAGTTTCGTGCTCTACGCGATTGCCGCCTTGGTACTTGGCTCCGCGGCATTAGACTTGGTCTCACCATCGGCCGTGGACTGGCTGCTGCAAAATTTCTTCGATCCTAAGACGAACGCTCAATATGTTTCAGAGAGTAAGCACCGGTTGCTCGGCGGCATTTTCGGAAAACAGTCTTTGGCCAAGCTGCTCGCTTGGGTACCTGCGCTGGTCGCCCTCGCCTGGGTCCGTACGCGCGCGGTCCGTACCTTTCCGCCCGGACCCGCATCCGCGATACTAGCACTTTCGTTCGCCTGTATATCGCTCAGTTTAGCGACCACTCAACGCGGGCCGTTTGTGGCGGGCATCGCAGGCCTTGCCATCGCTATTGTTCATTACCTACGCCATCACCGTGTGCCGAGCCTGAGCCGTAAGCGGTTATGGGCCGCCTTCGCGGGAGGCCTTGCCATCTGCGTCGCTGCTGCGTTCCTGATCTTACCGACCGACATCCTTTCGGTACGCCTGAAGTCCCTCCTCTGGCTAAACCAGGGTGTGGAACCCAGCTCCCTGGGTTACACCGCCGACGGGAACCGAGACATGCGGATCCGCGCTACACTCTTTTCACTCGATAAGATTCGACAAAACCCGCTGGGCGACGCCTGTATTCCCTGGAACGACTTCAATGTGTATGCTCTCGAGTTTAGCCACGCCCACAGCTTGATCCTCGAGCAACTTCGCTCGCGCGGTTGGATCTGGGGAATCCTACATCTTCTCCTCTGGGTCCTCGCTTGGCTGCGGGCTTGGCGCGATCCAACCCTGGAGGCGACATTGATCCTTGCCGCCGTCACCACGACCTGGGTGTTAGGCCTCTTTGACCACCCCTGGTGGGTCATCAATCAGGCGATGGTGCTGAGCTTCATCCTCTTCAGCGGCCTGGCCTGCGGAAAGCCGACCCCAGAGCCACGCAACCAGTCATAGCGCCCTTCGGTTCGCATCCGCTGCCTAAATTCCCTTGCCGTTCGGTCCCGAGCAGTTTATTCAAGCCCAATGTCCAACACTAAACGCGCATTAATTACCGGAATTACTGGGCAAGATGGCTCATACCTGACTGAACTACTCTTAGAAAAGGGGTACGAAGTTCACGGTCTCATCCGCCGCTCGAGCTCTTTTAATACGGGTCGTATCGACCACCTTTACCAAGATCCCCACATCCACGGTACCCGGCTCTTCCTCCATTACGGCGACCTTTCCGATTCCACCGGATTGAACCGCGTACTCCGGAAAATCAAACCGAACGAGATCTACAATCTCGGCGCCCAAAGCCATGTGAAAGTCAGCTTCGACGTTCCGGAATACACCGCCGACATCACTGGTACCGGTACGATCCGCCTGCTCGACGCGATCCTCGATACCGGCATCGACACCAAGTTCTACCAAGCCTCTAGCTCCGAAATGTTCGGCAAAGTGATGGAAGTCCCCCAGAAGGAAACCACGCCCTTTTATCCGCGCAGTCCATACGGTTGTGCGAAGGTTTACTCTTATTGGATCACGGTGAACTACCGGGAAGCCTACAATATCCACGCTTCGAATGGGATTCTGTTCAACCACGAGTCCCCGCGCCGCGGACAAACCTTCGTCACCCGTAAGATCACGCGCGCCTTGGGCGAGATTCTCGCGGGACGCCAAAAGGACCTCTACCTCGGCAATCTCGATGCCAAGCGCGACTGGGGTCACGCCAAGGACTACGTCGAAGCCATGTGGCTCATGCTCCAGGCTCCGCAGGGTGACGACTACGTGGTCGCCACCGGCGAAACGCATTCCGTCCGCGAATTCCTGGAGCTTGCCTTCGGATTCGTAGGGCTGGATTGGAACAAGCACGTGAAAATCGATCCGAAGTATTTCCGCCCGACCGAAGTGGATCTCCTCATCGGAGACGCGACGAAAGCCAAGCAGAAGCTCGGCTGGAAACCGAAGATCTCCTTCCCCGAACTCGTGAAAGTGATGGTCGCCGAGGACGTTCGTAAAGCCGGGCTGGATCCACTCAAATACATGGTAAAATAGCGGCTCATGCTCAAGAACCGCGCCGAGCAAATCCATGTCCTGGTTCGCTCCATGGATGTCGTCCTTTGCGCGGCCGCTTTCGTCACCGCTTACTATTTGCGCGATGCCCGGATCTTCGACTTGGGGTTGGGTACGCTTCCCGCTATCGAATCACTCACGTGGATGCTCGGGGCAAGCGTAGTCATCCATTTCATCCTTTACCCCGCTTTTGGGTTTTACCAATCGCTAAGGCTCAAGCGTATTTCCGATATCATCTTGATGGTGATGAAAGCGGCGCTCGCGGAAGTCGCGATTCTAGGGAGCCTCATTTTTATACTGCAGGCCAAGACCACGTCGCGTTACTTTTTTGTGCTTTTTCTTGGACTCAACTATGCATTCATCCTAGTTGAACGCCTCTCCGCGCGCATCGCGCTCTCCTCGGTGCGCCGGCGCGGATACAACTATAGACGCGTGTTGATTGCCGGTACGGGTGTAAACGCCCGCCGCGTGATTGAGAGTCTGCATCGTAATCGGCACTGGGGTTATTTACCAAGCGGTCTACTACGTGAGCAAAGCTCACCGCTTCCGGAAGGACCGGGCTCTCTCGATGGCGTTCCGGTGGTAGGCACGGTCGCCGACTTGGAAAAACTCATCCATGAAATCGCCGTAGACGAAGTATACTTTGCGCTCGACCGTATCGACTCCGACGAAGTGAGCCGACAGGTTACCCTCTGTGAAACGCTCGGCATCCCGGCCCGCTTCTCGCTTGCGCTTTTTGATCTTCCCGCCTCGAAAGTCACGTTTTCCACGCTGGATCACTTACCCATCGTGACTTTCTACCGTAACCTAATGACCCCGTTCGAAGCGCTCATTAAGCGCTCCACAGATATCTTCATCTCGATCATTGGCCTCCTCATCACTGGCGCCGTCCTACCCTGGATCGCCTGGCGCATCCGTCGCGAAAGCCCGGGATCGGTCATCTTCAAGCAGGTCCGGGTCGGCGAAAACGGCCGGCGATTCAAATGCTACAAATTCCGCACGATGTATTTGGACGCCGAAGCACGCAAGCACGAACTCGCAGGGAAGAACCAAATGCAGGGTCCGATCTTTAAGATCGACAACGATCCGCGCATCACCCCGTTTGGGGCCTTTCTGCGTCGAACCTCGCTTGATGAGCTTCCTCAGTTCTTCAATATCCTGCGCGGGGATATGAGCGTGGTCGGCACGCGTCCGCCGACGCCCGATGAAGTAAGCCGCTATGAAACACACTTCCGCCGGCGCCTCAGTATCCGGCCAGGCCTTACCGGACTTTGGCAGGTCAGCGGAAGGAATCAAATCACGCGTTTTGAAGATATCTTAGCCTTGGATCTTCAGTATATCGATCGCTGGTCTATTTGGCTCGATTTTCAGATCATCGCGCGCACGATTTGGGTGACCCTCTTCGGTCGGGGAGCCTACTGAATGGGTGCCGAGACCATGGCCAACCATACGCGGGTGATCGGCGTACGGATCTCGCGCCGCAGCCTTAGCGAAACCCTAGAAGCCGTACTTCGCCGCGTTTCGGAAAAACGGGGTGGCTTTGCCTGCTTCGTGAACGTACATTTAGCAACAGAGTACCAAAGCAATCCCGCTCTCCGTTCAGCCCTCGATGAAGCGTGGTTGAATGCGGCCGACGGCGTACCCCTGAAATGGGTGTCGCGGCTCAAGGGGCAAGCCGTACGCAGTCGTGTCTGCGGTCCCGACTTTTTCCGTCTCTTTTTAGAGACTCAAAACGACTACGAAATGGCTTTTTTGGGCTCGACGCCGTCCGTGTTAAAGGCACTCGCGAGTCACTTCGGATTGTCTCACGTCCCTGCCTACAGTCCCCCAATCCGGGGCTTCTCGGTAGCCAACGCCAAAGAAGACTGGGAAGCATTGCTGGATCGATGCCCCGGCCGCCGCCCGCCCGCCGTGGTGTGGGTCGGCCTGGGCGCACCAAAGCAGGAACTCTGGATGCAGGCGGTGTCCCGTATCGCTCCCCAGACTCTTTTCTTCGGGGTCGGAGCCGCCTTTGACTTCTTGTCCGGCAACAAACCACGCGCCCCGAAGTGGATGCAACGAGCCGGGCTGGAATGGCTCCATCGGCTGGGTAGCGAGCCCGGTCGCCTGTGGAGGCGCTACCTCACGACGAATACACGCTTTGTTTGGCTAGCGACCCGCGATATTCTGGGGTCATGGCCACCCGGCCGATCAGGATGAAGGTACTCGTCGCCCACAACTCCTACCAAGTACCCGGCGGGGAAGATATTGCCGTCGAAAACGACCTCACGCTTTTGCGCTCCCAAGGTCATGAAGTGGATGCGTACTTTGTTTCGAATCTGTCGATCGGAACTCCCGGTAACAGCTCGGCAAGGGTCGCGCGGGAACTCACGCACTCCGCGCGGCAATACGCCCTAATTGTCGATCGTCTCGCGCAGTTTCGGCCCGATGTCGTCCATGTCCACAACACTTTTCCATTGATCACGCCTGCGATCTACCTAGCTTGCGCCGACGCGGGGATACCCGTTGTGCAAACCCTGCACAACTATCGTCCGCTCTGCGCAAATGCACTCCTGCTACGTGATGGAAAACCCTGCGACCTTTGCGTAACCGCTTCCCCCTATATAGGAAGCTGGTTCGGCTGCTACCGAGGCTCGCGCTTAGCAACGCTTCCCGTCTCGCACCTGATTGCCCAGCAACGCCGCACGGACGGCTGGCGCCACATAAGGCGCTTCATCGCTCCATCTACGTTCGTGAAGCAAAAATTCATCGCCGGGGGATTCCCTGCCCATAAGATTACCGTAAAGCCGCATTACGTTCCCGATCCGTTTCCCAACTGGAGCTCGAGGCCAGACCCAGACTCTGCGGGACCGTCTTTCGTTTACGTAGGGCGGTTGAGCGCGGAGAAAGGCGTGACCCATTTGCTCGGTGCTTGGCGTGAACTTCCTCGGAATTTCCGTCTGAAAATGCTCGTTCGCCGACCCGCGAACCCGTCCGGTGAATTTACCGAATTCCTACGGGAGATCGAAGCGGCGCGCGGCGCGGGACTCGCCATTGAACTCGTCGAATCGGCGGATCGCACCGAACTCTTCCGGCAGATTCACGCGGCCGATTTTTCAATTCACCCGTCTCTTTGTTACGAAACATTTGGGCTGAGCGTGGCAGAATCTTTCGCTTCCGGCACGCCGACGATTGTTACCCGTCACGGCGCCTTGGCCGAGCTCGTGGCGGAGAATCAAACGGGTTTCTTGGTGCCGCCCCACGATGCTCCCACCTTGGCAAAGACGCTGCAACGGGCGGCCCAGGCGGACCGGGCAAAAATGTCGGCGGAGTCGCGCGCGTACTTCGAGGCGCATTTCACGCCAAAGCACCAGATCCAGGCCTTACTGGAGATTTATCGTGCCCCCCTCTAACGGGGAGTTACCCGCCAGATCGACCAAAGACCCCATTCCTCTTTCGTCAAATAGGCGGAAAGGTATGGTGTACAGGGACGGGGACTATCCCAACAACGCTCGCCCTCCTGGGGAATTTGCACCAACAAGCCACTCGCGGTAGGCGCGGTCATCAAGGCGGGCGTCTCAAGTCTGGGATGGTTTTGGAATAAATCGGAGACATTTAGGTTCCGGGCGTTGTACCCGACTAGGCCGACAAAGCAGGTGGCCGGTAGCGCGAGCGCCCAACGAAGACGGACTAGGTAAACGAGGGGCTCGCGTACCCAGAACGCCCAGCCCCAGATGAAGACAAGAACACCCATCAAAACGAGCGGAGCTAGTCCAAACCGGACATCCGGGCCCTTCAGGAACCAAAAACCCAACCCGAAAACATTCGCTGCCAACCCCCTGCCCAGTGCGCGGCTATCTAATCCACGGCTAGAACGCCTAAAAAACCGGGCGGCGCTGGCGAGCGCGAGGCCCGCGGCCAGATAGGCCGCTACCGCCCAGATGAGACGCTGTTCAAGAAATGTTCGCCACCACTTCGGCAGCCAGCCCCACCCGACCAACGCGTCGGAAATCGGCGCTCCTGGCGCCTTGGCCCAGGCTTCAATCACCCTCTGCATTTCGCTGACAGCATCGATGGGTACGCTCCATGAAAACGAGCTGATACAGCTCGCCGGGAGCGGATAGACAGCACAGCCCGATTGCAGAAAGCCTCGCAAACACCAAAATACCCCCGCGGCGATTAAGATCAGTAACCACTTCCGATGAGTGAGGGTGTCCCGAAGAGCTCCCGCGATCAGGGGGAAGAGGACGATCGGTAGCGCCGAGACCTTCACGAAAATCGCCAAAACGGCTAAACGAAGGCTGGCGAGTGCCAAACCTGGCCCACCGCTCTCCAGCGCACGTAACGCTTGGAGTACACAGTAAAAGGATGTCGCCACCGCGGGAAAATCATTCGATGGCCCTGCCAGTAGGCCGATCATCAATCCTCGGCTGAGGGAAAGCATCAGTAAAATAGAAAACGCATAAAGGCGAGAAACACCACGATGGGGATCGTTCCGCCCCCCCACTACACCTTCGAGCAAGCCTACCACCAAACAAAACGCAATCAGCGCATTCGCGGAGAATACTGGGGCTAGTCCCAATCCAGGGAGACCAAGCGACGCCGCCCAGGGAAACCAAAGGGAGTTAAAACCGAAGCGCCCGTGCAAGTTAGCCAATCCCCAGGCAACGGGGCCGTCGCCGCTCCAAAGAACCGCCTGTAGATGGTACAACCCAGTGTCGTAAGAAACCGGCGAAGCGACCACCGACAACGACAAGGCGACAGCGATCAAAAGTCCAACGACGTAAGTGGCCAATCGGTTCGCGCCGATCCGGGTCCAAGCCCGATAGCGCACGCAAAAAAGCCATCCCGCGATGAGCATGATCATGCAGTAGAGCGGAGAAATCGCGGCGAAAAAATTCCAAACCGTGGCTGCAATAACTAATCCGAATATGCCGTCGAAAGCCGGACGAGCAACGCCGTCCCCCGCCAGAGTACCGGGTGCGCGCATTCGTCGCTCAAGCCAGATCCCCCAACCTACGAGGGCGGGAAACCAGGCCAGTAGAGTGATCAAGACGCTGAAGATAAGGCCCCCTCTTATTTATCTAGAAAGGCGACGAACGCCGGCGGCACCAACAGGGCACAATCGTGAGTCAACTCCAACCCGCGATAAGTTACGACTTGCGATGCGTCGCGAGCCTGAACGAGATCTGGAAAACGTTTCGCGGAAGGACCGCAAGCGTCGCCAACCGCGACTTCGTTCTCCCAGAACAGCACGACCTTGAGATCGGCCCGCATCCGCACCGCTAGTTTTTCGCCGCGAATTCCGTCGGCTCTCAAGGCATTCACATCGATGAAGTTCGCTTCTTTCAGGGACGGAGGCACCTTGCTCAGACGTCGCCCTAGCCGTTTGGCCAGCAACGGAAAGCCTTCCGCCAACACGCCGATGTTTCGGTGATCGACACTGACATTGCGTAGAAGAAACTGGGCATCCCGCCGGACCCGGTGGAAATCCCGTGCCTTGCGGGCGCCGATGTTCTTTAGGGCAGCGTTTTCACCATAGAGGTTCTCCATGGCCTCCTTATAGACGCCCATCCAACCACCATAAACGTTGTCGAACCAGTAGTGATCCTGCCAGCCATAGTACTGAAGATAGTCGTCCGCCCGTCCGCGTGTCCCGCATGCGTGCGCCCCGACGATCAAGGACAGGACTGCCAACGCCCAGGAGAGACTCACCGGCCAGGTGAACTGCGTGGCCGCGGGTCGCCGCGCCGGCCAAGCTAGCGCGAGTAAGCAGAACCCAACCACGAGTGGAAAGGGCTCCAGCCAGACTAAATCTTGCATTCGGTCCGTGCGAGTTCCGAAAGCGGTGTTTAAAACGACCAATCCCTCGAGACCTAGCGCCAGCGCCACCCGTCCCCGTTCTCGCACTCGTCGCGAAGCCAGGAAAACAAAGAATGCGGCCAAGTTGGCGCCAAAAATCCACGGGTACAGCGCGACCTGATCTACGAGGGTGCTCCAGAATCCCTCCCACGTACGGATTTGAACCGACGCCGGGATCCGCACAAAGAGCATCTTGAAGTCATAAAGAAAGTATTTTGCCCCCATGCGCGGGGAAAGGTAGACAAAAAAGTGGAGCGCGAATGAAGCAAAAACCCCGCTCATGACGAGGGTGATCGAGCGAACCATTCCTTCCCAAGGGCGATATGCGCGCCAACGTGGGCCAAGATAAACGGCAAGCGCTAAACCGACCAAGAGCAAGGCCATCGCTTTAGCGAAGAGATTTATCTTGAAGGACTCATGAAATGTCCCGAGATCAAACGGAATCGGGACCCGATAGGCGACGAACAAACAAACCAAGAAGAATCCCAAATTCCCGGCAGCGAGCCAACGCCACATCTGGCGCCCGAACCGATGGCGTTCCGGGATTTGAACCAACTCCGCCATCGTAACCCGATTAAACTGGGCGAACACGAAAAGCATCAAGGGTACGGCCGCCAAGATGAAGATGGGCTGGATTTTGGTCAAGAACGCCAGTCCCAACGCGACTCCGCCCAAAAAAACACCGCCCAATCGCCCAACGGGGCGCGCCGCGCGTACGGCGCAGGCCAGTGCGAACCAGCCAGCGGCGAGAAACAGCATCCCATAGATTTCGGAGCGGACCAACGTCGCGTGAAAGAGGCCGCCCTCGAGTAAGCCAAAGAGCAGGAGCAGCCACACCCGCGCCCCGCCGGTGAGTCGAAAGGCGCGGACGACCGCGGCCCACATGAAAAACACCGTAGCGAGCGCAACTGCAGGCGAAAGCTTGCGGATAAAGTCGGTGTGCTCCGCCATCGCCGCCATGGGATTGAGAGCGACCTTGAGATCGGGATAGTCAAATACGGAGAGTTCGCCCCAAAGCTGCACGAAACGCTGGGCCCACGCCACAAGGAAATATAGGCCAAAGCTTGGATGATTTAAGTGCACCGGGGTCTGGCCACTTTGAATGATGAGAGTGTCGATGGAAACCGTGAGATCCATGTCCCACGCGAAATAATACGGATAACTCGCGTAAAGCCGAAAGTAGACGAAGTACAAGCTAACGGCGACCAGGCCGAGGACTACATTCTCCCAGGCGCGTTTGGTCATGCGGCGACGCCAGCGCTTGGTCGAAAAAATTCGCGATAAACCGCGTAAATCATGCCAATGCAGAGCCCCAGTAAGGCACCCAAGCCGGCGAAATAGGGGTAGCGAGGGCTCACCGGTCGGTCGCTCAACGAAGGCGGATCCACCACCTCGGACGCTTTCACTCCCACCCCATTCATCATCATTTCGGTCGAGAAGCGTGCACGCTCGAGCTTGGCGATCTCCGCCAGCAGTGTCCCTTTGTGCATTGCGATCGCGGCCCCGAGCGCGGCATCGCGTCCGGAGGCGCTATCCAATCGCTTGTCGAGATTCTCCACCAACGCGCGCTGTTTCGCGACGTCTTGACGAAGGGTATCGATATAGCTTTGATAAGCATTAGTGAATGCGTCGTACCGTTTTTGGTGGGCAGCCAACAATTTCTTCACGGCTTGTTCCACGGCATCCTTTGCCGCTTGCGGGTTGGCGGCCTTACCAATCAAGGTAATAAAGGAATCAGCGGAACGGGCGTCGAGCCTCACCCCTCCGCTACCTTCCGTCGAAGCTGTCCGCACGCGCTCGATAGCGAGGGCCATGGGTTCGATGGGATAAGGTACCATGCGTTCGGTCACCTGCTCCATTGCTCCGACCTTGCCGATTTCAATCACGGCTTTGCTGGCGTAAAGCGTCGGGCGGGTCAGCGCGGTCACGACCCCTACGACCGCGCCGACCGCGGCAAAAACCGCGATGGTTTTCCACTGCTTGCACAGTACGTTGCCCAACTCCATAAAGCCGATTTCTTGAGTAACTGCTCGCGTGTTCATGTGATTCGAATTATATAACTCGTCGAAAAAAGTCCACTAAACAGTGTGCCCCCTATAACTGAAAATCAAGCTAATCAGCAGGACCACCGGCAACATAAAAGAAGGATATTCGAGCCAGTTGTCCGAAAGGCACAAGACGGGCACCAAGACCAGGAGACCAAACCCGACGAAGCGTAGTGCTTCGGATGCGACAACTTGAGAAAGCCGCATGCCTAGCGCCAGAGCCGCTAGGACCACTATTAACAGACCCACCAATCCCAACTCCATGACCCACGATTGCACAGATTGAAAGGGCTGCTGCAAGACCCCATCCTGATAGGGGATGCTGCGGCTGATACGGTTCCAAAGCGGGTAGATGTTCTCGTAAGTGGCCTCGCTCATCGACACCGGCAGGTCACCCGCCTGATCGGAAAGGTATTCGCCGGTAAGAATCATCGCCGCCCGACTGGAATACTGCCCCAAACCCGCACCGAAGATCATCTGTGTACCGTGCTCCGACAGATAGTTCCAGCTACGTTGCACGGCTCGCGCCTTGCCGAGCCGCAGCTCTTCTCCCGACACTAACGCTCCGAACGTCACGCGCAGCGTTTTCTCCAGGTACTCGAGATTATCGCGCTGAGTGTATCCGAAAACCAGGAAACCCAAGATCCCGGCCACCACCACCACCCCGCGCAGCCGCCACATGCGACCCAAGGGGGACCAAAGGACGATAACGCCCACCGCCGCGAAAAACAGCACGCTGACGAAAATCGCCGAACCATAAATCGCGCCCAGGACCGATGCCACCACTCCCGGCAGCACGTAAAAAGCGCGAAAGCCAAAACCGTAGGCGCACATCAAGACAAAGGCTTGCAGCCAGAGCTTCACCACCAGCAGATGGGAGTGCGTAAGCAACGTTCCCACCACAGCGTCGCCATCACCGCCGTATCGGAAGATAAAAGTCCCCTGCATAAGGTAGAGCTGGGCTAAACCGAGCATGAATTCAAAAATCGACGTGAACGCGAGCGCGGCTACCATGACGTGGAACAATCGTTCCGGGTTTCGCCAGCGCCAACCCAATAGAGCGAGCGAACCATACGTGAGAAGTCCAAGCGCGAAGTTGAGCGGCAGGAAATCCTCGGCATGCCAAAGCGCCCCCAGTAGGATCAACGCAATAAAAGCGAAATTCACCAACCACCCGTAACGACCCCACCGCAACCGCCCGCTCAGTAGGCCATAGAAAAGCACGACGAGCGGCAAACCGTAAACCACGCCCTGAAGCGCGCCCTTCACTGGAAACCAGCTGACTAATATAAGCGATAAGAAAAGCAGGGTTTCCATCAGCCGCGCTTCCACCAAATCCAGATCGGCTGCAGTAGCCGGTTGAGCGGCGAAGCCTTCACGCGCTTGAGTAGGCGCAGCTCGGCGACTTTGGCCGCCCACTCCCCTTCGTTTCGCCAGCGCTGAACGGGGTTGAGTTTCGGCGCGAGTAACTCCCGCGAGATCTCGCGAAACTCCGCCATCGACTGTCCCCAACGGACATCGGAGACGCCGCCGGCGTCCACCCGCGCCAGGCACTCCGTGCGCATGCGCGCACGCGCGCCGCCCACGTACGCCCGTACCAAGTGCTCGTAATCGCCCGCGATCGGATAGCGATCGGAGTAAGCGCCCATGCGAGCGAACAACTCTCGTCGATAAATCACCGCCTGGTGGCATACCCGATTGTAGCCCAGCAGGTTACCCAGGAAGCTCCCGCGAGGGCGCGTGGCGTAGCGTAACCGCCCTCCCTGCCAGCGCTCGGCCGCGCCGATCACCAGGTCGAGCTTCGCGTCGCGCGCGAACTCCCCCAGGAAGTCGAGCGCTACCCGCGCGTCGGCCGCGCGGTCGCCCCCGTTCAAAAACCAAAGCTGGTCCCCTTCGGCCTCCGCGATGCCGTCGTTCATGGCGGTATAGACGCCGCGAGCCTCGCGCACCACGTGCTTAAGCGGCCAATTCTTCAACCCCGCGATCACCCCGGCGTTCACGGCGGGTGAACCGTCGACGATCACGTGCTGCCAACGTCGACCGCGTCCGGCGCACGTAGCCGCGAACGGCTCGAGCGACGCGCAGGTAGCGGCCAGGGCATTCGGATCATTATATGTGATAGTGATGATCGAAAGCATTGCGCAAACCTTTAAGACGTCATCACCGTTTGCAAGCTACGCTTCAGCAAGCGAGCTGAATTCAAGAGCTTCGCCGAGGCCGAGGGCGAATACTTCAAGATCAAAGTCAAATGACAGCGCAGGTTATTCGAGGAACGGATACTGAAGAGATCCTTGAACTTCGACCAAGCAGGACGGGGTGGCTGCCCACCCAGGCCGGCGCGGTCTTTGTGATAGACAGCGGCCTGCCGGGACATCAGCAACCGGTAACCCGCGCGTTTAGCCCGAATAAAAAACTCCATATCCGCCGCGTAATGCGGGAGCGTCGTCTGATCGAATAACCCCAGGCGCCGAAAAAGCTCGATCGGAATCAGCGTGCCCCGACACGCGAGCGTGTCGACCTCGATCCAAGGCGGCGACTCCGCGTACGGGACCTTATTAAAAAGATACTTCTGCCAGTCGATGCGATAGCCGCTGTCTTCGACGTGGTTGCGCTCAAAAAAGTTCCGCGCCACCGAGCCCACGACCGCGCGATCCTGGGATACCGAAACGTCCATGAGCGTCTGCAGGAAGTCGGGACCGAACTCCGTGTCATCGTTCAAAGTCATTACGTAATCACCGTCCTGCGCGCGCTCCAGGATGTGGCGCAGGCCGGCGTTCATGGATTTCGTCCACCACCAATCGCCGGGTCCGCGTAGGACTTGCACGTCCGGAAACTCGGCGCGAATCGCGTCCCCCGATCCATCGGTGGAACCATCATCGAAGATCACCACCCGAAACGCCGGGCCTTTGAGCGCGGAAATGCAGCGCAAGCACTCCAACGTCAGCGCTTTGCGGTTATAGATGGCGAATAGGATGTAAACCATCGTGTTACTCTTAGGTCGCCCCTAGGTCTCGCTAATACGCAGGAGGTATTGACCATATTCGGTCTTCGCCATGCCTTCGCCGAGCGCCTTGAGCGCGCCGCGATCAATGAAGCCCATGCGGTAGGCGACTTCCTCGGGACAGCCGATTTTCAACCCTTGGCGGGTTTCGACCGTATGGATGAACATGCCGGCCTGCAGGAGGGACTCGTAAGTTCCGGTATCCAGCCACGCCAATCCGCGGCCCAGGAGCTCCACCTTTAAATCCCCCCGCTCCATGTACAAGCGGTTGAGGTCGGTGATCTCGAGCTCGCCGCGCCCCGAAGGCCGCACGCGCTTGGCCATCTCGACCACGTCGCGATCGTAGAAATAGATTCCCGGCACGGCGTAGTTGGACTTCGGCTTCGCCGGTTTTTCTTCGAGCGAAAGCACCTTGCCGTCTTTGGCGAATTCCACGACGCCGTAGTTCTGCGGATCACGGGTCGGATAACCGAAGATGGTCGCACCTTTTTTCAGGGTCGCGGACCGCGCCAGGAGATCACTGAACCCGTGGCCATAGAAAAGATTGTCGCCCAAGACCAAACAAGCCGAATCACCGGCGAGGAATTCCTCCCCGAGCAAGAACGCCTCCGCCAGCCCACGTGGCGCGCTCTGGGTCGCGTACTCGATGCGAATGCCCCACTTCGAGCCGTCGCCCATCAGGCGCTGAAACGCCGGACCATCCTGCGGCGTCGTGATGACCAGGATTTCCTTCATGCCCGCGAGCATCAACGTCGTCAGCGGGTAGTACACCATCGGCTTGTCGTAAATCGGCAAGAGCTGTTTGCTCGTGCCCAAGGTGATGGGATGCAGGCGGGTGCCGCTGCCTCCGGCCAAGATGATTCCCTTCATGCCATTCGCTCCAAGTACCACTTCACGGTGGCGCGCAGTTGTCCTTCGAATTCACCTGCCGGACGCCAACCCAGCTCCTCGCGCACGCGCGTGGAATCGATCGCATAGCGGAAGTCGTGCCCCAGGCGATCGGTCACGAACTGGATCAGGTTCGCGTAGTCGCCTTGCGGGCCCTTTCCCACCAGCTCGTTCAACGACTGGCAGATGGTCTCCACCATCTTGATGTTTTCAAGCTCGTGTTCGGCGCCGATGTTGTAAACGCCGCCCGCCTGACCGCGCTTGAACACACGCGTGATCGCGTCGCAGTGATCGGTGACGTAGAGCCAATCGCGCTTGTTCTTACCGTTTCCGTAGACCGGGATCGGCTGACCTTTCAAGGCGGTGCGGATCACGGTCGGGATGAGCTTTTCGGCGTGCTGGTGCGGGCCGAAGTTGTTCGAGCAATGCGTGATCATCACGCGCATGCCGTAAGTGACGTGATAGGCGCGCGCGAAGTGATCGGACGCGGCCTTCGACGCCGAGTAAGGCGAGTTCGGCGCGTACGGGGTTTTCTCCGTGAAGACCCCGGTCGGGCCCAGGCTGCCGTACACTTCGTCCGTGGAAACATGCACGAACGGTGGAGCCTTGAGGTCGCCGGTCAGCCAAAGCTGGCGGCACTCTTCCAAGAGGTTGAACGTCCCCACGACGTTCGAGTTAACGAACGCCTGCGGGTCCTTGATCGAATTATCGACGTGGGACTCGGCCGCGAGATGGATCACGCCTTCGGGGCGGAACGCCTGTACGGCTTCCTTCACCCGTGCCCGGTCCACCAGATCCACTTGCTGGAATTGGTAGGCGGGACTCCCCGCGACGCCTTTCAGGTAATCCAGATTGGAGGCATAACCCAGTTTATCGAGGTTCAGGATTTGGTCGCCCGGCGATTCCTTGATCCACTGCAAAATCAGGTGGGAACCAATGAATCCGGCGCCTCCAGTAACGAGAATTCGCATGAAAAGTTAAATAACCGCCGGCACTTCCGGTGGCAAAGAAAAACCGCCTCGTAGGATCAGACACCCAATATCACGCGATGCGTCACAGCCCGAATTCGTATACCGACACCTTCGGGGTGGAAAATACTTCTTTAAAGCCATGCTGGCCGGGGTCCGGCAGTTTCATTCCCGTCATTAAGACACAGGGACTCTTTTTCTTTAACTCCTCGGCCGTATAGCCATGGTCGTTAAATTGAACGAAGACTCGCCCCTCCCCGTTGTAAAACAACGCCTCCGGATACAGCCGATTCAAGTGCCACGAAAAGCGGTTAGCCAGGATATCGCCCAACCGAAACGCGGCGGGCACCCCAGACCCCAGATAAGTCGTGCCTTGCCGGCACTCCGGGCGGTTTTGGAGATACTGCGTCAACTGCTCCTCCGCGCGTACGTACTCCCGCTTTTCCGAAACGCCACGATAGTGCCCGACCGCGCCCACCAACAAAGTGCCGGCGACAAGCCAAGGCAACGGACGCCGGCTCTGAGCCGCCTGAGTTAAGTGCCGAGCGCAGAGCCACGCCAAGATCACGAACGAAGGCAGTAGATAGTGAGGCGCGGGATGCTTCAATACGACCAGAAACTGGAGAGTGCAGGCGATTACCGCTCCCACGAAGAACCGATCCCGCCGTCCATGAGCAATAATGAAGAACCAGGCACCGCCCAAGAGGCAGTAGAATTCCGGAATTTTACCGGCCAAGGAAATGAAATGACTACCCAGGGCCTTGAAATCAACGAAGCCCGCGTCGCCGCTACCGTACCTACCGGTGTGCGTCAGCAAGGATGAGAGCCAGAGCTGGAGCCGATCCAACTGCGACGAAATGGGCAAGAGCCAGCAAACCATGAAAACAACCAGAAACAACCAGAACCACAACGTCCGGCGTTGACGTCCGGAAAAGGTCGGCCAGACGAGCAGTGGCAGGAAAACGACCTTGCTGGATATCGCGGTCGCGCCCGCGAGCGCCGCGCGCCACCCCGGCTTGAATGGCAAACCGGGCGCAGGCTCCATGAAATACGCGAAGAGCAGGGTCGCCAACACCAAAGTCTGCTCCGCGGTGAACTGATGGAGCAAATCCATCAGCGTCGGCGAAGATAACAGGCACAGCGCGAAGAAAAACGAAAAGGAATCCTGCGTCCGCCCGGAAGTCCGGCGATGGATCCAAAGCAATAAAAACGCGAAGGCAATCCGAAAGACCCAAGAGACCGTGGATAAATAAGCCTCCGGCGACTTCAGCACCGCCGAGGTGATGTCCTCGCGTTCGCTACCCACTGCCCGGGCGATTCCGTAGTGCACCCCCATCGCGACCGCCCCCACGATCTGGGCCGGCGTACCGGGATGATCGACGTAACGGGCTTGATCCCGATTCAAAATCGTCAAGGAGCTGAGCAGATAGCCGTAATCGGGATCGGAATTCGCGCCGAGATAGACGGGGCCGCTCACCACGCGATAGCCGGAAACCACCACCATGATGGCCAGCCAGGCGCCGAAGAAGCGGGCGTTGGATGGGCTCAGGCCAAAACGCGAAAGCAACAACGCTCAGCCCATCCGGAACTGATTCGCCACCTGGATCACGCGATCCTGGATCTCGGTCGTCATTTCCGGATAGATCGGCAACCCGAGCGCACGCTCGCAGATCCTCTCGACGTTCGGAAGCGCGCCCGGACGATGCCCCAGGAAGCGATTGGCTTCTTGCAGGTGCAAAGGCACCGGGTAGAAAACCGTGGTCTGAATCTGATGGGCTTCAAAATGCGCGCGCAAGGCCGCGCGATCGACCTTCGTCCGCGGGACGAAGAGATGGAAGCAGGATTTCGCACCCGGCGTGATGACCTGGTAGTCGAACAAGCGGGGATCGAGCTCAGCTTGGTAGCGCTTCGCCATGCGAGCGCGGTTCTCATTCATCTCGTCGAGATGGCGCAGCTTCACGCGCAGGATCGCCGCCTGCATTTCGTCGAGGCGGCTATTGATGCCGGTAATATCGATGTGATCGCGATCCACCATGCCGTACATGCGCATGCGCTTGAGGCGCGCGGCCATTTCGGCATCGGGAGTGACGATCATTCCGCCGTCGCCGTAAGCCCCCAAATTCTTCGTGGGATAGAAGCTGAACACGCCGAACTCGCCGATGGAACCGGCCGGCTTGCCGCCCAGGCTCGCGCCGTGCGCCTGCGAGGCGTCCTCAATGACCGGCAGCTTGCCGACGAGCTTGCGCAGGGCCAAGACGTCCACGAAGTTGCCAAAGATATGCACGGGCATGATCGCCTTCGTACGCGGGGTGATCGCGGCCGGAATTTTGGTGATGTCGATGAGATAAGTATTCGGATCCACGTCCACGAAAACAGGCTTCGCACCGGCATCGATGATGGCCGACACGGTCGGGATCGCGGTGTAAGCCGTGGTGATCACTTCGTCGCCCGCGCCGATGCCCAAGGCCATCAGACAGAGCGTGAGGGCATCCGTCGCGTTCGCGACCCCTACCCCGTGCCCGGCGTGCACGTAATCGGCGAATTCGCGCTCGAAGGCCGAGACTTCGGGGCCCAGGATGTAGTTCCCGGAGCACAGCACGCGATCGACGGCGGCATGAATTTCTTTATCGTAACGTTGGTACTGGGGAATCAGGTCGCAGCGTAGAATCATAAAGTTTTCTTTCCCAAGGGTGTTACCCCGACGACTTCGGAGAAACCAGATTTTTGCGGATAGCGCGCCACGTCTTGAGCACGGGGGCCGGCACGATCCGTTTCACCAACCGCGAAGAGACGGGCCAGGCGTGGGAAGCCAGCGTCTCTAGCCACGCCCGCTTCCACGTCCGCCCAATACTTTGACTTAATGAGTCAGGCAATCCCGCCGCGCGGGCCACCCGATCTAGGCGTAACGCTCGTAGCGCCAGGGGAAGCTTGGCCTCGAAGAAAGCCGGATCCCGCAAACTCACGTCGGCGACCGAGCCCAAGGCGATCTTCATTAAGGAATGCATAATATCGGACGCGAGGGGTTGCACGCGCGGATGCCGAAGCGCCGGTACAGCTTTCCGCACCAGGTTCGTGCCCGCTTGGCGGCGAAGCTCCACATGCTGGTTGGCGAAGGAAAAAGACGTCGCGTGATCGCGGAACCAGGCCTGAGGTTTTTCGAAGTAAACGACCTCATCGACCGCGGTCGCGGCTTTCAAGAACAGCATGTACTCGCCGAAGAGCCCGCGACCCGCCGGGTGCTCGCTCACGTCTACGTAGCCGCCCAACTCGCGCAGCAGGTCGATCTCGTAAACCCCCATCGAACCGATCGCGGGAACACGATACGCCAGGGCGTCCGCCGCGAACCGCGCCGCGGGAATCCGGCGATATTCGCCGACTCCTTTCGTCGCGAGCGCTGGCGCGGGCCCGCCATGCCAAGCCTGGAAATTTCCGTATACGACCCGCGCGCCTTCGGAGATCGCACGGTGGGCGTTGGCCAAGAAAAAAGGCGCATAGAGATCGTCGTCGGCCAGCCAGGTGAAATACTTCCCCTGCGCGAGCTCGAGCAGGCGATTCATATTCCCCCACTCGCCCAAGTTCTTCGGATGATTAATGATCCGAAAACGGTCGTCGCCCACCAGATCCAGGGCTTCAGGGGTCAGCGTGCGCGTGACGAGGTCGTTGCCAATGAGGACTTCGAAGTCCGTGAAGTTCTGGGCGCGGATCGACGCGATGGTTTCTTTCAAGAGCGCGAGGCGGTCGTAAGTGGTGACGCCGACCGAAAAGAAGGGGCTCAAAGCTTGTAGTTCCACCGGGAGGCGATCTCGCCGCAAACTTCGCGGAAGACCTTCTGGTGCAAGGGACCGAAGTGGTTCTGGTAATCCCCGACCACGCCCTTGCGAAACGCCACGTTGCCCTTTTCTTCGCTGCCTTTGCGCCGGCCCGTGAGGCTTTCAAACGAAAAAACTTCAATCGCTTCGTCGATCAAGGCGTCGGACGCCTCGAAGTCGAGGTATTTCAAAATAGATTTCAACGCGGCCTTCGGATCCGAATGCAATGACTCGTAAGTCACTTTGTACGTGATGGAGATCTGTTCCCAAGCCTCATAGAACCCGCGCCAGCGCTTCGCCGTCACGTAGGCGTACGCGAGCTTGGAGCGTAAGAGCGACATCTTCAACGCCCGCAGGGGGTTCAAGCGCTCGCGTAGGCTGGGTCCCGCCACCGCGCCCGGGGCGTCGCGGCCGATCAGCATCGTTTGCGCGCCGGTTTCCACGTCGGTGCCCGTTTCGTTGCGCACGATCGCGCGCGCCTGGCCCGACACGGCCACGTCGCGCGGATCGCGCGCGAGCAAGATCACCTTATCGGTCAGGCTGAAGTACGGATCGGGAAGCTCGTGGGTCTTGATCACCATCGAGTACTTCGTCTTCTCGCGTCCGGGCAGGTTGCCCTGCGTGAGCGCGAGCGCCTTCGCGTTGCTGGAAAAAATAATCCCGCGCAGGAAAGTATAAGGCTCGATGTAACGCGCGTTTAGGATGTAGCAAAGCATGTAGCTGAGCCATCCCTGTCCGGAGCGGCCAAAGTCGGCGATGAGGATCACGCGGTCGGAACCGTTGAGGAAGGGATGCTTGACGTTGCCGGGCTTGTTCTCTCGAGTCATAAAGTCTAATAAAAAATGGGTAAAATCAGGGGTTTATGGCGCATCTTAGTGGGTTTTACCCAGTAAAAACAACACAAAAAAACTGGACTGGGCCAGAATCCGCATGCTACCTCCTAAGCAATCCATGAAACCCGCGATGATGTCCCCTCTCAAGCTAAACCTCGGTTGCGCATCGCGCCCCCTACCGGGTTACATCAATATCGATCTCGACGACGTCGCGACGATGAAGCGCCGCTACCCCAACATCCAGATCCCCGATCTGCCCATTTACCAATACGACATCTTCAAGCTGCCTTACGCCGATGGTACCGTCGACGAGGCCCGCGCCGACGCGTTCATCGAGCATCTCTCCTTTCTGGAAGAATCCAAGTTCTTCTACGAAATGAAGCGCATCCTCAAGCCCGGCGGCAAACTCTGCTTCTGCGTGCCGGACTTCGAGAAGGCGGTCGAGCAATGGCTGAAAGCCAAAGACGACTGGAAGGACTTTTACCGGTGCGACGACGAGGCCATCGCCCAGGCGCATTGGTTCGGAAACTATTCCTACACCACGGAAAACCGCTGGGGATACCTCACCGCTTCCATCTTTGGGCCGCAGAATTCCCCCGGTCAGTTCCATAAGAACGCGTACACCGCGCGGAAAATCCGGGCGATCATGAAGAAGCTCGAGTTTAAGGAACCCAGCATCACGCCATCGCGCTGGAAGGGCGATCGCGACCACATGCTCGACGTGGTGGCGGAAAAAGCCTAAGGCCGCCGCCGTATCAGTTAAGCGCGCAGTCCCCGCAACAAATCAACCGTATCGGAAATTCCGCGATGGATATCACCTTGGGCGCGGAAGCCCTTCGCTTGGAAGCGCGCGCACGAAACTTCGTACGAGAGCTGGTTCATGATCTGGGTCTCGACGAAGTTGATCGTCAGGTCCGGTACGAACCCGCGGATCACATCGGTGATCTGCCGCACGGTGTAGTTGCCCGTCAGAACGTTATAGATGCGGCGATCGAAGATCCGCTCGCGCAGGATGAGTTCGATCGCGTTCACGGCGTCGCCCACGTCCAGGTAAGGCCGCTTCTGGTCATACGCGGTTTTCCAAACCGTAAGTGGCTTACCCGTCACGGCCTGCCAGCAGAACTTATTGACCGCAGTGTGGAAGCGAATACCCGGCGAGATCCCGAAAATCGTACCGAAGCGGCAGACGATGAAAGGCAGCTCGGCTTTCTTTCCCAGCTCCGCGAGTAGGCGCTCTTCTTTAAGCTTCGTCTCCGCGTAAGGGCTTTGGGGATTCAGGTCGGACTCGGGACAGTCTTCATCGACCAACTCCGCCGCCGAACCGTAAACACTGGTCGACGAAAGGTAGAGCAACGGCACGCGCTGGCGCACGCACTCGTCGGCCACGCGCTGGGTGCCATAAAAGTTATTGCGCTCGACCTCGGCCTGGTTTTCGAAGCTGCCCGCGGCATTCGTGATCGCCGCGAGATGCAGGACAAAGTCAGCGCCCTTCACGAGCGGGCCAAGATCGATCTTCGTGACGTCGCCTTCGGTAAACCGATAGCGGACGCCTTCCGGTAGGTTGAAAAGCGAGCAGTAGCGCTGCGCCGACATATCATCGATGAGCGTAAGCTCCATCCCGGGAAACCGGGCCGGTAGCTCGCGAATCACGCGGGAGCCAATGTGCCCCAAGGCTCCGGTAACCAGGATTTTCACGAGCGCGCTCCCTTCGCCTGCCCGCGGCGCCAGGCCAAGAACCCGTCGTAGTCCCGCAGGTAGTCAGACTCGTCATAATACTTGTCCGTGAGGACCATCAGCATCGTCCCTTCGTCCAGATAGGTTTGCTCCCCCCACACGGACGGCGGCAGATAGGCGCCCTGATCGGGCGAATCAAGGCGCAACGTACGCTTCTCTTTTCCGTCGTCGAAAACCAGGTCGCAGCGGCCACGAATGCAAATCAGAAACTGCTGGCATTCTTTGTGGGCGTGCTTGCCGCGCAGGGCGCCGCCCGGAGTACCGTAGACGTAGAAAATGCGCTTAATGTCGAACGGGACGTTCCGCAGCTCCTCAAGCGCCACCAGGTAGCCGTTGGCTTCGGTGCCTATGCGCTTGAAGCGCTCGTGCTTGACGTCTTTTACCGTTTTCAGACCCACGCCACCGTCCCTCTTTGGCCCCTAGGCCGTGATGACCTGTACCTTCGGGACATACACGATCCACTTGCCGCCACTTTCCCGAAAGTCCTGCTCCTTGGCCGTAATCTCCTTGAAGTGGTTCCAGCCAAAGAGCAGCCCGTAGTCGGGATACTGCTCGCGGAACTTCTCGGAAGCCAGGATCGGGATGTGCTTGCCCGGGCTGAACTTACCCTGCTTGATAGGGGTCGAATCGCCGATGAACTCGATTAGGTCGGGAGTCAAATTGCAGTAGTTGATCACGGTCGTGCTCTTGGAAGTCGCCGCGTAACCGACGACGCGTTTGCCCTGCTGCTTGAGATCAACCAGGAGCTGGCGGAGCTCGCGCTTCGACGTCTCGCAGTTCTCACGGAAGCGTTCGTAGGTCTCCGCCTTATCGAGGCCGAGCTTCTTCTCAAACTCGACCTGCTCGCGCACGCGCTCGGAAACCGCTTGCACGCCCTTGCGCTTGATCACGTAGCGCATCGAACCCCCATGGGTCGTCTGCGGCTCGACGTCCACGATCTCCATGCCGTACTGGCCGAACATGTGGCCGACGGAGGCGACGGAATACAGGAACACGTGCTCGTCGTAAATCTGGTCATAGGAAGTCTTCTGGATGACGTCGCCCAGGTACGGGTCTTCGAACATCACGGTGCCGTCCGGCCTCAACAACACGTCAATACCTTCAAGCACCGAATGAATATAGCCGATGTGGCACATCACGTTCGCCGCCAGGAAGGCGTCCGCTTGCCCATTTTGGCTCACGATCCAGCGCGCGGTCTCGGCGTCGAAGAAGCGGGAGACGGTGTTTATGCCGCGGCCGATGGCGACGTCGGCGACGTTCTTCGAGGGCTCGATGCCCAGGTGGCGGATCTTCTTCTCGGCGAAGTTCTTGAGCATCACGCCGTCGTTGCTGCCGATCTCGACCACGAAAGGATCCTTCGCCTCGAGGTAATCCTTCATTACGTGGTCGGCGAACTCCTTGAAGTGGATCGCCATGTGCTGGGACGTTCCCGAAAAGAACGCATAGTTCTCGTTAAACATGCGTTCGCGGTCCGGTTGCTCCATCAGCTGCACCATCTTGCAGTGTGAACAGAAACCCACCTGCATCTCGAAGAAGTACTCGCGAGAGAAATCTTCGGGCTTTAGGAACCCATTAGCGATCGGCTGCTGCCCATAAGAGATGAACGGACTCACCGGGGCTTTACAGACTAAACATGGTTTTTCTTGCTTCGGATTCAATTTCCGTCTCCTTCAAATAAAAACTAAGCGCGACGTCAACTGCAGCTCCGGCTGCTGACCTTCGCTAAAATGCCTTCCAAAATTTCCAACGCCTCACGGAACCCTTGTCCGCGGTTCAGGTGCCCTTGCCAAATTTCCGGGATAAAACCGGTATCTAGGCGATTCATGATCGCGAACAACGACGCGAAGTCGAGATCGCCTTGGCCGATCTGCACACCCTCGCCGGTCGAACCTTTCGAATCGGAAACATGCAGATAGGCGATGTGATCCAAGATGCGTTTCGTGAAGTCTTGCATGGAAATGCCGGCGTGGTGGCAGTAAAGGCCGGCGTGGGAGGTGTCGAAGCAAATCCCCCAACCCATGTCCTTCGCGAACTGGGCGATCTCGCCCGCGTCCATGAACACGGTGTTGTACCACTGACCGCCGAAGTACCAAGGCAGGGGGGGCATGTTCTCGACCAGGAGTTGCGTGCCCTCCGAAGGCATGGCTTCTAGGTTCTTCTTCAGAAGCTTATACTGATCGGTCTTATTGGATTCGGTCGGTTGGGCAAAATGCCCGCCCGGATGCACGACCACGCGCGGACCGCGGGGATCTTTCATGCCCTTGAACTTGGGCGCGAGTTCACGCGCCAAATTCAACGTCCGCTTGAGCATTTCGCGGCTGAGCTCGGTGATCGCGGCGTCGCTCGAGGTGAAGTCAATGAGCTGGTCCTTATAATACTCGGGCGCGTGCACGACTAAGTCTTGTTCGAACGTTCCCGCCGGTAGCCTATAGTCTTCGAGGTCCCGCCAAGTCAGATGGATCTCCACCAAACCCGGCTTGACGTCCAAGAACTCCTGGAAGTCGTTCAGGCGCCCCACGATCCCCCACTTCTTGGGAATAGAATAGGTACGCGGCTTCGCGGCCGGTCCGTCGACGACATCCTGCCGGAAAATATAATCGTCCGCCGATAGGGCGCGATTCAGGGTCTTACCCAGGAAGTAATCAAGATCCATGGGCGAAACGCCCTTGGCCGGCGTCTTCGATGACAGATCGCCCGCCGTCAGCCGGTGGCCGACGGGCAGGTCCTTCGCCGCGACGAGCGACTTCGCCAAGCTGATGCGGTTATTCTTCTCGCCCTGGTTGTAAACCTTCTCGGCTTTGCCCAGGGACTCTTCGGCGACACGGACAGCATCGACCATTTCCTTGAACTCGGTAAAATTGAGCGACGAACGATGATCGGGACCGGACTGGTTGCGGTCACGCGTGATGTGGCGCTCGATGATGTCGGCGCCCAGGCCCAGCGCGGCCACGGTGGGAACAAAGCCCTGCTCATGGCCGGAATAGCCCACCCGCACGCCCGTGATCTGGCGAAGCACCGGGATGTAGCGCAGGTTCAGATCGCTGAAGGAAGCGGGATAAGTGCTGTTACAATGCAGGAGCGCGAAATCCGCGCCGCGCGACTTGAGATATCCGACGACCTGCTTGATCTCGGCTTCCTCGCTCATCCCGGTCGAGAGGATGATCGGGCGGTTGAACTCCGTGATCTTCTCGAGCAGCGGCCGGTTCGTGAAGTCGGGCGAACCCACCTTGAAGATCCCCATGCCGATGCCGTTCAGGAACTCGGCCGATTTGACGTCGAACGGCGTCGCAAAGAAATCGATGTCAAAACCTTTCGCGTACGCGAAGAGCTCCTTCATTTGATCGTAGCTAAGATGCGCCTTACGCAGCTCCGCCAGCAGGTACTGCGTCCCCTGCTCCGCTTTGCGCGAATCGGCCAACACCTGCTTGGTATAGAGCGTGTCGAGATCCCGCAACTGGGTCTTCACGGCGTCGGCGCCAGCTTCCGCCGCACCCTTAATCAGCGCCTTGGCTTCATCCATGCTGCCGTTATGGTTAATTCCAACCTCGGCGATGATGTAGACGCCGCGCTTGGATTTATACCGGGTGCTCATGAGCGTAATCCTTTTCCAAGCCTTGCTGGAACTTCATTTCGAACTGGATCATGCGATCGAGCATCTGCTCCAGATCGACGGTCGGTTTCCAGCCCAGATCCTGGCGGATCTTCGCGCTCGAGCCGTACACGGCGAGCGGCTCGTGCAACCGGAAGTACCGGGGATCCGCCTGCACGTGTTTCTCGAAATCGAGCCCCAGGCGGCCGAACACGGAGCGCAGCACGTGCTCGAGCGAGTACGATTGACCAGTGCAGATCAGGTAATCTTCGGGCTTGGCGGCCTTGAGCATGCGCCAGCAGGCATCCACGTAATCGGGCGCGTAACCAAAATCGCGAATCACGCTCGCATTACCGAACTGCAAGGTCTTTTCCTTGCCGAGCTTGATACGGACGGCGGCGCGGACCGCCTTCTTCGCCGCGAAGTTCTCGTGACGCCGGGGCGACTCGTGATTGAAGAACACGCCATTCACGGCGAAAAGTCCGTAGTTGCGCCGGTACGACGTCACCATATGGTGCGCGTAAGCCTTGGTGCAGCCGTACGGGTTATACGGCGCGAGCGGGGTCGCTTCCGTCAGCGGCGTATCGCCCGACGGATAGAAAATCTCGGAGCTCGACGCTTGGAAGTAGCGGATGGAGCGATCGACCTTCAGGATCGCCTCTAACAAATGCGTGGGAATCACGCCCGAAGCGCGGAAGGTCTCGTCCACCATCTCCCACGACTTGCTGACGTAGACCTGCCCGGCGAAATTATAAACCTCGGTAGGCTTCACGGCCGCCAGGATTTCGGCTAGGTGGTGCGTTTCGTAGGACGAGTCCACGAGCTCGATCTTGCCTTCGAGGTGAGCGATGTTCAGCGAGAACCGGCGCGCAGGATCGCGCGTGATGCCGACGACGCGATAGCCGTTCTTCAGCAGGAGCTCTGACAGGTACGACCCGTCTTGGCCCGAGATCCCCGTAATGAGCGCGACCGGCTTTGCCATCACCAGGCCGTCCATCCGCCGTCGACGGGATACACACCGCCGGTGCAGTAAGAGGAGTCTTCCGCGACGAGAAACCGAACCAGGCCGGTGATTTCGTCGGCTTCCGCCATGCGGCCCATGGGCGTGCGCTCCGAATAAGCGCGCATGAACTTGTCATCCTGCTGATGCCGGATCCCGCCCGGCACGACGCAGTTCACGCGGATCTTCGGCGCCCAGTGCGTGGAGAGGTGCCGCGTGAGCTGCACGACCGAGGCCTTGGAAATTCCGTAGCCCAGATGCTTCTCGCCATCGTCATAGAGCGTGGGAATCGGCGAAGTCACGCCGTAAACCGAGGAAAAATTCACGATCGACCCTTGCTTATTCACCCGGGCGAACTCGCGACAGACCGAAAAGAGCGTGATCACGTTCGTCTCGAAATACTCGCGCAAGCTATCCAGCGTGATGTCCATCAGGCGCGTAGCCGGGCGCTGTCCGCCCGCCGCCACGTGATCGACCATCGCAAACAAGTTCACGAGCCCATCGGCCGGGTTCGCCGCGAACCACTCGCGGACGAACTTCGGATCGCGCAGGTCGTGCCCGAGAGCGAGGTCGAGTGCCAACACTTCGAACTCCGTCGCCAGCTTCGGGGTCAGGGCGCGGCCCACGATCCCGCGGGAACCGGCGATGATGACGCGTTTTCTCTTCATTTCCCTTTGAACTTCTTGATCGTCTTACGCAGCACTTCGGCCTTCGTTTCGGCCAGGCGTACATCGCGATAGTTGGTCTTGAACTGCATCAAGCGCTTCTGGATGCGTTCCGCGACCGGGCAAAGCCCCGGGGCGTAGGAAACATCCTGATAGATCTGTGGCATGCGCGAGACAAACTTGCGTTCGGCGATCAGCGGTTCCAAATAAGGCACCGACCAGGCACCGTAGATCCCATCGCCGCCTTCTTGAATGTAGGCTTTGCGGAAATCCTGCCAGCTCACACCGATCGCTTCTTCGCCGTGATAGACGACGCCGAGCGTGTAGTACGAGTTATGGAAGCCGTCCGGCGTCTTCTGCGGGACAAGGTAGTCGCATTCCGACATAACATCCATGAAGAGCTTCGCGGATTTGATCCGCAGGTCCACCAAGTATTCCACCTGTTCGAGTTGCGCCATCGCGACCGCCGCGCAGAATTCCGGCAGGCGGTAGTTCCAACCCAGCGAATCGTGACGTTTGTAATTCGGGTCTTGGAAGACGTCCTGGTTTAAGCGGGTGCGGCCTTCGGAAGCACGCAGGTTTTTAAACCCATGCCCGCCGATCTTGCGTACCTTCTCGGCCAGGGCTTCGCTGTCGGTGATGAGCATGCCGCCCTCACCGCAGGAAAGATGCTTGGTGTTCTCGAAGCTGAAGCTCGCGAGATCGCCGAACGTGCCGGCCAGCTGGCCCTTGTAGGTACCGAGCACGCACTGGGCGTTGTCTTCGATCACGGGAATATTATGCTTGCGCGCGATCTTCATGATCGGGTCCATGTCGGCCGGCAATCCGTAGAGCGAGACCGGCATGATGGCCTTGGTCTTCTTCGTGATCTTGCGCTCGAGATCGGCCGGATCCATGTTGAAGGTTTCCGCATCCACGTCGCAGAACACCGGGACCGCATTCGCGTGGAACGTAGAAGTGGTGTCCATGATCACGGTCAACGCCGGCGATATGACTTCATCACCCGCTTGCACCCCTACTGCTTCGAGGGCCGCATGCAAGGTAGCCGTGCCGGAGTTAAACGCCACCGCGTATTTCGTGTTAAATTTTTCGGCGAAAGCCTTTTCCAAAGTCTGCACCCAAGTGCCGCTCGTGGCGGACCAGGATTCGGAGCCCAACACCTTCGTCAGGTATTCCAGCTCGTTGCCTAGGTACTTGGAGGGATTTTCAATTTTTTGCATTCCAGTTCTCCTTCAGGACTAACTTGGTCTTGGCGACTTGGTTGTTTTTCCATTGCTCATGGAGATGACGGTTCAAGCCGATCACTTCGGGATGCTGATCCAGGTAAGCCACGATGTCGCGCAACCCGAAAGCGGGCTTCTGCGGCTTCAGCGCCTTCACGACGGCGTCGAAGAAGCGGAAGTCGTCTTCGTAATCCAGGGTCATGCGGATATCGTCACGGCAGAACACCGGGTCGGGCTTCTGCAGCAGCTCGTTGCGGAAAAGACCGGTGTCCTTGAAGTACACCCACATCATTTCGGTTTCTTCCGTGGCCTTGATCTCGCAAACCTTCTGGAGGGCGGCGGCGGAAATTCCGTAAGTGAAAGCGCCGCAAATTACTTCCGGGCTCTCGATGAAGTCGGCACCGGTACGATCGTGCTGATCAAACGCTTGATCCATGAGTTCGGGCTCGCAAAACAGATCATCGCCGTCGGCGGTTACGAAGAAGTCGACGCCGTTGGCTTTACAGGCCCCGTTCCAGCGCTCGAGCTTGTCCTTCACGCTGCCTCGAAAAACCCGCACGCCGTTCTTTTCGGCGAGCTGGCAAAGCACGTCGTCTTCCGGCAGCGTCGTCGTGCAAAGAACCACGAAATTCGCACGCTTGGAGCGTAAGGCCCGTTGCATCACGTATTCGATCGTGGTGAGGCCCATGATCGTCTTCAATGCCTTCTGAGCCAAGCGCGAAGACCCCGTTCTTACGGTAATAAATATGGCTTTGGTCACGGTGAGGTTTTACTCATTTAGCCGAGGAAATGACAACCGTTTTGCATCATTTACAGGCACCGATACTTGACTATTTCCATTTAGTAGTTGGCTTGTCCATCGCATTCAGCTAACCCTAAATCATCCCCATGCCACGCATACACGAACTGACTCAGTTTTTAGGTAAAAAGACGCTTTGGCTCATGGTCATGGGCGTCTTCACCGGCATAACGCTATTTGGCATCGAAATTTTTTTCGCGCAAACGATCGACGTTTTCCTGCAGGCGATTGGCGGCACGCCGGTCGAGTCGATCGCCCGTTCTTTTCTCATCACCTGGCTCCCCTTAAACGGATTCACGAGCGTCTTGGTGTTACTCGGGACTTTGGGCGCGATCCGCGGCCTACTCCAATGCGCGCAAGTTTACTTTCCCAGCCTCACGGCCGAAGAGCAACGCTTCGTCCATCGCGGTCGCGTCTTACACTGGGCCTTTCGCAGTCATTCCGCCAATAGCGGCGAGATCATGACTTTATTCAGCGATACGACTTCGGGCGCGGCGACCGCGATCTTGAGCGTACAAGCTTTGGCCGCCCTGATTCCCGTCGCCCTGCTGCTCTGGGTAGGCTTGCTTCAGATCGCGATGATGCCTACCCTGATCGTCACCGGCTGCTTGGCGCTACTCGCGTTGGGGCTGAAGGCGCTCGATTCCATCACCCAACGCGCGGGCGTGCAGGTTGCGCGCGAAGGCGCCGCGATCAACGCCAACGTCCTGGCTAATATTAAAAACCTGCTGCTAATGCAGATTTACGGGACCGAAGCCAAGGAAGCGAATCGCGTGGAGGCAAGCCTCGCGAACTACTATCGCCACAGTCATCTCCAGCTCGTGCTCATGAGCGCGAAGTACGCCATCCCGCAGATCTTCGGCGTCGTCCTCATCTGCATCATCACCGCGGCCGCGCTCCAAGGCCCGGATCGTCTACCGGCCGGCGTGCTGATCGCCTATTTTTACCTGTTCGTGCGTTTCGTGCAGAACGTTTCGGAAATCCTGCGGCAGCTCTCTTTCATCGAATACTACAAGCCGCACCTCGTCCGCATGTTCGGCTGGTGGAAACAGAATGGGCAAGCCGCCCAAGCCTTACGGTTGGCGGTCCCATCCGCGCAGGTCCCTCCCCTACTCACCGGCCCGGGCGGCACGGGTTGGCGCCTTAAAGAGGTCGAGTTCCGCTATCCCGACGCGGCGGCTCCCGTGCTCCAAAAACTTTCGGCGGAGATCGCCCCGGGCGAAACGTTCGTGATCGTGGGCCCTTCCGGATCCGGCAAGTCGACGCTCGTGTCTTTGCTTCTAGGTAACCTTCAACCCAGCTCGGGGGATGTGAAACTCGTCGTGAAAGACGAGAAAGGTACGGAAAACTTCCCGCTCGCCGAGGTGCGTGCTCGTTTCTTAAAAACCGTCGGTTACGTCGGTCCCGAGAGCTTCCTGCTCGCCGGCACAATCCTGGAAAACCTGACGTATGGTTTGGATCAGATGCCTAACCCCGCGCAGATTGAGCGCGCCCTGCAGACGGCGGAATGCCAATTCGTGTTCGAACTCCCCAAGGGCACGGCCCATCTGATTTCCGAGCAAGGCCAGGGGTTGTCCGCCGGCCAGAAGCAACGTCTCGCCCTGGCGCGCGCCCTCTTGCGTAATCCCACAACACTGATCTTGGACGAGGCGACGGCGAATCTCGATCTCGAGACAGAACAACGGCTCGTGAACACTTTAAAGAAGCTCAAGCACAAGATGACCATCATCGGCGTCACGCATCGCCAAGCGCTGCTCGAAATCGCCGACCATACGTTGCGTCTGGAAGAATCTACTCAAACAGCGGGTGGCCCGCGGCCACGAATTCCCGCAAAAACTCTTTAATCGGCGGCGCGACCATGTGGGCCGGCACGCCCGCCGCGCTCAGGATCGCCTCGCGCACCTGGGTCGCGCTCAAAGACTCACGGCGCGAAGCCGGGTGAGCGCAACTCTCGGTCACTTGCCCACAATCCGCGCAGTAGTAAGCGGCTTCAAATAGGATCGGCTGGATGCCGATGTCGCCTAGTTTACCGAAAATTTCCTGGGAAGCGTTGGCGGAATAATAATTCCCGACGCCCGTGTGATCGCGGCCCACCACGATGTGGCTGCAGCCGAAGTTCTTGCGGCAGATCGCGGTGAAGGCGGCTTCGTGCGGGCCCGCGTAGCGCGGATACGTATTGAATACTCCCAAGACCGCCGGATACGGGGCATAGAGATCTTCCTTCAAGGCGACGTCATACGCGCCCAAGATCGCCGGCGCCGTGAAGTCACCCGCTTTTTTTGGCCCGATCACGGGGCTGATGAAGAGCGCGTCCGCGTTCGCGCGCTTGAGCGCCTCACGCTGGATAAAGAGATGGCCCGCGTGCACGATGTTGCGGGTATGGAACGCCACGATCGTCCGCCAGCCCATCGTCGAAAAGAGCTTGCGCGACTGGCGCGGAGTCAGAAAATGCGGGGACGGCGCGGCGGAGCGCTCGAACGCCCGGAAAACCTCGCCGCTGATAATAAACTTACCCTTATCCCGAAAAGCCGTGAACCCGGGATGCTTCTGATCGTGGGTACCGAACCAGCGCTCGCCGACGGAGACGAGGTCGATCTCCTCGACGGCCGCGACTTTAAGGTATCCACAGGCACGCGCTTCCCCGGGCGCCTGGAGCGCAACCCATTGGCCCGCTTTCACCGCCGGCTTATCCACCGACTGCAGGAGAATCGGCATCGTCCAGATCTCGCCGCTCGCGCAGCGGTTATCGTCGACGACACGCGCGAGCTCGGCCGCGCCCATGAAGTGCTTAATCGGCGAATAGACGCCTTCCACGATCTGCAGGACGTCGAGCGCCGTGCGCTCATCGATCGCGAGCTTTGGCCAGGTGGCGGCATTCGCCACGGTTTGACCGGGCGGTGTCGGTTGCTCGACCAGCGTTCCTCCGTGGGGCGCGATCAATCCGCCGTCGGAGCTACTTCGAATGAATTGGAGCGTGGTCTGATCGCTCCCCGCTTGGACTTGACCCGCGTAGCTGCCCACTTCGCGGATCGTCTGGCGGATCATGCGTACCGATTCGACGGGGTACTTCCCGATCGCGGTTTCGGCGGCGAGCACCAAGCCCGAGGCGCCGTTTAAGAGCGTGTTGGTTACGTCGTTAATCTCGGCGCGGGTGGGCTGAAGATTGTTGAACATGCTTTCGAGGAGGTTCGTGGCCACATAAGTGGGCGTACCGGCCGCGGTCGCGCATTGAGTGATGTATTTTTGGGCAAGCCCGATCTTCCAGATGTCCACATCGCGCGAGAGGTCGCCGCGGTCGATGAGAATGGCGTCGCTGACGCCCAAGATCTCGGCCAAGTTGGCGAGCGCGGCCGTGCTTTCGACCTTTGAAATGATCGTGACGGGACAGCCGAAAAACTCGCGCAGCCACTTCACATCGGCGCCCCGAGAAGCGAACGAAAACGCCACGTGTTTTAGCCCGTGCTGCTTGGCAATGGCGAGCGCGGCCCGGTCTTTTTCGGTGAAGGGCGGCAGTTCGACCAGACGGTCCAGGCTTACCCCTTTGTTGCTGCCCACTAACCCGCCCGCTAGCACGCGGCCGTGCGCTCCTTGAGCATCCACGGCCGTGACTTGAATCACCGCGGAGTTGAAATCCAGATGCAAGACATCTCCCGCATGCAGGAGCTGCGCGGGATCGATGGGATAAAGCGGGATCACGGAATCGGTGCCGGTTTCTTGCGCGCCGACGAACCGTACGCTCGCTCCCCGCCTAAGGGTGGTGGTCCCTTCTCCCATACGGCCGGTACGGATCTGTGCGCCTTCGGTATCCACACAAAGGGGCTTCTTCGTCCACTGCGAGACGTTGCGGATAATCTCCGGCAGTTTCTCGGCCGGGGTGTGAGACATATTGATGCGAAAGACATCCACCCCTTCGCGATCCATCGCCTCGACTTTACGGCGATCCATGGACGCGGGTCCTAGGGTCACCAGCAATTGAATATCGGCGGGCTTTTCTACCGGAAGCTTCATACGAAGGCCTCTCCACCCGAGCCGGTCGGCACCCGGCTCAACACGTGTTTCACCAAGGCTTGGCCGATCTCTTCACGCGATGTCTTTTCGGTGTCAAAAGTAAACTCCGGATTGGCCGGGACTTCAAAAGGGTCGTCGATACCGGTGAAATTCTTAATCTCCCCCGCCCGGGCGCGAAGATAAAGCCCTTTAGGGTCCCGCTGCTCACAAACCTCCAATCGGGTGGCGAGATAAACTTCCGTGAAATCTTTGCACATGCCCCGCACGGCCGCACGCGCTTCGGCATACGGCGAAATAAACGAAGCGACCACCACCACGCCGTGCTTCTCGAGCATGCTCGCCACGTACCCCGCGTACTTGATGTGCCGGTCGCGGTCAGTGCGCGTAAACGACGTTTCGGGAAACACCGCACGAATGGCATCCCCGTCGAGGTGCTCCACGCGCAGTCCCTTGTCCTTCAGTTGACCCGTAACATAAGTCGCCAGGGTCGTTTTTCCGGAGCCTGAAAGCCCGGTTAGCCAAACTACCATTGTGGGCGGATATTAGTTTGGCGGCTTCGCCCTCGTCAAGCTTGGAAATCCTTGAGTTTTCCCAGGGTTTCCCAGATGATGACGCTCCATGAAGTTTATTGAGTCGCCACTCACGGGCGTGTGGACCATCGAAGCCGAGACCTTTCGGGACGAGCGCGGGTCGTTTTCCCAGGTCTTTCTGACCGAGGAGTTCAGGCAACATAAACTCGAGACCGAGTTCGGCCAGTGGAGCCTTTCGGACAACGAGATCCGGGGAACGCTTCGCGGGATGCACTTCCAGAAACCTCCGTTCGCCCAGGGCAAGCTGATCCAATGCGTACGTGGGTCTATTTTTGATGTCGCGATCGACTTGCGCGAAGGTTCACCCACTTTCCGAAAGTGGTGGGGAACCGAAATCAGCGCGAAGAACAACCGCATGCTGCACATCGCGCCCGGCTTCGCCCATGGTTTCATCACGCTGGAAGATCACACCTGCGTCTACTACCATCTGTCGAAGACCTACACGCCCGATAGCCAGAGCGGGATTCGCTGGGATGACCCGAAGATCGGCATCCATTGGCCGCTGAATCCCACGCGTGTTTCGGATCGCGATCGCGCGTACCCGTTGCTCAAGTAGTTCCGAGTTGATCGATCAGATAGTCGGCGATCGCAAGCGACGCCGTTGCTCCAGGGCTTGGCGCATTCAGTAGATGAAGCGCGCGCTCGGCTCTTTCGATACGAAAATCTTGAATCAACTGACCGCTCCCATCCATCGCTTGGGCGCGGATGCCGGAGTGCCCGGCTTCCAAATCTTCGGGTTGGATCTCCGGGACGAGTCGCTGCAACGCCCGACAAAACGCCGACCGACTGAGCGATTGCTTCAGCTCTGAAGCGATCATCGCGCGATGCCGACTGGCGAACCGGTATAACCCCGAAAAAAAAACCGCCTCTCCGAAATCCGCCAAATTGAAATCGCGCTTCCCGTAGCCTTCCCGCGCGAGCGACAAGATCGCGTTCGGCCCCGCATCGAGCGATCCGTCGATCCGACGGGTGAAATGCACGCCTAAAAAAGGAAACTTTGGATCTGGCAGTGGATAAAGGAGATGCCTCACCAGATGCTTACGCGATTCCTTCACGCGGAAATAATCACCGCGAAACGGGACGATTCGTACCGCGGGCTCCAAGCCCGCCGAACGGGCCACCCGATCACATTGCAATCCCGCGCAGTTGATCAGATGCGAAGCGCGAAAATCCCCGCACGTGGTGGCGACTACGTGGCCGTGGCCGGCACCGGGCCGCTCCCGGTGGAAACCACGTGCTTCGGCGCCGACGATCACCTCGCCCCCGGCCTCGCCGATCTTCTGGGCCAAACGACTCGCGACTTCGCGATAGTCCACGATACCCTCCTCGGGAACGTGCAGGGCACCCAGTCCCCGAGCGTGGGGTTCGATCTCTCCGATCTCCTCCGCCTGGAGCAGCCGCAAGCCGCGCAGCCCATTCTGCTGACCGCGCTCCATCGTCGCGGGCAGGCGGGCTAGCTCTTCGGAGGTCGTGGCTACCATCAGTTTTCCGCAGATTTCGTGGGGAATCGAATTTTCGCGACAGAACTCGACCATCTGACGGACGCCATTGACGGCGAGCCGGGCCTTTAACGAACCGGGCACATAGGAAAGACCGGCATGGAGCACTCCGCTGTTATGCCCCGTCTGATGTTGGCCTACTTGAGGTTCTTTTTCGAGGACGCGCACGAAGGTGGCGGGATCACGCCGCTGCAGGCGATAGGCGGTGGCCAAGCCAATGATGCCACCCCCTATAACTGCCACCGACCGACTCAAGCGCGTATCCACTCTTTGATTCGGAATAGGACGTCATGCATTGACCACCCCAGCACGGGGGTAAGGCCAGCGTCGAAAGTTAGTCGATACCTACGCACCTGAGCGAGAGCGCGCCCCAATGCTTCCAGGTAAGGGGGATAAATAAACTGTTTCGCGCCACCAGGTAATCGGTACCCCTCCGCCTTCACGAAGCTTCCATCTTTGCGCCAACGAAGTGCGTGAAAATGACAGAATACCACGGCCGTGCCGTCGACGCAGGGCCCTTCGGTTATATCATAGTTAAAGAAATTCCAAGGCGCTACCCCCCCCCCTAAATGTTGCAAAACGTGCACACCGGGAAAACGCGTCTTCCAGTCGTCTAGGTATTTCTGGTCGCCAAACTTGCCATCCTCCGCACGGGCAAAACACCACTCAAGACACCGTGCTTTCCACCAGTCTAGTGCGGCTAGACCTCGATCGTCATGACGAAAACCCATGAACTGCACGCAGTAAACACCGCTGGTCAATGAATGATCGTACTTAGGAGTATAACGATGTTCGGTTAAGAGAACCGAGGAGCCCGACTTAGCGAACTCAACCAATAATGGCTCCACCGAAGAAAAGAAAAAGAGATCGGCGTCCAGATAAATCACGGAACCAAGACTCAGCTTACGTAGACAGTGGTCAATAATCGACGGCGTGCAAGTCCAGCAATACTCCGCCACATTCCGGCCCGACTTCACGCTCAAAAGCTCCGGCGTTTCAAACTCGTTCGCACCCACCGGGGTCACGCCGGGCAGCGGATAATGGCTCAAATATTGAAACGATTCGTCATCCAGGCAAAACGCCCAAACGCGGCTTTCGGGAGAATACCGATGCAAGGACTCCATCATCGCGATCGCGCGCGTGAGGTAAACGGAATTAAACAGCGTACAGAAGTTTTTCACGCGCCCATTTCCAAGTGATAAATCGACGTAATCGCAAGCAACCCCGGGAACTTCTGCACGAGCCCCTGTTTCCACCCCGTACGCGAACTGCCGAGATGACGGCGATCCAAGATACGCCAACCCTGGGCAGCGACGTAGTCCTCAAAGTCGCGAACGCCGAGCTGATGGATATGACCGGTGGAATGCCAATCGTAGCCAAAAAGCAAGGGATGCGGCATGCGCCCGTGACAGAGCAGGTCCCACCGATTGGACCAGTGGCCGAAATTTGGGAAGGAAATGATCTGGCGGCGCGCGACGCGCTTCATTTCGGACATGAGCACTTCCGGGAACATCACCATCTGCACGGTGACGTTGCAGACCGCGTAGTCGAAAGAACCGGACGTGACATCCTTTAGGGGCTGATCGATCGACCCCTGGTTGACCTGCAGTCCTTTGCGGCGCGCCGACTCCACGCCGGAAGCCGAGAGCTCGATTCCCTGCCCCGCACACTGCTTCCCGTCGCGCAGCTTCGCCAAGAGCGCGCCGTCACCACAACCCAAGTCCAATACGCGGGCGCGCGGAGGAACCCAATCGGAGATGACCGGGTACTCGGCCCGGTCGTCGTGCGAGTCAGGTGCGTAAAAATAGTTCCGATTGTCGGTGGAATTCATCGGTGCCAACCAGCCCTAGATACCCAAAAAGCCTTGGGAAAACAATTGACTTCACGCGGCCATGATGATGCTTTTCATTCGTGAAGCTCTTGCGCCTTTCCGCCTCCTATCCTCGCTATTTGGCTAATTTCTACGCCAAGCACGCCGGCCTAGCGGACGCCCCTTATGACACACAAAGTCTTGAACTCGCGAAAGACGCGTTCGGCTGGGCAGACTTTTGGACGAACAGCCTGCCCAAGCACGGGTACGAAGTTTTGGAAATCGTGGCCAACGCCCAGTTCGCACAAAGGGCCTGGGCACGCGAATACGTGCCTCGGTTAGCGGACGCATCGACGCTTACCATAGCGACTGAACAGGTAAAACAGGTTCGACCCGACATACTTTGGATCTGCGACGTCGAGTTTTTCGGTACCGATTGGGTGCGCGAGATCCGCGCGGCCTGTCCATCCATTCAACTCGCCATCGCCTGGATGGGAACGCCCGCATACGAGGGAATTGCCGGGCTCGATGCGTTCGATGGGATTCTCTCGTGCGTGCCCGAGATCGTGACCGACCTCCGGAAGCGGGGACACCGCTCCGATCATCTTCACCATGCTTTCGACGCCCGTATCTACGACCGCACCCACGCGAACGCGGAAGGCAGCCTGCCGCTCACGTTCGTCGGCCAAGTCCATCGTGAAAAGGGCTTTCACCTGCGGCGCGAAGAACTCCTGCTCAAACTCGTGAATCAAGTCCCGCTGCAGCTCTATAGTCCGTCTTCCCAAGTGAACCTGAAAGACATTGCCAAGGCCTACGTGAAGCAAGCCGCCTACGCCAGCGCCCAAGCACTGCAAAGCCTCGGCGTCTCCAAAGATCGCGTCGCCCTCCTGCCAGGCTTGAAGAACATCGCGCACCGGTCGTCCAAGCCTCTCGTCCCCGTAGACCTTCGTCTGTTGAGATTCCTGCGCCCGGGTGTATTCGGGCTCGAGATGTTCCAGATTTTGCGGAACTCGCTCGTCTCGTTGAACGTGCACATCGACGCTTCGCCGCGCTCCGCTTCCAATATGCGGCTTTTCGAAGCCACCGGCATGGGCTCGTGCCTACTGACAGAGTGGCGAGAAAACCTAGGTGAGCTATTCACGTTAGATACGGAAGTCGTGACTTACCGTTCGCCCGAAGAATGCCGCGAAAAAGCGCGCTGGCTCATAGACCATCCGCAGGATGCGACTCGCATCGGCGAAGCCGGGCGTAAGCGCACGCTCACCGCGCACCAGTTCCAGCATCGCGCCCCGCGTCTGGATCAAATTCTGAAACAATGGCTCCCTTAGGCACCTTTCTACTCATGACGATCGTCACCGCAGGATTCGCCTTCTCCTTTTGGGGCTGGGGAGCCGGGGCCGCACGCGGGTTGAAGCTCCCTTCGTATGTGGAGGGCCTGCTCGGGATTTTTGTCGTCGGATTTATCACCTTGTTTTTGAATTTTTTTATCCCGATCTCGCCCTTCATCTCGTCAGCAATCACCGCCGTGGGGGCGGGCTCTGGAATCTTGGTGCTGAAAAAGTCCGGTCCAAAGGCGCGCTCTGGATACGGGACGGAGTTCGCGTACGTTGGATTTTTCTTGCTCGTTTTCTTGGCTTGGTCGCAGGCTTCAGCCGTCGTGTACGACACCGGGCTCTACCATTTGCCGATCTTGAAGTGGAAGCAGGACTTCGCGACCCCGCTCGGCGTCGTACATCTGCATAGCCGGCTTGCCACCAACTCGGTCTGGTTCGCGGCCGCGGCTTCCACCTTGCTTCCCGACCTGGGTGTGGATCCGGCGTTCTGCCTCAACATCCTCTTCGCCGCGTTCACCGCGCGCCTTCTGTTGCTCGCGTCCCCGAACGACGGGACCATTATCAGCTTTTGGCTAGGTGGACTAATGCTCCTCTGTCTCGTCCTCTTCAATGGCCCGCTCGCTTTCGTAGGCTCCGTCTCCAACGACTTACCCACGAATTTACTTCCGTTGATCTGCGTCTTTTTAGCTGTGCGCAGCTGGGAACAACGGCGCTATGATCCCGCACTTCCGCTCTTTGCGGTTTTAAGCACCACGATCAAGGCCTCCGGAGCCTTGAACGTTTTGATTTGCCTCCCCCCACTCGTTTTGCTCGGCATGAATGCGGTGAAAGCCACCCTCGCTTCCCAAATCTGGCGAACCCTCGCGTTCCTGGGCGGCTGCTTGATCCTGTGGTGCACATACGGAATCCTCACTTCGGGCTGCCTCGTCTATCCGTTCTCGGGCACTTGTCTCTACGCCCTACCCTGGAGCGCCACGCCCGCCGACGTCGCCGGCGAAATGGGGGCGATCAAAGCCTGGGCCCGCTCGCCGTTTGGTCACCCCGACGTCGTGCTAAAAGACTGGGCTTGGCTGCCCGCTTGGTGGGCGAGCTTCAATGATCTTCCTTTGATTCGAGCTACAGCTATCTTGGGGGTAGTAGGCGCCTTGGGCATACTGGCGAAGAGCCTGCTTCGTAAGGCGCCCTTCCCGCGATTGATTTTGGGATTGGGTGTGGCGCTCGTGGTGCCGCTCGCCGCCTGGTTCATCTCGGCGCCCGACCCACGCTTTGCCTTTGGGTATTTCCTAGCGCTCGGCTGCTTGCCGGCCGCCTGGGTTTTCGCGAAAACCGCGGGCAAGCGGCTCGCCTACTATGCTCCGCTCGGGATCCTCGCGATCTGTGCCCTGACCGGCCTCACCAAGTTGAATCGCGCATGGCCGACCCAACTCAAAAGCGCGACTTTGCCCCTAGCCGCCCACGACGGCACTCAGGGCAAAGTCTCCCTCATGAAAGCCGGGGGAATCGAGCTCAAACAACCTGTAGGAACCGATCAATGCTGGATGCAAACGCCCCCGTGCACGCCCTACGTACGCAAGGGGTGGACCGGGGTGATGCACGGGTATCACATGATTTTCACCCGCGTCGAACCCGCGATCTGATCTTCGTTCTATGGTTCCGGTTAATGTTTCGGCAAAATCGCGGCGTACTCGGCCCAAAATTCGGCGGGGAAAGCTCGCCGCAAATTTTCCGTTCCCGCCGACGGGGGAGCGGGATTCGCCGCCGCGGAGTTTCCCCAAGTGACCGGACAGGGCGGCAGAGCCATCGCGCGCACGAGGAGCATCTCGTTCACGAACTCCACCCACTCCCGAACGCTGCAGACCACCCCGGTCGGGCGGACCACCTGCGTACCACCCCGGTCAAAATCACGCGCGGCCTGAATGTATCCGCGAGCAAGGTCCGCCACCGATAGATTGTGCATCGTCGCCTGCGGTGCTTCGACTTTCAAAACCGCATCCGCCGCGGAGCTGGCTTGGGCGATGCGGATCATTTGCGGAATCAGACGATCATCATTCTCGAGCGGGCCCACCGGATTCGGAATGATCACTTTCGAGAGGGTGAGTTCGGGAGCACTCAGTTTTTGCAGCTCGTGCCAAACCCGCTGCTTGCTCAGCGCATAAGGCGTGGGAGTACCGGTCGCCCCCGACTCCTCCGGTTCAATCGCCGTGCCCGAGTAGATGATCCCTTTAGCCGGGACCGCCTTCAACGCCCGCACCAAGCCACCCAAGGGGGGGATCCCGACCGCATCCGCCCGGGCGACGTCATAGTCAGGCCGCCGGAACTTCTCCATGAAGTGGTGGTGATGAATCCAAATCGCCGGTTGGTTTTCCTGCACCCAACGGGCGAAATCGCCCCGCTCGGCCACTAGTCCGTAGTGGACCGTCCCGTACCGAGAGAATACGTCGAGCCGCGCCTGCTTCAGACCCAGGTAAGCCGCTTTAGGTTCCGAACAAAGACCCGCTACCTCGTACCCTTCCTCCTTCAAAGCACGTGCGATCCACACCGCTGAAAAGGAGGAAGCGGCGGTGATCGCAACGAGCTTGGAGCGTGGATTCGACCGGGTCGTCATGACTAAGTTAGTCGCATCTTTTGCTTGCAGTTTCAATCGGTTCGACAGCGGAGGTGGCGCCACGCAGCAACTCGGATTGCATCGCGACAAGAGTCTTGAGGGGGCGCCCCCAAGAAGGTATGACCGTTTTTATGGAGCCACTCTCGAACTGCATGACCCCGGAGGTCATCGCCAAGATCAACCATTTCATCGACGAGAACTTCCCTTATCAGGACGCCAAGTTCGTGTTCCAGGACCCAAAATTCCGCGATTTTTTCGTGGCGAATATCTCGCCCGAAATCCGCGCTTACATTAAACCCGAGAGTTACATCGTTCTTCGCATGATCAAGCCCCGGGGCGGGGTCCATGCGTACGATTTCCATTTCGACAACTACGCTCAGACTATCCTCGTGCCGCTCATGACGCCCGATGCGCATCAAAACGGGGACCTCTTGCTTCGGCACCATACACGCGGAGCCCCACGCTTTATTCTGATGCATATCTGGCAGAAGTTTCTTTTCCAAAACACCCTGGCCCTGAAGCTCTGGTCCTGGCTCGCCACGAAGGAACGTTTCTTTCGCCGGGTCCGGGTAAAGCCGGGAAGCGCGCTCGTATTCGACGGCTCCCGATCGCTCCACGGAAACATGCCAGTGCAGGCGGGAGAGCGGCGATCGGTGCTGATCCATAACCAGAAATTGTTCAGCGGGTCGAAAGCCGTGGAATGGATCGAAGGCTATAGCCAGTATCGCAAACAGAAGGCCCAATAACCCGCTATGTCCGAGCAACTTACTTGTTTTCCATCCACTCAGCAGGTAAAGAAAGGCATGTCTTTGCCCCTGGAATCCCAGGCAGATTACAGTGACGTCGCGGTCCTGCTTCCCTGCTACAATGAGGAAATCACCATCGCCAAGGTCGTCGCCGATTTCCGCACACACCTTCCGGGCGCCAAGATCTACGTCTTTGACAATAATTCCAACGACCGTACCTCCGAGCGCGCGCGCGGAGCCGGCGCGACCGTCGTCCCTTCTCCGAAGCAGGGCAAGGGATGCGTCGTACGTCACATGTTCGATACGGTGGAAGCGACGATCTACCTCATGGCCGACGGCGATGACACTTATCCAGCTAAGTCGGCCCCCCAGCTGATCCAGGAATGCCGCGGCGGCGTGGATATGGTGGTGGGCATTCGCATGGAGTCGTACGACCAGTCCGCCTCCCGTCGTTTCCACAAATTCGGAAATCACTTAGTGGCGCGCCTGATCTCTTTGTCCTTCTCGACGAAAGTCACGGACGTGCTGTCGGGCTTCCGTGCGTTCTCGCGGTCATTCGTGAAGTCCGTACCGCTCGTGTCGGTGGGATTCACGATCGAAACCGAGATGACGATGCAAGCGGTGGCGAAGGGATTTTCGCTTCGGGAAATTCCCATCGAATACGGCGCCCGTCCCGAAGGCAGCTTTTCTAAACTTCGTACTTACAGCGACGGCACAATCGTGCTCGCCACCATCGTCGATATTTTCAAGAACTATAAACCACTCACCTTCTTCGGGGGACTCTGCGTCCTGCTCGGCGTGATTTCTGCGATCGTTGGCTCAGCCCCGGTTATGGACTTCTTCACCACGGGGGTAGTGGTGCACGTTCCACGCGCAGTGCTCGCCGCCGCGCTGGCTATCATGGCCATGCTCTCGCTGGGCATCGGCCTTATCTTGGACTCTACCTGCAAATACCACCACGAGACGTTTACGCTCTGGCGTCGCGTCCTCACCCAAAGCAAATGAAACCAGAAGCATACACGGGCGTAGAAAACCTAGAAACAATGTCACTGGCGGTGAACTATAACCAGTTTCTCGTTTCCGAAATCCTTCGCCACGGCCACTCGGCAACCACGTCCTTGGACTTCGGCGCCGGCACGGGCACCTTTTCTGGGGCCTTAAGTCGCCACGGCCTGAAAGTGACCTGTTTGGAGCCAGATGAAGAGCTGAGCCGCCGCCTGCGTGCCCAGGGCATGGCCGTCTGCTCGCGAGTCGAGGATCTCCCCGCCGGACATTTCGACTTCGTTTACTCATTGAACGTGCTGGAGCACATCGAGCACGATCTCGAGGCGCTCCGCCAGCTCAAGAGCCGCCTCAAGCCGGGCGGTACGTTCTACTTCTACGTACCGGCCTTCAACGTGCTTTTCTCGAGCATGGACCGCAAAGTGGGCCACTTCCGCCGCTACACCAAAAGTGGCCTCATTCGCGTGGCCACCGAAGCGGGGCTTAAGGTGGAACGCGCGGGTTACGTGGACTCCGTCGGCTTTTTGGTCGCGTTGCTTTTCCGCTTCATCGGCAATGACGACGGCGAAATCAATCCTGGCATGCTGAAAATCTACGACCGCTTCGTGTTTCCCGTCAGCCGGGTGCTCGACTTCTTGTGCCGGCCGTTCTTCGGCAAGAATGTATATATTTCTGGAAAAATCTAAAGGCCGCGTCTAAAGGTCAGGCTTCAACCGGACTTCGAGCCCGCAATGGCGCACCGGAACCATACCGTTCGTCGGCGGCTGGTCGGAGATCGCGAATTCTCCGTTTAACTGCGTAATGTATTGGACTTTGCCAGGTTCCGCCGCTGGCCACCCACAACGTTTCAATTCGCGGCCGAGATCGACCACGATGTTCATCGGCTGCTCCCAACCGTATTCGCGACCGGTGAAGACGTACGGACGCAGCTCCCCGCTCCAAGGCAGGCACGCCTTCCCGGCCGGGCTGGCCGTCGCTTCATACTTCATCACGAATTCTCCGGCGTACTCGTGCGTCCGATGCAAGATGCGGCCGCAGTACGCGAGGAGACCAACGATCGCCAAAGCCTGCGCCCCGCGCAGGAGCAGCGGATGGGAAACGCGTGCGCGGACCAGTTCGACCACTCCGTACAGGCCGAGGAGCACGAAGAACGCGCGCACGAAGACGAGATAAAGGAACATGCGCTGGATGAAATGGTATTTATACAGAATCACCGCCACGGCAGTGGCGGCAAAAACTCCGATAAAGAACCAAGAAAGCGCGCCCAAGGCGAAGAGCTGGCGTTCCCTAGCGTTCCAGCTCGAACGCCGGCGAAAAAGCACGCACACATACGCCATGCCCGCCACCAAGAGGAGGTTGAAAGGCATTGCAAACAATCCGTCTTGCCAGAGCAGGCTGCGCACGGAGTGGATTTGATCCCAGTTCAGCGGGCCGGCCGCCGAACCGGCGCAGAAACCCGCGTGGCGCGAATAAAAGAGGCCGATGGCGGCAAAAATGGCGCCAGAGATTCCGAAGTATCGGAAGGCTTTGCGTCCGCCGGAGCCATCCATCACGAGTGAAAGCATTCCGAGTACGAAACAGCACACTCCTACCTGCATCCAGCCGGGGTTGGACGTGAAAGTCAGCAGAAAGCTTGCACCCGCAAACCAGAGCTTATCTCCACGAGTGATCTCGCCCCAGGACTTCCGGCTAAGACGCACCGTCAGCGCAACTACGAGCATGAAGAACCCCATCCACAGGGAGTAAGGACGGGTCTCGGTCGTGTAAAAGTGAAAGATCATTCGCTGCCCTACCAGCGCGAGCGCGAATAGCCCGTAAGACCAGCCTAGCAAAGTTGCGCCGACATAGACCACAGAGGCCATTGCCACGAAGCCCGCCGCGAGCGGTTCTATGCGGTAAGTGAGCAGAATCGAGTCGTCGAAGTCGCGGGTGCCATGCGAGACCGCGCGCTGGATGATGTGATGGAGCGGCGGAACGTTGCACGCGTTGGGGGCGCCACGGACAAAAAATTTGGAATACGGGTACGCGCAGGTATCGTAAATTTCGAAACCCTCGTCCTGCCAAAAGGGCTTGTGCTGCGCGATTCGGGCTTCCTGATAGCTGAGTACGGTCAACATGATCAGAGTGAGGACGCAGAAGACTGCCGATCGTCGGGACAACCTGAGCTTCGAAATCATAGATATCCGATCTTTACTAGAAAAACTCAGGCGTGGGTACTGGTTGCTCAAATCTGCGTAAAATTACCTTAAGCGCGCAACTCAGCGCGGCATGCCGTACCAATCCTTTGAAAACCCTTTCGAAAAACACCTAACAAGCTGCAATCATGGTCTGGTGCACCGCTTGATTGGGCACCGGCCAGGCTATAGGATGCGAACGACGGTTTCGTGCTAGGTCTATTGGAGAACACCCACTAGCTTAACGGAGTAACCCTAAAATCGATTTGCGGTCTAGGGTGCCGATGAAGTGCCCGTAAGAAAGCCGTTGCCTTTTCAATATCGGTAATCAACGCGCAACCGAATTGAACCGCCGTCCGGCGCACCAGAACGTCCCGGCGGATTTCCGAAGGATCGAAGTTCTTCGGCACATTGATAACCAGATCTACTTGCTTCTTCTGGATGATCTGCCCGGCGTCGATTTCCCCCGGGCGGCCCTCCCCTGGCCAGGGAACGCTCATCACCTCATAACCTTCACCCTTAAGATGCCGGGCGGTGCCCGGGGTAGCGTAGATTTTGACGTCCAGTTTCCTGAGAATCTCCATCACCGACAGGAACTTCCGCTTCTCCTCCGCCGTACCCGAGCTCACCAGCACTCCTACTTTGGGCCTCCGGATGCCGGTCGCCTGCAATGCCAATAAGAGCGCTTCATCCAAATCAGCGCCTACGCAACCCACCTCGCCAGTAGAAGTCATTTCGACGCCCAGAACGGGATCGGCTCCGGCTAAACGATTGAAGCTGAACATCGCAGCCTTCACCCCAATCCGTTCGGACTTCGTGGGCGGCACGGCTGGGGACCTTCCGATCAGGACATCGGTCGCGTACTGCGCTAACGGAATTTGCGTCACCTTGGAAACGAACGGAAAGGACCGCGAAGCGCGGGCATTGCATTCAATGACCAAAAGTTCGCCGGCTTTGTGCATGAACTGGATATTAAACGGCCCGTTCAGCCGAAGCTGCGCGCAAATACGCTCGCCCGCGTCTAAAATCCGCACACGCGTCGCTGGGTCTATCTTCTGCGGAGGCAGAACCAGGGTCGCGTCGCCCGAGTGAATACCTGCGTTCTCGATATGTTCACTGACCACGGCGGCGATCATGCGTCCGCTCTGTGCGACGCCATCTAACTCGAGCTCGATGGCGTCGGTAATGAATTCGGACACCACCACGGGATGCTCGGCGGAAACATCCGCAGCAAGCGAAAGCGCCCGCTCCAACGACGGCCAGTCGTAGACCACGTTCATCGCGGCGCCGGAAAGCACGAAGCTCGGACGCACGATGACGGGGAAACCGGCCTTATCGATAAATGGCTTGATGTCGTTCAGCTGGGCCGCCGAGATCCAACGAGGCTGACGAACTTCGGCCTTATCCAGGATATCGGAAAAGATCTGACGGTCCTCCGCCCGGCGAATGGTCTCAGAGTCGTGACCCAGTATGCGAATCCCCGCAGCCGTCAACGAAGCAGCCAGGCGGTTCGGCAGCTGGCCGCCCATGGAAACCACCACTCCAGTCGGGGTTTCCAGATCAGCGACATCCAGCACGCGCTCGAAGCTCACCTCGTCGAAGTAGAGGCGGTCAGAGCTGTTGTGGTCCGTCGAGACGGTTTCCGGGTTACAATTGAGAACCACACTGCGCCAGCCCTCCGCGCGAAGTCTCTGTGAGCACTCCACCGCACACCAGTCGAACTCCACGCTGGTGCCGATACGATAGGTACCGCTGCCGAGTACCAACGCGGTCTCAGACTTGCCGTCGGACGCCACCAGGTCATTGAATTGTCCCCCGTACGTCAGATAAAGGTAGTTCGACGTCGAAGGATACTCGGCCGCGGTGGTATCGATTTTCTTCACGACCGGCGCGACACCCAAAGCTTTGCGGCGCCGGCGCAAAATCAAGGATGCCTCCCGGATCTCGGTTTCGGTTGGCATGTCCGGGCCGGTGCGGAGATAAATCCCGGCTATCTGCTCGTCGCTGAAACCCGCAGATTTCCAGCAGCGCCATTGGTCGGGTGTGACCCCGACGAAATCCAGAGCGAGGTCACCCGTCACCCGCAATGCTTGGAGATCCCGTTCGATCGCCACGATTTTTTCCAGCGAAGCCAGGAACCATTTGTCGATTCGAGTGAGCTCGAATATCTCTTCGCGCGGATACCCGGCCCTGAAGGCTTGCATCAGCTCCAGCAGACGATTGTCCGTCGCGATCTTCAGGCTCGCGAAAAGCTCTCCGCGCTCCTTAAATTTCTGCGGCAAACTGAGGCCTTCGGGGCGCTCGGTGACCATGCGAAAGGCTTTCTGCAAGGTCTCCGGAAACGACCGACCGATGGCCATGACTTCGCCGACGGATTTCATCGCGGAACCGATCGTGCGGTCGGCGCCCCTAAACTTCACTAGGTCCCACCGGGGGATCTTGACGGCAATGTAATCCAGCGCGGGCTCGTAGAATGCCTTAGTCACGCCCGTGACCGGATTGGTCAACTCGAGTAAGGTATGGCCCAACACGACTTTTGCCGCGATCGCGGCGATGGGATAGCCGGTCGCCTTGCTCGCGAGCGCGCTCGAACGGGACAGCCGTGCGTTCACTTCGATGACGAAAAATTCCGACGAATCGGGGCTGAGCGCGTATTGAACGTTGCACTCACCCAGGATCTCGAGGTGCTCGGCGATACGGAAGGCCGCGTTCCGCAGGCGTTGATACTCCTCATCGTCGAGGGTCTGACTTGGGGCCACGACGATGGAGTCGCCGGTGTGGATCCCCATCGGGTCGAAGTTCTCCATGTTGCAGATCGCGATCGTGTTACCGGCTGTGTCGCGCATGATCTCGTATTCGATTTCCTTCCACCCACGCAGCGATTTCTCGATCAAGACCTGGGGCGAGGACGCGAGCGCGCTCTCCACGAGGCGGCGAAGCTGCGTTTCGTCTTCCGCAAACCCGCTGCCTAACCCACCCAAGGCGAAGGCCGCTCGGCAAATCACCGGAAACCCGATGGCGCGTCCGGCGTCCAGTGCCTGATCGACCTCGGTGACGACCGCGCTGGGTGGCACCGGGATCTCGATCTCGCGCATGGCTTTCGCGAAGAGATCCCGGTCCTCCGTGATGCGTAGGGACCCGAGATCCGTGCCCAGATTGCGCAAGTTATAGCGAGAAAACATCCCTTGTTCTTCCATCTTAATGGCGCAATTAAGGGCCGTCTGGCCGCCAAAACCGGCGACGACAGCGTCCGGTTTCTCGGCCTGGATCACCTTCTCGACCCATTCCGGTTCAACGGGGTAAAGATAGACTTTGGTATGAGGGCGCTGGTTCGTCTGCACCGTGGCGATATTCGGGTTCACGATCACCACGTCGATGCTCTCTTCGTGAAATGACTTCAGTGCTTGCGTGCCGGAGTAATCAAACTCCCCGGCTTGCCCGATGGAAAGCCCGCCGGAGCCTAAGAGCAGGACCTTAGGCCTTCGTCCGAGCTCAAGGAGCCAAGGATGCGCGGGCATGCGTCCTCGCTTCTTCAACAAAATCCCGGACAATCCACTCCGTGTCGCGAGGGCCGCCGGCCGCCTCCGGATGGAACTGCACCGACCGGAACGGCTTGGTGCGATGCTTAATGCCTTCGATGGTCCCGTCGTTTACGTTCTCAAACCAGGTTTCCCATTCGGAGGTCGCAGAAGTGTGCTCGATAACAAAGCCATGATTCTGGCTGGTCATGAACCCACGGTCCGTGCCGGTAAGCCGCACGGGCTGGTTGTGGCTGCGATGCCCATAAGGCATACGAACCGCACGTCCGCCGGACGCGAGCGCCATGATTTGATGGCCTAGGCAAATCCCGAGTACGGGACGTGTCCCGCTCAGCAAAACCCGAACCCGAGCGACGAGATCGCCCGTTTTCACCGGATCCCCGGGCCCGTTGCTCAGTATCCAAGCATCGCAGTCGACCGTACTGAAGTCGGTGTCCCACGGTAGCAGCTCGATTTCGCAGTCGGCCTGGCTCAAGAGCTGGCGGACGATGTTCCACTTCACGCCACAGTCTATTACCGCGAGCTTCAAGTTCCCGCTGCCTAAACGTACGCGATCTTTTCGCGACACGGAAGGGAGCAGATTGGTGCCCGTCGGATTGTAAAAACCGTCGCGGGAATAAAAAGCCGTCGCTTCGGTAGCGCCTTCCGGCTCGATCCGCGCCAACACGGTCCCTTGGCCGCGGATGATATGAACAAGCTGGCGCGTATCTACGCCCACAATCCCGGGACAATTCTGGGACCGGAGCCATTCGTCCAGCGACTCCAAGCTGCGCCAATGAAAGGCGTCCGTGCAGTCGCCATGCACGACGACCGCGGACGCGTGGATGCGCTCGCTCTCGAATGCCCGTGATCCGGTTAAGCCGGTATTTTCGGGGACCCCGTAGTTACCGATCATCGGATAGGCAAATACGAGTACCTGGCCGTAATAAGAAGGGTCGGTGAGGGTTTCCGCATAACCCACCATGCCGGTCGTAAAAACAAGCTCCCCGCTGGAACGCAAAGGCGCACCGATACTCCAGCCCTCAAAGGAGTCCCCCGTGGCCAAAGTCAGTCGGCAGGGGCTACGTTTTAGCGAATCTCGTTGCATTAAGGTCTCGGAAAAATCTCGAATTTTTTGTGACCCCCATAACTATCTTCGGTCGTGGTGGAGCACAAGCGTTATTGATTATGACACTCCGCGTATAATACACGATCGGGCGCGCTTTTTTGTGGTCGTGGCCCGGGAGACTCTTTATATATAAGCCCATGGTTATGGACGTATTTACCGGGATTTTCTTCTACCTCGTTGTCACGCCCCTAGCCCTGCTTATAAAGCTCTTTCGCCGGGATCCCTTGAAGTTGAAGTTCGACCCGACGGCGGCCAGCTATTGGATCGAGAGGAAGAGCGGAGAACCGAACCCGGAGTCGATGGGTAAGCAGTTCTAACGATGAAAATTATCGGAATCTCTGCCTTTTATCACGATAGTGCAGCGGCCCTGATCAAGGACGGCGAGATCATCGCGGCCGCCCAGGAAGAGCGCTTCACGCGCAAGAAACACGACGCGGGTTTCCCAAGCCACGCCCTCGAGTATTGCCTTGCCGAAGGCAAGCTACGACTGGAAGAAATCGACTACGTGGCTTTCTACGACAAACCGCTCCTCAAGTTCGGCCGCCTCTTTCAGACGTACTTGGCCTTCGCGCCTCGCGGTTACGTTTCGTTCCGCAAAGCCATGCCGCTCTGGATGGGCGAGAAGGTCTTTCAGAAGAAGATGATCCAGGACGAGTTCGCGCGCCGGGCGCCTAAGCTGGACGTCGAAAAGAAACTCCTGTTTTCCGAGCATCACCTCAGCCACGCCGCGAGCGCCTATTACCCGTCTCCCTTCGACGACGCAATCATCCTAACGATGGACGGCGTGGGGGAATGGGCCACGACCTCGTTAGGCCGCGGCACCGGAAATAAGATCGAGATCTCCAAGGAGATCCATTTCCCACATTCACTGGGCCTGCTCTATTCGGCGTTCACTTATTACACCGGCTTCAAAGTGAACTCTGGCGAGTACAAAGTCATGGGGCTCGCGCCTTACGGCGAGCCTAAGTACGCTCAGAAGATCTTCGATCACCTGATGGATCTGAAGTCGGACGGCTCGTTCCGGTTGAACCAGGAGTATTTCGACTATTGCACCGGCCTACGCATGACGAACGAAAAGTTCGAACAACTCTTCGGCTTGCCCACCCGTAAGTCGGAAGACCGGCTGAACCAGGAACACATGGATCTAGCGGCCTCCGTTCAACACGTGACGGAAGAAGTGGTCTTGCGCCTCACCCGCACGGCGGCCAAGGAAACCGGCGTCGCGAACCTGTGCTTGGCCGGCGGCGTGGCGCTGAACTGCGTGGCCAACGGAAAAGTCCTGCGCGACGGAAAGTTCAAAAATGTTTGGATTCAACCCGCGGCCGGTGACGCCGGCGGAGCGCTGGGTGCCGCGCTCGCCGCCCATCACCTGTACTTGAAACAGCCCCGCAAGAGCGATGGCCCCCTGGACCGGATGCGCGGATCTTACCTCGGACCGGAGTTCGCTCAAGCCGATATCGAACGGCGACTCAAAGAAGTGGGCGCGAAGTTCAAGGTCCTGAATGAATCGGAAATCATCGAAGCCTCGGCCCAGGCTTTGGCGGATGAAAAAGCCATCGGTTGGTTCCAAGGACGCATGGAGTTCGGCCCGCGCGCGCTGGGCGGACGCTCGATCATCGCGGATGCCCGCTCGCCGAAGATGCAATCGGTCTTGAACCTGAAAGTGAAATACCGCGAGTCGTTCCGCCCGTTCGCGCCGTCCGTCTTGCGCGAAGACGTGGCCGATTGGTTCGAGATGGATTGCGACAGCCCGTACATGCTGCTCGTCGCCGACGTGAAAAAAGCGCGCCGCCGGGCCATGACGGAGGCGGAGCAGAAGCTCTTCGGCATAGCCAAGCTCAACGTGCCCCGCTCCGATGTTCCGGCCGTGACCCACGTGGACTATTCGGCGCGCGTGCAGACGGTGCACAAACAGACGAATGGCCGTTACCACGCCCTGATTTCATCGTTTAAAAAGAAAACGGGCTGCCCGGTGATCGTGAACACGAGCTTCAACGTTCGCGGCGAACCCATCGTTTGCACCCCGGAGGACGCCTTCCGCTGCTTCATGGGCAGCGAAATCGATACCCTCGTGGTGGGCAACTGCTTCCTTTCGAAAGAAGACCAAGACCCCGCATTGAAGTTGAACTACAAGGACGCCTTCGAGCTCGATTAGTCCTGAATTGGGAGAGTATGCATGCTTGGAATGAATGAAACGCGAAATATCCTGATCGTAGGTAACGGCCCGATGGCCCAGGAGTATGCGAAGGTATTCCGGGACGGCCTGAAATACACGTTCGATGTCGCGGGCCGCAACCGCGAAAACGTCCAGAAGTTCGCGAAAGCGGAGCGCGCCGGCCAAGCCTTCCTCATCGAAGAGCTTTCGCCGCAAATTCTCGCCAAGTACGATTTCGCGGTTTCCACCACGTCCCCGGACAGCCTCGAATACGTGACCGAGAAGCTGATCAAAAACGGGATTAAAGCGATCCTGGTGGAAAAACCGGCCGCCCTGAGCCCGGCCGGCTCGGCCAGCTTGGCCCGGATGATGAAGGAAAAGTTCGTATTCGCGCGCGTGGCCTACAACCGCCGCTACTACCGTTCGGTACAGAAGCTGAAGCATATTTTGCGCGAAGAAACCCCGATGTGCGCGCACTTCGACTTCACGGAGCTGTCCCGCCAGATCAAAGTGGGGCGTACGCAGGCAACCACCGAGCGCTGGGCGATCGCGAACTCCTGCCACATCATCGACACCGTGACTTTCCTGCTGGGTCAGTTCCAGATCGAGCATCTCCACGTCTCCGGTCAGAACGAGCTCGACTGGCATCCGGCCAGCTCGAATTTCGTCGGGTCCGGAAAATGCGGCACAACCCCGGTCTCTTACTCAACGAGCTGGCTCTGCCCGGGCCGCTGGAGCATCGAAATCATGACCAAGCAAGGCCGCTACAAGCTTTCGCCCATCGAGCGCCTACAGGTCATGCGCCACGATTCGTTCGAGTGGAAGGAAGTCGACGCCGGCTACGACATCGACATTCAATACAAGCCGGGCCTGATGGAAGTCGTCCGGTCGTTCGATCAGGCGCGACTGAAAAACGACCCCACGGGCGGTTCCGAAGTCTGTGAGCTTCCAGACCTCTCGCAGAACGCGAAAATCGCGGAACTCGTCTCGAAGATCGTGGGCTACCCAGTATGAAGACCGTCGCCATCATCGGCTGCGGGAACATCGGTTATCGGCACTTTCAGGCGACCTGCAACACCCCCGCCGTCGGCCAAGTCGTCGTGGTGGAACCCGATCAAGCCCGGCTGGAGACGGCGGTCAAGGACGTGGAGAAGCACTCGCCCTCCCTTCGCATCTCGGCTTTCCCGTCGATCGAAAAAGCGGTCGCGGAAGTGAAAGCGGTGGACTGCGTGATCAGCGCGCTCACCACCGACATCCAGACGCGGCTCATGCCCCAAATCCTCGCCTTTGATTGCCGGCATTACCTGTTTGAGAAGCCATTCGCGCAGAGCAAGGCCTTGATGAACGAACTCTGTGGACAGGTCGCCAAGAAAACTGAGCTCTCGAACGCCTACGTGAATTGCTCTCGGAACCTCTGGGACGGCTATCAGCGCATACGGAACTGGATCGGGACCGACCGGTCCAGAACCTCATTTCACATGGACGTCATCGGGAACCTTTGGGGACTCGGCTGCAATACCGTGCACTTCCTGGAATACTTTCGGTACATGACGGGCGCGCAGACCTTGAAGTCGGTTTCCACGCAACTCCTGAGTTCCCCTTACGGGAACAAGCGGGGCGCTCAGTACGAAGAGTTCGTCGGCACCGCCGCCTTCGCGAACGAGCTCGGGGACACGATTCAGATCACTTCGGGCGCGGCGATCGATAAACCCACCGGGATCTTCGTCACCTTCAAGGAGAAGGCGAACGACCTGCTACGCTTCGCGCTCGACGAAGACAAGGGCATGCTGTTCGACTTCACGGAAGGCAAGCGCACCGCTTTCGATCCGCTCTACGTAAGCAAGAGCACACGGCTCTTCCTGGAGAAACTCTTTCAGAATCCGTCCACGGCGATGGCGATTCCGAACTTGAACCAGGCGAAGCTCGTGCACTTCGCCTTCTTCGATGCGCTACACGCGGCGACCAAACGTGATCACTTCGCGATCACCTGAGTGAGGCCTAGGATGTCCGGTTACCAATGCCGCTTCTGTGAATCCAACCTGCAACTCACCGGCGACTTTTGCGGAGATCGACCCGAGATCGCCATCGGGAAGTGCGCGGCCTGCGGGCTCGTGCAAACGGTGACCGATACGCACATCTCCGTGCAGGACTACGCTTCGGACACCCATTTCCCGCCGGATATGACCGCGATCCGCGGGCGCGAACTGCGATGGAATCAAAAGCGCGTGAAGCTATTGAAACAGCACCTGCCCGGGATTGAATCGCGAAAGATTCTCGACTTCGGCTGTGGCACCGGGGGATTCCTGGAGCAGGCGGAGCAGGCTCGCTTTAACGTGATTGGGTTCGACGTTTCGGCGCGAGTGGCCCGCGAGCACGGCCAGCGGGGCTGGAAATGCGTGAGCGACTTCGCGGAGATCGATGGCGACGTGGATGTGGTCGCGCTTTTTCACGTTCTGGAACATCTCCCTATGCCTTGGGAAAATCTGGCCGCCCTAAGGAAATCTTTCCCGAACGCCAAGACGTACGTGCTCGAAGTGCCCAACACGGAAGAGGCGCTTAACTCCGTGTTCGGGAACGCGGCTTACCGTCGGAATCATTTCTGCCACGACCACCTTTACTATTTTTCGGAAAAGACCTTCAAGGCGACGATCGAACGGGCCGGCTTGCGCATCCAGTTCTTCACCCAAACCCAACGCTACACTCTCGCCAACAACTTGGGTTGGCTGGCCAATAACAAGGGCGGGGCCCAGAACGTTTGGACGATGTTCAATGGTGACGCGCTAAACGACGCGTACGAGAAGGTCTTGGCCGAACATGGGGTGGGCGACTCGCTTTTCGCGATCTGCTCCGTCTAGTTTTTCCGTCGATAATTCTCGAAAAGCGCGTCCCCGAAATTCTCCGCAAGCCGCTTCATCCCGGCGGGTGAGAAGTGGATTGAATCGACGAAATATTCCTTGTCCATCGTGAAGGACCGCGCCTGGTCCACGAAATCCACGCCCAATTCTTCAGCGATCTCCTGCCGATGCCGGTTCTGGATGCGAACGCCTTCACCGAACTTATCGGCGACCGGATTTTTCTGGTAATTATAGTGGACGAACGATCCAATCAGCACTTCGATTCCGTAATGCCGGGCCAGCACGACGATGTGCTTCAAGATGTCCTTCTCGACGCCTAGATCCTGGAACTCGCGATCGTAGTCGGGTTCGGTGGCCGTGATCATACGCAGGACGTCGTTGCGCACGTTTCCGGTACCAAAAATCCGATCCTTCGTGCTCTCGTACGCGTGTAAAAAAGGGATCTTCGGCAAACGGGCGCTCAATCGGATTTTGGCCAGGACTTCCCCCAGGTTTTTCCGACTGTGGGAATAATCCGTGTGAAAGGACGGCGTAAGATACAGATGGAGATCATTGAAGCCATGGTAAAGCACGATGTAGTCCGGCTTGAGCGGCAGGACGTTCAAAGTGAAGTTAATAAAAATATCCGGACTGGTCCAGCCGCCGATCCCGCAATTGAGGACCTCTATTTCGCGGTCAATCCCCGCCGCTTTGAACTTGGCCTGGAGATGCGCCTCTAGGAGCGCAGGGTACGTGTAGTCGCGTTCGTCGTCTGCGATATTGTTGGCGGTCGTGGATGCCCCAATGCAGGCAACGCGCAACGTACGGGGATCTTTCTGGGGCGAAAAATCCTTTCCGAAGTGGCCTAGATTGTTCAGACGCAGGGGTTGCTTGAAGGAGCTGAACCGATGGTAATGAAGCTCGTAAGGTAGCTTCTGATTACGATCGATGACGGTGTTTCGCTTATACGCGAAGCTCAAATAAGGGTGGCTGACCACGTACATCTTCTTCCACGGCAGCTTGAACGAGACGTGGTAGTCGTGACCGTGTTTGCGTCGATAATTAAGTCGAAAGATGATTTCGATGAGGACAATGGCGACCAATCCGGCCGCTAGGAAAGAAAGCATCACCCATTACCACATGGGATAGATGGTTTCTTTAGGGAGCTTGCCGTCTTTTTTCTGGGCCTTGCGCGGTCCCCAAAACTTCAGCGCCGAAACCAAGCGCAATATCAGATCTAAAAGCTTCATGCGCCCGACTATAATCCAAAAAGCTTTAGATTTCTTCTCTTTTTGTGGGGCCTTTTCCCCTGGAATGCAGGGCTTCATCGATGGCCTGGGCGATCCGTCGGGCGCTTTGTCCATCTAACGCATGCCGGGCCTTAATGATGGCTGCCCGCTGCTTTTCGATCATTTGTTTCCGGAAAGCTTCGTCGCCGATCAGGGAGGTCAATCCCTTCTCCAACTCGTCGTAGGTATGGACGTTCAAAATGGCACCGTGGAAGAACTCGGCCGCCTTCTCATGAGGCTCGTTGGACGAAACAATGACTTTATCTTTGCCGAACAGGACCGCTTCGAAAGTGACGGAAGAAAACCGGTCGACGATGCAGGCATCCGCGTAGTTCAGGATATGGGGCGTCGTTTTGGAGCCACCCAAGACCTTGAATTGAACTTCCGGCCCGATCTCACGCACAAGATTTTCAATGAACGCCACGTTCGTTTCGTTGGGATGAAGTTTTACGATAATGAACGCATCGAGCTTCCGCGCGAGCCGGCAGAGCTGGGTCAAAAATTCGCGGTGCTCATTGCGGTCGGGCCCTTCGCGATCGGTCAGAAAGCCAGCGATGACGAACTTCCGGGTAGGCCGGGAGATTCCCAACGCCGCGGCGGAATCCTGCCGGGAGTGGGACGCCTTGAACTGGGTGATCTTGTCGAAGCGGGCCATGCCGGTGATGATCATTTTTTTCGGGTCCACGCCGGAGAGGGCCCAACGATCCCGAACGGCCTCGCCGTTCATCAAAAAGAGATCCACTTTGGAATAACTGGCAAAAGCAAAGTACCGCACGTCGGCGTGATGAAACTGCACCATCAAGGGCCTTTCAATAGCGACCTCCTGGTGAAAGAGACAATTCAGCTCATTCCCCTCGGTTCCGGCCTTAATGGCTACGGGCCGATACTTTTTCAGGAGTTTCTGGATCGCGTACCACCGGGTGAGCCGGCGGAAGCAAGTCCAGGAAAAGAGGAGATCCAGTTGGGGATCGATCAGGGGAATGATTCCCGCGCCCTGCGCTCGCAGCTTGCCTTGCGCCTCTCGGTAATACGCAGGCTTCAATTTCCACCAGTTCCGATAGGTTCGCAGCGTTAAGGAAAGCGCTTGGGCGATATCCGCGAGGGATACATGGTAATCAATGCTTTCTATCGGGTGAGGGGCTTTCGCCATTTCCCGGTAGTTCTCGTCGATGCCCAGGCACACCCCGACGGGGAGATAACCCAGGCTGGCCACCTCGTTCATAACCGGAAGCAAGGTCTCCGAGAAGACATCCGTTCGCGAATCCGTCACAAAGAAGAGCGCCGGCTTTTCCGAAGGCAGGGTCCGAACCGGAACGCTTTTCAATCGAAGCGCATCCACGGTTCTTCTCGCGGCGGACCGGAACAGTCGCGACCGCGGATACTGAAACCGGGTTTGCGTCGTACTCCCCTGAAAGAAAGTCTCAAAAGCCTGCTCGGCCACGTTTCGTTCCCCACTACGGATCAGGGTCGCGATCCTTGAACCTCCGGGGACCGTAAGAGAGCCGAAGAACCGGTAGTATCGGACCGCGTCGTAAATCATATCGGTCAGTTCAGATGGATACGGCTCCACAAACAACGCGTTCCTTAGCGCCGGATCTTGCCCCGCAGCCAGTCTACGGCAAAGCTGGCTTAGCTCGTCCATGATCGCCTTGGTTCCTTGAACTTCCGGCGAATCTTGGGAAGGGTATTCGTCGGCGAAGGCCAGGGGCGCGGCGACCGAATTTTCCAGAATGAAGATTTGACCAAAGAGCTGACGAATCTCATCCGAGAGGGGTAGGCTCTTCCGCACGATCAATTCAGATTTTTGCCCTAGAGAGTGGGGGTTGGCTTGGATGAACTTCCGAATCGGGCCGGGGGATGCGCCAAAATAGGCGAAGAGCTGGGTGGCGCCAGAATCCATTTCCAATCAATAACATCAAATACTTAGTGCGTCATTTCTGAAGTTCGAGAGCCGCCTTCACTTTTAAGCCAGGACTACCGAACCAATTGAAATTGTAAGCAAAAGATGCGACTAACTTATCCATGACGACATCGCTGCATAAGGATGCCCCTGTCTTCGTGGCCGGACATCGAGGCCTGGTCGGATCTGCCGTAGTCCGTCGCCTGCAAGCGGCCGGCTATTCAAATCTCTTACTTAGATCCCGCGCCGAACTCGACCTTTTAGACCAGGCGGCGGTGCATGCGTTCTTCAAAGAACAGCGCCCCACCTACGTCGTGCTCGCAGCCGCAAAAGTGGGCGGCATCCACGCGAACAATACTTTTCCCGCCGACTTCCTCTACGAAAATCTCGTCACGGCCGGTAACGTAATCCACGCCGCCGCCGAAGCGGGCACCGAGAAACTCCTTTTCTTGGGTAGCTCCTGCATCTACCCGAAGCTCGCGACGCAGCCTCTGCGCGAAGACAGCTTGCTCACCGGCCCGCTGGAGCCAACCAACGAAGGCTACGCGCTTGCCAAAATCGTGGGTCTCAAGCTCTGCCAGATGTACCAGCGGCAATACAAAAAGCGTTTTATCTCTTGCATGCCGACGAATCTGTACGGACCAAACGACAACTTCCACCCGGATCACTCGCACGTCATTCCGGGGATGCTCCGCCGCTTCCACGAAGCGAAGATCCAGAAGCGTCCGGAAGTCGTGATCTGGGGAACGGGTACGCCGAAGCGTGAATTCCTCTACGTCGACGACTTGGCCGAAGCGATCCAGCTCCTGCTCGAAACCTACGAAGGCACGGATACGATCAACGTCGGCACCGGCGAAGACGGCACCATTCGCGAGCTCGCTGAAACCGTCGCGCGCGTCGTGGGTTACGAAGGCAAGATCGTGACCGACCCGTCGAAGCCCGACGGGACGCCCCGCAAAGTGCTCGATGTTTCTAGAATCAATGGACTGGGCTGGAAAGCGCGCCACGATCTCGCGACCGGCCTACGGCTCACTTACGAATGGGCACTCTCCCAAGGCATGTTTCAAACATAAGGAGACACAAAATTGAATAGCACCGAAATCGGCTCGATCGTCCTTACCCTAAGCGTACTGATCGCCAGCGTGCACGTCCTTGGCTACGTTTTCGAAAAATTCCGGCAACCTCGCCTCATCGGTGAAATCGTCGCTGGCATCCTGTTCGGACCTTTCGTGTTGAGCCACCTCGCCCCCGGCATTGCGCAGCGGCTTTTCGGCGGTGGCATCCCGGGGCCCAACAAGATCGATATCGTCTTGGGCTTTATGTACTGGATCGGTCTCTTCCTACTCATGTTCATTTCCGGCAGCGAAACACGCCGCCTGATGGCGCGCGAAAACCATCGGCAGACCGCGTGGCTTTTAGGCGTCGGCACCCCCCTCCCCTTCTGTTTGGTCTTGGGTCTAGGCGCTTTCCTGCCCCTGGAAACGATCACCGGTACGGCGGGTCAGCAAACTTCCGCTTTGCTGGTGCTGGCCATCGCCGTGGCCGTGACTTCGATTCCAGTCATTTCCCGCATCTTTTACGACCTAGGCATTCTGCATACGCGCTTCGCGAGCCTCATCTTAGGCTCGGCGGTACTGGAAGACATCGCGCTCTGGGGCGTCCTAGCCGTGGCGACCAGCATCGCCGCCACCGCGACGCTCGCGCAAGAGACCGTCGTGAAGGATATCACCGCCCACGTCGGCGCGGCCTTCCTTTATATGGGAATCGGTTTAACCTTGGCCCCGTGGCTCTTGCGCAAACTACACCCGCAGCGTTTGAACCTACTAGTTAAAGCGTCGCCCGTGGGTTACGTGTTTTTCATTCTATTCTTGTATGCCGCGCTCGCGGCCCTCATGGACGTGAACCTCGTATTCGCGGCATTCCTGGCTGGGTTCGGCCTGGTGGGTGGCGTCGGCGGACACGAGCGGAAGCGCTTCTCCGAGCAGTTGGATTCCATCGCAAACGTTGCACGGGCCGTCTTCATCCCGGTTTATTTCTTTATCGTGGGTTACAAGCTAGTCTTGGGCAAAGGCTTCTCGCTGCCGATGCTGGCTACCTTCCTGGTGGCCTCATCACTCATCTCGTTGATTTGCACGGGCCTGGCCGCGCACCTCGCGGGCTTCCGCAAGCTCGACATCGTGAACCTGGCCGTGACGACCAACGCACGCGGTGGTCCCGGGATCGTGCTCGCCAGCGTGGCTTACGATGCGGGCATTATCAATGCGCCCTTTTACACGACGCTCGTGTTGAGCGCGGTGCTGACTTCGCAAGCAGCGGGAGTTTGGCTGCGGTATGTGCTGACGCGCGGCTGGCCGCTGCTTTCATCGCATCCAGATGAGACTTGGGATGTCACCCATCCGGCGCGGGCGATTGGGCAGAAAGCATAGATAGGTGAGCCGCTGGCTTTTTATAAAAAAGGTCGACGGCTTCCCAAAGCCCCTTGATTCAATGAGCACTTACAGACTGGTAGGCATGACAACTCGTGGTCTTCAAACCGTCCACGCTTCCGAAAACAGCCTTTGTTTTTAGATTGATTCTCAGGCCATCGAAGAAACAGAGGTGTGCTTGCGCTTGTCTTTCTTATTTGCCTTGCCCTTGCGCACCTCACCCCAGTAAAGCTTCAGAAACGCGATGCCGGTTTGCAGGCTTGGCGAGCCTTCGCGGTTATCGATGCGCGAAGCTTCATACGTAGGGAACTCCACAATCTTGAGGCCTAACTTGAAAGCCCGAATAGAGCTTTGATACTCGATCGTGTACCCTGGGCCATCGAGCTCAAGCTGCGCCCAGGCTTTCTTTGTAATGGCGCGGAAGCCATTAATCGTGTCGGTAACATACCCCCCGCGCAGCGTAGGGCCCAGGTTCCAGGTCACGTTCGCCATGAGCGTGAAGGCGTTGTTCGCCCACTTACGCAGCGGAAAAAGCAGCTCGTCTTCCTCGTTATGCGCGCCCTTCACCATGCGGGTGCCGATCACGATATCGCCGCCACCTTCCAGATGCGGACGGAACTTCGGGATGTCGGCGGCGTCTTCGTTGCCGTCGGGGCTGTAGAAAATCAAGGCGTCGCCGGTGGCGCGGCGGAACGCCTCGCGAAAGGCTTCGCCGCGGCCGCGCACGGTCTGTGGATAAACGGTGACGCCATTTTCACGTAAGAATTCGATCGTACCGTCGGTGCTGCCCCCATCGATGGCAAAAACCTCATCCACCGCGTTACGCGGAATCTTCGCGAAAACCTCGCGCAGGCCGACGATTTCATTCAAAGTCAAGATAACGAGGGAAATTTTCATTTATGGGGTCCCGTCGCGCCGGGGAGCTGTTTATTACCACCGGTCGGCAAGGCGCGGTTACGGCCGCCGGAGTGCTGAAATAGAATACGCGCGAAAGAAAGCGCGCTGAGTACGCGGTTGCGACGACGGCGTGCCTGGATGGCTTTGCGCTCGAGCGTGGGGCATTCACTGAACTGATTGCCGTTCTGCAACGCCTTCACCGTCATCTCGAACATGGCGTTCTCGCCGCCCTCATGGAGATTAAGCTTCGAAATCGCCGTCTTCTTGAACCCCCGGAAGAGATTGTTGCAGTCGCTGACATTGGCGTTGAAAAGCACGCTCAGCAGGAACGAGAAAAAACGATTCCCCACCGAACGATAGAGCGCGTTTTTCTCGGACTCACGCGCGCCGCCCGGCATGAAACGGCTGGCGATCACGAGCGCATGACCTTGCTTCAAGCGAATAAGCAAACGCGGAATATCCTCGGGACTGTCGGCGCCGTCGCCACCAAACACGACGACATTCTCGCACTCGGTCGTCGCGACCGCACGGCGCAAGAGCTCGCCCTTGCCTTCGCTGCGGCCCGGAGTACCGCGTACGACGCGAAAACCGCGTTTAGCAAAAGCCGTACAGGCTTCCTCATCGGCGCGGTCGTTGCCGCCTTCGACGAAAACCAAATCCTGGAAGCTCGCCACCGGCAACGCGTCCAGCATCATCTGCGCCGCGCGGCCATCACCCTTGGACATAACAATCAAGGCCGCCTTCTCCTGCGCCACCGATTCCTGGGCGAAGTAAGAGTGAAACACGTCTACGATGTATTCCCGCTCGATCTCGGTGATGTTCTGATGGCAGCCGAAGTAAAAACCGCTCTCGTTCACCCACTTGGCGACCGGGAAATCTTCCTCACGCACGCCGAGCAGCTCCTTATAAAAAGGCTGGTTGATCAGCGGGAGCATGTCGCGCGTTTCAATTCCATGCGACTCGAGGTAACTCACCAAGCCGCGCTTCTGATCCTTCCGCACCACTATCGGGAACATCATGAATGCATGGCCCGCGCCCTCGCGTAGAGCCGGCAGCTGGATGTGCTTTTCGAGCGGCCTGAGCTTCTGCAAGAAATACTGGGCATTATCCCAGCGTTTGCGCATCATCTGCTCGTGATCTTCGAATTCAGCCAGCCCCAACGCGCCTTCCATTTCGGTGACGCGATAGCTGTAGCCCATCTGCACAAAAGAGAAGCGGCGCTGGATGATGAGCTCCATCTCTTCTTTCGATTTGTTCTTGTCGTCGTCGATGCTGATGTAAATCGAATCGCGGCCGTGATTCATTAAAGAGCGCAGCTGCACGGCCAAGTCCGGATCGTTCGTGGTGCAAAGCCCGCCCACCCCCGTCGTCAGAATATGCGCAACGTAAGTGGAGAAGCAACCGACGTCGCTCATTGCTCCGACCGACTTGCCGTTGAGCTTCGTAAACATCGTCTCGCACGAATCTTCGATCATGCGCAGGTTATGCTTCTTGGCGATGGCGCCGATGCGCTCCATATCGCAGGGATGCCCGAAGAGGTGAACGGGAATAATGCAACGGGTGCGCGGCGTGATCGCGGCTTCGATCAAGTCGGGATTCAATTCGTAGTAGACGGGATCCACATCTACGAAGACAGGCTTCATCCCATTTTGCAACACGACATTGGAGGTCGCGATGAAGGTGACGGCCGGGACGATAACCTCGTCGCCGTCCTTCCAGCCGTAGCGATTCTTCAGAGCGGCGAGCGCGATCTGCAGGCTGCTCGTGCCGCTGTTCGTCATAACCGCAAATCGGCAGTCATGCGCTGCCGCAAAAAGGCGTTCAAATTTCTGGGTGAAATAACCGTAAGAGAGGCGCTCGGAGTTGAGGACCTCATTCACGTATTTACGTGATTTTTCAGTGATTTTGAAGGTTCCGACGCCAATCATAGGGGCCCCACAGCTATACCCCCAACGGGAGGCCTTCGACAAGGCTATTCCGAGACACCCGTAGACCTGTCCCTTCGCGAGGAAATCCAGGTCTACGGGGCACTACTAAAATACTAACTTTTAAAATCAGTGCTGCCCTTGACACACCAAAGAAAAGGGCTCGTCTGCGGAGCTACCGCCGACCGTCGTCGTTAGCACGGTGATCGAGTTCGCCGAGTTGACCTTACAGGCAACAACAATAGCTGCGTCACGATTTACTGAGCAGGTGCAAACCGGCTTCGCTGAAAAGTAGCCGCTCACCAAGTTAACCGTATAGTTGCCGGTGCTGTTATGATTTACATCATCAACCCAAGAATCCGCCGCAGGGCCACTGGAATTGAACTGGCCACACGGTGTAGAAGTACATCCAGTAACATCAGTCCCGGCCCCGATGACGATTCTTTCTGACCGCTCCGATGTACCCACACTCGTCACCGCCGACGTTCCGGTTGGAGGAGATAGGGTCAACGTATTGTTAAGGTGATCAATCCCCTTAAACTGCCCCGAACCCACGTCATAATAAATCTGCCCCGCGAACGTATAAGGCAAGCTTGCACCACTCGGCAGGCTCGGCGCACCAAAGTCATAGGTTCCTAACATAGATTCCGCACTTGCATTGACCGACAGCAACAAAACAAAACAAGACAACGACAGACGCATAGGTTTCAAATATCCTTTCAATTTATTTGTTTTTGAAACGAGTCACCAGTCTGGGGACGCGGTCCGCGTCAGTGCCACCTAAGATAATTTATTCAAAATGGATTTGATTAACGCCAAGCAGATGTGACGGACCGGAGAAAAACTCAATCCCCTCGCCGCCCCGCCAACTCCAAAGCCGTCCGACCGTGCTCGTCCCTCAGCCGGGGATCGGCGCCCTTGCCGATCAGGAAATTCAAGAAGTCCGCCGGCGCACGCGCGGCCACCGCGTAATGCAAAACACTGCGGCCATTGCGATCCCGGTCGCGGGCGGAAATGCCCGCCTTGAGCGCATCCGAAACGAGCAGCTGCACGGCAGGCGAAAGTCGTCCGCGGCGCGTGCTCTCTCCCTCTTCGCCCGAGCCCGCGGCAATATCCAAAATCAGCATCGCGGCGTTGCGACCGCGGCGGTCACGCCCTTGCATTTCCAGCTTAGGTAGGGCCAAGAAATATTTCAAAACATCATCGCCGCCCCAACCCACGTCCGCCCCGCTGAGATCGAGTCGATGCCGCTCGATCGCGCGGAAAAACGGGGTCAACCCCTCGGCGTCGATCACGGCGGTCGGCGAGGCGCCGTTGGTCACGAGGTATTTCACGAGATCCAGCTCTCCCAAGCGAACGGCTTCGTGCAAGAGCGTCTCGCCACGTTCGTTCTTGGCGCTTAGGCGCGCGCCCTTTTTCAGCCAGAACTTCAGCACGGGCTCCCGCACCGAAAACTCGAGCCGGGCGGCCCCGGCCGCGAATAGGCTGCGATCGCGTAGGGTCTGCGGCATCCCATCCCAAAAAAGTTTCTCGACCAGCTCCAAGGACCCCAGCTGCGAAGCGAACCCCGCCGGGGGCAGCCCGGTCTGCTGGTTCACGACGTCACGCTTGGATCCCAGCTTCAATAGCTCGTCTACCACGACCGGACGGAAGTTCTCATTCGCGACGAACCCGCGGATGGCGGCATCGATGGTGCTCTTGCCGTGGGCGTCGAGCTTGCCGCCGTTTTGCAAAAGGAGCCGCAGCACTTCCAGATTGCCCAGGTAAGCCGCGAGGTCGACCGGCGATTCGGCCTGGTTGGGCTCGGGCCCCATCATCCCCACCGTGTTCACATCGACGTGCTCGTCCAGGCAGAACTGCACGAGACTGGGAGAATTCATCTGAATGGCCTTGCCCAAAAGCTTGGTGCGCGCTTCCAACCCCGCAAATGGAAAGAGCACCTGGAGCATGTCGACCCGCTGTTCGTTGGCGGCGAGCAACACGAGCTTTTCCCGGCGAGATTGATCGAGGTACTTCAACTGCGCGTGCTGCTTCACCCCAGCCAAGTCGCCGTTTTCAATGGCGGCCTCGACCAAAAGCTCGACCTCGGCACCCATTCCCTCTTTGTACTCGGCGATCCAACCCGGGACGAAGTAGACCGAAACAAAAATAATGGTGAGGGCCGAGGGGATCGTGAAAACCCGCAGGGGCGTATGAAGCAGGTGATGGTCAATGGCCGGATCCGAGCGTTTGGCCAGAAAATAGAAAACGATGCTTAGAACCCCGAGCAGGAGCGAGACGATCAGGCCCTCGCCCCCGCGGCCAAAGCTTAAGACGTGCAGAAAATGAATGTGCACGGCCAACGCCAAAAATCCCAGGGCCGCGAACTCGTAGCGATACCCCAGGCGCTTTTTCATCTGTCGCAGGGAGATCAGCGTCGAACCCAAGCCCAGCGCATAGGTATAGCTAAGGAGCATGCCGGCCGCCACCGTCGGATCGAACGAAGCCACGAGCTCCTGCTGCGAAGGAATCTGCAGCAGCAGAAAGATAAAGCCGCACAAAAGCGTGAAGGCGACCGATACAGAAAAATAAACCATTCCCGCGGGAGTCTAACAAAAAAGATATGAGATCGCACGAAGCCTGTGTAGGATGATCGAGAGAACGGCCAAAAACCACCGGGAGGCCCCGCGAGCCATGAGCGCGCCGATTCCACCAAACCCCACGCCTACGCCTCGGCACAAAGCCATCGTCGAGAGCTTCCGCGAATCGTGGCCCGGGCTTCACAAGGACGCCCGGGTGGAAATCTTTCGCCGCCTCACCCGCCTCGAAGCCGAAGACCTGTTTCTCAGCCTAGCCGCCAACGACCAAGCCGAGATCTTCCACGACATGCCCGAGAGCGAACGCCGCTCGTGGTTACGCATGCTCGAGCCCGACGACGCGGCCGATCTCATCCAACAACTCCCACCCGATGAGCGCGACCAGGCATTCAAGCTGCTCGACGTATCCGCCCGCAACGAAGTTTCGGCGCTGATGGCCTACGAAGAAGACGCCGCGGGCGGTCTCATGAACCCCCGTTTCGCGCGCCTACGGCCGGAAATGCGGGTGGACGAAGCGATCTCTTACCTACGCGCCCAGGCCAAGAGCCAGGTGGAAAATCTGTATACCGCCTATGTGCTAGACTCCCAGCAGCATTTGATGGGAGTGGTTTCGTTCCGGGACCTTTTTCGAGCCTCCCCCGATAAGTCCGTGAACGAAATCATGGAAAAGCAGGTGATGAAGATCCCCGACGACATGGACCAGGAAGAGGTCAGTCGTCACTTTTCCAAGCACAACCTCACCATCATGCCCGTGGTCGATAAGGAAAATAAAATGAAGGGCGTGGTCACGATCGACGACATCGTCGGCGTCGTGCAGGAAGAGGCCACGGAGGACATCCATAAGTTAGGCGGTATGGAGGTGCTCGAAGCGCCGTACCTCAACATCGGGTTCTTTAAGATGATCCAGAAGCGGGCGGGCTGGCTGACGATCCTATTCCTGGGCGAAATGCTCACGGCCGCCGCGATGGGCTATTACGAAAAAGAAATCGAGCGCGCGGTGGTCTTGGCGCTCTTCATTCCGCTCATTATCAGTAGCGGCGGCAACTCGGGCTCGCAAGCCACGACCCTCATTATTCGCTCGCTCGCCCTGGGCGAGGTGAAGCTGCGGGACTGGTGGCGAGTGCTGCGCCGGGAGCTGGCTTCTGGCCTTACCCTGGGGTTGATTCTAGGCGCGATCGGCCTCATGAAAATCGTCTTTTGGCCCTCGAGCGAAAAGCTTTACGGCGAACATTATAAGATGTTGGGCTGCGCCGTCGGGGCTAGCCTCCTGGGGGTGGTGCTTTGGGGTACCGTTGTGGGATCGATGCTTCCCTTCTTGCTTCGTCGACTCGGGCTAGATCCCGCTAGCGCCTCTGCCCCATTTGTCGCAACCCTCGTGGACGTGACTGGGTTAGTGATCTATTTCTCCGTGGCGAGTCTCTTTCTGCATGGGGCGATGATCTGATTTCTGACTAAAATAGTCTGTTTTCAGCTAATCTCAGCCATTCGCACCCCTCTATTGACATGATGCATCGTTTAAAATACCGCTATGCGTTATGGGTCTGATCTTTCGCTGGGTAGTGGTGGCGCTTGCACTAGAACTGATGCCGGTCGTGGCTTATTCGCACGACGGCACCGAACCCGCGGAACCCGCCCCCGACCGCTTAGTCGCCATCGGCGACACGCACGGTGATTTCGACACGATCATAAAACTCCTGCAAGCCCCCGCGGTGGGAATCCTGGATAAAGACCTTCGCTGGGCGGGCCAACGCACGCACCTAGTAGTCACAGGCGACATGCTCGATCGCGGATCCCGCGGCTTTGACATCATTAAGCTCTTCATGCGGCTGGAGCGCGAAGCCGCCCGTGCCGGCGGCAAGGTGACCGTGCTTTTGGGCAATCACGAAGTGATGAACCTCACCGGCTTCTATCGCGACGTGTATCCCGACGAATACGGGCGCTTCGCTGGCGAAGAGAGCAGCGGACTCCGGCGCGAAACCACCCAGGCCCTCAAGGAATTCCTCACCACGCCTCGGCCCGAACTTGCCGAGAAGAAAATGTACGAAAAGATGTACATGGACATCGTCAAAGGCGGTGCCCCTACGAAGCGTGATGACAGCGACGACGAGGAAGGCTGGTTCGACTCCCTCGTCACCCGCGTGTTCGTCGGTCGCGCCAGCTCCAAGCAAAAACCCACTAAGGAAGAAGCCGAACGCCAGATCCAGGAAACGATTGATCGCGGCTTCGCTCGGCGCTTCCCGCCCGGCTACTTCGCACGCCACCGTCAGCTCAGCCTTCAGCACGAAATCGGCCGCTGGCTACTTTCGCGCAAGGGTATCGCGCGCATCGGCAGCACGCTATTCATGCACGGCGGGCTCTCGCTGGAATGGTCGCGCACGCCGTTCGCTGAACTCGAGCGACGCTTCAGCGATGAGCTCGTGGAATTCAAGAACCTGGTCGCTCGTTTAGAAAAACTGGGGCTCTATCGCTCGGAGCTAGGCTACGACGTACTCAGCCAGCTCTTGAACGCCGAGCTGCGGAAGGCCGGCCCGAAACCACCCACCCTCGTCAGCCCGAGCGGCAAAGAGATTGGCGCGCCGATCGTGGTGCCCGCTCCCGAGCGTGAGGTGATCCAGATCGCCCGCAGGATCCGCGAAATCGAAACCGGCCCTGGCTTCGACTACGGTGGCATCCTTTGGTATCGCGGTTGGGCCACCGGCTCCCAAGGCCGCAGCGAAGAAGCGCAAGTCGACGAGATGCTGGCGAATCAGAAAGCGAAGCGGATGGTCGTCGGTCACACCGTGACGCAATCCAAGCGGATTGAAGCCCGCTTTAACCAAAAAGTCTGGCTCATCGACGTGGGAATGAACCACGCCTTCTACCAGGGACAACCGGAAGCGCTCGAGATCCTCCAGGACACCGAGATCCGCGTGCTGCCGCTCGAAGGCCCGGCGTATGCCGTGGGGGAGAAACCCACCGCGCCTAAGTCGATATATTCCGCGCCCTCGAAGGAACCGGCTCGCTTACCACCGGTCGTGGTGCCACCGCCGAAGTACCCGGTGGACGACTCGCCGCCTTCGCCACACGGACGGTCATAAACGGACGAGGCACATAGTTCACAGGGGTTAACAGATGATTACGGGACGGCAGAAAAGAATAACGGCATGGGTCACTTGGCTCGCGATCGCGACGACGCCGCCGTGGACCCCCGCGGTCGCGGCAAGCGACGACAACGAACGCGTGGAGCCCTTCGCCTCGCAACCGCAAAAAGTCTATGAAGACATGGTGCTCGTGCCGGCACCGAAGCCGTTTCTAATCGACATCTTCGAAGGCAATAAAAACGGCAGCACCACCGATGACGAAAAACCCTACAACCTGCAGACCGTGGAAGCCGCGGCCGCCACTTGCGCCCAGATGGGTAAAAGATTGCCGACCCAGGCGGAATGGCTCGCCGCCGCCAGCGCCCTTGGCAAGAACAGAAAATACACCCTTGTCGGGGACAAGCTCACTCCGCCCTCCCGCGGCGAATGGGCGGTGAATATCAAGGGCCCAGAAAGCTACGGCACGCGCGACTGGCCTAAGCTCGGCATCGACGCCATCGGCACGGTCGGCATGACGGGGAACCGCCCCGAATGGGTGTCCGACGGCCCCGCCCCCACCCAGTGCGGCGGCGGATATGAAGTGAGCGATCCCTCGGACGTGGAACTCAGCCGCATCTGTAGCACCCGAGCGGAAGGCCGCTGGCGCCGCCGCCAGCTCACCGGCACCGTCCGGTGCGTGGTGGATTACCAGCCCGGCGATCCGGTGGAAGTGCGCTACACGTCGTTCGTCAACGGCAAGCTCAAGGACTACGTGACCCAAAACACCCCGGCGGTGGTACCCGCGCCGGAGGTACTAGGACCCTACGACAAAATCAGAACCGCCTGCGAGCAGGCGGTCGCGAACCCCAACCAGGTGTCTTGGCGGGGGCCGTTAAAAGACGGCTTCGATGGCACCCAGCTTTACTACGCCTTAGTGGAAGTCGTGCACGCGAGCAATCCGCTCGGCATCCGCTACTTCGACTGCCGTTATTTCGGCGCCACGGGCGTGCGTAAACTTCCTCGCAACCACGACCCCATGGCTTTCATGCAGGTCACCCTGAACGCGAAAACCTGGGACGCCTGGCTGCAAATCCCGATATTCCGGGATCACTCGTACGGGGACTGGATCGATTTCGAGCGGGAGATCCTCGAGTCCCTGAGCTGGAAAGGCCTGCAGCTCCCCGCCGAGTACCGCGAATTCCAGCGCCTGATCGATCAGGACCTGGTTCAGGAAGCCATCTGGGAGCTCACGGACGCGGGCGATACCCAAATCTCCGCCAAGCTCCGCAAGGCCCTACGACGGGATCTGACTTCTGCGAAGATTGCTTCCGAATCGAACTTCACCGCCAACGGTGGGGTAGCAATAAAATCCAAGCTGCAGCTCGAATCTGGCTTGGCGGCGATCTTTAAGGCCCAGAACGCCGGTTACGATCACTACCCCAGCGAAGTAGCGGTATCCCTGATCGACGAGATGCTGGGGATGAATTTCGTGCCCATGGCGGTGATTCGCCAGAACTCCACCGGCGTAGAGGGCTCAGCCGCTTACTTCGTAAAGAACGGAGATACCGCTGGCAATACCGGCCGTACCACCAAGATCTCTATGCTCGTCGTGCTCGATAACCTGATCAATAACCCGGATCGGCACCAGGGGAATTACATGTGGATCGACCACATCCAAAAACAAATTGCCATCGACCACAACCGCGCGTTCGAGGTCTACCGGGAATACAGCGCCTATGCGTACGGAACTATCACCTCCATCCCTAGCCGGGATCTGCATCAGCGACTGAAGGACCTGACCCCCGAGATCATCGACAGCCGCTTCGCGACCCTTCTGCCTTCGGCTTTTCGGGAGCGCTTCAAAGCGAATCGCACGCAGGTTTTGGCTACGTTCGATGCCTTAGTGCAAAGAAACGGCAGTCGCGCTTACGAGAAGTGAACTTTCCGGTTCCTGGCCAGGCGTCTAAAACTTGCGCAGCTTTACATTCATAAATACTTATAAGCCGTTGTTATTAATGGATAATCATCTGGTTCAAGTCTTGCTCTAACTCTGGGTGGGTTTATGGCCTCTTGGATGACGACCGTGTGGTCGAAGATTCAGTTCGGTGTTTTTACGGCGGTGCTATTTGTAGCGGCAGGCACCGACGCGCGTGCGGCAGGAGACCTCACCGATAAAGAAATCCAAACCCTCCGAAGCGAAATCCAAACCCTGCTGCAAAAACGCCCTCCGCCGAACGGAAAGGCATTGGCGGAAGCCCTGGACGCCCTTTACGTCCCAAAATACATGAAACTTACCCAGCCGGAGTTCAACTCGGTGCTAGGCGCGCTCGCGATCGAAGAGCTCACCCGGCAGCTCGAAGACATCGACGGTCGTTATCTGAAATTTCTCCGGGCGGGGACCCAGCGAGAGCTCCATGAGGTCATGGCCCGGATCGAAGCCTTTGGACAAGCCGTGGATTTACGCCTCCCCCTCCCCACTCATCGTTACCTGCGAAGCGGGCGACCGGAGCGCTTCTGTCGCCTCACCCTGCGACTGCTCCCTTCCTCACTCTCACCTGCCCACGAGTTGCGGGTGATGGAAACGCTCGTAGTCACCCACCAGCTCACCCGTCATGATGGGGGATGGACCGCGGATGGGGTCGAAAAACTCTTGCAGCAGGTCCACGCGAGCTTGCGCCGGGCCTACTGGGCGTCGTGGCGCCCTTTCCTAGCCAACGAGGCGAATCGCCCGAGCGCGCTTCGGTCCCGGGCATTTCCCGTAGGCTCGGCCATGCTGATCCACGATCACGATGCATCGGAGTTACTCGATTGGCAGGTGGGTTGGACGGGCAACGATACCGCCGTCAAGGCCCGTCAGGAAGTGCAAGCAGCCGCCGAAAGCTTGGTGCACGCGCTGGGCAGTCCCGCGATCATACGGCACCCGCGAATCGTGTCTTTGCTTCAGGACGTGGCTCGCCTGCGGGATAACGCCGGGGTCACGGCCGAAGAACTGCTAGGCCAGATCCTCGCCCCCATGGACGCCCGAGACGTGCTGGCAATCGAAAGAAAATTTGCTCCTGGGCTGACCCAAGATTTGAATTGGATGTCCCAACGCGCGCTCCGGCGCCTCACCCAGGCCGACGGCGTCGCGCCAGCGCCTCCCCTCGCGCCCGAGCACGCAATTCTAACCGCTGGCCTAAAATGGCACGCCAAGAAACGGCTCAACGAGGACGAACTCGCGCTCTACCAGGCCCTCCGCGGCCAGGGCGACGACCCGATCGCGGCCCTAAACAAGCATTTAGGGTATTTAGGTAACTTCCGGCACCGCCAGTTCGCGATACTCGAAGCAGGCCTTTACTCGGCCAGGCCCCAGGTGGAAACCGAGGCCGAAGGACTCGCCTTCGCCGACTTCTTAGCCAACCAGCGCGACATAAAATTAGGCGATCCCGCCCGCCCGGGGGCCTTCAGCGTCGCTGCCAACGAAGCGTTGATTCGTCGAGTCTGGTGCCCCGAGGATTGGGGGATTACCGAAATCGACACCGAAGGGGGCCGGGCGAAATACGCCACGATCCTAATGCGGCTTCGCCGGGTACAGTTCCTGCTCCCCCACGCGGAAGATGCCTTGCGGGCAAAGATTGGGTACGAAGATCCAGAGGTGTTCAACGAACTCCTGAAAAGCGCCGAATTTCGCGCCGAGCTTGCCACCACGATCCGCGCGATGGCCACGGGATTCGCAATTTCTCGCGCCGAAATGCTGGCCGTGTTGGACCGCCCGGAAATCCAGGCCCTCGTCTTTAAGGACGAAAAATCCCAGGCCTGGTTTGCCGCCCTGAACCAGAATGCCGTGGCTAACCCACTTCCCGTGCTGGAGCCGGAGGATGCTTTCTGGGTATGGATGCCGTTTTTTTGGGAACGGGCGCAGTCGGCCGAGCAACGCGCGCGCTTGGTGAAGTTCACTACCGGGCGCCTTCGCTGGCAACACTACCGCCCGAACAAACAACACTGGGTTCGGTACCTCGAGAGTACGCCCACTTTGCTCCACCCCCAAACCGCCGATCCGGTCCGGGTGCTCGCGGACTTACAGATCCTGAGCAGCATGAGCTACTTCAACGAACCGCTAGAAGAACTAGCGTTACGGCACCTGCCCAGCCTCGTTTGGCTACGATTCCATCACCCGCTCGTGGAAGCTCGTACCATCGTGAGAAAAATCCTGGACAAGGCGCTCATCGACGAAGCCTATGCGCCCGCCGGTATCGATCTTGGCCGATACGAGACCGAGCGGCTGGAGGAGCTGGATCGCCTGACCGAGCTTGACGAGGTCATCCGCTTTAACCCCCGATCGGCGCGGGAGCGCCAGAAATGGGAAACCGCGGTCCTCGCGCGCGCCGAAAAATTTCGCGAAAGCGGCCACTACTGGTTCTTGAAGTTCATCGCTCGCCCCGAACCTGCCCAAGCCTCGGATAGTCCCGCCGTGAAAAAATTCATCGGCAGCTTGCTGGCGAAGATTGGTGACTTTGAATCGTTCCTCGGGATCGACGGCGACCCAAAAAATCCGAGTTCCCTAAAAATTGATCTGAGTGGCTCCGGTACTTATAGGAGCCTGAATGCGACGAAGGTACTGACTCTGCTCATAGATTTCGCCAACGACGAAGCCTTCCATGCGGAAGAGCTACTGGCTTACGTAAAAAAGCACGAAGAGATCCTCCTCTACATTGCGGCCGATCCGACGCTTTCCCCACCCAATCTCGGGGAAGCCCTCGAAAAACTGGGGCTCACCCTCCGGCCGGCTGATCTAAAGCAAGTCCAGCAGAAGCTACAAGAAGAGCAAAACTACCGCGACGCCTGCGAGCGCGACTAAGGGCGTCCGAAGGTGGTTTTTCCCGGTACCCGATGCACGGCCGTGGTCGGCATGCGTTCGCGTCGGTCATTCCCCACGCCTTCGTACTCCCAGCGCAAGGAGCCTAGGTTTTGGGGCGAAGGCACGGTCTTCGCGTCAGTCACGAGCAGCTTGTAGCCGAAATCCCAGCCCAGCGGCAGGCTGATCGAGCCCACCCACTTACCGCCGAAGATTTCCTCGCGGTAAGTGAAGAGTTCCACCGCGCCGCCCTGATTAGCATTGAGCTGGGGCACCCAAGCCCAAACGCGCTGACCATCGCCGAACTTCGCCGGCACCCCTTCGGCCGATAGAATCAGGGAAGCCTTCGCTCCCGGCTGCCATTTCGAGCTCTCGCTCGCGGCGCAGGCGGTGACCTGCCCCATGAGGGCGTTCAGGCACGTCGTGTGCTTCACGACGAAATCCAGATCGTCCTTCCAACCCGGGTGTTCGGGATCTTGGCGATACCGATAGACAAAGAGCTCGGACATTACTTCTCGCAGGTAAATCGAAGCCACGTCGCGATTCTTGATCACGAGCAGGTTCTCGTCGTTCTTGGTCATGGCGCCAGCCGACCAGTTGGCCGAACCGTTGACGAGCACCAATCCCTTCGGCGTACCGATCACCGCGAACTTGTTATGCACGCATCCGTAAGCGGTGGTGATCTCGTTCTTCAAGATGGTGAGTGATTTATCACTCACGCCCGCTTCCTCGCCGCGCGTAACGCCCAGCTCGGCGAGTTTTCCCAGCTGCTGCTGGAAGTTTGGATCGGCTTCCCGACCCGCGTCGAAGAAGACCCGCAGGCGCACGCCCGCTTTTTTCATCTGAATGAGCGTGTCCGTGAGGCGGGTGTTGGTAATGAAATTAGTGGAGATATACGCGAACGATCTCGCGGGTTCCGCCAAGGTCGCGGACAACTGCTGCGCGATTGCGCCTTCGACATCGTCTTCCGGGCTAAAGTAAGCAGCGACCTCCTGGTTTTCCTGCGCCTTCAGCTGGTCGGGCCGGGCCTGGGCGGTGGAGGTCCCGTCCACAAAGCGCTCGCGCTTCCCCACCTGCTCGGCCAGCTGCACGTAACGGGCGTCGTTCACGCACTCGGCAAGATTCTTGAGCCGGCTTTGGTTGAATTGATTGAGCACGCCCATTCCGGGCATGGTTTTCTTCGGGTCTTTGGGATCGACCTGAACCGTTAGCTTCTGGCAGCCCGGTTGTGCGGTCACGACCGTCTTCGGTAAGCCTCCCGTGGTAACGTATTCGGTAAAACCAGCGTCCCACTTTTCGTTGCCGGTGCCGCACGCTGCGGTAGGGGTGGCAAAGAGCGCGCAGGCGATCTGCGAAACGTCGCGTAGCTCATCAAGCTCATCGGAAAATTTTTGGATCGTCTGCGCGTCGCGAATCGCGAGCACGTTTTCGTAGTTCGCCACCAACCCCGAGTAGGTGAAGTTGGCCGAGCCCATCAGCAAGATCTCGCCATCAATAATGATGATCTTATTGTGCATCTGAGGATTTCCGCCTCGCATCACCGGAATGAGGTGGCGCGTGACGTTTGGCTGAGATGCTAGCGCGCCGTAAACTGGCGAAACGTCGCCCGAGCTCGCCCGCGCGTGGTCGAAGTCGAGCAGAAACTCAATCTTCACTCCGCGCTTGGCGGCGGACTTCAGGATTTCCGAGAAATGCCGCACGTCCATGTTGTAGGTCGCGATGCGGATGGATTTCTTGGCGTTCGCTAAGTAATGGCCGACCGCCTGAATGGGCATGTCCGCCGGAGCGAAATAAGCGCAGTACTTGCTGCTGGCGGTGCAAGTACCCGCGAAGTGCGCAGGCAAGGGCGCGGCCATCGCCGACGTTACGAATGAAAACCCAATCGAGGCCAACCCAGCGAGAGGAAAACGGTAGTTCATGCGTCGGAGATACCCGAGAATTCAAAATAACGCAATGCATTGATATTTCTTCCTTTTTGCCCCTATCCTCCTGAAATAAAGAGAAAATAACGACTCGCTTGCGGGTACGGTTGACGCGAGAGAACACCCGCGATAACTAGACCTCGCCGATTCATTTTTAATGTTGGAGTGTAGCTCAGCGGCAGAGCACGCCCTTCACACGGGCGGGGTCGTAGGTTCAATCCCTATCACTCCAACCATTTTTCCCCTCCCCTCAGAAAACGCCTAGAAAACGGATTCCCTTCTCGATATCCCCGGAAATTAGCGGCTTTTTATGGATCCTGAGAAAATCAGCTCAGGGGAACCGAAAAATGAAGTACGTAATCGCAAACCAGTCGGGAATGTCCTTACTGGAAACGATGGTGGTCGGATCCATCTTGATCTCCATGGGACTCATCACCTCGTCCTTGGTCATGACCGGCGTCAAGAGCGGACGACACGTGGCTACGGTCTCCGATCTAAACACGTTGAAGTACCAGCTACGCGCGTTGGTCAACAAAGACGCGCTCTGCGCTACCGCCTTCAAAACCGCGAACGGGGCATTGCAGTTTCAACCCAGTGCGAACCCCCAAACTCCCATCAGCATCACTCTATCCGCCATCAAATCTTGGGGAGGGGAAACCATCCTCGCGGCTCCGGGAAAGAAAATCCAAGGGGCGAAAATCACCTCCCTCCAACTGACTCAATCTCCCGTCGCTCCCGAGATGGTCGCGAATCCCAGTAATCCCAGCCAGCTTTTCATATCGACGATGGTCGCCTTGAGCGTCTCGCTTCAAACGGAACCCGGTCAAAACCTGGGCGCGCCCTACTCGACGATCGAGGTCCCATTTCAGTTGGTGGTCAACCCAGCCAACGGATACCAAGTCGTGGGCTGCTCCTTGGACGCCCAGTGGCCGGGGGCTTTCGTGCCCGTTCCCGTCGCGAGCTGCCCCTCCGGAAAAGTGGTCACGGGCTTGGGTCCGGGCGGAAATCCAATCTGCGCGTTTCCCGTGCCCGCCACCAGCTGCGCCTCGGGCACCGTGGTCACTGGACTCAATGCCAATGGTAGCCCCATCTGCGCAAACCCGCCCTCACCTCCTAACCCGGAAGTCTACGCCAGCGCATGCGCCGACTCTATCATCCTGGGAGCCTCCAGTACGACCATGTGTTGCCGAATGAACCGAAACACCGGGTCGGCCCAATGCAAGACGGGAAACATCAATCAAGGGGGCTACACCTCCTTGCCCGATCCCTTTCCTACCAGCACCACGGGAAACTACTCCCTGCAATGCATCGGAGGCGTCGACCCATCGCTCAGCCCACCCAATCCCCTGCTTTTTAAATGTTGCCGGACGAATAACACGAGTGGCGTCACTGCCTGCAAGTCGCTCACGACGGGGTACAGTGGCTACACTTGGGCCACGGCGGCGGGAGGAAACTTCAGTTTCTAACGCCCCGTCATCGCCACCGCGTTAGGTCTTCCCTCTTTTTTTATGAACTGATAGCCTAGGCCATCATGAAATCTCTCTTGGATTCGGCGCAAAAAGCCGTCGGCAGCCAGGCGCAGTGGACGGGCATCCGCTGGCTCAGTGAAACGACTACCCTTCGCCAGTTCCGCGACGGAAAACCCCAGACTAACCGTAGCGATCACAGCCAGGGCGTGATGGTGGAGGTCCTGGCCGAAGGAATGTTCGCCTACGCGTCGACTCCGCAAGCCACTCCCGCAGGCGTGGCCCAGGCGGCAAAGCAGGCGCTCGCGCAGGCCCAACGCGCGGCGCGCTTCAAAGTATTTGATTTCAACGCCCGCATGCGCCCGGCCTCGCGCGGACGTTACCAGTCGCCCGTGCGCACGCCGTTCGGATCCGTCGAGGTCGCGGCCGTCTGCGACCATCTCAAGCAAGCCTGCGAGACGCTGAAGCGCTCGCCAAAAATCATCAAGACGGAGGCCGCGGTTCGCTTGGTCGAAACGCAGATCAAGATGTACTCCAGCGCGGGCGCGGAACTAGAACAAGAATTCTCTCTCATCTCGACCGATTACAACGCCACCGCCCAGGATGCGGCCGTCATCCAGACCCGCACCGACAACGGGATGCTCGCGCGCAGCTACCAATCCGGCTTGGAAATGCTGTTTGACCCTGGCACGCAGGAACGACTACAACGGATCGCCGAGCAGGCGCTCGAACTCGTGGCCGCGCCGGAGTGCCCGACGCAAACGACGTCGCTGGTACTGATGCCCGATCAGATGATGCTGCAGATTCACGAAAGCATCGGGCACCCGCTCGAGATCGATCGTATCTTAGGCGACGAGCGCAACTACGCCGGCTGGAGCTTCGTGAAGCCAGAGGATTTCGGGAAACTGATCTACGGTTCGCCGTTAATGAACGTAACTTTCGACCCCACCCTCGCCCACGAGTTCGCCAGTTACGCGTTCGACGACGCGGGGGAACCGGCCAAGCGTACGCTCCTCATTGAAAAAGGGATTCTCAAACGCGGGCTGGGGGGACTAGAAAGCCAGGCGCGCTCGAACCTCGAAGGGGTGGCGAACTTCCGATCGGCGTCTTGGAACCGCGCGCCAATCGACCGCATGGCCAATCTCAATTTGGAAGCCGGCGACGCCTCCTTCGACGACATCATTACTTCGGTGGAAGACGGCGTGCTCATGGAGTCCAACCGCTCGTGGTCGATCGATGACTTCCGCAACAAATTCCAGTTCGGTTGTGAGTACGGCCGACGCATTCGCCAGGGAAAACTCGCCGAAGTCGTGCGAAACCCCAACTACCGGGGCGTCACGAACCCCTTCTGGAGGAGCCTAAAGCGCGTCGGCAACGAAGCCACTCGGCAAGCCTACGGCACGCCTTACTGCGGCAAGGGAGAACCCAATCAAATCATCCGCGTCGGGCACGCTTCGCCGGTGTGCTTGTTTAAGAACATCGAAGTCTTCGGGGGTGCCTCGTGATCACGCGTGAGTACTTCCAGAAAATCTGCGAAACGCTTTTTAGCGAACGCCCGGCCCGGGAGCACCTCACGATGGAGCTCACCGCCGAAGCCAGCCAGTTTTGCCGCATCAACGCGGCCAAGATTCGGCAGCTCGGTACGGTCGCCGACGCGCTCTACGCCGTCCAACTTACCCAAGAAGGAACCAGCGCCGGTCAGCACCGCCAGGGCACGGCCTCGTTCACCTTGACCGGAGAAATAGAATCCGATCTCGTCCAAGCCCGTGCGGTCACCGCACGACTTCGCAGTGAGGTGGCCCAGCTGCCACCCGACCCGTTCTGCGAGGTCCCCAAGAACCACGGACATTCCAACTCCACGCGCACTGGCCACCTTTTACGCCCGGACGAAGCCGCGGAAGCGCTGGTGAAACCCGCGCAAGGCGTCGACCTAGCCGGTATCTACGCCGCCGGCGCCGTGATCCGCGCGAACGCAAACTCCACCGGCCAGTTTCATTGGTTTAGCACCGACAACTTCGTCTTCGACTACTCCATTTACACGGCAAACCAAAAGGCGCTGAAAGGCTCCTTCGCCGGACAGCACTGGGATAGCGACACCTACGCCCTAGAGATGCGAAACGCCGCCGAAAGATCCCACGCGCTCGCGCAGGCGCCCAAGAAGCTGAGTCCGGGTGCCTACCGTACCTACCTTGCGCCTGCCTGCTTCAGCGAACTCTTACCGATGTTCTCTTGGGGATGCATCGGCGAGGCCTCGCTCCGGCAAGGGGATAGTCCCCTGCTACAGGTCCGCCAAGGGCGCCAACAATTCTCCCCGAAGTTCACCCTGTCCGAGGATTTCCGCGGCGGGGAAGTACCACGCTTTAATGACAAAGGAGAAGTGGCGCCCGAGTACCTCGCCCTCATCGCCGAGGGCGAGCTCAAGAACACCCTCGTAAGCTCGCGGACCGCGCTCGAATACGGCCTAACGGGAAATGGCGCGGGCACGAGCGAAGGATTGCGGGCGCCAGCCGTGGCGGGAGGATCGCTACCGGAGGGGGACGCGGTGCGGGCCCTTGGCACTGGCCTTTACCTTTCCAACCTGCACTACCTAAACTGGAGCGATCGTCTGCACGGACGCATCACCGGCATGACCCGTTACGCCTGCTTCTGGGTGGAGAACGGGAAGCTGCAATCCCCGATCGAGAATCTACGCTTCGATGACAGCATCTTCAGCCTGTTCGGAACCGCGCTAGAAGACCTCACCCGCGAATGCACACCGCTCACCAGCACGGACACCTACGGGTTCCGATCCCTGGGCGTGGCGAACGCCCCGGGCGTGCTATTAAAGCAGATGACTTTTACTCTTTAAGGGCGATTACTGGGCGGCGGCTACGGCGCCGCTGGCGGCAAGTACGCGTCTCAGCAGCCGCTGCTCGTCTTCGGCCTGCTCGAGCTTCGCGGCCAACTCGTCGGATTGCTGGGTGAGATCCGCGAGCTTCGCCAGATCGGCGGTGTTTTGGGCGGCATCGGACCCATCGGTGGCCATGACCTTCGCGGGTTTCGTCGGAGACGCGATGTCCCGCGCGATTTTCTGTAGAGCCGCCATCTCCGTAGCGACTTTCGCGCGGGTTTCCGTCCAAGCGACGATATCGCGCTCAGTGGCGCCCAGGCGCTGCTGGACCTTCGTCACGGAATAAACTTTGTCGTCCACCATCTTTTCGAAAAATTTCACTTCGATCTCAAGCTCGCGCATGCCGACGTTCACGGCTTGCAGCTGCTTTTCGTACTGGGCGTGCACTTCCTGCGACATGACTTCTTTTTGGCCCTTGGTGGTTTGCCCGCTTTCGCTCACCCAGCAGTCGTCGCAGGCTTCTTTCGCGGCAGAGAGCCGCGCGGTCAGCTTCGCGCGCTGCGCTTGACCGGCCGTGAGATCGGACTTCGCGTCGATCAATTGGGTACGGATAAATTCTTTGATGTCGTCTTTTGCTTCGTCGGCCGCTCGGGCGCTCACGCTCAAACCGAGCACCAAGCCCAGCGTGCAAACGACAACCGCAAAACTCTCGCGAAAAATCTGACGGCTCATACCTCACTCCTTATTCAACCTGTCTCATCGGCACAAATCCACAGAAATTTAGTCCGTCAAAACCTTGACTCGCGCGGAGAATAAAGCTTGGACTTTCGGGACACATGCTAAACTGAAAACGAGGGGTAAAGGTAGTGAAGCTATAGAACCGGTCCATCCGGAAAGGGGCATACCATGCGCTATTTCATCTTTACGCTAACGATACTTTGTTCACTCACCGCCGCGGCGGCCGATATGCGCGGCATCAACATTTCCACCGGCGTCGTCTACCAAACCGGCGGCGATTCTATCCTAGGCAATCCGGGAGCCCTCTTGGGATCTCCGAAGGAAATCGACGCAAGCTACGCCACCGGCGGTGGCAGTAACCAGATCGACGGCAGCTTCTCGGGAAGCTCTTCGAGCGTCGGTTACGGCCTGGGGTACCACACCAACGCTTCCACGGCTTACGGCGGACTGGGCTTCGGCAGCGCCCGCTTCGGCATTGGCGCCAGCGCGGGCTACAATCTTTCAGCTTCGAGCTTAGGCGCGAACATCGGTATCCAATATGGCGGATCGCAAGGCTTCGGCATCGGCGCCGCGGTTTACGATATCACCGGCGGGTTCAACACCTACTCGATTGGCCTAGGCTTCCGCAAACCAGGCGGTCTCCAGTTTGAACTCGATTACGTGGCCGCGAGCACCAGCGTCGACGTGCTCGGAACCACCGTCACGGCGAGCACCACCTCCATCGCGCCCGGGATTGCCTTTCAACTGGGACAAGCGGTGAGTCTCATGGCCGGCTATTCGGCGCTAACTTCTAACCTGGGCGGCGGCACCTTTCGCGCGGGCTTCAACGCCTGGCTCGGATCGAAGTTTGCCTTGTACTTCTTGTACAAGGCCAGTGGCTATGACTACACCGGCGGCTTGAGAATCAAGCTATAAGCCGCGCCTTTGCCACTACCTAGCTGATTTGAATAACTTTGGAAACAAGGGCACCGCCAGCAGTGCGAGCACCGGTACGCCCGCAAAGCACACCACGATGAAGGCCCCGGCGGGCAGGTCCCAGGCGTAACTCAGCGACATGCCGACTAGGCTCAGCGCTAGCCCCAGCATCCAGCCGAAGATCAGCCGCGCCCGAATCGTCGTGAAAAAAAGCGTGCTGACCACGGCCGGTACGATCAGGTAGGCAAAAACCTGAAGCACCCCCGCCATACTGACGGAGGACGTGATCACGACGCCAAATAGCGCGTAGAACACGAAGTCCCAAAGCGCGTGGCGCTGCGTGCTTTTACCGAAAGATGCGGCGATGAGCGGCTTGCGGAAAACGAAATGCGCCGTAGCGACCGCGGCATAAATCAACGTCGTCTTGCCCACGTCATGCCAGGTGACCCAAAGCACCTGGCCGATGAGGATGTCCTTGATGTGCTCAGCCCCGTGCGCAATGCGATCGACAATCAGTACCACCGCCGCCGAGGCGAGCGCGTAAACGATGCCGATCATGGCCTCCTGGGGGAACTGCCGCTCGTGCCGGCGAGCGAGCGCGAAGAGGGCCGCCGCCACGAAGGTCGAACCCAAGGCGATGAAGTACGCCGGCGCCGAATGGTGCTCAAACCCCAGCAAGACGGCCACCGTCGCGCCCAGCGCCGCGACCTGCGCCAAACTCAAATCCACGAATATCACCCCGCGCGCAAGCACGTGCAGACCCAGGTAGCAGTGGATGCCCGCGAGGACCAGGCACATCACGAAAGGGGCGGCCAGGAAATGCAGCACCGTCGCCCAGTCGGTCACTGGCCACCTCCCGACTCCACCGCCTTAATCAACGTCTCGTAAAGATCGTCGAGCGTCGCGATGCCCTCGGCTCCTTCCACTAGGACCGGCACGGTGCGGGAGCGGATCTCGGGTATCGCGGAGCGGATCTTCTTTATGACACTGTCATCGAAGTAGTTTTCCACTAGCACCAGCGGTACCTTGCGAGCGCGAATCACCTCAATCACGTGAATGATGTGGGCGCTCGTCGGCGGGATGCCGGGCTTCGGCTCCAATATCTCCGGATTAGCGATTCCGAACCGCGCGAGGAAATAAGTGAGTGTCTTGTGATAGGTCACCACTTGTTTCACGCCACTCCGAACGACCCGTGCCTGCCACTCCTTGGTCTTGGCGAGCAGCCGATCGCGCATTTTTTCAGCGCGCGCCTTGAAATCGGCTCGCTGCGTGGGACTCAGCTCACCCAGCTTTTCTCCCAACTTTATCGCCACCGTCGCCATTCGCTCCGGATCCAGGTTGAAGTGGGGATTCCCGCCGCCGTGGACATCACCATCGGCACGCGTCAGCTTCCCCGTGGGGACTTCGAGCGGTTCAATCCACGCTCCCGCCTCCACGTACCCCGGCGCTCCGGGCATGACTTTGGGATTTCGCGCCCCCCGCAGGATGCTGGGGAGCCATCCCTGCTCCAGCTCCAGTCCCATGGCCACGATCAAATCCGCGCGACTCGCTTTCACCATATAAGAGGGCTTAGCCTCGATGAAATGCGGATCTTGGGTGCCACGGGCGATCGAGTCCACCTCGACCTCCGGTCCACCCACTTCTTTTACCACGGCCGCGAGATCCGTGATCGTGGTGACTACCTTCAACTTGGCCTCGGCGGGCGTCGCCATCGCGAGCGCCACGCCCAAGACCACCATCCCATTACGCCACTGCATCGGGTTCATCCTCTTAATAGGCATGCGCGGGATGCGCGCCGATACTGATGTTGTACTGCAGGGTCATCCGGTGTTCGTCCGGCCCGGCGTCATCCGCCAAATGGTCGTACTGGGCGCGCAGCGCGGAGAACTCCGACGGAAAGAAGCCTAACAAGAGGCTCTGCTTATTCTTGATGCCAAACGCGTCCGAAACGGGCAGCCCCAGGAAGTCGTAGCGGCCTTGCACCCACCAACGCTCGGCAAATTGGTACTGCAGCCACGTGGCCAAGCCACCGAGCCCGGATCCGTTCGGGTTGTTCTGGGCCGCCTGCGCTAGGTACTCGGTTGACCACGAAAGCGAGCGGTACTTCCCGCCTTCCGTCGGGCGAAATTTGAAGGTTAAATCAGCGCCGTAAACGTTTGAGCGGCCGTCCCACTGGTTCCAGCCCGTCGCACCGGACAAACCCAGTTCCATCGTCGTCGCGGCGGATAGATCCCATAGGTTTTTGAAGTGGGCCACGGTCACGAGGTCATTCGGATGCGCGCTCTTGTAAAGATCCGCTTCCTGCCCCGACATCACTTGCAGCGTGAACTCCATGAACCAGGAAGCCGGAATCAACACGGCCCCGGAAAGGCCCACATCGTTCATGCCTTCATCGCCCAGGATATTCTGATTCGCTAGCGGCGCATCCACGAACGGATAGGCGTGACTGTGCAAGGTATTCTGGCGTCCGATGAAAGCCTTGAACTTTCCGCCCTTGATCGTCACCGTCGGTACGGCCAAGGTTTCAAAGTAAACCTCCTCGGGCTCGAATGCGTAAGCGCCGTTCTCGCGATGGAGGCTAAACAACCCCACGCCGCGAAAATAAGGATCCACGTCGGCAGTGAACTGCAGCTCTGCTTCCTGAAAATAGAATCCATTGGAGTCATCGGTCACTACGTCATTGCCACGCGTGGAATGGCGATATCCCCCAAGAAAGTTGGCGCTGACGTCGGGGTTAAAGCTCTTTGCCCGCGGATTCGGGCTCGCGTAGGCAGAGGTAATGGGCGGCTCCGGATTCGGTGCGGGTGTCGTCGGTATCGCCGTCGGCAAAACGGCCGGCGTAATAGCAGGAGAGGATGGGGCTCCGGCCGTAGCACCTCCTCCCGTCTCGGGGGCGAGCGGGACCCCGGAGCCGGACGAAACCGCGAGCGGCGGATCTTCCGGGGGAGGCGTGAACGTGATGATGGTGGTGGGCTTTGGGGCCGAGCGTTCCTTCTTTTTCTTTTCCGCCGCCAAGACGGGGGAATTAGACAAAGCAACGGACACGACGAAAGAAACAAAAATAGCCTGCGTGCGCATGGCGATTCTCCTAATTGCCTATGAAAGGCATGAATAAGTTAAAGAAATTGTACCTTAAGCGGAAACGAAAACGGAAAGGAAAGCAGGCGGAGCCCGCGCGCCCAAGGGGCCGCTGACGGTCCGCAGGTCTGGGGCGGACGCGGGTACAGATGCGAGATCAATGGCGCAAACCAAACCCAGCTCAAGGGAAGCGGGCCCAATGGTCACCTTGGCTTGGCTCAAACCCAGGCAAAGTGCGCAGTCCCGGCTCTCAAGCCGAGTGTCGGCCGCCGCCGCGGAAATCGCCCCAAAAGCCGCATCCGGAGCGGTCACCGAGCGAGAAAACTCGTGCTCGATGGGGTGCACGACGGACACCACCGACTGCAGGATAAGCGTGGCCGTCAGGGCAAAAGCCCCGAACCAGCCGGCTAATCCAAAGCGTGGTTTCCGTGAGTTCTTCAAGCAAACGGTTGATTAACACAGCCTCCCCCGAGTAGTCTAGCCAGAGGTCCCAGACCAATCGGCCGATGAGCTCCCCTACGTTGCGGTACAGTATTTATGATGGCATTGCCTTTAGCCTCATGGTCGGCCTGGGTGAAACCTATCTCGCGGCGTTCGCCCTCGCCCTAGGCTATAACGACGTCGTCTCAGGCCTCATCACCGCCGCGCCCCTCTTTACCGGGGCGCTACTCCAACTCACTACACCCTACGGCGTGCGCAAGCTCGGGTCTTTCAAACGTTGGGTCTGCGCCTGTGTGGCGGCTCAGGGCCTAAGCTTTTTACCGTTCGTAGTGTTGGGCTTTCTTGGAGAACTACGCCCCTTGCCCGTGTTCGTGCTCTTTTTCCTGGTGGCCCTCTACTGGGCGGCCGGCATGGCGTCGGGGCCCGCTTGGAACACCTGGATGAGCACGATCATCCCGAAAGACACCCGGGTGAGCTTTTTTTCCCGACGAAACTGGATGATGAGCGCGGCGGTCTTAACGGGGATTTTGGTCGGCGGAGTCTCGCTCCATGCCGCGGGAACCGGCCCCTGGCTGCTCCCTACTTTCGCCCTGCTTTTCACCGGCGCCTGTTTAAGCCGCTTGCTCTCAGCCTACTTCCTCACGCGCCAAGACGAACCCAAGGGCGCATCGCTCGAGCTCCAGCGCGTGCCGTTACGCTCGCTGTGGCGAAAAATCCGCACGGAAAATTACGGCAAGATCCTGCTCTATCTCATGTGCGTGCAGGTCGGGGCGCAGTTTTCGGCTCCCTACTTTTCGCCGTTTATCTTAAGTCACCTGCAGTTCAGCTACGCCGAATTCATGTGGCTCGTGTCGGCGTCGCTGCTCGCGCGCATGCTCACCTCGCCCTTCGTCAGTCGCTGGACGCCACGTTGGGGGGTGCACCGATTGCTGCTGATCGCCGGAATCGGCATTATCCCGACGCCCGCCCTGCTCCTGCTTTCACAGGACATCGCGTGGATCACGCTCGTCCAAGTGACCGCCGGATTTTTCTGGGCGATTTACGAATTCGCGGCGTTCCTCATCTTGTTCGAGGAGATTCCGGAGAAAGAGCGCACGAATATCCTAACGACCTATAACCTCTTCAGCACACTGGCGATGCTCGTGGGTTCGGTTTGCGGCGGCTGGGTGCTCTCGACGTACCTAGGATCCTCTCAGGCATATATGATCGTCTTTCTCACGGCCTCGACCTTGCGTCTCCTCGCTATTTTTGCCCTGCTCAGTGCCGGCGAGATCAAGAAAATCCGCTTCAAACGGCTTCCCCTCGATTGGCGGGCGCCGTGGGGCCTACGGCCCTTGCAGGGATCCATCGCGAGGCTTTTCTTTCTCAAAGCCAAGCCCGTCGCCGGGGATCGGGCCGCTCCGCCCGCAGCCAAACCCGACCGCGAGGTTCCTCGCCCATGACCGGGCGTCGATTCCTTTTCATGACTTCGGCGATCGGCGTGGTGTTGACCGCCCAGGGCGGCGCCCACGCGGCCGATCCGATTTCGTACGCCACCCGAAGCCATCCGTACTCGGGCTGGGGAAACACGATCCGTGGCGACATCCGCTCCATCGGGATGGCTGGCGCCACCTTCGGCCTTGCCGATACGTTCATCGGTTCGCTCGAAAATCCGGCGGGGCTAGCGATGACGCTGCCGAACTCCGGCTTACAAGCCAGCGGAAACCTGCTTTACGACGGCAACGTGCAAAACTACGACGAATCCGTTTCGAGTAGCATCCTCATCGCGGGCATCAACGCCTATCCCGCCGGGTTCAGCTTCTCGTACTGGACACCGAATCGCGAAGGCCAGCCGTACACGCTGACCACGGGAGAAACCATTCAACCGGCGGTGTCCGCCTCCGAATTTCGATTGTCCGCCGCACGTACCCTCGCCCAGGACCGCTTCGCCCTGGGGATCAGCTTGGTTTTGGGCAAAGGAAACCGGACGCTGGTCTATCCTGATCGAGGCAATATCGAAAGCAGCGCTACCGACTACCGGCTGGGTGTAGTCATCGGCGCACTCTACCAGTTTCCGCGCCGATGGCTCTTGGGTTTGACCTACGCTTCGGCCATGACCTACCAGAGCTCTAACCGTACCGATCTCACTCACGGGATCGATCAGTTTTACCAAGACATCCTCGTTCCCCATCGCGTGGGCATTGGCGCGGGCTGGATCCCGAATCGCTTCTTCCGCTTCGGTTTCGGCTTCGCCGTCACCGGGCCAATTTCAGGCGCTACCCTGCTACGTGACGATCAAACCCCCGTCGGCGATGGCGTCACCGTCCAGCCCCGGCTCGGTGCCCACTACCTCTTCGTCGACTACGCGGAGTTCAATGCCGCCCTCTCGCTCGGCAGCTACCTCGAGCCCTCGCGCGTGGCCGGCGCCAGGACCCGGGTGCACGGCACGGTCGGCATCGAGATCAACCCCTGGATTTTCAACCTGGGCTGGGCGCTCGATAAGAGCACCCGCTACAGCAACTATATTTTCAGCGTTGGGCTCGATGTCATCAAAGCGATGACCAAATTGGATTTGGTACCCGAAGCCTGGAAACCTTCGCACGCCGGGTTCTTTCCTTCACCGTCGCGCCTCTCGGAAACGGGCCTGCCTCGGCCGCTCGTGCGCAACTGGGATGAGCGTATGAACGCGCCCGATATCATCCAAGTGAGCAAGGAGTTGCCGAAAAAACTCGAAGAGAAATTCAACGACCTTCTCGGCGATGAAAAGCCGGAGGCGGATAAAAAGTTCGAGACTCCGCCTAAACCGCCCGCGAAACCGAAGCGAACGAAGAAAAAACCTCGCGTGAAAAAGAAGAAGAAAACTTAATCGGCGTGAATGGGGAACTTAGGCGTGGTGCCCTTGTTCTGCTCGCGCTTCTTACGGGTCTTGCCCCGAGCGGAGTACTTATTACGGCGACGGTTCTTGGTGCGATTGCCACGTGCAGGCATTTTACAATCTCCTGAAGACTTCCTAAAAATTTATGAATTCACAGTCTTAGTCCGCCCCTGGCGCGGCGTCAACCCCCAACCCCCCTCCGGACCCCCAGCAACCCCCGAAATTAATGGTTGATTGTTTTTATCCAATATGAGAGGGTGCGCGCGTCGGGTGGCTAAGATTTGAGGTATAAAATGAACCTAAGCAGGCTATTCGTCGTTTCCGTCTGTCTGAGCCTAAGTACGGCATTCGCGCAGGCCAACCCCCCGAAGTCGATCTTCAAGCCCTCGGACGATATTATCGGCATCATCAACTCGCTTCCCGGCATGTTCGCCGACAACGCGTTCGACGCCGATACCTGCGCGCCCACGCTACAGAAGGTGGTCGACTACTTCAGCGGTCTACGCGCCACCTCGCCGGCCATGATCCAGCACCGCGACGAGCTGCTCGAGCAGCATGACCAAATCGTGAACCGGCTGTGGCTGAGCCGCGTTTCGCTGCGCGATCGCATCCGAGCCCTGTATCTCGACGGCAGCTTCACCGCCAACTCGGGCGCCTGCGCGAACGGCCTACGCAACTACACGCGCGTGATCCGCCACGCGGAAGAGTTTCTGATTGGCATCTTCTATAAGGACGCGAAAGTCCCACCCCACTTCGGCGGCGAGGCCCCATCGCTCATGCTCAACCCTAAGTTCGAAGTCGAGTACGACCGCCAGCACCCGGAGAAAAACTTCCGGTCCGGCGATATCGTGCTTTCCCGCGGCGGCACCAGCATCTCGGCCACCATCGCGCGCATCTCGAAATACGATCAGCAGTTCTCGCACATCATCCTCGTGTATCGCGATCCGCAGACCGGCCAGGCGTACACGATCGAAGCCCACATCGAGGACGGAGTCACCGTCGCCCCGATCAAGAAAATGCTGGGCGCCAACACGGGACGGGTCACCCTCTTCCGGCATCCCGACGCCGACCTCGCGCATCGTGCGGCTGAATTCATGTATCGGCTCGCCAAGCGCCGTCAGGATATGGGCGTGAACATCCGTTACGGCTTCAACATGGTGCTCGAAGACTACTTCAGCCGCCTTCCCGGTCCCGACGCCGTCACCCAGGACGACCTGCACGCCATGTTTTGCCCCGTCGTGATCCGCGACGGCTACGCTTTCGCGTCCCAGCACCAGTTGATGGTCCCGATGTTCCAAAGCGAGCTCGGTTTCCGCAACAATCGCTCGGTGCTCGACGCCCTGGGCATCCAGGTCACGCATACCTTTGCCCCCGCCGACATCGAGGCCGATCCACGCTTTGAAATGGTGGCCGACTGGCGGCAGACCGACAAGATCGAAGACATGCACCAGATGGACGCGACCCTCACCAAGGTCTTCGAATGGGTGAACAAGTACAACTATACGTTCCGACCGGAAGCGAGCGGGCAGTCAGACATGGCGCTCTTCGGCCTTTGGGTGCGCCAGAACGTGCCCGCGCTGGATATCTTCGGCGTAGTGAAAGATAAGATGCCCCCCTACATGACGCGCTCCCAAGCGGCCATCGTCGGCGTGATCAACTCCGTCGTCGGTAGCGTGCGGGACGACTTGGTTAAAAAAGAAGACGCTTACATCGCCGTCCAGAAGAAGGCCTGGAAGAAGCTAAAACCTCGCCCGGCCGAGTTCGTGCCCATGCCGATGACTTTTCGCGAGCGGTTGGATGCCCTCGACGACGTACGCGAGGAAGACCTCAAGCGTCACCGCGAGTTCACGAATGCGCCGTTTGACCCGGACGGATACGGCCCGACGGTCTCGCACTTCCACCGCCAAATCCGCGCGGAAGACGAGCCACCGCTGCGCAAGCAGAAGTAACGGCTATTTGCCTTTGCCTTTTTTCTTGTCGACGGAAGTTCCGCCCGTCACATAAAAGGCGGTCGCGAAGGCCTGCTTGCTGCGCACGCGATCGAGCGCCTCGAACATGCCTTCGTTGAAGAGCGTGACGGTGACGTCGCCCAATTCTTTATCCAAATCAACGGCACCATCGAAGCGAACATAGTAGGAGTCCGGCGTGTTGAAAGTACCGTACTGGTTTTTCACCGCGGCCGAATAGTCGGCATCGAGACAGGCCACGTCGAAATTCAGATAAACCCCAGCGTAGCTGCCTGGCTCGTATGCGCCTCTCCCCAGTAAAGTGTCGCCCTTGGGCAAAAATAGGTCTGCGTCCTCTCCCCGGTTCTCATAGATCCGCGGCCCTAGATCGGCGGGGGCGTTCAAAACGACGCCTTCGATCGCACTAAAATCAGTGGTATCGCTCAACAGAGGCCGCTCACCGGGCGGCGGCGTGGGAATTCCCGGAGGGTTCTGGACGTTCCCGCCGTCGGACGAGCGAGCGTTAGCGCCCAACCCGTGGTGGGAAAACCCCAAGGTGGAGTTATCCAAAGACGGCGTGGCGTCGACCGAGTGCGTGCGCCAGTAGATCCCTTTCAAGCAGACAAAGGGCTCGAAGATCTTGCCGGCCGCATTCATGTATTGGCGATTGATATAGAAATCGACCGTCGCCAAATCCCCCGTGATCGTGCCGCCGCCCGTCTTCACCACATCGCGCGGAGCGCACCCGGGTTGCGCGAGCGCGAAGGTCGCGACGAGCGCAAAGACAAAAAGTTTTTGAAATAGGCCCGGCCCCCGATTCATCTCTTTAATTATAGCGGTTTGCTTCGGGGAGATGGTTAAGTCCGGAGAAAAATCTTGTAGTCAAAATCCGGGAGGGTCGAGCGCGACACGGACGCTAGCGCGCTTCAAAAACCTTCAATACGTCGATAAAAATACCATATCCACTAACGCTGGCAATCGGCCCGCCTTGGGTCAACGTGCCGGTCACGCTATCGAGGAAAAATCCCGTAATCTGCCCGCCCCCATCCACCCACGCCCGCTGATGCCAGCGATCGTACGCCATTCGGGTGTTCGCGACGGAAACCAGGTCCATTAGCCGTAAGTCTCCGGAGTTTAGATCCATGCGATAAATCTCGAGCGTACTGAGCGTCTGCAACAGCAGTAGCTGTTCACCGGGGTGCCAATGCAAGGAGATGACAGCCGCACCAACTGGGGCGACCGTACCCAGGCGACTCAAAGCGCCGCCCTCTAATATCCGATGGAAGCCGATTCGATTGGAAACCTTTGAATAGAGATATCCACCTTGGGGATGGATGCTCGAGGCCTCCAAGTAACTCTGGCCTTCCGCACCGAGGAGTGCTTGCTCGGCCAAAGCCCCCGAAGCCGGATCGAAGGAAAAGTGCCGGATGCCGCCAGAACGACCAAAGTAGAGTTCCCGCGCATCATCCGAGGACACGATGGAAAAATAGGATGAATCGGCATCCACCGCCCGAGACACCAACAGGGAAAGAGCCCCCGACGCGTCGACCCGGTACACTTCCAGCACCGATCCCCCGAAATCCGCCTCCGCCACAAATAATAAACTCCCGGATCGATCAAAGAGAATGCGATTGGGATTTTTCGTTAGCGAGCTTACCCCGATATCCAGCGCGGCTAACGCACCCGACGCCGCCTCTATCCGGGCCGCCAATATACCTGGAGAACCCGTCGCGACATAAACGATCGGCAAGGTGGGATGGACCGCGGTCGCCAGGGGTTGGGCAGTGATCGACAAGCGGGAAGCCCGAACCAACCCTCCTCCGGAGTCCATGCCGTAGGTTTCGATTTCCCCGGTAATGCCAGAGGTAACGACCCGAACCACGTAAAAATGCTCGCGAACCGCGTGATGAAAGCCCGCCGAACATCCCACGATCGATAGCCCAAGCCATAAGCCCCAAAGGTTCCGCAATTTACTCGGCCCCCCCGCCCGCGGTGGGAAACGCGGCAAAGCTCAGGTGATAGACCCGATCGCGCGACTCATTCGCTTCCGTTACCGCCCGGATTTTTTCCACCGCTTCATCCACGATGGCCCGAACCTGGTCGTACACCTCTTGGTTCACGCCGATCGTATAGCTACGGAACATGCGTTGCTCGCGCGGCACGGTGTTGAATGCGTCGGCGGCCATGCCCAGCATCGTTTTGTGGAACTCGGACAACGCCAGGCGGTACACTCCGCCCACGGCCTTCACATGCTTTCCTTCCGGAAAGCCCGCGCCCTTCCCCAAAGGTGCAATGTAGTCGTGATCGAGTAAGAACTTCAGCGCCAGCTTGATTTCCCGTAATGGGACTTGGGTCTTGAGACGTTTCTGGATCCAGTTCGCGTCGAGCTTGAATCCCTGTAGACCCGCCATCTCGCGGATCGTCACGTAATACCATTTGCTAAGATAGCGATAGGTCTCGAACTCATTCGGGTTGAGCTTGCGGTAGGTCCGGAAATTCTGGATAGCCTGGTAGGCCCCTTGCTTCTCAAACTCGCTCTGGCTTTCGGCGAGCGTCCTTAGCGCGCGCAGATAGTTGGCTTCCGCCGGCGCCAGCTCCATGTGCGGGATCATTTTTTCCAGCACTTCCACATGCAAGGCCCGCGTGCCGTTCAGGATAAAGGGCAGGAAGGCGTGGGACATGTCCGCCCGTTTCGCGAACTTCCGAAGCGACAACTTCTCCACCTGCTTCTTATAAGCGAACCAAGCCTTCAGATATTCTCGCAGGTCGTGGAAGAGATGAATATCCGGCGCGGCGGTGGCCGAAACGGGTTGGTTGGAGGTAGTTTTAGCGTCGCTCATCTCTCCTTCATTGTAAGTGCCGAACAACTCGGGGTCAAATTTATTGACTACAAATATAAAACATATAAAAATAAGTAATTAATAAATATTTGTTATTATTAAATAATTATAAAATTTTACATATTTTTGTCTACAAATTAAAAACATATATTTGACTTTGACTCATTGCGTTGATATTCTGGTCGTGTATCGGGGATCTGAAAAAAAACAAACCAGGGGTGGTTTCAGAGGGGGCACGAATGAAGAACTTAGGATGGATCGCGAGCCTTGTCATTGGCTGCATGTTTTCGATCACCAACTCGACCCAAGCCAGCGATTGCAGCAAAGCATACGACCAGTGCATGCAACGCGCACAAGAAGACTTCGACCGGATCATGAGAAACTGCGGCAACGGCACCTCCGATCAACAGTGGATGTGCCTGCGGAGAGCACGCACAGGGTATTGTACGGCTTCGGCGTTTTGCCGCGTCCGCTTAGTGGGTTGCAGTATAAATCCCACCGACCCCGATCAGGTTGTCAAACCCGACGTGATACAGATCTGGAACGCCTGCCAAAAAAATCCAGACCCAGGACCGCAAACCGTATCCGAACTCAATCTGAATCTGGACACCCAAGCCATCGAAGCGCTGAACAACACAGCTTACGAAACTCGGTAATCGATCTATCTACGAGGGGGCAAAATGAAAAACGGAAGACCAGACAGAGAAGAATAAAAGTTTCGGCACCCAATAATGCGCCGGGATCGGGTTTACGCCTTATTCCCTACCTAAACGACCACGGTCCCGGCGCAACTCAACTCAGAAACAGGTCAAAACCAAAGGAGACGATATGCAATTTAAATGGAGAACTAGCGTGATCGGATTCGCCCTGCCTTTATTCATCGGCCATCTACCCAATGCCTACGCCGTGGTTGCCGTTAACACCGACAGCTGCAAAGAAACGTCGATTGAAGAAATTCTATCGGAATGCAAGGGCCTCTCGCGAAACGAACCCGACACCAAGCGCATTCGTCATTTATATGGGTCACTCTGCAACGAAGTCAGAAACGCATTAGAAACTAGTTCGATGTGTTTAGAAATAGAAGACATCTTCGCGTTAGTCGCCTGCAAAGAAGTCTGCGACTATTACGGAGAACGAATTCGCAGGCAGGACGAGAGCCGTCAGCAGAGCCAAATCAGGGAAGAAAACCACCAAGAGATCCTTGATAAACAGCAATTTCTACTTTGCCAGCAATACGACACCCACACTCCGCAGGGTAAAGCCGACTATTGCGCAAACTGTGAACGCGTCACCAATCCCATTATCTTTCGCGAGATATGCGGCGGAAGGTAACAGAATAGTTCGCTCGTCGGTGGATCATAATCCGTTGGTTTCCACCGACGAGCGGCAAATTCAATACTTAATGAAAGTAGAGGGCCATATGAAACAGCTAAGCATTTTTATCATCACGACCACCTTCCTATTGGGATGCGCGCAGTCCCCAGGGGACGCCGACCTTCGGGCGAGTAAATCTCGCAGCTTAAGCCACCAACAGATTACAAGCGCCACAACCCCCTCTACACCGACCACTCCCGCCGACGCCTTCGCGGACGTGAAACGAAGCGTGGTGATTCGCTGGACATACACGGATCCCGCCACCGAAATCACCCGCGTGTTCGATCTGGGAACCGTCGCTCAAGCCGAATTCGATGAGATCGTTGGCGAATTCGGCCATCTGCGGCAGGCCGCCGAGGCCGCCTACAACCAGTCGGTCTCGGAAGTCGTCGGCCTCTTTGACGGCTTGAGCGTCGACTGGGCTAACCCTAACAGCACGCTCAGTACACTACAGCGCGACACGCTTGCCAACGTGTTAAAGCAAGCGGAAGGCCGCCAGCTTCAACTTTGGTTTGACCTCAATGGACGAGGATTCTACGGATCTCCTGCCAATACGGCGACCGGCGTCCACCGCATCCAGCTGACCCGAGCCAACTCCTACCGTACGCTTCGTGGCTTGTTCCTTCACGAGTCCGGTCACATGTATGCCTGGGCCATGGGCCTGCCGTTCAGTGATCTGTTCGCCAGAGATGTGGTTATCCACAATCGCGCTCAAGTCCTTCTGGCGAGTGAAACCTGGGCCAATCTCGTCAGTGAAGATCTGCGTGGCCTCAGCGCAGAAGTACGACTCGAGAAAGCGCTCGCGAAGACCTACGCGACCTACGGACCAGAAATTGCGGTGGCAATCGGCGGGAGCGTCACTTCGAGCGAGTGGACTCGCTTTGTCTCCTACTTTCCCGAGTTTGAGCGGCTGAACCCGTTTCAAAAGTTTGACCTTATCATCCGTATGGCTCAGCAAGGAAAGCGTTTTTCGAGCCATCTATTGGCGGCGGATTCGAACCCGGGAAATCGTGCGATCGCCCAACGCATCTTTAACGAAGTGATGGAAGATCGGGGCACGACGGGCAAATTCCTGATCGCACTATACGAAGGATCCGAGCTTTCGGCCGAAGAGGCGGCCACCCTCGTGGCGCGAGCCAGGGCCAATGGGCTATGGCGGGGCATGAACTCAGGCTCACACCTGAACCAAGCGATCCGAAACAATCACGCTGCGCGCTCGGTCGCCCGCATTTCCGCCCGCCCGAATCCCGTATTCCGCTCCGCGCGCGTGATCGGATTTACCGTACTGAATGGATTTTTCGCTTATCGCGATTTCCGTCGAGCGCACGAGACGATGATGACCGAAGACTACATAAATTCTTCGATCCTCGCGATTGCCAGCTTCGTCCCGCATCCACTGGCTTTCTGGTTCACCATCAACCTCGTCGCAGGAAACATCATCGCCGAATATGCGATCATTCCAGAAATCGAAGCCGAAGCCCAGGCCCACGAAAATCGGGAAAATTTCTTCGCGGTGGCCAATCAGCTTTTTTACCACGAGGTGAAGCAGGTTCGACAAGCGATCGACGCGTTCTTGGCGGGACAGATTAGCCAGACGGAGATGGATCGGCGCATCGCCGCTACCACCATCGGCCAAACATCCATGGATACGATGGAAGCCATTCACTTCATGGCGAACGTTGGCCTTGGACAGGAATTTGCCAACTACGTCGCGCGCCATCCAATTCGATCGCGCTGGAGCTTCGGAGGAAAACCATGCTTCAAGCCGAGCTATGAAGGGCAATCGCTTAACCCAAGCCTAGAGTGTTGGCTCGACTAAGGCGGATAACTCGAGGTGAGGCCCGAGCGCGGCAGTCCGCAGCCTCTGGCAAGATTGGTAACTCATTTTTTCCAGGGTCACGGGGTGGTACATCGGCCCAGAAGTCACCCGAAGCCTGGAGAATAGCGGGACCAAAACCGGGATAACAAGTAAGTCCCTATCCCTAGTACCTCGGTTTTGGTCCCGCGATTTTGAGAGTGGGAGTTGATTTTAATGCAACGCGTTGATACAATTAAAACTGGGGATCAGGCCAGGCACGGGGGTATCTTGAAAAAATCCTATATTTTTCTGTGGGTTATCTTAGCCTTGGGCACTTCTCCATCCATAGGTTTTGCCGCCCAGGCATCCAATCCGGGGCCAGGCCCGAGTCCAAGCCCAAGTGGAGAGCCCCCCAAAGACGACGGCAAGAACGGAGACAAGGACGAAAAAGCCGACGCATCCACGCCGAAAGCCTGCCGCGAACTTGCTTCCCGCCTGAGCTGTGGTCCACGCAAGACCTGCCACCTCGACGTGGCAAACTGCCTCGCCGGTCGCGAGATCGACGCAAAGGACGGAGAAACTGGAACCGAAAAAGGCGAAAGCAAACTCGAACAACCGCTCGAAACGAACCGGGGCGACGTTTACAATGTGCAGTCGACAGGGTCAATCGACCGGGGACTGGCGGGCGACGGCCGCTTCGAGGCGAACTAGCGTCGCGGGCGTGCCCCCCTCAAGGGCGCCACTATTTCTTGCGTCCTAAGATTCCACAAGCGAACTCGACGAACCGGCGCCCCATACCGATGGCATGAAAGGCGCGAACGGCTCTCTGCATTTCTGTTTGCAATTTGCGATCCGCGATGAGGGAGCCAAACCGCTCGATCTCGGTAGCTAATGCCAGCTGGCGAGCCGGATTGATCTTCACTTCCTTATCTAGATAAGCCAATCGCCGCCGGACGATTTCCGCGAACGGGCCGTCCGGCGCTTTCTTCAGTTCTTCCGCCACGCGTTTCCATGTCGCCTCCGGCCAATCGGAAGCCAACGCGAGCGTCGCTTCCGCGGCGTCTTGGGCATTCCCCATTCCCGGCAAGCGGAACCGCTGGGTTTTCACCCGATCGATCGCCTCGTCGAAAATTCGCTCCATATCCGGCCGTACCGCCACGGGTTTAGCTTTCAACGTTGTGCGCGCCTTCTGCCAATCGGCCTCCAGACCGCTACCCAAGCTTGCGATCTTGCCGCTCACCATTGCCTGGCGTTTTGTGCGATCTTTTTCCTTGGCGACTTGCATGGCAAAATCAAAGTGCTGCGATGGCTGCCCGTTCACCATCTTCGGCGCGCCCTCTTCGTATCGAATGCGTGCATCTGCGAAGCCGACGTTTCCGTAATCCGCCATGGCCCCGGAGCGGGAATATTGCATGCCCCAAGTTTTGCCGTCCAAGATTGGACCATGTCCCTCGGAATAAACGCGACCGAGATGCGCTTGCCTTCCCACGGCCGCCGCCGGGATCTCCATCCCGTCGCGATAGATGCGAAAGGGGTACTCCATCACGAAATAGCTATCCACAGTTTGCATGGCCGGTCCGCCCGCAGCGTGATCGATGTCCGCTAGGCGCTGCACGAGTTGCTGCTTGTAAACCTCTTCGAGCGCATTGTGAATACCAACCATACCATCGGTGGCCGCCTGATTCTGCACGCTTTCGATTTCCCGCGCGACTCCATGCGCGGATTGAAAATCGCGAATCTGGCGTTCCGCCGATCCCGTCTGCCGCGCCGACAGGCCGTTCCCTTTTAGGTCAACCATACCCGCCACTTCATTTCCGACATTCATTTCAATCGTGCCGGAACGGTTCCAGCCGGCCTGCCGATAGTCGGCTTTCACGTCATTCGCGTCGAACTCGAAGTCCCGCGTAAAACGCACACCCGCCAGGCGCAGCTGGGTACGGCTCACATAGCTAGCTTGATCCAAGATCCATTGGTCGATCTGGGCTTCACTCCAGGCGCGGGTAGCCGGAAAGTCTCTTTGAATTGCCTCGTAGTTCACCCATACGAGACGGCAGTTTTTCACCCGAACGCTATCGTTATGGAAAACCTCCAAAGGCAGGTCTCCCGACCTACGGGGCCGCCAAGGCTCGTCGGAGTACGCGGCCGGCGAATATGCGTTTAGAATGAGCAGGCAAAACACCCCCACCCACTTGAACCAAGATGCCATCCGCTTCTAATCGGCATTTCTGGGCGGACGGTTAAACGGCGGTCAAAATTTTGACCTGGCTGTGGTATGCCTACCCCGAATGATCCATCTCACGAATATCACCAAGAATTACGGCCAAAAGGTCCTTTATAAAAACGGCAGTTTCCAAATCAACGCCGGCGACAAGATTGGGCTCGTAGGCCCCAATGGCGCGGGCAAAACCACCATTTTCCGTATCATCTTGGGTCAAGAACACCTGGACGGGGGCGACGTCGCCAAATCGCCTAACCTCGTCATCGGTTACTTCTCCCAGGACGTAGCCGAAATGCGCGGACGCTCGGCACTGGAAGAAGTGAAGTCCGGTGCGGGCCGCGTGTCCGAACTCGCCGAAACGATTTCCACCATCGAAAAGCGCCTACAGGACAGCGCCGAGAATCCCATGGACGACGACGAGATGGCGGCCATTCTGGAGACCTATGGCGAAGCCCAGCTCGAGTTCGAGCAGCGCGGCGGCTACGACCTCGACGCGCGCGCGAAAACCATCCTCACCGGCTTGGGCGTTGGTCCCGAAGACTATAATCGCCCCGTCGAATCATTCAGCGGCGGCTGGATGATGCGTATCGCGCTCGCCAAGATCTTGGCCCTGCAGCCCGACGTACTATTAATGGACGAGCCGACCAACCACTTGGACCTCGAGTCCATCGAGTGGCTCGAAGCCTGGTTGAAAGACTTCAAGGGCTCGATCGTCATGACGAGCCACGATCGCGAGTTCATGAACCGAGTCGTGAACCGCATCGTCGAAATCGCTAATCAGGCGATCACCGTCTACACCGGTAACTACGATTTCTACGTGCGTGAGCGCGACATCCGCCGCGAACAGCTCCTCGCCGCCCACCGCAAGCAGCAGGACATGCTCGCAAAGGAGGAGGAGTTCATCGCCAAGTTCGCGGCGCGCGCGTCGCACGCGGCACAGGTCCAGTCGCGCGTGAAAAAACTGGAAAAGATCGACCGCATCGAGATTCCCGCCGAGGAAAAAACCATGCAGTTCGAGTTTCCCACCCCGCCCCGCAGCGGCGACGACGTGGTGAAGCTCGATAATCTGGGTAAACGCTACCCCAAGGATGGTGGCGGCGAGAAACTCGTTTTTTCAGGCGCTACGGGCATGGTGCGCCGGCTCGATAAAATTGCGGTGGTAGGCGTGAACGGTGCCGGAAAATCCACCCTCCTTCGCATCATGGCGGGTTTAGCGGAAGCGACCGAAGGCTCGGCCAAGATGGGGCCTTCCGTGAAGATGGGTTACTTCAGCCAGCATTCCCTGGAAGTACTAAGTTCGAACAAGACAATCTTCGACGAAATCTCGGATCGCATCCCCCATAGCACCATCGGCTACGTACGAAACCTACTGGGTGCCTTCCTTTTCAGTGGCGACGACGTCTATAAGAAGATCAGCGTGCTCTCCGGCGGCGAAAAATCCCGCGTGGTGCTCGCTACCATTCTCGCGAATCCGGTGAATTTCCTGATCCTCGACGAGCCGACCAATCACTTGGATATCAAATCGCGCGAGATGCTGATGGATGCCGTGCGGAAATTCGATGGCACGGTCGCGCTCGTGAGCCACGATCGCCACTTTTTGAAAGCGATCGCCAATCGCGTCTTCGAAGTCGGCAAGGGCCGCCTGAACGTCTACGAAGGGTCCTACGCCGAATACCTCGAGCGCCGCCCGCACTAGGCTTCGGCGCTATTCGCGCACGGACCCCAGTGCCTGCTGGAGCTTGCGCTTATAGTGGATATTCGCGAGAACGAAGCCGCCATAAGTAAGCGCCAGCCAAATCGGAATTACGAACGGTCCCAGCTGCCTGAAACTGAATCCCCATTGGGCCTCTACCTCGATACTCACCAGGACGGTCGCGATCGCGCCCGCAAACGGCATGAGCACGATCGTACCGCATCCATAGTAAGCGCCCGTGCTCTCGCCGTGCTCCTTCCACTGCGCGGGCGTCATCTTGGAGCGTTCGTCACGCTCGGCCTTCGCCAGCGCGCGTTTGCTGGCGTCCGCTCGCCTTCCGTACGGCAAGATTTCGTTGAGATAAGGCACGAGATACAAGCTCGTGAGCAAGCCCATCACGAGCGAAACCACCTGACGAAACGAAGATCGGGTGATCGCCTTGCGGCCATTGATCCATTCCCAATCGTTTGGAATGAACTGCAAAACGAAGCGATGAAAAAGAAACGTGTTCAGCGCAAAGAGTCCAAACCACATCAACGTGTGGGCGACCTGAATCCATCCCACCTTGTCCTTACGGGAAAACTTCCAGAACGGTTTGAGTCGGGATCGATCCATAAGTTTAGTTTGACGGGCACGGCTCCCTGAATCAACTGATTCCATTGACGCAACCCGCCCTAACCCTCTAATTCCATAACATTTTCTTTTTATCTAGACGCATCGCATATTGATTATTTATAATAATTAACAATAATATTTTATTTTAACAAGGACGTGGCCATGAACACCCCCCGCCTTCAGCCAATCCAGCCGCCTTCGATCCAACTCCTCCTTGCCGTCGCCAGCTTAGTTGCGACTGCGGGCTGCCAAATCGGCGAAACCGAGCAGGACCTCATCTTAAACGCCTTCGCCCCCAATCCCGGCCCGAGCTCGACTCCCACGCCCCCGGTGCCACCCCCCCTTTGCTACAGTGAGCGCACGGTTCAACCGTCCGTTCAGGTCACCAATAAACTGGATTTACTGTTTGCCGTCGACACCTCCGGCTCGCTTGCCGAAGAGCGCGCCGCCATCGCGAACGGTATCGACGCGTTCGTCGCCCAACTTCCCGCCAACGTCAATTTGCGTGTAGGCGTGATGCTCGGACACGCGCAAAGCCAATGGTCCGGCGCGCTTTACAAGAAAGGCTCCGAACCGCATGTCCTCAGCTCCGAAACCATGACCTTGGCCCAGATCCGCACCCAATTGGGAAACAAGCTCTCTAACCCCGCGCAGGAAACCATCACCGATTTCGGCGAAGCGACCCTGTATTCCCTTCACCGCGCGGTGAGCGAACCCGCGAAGCTGGCCGCTATCCAGAGCCAAGGTTTTTTCCGAAACGACGCCGCCCTGGCCGTAATTTTCGTCAGCGACGAAAACGATATCTGCGCGATCTACCCGGCGGGCGTTACCCGCGTGCCAGATCCGGATAATCTCGAGCTTCCCGCCTTCAATCAGTTTTGCTCTCCCGGAGGACAAGCGCTCACCCCGGGACGCTTGGTCACGGAGCTGCATCAGCTGAAGGGTTTTCAACCCCTCGTACTGTCGGCGATCGTCTATAACAATGCGGCCACGATGCCGATCTACGGCGAAAACGAAATCGGCTACGGCTACATCGAGACCGTCCAAGCCGATAATGGGCTCGTCATCGACCTAGGCAGCGGCAACTACCAAAACGGCCTCGCGCAACTGGGCGCGCTCGCTTCGATCGAGCTAAACCTCCTGACGGATTTCACGTTGCAGCATTCCCCCGTGAACCAAGCTTCGCTCGACGTACAAATCGACGGAATCGGAACCGGCGACTATGCCTTCAACCCGGCGACAAACACCGTGCACATTGATCAGCCAGGCGGAGCGAACTCGGTGGTCGACATCACTTACTGCCTCGAAGATTAAGGCCGCCCAATTCTTAAGATCACGTCAAGAAAGCGCCGAAAATGCGTCTTTTTTGACACATTCTCAGATTGCTCGGCATTTGTTACCCTCTGTCTATTACAAGCCATTTCCTCTAACATGGTACGTAGGAGATTGAGGAAGGTATGCAGCAACTTTGGACTAAAATCACCGTTGGCGGCGGTATATTCCTTTTAGCGAGCGTGTTTTCGCCGGATCTTTCGGCGTGGGCCGCGGACGAGGAAGAAAACAAGGCCACCCAGGAGGACGCCGAGATGGCGGCCACCGAAGCGCAGCTGGCCGCTAGCTTTATCGATGCCGATTTTGGCAACGTCGAGCCCCCCACGGAGCTACCGTCGTTTAATGCGGCTACGGGCCTATAGAGGGAAGAAAACCCAGCCGCTCGTAGACTTTTTTAAGCGTAACCGCCGCGCGCGCCTGCGCGCGCTCCGCGCCCTTTTTCAGTACGGAATCAAGATATTTCCGATCTGCTAGCAGCCGCGCCGCCTCGTCCCGGATCGGTTTCAGCGCATTCACGACAATTTCCGCCGTCTCCACCTTCAGATGCCCATACTGCTTGCCGGCGTAACTGACCGCGATCTCCTCGGGCGTCTTGCCCAGTAGCGCGGCCTGGATGGACAAAAGGTTCGAAACGCCCGGTTTTTCGTCGGCGTATGCGATCTCGCTGCCCGAATCAGTTACCGCGCGCTTGAGCTTGTTGGTAATCTGGGCATCCGTATCGCTCAAAAACACCGCACCTGCGGGCTCCGACTTACTCATCTTCGCCGTCGGATTTTGCAGATCCATAATACGGCTGCCGATCTTGGCGATGTACGGCTCGGGCACCACGAAGAGGTCTTTTCCGTAGACGTTATTCATGCGGATGGCGAGATCACGCGTAAGCTCTAAATGCTGTTTCTGATCATCCCCCACGGGCACGACATGAGTTCCGTACAGCAGAATATCCGCCGCCATCAGCACCGGGTAATCGAAAAGTCCTACCGGAATATTTTGTCCGGCCTTTGCGCTCTTATCCTTATACTGGGTCATGCGTCCCAGCTCGCCCATGTAGGCGAAGCAGTTGAGCACCCAACCGAGCTCGGCGTGCGCCGGCACATGGGACTGCACGAAAAGCGTGCAGGCGTTGGGATCCAGCCCGGCCGCGAGGTAAGTCGCGATCGCGAAGTAGGTATTGTCGCGCAGCTGCTTCGGATCCTGCCGCACGGTGATCGAATGCAAGTCCACCAAGAAGAACAAGCAATCGTAGTCTTTCTGTAACTGCACCCAATTTCGGATCGCGCCCAGGTAGTTCCCGAGCTGGATCTGGCTCGTGGGTTGTACTGCCGACAGCATGATTTTCTTGGAGGCCGACATCGCGTTTCCTTATAATAAACTTTACGTCACATCAGCCCGAACAAGTGGGCCATGAGATTCACCGATTGAGTGGCCAGGAAATGGATCGGGATGCCGATAATCTGGATCGCGCCCGTCATGATGAGCGCCAGGATGATCCAAAAACTATACTGGGCCATCGCTTCGTACTTCTGCGTCGCCGTGTAGGAGAGAAAGCTTTGAATCATCTTACTCCCGTCGAGCGGGGGAATCGGCAATAGGTTGAAGATCGCCAACGAAAAGTTGAGCCCCACCGCGACCTGCGCCATCTGAAAAAGCGGCTCATAAAGATAAAACTCATTCGAGGAGAAGCGCAGAAGCGCGCACAAGAAGGCCGCCGCGAGCAACGCAAGCGTAATGTTCATGAGCGGGCCGGCGAAGGAAACCCAAAACAACCCCGAACGGTACTTTTTGAAACGGTTGGGATTGATCGGCACCGGCTTCGCCCAACCGAAAAGGATGGGGGAATTGGTGGCGAACATCATGAGCGGCAAAATGACCGTGCCCATCAGATCCATGTGGGGAGCCGGGTTCATGGTCAACCGGCCGGAATCCCGCGCCGTATTATCGCCCCATTTACTGGCCACGAAGCCGTGCGCGAATTCATGCAGCACCACCGCCATGATAAACGGAACTATATTGATCGCCAGTCGTTGCATGAGGAGGTTCAGATCGAAGTCACCCATGCCGGCATCCTAACATAGTTTTTAGCCGCGGGGGTGATGCTTGCGATGAACCTGCTTTAAATGATCGGGTGCTACGGCGGTATAGATCTGGGTCGTACTCAGATCCGAATGGCCCAGCAACATTTGCAAGGAGCGCAAATTCATACCGGATTGCAATAGATGAGTCGCGAACGAGTGACGTAAAACGTGGGGTGAAATGGGCGCCGAAATCCCTGCCACGACCGCCAAGCGCTTGAGGGTCTTCCAAAATGCTTGCCGGGTTAAGCCTTCCCCGCGCTGACTGAGGAATACCTGGGGCGTAGGCGAGCGCACGAGGTGCGCACGGTGGTGCTCCAAGTATTCATGCAAAACCTCTCCGGCCGCCGGCGCGAAAGGAACCACGCGCTCCTTACCGCCCTTACCGATCACCCGCAGGTAGGCGTTTGCCCCATCAATCGCGGGCAAGGACAAACCCACGAGCTCGGAAACCCGCAAGCCCGTGGCGTATAAAATAAAGATCATCGCCCGATCGCGCGCGCGCAGCGCCCCCGCGACTTTCTCGGCTTTTTCCTTATCTTTTACGCCTACGTCATAGGGCAACCCAGCGTGCGCGCACTTCAGCAGCGCCTCGATATCGGCCATACTCAGGCTTTTGGGTAAACGCCGATCCGCTTTGGGTGACGCCAAAAGGTCCGTAGGATTTTGTTCGAGTAACTCTTCGAGGCAACAAAACTTGAAGAACTGCTTCAGGGTGCTGACCTTGCGACGGATGGAGGCGGCCTTTTGTGCCTGTCTGCGAAGTCCGCGAAAGAAGCTCTCCAAATCGGCGGCTTCAATCGTGCCTAGCGCCTTGCCCTCCGGGAGCGTCGAGAAGAACTGGAGGAGATCTCGCCGATAGGACTCCAAAGTGTGCTGCGATGCGCCACGATCAAGCCGTTTCGCATTCAGAAACTCATGCACGGCATCGGGAGCGGAGGGTTTTGCGCGATCGCCCATCCCCTTAATATAACAAGCATTTAGAATGATTGTGCATTTATTATCTAAATTTCTTGGGTCTTGCCTTATCAAAACACTTCGATATGATGGTTCGAGTTTGGGCCCTGTGGGGGGTGCCAAAAAACTAACGCTACTTGTACCCGTAGGAGACTTCCGTTGGTTCATCACCGCGTACCGATCACGATCCGCCTCGAAAGCTTCGAAGGCCCACTCGATCTACTCCTCTACCTGATTCAAACGCATGACCTCGACATCTCGAAGGTTTCGCTATCCAAGATCACCGATCAGTTCGTGGCCTACGTTCGGCTCCTGCAGGAGCTGAACTTCGACTTCGCGTCCGACTTTCTCGTGATGGCCGCCACCCTCGTACAGTGGAAAAGCAAAGCCATCCTGCCCAACGAAAATCAAGATCAGCTCGCCGCCGGCGAAGAGGAAGAGCAAGGGATGTCGCAGGAAGATCTGCTGCGCCAGTTGCTCGAGCACCAACGATTCCTGGCCGCGGGCGACGATCTAGCGCAGATGCCGCGCCTCTGGGAAGACGTTTTCGTGCGACCGAATGCAAAGCCCCCCACCCACCGTATCTGGCGGGAAATGAACGCAACGGATCTAGCGCTCAGCTACCAGGACAGCCTCACGCGCGCGCGCAAGCGCAAGCAGATCCTTCGCAAGGAAACGGTTTCGCTCACGGAAAAGATCATGGAGTTCGGTCGACGCTTGGAGATGGGCAAGATGACCGAGTTCGCCGAACTCATCACGCTCACGGGCGACCGGCCCGAAACCGTCGTGACCTTCCTCGCCTCGCTCGAGCTTTCGCGTCTCAAGCGCATGCGAATGCACCAGGAGCAGACTTACGGACCGATCTACCTCGAGCTCATCGAAACCCTACGCGGCTTCGATATGACGCTCGCCTCCGGATTTGATTTACCGCCGTCGGCAAACCTCATTACTTCCGTGGAGGCGGCCGCGAAGGCCGCCGAAATCGCCAACCTTTCCGATGCTGAGCAAGTCCAGCTCGCCGCCGTACCGCCTGACGCGGCCCCTGAAGGAGCCCATTTATGACCGAGAAAAGCACCAAGAAGACGAAGAAGTCGCCGAAAACCAGCTCCACGTTCGTGGAAAACCCCTTTCAAATGCCCCACGTGGACGTGGAAGCGGCCCAAAACTCGAACGAGGAGTTAATCTTGGACGAGCCCACGGAAGAAACCATGGACGAGACGACCGGTGACTTGGCGACGGACTCAGGACCCGCCTCGGAAGAATTCTCGCCCATCTTCTCGGCCGATGAAGAAGCCCAGCTCAACAAGCTCACCGACGCCATGGTCGAGCAACAGGCGAAGGACCTAGCCGACGCCGAAGCGGCCGCCACTTCTCTCGAGGAAGAATCCAAGCTCGAGCTCGCCCGCCAGATCGCGGAAGACGAAGCGCTCGAGCGCCAGCTTGCCGAAGAGCAGAAGCAACTGGACGAAGAAGGCGATGCCGAGCTGCGCGCCGCCCTCCCACAAGCCAACGCCAGCGGAGAGCTGGATCTGATCGAGATCCAATCGTGCATCGAAACGCTGCTTTTCATGACTGACAAGCCCATGCCGATCAAGAAAATCAAAGCCTACCTAACTGGTGATGCGGGCGAAGCCGCCGATGTAACGGAAGCCCCGGCCACCGAAATGGCTGAGTCGGCCGAAGCCGCCGCGAGTGAGGACGCCCCGGCCAAGTCTAAATCAAAAAAATCCGACACGAACAAAATCAACGCCAAACTGTTCAAGGAAGCCGTTGCCGCCATGAAGGAACGTTACGCGCATCCCGCCCACGGCATGGAACTCGTGGAAGTCGCCGGCGGGTTGCAGTTCCGCACGAAGCCCGGCCGCGCCGCGCTCGCGCGCCTACTCTCGAAGGTAACTACGCAGCGGCTCTCCCGCGGCGCCATGGAAACACTCGCGATCATCGCCTACAAACAACCGATGATGAAGGAAGAGATCGACGCGATTCGCGGGGTCGATTCATCCCACTTTATCCGCGGCCTACTCGAAAAGAAGCTCGTGGAAATCATGGGACGCTCGGACCTTCCGGGCCGTCCGATGCTGTACAAAACCTCGGAACACTTCCTCGAAGTCTTCGGCCTCAATGAGCTGACGGACATGCCGCCCCTACGCGAACTCGAGAAGATGATCCCATCCTCCGAGACCGAGGGCGGCGAAGAAAAGGAAAGCGACGACCCGAAAACGCGCATGCTCCGCAAGCTCGTGGGCGAGATGCGCTTGAACTCGGATCAGCTGGGCTACAACCCGCAGGAAGACGAGGTCATCCTGCGCGAGATCAAGGAACGCGTGAAGGGCATTTCGACTACCACGCCGTACCTGGCCCAGCAGGCCGAGCAGGAAAAGCTAGCCCGCGAAGGCGGGCCCGCTGGCGCGACCGCGACCGATCCGGAAGCCAACGCCCACATCGGCGAAGGCGCCCAGCCAGAGCTTTTGGCCTCGGAAGTGGCGCCAGATGCCCAGGCGGAAGCTCCGTCCGAGTCCCTGGACTCCGACGCGGCCGCTGATCCCGAACTCTCCAACTAATTTAGCCTACTATTCGGCTAGTTCCCCGTCCTTGCCTGTGGTAAGGCTGCCGTACACTTATGGCCACCGAACGCCTGCAAAAAATCCTATCCCAACTGGGCATCGCATCCCGGCGTGCGGCCGAAGCCATGATCCGAGAGGGCTCCATCACCATCAATGGCCGGCCCGCAAAACTAGGAGATAAAGCCGACCTCACCACCGACGCCGTCAAGGTAAACGGCAAGCTACTACGGGCTTCGCAAAAGCAGGAGCGGGTTTGCTACGCCTTCTTCAAACCCAAAGGCGTGATCTCTATGATTACGGACGACGCCGAAGGGCGCACCACGATCAAGCATTTCCTGGACACGAAAAAGAACCTTCCTAAAGCCAAACTTTTCCCGGTCGGCCGCCTGGATTTCAATGGTGAAGGCATCGTGCTGCTCACCAACGACGGTGATCTGGCGGAAAGGCTGCAAAAGTCCGACAAGCTCCCGCGCGTGTATAAGGTGAAAATCAAGGGTCACCCCACCGAGGCGGACCTCGCTAAGATCCTCAAAGGCGCGAAGCTCGAGAACAAGCTCGTACGCCCCAGCGCAGTCCACCTGACCGAAAAGCTCACGTCAAAGTCGCAGATTGAGATCACTTTCCTTCAAAGCGGCGCCGTCGACGTGCGCGCTTTCCTACAAACAAAGGGATTTCTCGCCGAGAAGATCACGCGCATCGCGCTGGGCGGACTGAGCATCGCGGGCATGAAGACGGGCGATCTCTGGCCGGTAAGCCCCAAGCAGGTCGAAAAAGCCTTATTGGCCTATGCCTAAAGCCCCTCGCCTTCGCGATCCCGTGCTTTGGATCTTTGCGCTCGGGGTGGCTCTACGCGTGTTCATGAGTTTTCGCATTCATTTCGGAACCGACGACATCGCGATCTATCATCAAGCGCTGGACCTATATCTCGACGGACACCTCTCGCCGGTGGGTGCGCGGGTCGTATACTCAAACACCCAGATCCCGGGCGCCCTGCAGTCGCTGCTCATGGGCCTGCCGCTCTTTTTGAGCGGTGGCATGCCGCAAGGCCCAGCGGTTTTCCTCGCCCTCTGGAATTCCGCCGCGCTGGCCGTGATTTACGTGTGGGTGCGTGAACTCTTTCCGAGATTGGAGCGCCTCCCGCTCGCGGGGTGGGTTTTTCTCTGTCCGTGGAGCCTGGCATTTATCGAACTTTGGAACCCAAGCTTCCTCCCCCTTTTTTCGGCGTTGTTTTTTTTCGCCCTTTGGCGGCTGGAGCAGAAACCCGGGAATCACTGGGCGGCGCTAACCGCCGCGGCATGCGTAATGGCTTGCCTGCAGCTGCATCTTTCGTTTGTCGTGCTCGCGGCGCTGCTCGGCCTCTGGATATTGCGTCACTGGCGGAATGCCTCGTGGATGGGGCTCGTAGGCGGTGTCGCTTTGGGTGGCTTGACGTTAGTGCCCTACTTCGCACATCAGTGGGCCTCGGCGCAGGGAAATCCCTTCCTGGCGGGAAATGTCGTCTTGCATCTCGACCGTGTTCTACAGTGGCCCATGATCTGCCTTCGTTTTCTGGCTTTTTCCACCGGTGAGCTCACCCGGTTTATTAGCCTCCCGGGCAAAGGCTTCGGTGGAACCCTCAGTCTCGTGACCGAGCACGCCTGGCTCATCCCCCTTTACGTCCTAACCCTGCTCGGGACGGTGGCGCTGATCGTCTTGGGTGTCTGCGGACTCGGCCGGATGATCCGCTATTGGCGGCTCGTTCCGCATACTCCCGACGAATTCATTGCCACCCTCGTCCTTGATGCACTGCTTGCGACGTGCGTAGGATTTCTCGTTTCGATCAAGGATCCCTCCGCGCACACGTTTTGGATTCTCTTCCCCCTTTCCTTCCTGCCCGTAGCCGCGAAACTCGCCTCCCGGCCCATGCAAAAGCGTCGACGTATCCCCGCCTGGGGGATTGCCACGTATTTGGCTGCGTCGGTCCTGTTCCTGCTGCTGGCGTATCCTAAAGTTCCAACCAATTCCCCATTGCGGGACGCCGTGAGCCTCGCCCGTGGCCACTACCCTCAACCCATCGACACCCTGCCGGGCTCGGCGGAGGCGCGCGCCGCGGCCGAGGCCCTTTATCGAGTTTGGTCGCGCAGGTAGCTCGACAATTGAACGCCCTGCCCCTACACTAGGAGCATGTTCAAGCTCACCGACCTACGCGTGGAAGATATTCTGCAGTTTAAGACGCCGGCCGCCGTCATGACGATTCTGCCGGAAGCGCCGCTCACGACCGCGGCGAAGATGATGCACGAGAAAAATGTAGGTTTACTCGTCGTGGCCGATGCAACGGGCGCGCCCGTGGGCGTGCTTTCAGAGCGCGACATCGTCCGCCGCGCAGTGGTTCCGGGAAAATCCATGTCCGACACTCCGGTCTCCGCGATCATGACGCCGAAGCCAACCTTTACCTATCCTACCGAAACCATCCCAGAGTGCCTGATGAAGTTCAACACTTACCACTGCCGCCATCTACCGGTGGCGAAGCCAGGCCATCCGCTTTTGGGTATTATCTCTGAGCGCGACGTGATGAACTTTCTCCTGCAGAAGTTCCGCGAGGAAAACCTGCTCATCTTTGAAGAGCTCAAGCTCTAGGCCATTAAACCGCTCACCAGCGCCACCAAAAATCCAACCCGAATGACAGCGTGCCTTCCTTGGTGTTCGGCCGAGAAAAATCTTCGGAAGCCACGCCCAACATCCACGTGAAAGAGTCGTAAACGTAGGCCACGGCCAGGATGCCGCCTAGCGACCCTTTACTGAAGTCGAACTGCGGGCCTAGGATCAAACGGTTCCAGTCACCGAACAAGAACGCCACCGAGGTCAGCAGCTTCGGCGACCACCGGTCGTCAGCGGAGCTTAAAAACGCCACTTTCTCGTGCGGACTTTGGATAATGAGTTTGTAGTAACTAATGAAGCGCGAGTTAGAAATGATGTCGCTCAAAATACCGAAGCTGCCCTGGAAACGAGGTGCATAGGCATCGTATTCGATGGACCCGATGCCGGCCAAGCGCAGGTCGGCATTCTCGAAAACGGCGTGTTTGAAAGTAAGATTCGGTCGACCCACGAAATTCAGAAGCGGCGAGGTCGACACGGTGAGATTCGGTGTCCAACCGTACCCCACGATGCTGGGCCCTACGATCCAATCGCCTTGGCTCAACGGCGCGGCCGTATGCCGAAACCAAACTCCTTCATAAGCAAAAGGCTCGTAGCGCGCGGAAAGTCCCCTCACGTTTCGATGCATGAGATCAAACCGCGGCGGAATCAAGTCGTTACGCGTGGTATGATCGACGGGCAGTACGCAATCCCCTTGGCGGATCAAAGCTTCGCGTTCATGAACCTCGACGTTTAGAAGCAACACCGAAGGCTCCAGCGCCGACTGCAGGAACGCGACTCCTAGCACGCGACCGGTGTCTTGGTCGGAGATTGCGAAGTAAGGACCGGTGGCCCCCGGAGCCTGGGTAGACTTCAGGCGCGCACGTAGCGTCGTGGCGGAAACGATTTCCTCGACGAACCCCGGCGCCGGGCATTCGGCGGCGAGAACAAAGGCCGGCGGGCTAGATAGGATCGCGGCTCCCAGCAGGAGACCACGCCCGCACCGCGAATGCCGCGAATAAAATGAAACGCAAGCACGTAACATTCCGCAGCTATACTACATTAACCCCAGGGCGGCCAGCTGATGCAGCGCTTGGATGACGACTTGAGGACACTCTTTTTGCGGCAGATGTCCGCATTCCGCGATCGACTGAAATACCGCGCCCGGCACCAGGTCCTTGAAAATTCGTCCTTGCTCAAGCGGGATAATCCGATCCGCCTCGCCCCAGAGAATCATCGTTGGTACCCGCAGCTGCGAGAGGTTTGCGTCCAGGTAATCCTCCGGCGTTTGCGCCGCTAGCCCACCGGCCGTGGGCGCGGACTTCATCCGCTCCACGGCGAGCTTCCATACTTCATCCGGCAACGGACGGGGCTTGTAGTACGCACGCGCCTGAAACTCTTTCAGTCCTTCCACCGTGGGCTCGCGAAACAGCTTCGCCACCGGATCGTTCGGATCCCGGGTTGCGGAAAATGCGCGGATCCCCGCTGGGCTCAGTAGAAGCAACCGGCTCGCCAGCGCGGGATGATCCAGCGCAAGCCAGCTCGCTACCCACCCCCCGAGGCTATTGCCGACGATCACCCGCTCATCGCAGCCCTCTAACTTCGCCAGCGACGCGGATACCGTTTGCGCCAACCGACGCACCCGAAAGTCCTCCGGTTGCACGGGCGGCGGCGATTTCCCAGCCGCCGGTAAATCCAGCGCCACCAGCCGTACCGGAATCTTCCAAGTCGCGCCTTCTGCCACGAGCAGCCTTCGCCAAGTGAGACCCTCGTCGGCCATCCCGTGGATCAGCACAACACAGCGGCAGACGGGGGAGGCGGTCGCGGTCTTTTTCGCGCAGTGATTTCTTTCGTAGGCGTGCAGGCTGCCGAGCTGGATTTCCTGAACTCCGGCTCGCCAAAGCTCGAATTGGCGACGAAGCCCTTCGCGCTCAATCGCGAACCCCCGCCCGAACCAGGCGTAACCGATGGCCAGCGACGCCACCACGACGATGGCGACTCCGATTTTCAGCTTATGGCGCCGCATAGACGCCATGAATATATCTTATCTTCGCGGTTAAGGCATAGCTTCGTTTAAGAGCAGCCAGTACATCCCAAGTTGTTGAATACTTTCGTCGAATTGCTCAGCGTCAATGGGTTTCACGATGTAACTATTTGCCCCGCCTTCGTATCCGCGCAGCAGGTCCTTTTCCTCACGACTGGAGGTTAAAATGATTACCGGCAGCAATCGTGTCCTTTCGTCGGCCCGAATCCGCCTTAAAACTTCGATCCCGTCGACTTTAGGCAAATGTAAGTCCAACAGCACCACCTGGGGAAGGTCCGACGTGCTTCGAGTTGCATACTTACCGGTGCAAAACAGGTACTCCAACGCTTCTGCTCCGTCCCGGGCGACCACGACCTCGTTCTTCACACGCGCCTTATGAAATGCCCGCTTAGTCAGAGCTTCATCATCCTGGCTATCCTCAACCAGCAGAATCGATCGATTTTGCATGAATCTTCCCCTCCGTATTGGAAAGCGTGAAAAAAAATGTCGCACCTTCATCGGGTTTGCTTTCAGCCCAAATTCTTCCCCCGTGACGATGAATGATTCGTTGGACGGTGGCCAATCCAATCCCGGTGCCTTCGAATTCCTGGACTGTATGAAGGCGCTGAAAGGTTCCGAAGAGCTTCTGAGCGTACTGCATGTCGAAACCAGCTCCGTTGTCCCTCACAAAATAAACCCCCGGCTCGGGGGAGGCGAATTCGATGCGGGGATCCACGCGTTTTCCGGTAAACTTCCAAGCGTTTCGCAAGAGATTGGTCAAAACAATGTGCAGCAGCTGTGGGTCGCCCCTCACGATCACACCCGCTTGCGCCAAAAAATCCACTTTTCTCTCGGGACTGCCTTGACGCAAATCTTCGATGATCCCCGACGCCATCTCGGACAAATTTGTCGCTTCCTGCTTCATTTCTTTCCGCGCCAAACTCGATAAATTCAATAAACTATCGATCAAGTTTCCCATTTTTTTTGCGGAGTTCACCACGCGAACCAGCGTCGCCTTCCCTTCTTCGGGAAGGGCCGATCCGTAATCCTCCAAAACCACGTTACTAAAACCCACCACTCCTCGTAGCGGCGCTCTCAAATCATGCGCCACCGAGTAACTGAACGCCTCGAGTTCCTTAAGCAAGCTGCGGATTCGATCCGCCATGAAGTTTGCCCGTTTAGCCACTTCTTCTAACTCATCATGGCTATTGATCTGAATGGGAGCGCTAAAATCACCCTGACCAAATCTGACCAAGCCCCCGGAAAGCGCCGAAAGCGAACGCAGAATGCTGCGACTGAGGCCAAAGGTCAGCAATATCACCGTGCACATGCAGATCACGCTGATGAGGATCAGGCTACGGCCGTTGGTCGCCTGGGTCTTGGAGATGGCCGTAAACGCCTCCAGTAGCTTCCCCCGATCCAGCATCGTCACGTCCCGCAAAAGCAAACTCACCCGGTTATGTTTGCTCTGCATCGTGTTCATGGCGTCGACCAGGGTCTCCCCCGTTTCTCCGGCGATAAGCCGTCGGGAAACCGCGTTGGCGTCCGAGTAATACCCCTCCATCGCCGCGGCAAGTTCGGCGGCCCGTTCGGGCCCAACCACACTTCCGGCATTCCGAATCTCCTCCACCAGCGTTTCCACGATCGCGCGATTAGATTCCAAAGCCTCCGCGTCTTGCGCGGCCACGCTATCCTGCAGGCCGCGACGCACGCGCTCATACCCCCCCTGTAAACGGGGACCTAGCTCTAAAATTGGGATATAGCGGTCCTGAATTTGCGTCAATTCACGATCCATCCGGGATGCCAAGTAGAGTCCGGTGCCGATCAGGACCAGAAAAGCTAACGCCGCGGTTCCGACGACGATACCTAACTTCGCGCGAATCGTGATCTTCATGGAGGAGCTTACTTAATGCTCACCATCTTTATGCCGTTGGCCGCTGAACCGGCGGCCAAGGAGTCGCCGGAAACGTACCCTATCGAGCCGGGGTACTTCACCACATAGCGAATTACCTCGGCATCACTGACCAATTCAGGGGGGGGCACGTCGCGGCCCGAAAAAATGAGCTGCTGCCAATAACTTTTGACTCCGTTGACGGAACGCCTCAGCACCTCTTGGGAGAACCGCCGCCGGGCCGGGGAGTCGGGGCGTAAATCCACCGGCTGAATCGATCCGTCCTCTGGCCATTGAGTCACCTTCTTGAAAAACACGTCCGCCAAGAACTTCCGCTCCAAACTCACGATGGGGTTTTGCGAATTCACGATCACGACAAACCCCGAGGGGCGATCCTCCGCTTGGGACGGAGACGCGATGATAACCGCGACCAAAAGACCTACCATCCGGATTCTGCTTGCCATGGCTCCCTCAAAAATATGCGGTCGTCTTCAACAAGAAAGCGCCCCAGCTTTCGGTCAGGCCGCTCAAAGGCGTTCCGCCGTTAAGTCCCGTAGTGAGACTGGCCGTTCCACGCATCCAATGCGCCTCGGCTTTCACTAGCCAAAATTGATTGAGATCGAATCGAAAGGTGGCGGCCAAGTCGTGCTGATAGCTTTCCCGGCCCTCCCGCCGATCGACATTAGGGAAGAAAACGGAATACTGAAGCGCCGGCTGGAGCCACGGATTTACTCGGTAGGACGTCATCACATAAGCTCGTTCGTTGGTGACATTACTTTGGGGGATGAGCGCCGTATTCGTACTATTGATTACGCGTGCATACCAGCGCCCGTATTCCGCGGCTACCAGCAGATCGTCCTTTACGTATTCAAGCGATCCCACCCAAAGGGCCACGGGAATATCGACCGACGCAGACGTCGTCGTCGAGCTGACCACGATGGTCGTATCCAACTGCAGCGCTTGGATCGTTCCGCCCACGCGCAGGCCATCGATTGGGGTATCCCACAACAATCTCCCTCCCACGACATAGGGGACGTCTAGCTCACTCACGACCACCGTACTTCCCGGAGTATTCGAAATGCCCATGAAGATCGTACCCCCATACAAGCGGTACTCAAGCGAACCCGCGGAGCCATGTCCGGTGTAACCATAGACCTCAAAGCCATTTTGCGCTAAAAGGTAGTCGCGATTCAGAGGTGGGTAAACTGCTTGTGGCAGTAAAATCGCGGCCCGGGAAGAGTCGATATCACTACTCTCGTTATAGAGCCCAAAAGGCAATTTAACCCGGCCGAAGCGCAGGCCAAATCGATCCGAAGGGTGATAGTCCAAATAAAACCAATCGAGTTTCGCATTGAAGTTCCCCGTCGGCCCCAGGTTCCGGACGAAAAGCTGGGCCCCCATGCGAAGCTCTTCACTTAATTTCTTGGTAAAATTGATGCCGGCTTCCGTGAAACTAAAGCTCCCTTTTTCCGAGGACGTCAGGAAGTTATTCGCCGTAGTCTTGATGAACCCCTGACTAACGAAAGCATGGGCCTCGATAGGGGAAGACTCCTCCGCCAACACCACCCCCGATGAAAGCAGACCGACCAACCAAAGATATTTGCGCACGTTTGAAATCAAGATACAAAAAGGATCATCCGAAATCAGATCATTCTGGAGTTAATATTTCTTAAACCAGACTTTCTGCCGGAAACGACCGTCAAAAAAAAATTGGAAGTGGGCCTGACTGGCGAGAACGGCCAAGAAAACCTGAAATTAGACGCAATCCATCCTGCGCTGTCTTACGAATTCTTAATTTTCTTTGGCGTCGCGCAATCCGTAGCCAATGACCGTCGGACGGATAAAAAGAAAGACGTCTTCAGCCGATAGGTACCCAGAAAATGAAAGACGCCAATTCCAAACCCATCATCTGCGTGGTCGACGACGACACCGCCCTCAACCGCGGCCTGTGCGAGCTGCTAGAGGAGAACGGCTACCAGACTATTTCGTTCGCGTCCGCCACTCAATTTGTGAATCAACACCAAGAAAATCCGGTCGCCTGCGAGCTAGTTATCTCGGACATCAACATGCCTGGCCTCTCGGGTTACGATCTCTGCCAAACCGTCCGACAAAGCGGGGCCCCGGAACACCTTCCCATCATTTTAATCACCGGCAATAATGCCGTCGAGGAAAAGACCAAGGGCCTCGACTTTGGCGCGGACGACTTCATTAGCAAGCCATTTCGCCCCACCGAGCTGCTCGCTAAGATACGGTCCTTGCTAAAAATCCGATCGGAACAAAAAAACACGCTGGCCCACTTGAGCACCGTCCAGAGCGAAAACCAAGGACTCGTCCACAAGCTCCAGGCAGAAATCAAACGCTCCCAGCAAGTCGGCACGTTAATGAGCTTCTTCTCGCCGAAAGTCGCGGAGCTACTAACATCCGACAATGCCCACTCTATCTTGAGACGCCACCGCACGGAAGTAAGCGTCTTATTCGTGGACTTGAGGGGATTCACGGCTTTCTCGGAAGTGGCCGAGCCTGAGGACGTATTGGGCGTATTGGAAGCTTACTACAAGGCGGTGGGAACCATCAGTCTCCGACACGGCGGAACGCTCGGACATCTTGCCGGCGACGGAATCATGATTTTTCTCAATGACCCGGAAACGATAGCCGACCACCAGGCGGTCGCGGTGCGAATGGCCCTGGAAATACGTGCCGCCTTGGAAAAGCAAAGGGAACAGTGGAAAAAACGCGACTTTGATCTCGACTTCGGCATGGGCCTGGCGGACGGTTACGCCACCATCGGGGGCATAGGATTCGAGCACTTTTGGCAATACTCGGTCATCGGTACCGTAGCCAACCTTTCCGCACGCTTATGCCACGAGGCAAAGGGCGGACAAATTCTCGTATCCCAGCGTTTTTTTTCCAGCCTTGAGGCTTTTTTTTCCGGACAAGCCGTAGGAAACCTGGAATTCAAAGGTATTCATAAACCCATCTCCGTGTACAACATCGTTGACGAATTGAAACAGAGGAAAGCCGCATGACTAAATCCAGGCGAATCCTGCTGGTCGACGATGACGCGCACATCGTCGACTCGCTCAAAAACATCCTCGAGGAGGCGGGATTCGAGGTAATGCCGGCTTACGACGGCAAGTCAGCTCAGTCCATCTTTTCGCTCCACGAATTCAGCGCGGTCATTTCCGACATCCAGATGCCGAAATTCACGGGCTTTGAACTCGCCCAAAGCCTGAAGCGGCAGCGGAATGTCCCTTTCATCATGATGACTGGCCTGAGGGAGTACATCGATACGATCTCCGAGTATAGCACTCCCATTGACGGGTTCCTCGCCAAACCGTTTAAACGCGACGAACTTCTCGAGACGCTCGCACGGTGCCTGGATGAGCTGCCTTCCATCTCCGCTCCAAATTTGGACGGCGAATTCATGAAGCTCAGCCTCGAAGACTTCGTTTCCGGCAAGCAAATTCAAAGCGATATCTATATCCGCATGAACGAAACCAAGTACTTAAAAATCGCGCACCAAGGTGAAGACTTGGAGGTACACCGTATCCGCGCTTATCGGGAAAAAAATGTTCGTCACCTCTACATGAAGAAGGCCGATTTCAGCCGGTACGTTGGATTTTCCCTCAAATTAAGCGAAGGAGTTAAGAACGCGAAGATAGAACCCGACCGCAAGGCCCGATTCTTCAAGCACACGGGCGAGATCATCCTTGAGCAGCTACACATGGAAGGAGTTGACGAAGATACCTTCGCCGATTCCAAGGTGTTCCTGGAAAACTCCCTGGAGGTGATATCCGAGGATGCCGAAGCATTCAATCTTCTGGACATGTTGAACCAACACTCAAATTTTCTCTACGCGCATTCTCTGGCCGTCAGCTTTTTTAGCCTCATGCTTGCCAAAACGGTAGGCTGGAACTCCCCCGCAAACCGCTTCAAGATCTCGCTAGCCGGGCTGTACCACGACATCGGAAAGAAGGAGCTGGATCTCGAACTACTATCCAAATCGAGAAGGCAAATGAGCCACGGCGAGATAAAGCTCTACGAAGAGCACTGCTCCCGAGGCGTGGATCTGATGCGGGACCTAAAGTCGATTCCTACAGAGGTACTTCAAGTCATCCTTCACCATCACGAAAACTGCATCGGAAGTGGATTCCCGTCCAAGCTCGGCAGCAAGCACGTCCATCCGATCGCCAAGCTCGTGGCCGTGGTGGACGAATTCGTCAAGCTCACGCTGGAAGCACCCAACTCCCCTCGTTATCGACCAACCGAAGCCATTAAGATAATGGAAGACCTTTACAGCCAAATCTTAGATAAGCAGTACTTCCCGGCGCTTAAAAAACTTTTTTCGGAGATGCCCAGACAAAGGCGGGCACGGGCGGTGGCAAAATGAGCAAGACCATTCGCTTGCTGGTAGTCGAAGATTCTCTGGACGACTACGACTTGCTCATTCGGCATTTTCGAGCGGCGAAATTCCCGGTGGCGCCCCAACGAGTCGATACCCGCGACGACCTGGTGAAAGTATTGGCGAACCAAGAATGGGATGTGATCATTTCTGACTTCGCCATCGGCTCCTTATCCGGACTGGAAGCGCTGAAAATTGTGCGCGCGGGAAATGTCGACATTCCCTTCATTATGGTCTCCGGGAGCATCGGTGAGGAAATAGCGGTCCAGGCGATGAAAGACGGCGCCACGGACTACATCATGAAGGACAACATCCAGCGGCTCATTCCGGTCATCGAACGCGAGCTAAAGGAGTCGATGCTCCGCCGCGAAAAGAAAAACGTCGAAATCTCACTTCTAGATAGCGAAGCCCGATTCATGTCCCTGTGCGACAATGCATTGGTAGGGATATTCTCTATGAATCCCATTGGAGAGTTGACCTATGCCAACGCCGCGGCAGTCGAAATCTGCGGGCATTCCCTGGCGGAGCTCAACTCCATCGGCTTAACCCGATTGGTCCACGAAGAGGATCTTCCTCAAGTGGTCGAGGCCATCCAAGAACTCCGAAAACAGGCGATTCCGGTTCACGTGAAGATCCGCCTGCGGCATCCCGGCGGGAACGTCCGCCACGTAGAACTGCAGGCCAGGTCCGTCAAAATGCAAAAGGACGGTCTGGAATATTTCGTCGGTACAATCGTGGATCTCACCGAACAGTTCAACGTAGAATACCAACTGGTGCTAAAAGCCAGGGAGTTGAGCCACTCCCAGAAAATGGATGCGCTCGGTAGACTGGCCGGAGGGATCGCGCATGACTTCAATAACATCCTGGCCGTAATGTTCATCAATCTCGACTCGGTCCTGACCAGTAAAACACCGGTGGATCCGGTCCTACTGCGGAGACTCCGCGAAGTTTTTTCGGCGTCCGAGCGGGCGGCATCCCTGGTGAAACAGCTACTCACCTTCAGTAAGAAAGGCGACAGCAACGCCGAGTTTTGCGACCCCGGCAAGGTCGCTTTATCCATGTTCCCCATGCTCGAGCGAATCATAGGGGACAATATCACGCTTAAGCCTTCGTTTACCGCGGTGGCCGCCAAGATCGCCTGTGGCCAATCCCCCTTCGAACAGGTGCTCTTGAATCTCGTCGTAAACGCCAAGGATGCCATGCCCGACGGAGGAGTCATCCAGATCCAGACCCGACGCGACGAAATCCCCACGGGGCACCAATTTGTCCTAGAGGTAACCGACTCGGGATCGGGCATGGACGAGCAAACCGCCGCCCGAATATTTGAGCCTTTTTTTACCACCAAAGGCCATGGCAAGGGAACCGGCCTAGGCCTCTCCACGGTTTACGGCGTAGTGAAAGGCGCCGGGGGCAAAATAGACGTCACGAGCGAACTCGGAAAAGGGACCAAATTCACCGTGCAGCTGCCCATACGGAACGAGGATTCCACGCATGTCCCCGAGCCCGCAGCCGGGGAACCCACCGAGCTAACGCGAGAGTTTATTGGCTCCAGAATCGTTCTCGTGGAAGATGACGAAGCCATCGGCAAGGCGCTATCGAGCTCCCTCGGAGAAATCGGCTTCCAAGTGCGCTACTTTCCGAATGCGAAGGAAGCTATCGCCCAATTGGATTGCTCCACCCTCCCCCTCGACATCCTCATCACCGACTTCATGATGCCGCATCTATCGGGTTTGGAACTGATCGAGGCCCTCGGGAAGCGGCATGGGCTTAAGCACGCCATCCTCATGTCCGGCTACAAAAAGGATCTAGAGGTGCCCGAATTCATTGGCCCCACCAAAATACTCTTTCTGCAAAAACCGTTTTCGATGGGCCAACTCCTCGCACAGCTGAAGGCGTTGCTGGGGGCCGGGCAAAAAAAGACCGCCTAACCTGCTCGACGAAAATGCCACGGGTGCCAATGACGCATCGAGTCTTAATCTTCTAAGGTCCACCTAAACACTGAAAACCCTTAGTATTCTCCTAGCACCTTTTGATGTCCTCGATCTTTGGTGATTGACTTCCTAGGTCACCCAGCGTTAGATTCACGAACACTTTTACTGACGCGGGGTGGAGCAGTCCGGTAGCTCGTCGGGCTCATAACCCGAAGGTCGTAGGTTCAAATCCTGCCCCCGCAACCAATATTCGGTGAGGGTTCGGAGTTAAAAACTCCGAACCCCACTGATCGCAACTAAACCCCAGAAAATTCAAACTAAGTAATCAGAACAACACAGGATTGCGTAATTAAGCACTCATGCCTGCAAGATATTGATAGTCGCACGAAGTCGCACTTTAGGTAGCTAGGTGGATTCCAATTGGATGCCACATGGGTACCTCGGTCGATTTTTTTCAAAAAAGTGGATGCCAATTTATGCAGGTATCCACCCCTAAGAAAATTCCGTTCGCGGACATTTATTCAAGACGAACTACGAGCCGCTTACCCAAGGCATCGGCGATTCGCTTCAAAGTAGCGATTTGGAACTCGGTCCTCTTCCCCGTGAGCAACCGTGAGAGCGTGCTTTTATGGAAATCCTCTTCAAAACAGAACTTTTCGACGGAGGGGTATTTCTTTTGGATCAACTGCATTGCCTGATCGCGGAAGGAAGCCAGAGGATCATATGATTTTTGTTGCATAATAGGCAACTTATCAATTACCAATCAATAGCTAGTTGACCATTAGGCAACTAAAAGTAGGGTGTATGAGTATGGAATCCACTTCAATTCTTCATAAGGGGCAGGCGCAAACACCTGTTGATGAAGTCGCATTTAGGATACGCTTACTAAGTAATCGTCTAAAAGGGGTTTCGCATCTATTCCGCAGCGCAAATCCAGACACAGACGAACGCATGATGTCCAGCGAAGCACAAGAGGGCTTGGGGCTAGTCATTCAAGATATTGCCGAAGCCTTAGATCTACAGGCGGAGTGCCTTGCGCCTATCAAGTAGCACCTGCATGAATTCGTTCGGGGCACTTTTAGCAAAAATCATCAAAAGTATCCCCCTTATCCCAAGGCTTACCTAACAACTTGAACTGCTGCTTCTCAGCGCCTTCAAGTGTAAAAAATGTACGGCAGCTTTCGTGAACAAATTTATCATTTTCGAAAGTGATTCTAGCTACCGCCCACCCTTTAATTCCACCCGGTGGCCTGGTGATTACAACTATACTCGAACTGTCCGAACTGAGTTCAGCCATCTCAACCTTACCTTCGCCGTACCGATTACGAGAAAAGACTGAATCTGGCTTGAGCCGAAAAAAGTAGTCTACGAGAGATTCTTGCGATGCATCACTTGGGCAGAGCGGAAATTCGCAAGGCGTCCTCCAATTCCTTTGGACCGCTAAAGGCGTGAGAGATGCGATTTCGTATTTTTCACTATAGTAGCGCTCTTCTTCGATCTGCCGCATCCAGGGCCTATTGGTAAGGGGTTCTGTATTTCTAACCCTGTCGGGATCCTGCAACATTCCTTCAATTGATCCCCACTTTTGTTCGATGCGCTTAAGCGTTTTTTCATTGCCAGTAATGTTTTCTAGGCGAGTCACCCACCTTAGATTCTCTATGCGATTATTTGCCCGATTCGTATCGATATGATCGACGACATGACCTGACGACGGTTGTTCGCCATGGAACGCTGTCGCCACGATTCGATGAACAACCAGCTCACCGATTTTCATATATCCACTAGAGGTGCATTGATTGCCATACGTCCAGACATCGTCCAGTACACGCTCCCGCTGATTTGGTCTCTTCAAACGGCAAACTAATCCGTTGTCTCGAACTAAGAACCGCTCTCCATCAAAGGAGATACCGACTTCCGTAGTAAAACCCTGTTTTCTGCTCACTTTTCCTCCACTCCTAGAATCATGACCCGCAGCGCAACCGCAGGAGCCATATAGACTTTGTAACGCTAATTTGGCATGTAAGGCGTAACACCTTCAAGTGGGGTACCTGATGAAAACACCGTTACAGCACGAAAAAGAGCAGTTTCTAATCTCAAGCAAAGGCCGCCTTATAGGCTGGGGGCGGAAAGACGTTAAGAATCTGATAAAAAATGCAAACAGAGCAAAAAGTGAGGGTTTGTTATCAAAACAGTCTTTGACGCTAAACGACGCTGAATGCATTTTTGCGTATGAATGGTTCGATACATTTCTCGTTAAAGGCATCACTGAAGAAGTCATAAAGAAACTCAATTCCAGAATCACCCACATCCACTATCGTCACGTTTTGATGCACTCCTCAAACAGAGGTCCATACTGGCGACGCATCGCAGATGGAGACCAAATAGATGATCCTGAACTGTCTGTGGCCTATGGGATTGCGCATTTGCTTGCGGTTGGTGCATTCGATGGTTTAAAGCGCTGTCGCATGCAAACTTGTCAGAGATTTTTTATAGGTCGCCCAGATGCGAAGTGGTGCACAAAGGCCTGCGGTTCTCGGCACCGCGTATACCAAAAAAGAAAGCGGGATAAGAATAGGCAGCTAGAATGAATGTTTTCACGAACACTGATCAATTAGAGTAAGAGGTAGTGATGTACCTAATACTGAAAGCCGCTCTGAGCGGGGCCGTGGTTGTAGGAATATCTGAAATCGCTAAGAAGTCGTCACTCCTAGCGGCAATATTGGCTTCACTTCCCCTTACTTCGATTCTCGCAATGATTTGGCTTTATACGGACTCAGGAGACGACCAAAAAGTGAGAGTTCTCTCTACCGGGATTTTTTGGATGGTACTCCCGTCTCTTGCCTTCTTTGTCGTACTTCCGTCGTTAATTCGAGCAGGTATGAAGTTTTATGGGGCGTTGCTACTAGCATGCGTTGCCACAGTGACAATTTATACCATCTAT
>JBFWNL010000002.1:0-529926 GCA_050251055.1 Bacteriovoracia bacterium
CTCCAATTCTCGGCGGGCTAGTTTCAGGTTAGGCAGAAGGAGTTTGGCCGCGTCGTCCGCACTGAGATAAACTTCCGCGTGCGCCACGAATGGAACCGCCAAGCCGAGGCTTCCCAGCCCCGCCAAACCTACGCCCAATATCTGCCACTGCCCCTGTTCCATTTAGAGATTAAAACCGAGTTTCAGGCGAACCTCGAGCTTCTCGTGCTGCGCCAGGTGCAGGGATCCGCCGTCGATGCGCTGTCCGTCCGCACCGATCCCCAGGTATCCCGGCGTTCCCGAGATCTGCGGCAGGATTGTAAGCGTCGCCCACCAGTCCTTCGTGCCGTAATGCACGTTCGGCCCCAGGAAATAAGCCGAGTGTTCCTGCGCGCCCCAGTCTAAATCCGGAAACTCGCGATGGTTGCGGAACTCCAGGCCCAGGTACCAGTTCTCCTGAATGCGGTAGCTCCCGCCTAAGGTAAATTCGAAAAAGAGCTCACGCAGGGACTCATCCCCCACCTTTTCCCACTCCGGCTCGAGCATCAGATTGGAAACGAACACCAGGGTGTCATCCATGAAGTTCTTCTGGAAGATTAGGCGGAACTCGAAGGCCTTGGCCGAGACGATCTCGCCGCTCACGCTGTCCCGCACCTCGAATTCAGGTTCGAAATAGAGCGAAAGCCCCAGCGGATCCGTATACGGGCTGAGCAGCCGGTACTTGAACTCGAGCGACATGCCTTGCAGGTCGAACGTGTTGACGTCCGGCACGTTTTGGGTCGTATCTTCCGGATTATAAAGATTCTGGATGTAATTATAACCCGAGTTCAGATACAGCGCCGCACTGAAGCGATCGCTGATCCCGTACTCGACCTCGTGCCGCATATCGAGGGCGAAATAGCTGCCGCGCGCCTTCCCGCTTCGGGCGGTCATGATCTGCTCGAACTCCCACTGCCCCTTCGGGAGTGAGTCGGTCGAATACATGTAGCCAAACAACGCCTCATCCGCGCGAGCGGGAGCGCACGCGGCCAAGCCGTGCATCAACATCGCGCAGGCCAAACCCGAGCACAGATGGTTGCCGGACAGATTGCGGAAATTCGGGGTCGCGGACATGACTTCCTTTCTACTCTAGTTCGAACGAAGCATCTTTTTCACTTCGTCAATGTGGTCGGTTTCCTCACGCACCAGCTGACGGGCCATTTCTTCGAGAGCAATGTCGTCTCCGGCGAGCTTCACTAACTCTTTGTATAAAGCCAGCCCGCTCGTTTCGTGACGGAGGCTTTCTTCCAGAATTTTATGCACCGAATGCTGATTGGTTTCTTCCACGGAGGCGCTGACCATGGGCGGGTGGCCGCCCAGGGACGTGATCTTCTCGCCGATCGTCACTGCATGAGCCATCGATTCATTGGCTTGGTCACGAAACCATTTTTGGATGGGAATGCGGTTATGCCCCATGATCATGAACGAATAATGCATGTAGCGGATGATGCCGGACATCTCGGCTTCAAAAATCTTGCTCAAGCAATCGAGTACCGGAGACTTCGCGGCGGAGCCGCCTTTTCCTTTAGCCAAAACGTAACCCTCCTCGGTGTAAGTTTACGTGCTACCGAAGTTGAGAATCATTCTCATCTTTGGAAACGCGTGTAAAGCGATTTAAAGAGGGTTTTACCTAGTTTTGTCTAAAGGGAAGAGGGGAATTTATGGCGAGCTCCCCGCACAAGGGTTGACCCGGCCTTCGCTCAGGAAGAGATTCCCTGCCGGGATCGGCTCCCATCCCCGGTTGAGAAGCTGTAAATAGGCCGCCTGAGCGGAATACTGGGATCCCACGGAAGCCGCGGGATCGAAAAAGAGATTATTCCCCACCGCTCCGCAAAGCGGGTCCTGAAGGGGCGGATTCACCGGCGAATTTGGGATGATGTCCAAGTCCACCGAATCCGCGAATTTATCGCGCTCAGGTGTGGCGAGCACCTGCTTCGGCAGCGCGTTCGCCGTACTCAACACGTACGGACTGAGTTCACTCTTCTGGCTCAGTGCCTTGGTCAACTCCCGCTTCTCCTGGGCAAAACTTCGCGAAGCCGCTAGAAGGGTCCTCTGCCGAGCGGCCGCGCTCCCCGCATTCACCGGACCCACGTAGCGCCACAGGAGACTAACCGCGATGTGATAGCGCGGCCCCTGAAAGTAATCGAGGCGGATGGGAATCTCCGAAGCGTAGTTCAACTCTAAGGTGCGGGACGCGCAGCCCAACTGGGTGGGGTGCGTGCCGTCGTTATCGACCATCATCTGGAATCCCGCGCCCTCATCCACCGAAAGCGTGGCGCCATCGTCCGAAAGCAACGAGAGTTCATAGATGCCTTCCGGATCTCCGGGCGCAAGCTTCAGCACCGACTCGAAACGCAACGTAAACCACTCGAACAGCGTTTCGCCTTCGGCGTTCTGTAAAAGCGTACCGTCTTGGGTCGCAAATCCTTCGCTGAACATGCGCGTGGGCACGAAAACCCGGTTGAAGTAGATCGCGGCGTCTACCGGAACTCCATAAGCCTGCATCTGGCTGACCGAAGAATATTGCGGGGAATTCGAACCCAGGTACTTCAGAGTCGCCCGGACGCCATTCTCCGCGCCGCCGGCCGAACCGCCCTGACCCAACGGATCACAAACCACGTTCTGCTCCCCCTCGGGAGACGAAAGCTGTTTTTGTGGTACCTTGACGAAGAACTGCTCAGGCACCGGCGCACAGCCGGACGCAAAAGTCACCCCCGCCAAACCCAGGGAAGACACGAGCAGAAAAGCAGGCCTCGAAAGAAAATAACTCGAAGACATATACCACCACCCGGACGAAAAGTTACCCCTATGGACAGTGTAGCATCGAGTTCCCGACGAATTGTTAAGGCCAACTAGAGATCCGCCATTTTCCGCACTTTTCGTGAAGGTGTCCCGGGTCACCCGCGACCCGGGCGCGAAAACCCAGCGAAAATCCACGCGCGCAGGCGCCTTTACAACTCCCCCCAACGGGATTAAAAAGTCCCTTATGGCAAGCAGCTTCGAGCGGGTGATCTGGATCGTATTGGACGGCGTGGGCGCGGGTGAGCTTCCTGACGCCCAGCAGTTCGGCGACACGGGATCGAACACGCTGGGAAACCTGGCGCGTACATTCAAGACCAAGCGCGGACGTACGCTAAAGCTTCCGAACCTCGCCCGCATGGGCATCGGCAATATTACCCCCATGGAGGGCGTCTCCCCCTGCGCGCCCGGACAGGGAAACGGCGCATTTGGACGCGCGCAGGAACGCTCGAGCGGCAAGGACACCACCTCCGGTCATTGGGAAATGGCGGGACTCGTGGTGAAGACCGCGTTCGCCACGTTTCCCACTGGTTTTCCTGCCGCCGTGGTTGATCGCTGGGTGAAAGAGTGCGGATTGCCGGGAGTACTCGGTAACTGCGCCGCCAGCGGCACCGAGATCATCGTCCAACACGGCGCGGAGCACCTCCGCACGGGCAAGCCCATCCTTTATACTAGCGCCGACAGCGTCTGGCAGATCGCCGCCCACGAAACGTCGTTCGGCCTCCAAAGGCTTTACGACATCAGCAAGGTCGCACGTCAAATCTGCGACGAGCTGCAAATCGGACGCGTAATCGCGCGTCCCTTCGTGGGAGATCCGACGAAGGGCGAACCCTTTACCCGCACCTACAACCGCAAGGACTACTCACAGAAGCCCTCTTCGCCGACGATTCTCGACGTCCTTTGCGATGAAAAAGTTCCCACTCTGGGCATCGGCAAGATCTCCAACATCTTCGCTGGCCAGGGCATCCAGGAAAACATCGACACAAAAGGGAACACCGACGGCCTGAAGGTGCTTTTAGAGCAGATGGGCTTGGTGAAGCGTGGGCTGCTATTCTGTAACCTCATCGACTTCGACATGCTTTACGGCCACCGGCGCGATGTGGATGGGTTTGCCGGGGCCTTGGAAGAGTTCGACGTGGCGCTGCCGAAGATCATGGCCGCGATGAAGCCCAGCGATTTGCTGATTCTGGCTTCCGACCACGGCAACGATCCCACTTACCGGGGCACCGACCACACTCGCGAGTACATCCCCCTCCTCGCCTACTCCCCTTCGCAAAAAAAACCGGCGCCCGTCGATATCGGCGTCCGCGGCAGCTTCGCCGACGTCGGAGCCACGGTGCTCGACGCGCTCTTGGGCGCGAAGGCCGCCCGCTTCCAAGAAAAGTTTCCCGGCAAATCGTTCCTGGTTGAAATGGGTTGCGCCCGCTAGCCGCTATGACCCCGGCGCTCATCATTCGAAAAAAACGCGATCGCCAGACGCTCACGACCGAGGAGATTTCTTTTTTTATTCGCGGCCTCGGCACCGGGGACGTAGCCGACTATCAGGCCACCGCGCTCCTCATGGCGATTTACCTCAACGGTATGAACGCCGACGAAACCATGGCCCTCACGCGTGCCATGCTGGAGAGCGGCGAGCGCTACGATTTAACTCATATTCAGGGACCGAAGTCCGACAAGCACTCCACCGGAGGAATCGGCGACAAGGTATCCCTAATCCTGGCCCCGCTCGCGGCGGCTTGTGGACTAAGAGTCCCCATGATGTCGGGCCGCGGCTTAGGCCATAGCGGGGGCACGCTCGACAAGCTCGAGGCTATTTCGGGGTTCGACGTCCGCCTAAACCGGGAACGGTTCGAGACCGTCCTTCGCGAAGTGGGCTGCGCTATGATCGGACAGACGGATCGTATCGCGCCGGCCGACAAAAAACTCTACGCCTTGCGCGACGTGACGGGAACCGTGGAGTGCATTCCCCTCATCACGGCTTCAATCCTGTCGAAGAAGCTCGCGGAAGGCACCGAAAGTCTCGTGATGGACGTAAAGTTCGGCAACGGTGCGTTCATGAAGACAAAGGCGGAAGCCCAAAAGCTCGCCAAGTCGATCGAGGGCGTCACAAAAAAAATGAAACTCCCCTGCGCCACCGTCCTCAGCAATATGGACCAACCGCTGGGTTACGCCGCCGGCAACGCGCTCGAAGTACTGGAGTCCGTGGAAGTGCTGACCGGCAGGCGGGCGCTCGAAGGCGAGCTCGTTTCCGACGATTTGAAAGACCTGACGCTGCACCTCTGCGCCCAGATGATCGTCGCCGGCAAAGTACGGAAGTCACTGAAAGAAGCCCGTAAGCTCGCCAAAGAAAAACTGGAGAACGGGAGCGCCTGGCAGGTGTTCAAACGGCTCGTTGCGGCGCAAGGGGGTTCCCTAGCCCAAGTGGAGAATCCACTGAAGCTTCCCCTCAGCCAAAAGCGCGTGCTCTGGAAAGCCCGTAAGTCTGGCTTTGTTTCCGGCATCGACACCCTAACCGTAGGTCTCATCATCGTAGAAATGGGCGGCGGCCGCAAGAAAGCCGCCGACACAATCGACCCGAAGGTAGGCTTAGTCTTTCATAAGAAGCTGGGCGCCAAAGTAGCCAAAGGCGAACCCCTAGTGACCGTATTCGCCCCGGAGTCTCCCTCCTTCGATACTCGGAAGCTCGAGGAGCTGGAGCAGTGGTTTCATCGCGGCGTGACAATCACTCCACGCCGAAAGACCCCACCGAAACTTTACTAAAAACATTCGCCGTATATAATGACGGCATGAAACCTAAACACGTACTGACCGCAGGATTATTTGGGATACTGGCCCTGATCACGCTTGCCGCTTCACCGGCGCGCGCGGAGGAAGACCCGAAGCCCATGCTAGGCTACTGGGTAAAGCAAGATGTCGGCGTTCCGGTTTTCTATGGCGGCCGCGAGTGCCAGACCCTGTTTTACATCGCTCGCGATGTGATGAGCGCCATCCGCGCGAAGAATTTCACTTTCATGTGCGACCGCTTCGGCGCCAATATCCGCTTCGAGAGCCTGCAGTCCCAACCGACCGCCGAAGAGAAGGAAGTCACCGTCGACTGGCGAGCTATCCAGTTCACGCACTTCGAGCAGAACGTGATGGTTTGCAATCTCGTGGCCGACGTGTGGGACGCAGTGCTGGCGAAAGTGGTCGTGCGTAACCTTTCTTCGGGCGTATTTTGCGGCTCCGGCAACGGTTCCGTGATCTACAAGTTCGACACTTTGATTCAAAAAATGTGATCTCCGCCCCCATGGCCGACGCGCTCGTCGCTTACCTGCACTTCGTGGGAATGATTTCGATCGCCGTCTGCTTGGCGCTCGAGTTCTTCAGCTATGCGCCGACGCTCGACGCATCTACGGCCAAGCGAATTCTCATGACGGATATCGCTTATCTCTTCGCGGCGCTCTTAAGCCTGGGCACCGGTCTCGCCCGCGCGCTCTACTTTGGAAAAGGTTGGGAATTTTACGCGGCGAACCCGGCGTTTTGGGTAAAGCTCGGACTTTTCGTCACGGTGGGTTTGATTTCCCTCGTCCCCACGATGCACTTCATGAGTTGGATTTCCGCCTTGAAGCGAAAATCCGCGCCGGTCATTTCCGCACCCCAATATCAACGCATCAAGTCAGTACTTCTGGCGGAGCTGATGCTATTCCTTGCGATCCCTTGGCTGGGAACTTGGATTGCCCGTGGCATTGGCGTGGCGCAGCACTAACCGAATTAAAAAATCCGACATATATACTTTCTTGTGATAGATCCTGGGCGATGTCTGAACCGTCAATCTATCAAAAAATCAAGCTTGCTGCCGAGTACATCCGCTCGCGCTCTAAGATTGAGCCCAAGGCGGGGATTGTGCTCGGCTCCGGCCTCGGCGCGCTTGCGGACGAAGTGACGGACCGTGAGGTAATTCCTTACGGCGACATTCCTGGTTTCCACGGCACGAGTGTCGAAGGTCACGCCGGTCAAATGATCCTCGGACAATTGGAGGGCGTGCCCGTCGTTCTGCTCAGCGGACGCTTCCATGCTTACGAAGGCTATCCGATGGAAACCGTGGTTTTCCCCACGCGCGTGGTCTGCGCCTTAGGGATCCAAACGCTGGTTCTGACCAATGCAGCCGGTGGCGTCAACACCCGCTACCGTCCCTGCGACCTCATGATTATCGAGGATCACATCAATTTCATGGGCGATAACCCGCTGAAGGGGCCGCATCTCACCGAACTGGGTCCCCGCTTTCCCGACATGACGGAAGCCTACAACAAAGAATGCATCGCCGTGCTGGTCGACAACGCCAAACGTCTGGACATCCCGGTGCACACGGGTGTCTACGCCGCCCTTATGGGCCCGACTTATGAAACTCCGGCGGAAGTCCGGATGCTGCGAGCCCTCGGTGCCGACGCCGTGGGTATGTCGACCGTTCCCGAAAGCATCGCCGCCAATCACCTGGGCGTGCAGGTCGCCGGCATCAGCTGCATCACCAATCTCGCCGCCGGCATCACGCCAAATAAACTTACCCACGACGAAGTCATCGAGAATTCCCGCATTGCCTCACGTAAGCTGCGGGAGCTCGTGAAGACTTCCATCCCGCAGCTCATTAAAACCCGTCGATGAACCCGCCCTTCCCCGACAATCAGGCGCTGCTCGCGCGCGCAAAGCAGGCCCGCGAAAACGCATACGCTCCCTATAGCCAATACAAAGTGGGCTCCGCTCTCCTCGCCAGCTCGGGTAAGGTGTACATCGGCACCAACGTCGAAACCTGTAACTGGGCCAGCATCTGCTCGGAGCGTACCGCCTTCACGGCGGCGGTCGCCAACGGCGAACGATCCCTCAAGAAAATCGCCATAATGACCGCGGGCGACCAACCGGGCACGCCGTGCGGGGACTGCCGTCAGTTCATGGCCGAATTCGCCGACGACGATTTCGAAGTGATCCTAGGCACCATCGACGGCAAGACGGCGCATTATCGGCTTGGAGAACTACTCCCCCACGCATTTCGCCCGGCCCGCCTCCCGCAAAACCAACCGGACGCCCAATCGAAGTAGCCGCATCCATGCTTTCATACCCGTCGGCCAAGACCACTTGGATCACCAACGCCACGTTCCTCACCCAGGATTCCCGACGCCGCGCGCTCCAGGGGCATCTGCAAATCGTGGACGGTAAGATCGCCAAGATCACCAAGAGTGCACCGCGCTTAAAATCCCGCGGCACGCAGGTCATCGATGCCAGCGGCCTCACCATCTTGCCCGGCTTCGTCCAAGCGCACGTGCATCTCTGCCAAACGCTGTTCCGTAATCAAGCCGATGACCTCGAGCTACTTGATTGGCTTTCCGCCCGTATCTGGCCGATGGAGGCCGCGCATACCGAAGAAACCCTGCATACCAGCGCACGCCTGGGCATTCACGAGCTGCTGTCTTCGGGCACGACCTGCATCTTGGACATGGGCACCGTGCGGCATACCGACTCGATCTTCGAAGCCGTACGCGCGAGCGGCATCCGCGCGAGCGTTGGCAAGTGCCTGATGGATCATCCCTCCACCACGCCGCCAGGGCTTCGCGAGCCCACGCGCGACGCCTTAGCCGAAGCGTTGATGCTCTATAAAAAATGGCACGGGCGCGAAAACGACCGCATTCGCGTCTCGTACGCGCCCCGCTTCGTGGTTTCGTGCACCGAGAGGCTGCTTACCGAAGTCGCCCAACTCGCGCGCGAGCAAAAAGCCGTCATCCATACCCATGCCAGTGAAAACCTCAAAGAGATCCGCATGGTGAAATCCATGGTCAGCTGCGAGAACGTGGAGTACCTGCACCAGCTCAGGCTTACTTCCCCGCGGCTCGTCCTCGCCCACTGCATCTGGCTCAAGCCCAACGAGATGAAGATTCTCAGCCGCACCGGCACCCACGTCGTGCACTGCCCGAGCTCGAACATGAAGCTCGCGTCGGGATTCGCGCGCGTGCCCGAGATGACGGCCAAGAAAATCAACGTCGCATTGGGCGCCGACGGCGCGCCCTGCAACAATAACCTCAACATGTTCCAGGAAATGCGCTTGGCCGCGCTGATTCACAAGCCGGGCAACGGACCGAAATCCATGCGCGCCCAAACGGTACTCGATATGGCGACTCGGAACGGAGCTCGCGCGCTGAACTGGTTCGATCACATCGGGTCGATTGAAGTGGGAAAAAAGGCCGATCTCATCGCGCTCGACCTGAACCAGCCCGAAAACCTCGCGCTCGTCCGGACCGCGGGGGGGCGGGCGGCGGCCAACCCGGAAGCCCTGGCTTCGGCGATCGTGTATTCCGCGCAACCGGCGCATGTCCGCTGGACCATGGTCGACGGCCGCACGCTCTACCGTAATGGGAAAGTGCTGACGATTTCGGCGAAGTCGCTTTTGGAAGATGTGCGGCGCGCCCGGCCCATTTTCAAGACCGCGCTTAGATCCGCGAAAAATTAACGCCGGGTAGGTTCGGTGTTCGTTATGGGGCACCTACCCGGCGCATCTTAGACCTATTCCACTCCCCGGAGCTTCAGGGATCTTATTCGGAAGTGGATACCTATGATTCTAGAATGCCGGAGGGCGCCCCGATTCTCAACGATACGCGTATTCCCCGGCCCGCTTCCGTATTCTACCCGTATTCTAAATAAGAAAGCCCGGCGAACCTCTCGGCGCGCCGGGCTTTCCCGTCTAATATTGGCTAACTAGCGATTAAAACTCGCCGCCGGCAGGGACTTCCGGGAGGGACGGAGTGCTCGGTAGGCCACCACCGCTCACCGTGCCTTGGCCTTCTTCGCCTTCACCCGGCATCGGGGTAGGCGGAAGCTCCGTTCCACCGCCGTTGATCGGGCCAGCGCTCGAGGAGGACGAATTCATACCGCCCGCCATGAAGCCCGCCGCGCCGCCACGAGCGATGCGTTGGAATTCCTGCTCGGTCACCTTCTCGTCGTTCACGAAGTATTCGGTTTCCTTGCCGTTGGTCTTGGTCTTGAGCTCAGCCGTGAAATCCGGGTACTTCAGCGAAACGATATTCTCGACTTCCACCGAGTTGCCGTTCTGAGAGGCGTTGACCTTCAACTCCACGTTCAGATTGCCCTTCGTCTGGGAGTGGATCGTGCCCTTAGCTTCCAGGTTCATCTTTGCGCTGTCGCCCTTGCCTTCGGCCTTTCCGGTGCCCGAGAGCGCGATGCTATCAACGTCATTGAGCTTACGAAATTCTTCGTCTTTTACCGAGTAATTGCAGCGAAAGGCAATGTCCGCGCTGCCGCCGTCGCCGTTAGCTTTGCCATTGATATCCAGCGCCCAGTCCATGCTGACGGGGCAAGACTTGCCACCGAACTTCACCTTGAGATTCATCCCCATGCTTGAAGCGGAGGAGCTGCTGTTCTTCACCTGGAAATCAATTTCGTCGCACTGCTGATCCGCGCGACTTTTCGCCAGGAACTCGTCCATCTTGGTCTGCGGGTCGTCAGACGGCGTAGCGTCCTGCGAGGCGTTCGGAGTCGCCGCCGGGGTGTTTTTCGCCCCATTGACCGAGGACTTACGTCCGCGCTCGACCGAAGTCATCGTACCGCTAACCACCTGCTTCTGCGCGTCCGTCAGGGGAGTCTGCTTCGAGCAGCCCACCGACACGACGGCCATCGCTAGTACCGTTAAAAATTTATTCATGTATCCATCTCCTTACGTTGGTTACCACCCCAAGATTCTTCATCTGGCCTAGACGCGGCTTGCTGTAGCATCGAGTCAAGCAGGTGGCAACCCTGGCTTTCGTGAGTGGGCGCAAGATATCAGTAATACACTATTTTAATCAACTAATAAAATGCGAACGGGGTGCTTTTTCCAACCAACCCCAGGTTATTGGGGCGCAATAAGAGTTGACGATTCCATGCGTCTCGGGCATTTTCGCGGGTCTATGTACGCAATCATTGAGACCGGTGGAAAGCAATACCGCACCCGTGCGGGCGAAGTCATTCAGATCGAAAAGCTCGAGGGCGAAGTAGGTTCTAATCTTCAATTTGATAAGGTTTTATTCGTCAGCTCCGACGCGGGCGCCGAAGGCAAGTCCGATGTCGTGGTGGGTAAACCCACCGTAGCATCGGCCAAAGTTCAGGCCGAAATCGTCGGCCAAGGCCGCGGCGACAAGCTCATCGTTTTCAAGATGAAGCGCCGTAAGCAATACCGCAAGCTGCAAGGTCATCGCCAATTCTACACGCAAGTGTTGATCACCGGCATCGACGGCGGCAGCGGTAAGTCCATCACTCTCTCGGATGCGGACAAGAAAGCGAAGCTCGCTAAGTTCAGCACCGGCTTGAAGCCAAAGGGACAGGCGTTCACGCCGAAGACTTTGGGTTCGCGCAAGAAGATGAAGGCGAGCGGCGCTCCGGCCACCGCAAAGCAAGCAGCGCCGGCAGGGGAAACCGCGACGAAGAAAGCGGCCCCCGCGAAAAAAGCGCCGGCTAAAAAAGCCGCCCCGAAGAAAAAATAAACGGCAAAGTAACCGAAAACCTTTAAGCAAAGGATCAGACAACCATGGCACACAAAAAAGCAGGCGGTAGTACTCGGAACGGACGCGACAGTAACCCCAAGATGTTGGGCGTGAAGCGCTTCGGCGGCGAGCACGTGGGTCCCGGCGACATTCTCGTTCGCCAACGCGGCACCCGCTTCCACGCCGGCCGCAACGTAGGCCTGGGCCGTGATTTCACGATTTACGCGTTGATCGAAGGCCAAGTGAAGTTCGAGCACTTCGATCGCAAGCGCCGCCAAGTGTCGGTTTACCCCGCCGCTTAAGCGCTAACCGCTTTCGACAATTGAAGTATGAGGAGTTTTGAAAGAGCAGGCCCGTAAACGATCCTGCTCTTTTTTTTTGAGTAAAGCATGCGATTCGCCCTATGAGATTTATCGACGAAGCCCGAATCGAAATCCACGCCGGTCACGGCGGCCCCGGTAGCGTCAGCTTCCGGAGGGAGAAGTACGTCGATCGGGGAGGCCCGGATGGCGGCGATGGTGGGCGCGGTGGCGACGTCTACTTCGAGGCGAACCACAACCTTTCCACGCTCCAGGATTTCCGCTTTCGCCGCATTTATCGCGCCGCCAGCGGCAAGAACGGTTCGGGTAAGACCTCGACCGGCAAGAGTGGCGATGACGTCACCATTAAAGTTCCGGTGGGCACGCTCATCAAGAGCCCCGACGGCGAAGAAATTCTGATGGAGTTTACCGAGCACGGCCAGCGCTGGCTCGCCGCCAAAGGCGGTCGCGGCGGCAAGGGCAACGCCCACTTCGTGTCTTCCACTTTCCAGGCGCCAAAATTCGCCCAGGATGGCGAGGAAGGCCAGTCGCTGGAGTTGACCATGGAACTGAAGCTCCTGGCCGATGCGGGCATTATCGGATTTCCGAACGCCGGGAAGTCCACGCTCATCTCGCGCATCTCGGCCGCGCACCCGAAAGTCGCTGACTACGCCTTTACCACCCTGAGCCCCGTCTTGGGCGTGGTGCAGGTGGATGAGTACAAGAATATCGTCGTGGCCGATATTCCTGGCTTGGTGGAAGGCGCGCACGCCGGCCTGGGCTTAGGTCACAAATTCCTGCGTCACATCGAGCGCACCCGCGTTTTCGTGCATCTGCTCGACGGCGCGCAACTTCTGGAGCGCGCAACCCGTCCCCCTAAGCCTCCCCTAACCGATGAGGATCCGGTGGAAGCGGCGGCCGAAGAAATGGTTCGTCTATACACCGTGATCCGCAATGAGCTTGGTCAATACAACGAAGAGTTGCTGCACAAGCCCGAGATCGTCGTGCTGAACAAGGTAGAAATCCTGCCTCCAGAGATGCTCGAGCAAGCCCTCAAGTCCCTCCGCCAACGCATTCACTCCATTCGCGGCACGCACCCGCACGCGAAGGAACCGCTGCCGATTTCGGCCGTCACCGGCCAAGGCGTGCGCGAACTCGTGGGCATTCTCGCCGAATTCACGGCCGAGAAGGAAGCCCAAGATGCCGCCAATGGCGGCGAAGGCCTGGCCGTAAGCTTGCCAGATGCGCCCGAACGCATGCGCGGATAAGACCTCGCTCGCTTCAATCCGTTAGTCCCACAAGTGACTCACCCCAAGCAACCTAGATGGGTCTCTCGGGCCACTTATGCCGAGGATAGCGACGGGATAGCTCTTGGCGAACCCGCGGATAATCACGTTCCCAAAAACCCGATAAGTCGCGCGTGACTTGTACGGGTCGGTAATTTGGGGCCAGAAGGTGCAGCGTGAGGGGGACTTTGCCGCGAAAAACGCGCGGGCCTTCCTTTAAACCGAAAAAATCCTGTAGGCGCGACTCAATCCAAGGCGGTCGATCCGTCTCGTACTGAACGGGGCACTTCGCGCGGCCGGGTAACGTAACGAACTCGGGCGCCAATGAGGCCTCTTCCGGAGAAAGCGTTACCGCCTCGACGGCGTCGTGAATTTCGGCGAAGCTTCGCGCCCCCACCGCGAGCTCACGCAGCCATCCTTCCAGCGCGGCCCCTTCGAGCGGGCCGGGGGGCTCCCCCGTTCGCGCGAAACCTTTTCGAGCCCAGAGCGCGCGAAGCTTGTCCATGCTCACGGCCTGCTCCGGGCGCTTAAGTAACTCTTTCAGAAGCACGGCCTCCAGCGCCGTCGCATCTTCCTCCTTCGGCACATCCATGCGTGATTCGAGCGCCAAACTGCCAAACCGCAGCTCGGCCCACACTTCCGCGCGCTGTTTTTCGCCGTTCCATTGGACCGTCCGCGAATCTTCCAGCAAAGTGCCGGCGAACTCCCACAAATCCTCCTCTTGGAGAGAAATCCAGCTTCGCAGGACCGCCGGACCGGTGTCTCGCTCCAACGCATCTAGTAGTAGCAATAGCTGACGCGGGGCCAGCTTATGCTCGCGATGCAAAGCCAGTTCACCCCCTCCCGCGAGCGCCACCCGGTCTCCGCGCACCCGTCCCACACGATCCCAAAAGGCCCGCACCAGTACCGAGGTTGGGCTCAGCTTTCCGGTTTCCTCCGGACGCGGGGAAGCCTGTAGCCTTTCCTCCAAACGTCGGGTGTTCCCTTGCGTGGGGGTATTCACAAGGGCATCCAGCGCAAGCTCCCCTTCCGGAAAATCCCCCTCCGAGAATCGCGCGGCCAAACGGGTGAACTCCCGAGGCCCTTCCAATAGCAAAGCCAAACGGGGATGCAGCGGCGTACCGGCCAGGCGACGACCTCGCGTGGTCAGCTCACCATCCGATTTCAATGCCTCGATTCCGCGCAGCCAGTCGCCCGCGCCTCGCCAAGCATCGGCGCTCGGCGCTTCGACCCATTCGAAATCTTCGAGCTTACGCACGCCAATGAGCGCCAGCTGCAAAGCCGCCGGCACGAGATCCACGCGTCTCACTTCCGGGGCCTCGAACTGCCGGAGCGCGCGATACTCGTGCTCGGTGTAAAGCCGGACGCAAACTCCCGGTCCTAGGCGTCCCGCACGACCCGCACGCTGATCGGCCGACGCGCGGGAAATACGCTTCGTCTCTAGCCGCGTGAACCCGGCCGCCTGGCTGGCGCGCGCGACCCGCGCGAGCCCGGAGTCCACCACCACGCGTATACCCGGCAAAGTGACGGAGCTTTCGGCGATATTCGTGGAAAGAATAATTTTTCTTCTCGAAGACGGCTCCAGGGCCCGCTCCTGCTCACGCCGATCGAGGTCTCCATGCAGGATCACGGGATCCAGTCCCCGTTCGCGCAAGAGTCCTTCGACCCGCCGAATTTCCGCCATGCCCGGCAAGAAAATGAGCGCGTCTCCCTCGGTGGATTGTAACGCCCGGTGTACGGCACCAGGTAACTCCTGCCAGCTTGGAGTCTTCGCGCCGTAGCGGGTTTCAATGGGATGACGGGTTCCCGGTACGCTTTGGGTTTGAACTTCGCCCGCGCCAAAACGGCTGAAATATCGCTCGAGGATATCGCTCTCCAGCGTGGCGGACATCACGACCACGCGCAGGTCCGGCCGCGGGCCGGCCCGTAACCGCGTCAGAACGCCCAATGCGATGTCGGTATCGATGGAACGCTCGTGGAACTCATCTAAAATGACGGTGTCCACGCCGGAAAGCGTAGGATTCTCGATTAACTTCCGAAGAAAAATTCCCTCGGTCAGGAAGCGCAGGCGGGTGCGTGGGCTTTCCACCCGCTCGAAACGAAACTGGTAACCCACGCTCTCGCCGATCGGCTCCCCCACTAGATCAGCCACGCGTAGGGCCGCCAGCTTCGCGGCCAGCCGCCGGGGCTCAAGCACCCACACCTCGTCCGCGGGTTTGCGCCAAACCGCACGGAGAATCGCGGGCGGCAGCAGCGTCGTCTTGCCCGTACCGGGCTCGGCGCGCAAAAGCAGGCGACGATCCTGTTCCAGAGTTTTTAATAATCCCGGCAAATAGGGAGTGAGAGGCAAGCTGCTCATATTTGACTTCGACCTCAAGCATCATGCCTTAAACCCCTTCCAAAGGGCAGGTCAAACCGGCTAAAGTGCCCCCATGCTCCCCCGCTGGTCAGAAACCACGGCCGTCTTCGGCGGCACCTTCGATCCTCCGCACGTCGGACACCGCATCGCCGCTCAAGGTCTCCTCACCCAGCCCGGCGTAAGCCGGGTGCTCGTCATTCCGACGGGCATTTCCCCACTCAAAACGGGCTTTACCCCGGCCGTGCATCGACTGGAGATGGCCCGCCTGGGATTTACTCGGGAAGCCCAAATCGATGACCGTGAGGTGCGCTTCGCCGAAGCCGCCCCTCGGCAGCCCACCTACACTTTCGATACCCTAGGGAAGCTCCGCCAAGAGTTTCCGCGACTCGCCTTCGCTCTCGGAACCGACCAGCTCCCCACCTTCCCTCGCTGGCACCGCTTCCCCGAAATCCTCTCACTCTGTCACTGGATCATCCTGGACCGAGCGGGCCAAAACGAGACCGAGAAGTTCTTGCGCGCCTATACTGGCAGCGGTCTGCTCACTCCCATCCCCGCTTCGCTTCCCACTTGGAAGATTGCCCAGGCGACCACCTTCCTCACGCTTGTCCCCACCTCCGCGCCAGAACTCTCCTCCACCTTGCTTCGCGCGGAAATGCAGCGAACCGGCAAACTTCCCGCTACCGGGCTCGCTCCCGAAGTAGCCGCGTATATTCGACGTCACCACCTGTTTGGCGTACAGGAATAAAGCACAATAAAATCATAAAATTACAGCGAGTGCACCCTCGAGAAAAACCTAAAAAACTATATTTGACGCATAGCATATAGGTTAGGTAAGGCTTTACCGATGAAACGCTTCCTATTAGCGACTCTATTCGGTCTCTCTTCCTTGGCTGGCGCGGAACCCCCTACCGGCCCCACGACGCCACCGGTCGGCGAAGCCGAGCCTGCCCACGAGGCTCCGCAAGACGCTCCCAAGAAGGAAGACGGATATTTTTTTAAGGTCAAAACCGAAGAATACGGCGAGGCCACCGTTGGCCACGAGGAAATCCTACGCACTTACGGCGAATTCGTCGCGCTCATGAAGACCTTACCCGGCGCGAAGTTCAACAACGAAGACGGATCGATTTCCTATATCGAACCGCGCTTTACTTACATGGGCTTGCCGGCGTTCTATTCCGCGATGAACCCCACGCGACGGGACAGCTTCGACGGGATCTGCCTGCGCATCTCGGGCCGGGGGAAAAAATACTTTACCCACACGGAGCACACCCTATCGGCGGACCCCCAGGAAGTAGAGAAACTACTCGAGCGGCACCTGGTGGATCTCAACGAACGAGGCGCAATGGCGGCGGTCCAGACCACCTTTCAAAAGGCGCGGGTCATTCATTCCATCACCTGCCGATAGCGGGCAAATACTCGGAAAATCAGCTAATTTCAAATTTGATTCCATAGATCAACTATGATAACTACCCGGCCGCATGTCAGAAAACCGCGCTCAGCAACCTCAGTTTGATCCGATCCTAGCGCACGCTTCGAATCCCACGCTGCAGAAGGCGTTGCTTTGCGCGCGCGCGGCGATCGACAAAAAAGCCGAGAACCTGCGCGTGCTCGACGTAAGCAACGTCTCGGGCTTCACCGACTACTTCATCATTTGCAGCGCGATGACCGACCGTCAGATCCAGGCGATCGCGGATTCCGTCGAATTCCAGCTCAAGACGTTCGGTCACTCGGCCCTCTCCGTTGAAGGTTACTCCGAAGGCCGTTGGGTGCTACTCGATTTTGGCGACGTCGTCGTGCACGTATTTCTGGACGCCATCCGCGAGTTTTACAATCTCGAAGGACTTTGGGAAGACGCCCCGCGCGTGCAAGTCCCCTCCGAGTTCTACGGTCCTTCCGCCAGCCGCTTAAACTAAGGCTCGGCCCGTGCGCGCCCGGCTCATCGCCTTCGGTAAACTCAAAACTCCTGGCTTACGCGAGGCCGCCGACTACTATTTGAAACTCGTCAGGCCTTGGAGCGCGCTTGAAGAAATCGAACTCAAGCCCGCGCACCTGAGCGATAAGTCAGAAGCGCTTCGTCGGCAGTGCCAAATATCAGAGCAGGAGATGCTACGTAAGACGGTCTCTCGCCCACAGGGACGCGCCTCCGGGACGACCCGCCAGCGCGTGTATTACCTCGACGAAAAAGCCAAGCCACTCAGCACGCTCGAGTGGGCCGAGCACGTGCGTCGCTGGAAGGACGATTCGTTGCAAGATCTCGTTTTCTGTTTAGGTAGTAGCGTGGGCTTCCACGAAGATTTTCGCCGCGAGTGTCACGGAGCATTTTCGCTTGGCCCGCAAACGCTTTCGCATGAACTCGCGCGCGTGGTCTTCCTCGAGCAATACTATCGTGCGTGGTCCGTCGTGCAGGGGCACCCTTATCACAACGAAGGCGCCTAAATTAAGCTTGGCGATACCACGCGGCAGGTAGTACAAATAGGGAGTGAAAGCCAAAAGCGTTTTGATCATCCTCGATGGCTTCGGAATTGGCAAAGACTCCCCTTTTAACGCCATCCAAAACGCCGACATGCCCTTCTACAAAGAGATCTGGAAGAAATACCCCCATTCCCAACTCCTCACTCACGGCGCCGCGGTGGGGCTCCCCGATGGGGTCATGGGAAATTCGGAAGTAGGACACATGACGATCGGCTCGGGCCGAACCATTTACCAAGATCTCGTCCGCATCAACCACGCCATTCGCGATAAACAGTTCAACAAGAACGCCGTGCTGAGAAAGACGATCGAAGCGGGTGCCCAAAAAAATGGAAAATCCGGGACAGTCCACCTCTTGGGGCTCTTGTCCGATGGCGGGGTGCACTCGCATATCGACCACCTCTTCGCCCTACTGGAACTAAGCCACGAGCTAAAAGTGCCGCGGGTGGCGCTGCATCTCATGCTCGACGGTCGCGATACCCCTCCTCAGTCCTCTATCGGCTACGTCGAAAAACTTACCCAACATCCCGCCTTTCAAAGCACTTCTACCACCGACATTCGCATCGCTACGATCCAGGGGCGCTACTGGGGGATGGACCGAGACCAGCGCTGGGATCGCATCGGAAAATCGTATCAAGCAATGACCGGACAAATCGCGCCACTCAAGGCGACACCGTTGGCGGCAATTCAAAAATCCCACGCACTTGGTAAATCCGACGAATTCGTGGAGCCGGTGCTACTCGACAAGGATTTCGCGATCCGGCCCGGCGACAGTCTCGTTTTTTTCAACTACCGCTCCGATCGCGCGCGCCAGATCTCCCAAGTCTTGACTACCGGCGCCCACGGGATCGGACCGGCCGGCCTCTCTGCTTTCTGCGGCATGACGGTCTACGACGCCAAGCTCAACCTTCCGGCCGCCTTCGCGCCGCAAAGTCTGGAAAACATCTTCGGAGCTTGTTTGGAGAAACAGGGCGCCAAGCAGTTCCGGATCGCGGAAACCGAAAAGTACGCGCACGTGACGTTTTTCTTCAATGGCGGACGAGAAGCCGTCTTTCAAGGCGAAGATCGCCTACTGATCCCTTCACCGAAGGACGTGCCCACCTATGACCTCAAACCCGAGATGAGCGCCTTTGCCGTGGCTGCCGAGGCCGCCCAGCGAATCACCCAAGGGACGTATGACTTCGTGCTCATGAATTTCGCCAACGCCGACATGGTTGGCCATACCGGCAACTACACCGCGACCGTGAAGGCCATGGAAGCGCTCGATAAGTGCTTGGCTCAAGTCATCGGCGCCGCCGAGAAAAACGGTTACCATGTGCTCCTGACCGCCGACCATGGCAACGCCGAGGAAATGGAAGATCACGAACACCGGCCGCACACCCAACACACGCTCAACCCCGTGCCCGCCATCTGGATCGCGCCGGGCTCCGCACTCGGCAGCAAGAAGGACCGCGTCGCCTTGAAGGATGGCACGCTCGCCGACGTTATGCCCACGCTCTGCGGACTCATGGGGATCGATCTCCCCCGCGAAGTTACCGGAAAAAACCTATGCTAGACCTACCCCGCCTCGCCAATAAAAAGAAATACAAGTCCATCGCCGTGCTCTCGAGCGGCGGCGACGCCCCCGGCATGAATGCCGCTATCCGTGCGGTGGTGCGCTACGGGATCGCGAACCAATGCGAAGTCTACGGCATTTACAAAGGTTATACGGGATTGCTGGAAGGCCAGATCGCCAAGATGAACCTCTCCTCAGTCGCCAACACCATCCAGCGCGGGGGGACCATCCTCAAAACGAGCCGTTGTCCCGCCTTCCACAAGAAATCCATCCGTCGCGAAGCCGCGCACATCTTGCGCCGGAAGGGGATCGAGGCACTCGTCGTCGTCGGCGGTGACGGATCGTTCCGGGGCGCTCATCTACTTGAAAAGGAAAACGGATTCCCTTGCATCGGCGTGCCCGGCACTATCGACAACGACATCTATGGCTCTGACGACACCATCGGCTTCGATACCGCCGTGAACACGGCGCTCGAAGCCATCGACCGCATCCGTGATACGGCTAGCTCGCACGACCGCCTGTTTCTGATCGAAGTGATGGGCCGAGATTCTGGATTCATCGCGCTTCAGGTGGGAATCGGCGGGGGGGCCGAGTCCGTCATCGTGCCGGAACAATCCCAGTCCATCGAGAGTGTCTGCCGATCGATCGAACGCGGCATGAAACGAGGCAAAACGAGCAGCATCATCGTCGTGGCCGAAGGCCCCAAACCCGGCCTCTCCGCCCGCATGGCCGAACGCTTGGAAAAGCTAGGTTACGGTCCGCGCGTTTGTATCTTGGGTCACACCCAGCGAGGCGGCAAGCCCACCGCGCATGATCGCTTCCTGGCTTCCGCCCTGGGAGCTTCCGCGGTCATTCACCTACTCGGCGGGCATTCCAACGGGATGATCGGCGTGCGCGAGAATGAAGTCGCGTTCGTGCCTTTCCGTAATATTTTTGGGAAGAAAAAGCCCTTCCCGGAGCATGCGCTCGACCTTGCTCGAACTTTGGCGATATAAACTCCCCTTCTAGGAGGCTCCATGGACAAATCCTATTCGGCGCAATTCGGGGAAAAATCCTCGGCGATCATGAACCTGCTCACGGAAATCTTTCACCCGGAAGACCCGACCCTCGCCAAAATTCGCGAGAACGGAGAAACGGCGGGGCTCCCCGCCATTCAAGTTGGCCGCTTCGACGCCCTCCACCTAGAGGTCCTCGCGCGCGCCTTCAATACCGTGAAGGCGGTGGAGATCGGGACCTTAGGCGGGTACTCGGGGACCGCCATCGCCCGCGCGCTTCCGTCACATGGACTTCTGCACACGTTTGAGTTCGAACCCAAGCATGCCGACGTGGCTCAGGCTTCGTTCAAGCTGGCCGGAGTTGAAAAGCGAGTTCGCATTCACGTCGGGCCGGCGCTTGAGAACCTGCCGAAGATCGAGGCCGAAGGGCCGTTCGATCTGGTGTTTGTCGACGCCGATAAGGTGAACTACCCGAATTACCTGGAGTGGGCCGCGCGCAACCTGCGTCCGGGAGGCGTGCTCCTAGGCGACAATGCCTACGCTTGGGGACTATTGGCCGATACCCGTTTTCAAGATCCTGAACGTGAAGCCGCCGCGACCGCGCTCAGGAAGTTCGCGAAAACCGCCGCGCAGGACGGTCGTTTTCGCGCGACCATTCTCCCCACGGGGGAAGGTCTGCTACTCGCGGTTCGCACCTGATCGAGAATTTGCATAAACCCGGGCATGACGCCCGCCGCCCACGCCTCCCTCTTTCGCTCTCTATTCGCTTGCCCCGTGTGTCGCGGTGAACTAGCACTCACCGAAGGCGGTCTCTGCGCCTCTTGTTGGCAGAGCCTCGCTCAGCCTTGCTCTCCTCCCGGGCACATTCAATCCCCAGCTTTATATCCCCTCACCGCCCTGCACTTCAGCTACGTACTCGCCGGCCCCGTGTACTCGGCATTACGTCGCTGGAAGAATCAACGTGGGCAGGTGTTTCATCGGATCCTTTTTCAAAGTGGATCGCGCGCCCGAATCCCGTACGCCACCCGCGCGCTGACCCCGGATTTCGTCATCCCGGTACCTCAGTCCCCCGGACGTTTCTGGCAAATCCGCGGAAATCCGCAGCTCACCGTGGCTCGCTGGTTGTGCCGGGAACTCGGTCATCCCCTGCAAGCGGAATGGCTCCAGATCGCCCAAAAGCCCCACCGACAGGCGGAGCTCCGGCGCAGTGAACGTCTCGCCAATTCACTTGAGTTTCGACTGCATTCAAAGGCTCGCCTTTCAATCTCCGGACGCCGCATACTTCTCGTGGACGATTTTGCAACCACGGGCCGCACCCTCGTACGCGCCGCCGAAATACTCCGCTCGAACGGAGCCCGCGACGTGCATGCGTTCTGCGTTGGCGTACATCCCCGGACATTAGCTCGAGCCAATTCAAATGAAATCGGACAGTTAGCCTAAGAGGCGACTCGCCCATTATTGACGCGGCGCATTTAATCTTCTATAAGCACTCGTATGAAATCGCTGACGCTTGCTCTGATCTTCGCCTCCGCCACCCATTTAGCCGTCCCATCTAGCTATGCGGATGACGCCGCCACGAGTGACGATGAAAGGGAAAATGATCCCGTCGAGTTTATCGGCTATGGGGCATCGCTCACCACGACTCGAAATTTTCCGCTCAAGGCAAACTCCACCAAAACATTTATCCAAGGCAAGCTCGTCACCGCCACCGACGTCGATCTCGGACCAGATCCTTTCTGCCATTTGAATTTTACCGCCGGTATTTCCCACCGCGTGTATCCCGCCGACGGCCAAATCAAGATGAAATATTCCCGCGCCGTGGAAGCAACCTACGAAGTCCCCCGCGACCACCAACTAGGGCAAGATCGCTTCAGGCCACGACGATGCATGTCGATGGACCTCGAGCACACTACCTTCAACCAGCTGGTTTGTTGCCTAGGGGTTGACGCAGACGAATACGCGAAATTACGCGTCCACGATTTACGTACGATCCTGCAGGAACGCTTCACGCTGAAGCTAGGGAATATAGACACCCTGAAATGACGGATCTGATCCGAATGGGAGTACCCGGCGCCAATCAAGCGGTCGGGATATTCCCCGCCGCCCCAACGGTCTCCGCCGCGCTTTCGGAAACAGCCGCCGGAATCTCGAACGGAGAATCGCTCGTCGCACCCGCCGCCGGAAGGGCCTGGATTACCTGCTGCATCGCCATCGACGGGCCGAATCCGTCCACGCAAACGGACAGGACATCGTCACCGCGCGCACCCCTTTTCACGTCATCGAGCGCGCCCTGGGCGAAGAAATAGCCTTCGTGGAAGGTCACCCGCTCACCCGCGATCCCCGCCGTGAACTCCGATTTTCCGGCCGGCAGCCATTCTGGCGTACCGAACATCTTATTCAAGCATTGCTTGATCCGACGCAGTTTCTTCGCGATTTCGTGGTTATCCTCGGCCTCGTCGGGAGCCAGGAAAAACGTCCAGACGCTCTTCTTGCCGTCGGCCAGAAAATAACCCCAAACGTGGCGATCCATCGTTTCACCCGCATCTTTGGGTGACTTCATGTAGAAGCTCTCGGAAGCACCGTTGCCCGCCGCCGCCGCGTGGGTGAACTCCACCTGCACGCAGCTCATGGGCTGCCACTTGCGGGCCATTTCGGCCACCTTGATCTCTTTCGGCAGGCCTTCGACGGCGCGGAGGCTACTCAAGGTGTCGGCGTAAATCACGCGTGAAGCCGAGAATACTTCGCCGTTAGCTAAGGTGACGACCGCCGTACCGCCCATTTCGGCGTACGATTTCATCGGCGCGCCTTCCCGGCGCACGAGCCTGGGATGCGCGAGCACCATCGCGCGTAGATCGCCCTCGATTTCCAAGAAAGTTTTCTCGAACCGGCCTTCGCGCAGCGGAGCGGCCTGCCGCTCGGCCAACCAAAGCATCTCGTCGCGCACTTCCGTGCGATCCTGCTCGCTAGCGGCGGTAAACCACTCCGGCGGGTGGAAGGCCTTGTTACGAAACTCGCGCAGGAACGAACCCGCCTGAAAAGGGCCCAGGTCCATGTCCATGCCCGCGGCCAAGCGGATCCAGCCGTCAGAACCTTCGCCGGCCTCCAGGCTAGCCGTGACTGGCAGAAGCCGAGCGCTCGTGCCCGCAGCCCAAATGACCTTCGAATACTGATCGAGCGCCGTGGCCACCGCGGAAAGCGCTGACCATCCGTCTCCGATCACTACCGCGACTCCCAATGCTTCTTCTGCGTGTGTCTGCGTCTGCTTTACCGATTCGCTCATTCTATTTCCTCAAGGTGGGATGGACCCTTATGTCGATCCCCATCGTAGCGAAGAAATAAAATCAGGCAAGTATTTCTTGGTTGCGATAAAAATCAATTAATTCAGATAGTTAATTTGACGCCGCGCCAGACCCTGAAGAATCCGCGGCGGAAGTCGTGGCCGGGAAAAACTCCGTGTGCAACTCCCGTATTGCGTCGTCCACCCGGTTGAGCGCAACTCCCACCGTCACGCCAAACGGGGAGGCGACCGCGGTGGTTACCGCAACTTTATCCCGCCAAAGCACATCGACCACGCGGGGAAGCATCGACCCGTCGGCCGGCAAACTTTCTCCGGCCAAAGTCACCGGCGCCAGCTCTTCGAAAATCTGGAAGGTTTTCATAAATCCTTCTTCGACCAAACGGGAGAGGCCTTTTTTCAAATCCGCAAGCACGGCACGATCAATGTAAAACCCCACTTTTCCATGTTCGAAGGTAGGCGCGAGCACCGCCGACGGCAACGCCTTCAAGCACTCCCAGAGCGCCGCCGTGAGCGTGGGGCGGGCTAACTCCACCTGCACGAATAGCTTCTCCTTGTCGCTCGTCACGCCGATAGGTTGGAACATTTCGATTTCAGTCACCCCGACCGAACGTTTTTCCGTGTTTTCCATTCCGCCTCCTACTTCGGTACTTTGCCGACGGGCCGGCTCCCAGCCGGGGACCTCGTCGCTGGATAAACTGTTGAGCACCCTTAAGCGAATGCCGAACTTCTTGGCCAGAGCCACGCTGCGCGGATGCAAGACGCCGGCGCCGGCGCTCGCCAGCTCGAGCATAGCACCGTATGAAACCCGGGGCTGCAGCCGCGCGTGCGCTACGACCCGAGGGTCCGCCGTGAAAACCCCGTCGACATCCGTGAAGATCTCACAGGCATCCGCCCCGAGGGCGGCCGCCAAAGCCACCGCCGTGGTGTCGGAACCCCCTCGCCCCAACGTCGTTACATCCTTCGTCTTCTCGCTAACGCCCTGGAACCCGGCCACGATCACGATCTTGTTTTCGCCGAGCGCCGCGCGCACACGATCGCCCAGGATGCGGCGGATACGCGCACGGCGATGGCCTTCGTCCGTGATAATGCCCGTCTGTGACCCCGTGAGCGAAACCGCCTGGACCCCGCGGTCGGCGAGCGCCATAGAAAGAAGCGCCATCGATATCCGCTCGCCCGCCGTAAGCAGCATGTCCATTTCCCGGTGTGGCGGAGACTGAGATACCGCGCGTGCGAGATCGATAAGCTCGTCCGTGGTCTGCCCCATGGCCGACACGACGACGACTAGCTTTTTTCCGGCTTGATGCTCGTGGGCAAGTTTACGCGCTACCAGCTGAATACGCTGGGAAGTACCGACGGAAGTGCCGCCGAATTTTTGCACCACGAAAGGCTGGGCCATGCCCCCTAGCTACTACCATACTTCAGGTAGGAACGGGCGCTCTGTCTTTCTTTGTTCTTCAAGGAGTAGAAGCGTTTCTTACGCTTGCTCTTTTTGCGAGGCGGGTCATCCCGCAGGTCCAACGAAGCGGTCGAGCGCGAACGATCATGCGGCATCGGCAGCAGCAGGGTCTTGCCCGCGCGAACTTCCGCATGCTTGCCCAATCCGTTAAGGTCCCGGATCGGATCCGCGTTGATGCCGTGGTGGCGGGCGATGCCTCTGATGGTTTCGCCCGGGCGCACGGTGTGGGTGCGGAACTTCACTTCGCGTGGATAGGCCGGATGATTATACGTCGTAAGAAAGCGATCCGCGACGGCGACCGGAAGCTTGATCCGATAGAAGGGCGTGCCCGGCGGCGTACACCAGCGCAACACCTGCGGGTTGAGGCTCTTCACCTGTTGGTAGGTAAGGCCAGCGGCATCCGCGATCTTCAGCAAGTCGGCGGGGCTTTGCACTTCGAACTCGGCGATATCGCCGGCGTTCAACTGTCCTTTTCGGTCTACGTGGGGAGTACGGGTCGCCGTAATCGCGGCCCGAGCCATTGGGGCATTGGCGCCCAAGGGAGCGGGCGAAGCCGTCGGCGGGCCGCTCGGTGCTTCCACGGTCTTGTTGGCGGCAACTTCGGGCTCGTCTGCTTTGGCGTCCGTATCGTCGCCCTCGGATTCCGCGACTTCCGCTTCATCGGCCGAACGCACGACCGCCGCCGGGAGTTTCACGTCGGAATCACTTCCCTCCGCGGCATCCTCGTCTTCTTCCTCGGCCAGCTCAATCTTCGTCGAGAGCGGCGCGGCGACCTTCGCCGCGTTGACCGTGGGGCTGTTCGCGTCCGACAACGAAAGAACCCTCATGCCCGGTGGCTGTTCCGCGCCGTTTTCCTGGGCAATCATCGCATTCAGATCGATAGGACCCGCCAAATCGGCGCTCCCGGTAAAACCGAACTGTTCGCGATTCTTGCCGATGATGGCCGCCGCCATCAGCTTCGGCACATAGTTACGAGTCTCGGGCTTAAGGAAGCGATAACGAGTGATCGCCCAAAAGTCGCGTGTCCCGAAACGTTTGATCGCACGCGCGATCTTGAACTCACCGGCGTTATAAGCCGCAGCCGCGAGCTCCCAGCTGCCGAAATAACCGTGCAGCGTGCGGAGGTAGTTACCCGCCGCCACGGTCGCCCGCCGAATATCGCGACGCTCATCCACCCACCAATTCACCTTCAAACCGTAGCGCTTGCCGGTGAAAGTCATGAATTGCCAAGGGCCCACCGCTTTGGCGCGGGAGCGGGCGTGGGTATTGAACCCACTCTCGATCATAGCCAGGTAGACCAAGTCCTCCGGCAGGCCATTTTCCTTCAAGATGGGAGCGATAAACGGAACGAACGCCTCGGAGCGCTGCAAATAAAGCTCGAAGTACGCCCGCCCCCGGCCCGTGAAGTATTCTACCCAGTTCTCCACCATCGTGTTCACAACGACGGGGTAATCAAAATCCGTGTTCTTGAGTTTGATCCCCATGACCACCATTTCCCGCTTCCCCCCAACGGGGGAAACCACGGACCCCACCGACTGCGGGGAGTGCTCACCTGGGCCATCCTTCTTTGAGGTCGTCGCACATCCTGAAAGCCCGAACCCTACCGACAACGAGGTCGCAATCAAAGCCGCGGCTGCCGTTCCTTGGGCCCATCTGTTCTTCCTGATCAGCGTTTCTTTGGTATTCAGCAACGGTCCCCCGACTATGGTGATTAATGTGATAGACCACGGAAAAGATTGGAAATTCCGCCTACTAAATTAGAACAGTGATCGGTTTTTTTGTCAAACCACGGACCTGCCAGAAATCCGTGGGAACCCTATTGGGATGAAGAATCAACCGGTTCGATTACGAGCGGTCCGCTACCCGTCGCGCCAGACGGCAAGGTCGCTGGGTTTCGAGCGTAAGTATCACTTCCCCCAACTCTTTGGGGGCGCTCCTCCGTACGCGCATGCGCTTCGCCTACGGGGGGAGAAATCGGGCGCTGGGCCAACCAAAGCACGAGCAGCAAAGCCCCAAAAAGCAGTGGAAAGACCAAAGCGCGTTTATTGAGAGAAGAGCTTACGTCCATCAGGTACTTCTCAAGAGGTGCAAGCCCAAGACCGTAAAAGTTAATATTATTATATTTTATTAACTATTGCTTTCAACTACTTAGAATAAAGAAAAAAACGTTGGGCATCAGGAGACAAAAAAAGGAAGTCCATTTCTTGGACGGTGTTTAAAACGTTTACGAGAAAAATACATAGAAGCATCCGCATCAAATCATAGAGTTTTTACAAGAAGCCCCACCTCTGGCGCACATAGTCATTTCTTCAATCAATTCAACAGCTTGAAATTGCTTTTGATTATTTCGTGGCCTTGAAATTGCTATGGGCAGCGCACGGTTTACGTGTTCACGCGTGAACCAGGGGAAAAATACAACGAAGTATTTCTAGGGGGGAATCTTCAATGAACCAACGCCGCAATGGGCGTGAGCGACTTCTTTTAGTCGGCTCCGCGCTTTCCATTCTCTGTGTGTCCATCGGCCAGGCGCGCGCCGAGACCGCTGACTCTGTCCGCGACGGAATTCTAGCATTGGAAAGACTGGGCCTACCTGCCCGCTTCTCGCAACTTGAACGCGATGGCCTAAGCCAAGCCATGAACGCCATGCAAAGCCTGCTCGCGAAGCCAGGCAATGCCTTGCGCTTAGCGGAAAAACTCGAAGGCGCCGGCATCCGCACCACCCGCCTGCAACACTTTTACGAAGGCCTAGAGGTCGTGGGCTCCATGACCGTCACCCACGCCAAAGGACAAGCGGTCTCGATCTCCGATCTCACCCGGGTTTTCGACCTGGATACGCAGCCCAGCCTCGATCGCGCCGAGGCCGTCGCAATCGCCCGCTCCCTGGACGCTCGCTTCACCGATCGCGACCTCTTGCGCGCGCCGGAGCTGAAAATCCTGGCCGAAAGTGGCTCCGCTCAACTCATCTACTGGGTCGCCCTGAAGTCCAACGGCTGGGAAGCTGGACACGACCTGTTGATCGATGCCCACAACGGCACGGTAATCGCTGACATCTCGCACCACATGGATATCGCGCCGATCGACGTGTACGACGGCCGCGACATTCCCTCGACCGACATCAACATCATCAACGGCGCGCCGATGAAGATCGACCTCCCGAAACTTGGCCGCCTCGTGATTAACTCTTCCGCCCAGGAAAAGGCGACGGACTCCGCCAAGCGTGCGCTCGGCAACGCGGAAAAAGTGCTGAAGTACTACCAAGACGTCCACGGCCGCGACAGCTACGATAACCGGGGTGCCAAGCTTGTGTCCGTCGTGCACGCCGGACGCAACTGGGCCAATGCCTACTGGGACAGCGAGAACAAGCTCATGGCCTACGGCGACGGAGACGGCAAAGTCCTCAAAGACCTAACCCTCGGCGTGGATGTGGTCGGACACGAAAACACCCACGGCGTCATCTCATCTACCTCGAAGCTCATCTACATGAAGGAGTCAGGCGCCCTGAACGAAGCGTTTGCCGACTTCCTGGGCAAGATGATCGAAAACGAAGACAACTGGGTGATGGGACATCGGATCTTCGTCGACGAGTCGCGAGCCGCCACCGGCATTCGCAACATGCGCAATCCCAAAGTCAACACCGTCCAGTACCGTGACGACGACGGCGAGATCCAATCGAAGCCGTATCCGGAGCACGTGCGCGAACTGTTTCCAATGCCGACTGCGCCCTGTGGCCGGGCGAACGATAACTGCTGGGTGCATATCAACTCGACCGTGGCCAGCCACGCGACCTACCTGGTGTACGAAGCCATCGGCAAGCAAAAAGCCGAGCGCCTTTTCTACGAAGTGCTAACCCGCGCCTTGACGGCTACGTCAGGCATGCGCGACTTCCAGGTGGAAACCTTGAAGATGTGCGGGGTACTTTTGGATACCGCGACCTGCGCAAAGGTCACGGCGGCGATGGCCGAAGCCGGCTTTTCAGACGAGTTCACCGGCAATCGCTAAATAAAAGATTATAGTCTCGGGGGCTATATCTAGGGGGAAACGGCAGTCGACGCGAAAGCGTGGCTGCCGTTCTACTTTGCCAGGACAAATTCTGGCCAATGAGCTTATGAAATGCGGCGTTCATCTGAACTTCGCTTTCCCGTAGCTTTCGGTTCGAGAGAATTCGAGCTTAGTGAAGATTCGCGGGATTGAACTTCTTTACGTAGCCGACAATTAACTGTTCGAGGTCTTCGTCGGTTTCGTACACTTCATCGATGTGCGATGAGCGCATGAAGTATTGCGCGATCGTTTGCGCCACGGCTTTAAGCGTCTTCTGAAAGTAAAAGCCATTGAGCTCGTCATCACCGAAGGTTTTGCGTACGATGCTACGAGCCGCGCGATACTGGGCGTTCTCGGTATAAGCGCTTTCTTCGAGTGCGGACTGGGAGGCGCCGATCTTTTCCAGAGTTTGCAAGTGAAGATCTTCGTCCGTCAGCACGTCACGGCCGATGAGGTGCGCGATCTCGTCCTGCACGATTTGGCGGAGGCGAGGCGGGAAAGCGATCGACTTCTGGTTTTCCAACCGCGTGACGATCGACTTGCACAACATCCTTACGGTTTCTCTTTTGGTCGAAGACATAGCCCGAGTGTATCTTAGGTCCGGGGGGTTCTCAGCCTTTTTTTGACTCGAGACCAGAAAAAATCAATGGATTCCGTGGTATCGGAAATCCGAAAGAGCCGGCCCAAGGCGGCAACCGCAGCGATCCCAAGGGCCACTAAAATACCGACCCGAATGAGTCTGGCTAGCGCCAAAATCGGCACGGAAAGATCAGACGGAAGCGTCTGCATCATCCACGTCTCCAGGCCCCAATTCGCACCCACGCAAACCAAGCCCATCCCCAGAGCGAGGAAGGTTTGCTGCAAAAATGGCCCAAATATGGCCGGGAAAATACGGGGGGCGCCGCTCCGGGCCAACTTCCGGTCGACGTAAAAAATCAGAAAACAGCAATTCAGCGCGGCGGTCAGGGACGTCCCCAGTGCTAACCCCTGAAAACCCAGGGGGCTCACCAACCACCAGTTCAACCCCAGGTTCGCGACGACGGAAAGGACGCTCGAACCCACGGCCACGCGAGTGATCCCCATCGCGTAGGACACCGGCACCAAAACTTTTACGGCCGAATAAAAAACGAGCCCGATCGAGTAAAATGCGAGTGCGCCCGCAGTGGCCGCCGTGTCGCCGGCGGAAAAACGGCCGTACTGGAAAATCATCTGAATGATGGGAGCGCCTAGAAACGCAAGGCCCGCCGCCGCCGGTAAATTCACCGCGAAAACTTGGCGTAGGGAGCGCGCCGCCGTACGGGACGCTTCCCGTGCATCTCCTTCCACCCAGCTCCGTGAAAAAGCCGGCAACGTCGCGGCGGCGAGCGAAACTCCGAAAACGCCGATCGGAAACTGCATCAGCCGAAACGCGTAGTTCAACCAAGACACCGCGCCGGTGCCTTGCGAAGTCGCTAGGATGCTGTTTACCAGGAGATTGATTTGGGTCGCGGCCAAGCCCAGGGTACCAGGTACCATTAGCAGCAAAATTCCCCGCAAGGCGGGCTCTTGGTGCCAGGCCGGGCCTTCCCGATTCCAGCGATAACCCACCCGATATAAGGCGGGCAGCTGTGAAAACGCTTGGACCGCTCCACCGGCCACCACGCCCACCGCCATTCCCGCGATGGGATGATAACCCCACCGGGGTAGCCACCACGCCATCGCCAGCCCCACGACAATCGAGACAAGGTTGAATAGCGCCGAGGAAAAAGCCGGCCAGAAAAACTTACCGCAGGCATTGAGAATGCCCATGAATGCGGCCGCGAGCGCGACTAAAGGAAAGAAAGGGAACATGACTCGGGTCAGCTCGACGGTGAGCTCAAATTTTCCTGGCACCGCGCGAAAGGCCGAAGCGTACCAAGCCACGAGCGGTTCGGCGAAAATCACGCCGAGTACGGTGAGCGCCCCCACGCCCCAAAAAAGACAGCGAAACACCAACCCCGCCAGGCGCCAAGCCCGGGCGTCGCCCTGCTCCTTCCGTACGCGGACGAACGTGGGCACCATCGCCGCGCTCATCGCGCCCTCGGCGAACAGATCGCGTAACAAGTTAGGGATGCGAAAAGCGATATTGAATGCATCGGTCGCAAAACCGGCGCCAAAAAACACGGCAAAGACCTGTTCGCGCACCAAGCCCATGATGCGGCTCAGAAAGGTCGCTGCGCCCATGGCCCCGGCGGCCTTCAACACTCCGGACGGATTGTCAGTACTGGTTGGGCCGTCTTTCACGCGGGCGGAAAGTGCTTCGCTAGCCACTTATCGATCCCCTCGTCGATCTTGCCCCGAAAAGGCGTGGCCAATAGGCCGAGCTTTACATGGATTTGCACGGCGCCGTCCTCGCATTGCAGCTCGGCGGAAAACATCTTGGCGTCGGCCGACATTCGGCGCGAAGCCGCGTCCCGGGCGACGTCGAATTTCCACTGGGGGTATTTTTCGAAGAGGCGGTCGATGCTCTTGGACACCTTTTCGTAGATTTCCTGGCCGCTCTTTCCTGGAATCTGGACTTTTCTTTGATAGCTCGGCATCTGCACTCCTACTTCGGGCTGAGTTCGAACTCCGCCAGCACCTGCCCCACCTGCACATGGTCTTCCGCTTTAACATGCCAGGTTTTGATTTGGATGGGAACCGGAACCTGGTGTGGAATCATGGTCTGAAGCGACTCCAAAGTAAGCAGGCACTCCCGAGCGGGCACCCGGCTTTTCTCGCGAAACATGATGGCGTGCACGCGCCCGGCGGCCTGCGCGTAGAGTTTCAAGTACGGGCGATCAGCCGCGGCCCCCCCCGTTTTCGGCACCCGTTTCATGCGACGGACCGGCACGCAAAAATCGCCGATGCGCACCTGCCAACGGATCGGAGAAACCGGAAACGCGCAAACCCGAAGCTGGGTGCCCTTGGCGGGCTCGAGCGTACCCGATACCGCCCAAAGTTTCGCGGCGGTCTGCCAGAGCTTCGGGCCGCTTTTCCATTGCAAGCGAACGGGCGCCGGCTCGAGCTTGCGCTCGCCCACCAGCCAAGAAAAATCCTTCGGTGAAGCCTCCACCGGACGCCCCTGCTCGGGGTCCACGGACGCGCAGAGCGCGCCGATGAGCGGGTCCAGGTCTTGCGGCGGACGAATCTGGGGCACAAAATCCTCGTCGAGAAAACCCAGGTGAAACACCCCTTCTTGAACCCACGGGTGCTCGAGGATCTCGCGCAGCATCCGTTCGTTCGTCTGGAGCGAGCCCGCGAACCACTGCTCGGAAAGCACCTTGCGGGTGGAAGCGATGAGACTACGCGCTTGGGGACAAAAAACGTGCAGCTGGGCGATCCAGCCATCGGATTGTTCGGTGGCGTCATCCGCCAACCCCTCGATTCCCTCTCCCTCCGCTAAACCGCAGTCAAGCTCGGCGCGGTAGGCGGGGGTTTTCCACTTCGTCTTCTCCGTCCGTTCAGCCAGGAAACCGGGCTGGGGGATCTGTAAGAAAGAATCTTCGGCGAATATGCGAAGCGACGCTCCGGTCAGGGAGGCGCGCTTGGGCTTCAGCTTCAGCTCAGGGGCGGGCTTCGAAGTCCAGAGCGTGCCCAGCTGCCACGCCACCGCGCTCGTGCCGGCGATGTTTTCCCAGAGCGCGTAGCTAGCGTCCAGATGAGAAAGGGCGTCGACCAGGTAGGCGCGGTTGCCCTCTACCTGAAACTCGAAAGCGCCCAACCCCACGTAACCCAGTTTTTCCGTGAGCAGCGTCACGTATTCCAGTAGCTGCGTCTCGACTTCGCGGTCCAGCGTTAGCGGTGGACAAAATTCCACGAACTGCCGTTGCCGGGCCTGCAGGGAAGCGTCGACCAAGGGAAAGCCCACGAAATCGCCGTCATTGAAACGTGCGAACGGCACCCGGATGAGGCGGGAAGAATCGAGCGTCCGCTGGGCGAACAGAATCGCCTCCCCTACGTGCAGGCGCAAGAGCTCGAGCCAGATGGGAAGCTCTTTCTCCAACTGCTTGAGACTGTAAAACACCCGGCGGCCCAGATGATCGGCGCTGTGAATGGAGCGCAGGCAAAAAGAGAAGTCCCCTGACTTTCCCTCGAATTGGGCGCTCTCGTACGCCTCGCGACGGGCAGCATTGAAAATCACTTCCTCGACTTCGCGCAGAGATTGAATGGGCTCGAAGCTCATCACTAGGTGGGGAATGCCCAACTTCTCCGCCTCGGTGAGTAGATTTAACTTGTTGGCGAAAAGGCTCACCATGCGGGCCGAGGGCGCGACTACTTGAACCCCGTGTTCCTCGGCCGCACGCAATAGCTCCGCCCGATCGGCCCAGGCGCTCGTTCCCGGATGCACCCAAAGATTTTGACTATTAGCGTTAGCTGGGTGTAGCTTACGAAAATCCATCAACGCGCGTTTGAGTCCATTGAGGGACCCCGGATGCGCGGGGGATGGAAACGGCACGGTAAGGTCACGGGGCCGAATGCATTGAAACCCCAAGCGGTTCAGATCCTCGGAGAGCCGCGTGGCCATGGCCGCCGGGCCCAAGACCAGGGCTACCGGTGGAGGCGCACTAGTATTGGGAGAAAGCTTCGTACGCATAGAGTTTGATTTCCATTTAGGCTAACCTATGGCCTCGGAAATAGAAAGCAATTGCCATGCAGATACCCGAAAGCCTATCCCGTGCATTTTTGGGAGAGTTCGAAGCTCTCATCGGGGAATTCGCGCGCGAAAAAGGATTCGTGGAGAACGCGAGCGACATCCGATCGAGCCGGTTTATCTCCCGCTCGATCGTTCCTCACGTCAAAAAACTTTCGGCGCTCTTCAACCGGGTGACCGAAGCGCAACTGCGTCGGCCGGACGCCCCCCCTGGTGAGGCGACCTCGCCCCATGACGGGAGCCCCTCGGGCAGCGCCTTGCCCGCCTACTGGGGTAAATCCTCCAACGCCGCCAACCTACGCCTGGCGTATTTCCTCTACTTCATGCCCGCGAACGCCTGCCGGGTCGCCGCGGTCTTTGCCGAACTCGCGCGTTTGGGTTTCCGCTGGCCGACCTCGTTTGGGGACACGCCCCTGCGCGGGATTGAATTCGGAGCCGGTCCGGCGACCGGAGCCTGCGGGGTGGCCATGGCTCGCAAGTTCGGGGGCATCGATCTGCCCGGTGCGGGAGACTGGGCCCTCATCGAACAGGATAAGCCCATGCTCTCCCTCGGCGAAGATTGGGCCAAACGCCTCATGGCGTGGGCGGACGTGCCAGAATGGGGTATCCGCCCCTATCCCCGCCGCATCGACCTGGAGCGCGGTTTTCTGCCCAGAAACGCCCCCCGCTTCCACCTCTGGCTCATGAGTTATTTTTTGAACGAGCTCGCCGAACCGACCGAGGTCGTGGCGAAGCGTCTACTCGAAGCGTGGGAACGCCACTTGGAAGACGAAGGGTTGGTGGTGTTGGTGGAGCCGGCGCTGAAGGAGGAATCCCGTAAGCTCTTAGAGATCCGCCGCGCATTGATCGACCAGACAAGAAAACAACGGCTCGACTGGTTTCAGATCCTGCTTCCTTGTCTGGGCTCCCAAGCCTGCGGGGCGTTGGCGGCAGAAGGCGATTGGTGCCACGAGGAAGTGAGCTGGTGGCGACCCGAGTATTCCCGCGAGATCGACAAACAGGCGGGGCTGGATCGTAAGACCCTGCCCTTCAGCTACCTCGTGATCGCAAAATCGAAACGGCCGCTTGCCGCGTGGTTGCCCCACCTGCGGGGAGACGCGAATCGGCGCTACCGCTTGGTCAGTCCCGCGCACCGCGAAGGCAAACGGCATTGGGATTTTTATCTTTGCGGACAAAGCGGAAAATTCAAGTCCCGGATGGAAGACTCGCGGTCGGAGATCCCAATTGGCCGCGGCAGTATCTTAAATGACTTGGACGCCGCTCCCGGGCAGACCCTCAAAGACGCGCTGAAGAATTACAGTAGTTGATCGTCGGGAACCACCCCGAAGGCGCTCGCGGATGCCGACAGGCTCTGCCGGCAATGCCCACTCGAACTGAAGAGATCGGACCCTCCGGCCATCCGAAAAGTGGGGACGTCGGGGTCATACCGCCGCATGTAGAGTCCATCTGCCCGCTTGAAAACATCACCCACCCCTCGGAAAGGGTTCGAAGTTTGAGGTAGATATGCGGCCGCCACTTCAGAATCGGCGCAGTTTAACTGCTCAATGTTAGCGATACACCGCTCGGACTCTTCGGCGTTGCCAAGAATTTGGCCCGCCCGCTCCAGCGCGATATACTCTCCGAACAGCTGGGAGCTATTGGGTAACCCTACATTGACGTCGATGTTATCCTGCCCATACACGCCGTCCAAGCAAGCTTCGGTTTCGAGTCCCCCGTGGCACGCCACTAGCCGGCGACAAACCGCACGCGCCAACTTCTCGACCGTGGTTTCGCCACCCGTCACGATCGTACCGCTGCCCGATCCGCTTCGGTCTCCCTGCGCGCACGCCATAGCGGCACCCAGCGTCAGCAAAATCACCAAGCCCAACTTAAGCCGCTGATTCATTGCCTCCCCCTTCCCCACTTCCCTCACCCTCGCCCGTAAGCCGGAAAGAGACCGGAAACAGCTGCAAGTTGAGCTGCATAATCCGAAACGAAGTGCCTTCGCTACGGCTCACAATCTGCACCAGTTGCTGTTGAAACTGATCGATCAGTTCCCGAATCTGGCGTTCGCCCTCGGCCGAAACCGCGAGCGTGGCCGCGGTGAGTGAGCGTTCTTTTTTGGGCAAACGATCCAAGGCCTGTAAAGAAAGCTGAATCATCTGTTGCTGGAGCTTCGAAACGAGCGGCGACTGTAGCTTCTCGGGAGAAAAAACGAAGCGCGTATTAATCGCGAGCTGTCCATCGGCGCCGCGCTTGACGATGCCCAAAGTCAGAAGGTCGTGTAAAGCGCACTTGGCCTCTTCCACGGTGATCGGAGGATTTAGCTGGCGGGCGAGCCATGCCGGGTTCTCTGAGAAGCCGGGCTTGCCGATCATTTCCCGGATGGCCAGGTAATACCAACGCGAGAAGTAATTCACCTGAGCTTCCTGCAGCACCCCCATCTGACGATCGGCATCCACATCCCGCAGTATCTTCAACTGGGAGGCCTTTTCTAGGTCATTATCCGATTGGTTATGCGCAACCAGATTGAGAAAGTAGCTTTTCTCCGCGCCGTTGAGGCCGAGCGCAGCCGCCGTTTTTTCCGCGCCATTGGGCGAAAGGTTACGCTTCCCTTGGATGACCATCTGAATGGTGCTGGGCGAGGAATACCCCGCGGCTTTAGCAAACGAGCGGAAAGAGAAGCTCTTTCTCACACGCCGGCTGTAACGGAAAAAATCGTTCAGAAACACCCGAAAGTCGATGTAATCAAACACCGCCGGGCGGGCCCCACTTCCCTGAATCATTAATTTACATTAAACCTTGTCCGAATGCCCCCGTCACGAGTGTCCGCCGTGACCTAGGCTTTCGTTGGCCTCCTTTAGTAGCGATATCGCAGCTCTCCGACGAGTCAACGCCCGTGTGAACACCGATGTCGAACACTCTTTGATTGCCGGAGTGGACGGGGGTGGACGCGGCATTTACGCGGATACGGGTTGAAATGTAACTTCCGAATCGTTCGCGTTAAATTGGTCTCATCAGGCGGGTTTGTATAAATGGTTTGCCCCTTTTTTTCCGCCTGATCGCGGCCAACTCGACCCCCGAAGCGAGTTGGCCGTTTGTTTTTTGGGGTTAAATCGGCAAGGTGCCGGCGACGTAAGCCATCGTGCCCGCGCCCGAGGCACACTCCATGTTGGTTTCCGCCGAGCTCAAAAGCGTATAGGCATTACCATCGGCATCTCGCGACAACATTCTGATCGCCCCCCCATCATGGACATAGAGGCGAGAACTATCCGGGCTCCAGATCGGCACGTTGTTTTGCGTTGTAATTGACGACAACGCTAACTTGAACGAAAACTGCAATGATTCGAGGGACTCATCATAACGATAAAAGTAGAGTTCATCTCCGTCATGCATGACGATCCATTGGCCATCTGGCGACCAAGCGATTCGGGAAACGCTCGGCATGCTGCTAGGCACGACGCTCGCCACCTCGTGAAAGCTCGAGGAAGCGTCCCACTCTAGAACAGAAATCACGTGATCGAATCCCCCGGTGAAGTGAGCGACCGCCACGCGATCCCGAGACGGGTGGGTGGCCGCCGATGGCGTGTTATTTTTCAGCGCGTAAAGCCCAGAGTTCACCAACGAAAAATCCACGGCCGAAACCGCATGGGCCTGAATACGCGCGTCTTGGTATCTCAGCAAGGTGCGGCCATTAGAAGACAGCAGATAGTGCGTCGAACTCGATGCATGCGGGAAAGTAAACGCCTGCTCTAACTGTAGAGACGGCCCTCCTACGTCATCAAAGGAGAATACTTTCCAACCAGTCACGTCGGTATCACTCACTAGTACCATCCGGCGATCCGCACGCGCCACCAACGGTCGCCCCCCTTGGGTCAGATTCAGGTCCACCGGCGTGAACCCCTGAGATCCAATCGAAAACACCTCGAGTTCCGCCGTAAACGCCACCAGCATGTTCACCGCGCTTCGGCGATAAAATGCAAAATTACCGGAAACCCCCGCAGTCAAAGTAATCGTGCTCGTAGACGCCGACCGTCCAGTAGAGCGATCGAGCGCAAACACCTTTGCCGAAGCCCCCGAACTGCAGACCAAAAAATCATGGTAAACCAGAGGGGAAAAAAAGCGGGCCGAGCATCCACTAGTTAAGCCCAGAAGCAGAATAACGATAATGGCTTTGGGCATTGGCTGCCGCCTACAACTCCAGCTTTTTCAGGTTTTGCACGTACCGGTGCGTGCGGATCTGTGGGTCCCCGGGCAGCGGCGTGTCGGCCAAAACCTTCGCTACGATCGCCTTGGCCTCGTCCCGCTTGGAGGTTTCCACGAGGACTTTTGCCAAAAGCTCGGTCGCCCGCAGGCGATTGTCGCCGTAAGAAAGCGCGTGCGCTTTACGGGCGAGCGGTTCCGCGGCCTTGAAATCCTTTTCCCGGCGCAAGAGCGAGGCGTGCGCGTAGAAGAAAGTAAACTCATCCGGATAGGTTTGCTCCAGGCGCGCGTACAACGCCTCCGCCTCCGCCCGCTTCCCGGATTCGGCAAGACAATAGGCCCGCTCCAGATTGAATCCTCGCTCAACATCCGCCGAAAGCCCATGCTGGGCCATCTTCTTTTCGTATTCTAAGGCCGCCGCGGCATAGGCGGTTTTAGCCGCGGACTTGTCTCCTTTTTGCTTGTACGCGCTCGCCTGAATTTGCAGCACATCGGCGCGCGTAAGCTCAATCTCGCCCGCCGCCCAATAAGCTTCGTCCTGCTTCAGAAGAAAATCTGCGGCCGTGAACAAAACCTGCAGGCCTTCCGCCTCCATCGCCGAATCCTTTTGCGCGGCTCCCAAGTCGGACAAGCTGTTTCCCCAATCCAACGTGTCTACCCCATGCGGATGAGATTGAATCGCCTCTCGCAGTGCCTTGGCCCGAGCGGAAGCTTCGGTTTCCTGGGGCATGCTCTTGATCTTCGCCGTGGTCCAACTCAGCCGATCTTGCATCGTGAGCACGGTCGATTTATGGGCGTGAGCCCGTGCGAAGCTAGCCGCGGCGGCGGTGTACTCCTCGCGATCCATTTGCACTTGCGCAAGCCTAAGGGACGCCTCGGCATCGCCGCCTTCGGACTTAGACTTGAGTTTACTGAGCGGCAATTTACGGGCGAGATATGCCGCCTCTACTTTCTTTACGAAGACCGTGCGCGAGCGGCTGCCCACGATACGCCCAATCTCGTCGCCATCAGCGGTCGCGAACACGACGGTGGGATAGCCGCCCACCCGGTATCTTTCCTTGAGCGGCCAAGAGACGGCTTGGTCGGCGTCGAGCTTCAACTTAACGTAACCCTTCGCCTTCGCCTGGAACTCGGGGCTGCGAAACACCAGGGCATCGAGCTCGTTGCAGGGGGGGCACCAGATACCGAAGAAATCGATCAGAAGTGGGCGTTTTTTTGCCTTAGCCTCCCGCAAGGCCGCGTCGGGCGCGTTTACGTAAAAACCGTGCTCATCCGGCTTGGCCGATGGCGAGTTAAGGGGTGGCGTGGCGGCAGCAGCGCCTATGGCCGTTTTTTCCATCTTATTTTCCGCCGGCATGATCGTGAACAACAAATCCTGGGGCATGCAAAACGTTTTGGCATCGTCGCAAATGTAGAGCTTCGCGCGTACCTGCAGATTGTACGGCTTCACCGCTCGAGGGGCCTTAAAGGGAAAAACCACTTCGCGCTCGGAGATCTCCGGCTTCTCCCCAGCCTGGAAAACGCCATCCTCGCCCGCCCACGTGAGCCGATTCGGCGCCTTCGGGTTGAAATGGTGACCCACCGCCGGCGTGAAGGTTACCTTCCAGCCGTCGCGCATGGACTTGAAGGTGCCGGTAAACTCCGGCACGGTTTTTCGAGCCGTATCCGCGCTCCAAGTGCCGGCGCTTCCCCCCAGCGCGATCAGGACCGCTCCCCCCACCCAACGTGAAATTCGCATTTTCATGCGTGTTTTATATCACCGTGGGCGACGTGCCGTGAAAATAAAAGCAATACCCAATTGAATCGGTCTCGCAGCAAAGGGGGGCTTGTCGAACAGACTTATAGGTGAGTGCGCTAATTCTTCTTGAGATTCAGGAGATTTTCGAGCTCGTCGGCGCTGATGGTGGGCCGGGCGCCGCCAAATGCCTTGAGCGTATTTTCGAGGCGATTGATTAAGATCTCCTGCTCTTCACCCGTTTGATCGGTCGCGTTCTCGAGCAGGAACTTCACGGTCGTAAGCGCATCCCAGAGGGAACCGACGCACTTGCGGATCTGCGGGCGCGTGGTGGCGCTCGTGCCCTTCAGCGCGATCTCTTCGCCCAATCCCGCGATCTTAGCGATATGCGGAAGATTGAGCTGGATGGCCGTCCCCCGAATGGTGAACATTTTTTCGGAAAAGATCGAAAACAGATCCAGGTTCTTCTCTTTGTTTTCCTCGATTTTCTTGAGGGTGTCCTCGGCGATGTGGGCGAAGCCGCTCAGCTCGTTAATGAACTCTCGAAGCTTCGGATCCGGTTGCATGGTCATCATGAGAGCACTCCTTTTTTCAAGATCACGGCGAAAACTTGCTTTTGAATCTGTTCCACGGTCACGGGCTTGATGAGGTATCCGTCGCAGCCGCACTCCACGGCTTGCAACACTTTCTCCCGTGTGCCTTCGGCGGTGACCATAAGGAAAGAGATGGCCTTGTAAGTAGGGTGATTGCGCACGAACTTCAGGAGTTCGAGTCCGTCGAGCGGGGTCATCTGCCAATCACTGAGGATGAGATGGAACTCTTCGGCTTCCAGCGCCTTGAGCGCCTCGAGGCCGTTTCCCACCACGCGGATCTTCTCGAAGCCGGCCTTCTTCAGCAGCTCCTTGATCTGAACACGAATCGCGTTCACATCATCGACAATCAAAATATTGACGTCTTGAACCCGCATCTGTCCCTCGTACCCCTAGTTTCCTAAGCTAAAATTCTAGAGGCGAAAAGCGGCGCGGACAACTGCAAATTACGCGCGGTGGGAATGATTAATCACGCTTACGCGCGACCAGGCTCGCTTTCGCTTCCGCCCCGTCGTTGGTCTCGAGATAGACCAAGATCTCGAAATCCGAAAAGAGCTTCTTAAGTTCTCCAGTTTCGAGCAAAAAGTCGCGATTCATGCTCTTGCCCGACGGATTGTTGAGCTGCTCGACCGTGTTGTTTTCGAAGACCACCACCCCGCCCTTGCGCAATCCGCGCTTAATATGCGGAACGAGACTGCGCTGAAGGTAGTCGATGTTGACGATAACGTCGTAATGCCCGGGCTTGATCGCGTAGGTGGCCAAATCGGCGTAGATAGTATTGATCGAAACTTGGTTTTCCTTGGCTAGCCGGCGGGCTTTCCGTAATGCCACTTCCGAGATATCGACCCCGTCGACGCTAAAGCCTTTCTTGGCCAAGAACACGGCGTTACGGCCCTCACCCATCGCGATGTCAAGGGCGCGGCCAATGGGGAGTTTGCCCACGTGTACCTGCAGAAACTTCGCCGGATCCTTGCCAAACACGTATTGATGCGTGCTGAAAAGCGCATCCCAACGCGAACGAGTCTCGCTCGAATCATCCCCGGTGACTTGCTGATAATTACTCTTTCCAGGGGTTAAGGGTTCTGTCGCTCGCCGCTCCGACGAACAGCCCCAAATAGCCGTAAGTGCTAGAAAAATGACAGTTCTCATTGACACAGCGGGCTGCATTTTATAACCTGAATCCATGTTTGGCATTTCCGGTTCCCATCTTATCATCTTAGGCATTGTCCTGCTGATTTTAGGGCCTCGTCGCTTGCCCGAAGTAGGTCATTCCTTAGGCAAAGCCATGAAGAATTTCAAGGACGCCTTAGCCGGAGTCGCCGAGCCTCCGTTCAAAAAGCTGGATGACACCGCGCACACGGCAGCTTCTGAATCCGCCCCTTCCCCCAAAGATCCTCCTACGCAGGCCTAGTTCCGCGCACACCGAGTCCTCCCTTGCAAAAGCCCGGCGCAGCAGGCAGATTTTCAAAATGGAGCCTTTTGCCCGTCAGTTCTCCGGTTATTTTGAACGCCCCGTAGCCCTGCGCGCGGCCAAGTCCCTCAGCCCCGACGCCGTCGTTGAGTTCAAGGTCGACGACGAGAGCTTTTTCCTCACCCGTAAAGGGGGCCAGAATCAGATCGTAGAAGACCTGGAAACCTCGCCTGACCTCACTTTCACCCTGACGGCAGGGGCGGCCCAAGCCATTTTGGATTTCGAAAGCGACGACGTGGGACTCACCGGCGTAGAAATCGCCAAGATGATCGTGAGCCTGGAGCCGGGCACGCCACCCAAGAAAGTCTGGCTGAAGCTGAACGCCGGCTTCTTCACCTTATTCAGAAAAGGCTACCTAGGCGTGATCACCGCGGGGGGCGCCTCGTTCGCCCAGTTCCTGGCCGCGCGCGGGCTAGTGGGCGTGACCGCGATCAAACAAGCCATCCAGAAGATGCGGAACAAGTAGGAGAACGACCGTGAACTACGATGACCTCAAAGACAATAACTTCACCCACTACTTGAATCGCCACGAGATCGAGGCGGCGGTAATCAATATCGCCAACCGCCTGAACGCCGACTACAAGGACCAGCCAGTGGTGCTCGTATGCGTGCTCAAGGGCGCCATCATCTTCATGGCGGATCTGGTGCGCCATCTCACGCTCGATATTGAATGCGAGTTCGTGCGGCTTACCAGTTACGGCAAAGGACGCACATCGAGCGGTACGGTGACATTACTGAAGGATATCCAGTGCGATATCCGCGGCAAGCATGTGCTCATCATCGAGGAAATCATCGACTCTGGGCGTACTCTGAAATTCCTCTATGAGCGTCTAAAGAAGGGCGAACCCGCCTCGGTCGAAATCGTCACGCTCCTCGACAAGGCCGATAAGCGTCTCGTGGACGTCCCGGTGAAATACGTAGGCCGCATGACTAACGACCAATTCCTGGTCGGATACGGCCTGGACCTCGAAGAGCGCTGCCGCAATCTCGCGGAAATCTATTACCTGAAATATCCCAACTGATCCGCGTTGCCCGGATCAAGAGTCGCGCAGACTTATTTGTCGGCAGGCGACGAAGGCGCGGCCCCGGGATCCAATTCCGGCGGCGTTGGTCCACAAACCTCTTCATTTGCGACGGGAGGTTGCCAGCCCAATTCCTTCGCTAAGTCAGCCAGCGCGCGATACGTGCGCGTGATCGCGGAGCTCGATTCGTAAGCCACGATCGCCACCGGCCCGTAAGGCTGTTCGCGCAGCAGTTCAGCGGCTTCCTTCTTCATCTTCTCGAGCTGCTCTTCCATGCATGCGTCGAACTCCTGATTCTTGCCTTCGAACGCGAACCAGTTCAGGACCTTGCCTTTGCCGGTGCGACAAACCATGCCGATACCCGACGGCACGGCTGGCTCAGGGGGGAGTTCACCGACGCGCCCGATGGTGCCGCGGGTTCCACTCGAAACTTTTTCCTTTTCCTTAGGCTCCTCTTTCGCGCGGGCCGCCGCCACGAGGATGGGATTGGGGCCCTGGGCAAACGACGCCTGGGCGCAAAGAGTGACGATTGCGATGAGCAGGATGTGGAATTTCTTCATCTCAAATGCAAACCTTCCCGGGTAAATTGGACCGGGCTCGTTTTAAATGAATTGCTGCTACGTGTCAATATTGGCGGCGATTCCCAGGGGAAATCTGAGATATAAAAAAAATAAGTGATTTCAACTCCTTAAAGCAGAATCGGATCGGATGGGATCGAAACCGACGCTAGAAAACGCCGTCATTAAACACCGGGTGGAGCATGAGCTGCTCCAACACCCTTCCGGCCGGCTGACCTTCGAGCACTTGGTACACGCCTTCGGTGATAGGCATGGATATCTCACGCTTGCGGGCAAACTCGCGCACGCTGTAGGTGGTCTTAACCCCTTCCGCGGTACTGCCCAGCTCGCGAAGGATCACGTCGATCGGATCTCCTTTGGCCAGCCGGAAGCCCACGCGGTAGTTGCGGCTGAGCGGACTGCTACACGTCGCCATCAGATCCCCGACCCCCGCCAACCCCAAGAAGGTCATTTGCTCCCCGCCCATCGCCAAGCCGAAGCGGACCATTTCGGCTAACCCCCGGGAAATCAACATCGCCCGCGCGTTCCAACCAAACCCCAGCGCGTCGATCGCGCCGGAAGCAATCGCGAGCACGTTCTTGAGCACGCCGGCCCACTCAATACCGACCACGTCCCGGCCGGGATACACACGAAACGTCGGACCATTGAAAAGCTGCTGACCTGCCTGCACCACCTCGTCGAAAGTAGAAGCCACGACGGTGGCGCCCGGTTGCCCTTGGGCCACTTCCTTAGCCAGGTTCGGTCCACTCACCACACCGATGCGGTGACAAGGCAGCTCTTCACGCAGAATCGTCGATATCCGTTTCAACGAACCCTCTTCCACACCTTTGGTCGCATGAATGATGATCTCGCGGCCATCGAATAGCGGGGCCAAGAAACGCGCTTGCTCGCGGGTGACCCGGGAGGGCAAGCCCCAGACGATGGCGTCGACTCCGCCTTCGAATATGCGTTTGGGGTCACTCACGGCCCGCAAATTTTCACGCAGCTTCAGCTCGGGTAAATATTTGAGGTTCACTCGGTTGGCGTTGATCTCGCGGGCCTGCTCTTCGGAGCGAACCCAGAGGCGCACTTCCGAGCAATTCGCCGACGCGAGGTGGGCGAGGCAAGTGCCCCAGCTCCCGCCACCGATGACGGAGATCTTCGATTTAAGCCAAAAATCCTTGTTCATCCAATTCCCCGCGTAACCGCTTCAACCGGCGCTCGGCCGATAGCGTAAGCCCATAACCAGAAAGCCGGTTGCGATAGTAATAGAGCGTGTTCATGTCCTCGGTCCAGATCGCGTTGCCTTCGATGCGGATTACCGCGTTGCCGTGCAGGTGGCCGATGCGCTCGGCACCGTCGTTCACCCATTTGCGCGTACCTTCCGCAGACCCGATCGCGCCACGCAGCTCCTCGCTCAAGTGTAGCTCGCCCCGATTCGCCATTTCCGCTACTCGCGCATGGAGCGCTTCCGCTTCTTTCAGGAATTCGTCGAAAGGGACCGTGCGCTGGCTTTGCGAAAGGCGAAGCAGCCGGAAAATATCCAGATCCTGGTACCGCCGACGCACGGCCGTGAAATATGCGAGCGCCAGCAGATGCGACGTCAGCACCGTATTTTCGCGGTAGTAACGATCGCTGATCATTTTACCGAGCTGGCGGGTGTACTCTTGATCACGCTGGGCATGAGGCTTGAGCTCGCCCTCGGTGGTAAGCCACTTGCGCGGATCGATGATCGTCCCATTGGGTCCGAGCGAGTTCCCCTGGGGGTCGACGGGGTTGCCGAATACGTCGAGCGGGCTGCCGATGCGAACCGTGATATTGGACTGGCTCGCGAAATACTTCCAAAAGAAATTGATCGACTTCACGAAAGGCGGAATTTCCTCGGTATCGGATCCCAGGTAGCGATGCTGCCCGAGGTGGGCCAAGTAGTCTTCAATGAGGGAGCTCGCTTCGAGCACGAAGTGATAGCTCATCACCATCGGAACGATGTAAATATTCGGCTGCGGCTTGCCAGCTTGCAGGTTTTGGATTTGGGCGTCGAGCGCCGTCCCTAGCAACCCCAGTTTGAGTTTGCTTTCGATGGCACCGTTTCGCGAACGACCGCCGCCAGGAAAGAAAATCGAGTGGATGCCTTCCGTCAAGATACGCGTGCTGTAGTGCTTGAGCGTTGTTTTATACAGCAGGCTCGACTTCTGGCGGTCGACCGTGTAGCAGCCCAGGTTGCTCATGAAGTAGCTCAGCACCGGATTGGAAAAAAGATTCAGCCCCGCGCCGTAAGAGAACGGCGGCAACGACATGAGATAGATCACGTATCCGATGAGCACGCTGTCAATATTGCTTTGGTGCGTGGGCACGAGCAGGATCGTGCCCTGACGGCTGAGGTTCTGCAGCACGTCCACTTGGCCCACGATACGTAAGCGATCCGCCAGCGACTCGGTCATGCGCATGGGGTTGAATCGGCGAACGCTCGCGGCGTTGAGCATCCAGCTGAAGAACCAGGGTACGGTGCGGGTGGCGAACTCGTACACTTTGGGATCAAAATGAGCGCCAATCTCCTCGGCATAGTGGCCGGTGGCGCGCTCGAGCATTTCGCGACGATTACGTTCAGCCGGGCTCTTCAGTAAATCGCGATAAATGGAATCCCATAACCGCTTGTCGTTGCGGGCCCGGCCCCGGGTGAATAGGTTTCCCAAGCTGAGACGGCGGTTTCGCTTCAGGCGCAGGCGCTCCAAAAAAAGCGCTTCGCCCAAGAGCAGATCCAACGAACGCCCTTCGGCCAATTCCTCCGCCGTGTTCTGTACCACGTCGCGCAAGATCCCCGCACGTTTCGGGGGAAAGGGCGTGAGCGGACCCACCACGGGCTTCACCTGATCGAACCGGACCGCGGGGTGACTACCGGTGGGGCTTAGATTCGCGGAGCTTGGTTCGCGGGGCGTGGTCATGCCTTACTTTTTACTTCCGACCTGGCGCAAGCGCTGCAAGCCGGTTTCTAGTTCCGCGACCTTTGCGGCGAAGGTCTGTTCCTTGGCCCGTTCTTGATTCACGAGCTCAGCCGGCGCCTTGTCGACGAAGGCGGGGTTGGCCAGCTTGCGACGCACATGCTGAAGGTCGTCGTTTACGCGCTCGATCTCTTTTTCCAGGCGCTTCTTCTCTTCGTCCACGTTCACCAGGCCTTCGAGATCGATCCGCAGCTCGAGCGGAGGCGTGGAAATCGGAATCACGGATTCCATCGGCCGTGGCTGGTCGCTCACGACCTTCTCGAACTTAGCCCTCGCCAAGGTCTCGATCGTGTCTTGATGAAGCTTCAGGAAATCCTCGGCTGCCGGGCGGGTCGCGCGATAGCGCACGACGAACTCGACCTTTGGGGAGATATTATTCTCACCGCGGAAGTTCCGGATCGAGTCAATCACCGCCCGCAAAGCTTCGACGGAGCGCTCGGCTTCGGTATCGCGCAAGCGCTCGTTCGGCTTCGGAAACGGCTGCAACATCAACGTCTGGATCTTCGTCTTTCCATCGGAGATTTTGACCCCGGGCTGTTTCCAAGGCAAGCTCTGCCACAACGTTTCCGTCACGAAGGGAATAAAAGGGTGCAGGAGCCGTAGGAGCGAGTCGAGCACGAAGTGCATGGTGATCAACGTTTGCTCGCGCACGGCGGGATCCGCCTGCTCGTTGGCGAGCGTGGGCTTGGAAAACTCGATGAACCAGTCACAGAACTCGCCCCAGGCGAAATCATAGAGCGATTGCGAGGCGACGTTCAGCTCGAACGCGCCCAATCCCTGTTCCACCGTATTCGTCACTACCTGCAGGCGCGACAAGATCCAGCGGTTCGGCAACGTGAGGTCCGCGTGTTTGGCCTGCAGCCAAGCGCCCGCGCCGCCCGAGGGCTCGTCGAGCGGCTTCCAATAGAGATGCATGAACTTCGTCGCGTTCCAGAGCTTGTTGCAAAAGGCGCGGTAACCCGCCACGCGATCGAGCGAAAGTTTGATGTCGCGCCCTTGCCCCGCCATGATCGCGAACGTGAAGCGAAGCGGATCGGCGCCGTGCTCATCGATAACGACAAGCGGGTCGATCACGTTCCCTTTGCTCTTGGACATCTTCTCGCCTTTTTCGTCACGCACCATCGCATGCAGGTATACCTTGCGGAACGGGACCTCACCCATGAAGTGAATTCCCATCATGATCATGCGGGCCACCCAGAAGAAGATGATGTCGAACCCCGTCTCTAAGATGGCGGTCGGATAAAAGGTCTTGAGCGCGGCCGTCTTTTCGGGCCATCCCAACGTGCCAAACGGCCAAAGGCCGGAGCTGAACCAGGTATCGAGCACGTCTTCGTCACGCTTGAGTTCGGACGCAGGCGCCGAGCACGCGCCGCACTTCGTGGGATCCGATTCGGCAACCGTGATCTCCTGGCAACGTCCGCAATACCAAGCGGGAATCTGGTGTCCCCACCAGAGCTGGCGCGAAATGCACCAATCACGGATGTTATTCATCCACTCGAAATAGGTTTTCTCCCAGTTTTTGGGCGAGAACTCGATCTTGCCCGTTTGCACGGCCGCGATCGCGGGCTTGGCCAAGGGTTCGATCTTGACGAACCATTGCTCGGAGACCACGGGCTCCGCCACCCGATCGCACCGCTGGCAGAGGCCAATCTTCATCGGGTGATCTTCCACCTTCACCAGTTGGCCCGCATCCTTTAAATCTTGCACCACCTGTTGGCGGGCGTCTTCGAATTTGAGGCCGGCGTACTTCCCGCCATCGGCGGTGATTTTTCCGTCCTTGCCCATGACGGAAATGATCGGCAAGCCGTGGCGCTTACCCAGGTCGTAGTCGTTGAAGTCGTGGGCGGGGGTAACTTTCAGCCCCCCGGTACCAAACTCCCGATCAACGTACGCGTCTTGAATGACGGGAATGAGGCGGCCCAGGAGCGGCAACTTCGCGAACTTGCCACGAACGTGCGCATAGCGATCGTCTTCGGGATGGATCGCAACGGCCGTATCCCCCAAGAGCGTCTCTGGACGAGTCGTGGCGATCTCAAGATGCGCGGGTTTCCCATCGGGCCCGCTCACCGGGGAGCCGTCTTGATTCACGATGGGATAGAGGATGTGCCAAAGCGAGCCCTTGCGATCCGTGGGGACCACTTCCAGATCCGACAGCGCGGTCTGGCAACGCGGGCACCAGTTAATGATACGCTCGCCTCGGTAGATCAGCCCTTCCTGATAAAGCCGCACAAATACGGTACGCACGGCGTGGGAAAAACCCTCGTCCATGGTGAAACGCTCGCGCTCCCAATCAAGCGACGAACCCATGCGGCGTAGCTGATTCACGATCGCGGTACCGTGGTCTTCCTTCCACTGCCAAGTGCGCTTAAGAAACGCTTCGCGGCCTAAGTCGTGGCGCGTGAGCGGCTTACCGCTCGGACCCTTCCCCTCCTTGGCGATTTGCTTTTCCACCTGGGCTTGCGTAGCGATACCCGCGTGATCGGTGCCGGGCAACCAAAGCGCGTTGTCTCCGTGCATGCGGCGCCAGCGGGTCAGGATGTCCTGAATCGTGTTCGTCAGCGCATGTCCCATGTGCAAAACTCCCGTGACATTGGGGGGAGGGATAACGATGCAAAAACTCTTTTGACCCGGTGCGGGGGTGTCGGTCGCGGCGAAACACCCATGGGATTCCCAGTACTCGTAGACGTCCTTTTCGAAGGTCTTCGGTTCGTAACTCTTTCCCAGCTCCCCCTGCAGGGAGGCGGCCGACGGCCGTATAGGAGTATTTTGGTCAGGTCTGGTCATGGCTCGGAAAAACCTTAACATGGTTGGCCCGGAGGGGCAAAAGCGGATAAGAAACCCAAGATGGATTTAGGCACTTTCCGGCTCTCGGTCATCATTCCCACGACGCTTCGCCGGGGCGCGCTTTCCCACATTGTCGGGACGGTCAGCCAACAACGCCCCCCTCTACCCCGGAGGGCCATGGTTGAGCGCGCCGTCCAAAGCATCTTGAACCAGCCCGATCCCATCGGCACGGAAGTCGTGGTGGTGGAAGACGGTGAGCATCACGGGGTGGTTAACCATCTGCAAACGATCTTCAGTGGCGAAATCCTCGGCGGCCGGCTTTCCTTGAAATCGGTCGAGCGGCAAGCTAACCCGGCCCGCCTCAAAAATATCGGTGCCGCCATCGCCAAGGGCAAACTGCTGGCATTCCTGGATCCCGAAGACCAGTGGCATGCAGGACGCCTCGAAAATCTAGATCCCCTTTTGGGAAGGCACGAGCTCATCTTGGGTTCCGACGACTCCCAGGTCAATCCGGCGAACGCCCTGGAGAAACTCTATGAGGGCAACTGGATCATTCCGGGATCGGCGATTATTCAGCGACAGCTCTTTGAGCGGCTGCGAGGTTTTCACGAAGGCAATCTCCTCACGGCAAGACTCCCCCGAAACTGGCTGGCGACTTCCGGCCACGAGCTTTGGGCGCGCGCGCTCGCGGAGCTTCAAGCCACAAAACAGACCGAGCGTCTCTGCGTGCTTTCGTCCGGAGGCGTGGTGTTCGACGAATCACCGCAAACGAACGCGCTCGTGCAATCACGGGAGTTCGCCAGTCTACTGCGAGCGGCCGGACGCCTCCCCGCCCATACCTGGCCCCAGCTGGGGAGAAAGATTCTGGAGCGACTCAAAAGCCGGCCCGGTCGACGCTAAGCCCTCGACTTGAGAAAACTGTATCGAGGCCTGACACCCGGGTGGATTCTTATCCGGTGCGTTTCGACCTCAGCGGCGACCACCCCTTTCGACGCGCATAATTCATCGATTTCGTGAGTCGCCAATCACCCGTGTTATTCGAAGCTTATGCAAAACATCTGGCCCTCGAGGCTCAAAAAAATGCCGGGCAAAAAAAGCACGATCCCGATAGAGAGGTGGCATCCAGCTTGCTCTAGAGGCCACCCGGTATGAGTAACGGTATCGTGTCGCTAAAAGCAGCTAGAGAAGTCAAACAAGCCCAAGCGGAGTTTCCGGAATACCAGGCCAAAATCAAGGCCATGGAAAAGCTGGACCTTTTGAACGAAATGGTGCGTTTTCAAGAGGAGCGCTCCAAGCTGGGCCACCTCACGGCCTCCATGATGGTGCGCGGGCAGATCTTATTTAAGGCGCTCGAAGAGAACGCCGAAACCGAAGCCCTGCTCGTGCTCACGCGTTCTTACCGCCAGCACCTCGAGTACGAGCTTGAGGACTACCTGCGCACGGGCACGCGGAATTCCGATTGAAGCAAAGCGAGATCAGAGATCCCGGCTGAACATTCAATTCACTCCGCCAGATCCAAGCTACAGTAAGTTACTCGCCAGCTCAGAGAGCTTCGAACGCTCCCCTTTGGACAAGGTGACGTGCGCGGAGATGGTTTCGTCTTTAAAACGGTCCACCAGGTAAACCAAACCGTTGTTCGCCGAATCGACGTATGGGTTGTCGATCTGGAAGCTGTCGCCCGTGCAGACGATCTTCGTGCCGTCGCCCGCACGGGTAACGATGGTCTTGATCTCGTGTGGAGTCAGGTTCTGCGCTTCGTCGACGATGAGGTATTGCTGCGGAATGGTGCGGCCACGGATGTAAGTGAGCGGCTCGATCTGCAGCAACCCCTGGTTCATCAGCTCCTGGCAACCTTTACCGGCGCCACGGCGAGCCTTGGTGCCGGTCGCGCCAAATAGGAAGTCAATGTTGTCGTAGATCGGCTGCATCCACGGGTTGAGTTTTTCTTCAATATCTCCCGGCAAAAAACCAATGTCTTTACCTAGCGGGAAGACCGGGCGGGACACGAGCAAGCGATGAAACACGCTTTCATCGACGGTCTTCTGGAGACCGGCGGCGATGGCGATAAGCGTTTTCCCCGTACCGGCCTTACCGACCAAGCTCACGAGCTTGATGTCATCATTCAGGAGCGCGTCAATAGCAAAAGCCTGCTCGGCGTTTTTGGGGAAGATCCCCCAGATCCCTTCGGCCGGCTTGAACACCGGCACGATGGAGTCGAGCTCCCGCGAGTAGCGCCCCATCGCCGTATGGGCGGGGTTCACCGCATCCTTCAAAATCAAGTACTCATTTGGTTTGAGGGTCTGCGGCCCTTCCTTTGCCTTGTCGAAGTGACGATCTTTACAAGGCAGCTTCTTCTGAGAATAGAATTCGTCCACCACGTGCGAGTCAATCGACAGGGTCAAAATCCCAGAATAGAGCTGATCCGGCTCGAGATTCGAAGGTTCGTAATCCTCCGCCGTAAGCCCTAACGCGTCGGCCTTGATGCGCAGATTGATGTCTTTGGTGACAAAGACGACCGGCCGCTTGGGTTGGCTTTTCTTATTGTGGATGACGAGCGCCAAGATGCGGTTGTCGGCGCTATCCCGATTGAGCTCAACCGGTAAGGCCAGGCCGCTCGTTTCCAGCTCGACGCGCAGGATCCCACCGTTGGGGAGCTTCACACCCTTACTCAGCTCGCCGTCTTTCCGCATCTCGTCAATGAGGCGCGAAAACTGGCGCGCATGGCGGCCGTTCTCGGACATCTCGCGCTTGAAGCGGTCGACTTCCTCCACCACCACCATGGGGATGATTACATCGTTGTTGCCGAATTTATTGATAGCTTGGGGATCGAAGAGAATGACGTTCGTATCGAGGATGAATGCCTTACGCACAGGAGCCCTCCGTGGGACTGCGTTCCAGGCCATTAAATACGTTTTCTCTTTCAATTACAAGCTACAAAACTTGATACGCCGTGCGGCAGACAGGGCCGGCTACTCGCAGGCGCGGCGGCCGTTGGTCTGGACGCAGAGTCGTGCCTTCACGACGTGGTTCCAGTAGGCCTCTTGCACCGGACAATAACCGTAAATCTGGCAGTACCAGTCGTTCCGCGCGTTTTTCACGGTGACGACCACGCCTTGCTGCCCGTTGCCCGCGACGTCGTTCGAGAAATCAATCGTCTGCTTCGCGGGAGCATAAGGACAAAAGGAGTTCTGTGCCGGTATGTTAGACGGCCGCAGATAACTCGTGCTCACGGTGCGGCCGTTGACTTCGACGTCGTAACGAGCGCAGGTGAGGTTCCAGTTGAAGTTGTTGGGGTTGCCGCCACCGATGGTGTGCAGGAGATCCACGTCCGAGAAAGCCTCGATCGTGACCTTGAACAAGGTGTCGGTCACCATGGGGTCCGGCGTTTCGTACACCGGTATATTGTCATAGCCGTTGGGCGGGGTGCCGGGACCGGTCATTTCGAAATTAATGTTGATGGGGGGCAGTCCCGTCTCCGTAGGCGAAGGGGTCGGCGTCGGCGTGGCCGTCGGGGTTGGCGTGGCGAATCCCGAAGGGAAGCCATTGCGATTCTTTTGCGACTGCGTGCTGATGTCGTAGGGTTTGCCTCCGCAGCCGGAGATGAATACAGCCAGCGCTGCGACGGCCGTTACATTAAAAAATAGATGATTCTTCTTCATAAAGACTCTCACTCTAAAAATTCCGTCGGCAGTCTTTGCTTGGACGGGCCCTAAAAACTGGTTGCTTACCTACTGACTAGAGCAAGAGCGGGGCCAAATGGACACCCACGCCAACGCCGCGAACCTGCACACAAAAAATAAGCGTGGGTCCGGAATGACACAGGATTTTCGCCGTCCAAGGTTTTGACAGCTGCTCATCAACTTCGAGAGACTTCGAGAAAAAAAACCGGCGTAGAGACGAGAAACCCACGCTCCAAATTGGGTCTTGGATCTCCGAAATTTCCGTAATTTCTCGAGAAATCGGCACTTTCATCTGGCTGCCGTGTCAACGTGGCCCTGGTTTTGCAAAACTAATTCATGAATCGATCGCCTGAGTAACGAGAGACGACACTCGACACCAGAGAGAAGAAGAGGAAGACGACATGAAGGCGGCCTATAAAAAACAAAATTTATTTTTTGCGATCGCGATCGCGCTGGTGATTTCCGGCTGCGGCGGCAGCAAGTTCAACGACGACGACGACACCACGATCAGCCAACAGCAACAACCGGCACCCACGCCGACGCCGACCCCTTCGCCAACGGAAACCGGTTTGCCTCCAATAAACATGACTGCCGAACTCAGCGGGCCAGGCACCCCACCTCCCGGATATTTCAACGATCCCGTCTGGCAAACGCAAGACCCAATTGTCACCGACAGCCTTTTTCGTGTGACAATCGAAGCTTACTCCGACGTCGATTTGATCAATACGATCGGTGGTGGCAACCCCAACAACTTCAACTGGAACTTGAGCTGTGCTCAGTACACGGTAACTGTGAATGGTCACTCCATTCAGACCGTTAAGTTGCGTCCGAGCAACATGCCTAGCTACTCTGCCCCTTGGTGCGCCAACTCTCCAGCTTCGCAAACAATCGACTTTTCGGGTGACGTCGCCGGGACCGGCCAACAGGGCGTTCACATCACGCTAAACAACGCTAAAAACAACTGGTCTTGCCAGTATGGCTATAATTGCAGCGGAGATATGCCGCAGGCCTATTGGAATCACCTGATGCGCGTGCGGGTGTGCGTCCAGACGAACGGCCGACGTTCCTGCAACTAACCAACGCTCGGCTAGCAGCCGCTTTGCGCGAGCTGCAAAACCACCGTCCCGATTTGTTCCATCTGCTTTTCAGGGAAGGTCGATTCCTGCACGGTGGCGATCTTCTTCCAAAAACGTGGCCAATCTTTGCCGCAAGCCTTGAAGAGTTGCCCGAACTCGGCCATACCCACGCCATAGGTGCGAAATTGGATCAAGGTCGCGTTGTTGATATCGCGCGACCACCCAGTCGCCTGCTTGAGATTCGCTAGAATTTCGGCCTTTTTTGCGGTTTTTTCGCCTTCCGTTTGGGCAGAGCGGTAGAGAGTGTCGAGCTCAGCGTACGCCTGGGCAAAGCGTTGTTTGCGACCCTCCCAGTCCCGCTCCTTGGCGAGGTACTCCGCGGTGACCGGCGCGTCTTTGCCATGCTTCAAGCCCAGGTAGACGGGCGTGATCTCGTCGGCGACAAAGCTCGCCAGACTTTCGTTGAAGTAGCTTTGGCCGCTCACGTAGAGCGTCGCATGCACCGACTCGTGCAGCACCACGTTCACCAGGCCCCCCAGGGCCTCTTGACCCGGCGGAATCATGCTCGAGAGCACGGGGTCGCGGAAGTAACCGATCGTCGAAAACGCCGATGCCCCGCGCAGGTCCACATCCCATCCCTCTTCGGCAAGCTCCTTCGCCAAACCCCGTGCGCCATCTTCGTCAAACCAACCCAGATAAGTGAAGCTTCCCACGATGGGAAAGCTCCAGGTGCGCGGTTTGAAGGCGAGCTTCTCGCTCGCGCTCACGACATACACGATGTAGGGCCGGTCGATCTTCACGTACTCGGTGTAGTTGGAGGTGGGCTTCAGCCCATATTCTTCGCCAAAGGCCTTGATCTGCGGGATTTCCCCCAAGAGCTCCTTGATCCGCGGGGGCGTGCGCTCGTCTTTGATCACGTCCGGGATCGGCCGCGCACGGTTCACGATCATGAGCTGGCCTTTCGTAGCCTGCCAGATATAGCCGACCGTGCTGCATCCGCTCGCGGCAAGTTGGAGCGCAAGCCCCGCCACGATCCACCTACCCCGACCTCGCCCTACCCGACTACCCGTTGCCTTAAAAATAGAACGATGCCCCGAAATCCACCGCGATGTTGTCCTTCCAAGTCGAGATCGAACCGCCGGAGAGGTAGCTCGTTACTTCGGTCTTGAAGCCTAGGTTCTGCTGAAAATAAACACGGAAACCCATGCCGAGCACTACTGTCACCGAATCCACCTGAAGCGGCGGGGAATAAAGCCCACCGTAGTTGCCGGTAGCATCGCGGTTCAGCTGGCCGACGCCGGCCTTCACGTAAGGCTGGAAAATCGTCTGCCTGCCCAACAGCTCCTGGATCCAGTTCACGCTCATTACCGTGTCATGGAAGTTAGTATCCTGCGAATTCGTGATGAACGTGCGCTCGAAGGAATCCTGAAAAGAAAACTCCACGCCGGAGCGCTCGGTGAAATGATAGCCCACTGACGCTCCCCAGCGGCGGGTCCAGCTGTAGCTCGTTTCCGAATAATGACTATGCCGGTAGGAGAAAAGCATCGAGAGTTCGAACATGCCGGCCTGGGCCGGGACGGCCGCTCCGAAGTGAGCCGCCGCGATCGCGATGACGATGTAGATACGCTTCATACCTGCCCCTTTCCTTGGGACCACTGCTTAATCCAGCCTGGCAACTAGTCGGCGCGGATGTCCGAGAGCTCCTTGATGAGGCGCACTCGCTCCTGATCCAATTCCCGTTGCTTGCGCTGGTCGATGGCGGCGCCCGGATCCTCCACGATCACGTCGCCGCGCTTGCCTTTGCCCACGGCGGCCGGACCCCGGCCCCCCTTGGGAAACATCAATTTTTCTCCGCTCGGGTCGCCCCCCACGAGCTTGCTCACCCAACGCTCGCGCGCGCGCGGATCGGGCGCGCCGTTCGGGAAACGCTCGTACTTACGGACGTTGCCGGAAATCGTGGTGGCGTCCGTGGTGGCCGGCCGGCGCGTGGTGGCGGTTTCTTTCGTCAGTAAGCTTGATGCAAACTTGCGGTCCTTGCGGGCAGTTGCCGCAGTGACGATCTCCTTGAACTGATGATTGGAAATCGGCAGTTGATGAAGCTTTTCTTTTAATGACGCCACGCTAACCGCCTGCGGGGTCGACGGGGTCACACGTTGGGTCTTGAAGTTCAGGCTCGTCGCCTCGCCCACCTTCACGGAGATCGACGAGTTCTTCTCGAATTTGTTCTCGAGTTCGGCGCTCTCACGCGTCACCACGAGCTGGGTTTCTTCCTCGGTCGGATTGAACTGCAAAAGCGCGCTCCCGCGAGCCTGGCGGAACCGGGCGTTGGCGGTCGCCACGGTGAGGACGCCGCTCCCCGGTAACACCTCCGCGAAGACCTTGCCTTTGTAAAGCACGAGCTGGTCATCGCCCGTACCCGCCTGATCGGCGCGGTCGAATATCTCGACGAAAGTGTCCTCGGCGAGCGTGAAATCAAAGCCTTGGCGATGGTGGATGCGGGCCCAACCCGTTTTCACCAGGAACCAGCCTCCGCAAGGCAGCACGGATTTCGGCGCCACCTCCACCAGATGGGTCCGCGTGGGATCCATGACCTGGATCTCGCCTTCGAAATCGGTCAAGACTCCGCAAGGAACTTCCTTTCCGCCTTCGGCGGTCGCCGGGCGGGAAGCGTACGCGAAACTCCCGGCTCCGATCAGTGGCAACCCGAGCGCGGCCAAAGCGACGAACGCGCGGGCTTGGATTTTAATGCCCGTGACCGTGGTCATGTCCGGATCCTTCTTCCTTGGTTTCGGCGGCCCCATGCTCATCATGGTCGTCAGCGGCTTCGGCCGCGTCATTCGCTTCGGTATGCGCGTTCTCGGCGTGCTGGACGCCACCCATCGAAGCGGCCGCGCGCGAGGCGCTCGCCGGTGCGTGGTCCACCGCCGCGCCGTGCTCGGCTGCATCCGCGTCTTCCGGCTCCACCGGAATCTCTTCGGGGTCCGCTTCCGACGCGATCGAGCGCAACACCCCGCCCGAGTTCACCCAGGCGGCTTCCGTTGAATGCGGGTGGTGATCAATCAAATCTTTCAGCCAATTTTGCGCGATCGTGTGCTGGCCTAAACGCTCGGCGGTAAGCGCCCGCCACAGACGAGCGTGGGCGACATAAGACAAAGCCTTTTTTTCTTTCGGACCGGACGCAAGCGCCTTTTCAAAATACTGATCAGCGAGCTTGAAGTGACTCAGGCGATACCAAGCCACTCCGGTCATCAGGTAATACTTCGCGGTGCGGAAGCTTTCGTTCTCTTCCATGCCGGTAAGGAAGGTCAGCAGCACCGCGGCTTTTTCATCTTCCTTGGCCTTCATGTAGCTCACGGCGAGCGTAAACATCTGAGCCGGCAGCAGATGGTGCGGCGGACGATACTGGATACCGGCCAACACGCGGCCCGTCTCCGTGCCGGTTTCTTCCTTCAACTGGGTCCCGTTCTTATGGGTGCGGTCGGCGGCGGTTTTCGCCGAGCAATCAAAACGCAGGCTTTCCGCCCAGCGCTTCAAATTCATGTTCTCAACCCGAAGCCGCTCGTTTTCCGAATGCGCGCGTTTCAGCTCGTCGACTTTGTCCTGCATGGAATTCCAGGCGTCACGATAGACGGCGGTGAATTTTCCGAAACCCGCCGGAGCATGGCCGTCCCCGTGCTCGTCGCCGTGGCCCGCCGGTGCGTGGCCCGTCTTTGCATCCGCCTTCGCGTGGCCGCCGTGGGCATCGCCATGCGCGCTGGTCTTAGCGCCCTTTTTCAGGAAGAACGCACCACCGCCTAAAGCCAGTACGGCCACCCCGGCGATGATCAGCACTTTCTTCGAAAGCGCGCCTTTGATTTTCTGGACAAGTCCTTTGCGGTCCATCTCGACCGTATAGATCGACATTCCCGGACTTTTTCTTAATGCCGTGGCGTCATTCGGAAGGAAAAGAAAGCGCCGCCAAGCTGTCAAAATACTCGACAGCTGCGCGGCTTATACTCCTTTTCGGCCCTCGGCCCCATTTTGCTAAGTGGCAAACCACTGATTTTTAAGCTTTTTTTAAGCCAACCCCCTGTGTCACGTTGGCACTGGGCTTGAAATAAGAAACCGGTAAGGCTGAGTGTATTTAACGCCTGATTAGCGAGTGTGGATCTGAAGTTATGCGTGGAGCGAGAACGATGAACGACAAGATTTTGACAAAATGGGTAGGAGCCTTGAGCTTGCTCGCTGCCTTCGCCTCCGGATGCAGCCAACAAGAGTTCGTGAAGGGCGCGTTCGTGAATGAACAGCAGGGCCCGGGCAACTTTGAAATTCCCGCGCGCGTGGACATCCTTTTAGTGGAGGACGACACCGGCTCGATGTCGGAGGTCTTCGGCCAGATCTCCGCCCAAATGCCGCAGTTTCTGAACCAGCTCGAACAGCAGGGCTGGGATTGGCGGTTCGCCGTGATTCCCCTGACTACGAACCGCCCGATCAGCCAGATCGGCGCCTCAAAATATTCCGGAAACTGGGGCAGCTCGTGGAAGCCGCCTTACATCGGCGCCTCGCCTACCGATCCGGGCAACTTCGTGCCGAATTACTTCACCCAAAGTTTCTCGGCCTTCCTGTCATCGAGCGAAATCAACCCGTACGGGGGTGAGCCGGGCTTAAAGACGATCGACCAGATCATGACGAGCACGAACACCGTCCAGAACTTCCTGCGTCCCGACGCCTTGGCGGCGGTGGTGGTGGTCGGCAATGGAAACGACACTTCCGACGTGAAGTACTGCCAAACCCCGAACCAGCCCGGACAATCGGAGCCTTGCAACGGCGTGCTCAATACGGAACGGCTCTGCGGAACCGGCGCAGGCTGCCCCGCAGGCCCTTATTACTGTCAGCACGAGTTCGGCCACGCGGCCCCTTGCCCAGGTACGCTGACCCATACTTTAAACGCCTATAAGCAACGTTACGACGAACTGAATTCACCCAGCAATTCGAATTCAGCAGCCGTTAAGCTTTATGCCGCAGTTTCAAATATCACTGGAAACGGCTGCATCAACTCAAACTCCTATTCGATTCGGGGAGAACGCTATCAACAAATCGCCTCCCACACCGGCGGCGCCAGCTTCGACGTCTGCTCGCAAAGCATCCCGAGCGTGCTGAGCTCGCTGAGCAACGAGTTGCACAACCAGCGCATCGCGTACCGCACGAGCTTCCTCGTGATCGCCGAAGAGCCGGTCGTCAGCTCCGTGATCGTGACGAAATATCCCGGCGGCGACCAAAATAATCCGCAAGTCATCCCGCAAGACCCCAACAACGGATGGACTTACGTGGGCTACCGCACGGAGTACCTGATCGACTACCCGATCCAGTTAAACCAGGTTTCGGGTCACATGATCCAGCTGCACGGATCGGCGCGTCTGATTGGCGACGATACGGCGGACGTGCAGTTCACCCCGGCGAATTAAAGACCTAGGGAGCTGCGGACCAAGACCACCCGCCGCCTATGAATTGTAAATTTTGTGCGGGCTATGCTCGCCCACCCACTGGCGTAGCTCGCATTCCGCGCGTCCGTCTCGGATGTGCACGAGCGCAAACGTACGGCGATATTGCTGGCCCAAGCCGCGCCAATCGAGATCGATCATCTTCGTCCACGTACCCGTATTGATGTACTGCTTGCCGTCCGGATAAATTTTATCCATCGGCCGGTGGGTGTGCCCCATGATGAGCGTCTTGAGATTCTTTTGGTCGTCGAGGATCTTGCGGGCCGCGCGCTCGAGGTCTTGGAAAAAAGTCGCCTCGTCGCGCACGACCTCGAAAAAACGACGCACGCTGAACCGCCGGAGCTCGTGCCAGGAGAATCGCGTCTTCAGGAAATAAAGCGTGGAAAGAAACGTGAACCGCAGCGTGAACCACGTATCGAACAGCAGTCCCACGACGACGAATACTTTGATGGGCCGGATCTTGTCGAGGTATTCGCGCTCCCACTTCATGCGATTGATGATCTTGAGCACGTAGATGCTACCCCAGGGGAGGTTCAGTAGCTTCTCCCCGCGCGGGGAAATGACGAAGGGATTTTCGAAATCGATTTCGTTGCCCGCCTCGAGCTGGTTGCCGTGGCGGATCTCGACGCCTTCGGGATAAGTGAGGCGATCGGTGTCGGCCACTACCCGCACCTTCTCGCTGGGGTACTGGCCCTCCGGATCCCATTCGCGCACGATGCGCTCGCGCACCTTCTCGAAGCAGAGATCGGCGTCATGGTTTCCGATCAGATAGGTGATCCGCTTGTTAGGCTTGGCCGCGAACCGGCGTAGGCTTGCCATTACCTTGGGATGCCCTTTAATGATGGCATCCACCTTATAAAGGGCGATTTCTTCGCTCACCGCGTCCTCGAATTCGCCATGATAAGGGACATTCAGGAAGTCGAAGTAATCGCCGTCAATGACCAGCTCGACGTCCACGGGGCCGTTGGGGCCGACGCCGTAATCCCCCGTCGAGAAAAACTCGAAAAGATCGCACATGTCATCGTCGAAATAGAAGTCTTCGTGGGGATTGAGGTGACCTTCGAAGAAGCGCCCCGCCGAGAGATGGCAATCGCTGATGACGAATTTGACCTTGTCTGCGGTTTTCATAGCCCCCGAATTGCCTTAAGATAAACCCATGCTTCCCGTTCGGATTCCCGTCGCATCGCTCGTACCGATCACCCTGCTCGCCCTAGCCTGGGGACACCTTTCGACCCATCCCGCGGCCGCGGCCAGCCCGACGGCCATCCGTTTTTTTGTCTCCACCAACGCCTACGGCATGACTTACGACCGTGAGCTCGACGGGATCATTCAAGAATATAATAACCTACGACCGGAAACCAGGGTTGAGCTGGTGAGAAAGGGTACCGAGTTTTCCTCCGCCAAAGAATTGATTGCAGAAGCCTATACGGGCGCGGCTCCGGACTTAGCCCTGATCGAGCCGGCCGAAACGGCCGCCCTTTCCGCGGCCAAGCTCGCCGCGGGCGCGCCGGATTCCCCTACCGGGAGCCCCGCCGAACGGCCGAATAGCGCGAAGTTTTTCTCTCAGCTAAGCAGGCTCGTGGGGAAAGGGGAACCCCAGCTGCATCTCCCACATACCTGGATCACTCTCCCCTTCTTCCGCACCTACGCCGTACTAGTGGCCAATCAGGAACTCCTCTTCCGCCATTACTTCGATCCGCATAAACTGCCCGCGCGCCCCGAAGATCTGGAGCGAGCCGGCCAGTCGCTCGGAAATGCCCTGCCCGCGAACGACTCATCTTTCGCCTTGGCGATTCCATTCAAGGGACCGCGCGCACTTTGGTTTTTCGAGGCCTACGCGGGATTGCCCCTGTGGACCCGCACCGACGGCGGACTCCGCGCCAACCGCGAACTGATGCCGGCGCTCATGCGGCTGCGCAAACTCGCAGAGAGCAAACACGCGCTCAACGCCCGGCTGGACCTGGAACAAACACTCGACGCCTTCATCGGTAAACGCGCCGTGATGGCCGTCCTTTCGACCGATCTACTGCCTTATCTCGCCTCGCGCGCTGACTTCCGTTGGACGGCCGTGCCGCTTCCCACGCCTAAGGCACGCGTGGCAAGCGGTTCGGATCTCGTCGTGCTGCGGGCGTCTCCCGCCATCGCGAATTTCCTTACCTATCTTTACTCGCCGAGGATCGCGGCTCGGCTGGCGGCGGCGGGAGGAGTCCTCCCGGCGAGCGGGGGTTGGTCGCAAACCCCGGAGTGGGCCAACGCCGTCGGGGCGCTTCCCCGGCGTGCCGAAGCCTGGCCCAAGCTCGTAAAAGCCTTTGCCGCCAAGGGTGGGGAAAAAGATCGGAGCGCCGACACCGAGGTCATCCGCGCGCGCTCTCACTGGGGCCAGATGCTCGAAGGACTGTTCGGAGCGGAAATAGCCAAGGACCCCAACTCCCTGGAAAAGGCCTTCACGGCTTGGGATGGGTTGGTCGCCCGAGGCAGCGGCCCATAGGGGTTGACTTTTACCCGGAGATTCCCTAAAAATCCGAGTACCTATGGCAGATAAGAGCAAGAAGTGGGGCAACAACCAGGCCGGCGAGTTTTATGTCGACGACCAGTGCATCGACTGCGATGCCTGTCGGACCGAAGCCCCCAACAACTTCACCCGTGACGACGAGCATGGGTACTCTTACGTCTACAAACAACCCGAGACCGAAGACGAAAAGCATCAGTGCCAGGCGGCACTGGAAGCCTGCCCGGTGGAAGCCATCGGCAAAGACGGCGCCCAGTCGTAATTAACAACAAAATCATATAGTTACATAAAATAAAATTCATCTCGTTTTTTTGACTATTTTTGTCAACACATGCTATATATCTCGGCGCATCGAAACTGTGATAAAGGACAGCCGGATGAAGCTTTCGAGCATGCATAGCCTGGTCGCCCTCGTGGTGAGTTTCAGCGGAGTGGGAGTCGCGGCTGCGGCGCCGACGCCTACCGAGTCGCCTACCCTCAACAAGGCCGCGGCCCCGCTTTCGACGGGCGGCATCGCCAAGGCGCAAATCAAGCAAATCATCCGTCCCGTCGTGAACTGCAACGTGAACGTCGGCCAGGTCTATTCTTACGACAACGGCCTGGAAGACAGCGGCCGCGTGTTTCCCCTGGATTTATCCATCCCGAAGCACCTGAAAGAAAAAACCAAGAACGTGCTGACCACGCAGCACCTGGAAAACGACGTCGCCGTGCAGGTCGAAGTCACGCTTGATCACCCCGAAATCAAGAACGTGCTGGGCAAGTCCGTGACCGATCAGCTCACCGGCATTGGCAACATCGTGATCCGCCGCCGCAACCCGCAAAACGACAAGTACGAAGACAAGGCGAAGATCACGAACCGTATCTCGAACGAAACCTTGCTCCACCTGGACGCCAGCGTGGGCCCGGCTACTAACGGCGAATACCGCAAGGCTACGGTAAGCTGCTACCTTTCGCCGTCCGAACGCACCGTCACCCCGTCCGACGAATAAATTTTCCGATCACAACACGGTATCGCGGTGAAAGAACTGATCGTTCGTTTCCGGATAGTCGACCATGTAATGCAGGCCCCGACTCTCCTTCCGCAAAGCCGCGCATTGCACGATGAGTTCGGCGACCAGCAAAAGATTTCGCAGCTCGATCAAATCCTTGGTCAGAAAAAAGTCCCAGTAGTACTCGTTCACTTCGGCCTTGAGCAGCTCTAGCCGGCGCTTCGCGCGCTCCAACCGGCGATTACTGCGAACGATTCCGACGTAGTTCCACATGAGGCTGCGGATCTCGAGCCAGATGGCCGCGATGTCGATGCGCTCCTCGATTTGGACGGCGAGCCCCGTATCCCATTGCGGGATCGGCGCGGCTACGCGCGGCTGTGAGCTCCACTTTTCCAGCATCGAGCGCGCGTGCTCGATCGCCCGGTGGGAAAACACGACGGCTTCCAGCAACGAATTGCTGGCCAGGCGGTTCGCCCCGTGCAAACCCGTGCAGGCGACCTCTCCGATGGCGTAGAGGCCCTCGATCGTAGTCTGGGCATGCTCGTCCACCAAAACGCCGCCGCAAGTATAGTGGGTCGCAGGCACCACCGGCACCATTTCCCGCGTAAAATCGATGCCGAATTTCAGGCACATTTCGTTGATATTCGGAAACTTCAGGCGCAGCTCGTGCGGATCGAGATGAGTGCAATCAAGCACGACATGCTTGTCGCCCGAGCGCTTCATCTCGACATCGATCGCGCGCGCCACGATATCGCGGGGAGCGAGTGAGCCCATGGGATGGTGGCGCTTCATGAAATCCTCGCCGGCCACCGTGCGTAATATCGCGCCTTCACCGCGCATGGCTTCCGTGATGAGAAAATTCTTGGCCGCCGGATGGTACAGGCACGTAGGGTGGAACTGCATGAACTCGAGGTTCGCCACGCGCGCGCCCGCGCGATAAGCCATGGCGATACCGTCGCCCGTCGCGGTATCTGGATTCGAGGTATAGAGATAGACCTTCCCCGCCCCGCCGGTCGCAAGCAACGTAATATCCGAATCCACGACGACCACCTCGCCGGTCTGGGTATTGAGCACGTACGCGCCCAGGCAGCGCCCCGGCTTGCGCCACCGTTTGAACACCTTGCCTTCGGTGATGAGATCGACGGCGATATGGTGCTCGAGCACCCGGATATTCGGGCACTCCCCCACTCGCTTCAGCAAGGTCTCTTCGATCGCCAAGCCCGTCAGGTCATCGGCGTGCAGGATGCGGTGCTTGCCATGACCGCCTTCCCGGTGCAGGTCGAATCCGACCTCGGAGTCCGCGCGCTTGGCTTGCGGATTCGCCTTCGTGAAGGGCACGCCCCAGTCGATGAGTTCACGCACCCGCGCCGGCCCCTCGCGCACGCACAAATCCACAATATCCTCGTGACAAAGTCCGGCGCCGGCCACGAGCGTATCCTGCTTGTGCTCCTCGAAGCTATCTTGCTTGGAAAGCACGGTGGCAATACCGCCCTGGGCGTAGCGCGTGGCTCCCTCATCCGCCCGGTCTTTGGCCACGAGAGTCACTTGCTTCACCTGGGGAAGCGCGGCGAAGCGCAGAGCCGCGCTGAGGCCGGCGATGCCGGTGCCGAGGATCAAGACTTTGGCGGTGCCAGGGCCGGCGACGGTATCGGGCTGTCGATTTTTTGTCGCTTTATCCATTTCAAAATCCGCGTGCTACAATGGTGAAACGGGGGCCGGATGCCCCCGGAGTGAGTCGGTACATACCATGGATTGGCGTCAGGCGGCATCTCGAATCTATTCCCTTACTTTACGCAAAGTCGGCGTGGCAGCGTTGCTGCTCACCTGCGCGGCCGTCGGTATCTTCCTCGTCGGCAAGCTCCTAATGAACGCCAAGCGCGAGGAAATCCTGGAGATTCGCCTAGGTTCGCTCGAAGTCCAGAACTCACTTGTGGAAGAGGAATTCTGGCGCGCCATCGAAAAGATCCGCGGCACCACGGTGAGCGTGCTGAACTACCTGGACCAGCGCCCGCGCGCGGAAGCTCAGGGTCCGGGCGCCACCCAACCCCAGCTCACTGGCGAACTGCTGCTCCACTGGGCCGAGCTTTCCATTAGCGCGAGCGAAGGCTTGGAAATCGGCCGAACTGCGCGCAACCCCCTACTTGCCACGCGCTTGCCCCAAACCCCGAAACTATCGCTCACCTCGCCCGCTCCGGCGGCGGACGTGTCCTTCGAGGAGTTCTACCTTTTTTCGCTCAAGAAAAAGCTCAGCTTGGAAATGGCGAGACGAAGCGGCGTTTCGCTCGTGCGCATCAAGCCCGACTTGGACGGCCATGTCGAATGGCTGGCGATCGGCTTTCTCGTGCCCGTCTCCCAGAGCAACATGGATTTGAAGTTCGTCGTCGCGCTCGTGGACCCAGCTCAAGGTTTTCCGTTTCTGGCTGATTACCAAAAGCGTAATCCCGGCATCCGCGCGTCGCTGGTCTCGAGCGACGGCGTCGTGCTCGCCCACTCCGAGGCCGAACGCAACGGCGCCGATGTAGGCACTCACCCTCTCTACTCGGACGGCATCCGCAAGCTCTTTGAGACCAACCAGGAAAAGGGACGCGGGGTTTTCGGCCGCGCGTTCACCGCGTTTGTACGTCCCAAGCGGCTACCCCTCTCAGTCGTACTCGAGGATTCCAACGGCCAAGATCTTTCCGAATTGGAACACCTCTCCACGCATGCCTGGCTGAAACTATTGCTGGGCACGCTCTTCGGCGTAGGCGCCTTCGCGGTCATAGGCGCCATCTGGCTGGCCTACCGTACTTCCAAAGCAAATCAAACCATCCACCCGGCTCCATCTAGCGCGTCTTCTGCCACGCCTGGCGTCTCCTCAGAAATTCCGGTTTCCGAGCTGCCCGAGATGCCCGTGCGGCCCGAAGGAATGGCTCGCCCCGCGGAAATCGAAGCGCTTCGGCGCGAACAGGCACGCCCCCAAGTTCGCCCCACGGCCAAGGCTCAGTCCAAGGCCGTCACGCCGCCCGTCCTGACCGACGAGCTGCCCGTGCTCACCCGCCGCGAGGCTCTGGAAGTGGTCGCGCGCTTCGAGCTCAACGCCCAGCATTTTTCCGATCCCCGGCTCATCGCCGCGATGCTCGCGCAGTCGGCGTCCAGCCTAGCGAGTAGCCCCGTCCTCTACTTCCGCTTCAACGAACGCACGAAGCTGGCGATTCTCGAAAACGACGCCGGATTTCCGGCCGGTGACGCGCCGGCGGCCATCGCTTTTCAAGTGGATCCCGAATCGGTCTCCCAGATCCAAAACTGCGTCGTACGCCGCAAGCTCGCCTCGCTTGCCCACTACGAGCCCGTCACGCGCATGCTGATGGAGCGTTTAGGGGTGGCCGTCTTCGAAGCTTGGGCGGTAACGACGCCCGGTCCCACGCCAGACGTGACCACGCCCGACGGCGCGACGATTCGCCTTCACGGAATATTGATCATTCTCCAGTCCGGCGTGCAGAGCTCGATCCATCGTGACGCGCTCGTGCACATGATGAGATCCGCCGGCGCGGCGTACGAACGAACCGCCGTCCCCCAAATCAAGGTAGCCTCCTCACGCACCATCCATGCTTCCTAACGACATCGCTCACCCCCGGGTAGTGGCCAAGCTTAGCTCGCGGGGACTGCTGCGCAATTACCGTACGATTCTCCAGAGAGCACCGGGCCACGAGATCATCGCCATGGTAAAAGCCAACGGCTACGGACACGGTGATCAGTGGGTCGCCACCGAGCTGTTGCAGATGCCCAAGCTGCGCGGCTTTGGGGTAGCGACGTTAGAGGAAGGCGCGCAGATTCGCCGCGACCTCGGCGCCAAGGGGCAATCCACTGAAATCATCGTGTTCTCGGGCGCCACGCCTTGGACGGATGAAAAAGGCGCGTTTTGCCAACGTTACGGTCTAACCCCCGTCATCGCCTCCGACGCGGATTGGGCGGCCTTCTACCGGCGCGGTTGGCCGACAAAAATTTCATACGAGCTGAAATTCAATACCGGCATGAACCGCTTAGGCATCTCGCACGAGCTGGCACGTACGGTAGCCGCTCAGTTGGCGAAACAGTCTTCGAGCTGGCTACCCGCAGGCGTGCTCACGCACTTGGCCGAGGGCGAAGCGCCGAACACTCGGCTGAGCCGCCGACAACGCGCGCTTTTTCAAGAGATCCGCGGCGACTTCCACGCTCGCTTCGGATCCGTGCGCTACCACATGGCCAACAGCGCGGCGATCTGGAACTTCAAGGCGTGGGGGCTCGAAGGGCTTACGCATTCCGTGCGGCCGGGACTGGCGCTGTACGGAATCGAACCGTGGGAAGGCGCCTCGCGGGCTGGCCTCGACCACGTCATGACCATCCACGCGCGAGTCGTGCACGTGCTCACCCTCCAGCCCGGGGACTACATCGGCTACGGCGGCATCTACCAGGTGCCTAAAAAATCCAAACCCGTGCGCGCGGCCATCATCGCCGCCGGCTACGCCGACGGAATGCACCGGGAACTCGGCAACGCGGGTGAAGTCTGGGTCGGCGGCAAGCTCGAGCACTACCTCGGGCGCATCAGCATGGATCTGAGCGCGATCAGCTGCGGCCCGAAGGTCAAGGCCGGGGACTGGGTAGAAGTGCTCGGCCCCCACATTCTTCCCTGGAAACAGGCAAAAAAAGCCGGTACCGTGCCCTATGAGCTGCTGACGTCGGTATCGAACCGGGTCGAGCGGCGCAACCATAGCGTTTAAAAGCGGTTCACCATGCCGGAAACCCAAAAGCCGCCCGCGATTCGGGTGGAAAATTTGCACAAAAGCTTCCGCCAAGGACGCGATAAAGTCCTCCAAGGCGTGACCCTTGATTTTCCCGAAGGTGAACTCACCTATATTTTGGGCCCCTCCGGCACGGGAAAGTCAGTGCTCATCAAGCACGTGTTAGGTTTGCTCAATCCCGACCAGGGCCGCGTTTTCGTCCACGGCAAGGACATGCGCCAACTCAAGGGCCGCGCGCTTGCCCACCATCGCATGAAATTCGGCATGCTTTTTCAAAATTCCGCCCTCTTCGATGACATGACGGTGTACGAGAACGTCTCTTTCCCGTTACGCGAACACACGACGCTTCCCGAAGCGGAGATGAAAAAACGCGTGGAGAAGTCGCTCACTCTCCTGGGCATGCCTTCGGGTTACGACAAGTATCCGAACGAGCTCTCGGGCGGCATGCGCAAACGCGTCGGCCTCGCGCGAGCCATCATTCGCGAACCGTCGATCCTGCTTTATGATGAACCCACGACCGGCTTGGACCCGGTGACCCGGCTCACCGTCGACGAGCTGATCGAAAAATTAAAGCGCGAGCTCCACCTCACGTCGATCGTCATCAGCCACGACATCGCTTCCGCGCTCTTGCTCGCCGATAACATCGCTTTCTTGTTCCAAGGCAAGGTCGTTTTCTTCGGCAAGCCGTCCGAGTTCAAGCGTAGCACTCACGCCGCGATCCGCGAGTTCCTAGATGCGGAGCGTCGCACCGTGACGGCTTTCTCCTAAGCCTATCCTAAAGGTAATAAGCTTGTTACACTTTCCCCAATATGGATCAGTGGTTGGTTCGTACGGCCAAAAATAAGGTGACCGGCCCCTTTACCGGGGATCAGGTGCGCCAGTTCATCCGAGAGAAAGCGCTCGGCCCATGGGACGAGGTTTGCTGCGCAAACCGCTACTGGTTTTTCGTGCGCGAAGCGGCTGAAGTGCGCGAACAGCTCGGCATTCTTCCACCCGTGTTTTCCTCGGCCGACGAGGAGATTACCCAGACGGAGACGATTACCCGCACCGACGCCTCGAGTGCCCGCGCCGCGCCCGCCGTGGAGAAATCTTCCCTGCTAAAAGAAAAAGAGTCTGCCGCGACCGGAACCCCCGGCGGCCCGACTAGCGACGACCAACCCATCCCGGATCTACCGGCCGAAGCGCTCACCGACGGGGACACGGCGATGATTCAAAATCAGGCTTTGCGAAGGTTCCAACCCAAAGCCCCCACCAGCGCGGATGTCGGCAATCCCACGCTAGAGCCCGTCCAAACGCCACGACCGAAGGCTTTCAAAATCCACGTGCCGCTGACCGTGGGTCAGATCGAACGCCAGTCCATCTGGCGCGGGATCGCTTGGGCATTGGTGATCCTCACGGTTTTTTTGGGAATCGTGCTTTTCCAGGTCCTGCAGACGCATTAGGCGAGCGCGGGTCAACCCACCAAATGTCGGTGAAAATGGGCGGGGTTTCCGTCGGAGATTTGGGCGCCGTCGGCAGTAGGGCCTTGGATTTTTTTTTCTGACCCCGGCGGGGAGGTTCATCGCCGATTTTTTCCTCGGGGACTTCCTCGGTCGGCTCGACGGGTAAGCGATTCAACATTTCCAGGATCTGCGCCTTGCGATGGTGTAGCTCCGACCGCCAGATCGGATGGTCCACCTCAACCCAAAGCACCCCATTCTTCACGCTCACCGCGCGCGAATGCTTGGCGATCTGGGGTCCCACCGCCTCCTCCCAACGCGCTAGGGCTTTCGCCTCATCCATGCGCTGGGAAAACTGCGGGTGCTTCCGACGCGCAAGCTCCAGAATGTCTTTTAAACGGTCAAATCCCATGTTCTATCTCACCGACCCCCACTCTTTCTCACGCCCCCTAGAAACGCGCAAATAGAAGGCCTATGGTTTAGCGCATCGCGTTAGACACTGGATCTTCCTCAGGTTGGAAACTCATCGGGTTCTCTGTTATGCCTCTGAAAGACCCCTATGAGCGAAAATACGAACGACCGCAGCGACCAAACAGCCCCCTCCGCCCACCCCACGAATGCCTACGATTCCGAGCGGATCGAAACGAAATGGCAGGACCGCTGGGAACTGGAGCACGTCTGGAACGCGGACGAGAAACCGGGCCAGAAAAAATACTACGTCCTCTCCATGTTTCCCTACCCGTCGGGAAGGCTGCACATGGGACACGTCCGCAACTACACTATCGGCGACGTGATCGTGCGCTTTCGTAAAGCCCAGGGCTACAACGTGCTCTCGCCCATGGGCTGGGACGCGTTCGGCTTGCCCGCCGAAAACGCGGCGATCAAGCACAAGCTCCACCCCCAGAAGTGGACGCTCGACAACGTCGAGACGATGAAAAAACAACTGAAACGCGTGGGCTTCGGCTACGACTGGCGCCGAGAAGTCACGACCTGCCTCCCTGAATACTACCGCTGGGAGCAGTTGATCTTCACCGAGATGTTCAATCGCGGCTTGGCTTATAAGAAAGCCTCGACCGTGAACTGGTGCCCGAGCTGCGCCACCGTGCTCGCGAACGAGCAGGTGGAAGACGGCCGCTGCTGGCGCTGCGAATCGGAAACGACGACGAAAGAGCTGGAACAGTGGTTTTTGAAGACCACCCAATATGCCCAGGAGCTTTTAGACGATCTCGATCGCCTGCCGGGTTGGCCCGATCGCATCCGCTCTATGCAGCGCCATTGGATCGGACGCAGCGAAGGGGCGGAGATCCGTTTTCAGCTCGAAAACGGCAAGCATTTGGACGTGTTCACCACTCGCCCCGACACCCTCTTTGGCGTGACGTACATGGCGATTGCGCCCGAGCATCCGTTAACGCTGGAGCTGTGCCGAGGGAAGCCCACGGAAAAGGACGTGCGTGCGTTCGTCGACAAGTGCCGCAAGCAGGATAAGGTCGCCCGAACCGCCGAAGACGCCGAAAAAGAAGGCGTCTTTACGGGAGGCTATGCCCTCCACCCGCTCACCGGGGCCAAGGTTCCCGTTTTCGTCGCCAACTTCGTACTCATGGACTACGGAACGGGAGCCCTGATGGCCGTGCCCGCGCACGACGCCCGCGACCACGCGTTCGCAAAAAAATACCGGCTCGAGATCAAGGAAGTGGTCAAGCCTTCCGCCGCCCAAGGCGGCCCGCTAAAAGACGTTAAACCCGTGTCCGAAGCTCCATTTACCGAGCCCGGAGTGATGATAAATAGCGGTGCGTTCGACGGGATGGACTCCGAAAGGGGCAAGACCGCCGTCATCGCCGAGCTCACGAAAAAGAATGCCGGCAAGCAAGCCGTCAACTTCAAGATGCGCGACTGGGGCCTTTCCCGCCAGCGCTACTGGGGCGCGCCCATCCCCATCATTTACTGCGCCCAGTGCGGTACCCTGCCCGTGCCGAAGGAGCAGCTGCCGGTCGTGTTGCCGGTGGACGTCGACTTCACGGGCGAAGGCGTCTCTCCGCTCGCCAAGCACCCCGACTTCCTGAAAACCAAATGCCCGAAGTGCGGCTCCGGCGACGCCCGCCGCGAGACCGACACCATGGACACGTTCATGGAGTCTTCTTGGTACTATCTGCGCTACACCTCACCGGGCTACGATGCGGGCCCATTCAAGCCGGAGAATGCGGCGTACTGGCTGCAGGTCGATCAATACATCGGCGGCGTGGAGCACGCGACCATGCACCTGCTCTATTTTCGCTTCTTCCACAAAGTGTTGCGCGACATGGGCTACCTGCCCAAGAACATGCCGAAGGACGCGCTGGATGAACCGGTGGCGAACCTCTTCAATCAGGGCATCGTGTATAAAGATGGCGCCAAGATGTCCAAATCCAAAGGCAACGTAGTCGAACCCGACGCCATCATTAAAGAGTACGGTGCCGACACCGCGCGCCTGTTTTCCATGTTCGCCGCCCCCCCGGAAAAAGTGCTCGAGTGGTCGGAAGCCGGCGTGGAGGGTTCCTTCCGTTTTCTAAACCGTATCTGGCGCCTGGTGGAAAAGCATGAGTCCATCCTAAAGATTGCGCCCTACGCGAGTAAGCACGCCGAGCTCAAGATCGACGCTTCGAAAGCCCTGCGCGCGAAAACGCACCAAACCATCCAGAAGGTCACCCAGGACTTCGATCACGGCTATCACTTCAATACCGCCATCGCCGCGATCATGGAGCTGGTGAACGAGATCTATCTGTACCCCGTCCAATTCGGCGTCGACGAGAGCCGCGCCGTCCTCCGGGAGTCGATCGAAACCGTGCTGCGGCTCTTGCACCCGTTCGCCCCGCACGTGACCGAAGAACTATGGGAACGCTTGGGCGGCGCCCAGATGCTTGCGGGCATGCCCTTGCCGACGGAAGACCCCGAAGCCATCAAGAAGGACGTGGTCACCGTCGTAGTTCAGGTCAACGGCAAACTACGGGGAGATGTCGCCGTGGGCGTTCAGCTTGAGCAGGAAAAAGTCGTGGCGCTGGCCAAGGAACACCCGAAGGTCTCGGGACATCTCGAGGGCAAGGCGATCGTGAAGACCATCTTCGTGCCGGGCAAACTAGTGAACTTCGTCGTCAAATGACCCGCTTACGCATACCCCACTCCTTCGCATTCAGCGTGCTGGTCGCGGCACTGGGCATAACCACGGCGTGTGGTTACACCATGCAAACTTCTTCAAACCCGGTGCTGGCCTCGCGTGGGGTAAAAAAGGTCTACATCCAACCGATCCGTAACGAAACCTACAAAGCGGGCGTCGAGAACGTGCTTTACAACGCCGTTCTGAAGCGTATTTCCACGCATGCCCAAGTAAAGATCGTGCATAACCGTGAGGATGCCGACGCAATCCTAACCGGCATCGTCGAAGCGGCGGCTTACAACGCGGCCGCCGGTACGAACGTTCGTAACCTTCCCGGCGCGAGTCCGACCTTCCAAGCCCAGCCCGTGCCCATCGACGTGGCCAGCGTGTACGGCGCCAACCTGGCCTGCACCTTCGCACTTTCGCGCACGAAGAACGACGAACGCCTCTGGGGATCTGGTTTTTCCCGAAGCCGTACCTTTCCCGCCAACAACCAGCTCGGCGTGTTGGGAACGACGTCCGCCCTGATCAACGACAGCGAGTTCGATCGTGCCATCAGCGAGCTGGCCGACGAGATCGCGGGCGACGTGCACGAATCCATGTTTTCGATGTTTTAAAGGAGTAGGGCCGTGCCGAAATTAGAACCCAAAGTCATCCAGAAGGAACTTGAGTCCGGGCAATTTTGGCCAGTGTACTGGCTCTACGGGCCCGAGCGCATGAAATCGGGCGAACTCCTCAAACGGATCCGTAAATCCGTATACCCCGACGAGACCGACGGCCGCCAATCCCTCTCGGTCGACTTAATCGACGGCGCGGAAACGGACGGCGTTTCGATCGTTGATTCGGCGAACACCTTGACCCTAGGCGGGAGCACCCGCTTGATCATTGTCCGTGACGCCCAGGCCATCGACGAGCCGGAGGCGCTCGGCTCCTTGCTGGGACCCCGCGCCCCCCTGGATCAGCTTCCCAGCATCTGCGTTTTTCTGGCCAATAACCTGGACATGCGCACGAAGTTTTCCAAGGTACTTTTAGAGAAGGCAGCCGTCGTCTCTTGCGAAGAAGTGGCCGACGCCGATCGCGAAGCCTGGGTGCAGTACCTGATGAAGCGACGCAATCTCCAACTCGCGCCCGCCGTGGCGGGCGAACTCGTGGCCCGGCTACGCGCGCTCGACCCCTGGTCGCTTGAACTCATCGATCAGGAACTGGAAAAAGCTTCGCTCTGGCTAATGAACGAAGCGGGCGACGGCGATGCCGAGCAAGTCGGCGCGGCCTTGCAGCAGAACCTCAAGGCCGAGAGCGGCGACGCCGAACACTTCTTGGCTTACTTTTTTTCACGCCAGTACGAAGGCGCGATGAAGGCCATCCAGAACTTCGCCAACCAGCCCGAGGAATCGCTCCCCCTGCTGGGCCTGCTTGCTTGGAATGTACGCCAGCTCGCGCTGCTCGTGGAAGACCGCCGCCGCGGCACGCGCAACGCCAAGCTCAACCCCTACGTGGCTGATCGCTTCAATGCCTGGGTCCGCCACTGGCCGATCGAAGATGTGCTGGAGCTGCAAACCCGTTTGGCCGATCTCGATTTTTCCTTCAAGCAAACCCCGCGCTTGCCGCTAGGACTATGGGGCGACCTCGTGGTCCGCTTCTGCCACGCCCCACGCGGCTAAGCGTTCACTCCTGCCCTAAGGCTTCCACGCGCGTGACGGGCGGCAAACAGGCCTTGCCTTGGCAAAGATAAAAACTCGTTTCGCCCCGAACCGCCTTCCAGGCGCCGTCGGGCTTGCGCCAGAGCTTCACCACGTGTGGCAAGAAGCGCCGCCCGAGCCCCCGCGCCGCCGCCGCTTCCCCTTCGCCACGAACGATGACGAGCTGACGGGCGCCCGCCTGGCTAAAATCGACGGCCACCATGAGTTGGGCAACCGCGGGCGAGCTTCGCTCGACCCGCTCTCGCCAGGCGGAAAAAATACGGCGCGCCCGAGCCTCTAGGCGCGCGGCTTCGTCTAGCTCGCTGAACTGAGCGAGGCGCTGGAGGTTCAATGCCATGAGCGACGTGGGGGTCGGCGTCACGCCATCATAATCCTCCACGGAACGAAGCAGTAGCGTCGGATCGCTCCCGTCGTCTTGAAAATAAGTGCCGTCCGGTGCGGTGAAGGACTCGTCGAACTTCGCCTGTAGCCGTGCGGCACGCTCCCGCCACGGTCCTCCCTCTCGGTCCGCCTCGGCGAGCGCCAGCATTCCGTGAATCAAGTAGGCGTAGTCGTCGGCCAACGCGGAAAACCGCGCTTCGCCGTCCGCCCAGCGCCGAAGGAGCCGTCCGCTCCCGGCTTCGGATCGCCAGAGTTCACGCCAGATGAACTCCGCGGCCCGCCGGGCGGCCTGCAGGTACTTCTCCTCGCCTAGGACTTCATAGCCGCGCGCAAAAGCCGCGATCATCAGGCCGTTCCATCCGGCGATGATCTTCGTGTCCAGATGGGGCCGGGGACGCCGGTTCCGGTGCGCGAGCAGCTTCGTCGCCGCGGAACGCCAAGCTGGGTCGTCGCCTCCCGCCCAAGCCATGGCTGGTTGTAAGCACAGGATGTTACGGCCCTCGAAATTTCCCTCCCGACAAACACCGAAGAGGCGTTTCGCCGCGTTCAGCTCCTCGGCCTCCAGTAGCCCGGTCACCTCGTCCCAGCTGAAAGTATAAAAATAACCTTCATACTTACTCCCCACGCGGGCATGGCCCGAGGTGGGGGCGTGCTCACCGGCGGGCACCTCGCTATCGGCGTCCTCTGCCGCAAAAAAACCTCCATCGGGATGCGTAAGGTCCCGTAGCACGTACTCGAAAGTGGCGCGCGCCACCTCGGCGTATTCGTCCTTCCCGAAGAGCTGAAACGCTTCGAGGTAAACGGGCGGCAACAGGGCGTTGTCGTAAAGCATTTTCTCAAAATGCGGCACGACCCAGGCCTCGTCGACGGAGTAGCGGTGGAACCCTCCTCCCAGGTGATCGAACATTCCCCCGCGAGCCATGCCGTCGAGCGTGCGCGTGACCCATTCAGCAATCTGGGGTCGACGATCGCGAAACCTTGGCTGCTCGTGAGCGCGCAGAAGCGCCTGGAGATTCATGGTTTGGGGAAACTTGGGGCGGTGATTGAAGCCGCCATTACGGGGATCAAAAGCGGTTTCGTAATAGGAAACGAAACGAGGCCAAACGGATTCGGAAAATGCCCCCGCCGCGCTACCGTCCGGATCACCAGGGCCGAGCGAAGGGGTGACCTGCGCGTTTTCCTCGAGCAACTTCGTAAGCTCGCCCGCGCCGTGCTTCAACTTCTCCGGATCTTCCCGCCACACGCGGGAGATTTCGCCTAAAAGGTGCAGAAAATGCGCCTTCGGGAAATAGGTCCCGCCGTAAAACGGCTTACCGTCCGGCAGTAACCACACCGACATCGGCCAACCGCCCGAGCCCCGCATCGCTTGCACGGCCGCCATGTAGATGGAATCGACATCCGGCCGTTCTTCACGATCCACCTTCACGGAAACGAAAGATTCATTCAGGGCGCGCGCAACCTCCGCGTCCTCGAAAGACTCGTGCTCCATCACGTGGCACCAGTGGCAAGTGGAGTAACCCACCGACAGGAAAATGGGTTTGTTCTCCTGTCTCGCCCGCGCGAGCGCCGCCTCCCCCCAAGGCTGCCACCACACCGGATTCTGGGCATGCTGACGAAGATAAGGGCTTTTTTCCAGGTGTAGTAGATTCGTGGGGTTCACCCCCGGAAACCTAGCCGGTTTTATCGCCCCTGAAAAGCCGGAAACCGGCCCGAGCGCGACCTAATCCTGCGGTTTGAAGTACTTCTGGTACGCGTCCTCGCCGTCCTTGAGCTGGCGAGTGGACGGTTTGATTCGTGACGGGCCTTCCGGCGCCGTTTTAAGCAGCCTTCCCGTAACCTGGGCATTCACGGCGTCCGTCGTGGTCGCGGGGTTCTGCTCCATCTGCGCGTAAAGCTCCGGATCGTGGCGCTTGATGTCGGTTACCGTCATCGTGAGCGCCTGTTTTTCCAAGCCCTGTACCTTCGCGGCGAGCTCCGATTTTTCGTTCAACTTCGCTAAGTCCTGCTTCACCATCGACTCGGCTTGAATATCCGTAAGCTCCGTCTTCGTCGTCGCGCGCAGCTCGACCTTCGGCGCGACCGCCCCCGGAGCCGCATCCACCGTTTTGGCTGTAACGGGCACCTCGGCCGTAAAGCCTTTTTTTACACTGATCGTCTGCTGCGGAGTGGCCTGTGGAGTCACCGCGACCTCGCCCCGCAGGACCGAGACTTCCGTCACTGCTTGCTCGTGCGATTCCGAGACGAAAAAATCCGTGCCGCGTACCCCCATGGTCGCGGACCGGGTTTTAAGCTTGAGGCCGGAGCGCGGTCCGCCTTTCTCCACCAGCGCGCGGAGTTTCCCGTACACGAGCTCAAGCTGCGCCGAGGTTTTGGTGGCGTCCGGTTTCGCCTTCTCCGCCGCGTAAAGCCGGCCCTTCTTTCCTCGCTGCCAAGACACCCGATAGGCCGTGCCCTGGCCGAGGTTCAATTGATCGCCGTTCTCATAGACCACGCGCGCGCGGCCGTCGGTTGCCGTCTGCACGATGTTTCCGTTTTCCACCACGTCCCCCACCTTGGCAGACCGCACGGAATAATATTCGTTTTGATATTTCACGTGCGGAGCCGGGCCCTTCATCTCCTGCCCGGGATGATCGAATATCTGCACGCCGCCCTCTACCGCCGTCAAAACTCCGACTTGACTATCAGCGTATACGGGAGCAGCCACGAAGCCTGGCGCGAGGCAAATCAGGAATAAAACGGCGCGATCATTTTGGTTTTTCATGGGGATCTTCTCTTTGTTATGATGGTTGAAACGACAGTATAGCGGGCATTGAGGAGATTCCAAGCATGAAACTCGGAAGTAGAATGGGAGCGTTTGTCGCGTTGATCGCATTTTTTTCCACCCACGTGGTCGGTGCCGCGGAGACCTACGATTACCCTGAATTGATGGTAACGCCGCTCGCCTCGGATCGACTGGGTATGCTAGCCAAGGATGAGCCCGGCACCCAATGGACGATGCACCTGCCGATCCAAATTTCTGCCTTAGCCACGACGTTGGCTGGCATCACCTACACGCCCAAGGCCTCGGTCGTAAGTCCCGACCCGACTCAAGCCATCGCGATCGGGGTGGGCGCGGGATGGCTTGCGGTATCAACCTTCTTGGCCGCGACCTATAAACCCTACCAATCCGGCTTGGACTCGATCAAGGATCTCCCGACCAAGACTAAGCGCGACCAGCTAACGAAGGAGCGCCTGGCCGAAGAAGCCCTCGAAAAGCCGGCTTCCCTGGCCCGGCGATTAATGTGGGTTTCGATCGCGACGAACGCCAGCGCCTCCGCCTACCTCCTGTCCAAGGCCGACACCGGCACCTTCGGCGCGATCGCAATGGCCGCGGCCTTCGCTCCCCTGCTTTTCCAATACAAGTGGCAGGATGTGGCGCGCTCGCAGCGTGAGTATAAGAAGCGCATCTACGCACCGGTGGCCGGCGCCACCCTTCTGCCCGAACCCGTTACGGGCAAGCTGCGCCCGGGTGTAAGCCTAGCGTTTTTCTTTTAGCCCCGGGGTTGCGGGCGCGCCCCGCTTTTCGGGCGCCAACGATGACCGTAAGGCCATCTGCTTGGCAAAGGCCAGGGCTTCATTCACCGGCATCTGCAAACCCCCGCTCGCCACCGCGTACTTGTAAGCTTGCGCGAAATTCTCCGCCGATTGCGGGCCACTGCCCACGATCTCCTCGGCGAGCCTGAGCGCTTCCCCCGTTGAGCGGCCCGGCAAACCCGTCGTGATGAATTGAAAAAGCTCGCGGAACGCGGGTGATAGTGGCCGATCGAAGCCTTCGTTTTGAATCGCCACCTTCTTCGCCAGCTCCGCGCACCGATATTTAGGGAGCGCCAACTCGCGCTCCTTCATGCAGAAGTGAACAATCGCCTCGAAGTCCTGTCGCGCGTACTCCGAGCTACCCGCGAAACTCACCGAAAGATCCCGGGCCGTCTCCAGGGCTGCCCGCACATCTAGATCCAGGCCATCGCTGGCGTAGGCGGCGGAAAAGATATCCGTGAACGCCGTGAACTTCTCGTCGCCCATTTGCGCGAGCTGCACGGAAGTTTTCAGTGCATCCGCAACGGGCACGCCCGCTTTGATCAGGAGCTCATTTCCCCGGACGAACCGTCGAGCGGCCTCGCTGCACCCGAGGGACACGTCGTCGGCGAGTTTCCGCGCCGCCGCCTCGGTTAGCGCGAAGTCCTTGTGGTCCCGCAAATACTCGAGCGCCGTGACGTATTCACGGGCGGAGGTGCAGTGTTCCTTCAAGGCGATGGGCGGCGAAACTTCTCCCCGGGCCATGCTTCCCACTAATGAAATACCAACCAGTCCCCCAACCAATCCGATGAAGATGCGCATAGTTTTAATAGTAAATCCGAACGGATTTTACATAGAGCGTTATCCTACTTAGGTGATCTTATAGGGTCTCAACTGCAATGATCGCACTTTTGTAAAAAGAGCCAAAATCAGCGAAAAACTCAGTCTCCACGCGGACCTAACGCAACCCTAACAAACGCTACTTATAGTGTCATAAACTTATCAACCCCCCATATATTGTGGTACCCCCTTTGACAAAACCCCACACACCCCTCAGTCTGGACTCAACAGCAAGCATTTTGAGTACGGGCGCACCAGGCCACATCAGACGAAGATTCACGGAGGAAACGATGGCAGATTTGATCCTAAACCCTCAGCCCCTAGCCGGCAAAACCAATGGCTCCCCGCAAAAAGGCTCCAGCGAAGGTGATTCGGGCAAGCTTGTCCTGAATACGCGCCCAATGGGTGAAAATACCCGTCCGGTTGGCACCACTACTTCGTCCCAAAACACGGTCTGGGGCGGCACTTCCATGAAAGTCTGCAAGCGCGACGGCACGTGCGAACCCGTCGACCTCAACAAGATCGTCGCCCGTGTCGGCACCTGCGCGATCGGCCTGCACTCGGTGGACACGATGCGGATCGCGACCAAGGCCATCAGCGGACTGTATGACGGCGCCAGCACGCAGGAACTCGACCAGCTCTGTATCCAAACCGCGGCACTACTCATCGGCGAAGAGCCGGAGTACTCTCGGCTTGCCGCCCGCCTGCTCGCCGTTTACGTCGACGAGGAAGTCGCCAGCCAAGGCATTAAATGTTTCTCCGAATCCATCGAGCTCGGTTTCCGAGTGGGGTTGATCGCGAAGGAAACGCATCAGTTCGTGATGCAGAACAAGGCGATCCTAGATGCCGCGACCGACCGCTCGCGCACGGATCTCTTCGAGTACTTCGGCCTGCGCATCGTCTATGACCGCTATCTTTTGAAGAATCCCTCCAGCCGCTTCGTGCTCGAAACCCCGCAGTACTTCTTCCTGCGCGTCGCCTGCGGCCTTTCGAAGAATGTCGACGAAGCCATCGAATTCTACCGGTTGATCTCGGCCCTGGATTACATGCCGAGCACGCCGACCCTGTTTAACTCCGCCACACGCCACCAACAGCTCTCGTCCTGCTACCTCTTGGACTCGCCCGAGGATGACCTCGTGTCGATCTACAAGAAGTACATGGACGTGGCTATGCTTTCAAAGTTCGCCGGCGGGATCGGGCTTGCCTACCACAAGGTCCGGTCCCGCGGCTCGCACATCGTCGGCACGAACGGCCAGAGCAACGGGATCGTCCCGTGGCTCAAGACGCTCGATTCGTCGGTGGCGGCCGTGAACCAAGGTGGCAAGCGCAAGGGCGCCTGCTGCGTTTACTTGGAAACCTGGCACGCGGACATCGATCAGTTCCTGGAGTTACGCGACAACACCGGCGACGAATCCCAACGCACCCACAACCTCAACCTCGCCAACTGGGTTCCGGATCTCTTCATGGAACGGGTCGAAGCCGACGCCGACTGGTCGCTGTTCGATCCGAAGATCGTGCCGGAGCTCGTCGATCTCTACGGCGAGGAGTTCGAAAAGGCTTATATGGCGGCCGAACAGCGCGGGGTTTACGTGAAGCAGGTGAAGGCACGCGATCTGTATGCCCGCATGATGAAGACCCTGGCGCAAACCGGCAACGGCTGGATGACCTTTAAAGATGCCGCCAACCTCAAGTCCAATCAAACGGGTGAGAAGGGCAACGTCATTCACCTCTCGAATCTATGCACCGAGATCCTCGAGATTTCTTCCAAGAACGAAACCGCGGTTTGCAATCTCGGCTCGATCAATTTGGCAAAACACCTCAAGCACACCGATAAAGGCCTGGCTTTCGATTTCGAAAAGCTCGGTCGCAGCGCCCGCACGGCCGTGAAGTATCTGGACCGCGTGATCGACATCAACTACTACCCGATCGCCACCGCCTCTTCGTCCAACCTGAAGTGGCGTCCGATCGGCCTGGGCGTCTTAGGCCTGCAAGACGTGTTTTTCCAGCTGGGGCTGCCGTTTGATAGCGCGGAGGCCCGCGAGCTTTCCCGCCAGATCCAGGAAGAAGTTTACTTCCATGCGGTGTCCACCTCCTGCGACCTGGCCCATCAGTTCGGACCCCATCCCGCTTTCTCTCAGACCCGCGCGGCCCGTGGCCTGCTTCAATTCGATCTTTGGAGCGCCCCCCATCCCCAAGGTCGTACCCCCGACCGGTGGAACAAGCTCAAGGACCGAGTGAAGACCACGGGCCTGCGGAATTCCCTGATGATCGCGATCGCGCCGACGGCCACGATCGCGGCCATTATGGGATCTTACGAAAGCATCGAGCCGATGGTTTCGAACCTCTTCAAACGCGAGACGCTCTCCGGCGAGTTCCTCCAGGTGAATCGCTACTTGGTCGCCGAGCTCAAAAAAGCCGGCCTCTGGGACGAAAACATGCGGGCGCGCATCAAGGCGGCCGAAGGCTCGGTTCAAGACATCGCCGAGATTCCGGAAAATCTCCGTCAAGTCTACCGTACGGTCTGGGAGATTCCGATGAAGTCGCTGATTGACATGGCGGCGGACCGGGGCGCGTTCATCGACCAAAGTCAGTCGCTGAATCTGTTCATGGAAAGCCCCTCGATCGGCAAGCTCTCCTCCATGTATATGTACGCCTGGAAGCGCGGTTTGAAGACCACGTATTACCTCCGCTCGCGCCCGGCGACGCGAATCGCGAAGACGACGCTGTCGGCTTCCAGCGTGGCGACCGCGCCAACCGCGACGGTCTCCGTAGCGACGGCATCGGCAGCTGCGGAAACCGCTCTGCCGGCAACGAAGCCGACGTACTCGGACGCCGAAGCGGTCACCTGCTCGCTCGAAAACCCGAGCGCCTGCGAGGCCTGTCAGTAACCCGCGTACATAAATCGAATTAGAACTTTAATGCAGTACGGCGTCCGGAGGGAATTCGGGCGTCGAAGGGAATCTTTTCCCGAAAAAAGAGGAGCTTAAAATGATCTTGAACCCCGGACTCAATCTAACCTTACGGCCCATGAAATATCCCGTGTTCTACGAGATGTACCGGAACTCGATCAAAAATACCTGGACGGTCGAGGAAGTGGATCTTTCGCACGACCTAGCCGACCTGCATGGGAAACTCAGCCCGGCCGAAAAGCACTTAATCAGCCGCTTGGTCGCGTTCTTCGCCACCGGCGACTCCATCGTGGCCAATAATCTCGTGCTCAACCTCTATAAGCACATTAACTCGCCGGAGGCCCGCCTATTCCTCTCGCGCCAGCTTTACGAAGAAGCCCTGCACGTGCAGTTCTACCTCACGTTGCTCGACACCTATATCCCCCACCCCGATGATCGGGCCAAGGCGTTCTCGGCCATCGACAATATCCCCTCGATTCGCCAGAAGGCACAATTTTGTTTCAAGTGGATGGACTCGATCAATACGCTCGACGCGTTGAATACACCGGCGGATCGCCGCAAGTTCCTGCTCAACCTCATTTGCTTCGCTGCGTGCATCGAAGGGCTCTTCTTCTTCGCCGCGTTCGCCTACGTCTATTTTCTGCGCTCCAAAGGCCTGCTTAATGGCCTGGCCACCGGAACGAACTGGGTATTCCGCGACGAGAGCGCGCACATGGCTTTCGCATTCAAGACGATCGAAACCATCCGCGCGGAAGAGCCCACGCTCTTTGACGAAGACCTCAACCGCCAAATCGTACAGATGATGATCGAAGCGGTGGACTGCGAGACCGCGTTCGCCGAAGACATTTTGGGCCACGGCGTGGCCGGACTCTCGATCACGGACATGCGCAAATATCTCGAATTCGTTGCCGATCAGCGCCTCATGAACTTGGGTATTCAGCCCGTCTTCCATTCCCGTAACCCCTTCGGGTTCATGGAGCTGCAAGACGTGCAAGAACTCGCCAACTTTTTCGAACGCCGCGTATCCGCGTACCAGGTCGGCGTCACCGGTCAGGTGAGCTTCGAAGAGGCATTTTAATTTGGCGCATCCCCCCTTGCGCTTCCGGGGAGAACCCGTAAAATCGCGGGCATGAATCGTACCCCTGCTCGAGTTTTTTTCGGCATAGTCGGCGCCCTCCTCCTGTTCCCGCGGGCGGAAGCCTATATCTCGGGATCCGTCTCCGCCGGTCCGGGTAAAAGTGACGTGGAGCTCACCGCTAGCTTCGAACGCGGACGACTCGGGGCTCAGAACATCCCCGAGTCTCAGATCACCCAAAACTCCTCGATCACGACGTATGATCTCAAGGTGGGGCACAACTTCGGCGCCTGGGGCGGGCTCGAAGACGTCACCCTTCGCCTCTCCGGACGGTATTTCGGTAGCGCGCCCGAAGCCATGGGCGCCACGCCGACGTACGGCGAAGATTCCGGCGGCGTATTCGGTTTGGAAACGAGCGCAAACTTCCTACACGAGCCCGAACGGGTGGTCGGTGCGTTCGCTCGCTTCTCGCTGCCTTCGGGCATGAATCGGGCAAAGTTCGCCAATCCCAAGGTGGATACTTTTGCCTTAGGACTACAGGGCGGATTTGAAATCTCTTCCACCTTCGGCTTCGAAACCCTTTGGTATTACGGCACGGGTCTGCTTGACTCCGGCATCCGCATGCAGAACGCCTCGCTGGTGGGATCGTCCCTTCTCTCGGCGCGCTGGCCCTCGGCCTGGCCTCAGGGCCTCACTCTCAAGTTTGGTCCCTTCTTCGAGTCGGAGCTCACGGAACGAAACGACACGGTATACGGGACCACGGGCATTCGCGGCTTTCGGGTCGGCCTCACCGCCATCGGATCGGTTGCCTTCACTTCCGCGCTGGGGATGGATCTCGGATACGTGCAAAAGCTTTCGGGCGCTTATTTCCGCGCAACTAAGGATGTATTCGTTTCTCTGAAAGCGACTTGGTGACGGCGTCCGCTGCAGAGTCCGCTACAGACTAAAAATTGACATCTAGCATCTTCTGGTCGAGAAACGGGCACATGCAACTTCTGCGATTAAGCTTAGTCCTAGCCTTAACGATTGGACTCGGTAGCGTAAGCCTCGGCCACGCGCAAGAGTCGTCCTCCGATTCGCTTTCGGGCTCTAATACGGCCAAGCTGAGCGGCATCGACTATTCGGCGGCGTTACGGGCTCGCAGCTACCCCTTCGGGGCCAACCTCGGCATCACCGGCGGGTTCGCGCGCAAGCATGAATGGACGCCCGGCTCCAACTGGAAATTCGGTTACGTGCGCGCATCCGCAAGCTACGAAACCAGCGTCGTGCTCAACCGTCTTATCGCGCAGATCGACGTCTACCCGATCTCCATCCTGGGCGTGAGCTTCGGCCAAAGCTACGGTTGGCGGGCGTTCGACAATTCCGCATTCGATTGCACCGTTTTCGTCTGTCGGGGCTTACTGCGTCGCACTTACCTAGAAGCACGCTCCATTCTCCAGGCTTGGCGACTCACCCTCGTGAACAGCGCCCGTTTCGAGTACCTGGTACCAAGCGACGATTCGCGTCCGGGCGCCCAGTTCTCCGACGAATCAAGCGTGCTCCCGGGTGCCTCCGGTGGAGACCACCTCTTCCGCTACGAAGGCGCCCTGGTCTACGAAATCCGCGAGCACCTTCATGCCGGCGGGTTATTTACCTGGAGCCGCATGTCGGGAACGGACACCACCCAGGACGCCGAATACGCGATCGTGAAATGGGATAACGGGCCTTGGAGCTGGGTGGGCGGCGTGGGGATGTTCTACTCCGATCGGAAACCCCGCGCCTTAAGCTTCGTGCTCTCTTTGCGCTGGACCGGCGCGAACGAATTGGGTTTATTCTAAGGATGATGCCAAACGCCTATCGTTTAGTAATGACCCAACGATCGCCCTTCGCGCGCCGCGTGCGTATGGCGATGCTCCGCAACCAAATCGCCCACGAGTTAACCAACGTCGAGCCCTTCAAGCCGTCGGAAGAATTTCTTCAGGCCAATCCCTTGGGGCTGGTGCCGGTTCTGATTCTACCCAACGGTGATCAAATTGCCGATTCCGCGGCTATCCTCGAATTTCTAAATGAAACCCATGGCGGGATCTGGCCGGTGGATCCGCAGGCGCGCTACCGCTCCCGCCAGCTCTCCACCCTCGCCGAGGGCCTCACGCTTTGCGCGGTCCTGCACTTTCAGGAAACCATGAAAGAAAGCACGTCCCGCACGTGGCAGGATCGCCAACGGGAAAAGATCGAACGTACATTGCGAGTGCTGGAGCGGGAACACGCGAACCCGCTTTTCTATCAGGCCAATGGCGCCGAGCTCGCGCAACCCGGGCTAGATCTGGGCGCGGCCTTGGAATACCTAGAGTTCCGCTTGCCGGACTTCAAATGGCGCGAACACGCGCCCAAGCTCACGTCGCTCTACGATAAATTCACCCGCACCCCGGGCTACTCCGAAACTCGCCCCAGCGTTTGAGAGAGCGCGGACATCACGTCGGCGTCGAGCGGCCGAGGCTTACCCTCGCGGTCGATGCATCCTAACGTCGTTGAAGCCGTACCCAAAAGCTCATCCCCGCGCCAGATCTCGTAATCGAAACGAATCTTGAGCCGTTTAAGCTCCGAGATCCAGCTCACGATGGTAAGTTCGTCGTCGTAGCGGGCGGGACGCCGGAAACGGCACCCGAGTTCGATTACGGACATCAAGATGCCCCTCGCCTCTAGGTCCCGATAGCGGAATCCTTGTTCACGCAGGAAATCCGTGCGCGCGACCTCCAGCCACAGCAGGTACTGCGAATGATGCGCAACGGCCATCTGATCGGTCTCGGCGTAACGGACGCGGATCGCGGAGCGACAAATCTTTGCCGGTTTCATACCCTTTTCCCGATGCATTGCCGCGATGCTACCGCACGCCTAGCTCGGGGCGCAAAAGAAAATTGCCTGTCCCACGTTCCTTGCTTAAACTAATCAGGATGACTCGCCCGGCGATTTTCGGCTTCATTTTCACAATCATGACTGTCTGGATGTCCGGGTGTATGGTCGTTAGCAAGGCTGAGCGCAATGGCGATTCACTAGCCCGGGCCATCGCGGCCGCGGGCGATCCCGACGCAATCTATACCTACGACGCCGAGAGCGGCACCTGCCGGAACGCCAAACAGGAAGTCGGCCTGAATATCGTGACCCAGATCGAAGAAGTCGGCCCGTGCGCCCAACTCTCAGACACCAATTTAGTCGACGAAAACTTCGCGCTACGGGAACTCGACGGCTCCAACCTGTCTCGCTCCTACCTGACGGAGGCCCAGCTCACGGAAGCAAGCCTGGTCGGAGCCAACCTCGAGGGCGCTGACCTTACCGGCGCCGACCTTGCGAAAGCCGACCTGACCGACGCCAACCTCGCCGCCGCGATCCTCGATGAAGCCGATCTCACGGGAGCACGCCTGGATGGGGCCAATCTCTCGGGTGCCTCCCTCTTCAAAACCAAGTTCAAAGACGTGTCGCTCGTGCAAGCAAAGCTCGACCAGCTGGATCTCACGCAACTCCTGGATGACGAAGACGTGAACTGGGAAGCGGTGAAAAAACACGCGGCCAGCCGCGAAAAAACCCTCTTCCCGAAATAAGCCTAGGGCGCTGTCACCTCGAAAACCGCCCGGCAACCGCCGGACACCCAAATCGAGCGCGCATCAAATCCCCAGCTCACGCCTTGCCGACAAGGCGAGTTCGATTTTTGCTCCAGCAACCGGGCGCTGCCGATGGGCGTAGGAGACGGGCAGGTCGAGCGGCCATTATTGACGCTCGCGCACTCCAGGCGTCCTGGTGCCGGTCCCACATGTGGGCCGCTCGTCACCCCGACCGGCACGTAGCCAATCAGCTCTTCCTGCATTCCCGGCACGCGGCCCGGGATTCCACCCCCGCCCGGCGCCCCGGCCGACGGAGTCGACGTCATCAGATAGAGGCGGCCGTTGACCCCGTTCGGGGAATTTTTCCAATAACGACGAAGCGGCATCATTCCCGTCATATTCCCGCGGGCTGGCGCAGCGAGCACGTAGCCCAATACTCCTTCGTTCTTCGCTACCCGGCTGCCGTCATCACAATTCGGCAGGATCGATTCATAGCGGATGGGAGGCTGATTGCGGGCGATCACGCCGCCGTTGCGCACGCGCGAGCATTGGTACAGAGGTGTACGACCTGGCGCGTTCACGGCGAAAACCTTGTAAGCCGGCCCCATCGGACGGTAGGAATTCTCCAAACCCCCGCCTGACTTCGGGTGAACCGGCTGATGCGACTGATCGGCGCTCAAGTAGCGATGCAAAAGAACCGTATCGTTTGGCTCCCCGCATTTTCGCCAGCGGATCGCATAATGATTTTCCAGGCTCCCGTCGAGCGAATCGACCGTGATAGAGGCGCGAGCATTGGGTCCCCCGACCGCGCGGATTTTCGTGCGGACACGCAGCTCCTTCGAGCCCTCTCCGCAGGGGGACCACATCGCGCGATCGAGTGGGATGAGATTGCGGAACAAAAAGTCGTCCGAGTAAGCCCCTTTCAACGTCTGCTCGTCGAAGGTCGCCATGCGCACGGTGTTGTCGGTACCGAAGAAGTAACCCGATTGCAGAGTGGCGAAGGTGCCCGCGTCCAGATCCGCGTATCCTCGGTAATCTACCGAAAAAATGGTGTAAGACCAGTTCGGCGGCACGTTCAACTGCAAATTGACGATGCAGGACTTCCCGCTGTCGAGGACGGATCCGCCTCCGGCTTCCACGCTGTATTGATCAAAAATCACGCTGATCTGCTGGGCATCCGGCGAGAGTACGGAGGATGCCGTGCCCTGAGGACAACCCTCTCCACCATAGGTAGCACCCCGAATGAAAACTTCCGCCGGATTCGGGCCTCCCTCCTCGGCGTGAGCCACGCTCGCCAGGAAGCACCCCACCCACACCAGGCCGACCAACCCCGCCCAGATCCCACCGCGATTCTTGCTTTTAAGCGTAATCATTTGCCCCCCTCCCTCGGCCCCCACCTGAGCAAGCCATATGCCCGACCCCCGAAATGGGAATTCCACGTCATTCCAGCCAGTTATCGGAACACTCGACCATAAAGAGCGGTGACAAAAAGATCCCCAACGTTATATGATGGGCGCACTATGAAAAAGATCCTCCTGGCGATCGTCGTGATCATCTTCCTTCTCGCCGGCGCCGCGTTCTACTCCATCATTTATACTCCGCTGCCGCTGAAATTAATCGAATCCGCGCTCAAGGCGAACGGAGTGCAGATTTCCGGGATGACCGGAAGCCTCAATAGCGGCATGTCCATTGAAACGCTCGAGTTCAAGAATGCGGATCTCGAGCTCAACCTCAAGAACGCGCGTTTTCAGTATGCCGGTCTCTCGCGCCTAATGGCGGGCGAGCTGCTCATCGAAGACGTGAATCTGGATCAAGGTACGGTCAAGATCCTCAAGACCATGCAGGGTCGGGCACAAGGCTCCGGGTCGTCGGGGGCCACGAGCGGTGGACGAGGCCCCATCTTCTTTAAAACCTTGCGCGTGAAAATGGTGAACATCTCCAATGTGTCCGTCTACTCGTCGGCCGTGCCTTCGCGGCCGTTCGTACTGGACCGCATGATGCTGCAAGAACTGGTAGTGAACCAGAAAGGCGTCAAGGCGGAGCGCTTCATGGTCAACAGCGGCAGCTACGACCTAGACGTACCCGCGCTCGAGGGCAAAGCCGGATCGTTCCACTTAAGCGCGCCGATCCAAGGCAAACTGAAAGCGGCCGCGTTGACCTGGTTGAAGCAGGACGTACCGTTTACCGTCGTGACCGCGTATTCACCGGCGGGGCTTGACCTTCAGTTCCAAACTTTCGATGGAAAACTCACGATCACGCATAAACCTACGGTGATGCTGCTCGCGGAACTCAAGGACTTCAATCCCCAGGATCACCTGGTAACGGATTTGCCTTTTAGCGCCATGAACGTGAAGCTGGAGATCCAGCAGTTCGAAGCCATCCTCTTCGGCACCGTGCCAGTGTCGGGCTCCTTCAAAGCGTACGACGCTCTTTTCCAGATCACGCAGATCACTCCTCCCGCACCTGGCCAACCCAATTTGAAGCTGGGGGTAATGGCGACGAGTTCTTTCACGCGCCCCCACGGCACGCAAAATGAGCGCTTCGAGATCGATTTCAAACCTAATCTGATGGGTATCGCCACCGGCGCCGTAAGCCACGACCCGTGGCTGCGCCTGGACTCGAATTTCGGCCTACCACCCGCGCCGACGTTGGCCCGACTGCACTACCAGAAGGCGTACGAGGAGCTCGATGATTTGCAAAAAGCGCAGCTCGACAAGGAAGCCGCGCTTTTCGCCGCCGGCCCGGGCATCCAGCCCCTCCTGAAACTCAAAGCCGACAAGCCTAAAAAAGGGGCTAAAGGCGTAAAATCTTCGGCGAAACCTCACGCGAAAAAGAAGAAGTAACCGGCTTCGGCCACCAGGTACGGCGTGACACACGCGCGGCCACCTGTCTAATGATTGGACAGCGGGGCGGCGCAAACTCCGTTTTATCCACGAGATAGCCCCTCGTCCATTGGTATGCGCCTTGAAATGAACTGAGCCTGAGAGTTCGTTGAGAGGAAGTTTATCTATGTTGTTTTTGAAGAGAGCCTTACTCACCATCATGTTGGTCCTGCCTTGTCACGTTACGATGAACGCCCTAGAGGCGGAAGCCATGGGCGCCGGATACGGTTACGGTTATGGCCCGCCCATGATGAACTACGGCGGATACCGGCAGATGTTGCAACCCTTCCAAAATATGCCCTTTTATCCCAACGGCCCCACCAGTAACGCGATCGCGATGCAAGCGCGCATGGGTGAGATCTATCCCTACGGCACCGGCAACCCCTACGCCGACATGCAGCTGGCCATGATGAACGATAGCTTCAACTGGACGGGCGCGCCCACCATCGGCGCCGGTATTGGCGCTCCGGTCGGAGGGGCCGCTATTGGCAACTGGCAGCGTTACAACGCCGCCTGGTAACAAAAAAAGGCCCCGGAATTTCTTCCGGAGCCCTTCCCAAAAACCCTAAGCTTTTGTGTCGACGTTATTCGGCCAAGTAGAGCATCGCTTCTTCGCTCAGCACGAGCTTGCCGTCCGTCTTGCCTTTCGTAGCTAGGTCGTAAACCCAATTCGAAAGCGGTGGTGCGATCCACGTCTTCATCACGAAGCGCGGGATCTCGGAGGCTAGGCCGCAAACCGAGCCGATGGCTCCGGCGCCGAACGTGATACCCGTGCAGCTCCCGCGGCAAGCCCAATAAATCACGATCGCCGCGAAAGGCACGAAATGCTTTTGGTATTCCACCTTGTCCCAGGTATCGCCATTGCGCTGGTCGCCCTTGGGTTGGAACACCACCGGCAGGACGTAATTGATGGTGTTGATGTCGTCGAGCTTCATGGCCTTGAGCACGAGATCGCCGAAGGTCATTTCGAGCTTTTTGTAGAAATCCGCTAGCCACTGATTAAGCGGCGCGTGGTCACCCACATCCAGCACGGAGAGATTCAAGAAATAGCTGGCATACTGCCGCTTCCATTCCTTCTCGAAACGGTCCGCGAGCTCCGTATAGCCCTCAAGGCGGAATTTACTGACGCCGGTACCGACGATCGCGTTAAGCGCTAACTGCGTCTTGCGGTTCAACTCCGCTTTTCTGAATTCCTTGATCACCGAACGCGACTCCTTGAGCGTGACGTCCACGCCCGTGGCGGCGGAAGCCGAATCAATCGCGAATGACGCGCCGAAAATTCCAAAAAACCCAAAAACCACCGCGGTGGCGAATATCCATTTCTTCACAGCAAGCCCTCCTATGGCTCCCCATTTAAAAATCCAACTGCTTTTAGGATCGCCTAATTCTATCCAAGAATTGGTTTTATGTAATGGATTTGTTAAGTTGAAATCTCTCATGCGCATTCACTTCTTTCCGGCATTACTTCCCTTGACCGCCGTACTGCCGTGGCTACTAAGCGCCGTCGGGGTTGTCGCAAGTTTCTTCGTCCGTCGGGGACGTTTCCGAACCGCCGTCAAGGTGTTGGCGGTTACTTGTCTCGTCGGCGCGGCGGCGCTTTTCGCGCGCCACTGGCAGAAGCAAAAATCACTTCAAGGAAGCCGCCTCACTCCCGTGGATGCGCTTCCCGTGTCAACGCCCGCGGAGGTTCCGACACCCAGCGCGGGGGGAGTCTCGCCCACGCGACTAAAAGGCTGGGAGCGGCTGAGTCCCCGGCACAACCTCTCCACTCCCGCCATCGGCGACGGCCTGGTTCTAGTCGGCACCACGGAAGGAACCTTGGATGCCTATCGGCTTGGGGACGGAGCCCCGCTCTGGAGCCTACGCAAGAGCGAGCCTATTTACGTCCGCCCCGCTATCGTTGGTGTTCGCGCCTACGTGGGAGAAGGCTTGCATACTGCGATGAGCTCAAAACTCACGGCGGTTTCCCTTCCCGACGGGAAGCCCATCTGGGAGCGTCAGTTCTTAGGGCACCTGGAGGCGACTCCGCTGGTGGATGCCACGACAAATACGCTCTGGTTCGGCGCTGGGCCCCAGGGGGCCTGGGCTCTCGACACGGAATCGGGTGAAGTACGCTGGCGAGCGGAGATCGGCCACGTCGACGCCACCCCGCTACTCACCGCCGACCGCAAGCTCCTAGTAATCCCCGCCCACGTGGAAACCGATCCTTCTCAAACCATACTCTATGCGCTGGAACCCGAAAGTGGCCGCGAGATCTGGCGTCTGCCTCTGCCCGGCCAACCCTGGGTCGCACCGCTGGAGGATCGCGCCACCGGGAATATTCTGGCGACCACCTCGGTCGGTCGACTAGGCCCGCGCACCCCTGACGAAAGAGGCTGGGCGTTCGCCATCCGTCGGACGGGGAGCGCCCCTATGATCGAATGGCAACAGCCCTTCCCAGGCATGCCCCTCTTCAACGGCGCCCAGGATCCCGAGCTTCGCATCACGTTCCATAGCTTGAAGGCGGGGCAGATTCTCGCGTTAGAGAATCGCACGGGGAAAATCCAGTGGTCGATCCATCTCGGAGCGGATCTGCACGCGCCCGCCACCTGGTTGGGCGGCAAGCCCGCGCGGCTTGGCGCGCTCACGGTAGACGGTTTTTTACACTTGATCGATCCCAGAACGGGCAAGCGCGTCCGCAAACTTCCCTTCAGTGTCGGCAGCAGTTCTTCGCCCGCCGCCGCCGAAATCGGCGGAGAAAGCGCGATCATCGTCGTGACTCCGGAGGCGGTAGCCATGCTACCGGCAGCGGAAAAATGAGCTCGCTCTGGTTACGCTTTCAAGACGACACCAGCCTTCCGGAAAACGTGGGCCCCGTCGGTCGGCGCAAGCTCGCGGAAATTTTCGACCCGCGCGACGCCGGCTCTCCCTGGTCGCGCGCCTGCGCGACGTTCGGCGCTCCCACCGCCCGCCCGAGTCCGGCGGGAACCGGGCCGGGAAACAGCTTGGTAAACTGGTTGGCAGGAGAACCCCCTTACGTCAATTGGAGCGCAATGATCCACGCCGCGAGCCACGGATCGCTCCAAGTGGTTCCCGATCCAAAGCTTTTCTTCACCGTGCAGTCAGCGCCTGGCCTCGGAAAGTACATCTCCCTCGTTAAGCTGCAATGGCGACTGGAAAAAACGATCGAAGATTGTCTGCGATGGACACCCCCTACCGGGGAATCCTCTCCCGTTGCTTCCGGTGACGGCATCCACCAAAGCCTGCTGCTGGGGCTCGCGATTCTCAGTCTCACGCTGCGGCTCCCCACCCATACCGAGGTCGAGCTCGCTCATTGGCTCATGGAACCTCAGCAAGCGCCGCTGGCCGCCCGACGCACGTTGGAGCTTTTGCAAAAGCTGCAGATGAAGCGCACCGATCTTTCGCACTACTGGTTGGAGATATTTCCGGATGAAGCCGGAGAAACCGCCACTCCCCCAGGCCCCCTCTGCTATTGGCTAGACGAAACGGGCACACGGCGGTTTCCCACGGAAGCTGCCGGGCATTCGGAGCACCCGATGGACCACTCAAGGGGCACACCCACATCCGAGTCTCCCCCGGCAACGGCTTGGCAGGGTTCACCCGTCTGCGCGGGCCAGGTACACGGGGAAGCACGCTTCATCGATCCCATGCGCCACCCTCCCTCAGACGTAGAAGAAGGCGCGATTCTAATCTTCGCCAAAGCTCGCCCTGACTCGGTGGAATACTTTACGAAGGCACGTGCCGTGCTCTTTTGCACGGGGGGCTTGATGTCCCATGCCTGCACCGTCGCGCGGGAGCGTCACCTCCCATGCGTGACGGCCTTGGGGCGGGAGTTCGAGGCCCTGGCAAGGCGCCGCGAGAAGCTTACGCTCGAACTCGATGGAACACGGGGTTCAGTGAAGCTGGTTTGATCACAAAAAAAATAATTTATTATAAATTTAAATAGTTTATATAATCATATAACTAGTTAAATTAATTAATTTTTTTTATAATTTATAGTTAATTTTGTTCACAGATATTAGAAAATAAATTTGACTATTAACGCAATGCAATGTAATCTGGATTCACTAGGTAGTTCAGACTCAAAGTAATGGTGAGTGAATCTAGTTAGAAATACCTCAGGCCCCAAACAAACTAGATTCACTCACCATGCCCCAACGGTTTGCGTTATAGTCGGGGCCATGCAAGCCGCCAAATTCGAAATCCTCAAAGAATGTTTCCATCGCCTGCCCGTTCGGTTCTCCCAAGACGGCAACCAGGGGAAAATCCACCTCGAGGATCTAAAGGACCTTCAGTGGAAGGGCGGCGGACTACTTGACCAGGTTCCTGCGGGACCGCTCACCCAATCCAAGGCGCTACGCCTAGAAGGACAGGGCGCCTCCGCGACCATCCAGATCGATCTCTCCGTCAACGGCCCCGAGATCCTCACCGCATATCACGCGCTGGCCGACTGGGCGGAGATGGTGATGAATGAAAATCCCCTAGCCCCCACGATCTGGGGCGAACCGCACGGCACCTCACCCACCGGTTTCAACGAAAAGAAAGAATCCCTCAGCCACGAGCTGCTTAAAAAAATCTACGCCGACAAGTTCAACGTCCCGGAAAAGAAAGCCTTCATCATCGATCTCGCGGAATCGCATGGCGCGTATATGGTCTCGGTTTCGCCCGAGCGGCACTCCATCGTCGACGGCGCCGCCCAGATCGCGAGCCTTACCCTTGGCTTCAACCACCCCGCGAAGCAAGCCATGGCCCTACGACCCGAGGTGATCGACCCGGCCCTTGACCTGAAGCAGTGGGACGTCTACCAGGCCTTTACCTTTTTAATGAAGAAGGAGAGTGGCTTTCCTCATTGCTACCTCGTCAATTCGGGCGCTGAAGCCAACGAGACCGCGCTAAAGAGCTGCCAAATGCGCTATCCCAGCCGCCGCCGCGTGATCGCGTTTGAAGGCTCTTTCCACGGCCGCTCGGTGCTGACTCTGCACGCCACCTACAACCCCTCCAAGCGCGCGCCTTTCGAATTTTGCCAGGAATACATCGAATTCATGCCGTTCCCAGAGTGGAAAACGGTTTGGGAGCCCGTGAGCGAACCCGCAGAATGGATTTCACTGTGGGCTTCGGCCAAGTCGCCCGATCTGCCCACGCAGGTGCAAAAGCTCGTGAACGCGACCAACGATCCGTTACTGCGCGCCGAATGCGAGAGCTTGCTCAAGATTCGCGAATCGATCCTCCGGGATCCACCGCTCGCCGTCCTCATCGAGCCCATGCTCTGCGAAGGCGGCGACCGCTACGGCACGAAGCGCTATTTCCGCGGTCTACGCCTGCTCACGCGGGCGCTAGACACCGCGTTGGTGATCGACGAGGTGCAGACGGGGCTGGGCCTGGGCGGTGAATTCTTGTGGTTCAAGAAATTTGACTTGGTCGACGCCCAAGGGCGGTCGGATCTTCCCGACGCGCTCGTGCTCGCCAAAAAGGCCCAGGTGGGCGTTTGCCTGACGCATTTTGAAATGGACGTACCCCTGGAAACCTCGGCCGCATCTATTTATCGCGGCTACCTGCAGGCCGTCTACGCTCGGGACTTTAATTCAGATCGCCTCGCCGCCTCGGTGAAAGAATATTTGATCGCATTGCAGAAAACCCTGGGCCGGGAGCTGATCGAAAACCCGCGCGGCTACGCGCTGGCATTTGCATTCGACGTCCCCTCGGCGGACATCATGAACAAGCTCGTGGAGGCGCGCTTCGGCAACGGAACCCTCTTTTACCCAGCCGGGGATCAAACCCTGCGCTTCCGCCTCATGAGCAGCACGACGGAGGAAGAGCTGGGGCAGATTTTCCTTTCGCTCTATAAATGTTTTCTTACGCTGGCGGACCATGGGGTACTCCCCAAGCAACCCGCCGTAAGCGATTGGGTCCAGAACCTGCCCCCGGCCCAGCGCCGCGTCGTCGAGGAACTGGTTAAGCGTGCGCCCGGTGAGCAACGCCGCATTCCCTGGGGCGATCACTACTCTTTCCGCGACTTCGCCGGCTACATGAAGGTCACCTCCACCCAATGGCAGCGCCTTTTCGTCGTCATGGCCAAACACCACCCCGGCCTCCTGCGTTCGCGCTGGAATCGCGAGTTTCCGCTCGACCGCCTGAACGCGATGTCGGCGCAAGATTTATGGAAGTTCTACGAAGCGACGCCAGAGTTCACCCGATTTGATCTTTGGTGGCAGTCCGCGCGGCGTTTTGGCTTCAAACTCGAACGCTTGTCACGCGACCGGATCGGGGAGATCCGCCCCCAAATCGGGCGCCTGGAGAAACTCGTATACGAGCCCGTGCGCCAGGACGACCCCGAGATGTTTTACGAAGTCGCGAAAGACCCGAAGAACATTTTCCTCGCCTCTTTCATGCCGAATGGCGAAATTGCCGGCTTCTCGGCGGCGGCTCCGCTCTCCCACTTCCCCGAGATCCAGCTCGTGAAGCATGATCCGCTCATCCGGGATGCGAACGCGCTCTACTCGATCGATCTTTCATGCCGGCCCGAATTCCAAGGAACGGGCTTGGGCTTTCGCCTGAAGTGCGAACAGTACATGGAAGCCTGGCGTAGCGGCGTGACTCACATCCGCAGCCGCAACCGCTTCCCGGAGGCCGCGAAGATGGCCGCGCTCAACCGGCGCATCTCGACCGTGATCGTCGACGAAAACCCAAAGGACTACGAAGGTGACGGGTTATCGCTCTACCAAAGCGTGCACATTCCGACGGGGACGGCGAACATTCGGCTCCACGATCCGCGTTTTGCGGGGATGAAGAATAAGGTTTCCCTCGCCAACTTCGTGAGCGAAAACTACGTGCGCACGATGCTCCTGATGAAGGAGGTCCTGCCCGACGGGCTCAAACACATTTATCTCGCCAGCGGACGCTGCGAGGCCATCGATAAGTCCATCAAGCTCATGCGATATTTCCGCCCGAAGGCGAAGTACGCCTTGAGCTTCGAAGGCGATTACTTTGGCGCCACGACCGCCGCCGCTCGCTCGCTCGGTGGCAAGGGGGGCGACGCATTCTTTCCCTGGCCAAAGCTCAAGTGGGGTGACCTCGCCACGATCGAAAAGCAACTGGATGGCTTTAAGTCCGAAGAAGTCTTCGGACTGATGGTCGAGCCGCTGCGCGAAAAAACGGGCGAACGCAAGTCCGAACGCGAGCTAGCCGCGCTCATCGCTGCCTGCCGTAAGCGGGATATCCCGATCTTTTTCCAAGAAACCGGGAGCCACTTCCGCAAGTATGACCCTTCCCGGCTGTTCTGCGCGGGCGCGGACCTGCAACCCGATGGCATCGTCTTTTACCCGGGCCACCAGCTGGGCGTGCTCGCGGTGAACGACAAGTATTTCCTGGAGAAAGGTCTGATGATGATCTCGACCTGGGACGGCGACGAGCATAGCTTCCAAATGCTACGCGAGAAGGTGTTGAAAAATGCATAAACTCGCATTATCGGGCGGTCCCCGCGAAAGAGGGCAACAACACGGCGAAACCTATCGCGAAAGCATTCGCGAGCTCGCCGATATCCGCCGGGGGCTCGCGGAAGGCTATTTCAAAACCCAACCGCCCGCCAAGCTGCGGGAGCTGATTGACGGCCAATACCAGACGTTGCAGCGCTACCCGGATCTCTGCGCCGAGTTCGATGCGATTGGCGCCGCGGCCAATGTTTCGCGCGAAGACCTCATCATTTTGAACAACTATACCGACATGCGCGATTTCGCGACGGCGGGAGGTTGCAGCACCATCAGCGTGCGCTCGCGGCAAGGCGCGTTCTGCGGGCAAACCTGGGACATGCATACGAGCGCGCACCGCTTCATGGTGCATCTCTCGATTCCGGGACCGGAAGCGCGTGAACGCGCGGAAGTGCTCACGGTCATGGGGTGTCTCGCGCTCGCCGGCGTGAACCACGCGGGCGTTTCGGTCATGATCAACAATATGCATTGCACCGAGAATAGCTTGGGCCTCATCTGGCCAGCCCTGGTGCGCGGCATGATCTTACAACCGACGGCGGCGGGGGCTTTTGATTACATTTCGCGCCACCTGCCCTGCTCTGGACACAATTATATGATCAGCGATCCGAACGAGATCATCAACGTCGAGGCCTCGGGTAAGCGCGTGGAAGCGACTTACCAATCACGCGCTAACGGCGTCGTTTTTCACACCAACCACTACGTGGGGAAGCTGAAAGAGACCGAAAATCTGCGTATGCAGAGCAAAACCACCCACGAGCGCTTTGCCAGCCTCGATCGCTATTTCAAATCCTTGGATGCATCCAACTACGGGTACGAGCAGCTCGTGCGCGAGGTGTTTTTGGAAGAGCGAGTGCCCAATGTTTGCATTCCGATCCCTAAACCAGGTGCCGACGACACCTACACCTGCGGCGGAATCCTGATCGATACCTCGAATCGCCGCGGCGAGATGTTCCATGGCCTCTACAAAGACGGCGACAAGCATGAGTTTCGCTGGGGTTAGCTCGTCAAGGTCAGGAAGCCGTCTTCATCGACGTAGCCTTTAGCGCCCGTATTGAACCAGCCCGTGCCGATGGCCGCGGACGTCCCACGAGGATCATTTAGGTACTCCTTCATCACGTTCGGCCCTTTTACCCACAAAAACCCTTCCTCGTTCGGCGGAAGCGCCCGTCCGTCCGTTCCACCCACGATTTTTACGCAGACGCCAGGAAGCGGATGACCGAGGGTACCGGGACGACTACCGGCCTGGTGAGTTCGCTCGCTTTTATAATCCGGAATATTCAAGGATATGATCGGCGAGCATTCGGCACAGCCAAAACCCTCGAGCGGGCTCTTACCGAAACGCGCTTGGAACCTAGTGAGGAAATCGGGCGAAAGCCGGCCGCCGCCGACTACCCATTTCCCGACCGTTCCGAATGCTTCAGGATCGAGCGCAAGCCCGTACTTCTCGAAAGAAGGCCCCATCCAAGCCATAATGGTGGGCCGGAAACGGCGGGCCAAATCCGCCAGGATCGCGGTATTCTCGGAATTCGGGTGAAAAATCGAAGCGCACCCATAGATCGCCGGCAATAAAATCCCGCCCGTGAAAGACATCGAATAGGAAGACGGGATCGTACTGAACACCCGGTCCTCCCCGTCGATCTGAAAGACCTGACGCAGGCCACTCAGGTTAGACAAGAGATTGAGATGACTGAGTACGATTCCCTTTGGCCGGCGCGCCCCATCGAACTTAAAAAGAATTGCCGCCGGCGCGCGAAGATCCGGCGACACGCGGTCTCTTACTTGCCGAAGCATCGCCGAAAACGAGTACGCCGGCGCCAGCTTGGGCGTGACCTCGTCGATCAGCACCCGCTTCTCGCCGGGGATCTTAGCCAAGCCCGGGTATTTTTGCAGCATCGCGCTCGAGGTGAGCCAAGTCCGAATTTCCGCGGCCTTCGCCTCCGCCTCCACGAACTCTCCGCTCTCGAAGTAATCGAAATTCACCGGTACCCGACCGGCGAGCATCACGGATAGATTCGCCACGACGTTATCCACGCCAGGCTCGAGCGCGATTCCGATCGGCGGTCCCGCGTGCACGTCGTGTTCGGGTAGGAAATAACGACTGAGCCAGAAGGCCCGATTCGCCGCCTGCCGAAAAGTCAATTCCTGCTGGCTATCCGCCACAAAGAGTCGCGCGGAATTCCTGCGAGCAGTCTCTAAAAATTGAAGAGGAATCGGCGCCTGGCTAGCGACCTGCTCGACAAAGCTCTCTGCGAGCAGCTCCTGCATCGCGTGCCGCACTTCGTGGGCCTTGGCGGTTGGGACCAGGGGCTTTCCGTAGATCACGTCCACTGGGTAAGGGATACGTTTTGGCCACTTGAAAAGAAGCTTACCGCCCTCAAAGCTGAAGATGCTGCCCCACAATCCAGAAAGCACCACCGGCACGATCGGTTTGTTCGCCTCGGTCGCGATGGCTTCCAAGCCGCGGCGAAAGCGAAGCAGATTACCGGTGCGGGTAATCGCCCCTTCCGCGAAGATGCAGACCAGATCTCCATCCAAAATCTTGTCCCGCGCCATCGCTAAGGACTCCTGCTTCTTTTCTCGCGGATCCTTCGACGACACAGGAATCACGCCCATCTTTCTAAAAAACCAGTGGAGGCCGGGAGTTTCATAGAAAGGGCGATACATCATGAAGCGGACTGGTCGATCACAGGAAGCCCCAATGAGCAGGGCGTCCACCCACGACACGTGATTAGCTACGAGCAGAGCTCCCGAGGCAGGAATGTTCTCCGCGCCCCGGACGCGGACGCGGTATATAGTATTGCTCAGGATCCAAAGCACTAACCGTACGAACGCTTCCGGCAGCAGGCTCAAGATGTAGATCGTAGCCGCGAAGGTCAGCAGCGAAACCGTGATCACGACCTGCTGGATCTGTAGATGCAGAAAGTCGGTGAGAAACCACGACAAGCCGGCGGCGATGAGTACGCCGACGAAACTCAACACATTGGAGAAGGCGATAAATCGCCCCTTCATTCCGGCCGGGCTGCGCTGCTGCAAAAGGGCCTGTAAGGGCACGATGAAGAATCCCGCGCCAATGCCCAAAACTCCCAAATCCAAGATCGTCCGCAGGGGCAGGCCCAAGAAAAGCCTGATGCCGCCGTTTCCAAAGAGCGCCAAATCCATCGAAACCAGGGAAAGGACGATGCTGCCCAAGGGGACGAGCCCGAGCTCGACCCTTCCCCGCGAAAGCTTACCCGCCAATATGGATCCGCCGGCGATGCCGACCGAGAGTACCGCGAGCAAAAGTCCGGCACTTTCCTCCGCCAGGCCCAAGACGTTCTTGCCAAAGATCGGAATGACATTGAGGAAGATCGCCCCCAGAAAATAGAAATAACCGATGCCAAGCAACGTCTGTAGCAAGACGTTCGTTTTGCGCACCTCCTGCAAGTCATCCCAAGCCGAACTCAAGATGTTCCATACAAAGCGGGCCTGGGGATTGAACTGCTCGGATCGCGGAACGAAAAGTACCGCGACCGTACCGAGGGCGGCCACCGCCGTGAGCGTCCATCCGATGTACTGGGGCTCGGTCTTGAACTTGGAATACACTAGCACTCCCCCGATGGAGCCAACAAGAATCGCTACGTTCGTAGTCATCTGAAGGATGCCGTTGGCTAGCGATAAATCCCTTTCGGCGAAAACCTCGGGAAACAGCCCGTACTTGGCGGGGCTGAAGAAGGCGCTGTGCACGCAAAGAAAAAAGAAAACCGCAATCAAAAGCGGAAGGCTTCCCGCGCCCAGCACCCAGGTGGCCAGCAGCATCGCCAGCACTTCGGGGAGCTTTGTCCAAAACAAGACGTGAAGCTTGCGGTAACGATCGGCGACGTAACCCGCGAGCGGCGAAAAAAGCAAAAAAGCCGCCGGCATCACGGCGGTGGCGAGGCTCGAAAAACGCACTTGTTCGGCAGGCTCGGCGACCGTGGCGAGCACGAGGAGCACGATCGTCGTCTTAAAGGCATTGTCGTTGGCCGCGCCTAGAAACTGCGCGAGCAGGAAGGCGTAAAACCGAGGCGACTTCAGCGTGATCTTGGCCGACATGGGTTCCCCTCCGGGCTACTTCTTAAAGAAAGACGCGATGACTTTCGCCAGCGTATCCACGAGCTCGTCAATCTCGGCGGCGGAGCTGTTAAGCGGCGGTCCCAACATGACCAGGTCCCCATTTACCCCGTCCGCCTGCCCGATGTTGGGCCAAACGATTAGTCCACGATCAAACGCGTGAGCGACGAAATTCTCGGCCACCTTCTTCGCCCGCTCGAACGGACGCTTGGTCGCCTTGTCCTCTACGAACTCCACGCCGGCAAAAGGCCCTCGGCCGGTGACGAAGCCGACGTTCGGATGACTGGCGACCTGAGTGGCCAAAAGCTCATGCAGGCGCGCTCCGATCTGCCGACCATTGGCGAGCACTTGATGACGATCGTAGTAGGCGAGCGTAGCGACGCCGGCGGCCGCGATCGACGGCGACTGTAAAAAAGTCTGGGCGTGCATGAAATAGCCCGATCCACGTTTCATTTCGTCCAAGTGAGAAGACTTCACCATCACGGCGCTGAGCGGAATGTACCCCCCACTGACCCCTTTTCCCAACAACAGGATGTCGGGTTGGAAGCCGAAGTGCTCGCTCGCGAAAAAAGGGCCACTGCGGCCGGATCCGCACATGACCTCGTCGGCGATCATGAGCACGTCGTATTTGCGGCAGATCGTCATTACGCGATCGAAATAACCGGGCGGCGGCACGCTCGCCCCGGCGGACGATCCGATGATAGGCTCGACGAAGAACGCGGCCACGGTCTCCGGCCCCTCCTCCAAAATCGCTTGCTCCAGCAAATTCGCATAATGCTCACCACCGTCGCGCGCGTAGTCGGTGACCGCGGATCGATATTCATAAGTAGAGGGGATCAACCGCACAGCCGTAAGCAATGGACCGTAGTATTTTTGATAGTGGGGCCGGCCCGAAGCCGAGAGCGCGAACAAGGTATTGCCGTGGTAACCAGGCGTGCGTGCGATGACCTTGGCACGTCCGGGCTTTCCACGTTCAACCCAAAGTTGTCGTGCGAACTTGACCGCGGCTTCCACCGCCTCGGAACCCGAACCTAAGAAAGCCGCGCGATTCAACGCGCCCGCGGAACCGCCGGTCAACGGCTTCGCATACTCGACCAACCGCGCGGCCAGCTGCTCAGCCGGCTCATTTGTGAATTGAGTCCCGTTGACGTAGGCGACCTTGGTCATCTGCTGGGAAATCGCTTCGACGACCTCGCGACAGCCATGACCGAGGCTAGTCACCAGAGCGCCGCCGGAGGCATCGATGTACCGCTTGCCGGAGTGATCAAAGAGGAACATGCGTTCCCCATGAGAAACCACGGGAAGACGCTTTTGCAGATTCCGGAGCAGGACGTTTCCCTCCGGGTATTGCACGCCTTTCTTAAGATCGACCATATGTTTCAAGCATACTCGATGGAGATGTGTTAGGAATGTTTTTTGTGAAAACCAACGCCCTTTCCAGCCCCTTTTCTCGACCCATTTACTTGGGTGCCGCGACGCGCACCCCGATTGGAAAATTTGGGGGCAGCTTGAGCCGCATTCCCGCGCCAAAGCTCGCCGCGCTCTGTTTGCAAGCGGCGTTATCACGCGCTCCCGATGTCCCGGCCGCCGACTTTGTCTTGCTCGGGCACGCCCGCCAAGCCGGCGCCGGCCCGAATCCTGCTCGCCAGGCGGCAGTTTTTGCCGGCCTTCCGGAATCCACTCCCGCCTTCACGATCAATCAAGCCTGCGCCTCTGGGATGACGGCTATCATTTCGGCCGTGGAAAAAATCGCCATTGGCCGCGCTCATTCTATTTGGGCCGGCGGCGTGGAGAGCATGTCGAATACCCCTTACCTCCTGATGAACGCGCGCTTCGGCATGCGCCTGGGCCACGGCGAAGCGGTGGACGGCATGCACAAGGACGGGTTTCACTGCGCGCTCGCGGACATGGTCATGGGGAAGACGGTCGAAGAATTCATCGCGAAAGAACGCGGGATCTCCCGGCGGGCCCAAGACGAATATGCCTTGCTCTCGCAGCAACGCGCGGAAGCCGCCTGGCAATCAGGAGCGTTCCGCCCCGAAACCTTCGCGATCGCGCCCGATCCCAAAGATCGCGGGCAACCGGGCCTGGCCCAAGACGAACACCGGCGGCCCCAGACCTCGCTCGAGGAGCTGGCGAAACTTCCGGCGGTCTTCGATCCTAAGCAGGGCAGCGTGACCGCCGGGAATTCCAGCGGCATCACGGATGGCGCCGCTTTTCTGCACGTGAGCGATCGGAAAGACGTCCACGCGCAGGCCGAGATCCTCGACTACGAAACCGTGGCTCTGGATCCCAAGCGCATGGGACTAGGTCCCATCGGGGCCATCGGCAAAATCCTCGCGCGCCAGCGCGTGCAAATCGACGACCTGCACGCGATTGAAATTAACGAAGCTTTCGCCGCCCAGATCCTCGCGTGCCAAACCGAGCTAAAAATTCCCACCGAGAAGCTCAACCCACGCGGCGGCGCCATCGCCCTGGGTCACCCCATCGGTGCCAGCGGCGCGCGCGTCACCACGACTCTAATCCATCAACTCGCAGGCAACTCGGGATCCCTGGGGATCGCCTCGCTTTGCGTGAGTGGTGGCCAAGGGATCGCGCTGCTACTGCGCGGACTCTAAGCTACGAATAATCGCCGATTTGATTTTGTCCGGCACGCGCACGGCTTTGCAATCGGACACCGTGCCCGTATCATTTCCGCAGCGATGCTTGCCGTCGTTATAAGAATCACAGGTGAAGTATTCTTTTTCAGGATCCGTAGGATCCGGCAGGATTTCTCGTTTGATGGGATATCCGGTTTCTCGCCCGTCCGTTGTGCAAGTACAGGAACAATACCACCCACCATGCAACGGAACATCGGCGGCGATGATCGCAAAGGTAGAATCCTCTGCGGTCACGGCACCGGCGTTAAAAACAATTAGAGTAGAAAATAAGAAAAAGAGACTCCGCGAAAAGCGAATCATGTGGCGATACCCCCAAAAAAACCCATTTTCCCCAAAGCTATCTAGACCAATATAATACAGAGCGTTAAGTATTTGAAATGTGTCTGATTTGATTCACTCAAAAAAACGCCTGGGACCGCGCCAAACGGTTTTCATCCCCTCGTTATCCCGGTAAAGACAACTAGAATGCAAAGGATTCAACTCCTCCCCCCCACGGTAGCCGAGCGCATCGCCGCCGGCGAAGTGATCGAAAGACCCGCGAGCGTCGTCAAGGAGCTCGTAGAAAATGCCCTCGATGCCGGGGCGACGGAGATCGCCGTCATCCTGAAAGACGGCGGGCGGGAGCTCATCGAGATCATCGATAACGGGTCGGGGATGGGCAGGGAAGACCTTGCCATCAGCGTGCTCCGGCACGCCACGAGCAAAATCCGATCGCTCGACGACCTAGAGCAAATCCGCACGCTCGGTTTCCGAGGCGAGGCATTGCCGAGCGTGGCCGCGGTTTCCCAGATGAAGATCGTTTCCCGCGCAAAGGGCTCGGATACCGCATACGAACTCGATGCTTCGGCGCCGACTTCGTCCCAAAATCCCGTCGCGGTCACCTTCGGTCACTTCCTGGGATCCGAGCACGGTAGCGCGATCAAGGTCGAGTCGATTTTTTCGCAAATCCCGGCCCGGCTGAAATTCCTCAAGGCGCCCGGCGCCGAAGTCTCCTTCGTGCGCGACTGGCTGGAACGCTTGGCCCTCACGCGCCCAGACGTGGGCTTTCATTTTTCCCATAACGACAAGAGCCTATTCCGCCTGCGCCCCCAGACCCCCGAAGAACGCATCCAACAAACGCTTTCGGAAGGCGACGACTTGCCCGTGGTTTCCGCAGATTCCGCGAGCTTGGGCTCGGCGGTAGACATCCAGATCCGCGTGCGCGCCTACTGGCTGCACGGGTTCAGCGCGCCCCACACGCGGCGACTGTACCAAGTCGTGAACGGACGCGTGCTAAAAGACCGCATGCTCCAACACGCGATGCTCACGCCGTTCCGCCAGGCGTTACTCCCCGGGCAGTTTCCCGCGCTTTATCTCAACATCGAGATCGACCCGAGCGAGCTCGATGTGAACGTGCACCCCACCAAGACGGAAGTGCGCTTTCTCCACAATTCCAAGGTTTATCACCTCGTCCAATCGACGCTGCAATCGTTGGTCATGAATCATGGGGCGCCCTCGATCGTCGCGGGGCCGCGCGCCTGGGTAAATGCGCCGGCGCCAAACCCCGCTCTCTCCGGACCTTCACCGCGCGTCCCGACGGGCTTCGCCGGTAAGGCTTCTAACTTTGGTGACGCCGGATATTCCGGGGCGCTTAGCCCAGTGCTTCGCGCGAGTGAATGGCGGCCCGCCTCGATGGAAAGCGCCCAGGAAACGATTTCATTTACTGCGGAGCCGCCCGCTACCGCCCTCGGCGCGCCCCCGAATCCGCTGCGAGAATTCTTCCGCCATGCCCACTACCAAGGCGTGATTTTTCGCACTTACCTGCTTTTTGAAAACGAAGCAGAACTGGGAATCATTGATCAGCACGCGGCGCACGAGCGGATCCGCTTTGAACGCCTAAAGCGCGGCGCGTTCGGCAATACAGGAGAAGGCGTGGAACGCCAGGCCCTGCTCATGCCGGAGACCGTGAGTTTACGTACGGAGGACCGGGAAAAGCTGGAAACCCGCCTTCCCTGGCTGGAAAGCCTTGGGTTCGAGGCGGAAATTTTCGGCGAAGGCGCCGTACTTTTCCGTTCGGTACCCGCCGCTTGGGGCGCCGACGCCCTCAAGGCTCGCTTAAAGGCGCTGGTAGAGCGCGTGCTGGAAACCGAAACCACCGAAGCGGGACCGCTGGCACTCGACGAGCGGCTGTTCGAAAAACTGGCGAGCGAAGCCTGTCATTCAGCCATTCGCGCGGGCGACCGGGTAGAGCCCGTGCAAGCCCGCGCGCTCGTTGACGAACTTTTCGCTTGCGAGCATCCCTGGAATTGCCCGCACGGTCGCCCTACGATCGTGAAAATCTCCGAAGCTCGGATCGAGGAATGGTTTCACCGCCGCGTCTAGAACAGCGGGAAACGCTAGGGCCCGTCCCGTCCGCTCCCATCGTCATCCTTACCGGCCCCACTGCCGCGGGCAAGTCTCAGCTGGCGGCCGACTTGGCCGCCGAACACGGCCAAATCGAGATCGTGAATGCGGACAGCATCTTGGTCTACCGCGGCTTCAACATCGGGTCGGCTAAACCGGACGCGACCGAGCGCCGAGGGGTCCCTCACCATCTCATCGACGTGCGTGATCCGAGCGAAGCGTTCACGGCCGGAGATTTCGTTCGCGACTGCGAGCGTCTGTTGAGCGAGATCGCGACGCGTGGGAAACGAGTTCTCATCGTAGGCGGCACGGGATTTTACCTGAAGGCGCTGTTATTCGGCCTCTGGGAAGTGGCGAAGGCCGATCCGGAGCTCCGCAAACGCGTGGAAGCGCGCACCACCCGCGAGCTATACGATCAGCTTTACGCCGTCGACCAGGAGGCGGCGCTCCGCATCTCCCTCGGCGACCGCTATCGGTTGGTACGGGCGGTGGAGATTTGGGAGTCTACGGGCAAGACGCCCTCCTCGCTCGAAGCCGAAGCGGAGCGACGAGGTCCCGACCCACGTTACCAAATCTGGCTGGTCGACCGGCCAGCGGCCGAGCTCAAAAACCGCATTCGGACGCGCACTCGCCAGATGCTTCAAAACGGATTTATCGAAGAAGTTCGCTCCCTCAGCCAAAACTTTCCCGGCGCGCGCTCGTTGGGAGCAGTCGGCTACGCGCAGGTACTCGAGCACCTCGCCGGTCGAACGCCCGCCGGGCGGAAGGTCCAGCCGGGCCTACCAGGACTGGAGGACGAAATCGTGCTCGCCACCCAGCAGCTCATCAAGCGCCAGCGTACCTGGTTCCGCTCCCAGACCCAGGCACGTCGATACGAACTACCGGCCGACGAAGCCCGCTTGCGCGAAGACTTCTGGAAGGTCTACAAATGAAAAAAACGGTCCGCCGTTATCGTGTCGCCCTTACCTATCCCCTCCCCCGAAGGGTGATCGACGATGTGGTTAAGCCGTGGGCGGACGTGACGCTCGTCCGTACCCGCGCGGAACTGATACGAGCGCTCCCTCGGATGGACGGCGTGCTCACATTGTTGACCGATCGCGTGGATGAACCTCTTCTCCAACGTGCGGCCCGCCTGCGGGCCGTGGGTAACGTCGCCGTCGGCTACGACAATATCGATCTCAACGCGTGCCAAAGGCGCGGGATAGCGGTGCTGAATACCCCGGATGTCCTTACCCGCGCCACCGCCGAACTCACGCTTGCCCTGCTATTCGCGACGGCGCGGAGGATATCCGAAGGAAATGCCCTCTGCCGATCCGGCCGCTGGCGCGGCTGGGATCCCGGCCAGCTTATTGGCCAACAGCTACAAGGGCGCCGGGCGGTGATCTTGGGACGCGGACGCATCGGTCGTGAGACCGCCAAACTTCTCCGCGCGCTGGGCATTCGCGCGGAGTTCATCACGCGCACCGATCGTCCCTCCGCGATCGCGAACAAGCTGAACCGCGCCCAGATCCTTTCCATCCACGCGCCGCTCACTCCCAAAACCCGCCATTGGCTCAACGCCTATCGACTTGGCCTACTTCCGCCGGACGCCATCGTGCTAAATACTTCGCGAGGGCCCCTCATTGACGAAGCCGCGCTCGCGGCGGCGCTCGCGCGAAAACAGATTTTCGCGGCGGGACTCGATGTCTATGAGCATGAGCCGAGAATCAATCCTCGGCTCCGAAAGCTACCGAATGTTGTGTTGCTACCGCATATAGGAAGCGCCACCGCGCAGACGCGCGAGGCGATGGCCAGGCTAGCCGCCCAAGGAGTAATCAACGTGCTGCGCGGAAAACGCGCGAAGAACCGAGTCGTTTAGAGCTCGTCTTCTTCTAAGCATTCACACCCGACGGGAAGCCACGCCTCCATCTCACATCGGTCGTCTTCAAGCGTATAACGTGCCCAGGGCGTATGGAGAACATGCCGACACAGAAGCACGCATTCGCCTGGACTGCGCTCACAATAAAAGTGACCTGCCAGGGCCGGAAACGCGCTGAAACCCACGATCAGGGCCACTAAACTAAGAAATTTCTTCATGCTATCCCTCCGCACTATTTACAAACCGGCTAACCCAACCAGTTCAATCACCTTTAGACCCCTCTAAAGGATTAATTTTATAGACATTTTCGATACCAACCGGAAGTGTCCGAAAGGTTATCCAAAGACGCCTTCAATCGGTGAGAGATTAGCAAATTCCGTGCTGCATCGCAGCGGCAATGCCCGCACTTGCCTTAAATAGCCATCTGGGCGGTCAAAATAATGAGGCGGCCAGGTTCCGCCAGGGCCGTCGTCGCCATCCGCGGCGTGCCGCTCGAGGTCGTCATATCGTAGAGGTGGGCGTACGCCAGCTGCAGCTTCACATTGTGTTTGCTCAAGAAGCAATTCACCCCGAACCATAGCGCGGTTCCGGAAAGCCCGCCGTCGGCGTTCGGCGTATAGCGCTCATAGCGAAACACCGGTTGCATGAGACCCGACACCGTGTATCCAGCCTCGCCGGCGTACCCGTAGGAAGATACCTTCACGTCATTGGTCGTGTCGTCAGCCGCGGAAAACTCGAAACGGATCATCTCGGCATCTCCATTCCAGCGAACGTTGGCCCCATACCGCGCGTCTTGGCCGAAACGAAAATCCTTCGCCGCCAGAAAACCGCCCACATTCAACTTATCTAAGAAGGTGACGTCGGCGCGAAAGCTCACATCCTTCGCCGTATTGGTGTCTTCGGTATTGGGACGGCCACCGTTGGAGAGCATCCAGCCAAACCGCCACGGCTTAGGCTTATAAAAAACCTGCAATCCCATTTGTCGTTGGTCTCCCAACGTGCGCGAAATCAGCGATCGTTCGGGCAGCGTCAGTTCGGAAGAGGAATCGAGGGATTCTTGCACCGTCAGGATCTTCATCTGGCCGATTACGAGCTCGACTTCGTCGGACAGAAGAAAGCCCAAGTTTAGATCCTGCAAGACTTTGTTGTCGTTCGTCGACGAAACGGGCCCCGACGACAAGGACTTCGCCGGGTCGATCATTACCGTCCACCGCGTGCTCTCGGTGATCGCACCGCTCAGTTTGAGTTCCGCGCGGCGTATCCGAAAGTTATTGCTAACGGCCGGTGTCGTGGAGTCACTATAAAACCAGCTCTGTAACAGTCCATTGAACTTCATCTTTCCCTTCCCCACCTCGACAAATGCGGGGGAAGCGGGAGCGGCCGCCGAAACGGATGTCGCCGTAGGCGAAGGGGTAGCCGCAGGAGCCGGTTCTGCCGCCCGGGCCGCCCCGGAGTAAACCAGCAAGGCCATACTCATTTTGATGAGGGTAAACGTCTTGAAGGAAGTGAGCGTCCGTTTCATGCGTCAGGTCTCCTAGAGGTAATAGTGCAAAGTGAACCATAGGACGTTGGCGAAGTCAGCCGAAACGGCATGACTTCTTTCGCGACGACCGATAGCCGAAAATTCCCAGTGGGGCCGCGGAAAGTATTGCAGACCCAACCCGTAGTTGTCGCGAGAATAGCTGCGGGGCGAGCCCGCCACCCTCGCGTACTCTTGGGTGACGAATGCTTGTACGCCGCGCGAAAACTCCCACCCGGTCTTCGTCATTTGCGTACCACCGCTGCCTAACGCATCCGCATACGTCGCATTCAACTCAAATAGCGTGTAAACCGTGCGGCTCCAGCTAAAAATCGCGTAAGGTCCGACGAGCCAGCGCCGCGTGTTGCTCGCGGCATTAGTCGCCTTCCCAGTATAGATGTTCCCCCCAAGCTTGACTCGGTCACTCACCGCATGACCGGCTTGCAAGGAAAATCCTTGCTCCACGCCTAACTGCGGATTGTCCGGCCGCCCCATCACCACGGTCGCGTGCACTTGGGTGTCGGTCGTAAAATAAGTGAACTCAACGTTATAGGTTTCTTGTTCCTCAGCGAAGCCCATCAAACCACGCGTGAGCATCGTCGGTTCGTCGATCTGCAATCCGTAAGCATAATAGAATCGGCCGACCCGCAGCTGGTATCGATCGAGTTCTCCCTGGCCGCCCTCGGGCCCCATCTTCACCGAAAGCCAGTGACGACGGCTGATCAAATAGCTCAAAGGACTATCTGCGGCGGCGTTGCCGTTGGGCTCGGAGCGGCCCAAGGTGCCCACCAAGGTAAAGCGCTTCCCATCCGTAATGGCGGCCTCCAGATCCAATCGCATCACCAGGAAACGTCCCGTCACCGCGGAAGGCGTGTCTTCGATCAACTGCCGGAAGCGCAGATTTCCTCCCAGTTGCAGCCAAGCGGGGGTCGAAACTGCTCCGTAAAGAAAACTTTCCTCGCGGGACTCCTCCGAAGCGACAAGGGGGGCCGGAGAACCTCCCGTATCAAGGGTCTCGGGCCCTTTTTCGAAGAAGAAACGTCCGTGAGAGATGATCTCCTTAGAGAGCACACGGCCATGCTCGGACAAAAGGCCGCCTCCCGTGACGCTGACGTGGCAGCTCGAACAGTTTCCGTACCCGTACCGGGTCATTTCCGGATAGGCTCTCGCCTCGCGAGACACGCCTAAAAGGGCGAGCCCCACCGCGGCACCCACAAACCAGCGTAGGGAAAAGCGCGTCGATCCCACTATTTCATCCCTTGGAGAATCCACTCCGAGAGCGCACGGCGTTCGTCATCCAATAGCCGCGGCAGCGGTAACGCCGGCATGTCCGCGCGGACCACGGTACGGTCGAAAATCAGCGCGGCCTTCGCGCGAACTTCATCGACGTTACCGAGATCCAATTTCGCCTCTGGATTGGGTTGAGAATGACATTCAAGACAACGCCTTTCGATGATCTGGGTACGCACCAGCTCCCAGGTATAAGGCCCCGTCTTCAAGACCGGGTCAAGCGGCGTGGTCGTACCCGCCGAGGCCTCGCGGGGAGCGCCTTGGGCGATCCACGCCACCAGCACTTGGGCTTCCTCCGTCGAAAGCGGTCCCAGGGGTGAGGGCCCGGCAGGCGGCATCGTCCTTTGCTCCAATGCCCGGGTCTCGATGCGGCCCAGGTTTTTTAACACGGAGGGGTAGGTTTCTAGGTTCAACGAGCCTTGATCGCCACCGGCTCCACTATGACAGCTCAGGCATTTCGGAACCAGGACTCGCTCCCACACCTGGTTAAATCCCACGGGCGTGGTCTGCGCCGCTCCTCCGGAAACCCTCGGTGTCTTGTCATAGTGAAATCCACATCCACAAAACAAAGCCACGGCTATCAAAATAAAATTTTTCATGGCTTTAACACCGTTTCCACTTCGACATCAACTTGCTTGGCCACCGTAATCCCGGCAAAGCTCGGCACGCCGATTTCGAAATCATCTAATTGAACCGAAAACCTCGCCTGCACTCGCCAGGAAGGCGCGGTAGCGCTCACCTTCAGTTTTCCACTCACCGGCTTAGTCACTCCATGCAGCTGCATGAATCCCTTGAAATCGCCTTCGGTGCCTAGCTTCAGCTCGCTCTTCATGATCCAAACTTCCGCGGTGGGATACTTCGCTAAAAGCAGGTACTTCTCTTGTAAATGCCGATTGCGTAACGCCAGCCCCGTATCGAGACTCGCCAGCATGAACTTAAAGCCGCCTTGCACGGTCAGCTGATCGCTCCCCTGAGGGCCAGACGGCTCAATGCCTAGCTGACCTTCGGGGCCCTTGCCGCGGCCAACGATCTTCATGGCGCTCGGATTACCAATCGCGAGAAATCGCACTTCTCCTTGTTCTGAATTCGCTACGAATTGGGGGACGGCCGAGTAACCCGCCGGTCCGAAGCACGCAGCGAAGAGCGTCCCCACTAACCAAGAAAAACCAATTCTCATGCCGCACCTTCCTTCGGAGTCTCGGCGGAATTTTCCGGAGGCACCGACGGCTGGGGTTCGTTAGGAAAGATGCGCTCACATTCGTCGTTACCGGGCTGCCATCGCCCTTCGCCGGCCTCCCGCAGATACTGGAAGATCGCCCAGCCCGCATTGTAAGCTGCCCGGTCGGCCCACTCTTCCACGATTTCGGGATAAAGCGGCTGGAGCGTTTCGGGGTCGAACTTTAACTTCGGGTCATCCACGCTGCGGTTATCGATGAAGCAAACATCCCGGAAAATTTCGTGATCCGGAAAATTCGTCGACGAGGCTTTCTCCGGGGAAATCTGGCGCAGGCACTTCTCCCGAACCTGGTTCAACATCTGGGCACCATGCTTGCCGACGAAGTTCGAGGCTTCCGCCGGGAACTGCACACGTGTCCCTTCCATCGCCATCCAAATGAGATAATTACCACCGAGGTTACGCACGGCACCGCCCGCACCCCGCGAGTCAAAAGTCTTGAGATTCCGACCTTGGTTGCCGAACAACCCATCGATGAAGTTAGCCACGCGTACGCTGCCCCCCGACCAGTTCAACAGCCCCCGCGCGAGCGCCGTGTTCCCGTCCGCCCCACTCCCGTGGCACTTCACGCAAGTGGTGCGATAATACCAGGATCCGGGCGTGGTCGAATAAACCTCCCCAAAGGGACGCTTCGGTCGGCCCTGGGCATTGATCATCCAGGGACGCTGCTGCTCCTTCGGCAGATCGACCGTAGGAAATCGGCAGTCTTTTTTCTTGTTCCAATAACCCACGGGATAGGTCTTGGTGACCGCCTTTTGCAGGGTAGGCGTGAATTCCAGCTTACGATACTTCGGGGTCATGCCTTCGTCGCGATCTTTCCAATCCGCGCGCCGGGGCACGTAACGATCGCTCTTGGGCCAAGTGAAATCCTGGTCTACCCAGTCGAAGTCATCGTTCGACTTACATTCCGGCGCGAACCCTTCGGCCGCCGCGATGCTGCCGTACGAAAGCACCCATTGACCGATGATCTTGAGCACCTTGCAATCGGGCGAGCCCGGCGTGTGCATCGGCATGCGGCTGGTGAGCCCCTGCGCCGACGGTGGGTCCGAAACCTTGAGGTAAACGTGGCTCTGCGTGAGGTCGCCTTCGTGGTGTACGAACCGGCGCGTGGGGATCTGGGTCGAGCGGGTGTGAGTATTGAACTCGTAAATTTCTCCCGCACGCAGATCCAACGTCACCCCGTTTTCCTTCGTGAACGCGAATCCATTGGGGTTGTGGCAGTGGGCGCAGTTTCCCGTCATATAGGCCTGCGCCTTCACTTCGTAGATATTACGCGGATTCTTGGTCCCGACCCACTCTAGGCGCGGAAGCTCTTCGGCTCGCTGGTATCCCGAGATCAATCCGTACGCAACGAAGCGCTCCGCCTGGCTCAACTCGGATTTTCCAACCGGATCTTCGCGACCCGCCTCGCCTTTTTGCCGACGATTCAGCTGCAGGGGCGTGAAGCCCAACACGAAGTTCTGGGTTTCCGATCCCATGTGACACTCCACGCAGCGGTGGCGTCCGGGCAGGGCATACTTGCGTTGTTTTCCGGATTTTTCATCGACCGTGAGTTTAAAAATCGTGTCTTTGAAGGAGGTGCCGTCCCGATACGGAATTTCCACCAGGGTCGCGAACTGCTCTGATTCATCCCAGCGGTAGCTACCGAATAAGCTCTTGGACCAATCCTTGCGCGCAACGATGATTCGGGTCTCGACCCGACGGTAGCGTGGCTTGCCGTTTTTCATCTTCACCAGCTTGTAAAACGTCTTATAGAAGCGGGTGAAGTCGGGAATATCGAACTGCTTTTTAAGGGGATCGTAAGTAATGGTTTGGCGGACGAGCTGGCCGTCTTCGATCTTCATCGGGACGTGAATCCAACGGCCCTTCTCCGCGTTGTCCGCCCAGAGCGGATACTCGACGTTATAAGCGAGCGTGCCTTTCTTCGCGAGTTCGTATGCATCCAGTGTGAACATATCCGTGTCGGTCAAATTCGGTGGAAGCTTCTCGGCCTGCGCGAAGAATCGGTCTTTTCGATAGTCGAAACCTACGCTTTCAGGCGCAGGAATGCAGTCACCGAGCTCGCTCGTCTGCAGCAGCTGGCTGGGATCCGGTAGTGGGGGCGCCCCCGCGGAGCCGGGCATCGGAAACGAGCCGTCGGGCCTACCGGCGGCTACCCAGGCTTTTAGGTTTTCCGCAATCCGCAAAAAAGCTTCCGAGTTTCCGCCTCGCCGATCTTCCGGTGGCATCCGGTTGTCGGAGTTTTCATCCACCATGGCGGCGATGATCTGCTCGACCGTTTCGGAAAGCCCTGGATAAAACTGGGTCGTGCCCCCCACCGTCAGCTCCTGGCCGACGTGGGAGTCGGTGTAGGTAAAACCGCCGGTTTTGCTGGGCACGCGGTGACAGCTCGCGCAGGCTGAATTGACCGCGTCGCGGACGTCATTAAATGACATCATTCCGCCTTGCTTCAAACCCAAGTAGGGTGTCTCGGGAATGCGCCCCGCGGTCTCCACGGGGGCGCAGAAACGTTGCTTCTCGGTCGCGCCAACGATCAGCTTGGGTTTATTCGTGCAACCCGTGGAAATGCCGAGGGCGGCGGCCAGCCCAAAGCTGACCACCGCCCCGCTATCCATAAATTTATGGAATAAGCCTCGGCGTTTCATATCGGCGACCTTAGTCGATCGTGTAGAACTCGTGGTCTTGCACGATCGGATCCAAGAAGGAGCGATCCAGCAGGTTCTGCAGGAGCTTTTCTTCCACTTCCTTGGTCTTGGTCTTGGTCTTGTCGGTCTTCGCGTCGACCGCTTCGTAAACGTAGAGCTTACGAGCCATCGGGTAGCTAAAGTCACGAACCGTCTTCACGTTCGCTTCCACGGCCTTGGCTTCGGCGGTGGCGGCCAAAGGCACGGCGCGATTGCCATCACGCTTACCGGAAGCGCCCGAGTAACCGATCGCATCGGCGTCCTTCGAGGTTTTTTCGGCGATGTCGGCGGTCTCCGCGAGCACGGTGACGCAGTTGCCGAACTTCTTGATGGCGGTGAAGTGCTTAAATGCGTCGGTCGTGCCGGACGCGTCGTTACGGCGGTAAACCGTGATCGTACCCGCCTTGCCGGAACCGGCGACCTGCTCCCACTTCGTGATCGTGCACTCGAAGATGGCCTTCACCGTCGGCAGATCCATGCGGGCGATCTTATTGCTGCCGTTGACGAAGATCGAAAGCGCATCCAGGGCTACGACGTGACCCACGAGCTTGATGCCTTTCTTCGCGGCCTGATCGGCCACTTCGGGCTTCGCTTCGCGCGACATCGGGGCGATACCTTGTTCTTCGTTAGCGAGGGCAAGCTCGCCCTTGCCGCTGCCGCCGCCCAGGTAAACAATTTCTTTTTCCATACCGGCCGCGTTGATGGCGTCGGTCATGACGCCGGCCAGGGTGTCCGAGCCTTGGAACGGCACGGGAGCCGCTTGCGCCGTACCCACGGCGACCACGAGGCTTGCCACTAAGAGATTCAGTTGGTTCATTTTTCTTCTCCTCAAATCAAGATTGGTTTCTCACTACCGCGCCTTTGTACGGCGGATTCCCGCGACGTTGTTTTAGGTTTCCGTTATGCGCTCTTGTGGGTTTGGTGAGCTTGGTAAGCGACCGTAATGCATGGCATTATCCCTCGGCAAGGTCTTCACCGCCGCGAAAAATGGGCGCTATTCAGTGGAAAATCCCGGCCGCTCCCGCTACACCTGAACGACATGGCCGATACCTCCAAGATCGAAGAACCCCGCCGCGTCGTCATCGTTTCCGACGGCACCGGCGAAACCGCCACCCAGATGCTGAAAGCCGTGATGGTGCAGTTTCCCGATCGCAAGGTGACTTATACGCGGTACAAAAACGTCCGCACCGAAGCCCAGCTCGAGGCCATCTGCGATGCGGCCGCGAAAAGCGAAGACCTACTGCTCTTCACCATCGTTTCTCCCGAGTTAAAGAAATTTCTCACCGCTAAAGCGGCCGAACAAAAAGTCGATTGCATCGATCTCTTGGGTCCCCTGCTGATGGGTCTAGCCAAGCATTTCGGCTACGAGCCCAAGCTGGTCGCCGGTATCCTGCACGGGGTGAACGAAAGCTATTACCGCCGCATTGAAGCCATGGAATACACCATTGCCCACGACGATGGGCGCGATCTCACGGGCCTCGAAAAAGCGGACCTTGTGATCCTCGGAATCTCGCGTACCTCGAAAACGCCGCTGTCGATGTACCTCTCGCACCAAGGTTGGCGCGTCGCGAACATCCCCCTCATTCGCGGATTTTCGCTTCCCGAAGAGTTAAAAGACGTCGACCAGCGCAAGATCGTGGCACTCACCATCGATCCCGACGAGCTCTCCCAAATCCGGCGCGCTCGTTTGGAGCGCCTGGGCCAAGACAAGGGCGGAGACTATGCCGATCTGGAGCGCGTGATCCAGGAAGTCGATTACGCCAACGAGCTCTTCAAAAAGAACCGGAAATGGCCAGTGTTCAATGTCACGGGCAAGGCCTTGGAAGAAACCGCCAGCGAAATCATAAAAACCATGTCATCTCGCAGGCTTGTACCGCCCCACACCTTAGAAAATATGATGCAAACGGGCTTGTCTTCTCCCGTCAGTGATGTAAAGACCTAAAGTTCCAGGGGAAAAGCAGAGAGAAAGGACAGCTTCATGGCACGCGGCTCTCAAGTATGGCTCAACGGAAAAATCCTTCCGGCGGAGAATGCAAAAATCAGTCTTTTCACTCACGGCCTGCATTACGGCACGGGCGCCTTTGAAGGCATCCGCGCGTACAAGCAGGCGCGTGGCGGCGGAGCGATCTTCCGCTTGCACGAACACATGGTTCGTCTCTACGAATCGATGAAAATCCTCGGGCTTGAGCTCCCCTACACGCCCGAAACGCTTTGCGATGCCGCCGTGGCCATCTGCAAAGCCAATAACTTCGAAGAATGTTACCTGCGTCCAATCACTTTCACCGGCGACGGCCCGCTGGGAGTAGACTGCGGTCCCACGCCGCCGATCGACGTCGCGATCGTTACCTGGGAGTGGGGAAAATACTTGGGTGACCAAGGCGTGCAGAAGGGCGCCAAGCTCATGATCTCGAGCTTCATCCGCCCGCATGTGAACTCCATCATGACCAAAGGCAAAATCACCGGCAGCTACGTCACCGGCGTGATGGCCCGCCGCGAAGCCGTAGCTAAGGGCTACGATGAGGCGCTTCTGCTCGACCCGTCGGGTTTCCTTTCCGAGGGCAGCGGTGAGAACATTTTCATGATCAAGAATGGTGTAATCAAGACCACGCCGCTCACCTCGATCCTGGGCGGCATTACCCGCGCAACCGTGATCGACCACCTCAGTGAACAGGGCCACACCGTGATCGAAGGTCGCTTCTCGCGCGACGAACTCTGGTGTGCCGACGAAGTGTTCCTGACCGGCACCGCCGCCGAGATCACGCCCGTACGCGAGATCGACGACCGCCTGATCGGCCGCGGCCCCGACGCCGGCAAGCCGGGCCCGATCACGACGAAGCTCCAGCGTGACTACATGAGCATCGTGCGCGGCGACTTGCCCCCTTACGGCAAGAACTGGCTGACTCCCATTAGATAACCCGTGTGGGTCGGCGTCGGACGGATCGTCCTCGACTTCTACAATAACGATAACGTCGCGCTCAAGCGTCGCAAGCTCGAGGAGCTTTGCAAGGACTTACGCCGCGAGTTCAATCTCTCCGCCATGGAAGTCGACGAGCTCGATGATCCCGAAAAGTGCGTCTTTGGATTTGCCGCCGTCATGCCCGCGGGATGGAAAGAACAAAGCGCCCGTAGCTTCGTACAGAAAATTTGCGAGAAAATCGATCAGACTGCGTTCGGTCGCGTGATGGTGGACGACTGGGATGTTTGGAGCTACGGGGAATAGAGACCCTAAATGGGACTAAAACTGCTCCATCGCCTGCAGGATCTCGGCCGGGGTAACGGTCGCGGTTCCGCGCTTGCTCACCTCGACGCCCGCCGCGAGATTTGCCAGCACCGCCGCATCTTCCAGTGACGCCTTCGTGGCCAGGGCCAGCGCCAGCACCGAAACCACCGTGTCGCCCGCCCCCGATACGTCGAAGACTTCCCGCGCGTAGGTAGGAATCTTGGTCATCGCACCCAAGGCTCCCGCCGAAAAAACCGCCATCCCGTCTTTGCCGAGCGTAATGAACACGTGTTGCCCGCCGGTCGCCCCCAAAATTTTTTCGCCGGCGTTCAGCAGGGTCTTTTCATCTTCAATGCGTACGCCCGCCAGGGCTTCCGCCTCGCGCCGGTTCGGCGTGAGCACGTTCGCGCCGCGGTACCGCGAAAGGGGCGTACTCTCATGTGGATCCACGAGGACCAGACGTTGGGACTTCTTTGCCTCCGTAAATACGTGCGCCGCCAAGCGCTCCGAGATCAAACCTTTCGCGTAGTCCTGCAAGATCACCACGTCCACGCGGGCGAGCAACTCCGAGATCTTCCGCAATAGCTTTTCTTCCGTCGCCGCATCCGTCGGCGTCGTGTTCTCGTAGTCCACCCGCAGGAGCTGCTGACGTTCGCTGACCACGCGCTCCTTGAGGATCGTGCGGCGTTTGGCATCGACGACCAGGTCGGAGGCGTCAATCCCCGTTGCCGTCAACACCGCCCGGAAGTCGTCGGCCACACGATCGGTCCCCACTAGGCCCGTCAAGCGCGGCTTACCCGCGAGCGCCGCGACATTGTCGGCGACGTTTGCAGCTAGGCCGAGCTTGTGTTGCTCTTCGGTCACGCGCACGATCGGCACGGGGGCCTCCGGCGAAATGCGCTCAACCGCGCCCACGGTATAGCGATCCAGGCCTACGTCACCGATCACGAGCACCGAAGTGCCTTGAAATGCCTTGAGCGCCGTCGTCAGATGGGCGCGGTTCCAGTCAGCGGGGGGAAGGGTTTTCGTTTTCATATTTCATTTGCGCCATGACTTGATCCAGCACCGCGGGCACACCGAGGGTACTCATATCCCCGCCCCGCGCGCCCGGCGTGAGCACAGCCGCGCGTTCGCCCGCGACTCCGTAGGGTCCCCAACGCCGCGGACTCTCCTGGATCGGATTTTCCGGATAAAGGCCAACCACGCGTTTCCCTAAGGCCACCGCGATATGGAGCGGCCCCGTGCTCGGCGCGACTACCACTTTGGCAAAACACAAAAGGCCCACCAGATTTTGGATCGGATCATTCGGTCCGGCTAGATAGGCAAAATTCTTACCCAAGCCCAACTCGTCGGCCAGAGCATGCTCGGCCGGCCCAAACGTACCCAGCACAATATAGCCAGAACCAATCAAGCGATGCACGAGCTCGCGATAGCTTGCCATCGGCCAGTTTTGGGCGGAGCCCCCCATGCCCGGATGCACGGCCACGAGCTTACCCATCGCCGAAGCGTCCAAACCACGCTTCTCAAGCCAATCCCGGGCCCAGTCACGCGCTTCCTCCTTCACCACGATGCGAGTGGGGAACTTCTCCGGAGAAAACTCACCGACCGGCAACCCCAGCGCAGAAAGCAGGTCCAAATTGTACTGGGCTTCGTGTTTCTCCACCTGGGAGCGGCGCTGCCGAATACCGGCGTTGAACAAAACAAAGGAATACGGCTTACTCAGAGGCCCTACCCGCACGGGAATGCCCGCTAGACGCGCGGCCAACGCAAGCTTCGGGTGGGGGTGCAAGAAGACCACGGCATCGAAACGCCGCTCTTGAAACAGGCTCACCCAGCCCATGAAACCGCGGCGCCGATCCAAAGGCAGCACTTCAGAAACCCCGGGTAACCCCTCGATCAACGGCGCCACCTCCCACGCCACGAGCGCGGTCACGCGCGCGCGCGGTAAGCGCTCCGAAAGGGCCTGGAAAACCGGTGTGGAAAGAATCACATCGCCGATCCGATCGGGTCGTATCACGAGGATGTTCTTGAATTTCGCGCCGAGCGCGGCCGTTCTTCCGCTTTCCATCTTTAATTTCCTGTTCCGGTATACTTCTCGGTGATTCTCAAAAGCGCCCGGATGATCGAAACCATCAACTGGACGACCTCGTTTAAAGTCATGTGCGTGGTATCAAACTGAATGGCCTCGTCCGCCTTTTTTAATGGGGCCTGCTTGCGCGTGGAATCAGCGTGATCGCGCTTGGCGATCTGCTCCTTGAGCTCGTCGTAGCTTGGCGCGACTCCGCCGGAAGCCATGAGTTCGGCTAAGCGGCGATCGGCCCGCGCCTCGAGCGAGGCCGTAAGGAAAAACTTCACGTCGGCGTCCGGAAAAATCACGGTACCGATATCCCGTCCCTCCAGCACGGCCTGCCCGGAAGACCCCAGGCGTCGCTGCAGATCCACGAGCGCGTTGCGCACGCCGGGGACGCCCGACACAAGCGAAGCGCCCATGCTCACTTCCGGCGTACGAATCCGGGCCGTTACGTCCTGACCATTCACCAAAATCCGATTCGCCGGCTTCAACTTAGGGCTACGCTGAAACTCGAGCTTAGCGCTTTGCGCGACGCCCGTCACCGCCGCGGCGGCGGAGTCGTCTAGCTCCGTTTGTTCGCCGCCAATAATGCCTTTTTCCAAGCACACGAGCGCGATGGCGCGATAAAGCGCACCCGTATCCACGTGCACGAATCCAAGTGCATCGGAAATCATTTTAGTAGCCGAGCTCTTTCCCGTGCCCGCTGGGCCATCGATGGCTACGACGAAATTCCGCTTAGTCACGATTGAGTCCGAGGTGGTGGCCGTCATGATGCTTACCCCTTGCCTCTCTTCGTGCGCCGAACGCCACCGCTCGACGTCCGCCCATTTGCTTTCGCCTTACGTGCCACCCGGCCCCCTGGCATCTCATCCCGCAAGGCTTCGATGGCCACGCGATTTTCATCCGGGGTGCCGACCGTGATTCTCAGCGCATTCATCAGGCCGTAATTCGCGACCGGGCGGAAAATCACGCCCTTACGGAGGCAAGCCAGATAGACGTCTCCGCCCCGCTTGCCCAAGCCCTTGCCCACATCGGCCAAGAGAAAATTTCCCTGGCTGGGCCAGTATGGGATTCCCATCTCGTCCAGGCTTTTTTCCCAGAGCCGCATACCCACTTGATTACTCTTCACCGAGCTGCGCACGAACGCCACGTCCTTGAGCGCGTGCTCCGCCGCGAGAAGCCCCGGCGCATTGCAGTTGAAGGGCTGGCGGATTTTTTCCAGGTCCGCGACGATTTCCGCAGAACTTACACCGTAACCCACGCGCAGGCCCGCCAGGCCATAGATCTTAGAAAAGGTGCGGAGGATAACCAGATTTGGAAACTCTTGCAAAAGTGGGAGCGCGTCCGGCAGATCGCTCGCCGTAACGTATTCCCAGTACGCGTAGTCGAGTACCGTCAGCACCGATCCGCCCCGCACGCGGCTTACCTTGCGCAAAAAGTCCCGCAGCTCATCGCCATTCACGTAGGTACCCGTGGGATTGTTGGGATTGGCGATGAAAACCACACGCGCGTTTTCATATTCCTCGGCGATCTTCAAAATTCCCGGCAGATCGAAACGCAAATCCTCCGTGTAGGGAACCTCTAGCGTCGCAACTCCGTGAATCTGCGCGCAGATACGGTAGGCGACAAATGCCGCCTTCGAAGTCACAATCGCCGTCCCCGGCACGCAATAGGTGCGGATCACCATGTCGATCACTTCGTTCGAGCCGTTACCGATAAGCAATGACTCAGTCGGAACTTTTAAATGCGCGGAAAGCGCTTTTTTTAAATGGTAGGCGCTGGCATCTGGATAGCGATGAAGATCCCGTAAGCTTTCTTTCACGGCTTTCATCGCGCGCGGACTGGGACCCCAGGGATTTTCATTCGAGGCGAGCTTCACCACGCGCTTGATCCCAAATTCGCGCTGGGTCTCCTCGATGGGTTTTCCCGGAACGTAGGGACTTAAGTTCCGAATGTACTCAGGTGCTTCAAGAGCCATGGTGTCTTACTTGAGTCGGGTAATGCGTTCAACGACTGCATCAATATAGACTCTGGCGGGCGTGGGCTCCAGCTTCTTTTGCGGAATATGCCGGGCCCGGCGAAATTTCGGGGCAGGCTTCTGCTTACTGAGACGATCAAACTTTCCTGGTCCCATCAGGTAGGCGGCAAAGACGGAAGAGGACTTCCCCTTATATCGGCCCCGAAGATAAGCCAGATAACCCACCCCCAGCGACAGGTTAATGAAGGGATCTCGTAGTTTTTCCCTAACTTCGGCTTCGCTGCCCAGGTCGATGCCCTTGCGGGCCGCAATGAAGAGGGCGGTCTTCGGCATGAGCTGCATCAGCCCAATGGCACCCTTGCTGGAAACCGCATCCGTCCGAAAACTGCTCTCGATATGGATCAGGGCCAAGATCACACCGGGATCTACGGAGTAGCGGACACAGAGTTTTTCGAGGTGTCTCGCCAGGTGAAGACGAGTGCGCGCGTTCATCCGCGGCAAGGCGGCTTCCAACGCCAAAGGCACCCGGTCAAATGGTACCGTGGGCTTTTCCAGGTAGGTCCATTGACGATTCGGTGCGGGGGCGTAGCCCCAATGTATCGCTTCACGTCGGGGGCTGGGCGTGGAGTTCGCCAAAGACATTGCCACCAACTGAAAGCCCACCACCCACGGCAGTTTCGAGCCAAGGAGGCGTTGATTCAAAAGTTTCAAGCCCTGGCCGTGTACCCAAGCGTCCCATCCCTGTAAAGAAATAGGCCTACTGCGTCAGAAAGAATCCCGCGCACCCGAAAGCGGGAGCGTCATAACGTAAGCGTCTTCTCCGTCCGAGTAAAACGCTTTGCGGACGTGAGTAACTGTAAACTGGGACTTTTGATACAGCTGCAAAGCGGCTGCGTTAGACTTCCTCACCTCGAGTTGGATCTGCTTTAAATCCGCTCGGAGTGCTTCATTTATGACGCTTCGTATTAGTTTAATGCCGTACCCGAGCCCCCGATGCGCTAGATCCACGGCCACGGTAAGAATTTCGGCTCCCTCCGGAAGCAGCCAAAAAACGACATAACCCAATATCCGGGAGTCGGTTTCATCATCCGTAAGCACCCAAGCCCTCGCATAGGGCTTGGAGAGTTCCCCTCGAAACCCTTCCACCGTCCATGGCGCCTTTTGCACGCGCGCGTCGATCTCGGCCATCTGCGTGAGATCGTCGTCCGTCGCGGGACGAATGCTTTGGGAGTCGTTTTGGGTTTCGGACATACCGGGTCTGTACCCTCAATCCGACCCCACGGCAATCAGGGTAAAAAGCCGTCGCAGGTAGATTCGTCGTACTTCGTGGGCTGGGTACCCATATCCTTTCGAAACCGATAGGTGCCTCGCGCATACTCCTGGACTCTCTCGGTGGGATAATCCGCCTGGGTAGCGATTTCAAAGGGCGTGAAAGAATCCGTCACCCGCAACGACTCTTGTACGGAACCGGCGACCGTGAGGCCGCTAAATTCGTACCAGTGACGATAGGCGCGCGATACCATGACCGGCTGATCGTCGCCCTCCCCGCCCCGGCCTACGCGGCGGTATTCAATCCAACTGTGAGTGACGTCCATAGGGGGAGAAATATTGCACATCCCAGTGCCGCGCGGTCCTTTTAAGATCCATTGGATTCTGGCCGTGGCCCCCATCGGCAGTTCAAACCGAAGCCATCCCTGCCCGACGTCCCGCAAGGGAATCGCCTCCCCGGTTGGCTCCTGACGAACTGCCAGCTGGAATCGGGACGTACGATAGGCCCGCCGATGATACAGGGTTTCCGGGTCCGGCGGAGCGTGCGTATGACCCCGATACGAATGAATGGTGGTCACATAGCCGAGTTCAAAATCGGCGGAACTCCTTACCCAAACCGCCGCCGGTGAATACGAGCGGTTTGAAATAGTCTGTTCAGCGCCGACGCCGGCCTGGTCCGCGAGAGCCGACCGGAAAGCATCGAGCGAACCATATTGCACCCATTCACGGGGCGCGGTCAGGGAGACATAGGGCGCCGATCGCACGGCTTGAAACTGGAGGCGCACCCTCACTTTTCTCTCCCCAGGCAAAGAGAGATCCAAACCGACAAAATACTTTGCCGTAGGGTCCACTTGGGCGGGATTCAAGGCGCCGCCCATGCCAACAATATCGAGCAAATTCAGGTAGAACCGATCTCCTTCCCGGCTGGCCACGTGAGTCCAATCACTACGAACCAACTGCCGGCGCACATCTTCCCTCTCGGCAAAGTAAGTTGCCGACGAGATTGTTTGTCCGTCGATCACATCCGGCCAAGCCAAGAAAATGGGGACGGCCGTCTCCTTCCCCGTCGGCGCCACTCCCTTCAAGACGATCGGCACGTAAACTGGCCGCTTGAAGTGGATTTCATCCCGCTGCACCACGAAGTTTTCTTCTTCGGGTTCAACCAAGATTTTCCCGAAGTCCGGCTGAGCTTGATCTTTCTGACTTGCCGCCACGACCATCGGCCGCAAAGTCAAGGCGATCTGCTCCGCCCCCGCCGGAGGAGGTGCTGGCGCCAGCGCCTCGGCCTGTCGGCGGGGGGTACCGCCGCACGCACTCAGGATTAAAAGACCAATCCCAATCTCCAGCCCATACCCCAGCTGGCTTTGGTGAATTCTACGAAACGCGTTTTTGACTTTGTACATTTTGAGTGATTCCTCCTACGCATTGAATCCTCAGCTTGAGCAAATCCGGGACCAGGACGAAGCGGCGAAATCACCCATATTTTGGCCCTTTCTGGCGGGGTTTAGCGGCAAACTTGAAAAACTCGGTTCGAATTCGAACCCGGAGTGTGCTAGGTTCGCCAAATGGCTGCCTCGAACCTAACCCCCGGTAAATCCGCTCCCACTTCGGTAAAAGACTTCGACGAACCGGAGATCCACTCCGACGTCGACCGTATGCGCCACTCCTGCGCGCATATCATGGCCCACGCGATTCAAAAGCTCTGGCCGAAGGCAAAGTTCGGCATCGGCCCCACCGTCGAAAATGGCTTCTATTATGATGTCGACTTCAGCGGCACGGCGGCCGGCGGGGGCCCCGACGGAGGAGTCAAGCTGACTCCGGAAGACCTGCCCAAAATTGAGGCTGAGATGAAAAAGATCATCAAGGCCAACCAGAAGTTTATCCGCCAGGAGCACGCGGTTGCCGACGCGATCACGATGTTCAAGAAGCTGGACCAACCGTTCAAGGTTGAAATCATCGAAAACCTGCGCGACCAAACCGGTGCGGCCAGTGTGAGCACTTACCAGGAAGGCGATTTCGTCGATCTTTGTCGCGGACCGCACGTGGACAAGACGGGCGACATGGGAGCGTACAAGCTCACATCGATCGCCGGCGCTTACTGGCGTGGCAACGAGAAAAATCCGCAGCTCCAGCGCATCTATGGAGTAGCGTTTGCGACGCAGGCAGAACTGGACGAATACCTACGCTTGCTCGAAGAAGCCAAGAAGCGCGACCACCGGAAGCTCGGCAAAGAGATGGATCTCTTTAGTTTCATCCCCGAGGCCCCTGCGAGCCCGTTTTTCCACCCGAAGGGAACGATCGTCTATAACGGTCTCACGAACTTGATGCGCATGCAGTACGGGCCCTACGGCTACGACGAAGTTATCACGCCGCAGATCATGGATGTGAAGTTCTGGCACCAAAGCGGCCACTACGAGAATTATCGCGACGCCATGTACTTCACGGAAGTGGACGAACGCGAATTCGCGATGAAGCCGATGAACTGCCCGGGTCACACCTTTATTTTCGGATCCCAGAAACGCTCGTACCGCGATCTGCCGATTCGCTACGCTGATTTCGGCCGCTTGCACCGCTACGAGAAGTCAGGCGTAACGGCGGGCCTCACGCGCGTGCGCACGTTCTGTCAAGACGACGCCCACATCTTTTGCACGGCGGACCAGATCGAGACCGAGATCGACAAGGTCGTGCAGATGATCCTGAAAACCTACGCGCTCTTTGACTTCAATGACGTAAAGATCTACCTCTCCACCCGACCAGAAAAGCGGGTCGGCGGCGATGCGCTTTGGGACACGGCCGAAGGCGCGCTGAAGAAAGTGCTCGACAAGCTTGGGCGCCCCTATGAAATCAACGCCGGCGACGGCGCCTTTTACGGCCCGAAAATCGACTTCAACGTGCGCGACGCGCTCAAGCGCTACCACCAGCTGGGCACCATCCAGCTCGACTTCAACATGCCGGATCGTTTTGATCTCAACTATACGGGGCAAGACAACGCCCCCCATCGCCCCGTGATGGTTCATCGTGCGGTGCTGGGCTCGATCGAGCGCTTTATGGGAATTTTGATCGAGCACCTTGCCGGCGCATTCCCTTTCTGGCTCACGCCCGTGCAGGCACGCCTGATTCCGATCAAAGACACCCACGTTGGCTACTGCAAGACCTTTCTCGAGCAGCTCAAGGCTGCGGGTTTCCGCGTCGAGAGCGATGAGCGCAACGAGTCCATGGGGCTGAAAACGCGTGAAGCGCAGATGGCGAAAATCCCTTATTCGCTCGTGGCTGGCGATCGCGAAGCGGCCGAGGGTAAGTTCTCCGTGCGCAAGTATGGCGAGAAGGAATCGAAAGTCATGAGTCAGGATGAGCTCATGGCACTCTTCAAAGACCTCGCACGCGAGCCGCTTAAAGTTTTGCAAAACTAAGCGGAATCAAACTTAGAGGATCTCCTTACTGAGTAATTCACTCAGTGACTTTGCAAATTTCGCAACAATTATGGCCTTAGACAGCGTGATGCCATAACGCAGGCGGCCATTTTCGCGCAATTACGCCGCTTGCTGCAACGCGAGGTTTAGCTTATGACTCGGCCCGGGGATTTATGAAACGGGATTGGGGCTCCACTATCATCTTTAAAATCATCATTAACAGCGTGCTCATGTCGCTGCTCTTGATCGTCGCGCTGGTGAACGGAGCGTTCAGCGGAAACGCACGCGATCTCGTGGCCCACGAAAACGAGTTTCTTCCCACCGATCGCCGACTCGGTGAACCCACTACCGCCGAACTCGAGGCCCTCGGTCTCCACTACCCGCCCCTTCCCGAAGTCCTCGGTGAGTATCGGATGGGAGATTCCGGTGAACGCGCCTGGCTACTGCGTCGAGGCGACGAGGTGACTTTGATCGACGAGCAGCGTATCGCCGATGAAACGGGATTCCTTACGGTTAGCCTGCCCAGCGGTTTTTCCCCGGATTGCGAAGTTAAAGTCGGGATCGCGCAGGCACGCCGTGGAATCTTCGATGATCGACTCTGCCGCTTCTTTCGGCAGCCCGAACGGGATCTCCCCGCACTCGTCGCCTATCGATTGGAAAATGCGACGCTTTGGCTGTCCGCAGGGGAGAAACTCCCCAGCGACGGAGCCTTGGCAATCGACGGTGAACCCAGCGTAATGCTTCGACGTGCGGAAGACGCCACTTACCTGCGGGAAGTTCTCGAGGAAGCCGAGCCCATTGCGCCTTTGACTCTGCGTCGGCTCGAAGCCCTGCTTCGACAGGTCATCCAAGAGTCCTACCCAGAGCTCGTCCCGCTGCGAATCTCTCTGAAACCCATGAGGTCCAAGGAGGATTTTTTCAAGAGCGACGTGGAGGCCATCACCCTGGTTCGCTCCAAGGAAAACCGCCATTATCGCGTGTTCTTCAACGAAAAACTTTTCCAAGACTCGCCCAGCGAAGCCGCCATCCGCGCGATCCTAGCGCACGAGCTGAGCCATATCCAAGACTACTACCAGAAATACGCAGGCCGGATGATTCGGTTCGCGCTTTGGTACCTCACTTCTGACGCATCTCAATACGAACACGCCACCGACCGCACGGCTATCGATCTGGGTTACGCCCGCGGACTCAAAGCCTATCGTGCGTGGCTTTACAAGCAGCTGACGCCAAAGATCGAAGCCAAAAAACGACGTGTTTACTATACTCCCGAAGAAATCGACGAGCTGATCGGAACCCGGCAGCGCTCACTCGACACAATCAACGCACTGAATCAATACTAATCGCCCCTGCTTAATCCCCGAGGGTTGCGTAATCACGGGCTCTAGGGGTAGAACACGCGCAACTGAATACGGGGAAGCAAATGGAGGGAAGAATGAACCGATCGCTTTCGAAGCAGCTCGCACTGACCGCGTTGACCTTATTTTTGGGGAATGGCCTTACGCACGACATGCGCGCCCACGCGGATGACCCGGTGAATCCACCGGATTTTCGCACGCTGCAGGTTTCGGCCTATCTCATGGGCCCCGGAAACGCCAACAATCCGGTCTACCGCGGCTGGAAAGACACGACGGAGTTCATGAAGGACGTAACGATCTTCGACAAACTCGTAGATCGCGTCCAGAACGTGGTTTGCAGCTCCGAACAGAATAAAGGCGTGCTCCTCATCGGCGACCCTTCGGAAGCCTACCGTTATCTTTTCGCCCGGATGGCTTCGAACCCGCAAGTCGGCACGGCCTCCAAGAAATGCGCCAACATGTGGCACGCCGACGTGGACATCGCGAAGATCGAAGCTGGCCATAAGTACGTCGGCGAAGTCGACCAGTATTGGCAGGACAACGTCCTGCGCCCATCCGACGGCAAGGACGTCGTGATGTATTTCAATCGCTTGGGTTCGCTCGTGGGCGTGGGCTCCCACTCGAACGACTCCACCGGGATCGAGCGCGAATACGCCGCTAACATCACCGCCGGACGCATGCGCACCGTCGCGTTCATGGATAAGTACGAATACAACGACCTGATGCGCTCGGGGAATGCCTATGTCGTGGAAGCGTTCGCCGAAAAAATCGTGCTCCCGCCGCTGGATGCCGCCCAGACCGATCAGCTCATACAAGCCTATCTGAAAAAAATTCATCCCAACTTTTCGTTGGGCGCGAAGGAAGCGACCTACCTTTACAAATCTCTGAAGTACTTTCAGCCGAACCGGGCGGAACCCGACCGTTCGATGGCGGCCATTAACATGATGATCCGCTATGCCGGCCCCAAGGTCGGTACTGAACCGTTTACCGCAAAGCCGGCCATTGAGTCCAAGCACCCGTACGACCCGAACTCGAACCTCGAGCACCCGATCCACTTTCCCGACGCGATCTCACTGCAGCTCGTTTTTGATAAGATCGAACTCGAAGATTTTTCCGACCACCTCACGGTCGTGGACGGAAGATCGGGCCAGAATCTGCATAATATACCGAATTCCGCGGGCGAATACTCCACCCCGACGTTCAACACCAATAAATTGGTCCTGCGATTTTATTCCGACTCCTCCAAAGAGTTCTACGGATACAAACTCAAGCAGGTAAATGGGGTGAAGGCCGTGAAGTATGCCTTCACGATGGAAGAAGTTCGCCGCGTGATCATGGAAATCGCCCAGGTTCCGCGCTGGATCATGGACCGTGACTACCAAATCATCCGCGATCTGCCCGGCAAGCTCGACGGCGACGTCGTGGGCGTGAAGGAAGGAAAAGCCGATCTGGTCCGCATGGCCAAGATCGGATACGTGGCTGGCCGCACCGACGACAAACCGGTGGCCAGCGTGCTGCTCACGGGCCCGACCGGGACCGGCAAGTCGTACATCGCCAAGCGCATGGCCGAGTACATGGAAATGCGCCTGGTGACGCTCGATATGACGGCGTACAAGGACCGTACGAAAACCGCCGACTTCATCGAAATCATGTCGAAGAACCTGGCGAACAATCCCTACGCGATTTACCTGTTCGAAGAAATCGACAAGGCCGACCTGGGTGTCCTCGACTTGCTGTACTTCATGATGGACGAAGGGATTTTTTACGACGGATACCAGCGCCCGCTATTCGCGCGTGGCGCCTTCATGATCTTCACGAGCAACGCGGCCTCCGATGTGATTATCCAGAACCGCAACAGCCCGGAGCTCCGTAAGCTCGTGTTCAACGAACTCTCGAAAAACTTTCGCATGAGCTTTCTGAATCGATTCGACTCGATCAGCATCTTCATGCCGTTCACGAACGAGGAGTTCCTACAGCTCGCGAACGTGATGGCGGTGAAAAAAGCCAAGAACGTGAAGGAAAACTTCGATTGGACCATGACGGTCGACGCAGAAACCGTGCGCTACATCGCGACCCAGGGCCGCAGCGACGTGCTAGGCGCCCGCCCCATGGAACGGCTGGTGGAGAATGTCATGAGTGGCGGGTTAGCGGAGTATCAGCTCCAAAAGGGCATGATTCCGGATCAAGCCAAGATCAAGATCACCAAAGAGCGGGAAGCGAATCAGTTCGCCATCCAAGTAAACGAGGGCGCCAAGCTTCCGTACACGATCGTGCCGAACCACGACGGCTCGCTCCTGCCGGATCCCGAGTGGATGGCACACTCCCCACTCTACAACTTTTGGGCAAAAGATCGGATGTATAACGACTAATATCCCATTGATATCAAACACTTAAAAACGCGCTCGGGCCTCGGTCCGGGCGCGTTTTTTTTTGCCCGAAGCGGGCTCCCGTCATCAAGCCGCCAGACCGAAAAACCGAAGAGTATTCGGAGCATGGCAAGGAGATCCCCTTATTCTCGGCACGACCACGGCAGTTCGGCATTCGCCGGCTTCTGTGCTTTCACGCTCGCCGTGATCCTAGCCGTCGTCTTCCACCCGGCAGGCGATGGCTCCTCCTCTGCCTACGTTCACTATCGCCGTGCCACCGCCGCGGGTCCCACCGGCATCAACCGCACGATCGCTCGGAGAATGGACGAGCTCGAGCCCGCCTTTGTCTTTAATCCCCCCGAAGCGATCGCCACGTCGATGCTGCGCAAACTCCTCGGGCCGGACTCTAGCGTGCTAAAGACTTTTAGCGGGATCAAGTTTTCCCCCATCAATGGACTGATCACCGTGACGGGAAGGATCCAGGTGCCGCCGGCATTCTTCCTTGCCATCCAAGACCCCCGCAATCCCGAAAACCTCGAAGCGGAGCTCGACTTCCGCATCTCGTTCCTGCCGGAGGTGCTGCCGCTGGAGAACAACTCCTATCTGCGCGTGCGCTTCACGAGCTTTGAGCTAAAAAATACCCGGGACCAGGGCTACCTCGACTATCTGCACGCGTTTCCGATCGTAAGTGGCATCGCCAGCTCCCTACTTGCCAACGAAGGGCTCGCAAAATTCGTGGAAGACCGCCCCTCCGACCCGACGGACCCCGCTCCCCGCGGAAGGCCGGGCGACGCGCACGGAAAAATTTCCGACTTCTTAGCGCGGAAAAATATCCGCTTCATGCCGGGTACGAATTCCGTGATTCTGAAGCTTTCGATTCGCGACCTGGTGGATCTTGAGGAGATGCAAAGAGAAGATCCCGAGATCGCAAAATATGTCGATCAGCTTCGCCTTTGGCAGTTCGGGCCGGTGGCCGAAAAGGCCGCGGCGCAGACGGGGCAACCCGTCACGCGGTTCAGTTTGATTGTCGGCCAGGGCCGTCCCTCGGACGAGTGGGTACGCAGCTGGAATCAGCGAAATGAAAACGTCGCCGTAGCGCTGCTCGCCGGGAAGGATGCGATTTACTCCAGCCTGGACGCTCACCGCGCGCTTGAAAAGGAGCTTCGCGAAGAGTTCTCGCGCCTGCACCAGAACTTCGGCGGGTTTCCGCTGAGCAAGCAATTCGAGCTCGAAATCAGCCAGTTTTTCTCCGAGGCGCGTGATCGCATTCACATAGAGCTCGACGCCGGCAACCCCACTTTCCGGGCCGATCCGCTAGGCAAGTACGAGGACCTGGGCCGGATTTGGCGAAGCCACCTCGTTACCCTGCTTGAGGATTTTTCGCGCCGCCATCGCATCGCCCAAGCCCAAGCGAACGCACGTAACCCGCGGGCGATCGACGCCGCCCCTTTTTTACAAGCCCGTGTCAGCCAGAAGACCATCACGTCCGTCGTCCGCTACTTTCGGGATTTTCGCCAGGACGGTGTGCGCGTCTTCCGCGATCTCCACGTTTACTTGCAACCTAAACTTCCGGGATTCGTCGTACGGGGAAGCCTCGCCATCGACTTAGCAAAAGGCGCGAAGGTGCCAGCGACCCAGGAAGCAATCATCCAGGCGTACCGCGGACTTTACGGGGATTTTATCCCGTTCCAGCTCGCGGTCCGTGTTTATGACCACGTCAACGGCCAAGGGGAGCCAACCGGCCGTTACGGTTTGGACCTGAAGAGCCTCCAGCTCTTCCCCGGCCAATCGGACGGCACGCTCTTGTTTGAGCGCAACCGAGGTACCGGTGATCTCGTCATCACCGTGCTCAATCGCCTCCTCACGAGCACTCTGACCGCGGTCGCGCTCGAGCTCGAGGCCACGCTGAACTCCGAACAACTTAAAGTAGAGGGCCAGCAGATCGACGCCCAATGGCGACAATTCACGACCCAGCTAGGCGCGAACTACTCCCGTCTCTACCAAAATTACTTAAGTCATTTTCGTGCCAGCACGCCCGGTGCCCCGTCCGCGCCGACCGTACGTTTGGACACTTCGCAGGGGGCCTCTACCATCAGCCTCGGGCAAATCAACGGGTTCTTCCAGATGGTTTCGGGCGCGATCGACCTCGACATTTCCCAAAACCCCTTCTTGCTTTCCGGCAAGCAGAAACTCGACATCAAGATGCCGCTGCTGCTGGACGAGTACGCCAAGATCGATCCGCAGACCAATTCCGTGCTGATGGCGATCAATCCCGGCACCTTCAGCCGCCTGCTCTTAGGCAGCAACCTCCCCACCTCGGTCTGGAACCTCGAAGCGATTTTCGACAAGCCCCGGGGGCGCGCCTACCTGGACGTAGCCATCGGAAACGGCGTACGTTCGGATGCCTACACGCAACACAAACAATCCCGTCCGGAAAAGGCTGACTCGGATGATTTCGCCGGCGAGGACGAAAGCTCTCCGGACTTGCTTGATTTGGGCCTGAAGTTTCGGGCCGATAAGTTCACCGAACTGGCCAACCAGATCTTGGCCGACGTGAAAGCCGAACTCGACGCCGAGCTGGCGCAGAACCTCGCCCGCAACGAAAAAGGAACCTACTACCAGTTCAACTACGTCGGCTTCCGCGCCGCCGGCGCCAATGTCCTCGAAATGACCATCACCGCCTCGCAGGTCAAGAAGCTCGACAACCGGGGATTCTTCGCCCGGCTCCGGGGCAAACCCGAGCAGTGGGATATCGAGCGCAAGCCCATCACGATCAAGGGCCTGGCAAACATCGAGAGCATAGCGCTCGATACGGTTTTGCCCAAGCTAAAGGTCGACAACCCCTATCCGTTCCGGGGCTCGCAGATCATGAGGTTCGATGTCACTTCCGCTTCGATCGACACGAAGGCCATGCCGCTCTACCGGGCAATTCTGGGCCTGATTGGGATCAATCTTAAGGATCTGGATTTCAAGGGGGACTGGCTAGAGCGGCAAATCAAGCTGATCCTGATGAAGGTATTCGCGCCCAAGCTCGACAACCCGCGCACACCGGGCAGCACCAAGGTTCGTCAGTTCGCCTTGAACAAATATGTGCGCGTGTTTCTTTCGGGCGAAGATATCTTCCTGCAGGTCAACCCCCGCGCGATTACGCCCGCTTTCGAGTTCCAAATCGTGCCTCAGCAGGCTTACGTGAATCTAACTACGGGCGGCCGCGCCGTGCGCAACTACGGCTTAAGCATTGACCCAATGCGCTCCGAGATCGCGGTAAATTTACGCACAGCCGGAGCGATCGCCAATTCGGACAAACTTGAAATTCAACAAATCATCAACCAAGCGGACCAGCTTTTCCGTCCGTATCTGGAGGCCCGAACGGCCGCAGAGCTGCGCAAGCTACTGGACGACAACTCGCTCTGGCACGCGATATTCGAGGACCGCAACCCCCTGCAGCCGGGTCTCTGGTCTCGGCTTTCCGCCGTGCTCTATCAGTACCCTGAGGTCCTCCAGCTCACGCAAACGGATCGGAGCGCCTTGAAGCGGACGATCAACGAGCTTTTGCGCATCAAGGAACAGCCGGGCTCCCCCACCCCTACTCTAAACCTCACCGAGTGCGGCGCCGAACTCGCCTACGCGCTTTCGGGCGTGCTTTCCGTCTACATCCGCGCGCATCTCTTGGTGGAAAACATCCAGGCGTTGGGCATCGCCGACGAGCTCACGAAATCGCACCATTATAACGAACTCGTGGCCCGCAAGACCGAACTCTACGATCGCTACTTCCTCCCCCTTTGGGACGCGTACAAGACCCGGTTTTCCCAGAAGAACCGCGCGATTGTCGACCAAGGCGCGACCGACTGGAATCAGCATTTTTATCCCGATGCGATGTTCGCCAACAACGTCTATCGCGCCATTCAAGCCGCGCTCAACAATGGCCGCGTGCCCCAATCGGTTTCGTTAGAAGCCAATCCCGAGGAAAACCCAGTTATCCATGTCTCAGAAAAAAACTAAGGCCTATCACGCAGAAGTCATCTACGACGTGCTTTACGGGTTCATCCGCCTCACCGAATGGGAGGCCCGCATCGTCAATTCGCCGTTTTTCCAGCGCCTGCGCTGGATCAAGCAGCTAGGTTTCTCAAACTACATCTTCCCCGGCGCCGAACACAGCCGCTTCGCGCACGTGATTGGGGTCATGCATTCCATGGAGCAAATGTTGCGCGCCTTGGGCCTGGCGGTTCCCGAAAGCGAGCTCTTTGACCCGCGCCGCCGCTCGCCTGCCGCGCTCCTGCACCGCAGCCTTCGCATCGCCGCGCTCTTGCACGACATCGGTACTTTCCCGTTCAGCCACGCCATTGAGCACTCCTACATTCGGCACGGCACCCACCACCGGCCCCGGCCTAAGGGACGAGGCGCGCGGACACCCAAGGATCTCCCCAACTCGCACGAACATCTGGGCTCGTTCATCATCAAGAACACCGACTACGAAGGCGGCATCACCCGCGTGCTGAACGATTTCGGCCTAGATACGGGGCTCATCTCTAAAATCATCAAGGGCGACTCCCCTGACTTTATCGCCAACCAGCTCATGCACTCGGACCTGGACGCCGACCGCATGGACTATCTGATTCGGGACGCCCACTACACCGGGATTAAATACGGCCAGTTCGACCGTGACTACATCCTGGCAAACCTTACTACCTATCCCGTGGGCAAAGGCCAGCGGGGCTTTGGCGTACGCGAAAATGCCACTCACGCGGTGGAGGACTTCCTCATTGCCCGCTTCGGCTGGTACAGCCAGATCATCCGCAACCCCGACTCCGCCAAGTTCGACATCATCGCCTCGCATATCGCCCAGCACCTGCTCGAAATCGACGCCATCCACCAATTCCAGGATCTGCTCGAAATGGTCGCCACCGGCGATGAACGTTTTTTCTGGTGGAATGACACCTATTTCATCACGCGCTGCCAGGAGGTTCGCTATCGCCAACGCATCAAATCGCCCGCCGTCTCCGAGCTGATCGAGATGCTACTCTTTCGTCGTCCACCCAAGACCATCCAGCACCCCGTTTTCGCCCATCGGCTGATGCAAATGAAGACCGAGGCCGAAGCGCGCCGCCGGTGGTTAGCCGAGATCAAAGACGTCATCGGCCACTTCAACCGCACCCTCGCCAAGCATGGCACCGGCCAGGAATGGATCCTGGACGACGTCCAGCACAATCAGGTGGGTTTTTCGAGCCGCCTGCCTACGGAATCCGCGCCGGGCACGCAAGCCTGGGGACGAGATCCCATCAAGGTCGTGGACAAACAGGGTAAGGCCCGCCTGCTGGTACAATCCGAAAACAGCCTGATGAAATACCTGTATGGCGTGGAAAACTTCTTCCCCAGTGTCTACGCCAACGATGCGGCGATTACGCTACTGAAGAAACGTCGCCTCATTTAGAGGAAATCCGACCTAATAGAGACAGTTCGCGCGACCCTGGTCATTCGACTTTAACGTGCGCTTGATCTCGCCGTCGCGACCATTTGGAAAGCTCACCTGCGGGTACATCACGGCATCGAAGTAGGCGGAATTCAAACCAGCGGCATTACAGCTCGGCACCCCATTGCCCGCCGTGCCTTCGCAGCTGTGGTTCAGCCCTAGCAAGTGACCCATCTCATGGAGGGCGATCGATTGCAGATCCGGAACCTGGGGACTGCCCGCCACGAAAAAATTGTCATAATTGAGTTCCATCACCGCCGTGTAAAGGTCCTTGAGCGGTTCGGAATCCACGGTACAAAAGCTCGTAAGGGCCACGATCTGCGCTTGGTGATTCCAAGTGCTACGCTTATAGATCACGACCTGTCCCGTGAAGCCCGTCGTGGTTAAAATATGGTTCGTGCAAATCGAACCCGGAAATGGCTGGGAACTGATTCGAGGCGAACCCGTGCTACCGTAATCCAGCACGGTGAGATTTTTACTGCCCGTATAGAACTGGTTCCAGGTATCGGCGGCAGCGGCAAATGCGTTAATCTCGGCGCTCGTGAAATTGGATCCCTGAAAGAACGCAATGGGGACCGAGAGCAGAGGCCAGTGACCCGAGAGCGTACCGGCCTGTTCGTCTGGCAACGCGCAGTTCTTCTGGAATTCCGTACTTTTGGAACACGAACCCACGAGCAGTACTACTGCCAGGCAGAAAATCGCTTTGAAGGAACTGCGTCGGCTAAAACGCAACTATCTATCCCCTTAAAATCATTAATTTATTCAAACATAATCAACTAAATCAGTTGAACTCAACAACGTCCGATGTTATTAGTATAGTATTAATCGGCAGAAGCCGCAAGTTTTTGAAATGGTTTTAGAATCTGGTATGCTGCGCGACATGCCACAGGAAAAACAACAGCTTAAGACCGTCGTAATCACCGGCGGGGCCACCGGAATTGGGTTTGAAACCGCTCGACTGCTCCTCGACACCAAAAAGTATCGCCTGGCCCTCGTGGGACGAAACCGCGATCACCTGGAAACGGCGGCCACGAAGCTGGGTGGATCTTCAGATATCCTAAGTGTGCACGTTTGCGATCTGAGCGATTCCTCGCAGATCAAAAAGACGGCGGAAAAAATCATCGGCAGCTACAAAGGCATTTACGGACTCGTCAATAACGCTGGCATCTATCCTTTCGGAGATCTCAAAACCACGACCGAAAAAGCGTGGGATGAGACGATGAACGTGAATTTGAAGTCCGTTTATCTGCTCACCCAAGCGCTACTCCCGACGATGTCGAAAAACCCGGGCGGCGGGCGAATCGTCAATGTCTCCTCCACGGCCGGAATATTGCCGAATCACCATGCATTGGCGTACTCCGTTTCCAAGGCCGCGCTGATCAATTTATCGCGGTCGCTCGCGAAGGAACTGGGCAAGGACAACATTACCGTAAATTGCATTTGCCCCGGTATCGTGCGCTCGCCGCTGCACGAGGCGTATCACCAGTCGCGCTGGGAGGTGGAGCAGTTCTACGCCAAGCGTGGCGCCGCCTACCCGCTCGGGCGCGTGGGCGATCCAGTGGATATCGCCGGCGCCATCCGCTACTTCCTCAGCGAAGAAGCCGCATGGGTGACCGGCGACGTTATGATCATCGACGGTGGTCGACTGCTGACGTAGACCGTAAAGACTGCGAAAGATTCGGAAAAAATAGGCAAAAAAAATGGCGGCCGATCTCGGGGAAGGGCCGCCATTTACTTCATTTGGACCCTCACACGTGCTCTCGGGGGAAGATCCAACTTTAAGGCTAGGCCTAGGAATAGTCGGTCCGGCCTAAAAGCTGAAATACATTAATCAAATGCTCGTTATAGAATTTTTCTATAATAGGCGCTATAAGCCCGGCATGGCCCTGAATTACCTCGACTGCTTCGTCTCCCTTGCCAAACACCTGAGCTTCACCGCGACGGCCAAGGAGATGGGGATCACTCAACCTAGCGTGTCGCGTCAAATTCGCCTCCTAGAAGAACAACTGGGCGTGCAGCTCTTTCGGCGCGACCGCCAGGCCGTCCAACTCACTCCCGCCGGTAAAGAACTACGTGCCGAGATCACTCCGATGCTCGAGGGGATCCGCGCCACTCTCGAAACCTCACGGGAAAAATCGCGCAAGATCGAAGGCTCGCTCGCATTCTCGTGCCTGCCCGAAATCGGGCAATACTATTTCATGCATCACTTACTGGAATTCCAGGCCCAGCATCCGCAGATCGACCTGCACGTGAGGTATTGCTTGGAACCCGAGATCATCGCCGGGTTAAAAAACGGAGAAATCGACCTAGGTGTCATCACCCAACCACTCATTAGCGAAAGCATTCGCTCTTACCGCTTGATCGACGAACATCCCGTGCTCGTCACCCGCACGCAAAACCAAAGGCCCTTCACCGATCCGGCCGAAGCCCATTTCGTAGGATACGAGCGGACCGACGCGCTACTGGCCGACTTCCTCAAAAAAACGTTCAAGCCATCCCAGGTCTCTAAAATTCGCCGGCTTTCCACCGTCAATTCCTATAAATCGATCCTCGAAACCCTGCTGGCCCGCGACTGCTACGCCGTATTGCCGTTTTTCGGCGTCCGTGAGCTGGTTGAGACTAAACGCTTGAAAATCGTCTCCCAGAGGGATGTCCGGCACCCGCTCTACCTCATCTATCTCGAGAGCAACCACGCCTCGCTTAAAAACGAGGCATTTCGCAAATTCCTGATCCAGAAGTGCAAATCCGAGCAGTTGGAGTAAAAAAGCATCCAATTTAGACGCATTGCGTTATTTTTTAAGCCATGGTATTTACCCCGGAAAGGAGAACTTCGGTGAAAATGCATCCTCTGGTTACCTTTGTTATCTTCTCCCTGCTCGGCGCCGCTCCGGCATCGGCAAACCCCACGCCCGGTCCGGTGGAAAAAGGCGCGGTCTACGCCGCCTATTACAATATCTATGTCGAGTCCCTTTCGATCCTGAAATTTCAACTGCCCGCGGAAGGCGCGACGACGTTGAAGGTGGAAAAAGTGGACGGCCAATTCTCGCCCGCTCAGAAGAAACTGCTCGTCGACCACTGGGACGCGATCACTTCGGCGATCCTGAAGGACTCGACGAAATCAGCGGAATCGATCGAGCTTTCCACGCAGAGCTTGGTCCCCGAACGCCGATACACGACGCATTTCCTGATGAGCTGGATTCGCTCAGAGCTCACCGAGGAAGAAGCCGAACGACTGGCGCTTCCCGCCGCGGCAGAGGCTAAAGTCCAGACCCCGCATCTTCCCGCGCGTCGACTGAAGCATAATTTGAAGTGGTTTAACTTCACCGCCTTCGATGAAATCGAATCCGGATCCGGGAATTTCCGGATCAAGTTCTTGGACTCCTCGTATTACGGTGGAAACTACCGTAGTTCGTATACGGTGAGCCAGACGTTCTTCCGGAATCTATTGAAACTGCGGCAAATGCCGGATGAGTCTGAAGAAACCCTGGCCGTCCCGAGCGACCTGTTCCCCAAGTACGACGGCGACGAGGACCATGACGACCGCTCAGGGAGCACCTACCCCTAACGATCTCGCCTCGTGGGATTAGCCTCGGTTGAGCCGATTCTTCACTAGTTCGTCCACGACTGCCGGATCCGCCAGGGTCGACGTGTCCCCCAAACTTTGAAATTCGTTCGCCGCGATCTTACGCAGAATTCGGCGCATGATTTTTCCCGACCGCGTCTTCGGCAAAGCGGGCGCCCACTGGATAAAGTCGGGAGTCGCAATCGGCCCGATCTGCTTTCGCACGGTCTTCACCAGCTCCGCCTTCAGACCGTCTGAGGGAGATATGCCGGTCTTAAGGGAAACGTACGCGTAAATCCCCTGCCCTTTTAAATCGTGAGGACAGCCCACCACCGCGGCCTCCGAAACCTGTGGATTAGCGACGAGCGCACTTTCGATCTCCGCCGTTCCCAAGCGATGCCCGGACACGTTAATCACGTCGTCCACGCGTCCGGTGATCCAGTAATAGCCGTCTTCATCTCGACGGCAACCGTCGCCGGTGAAGTAAAGCCCCGGGTAAGCCGAAAAGTAGGTTTCCACGAACCGCCGATGATCACCGTAAATCGTGCGCGCCTGACCGGGCCAGGAATCCACGATACAAAGATTTCCTTCCGCCGCACCGCTGAGTTCTTTGCCTTCGGCATCGACCAAGCGAGGCTGCACGCCAAAAAAGGGGAGCGTCGCCGAACCCGGCTTGGTCTTCGTCACGCCGGCTAGGGGCGAGATCAAGATCCCGCCCGTCTCGGTCTGCCACCAGGTGTCCACGATGGGGCAGCGACCTTCTCCAACGACCCGATCGTACCAGTTCCAGGCTTCGGGATTGATGGGCTCACCCACCGTACCCAGCACCCGCAACGAGCCTCGGGAAGCCGCCTTCACGAAGCTCTCGCCTTCACGCATGAGCGCGCGAATGGCCGTGGGAGCGGTGTAGTAGATATTCACTTGATACTTATCTACGATTTCCCAGTGGCGCGAGGCCGTGGGGTAGTTCGGCACGCCTTCGAAAATGACCGAGGTCGCGCCGTTGGCGAGGGGTCCGTAAACGATGTAACTGTGCCCTGTCACCCAACCAATGTCCGCCGTGCACCAGTAGACGTCGCCCGGACGATAGTCGAACACCAATTCATGCGTAAGCGAGGCATGCAAAAGATAGCCTGCGGTCGTATGCAGCACGCCCTTGGGCTTTCCGGTCGACCCGGACGTATACAATATAAAAAGGGGATCTTCGGCTTCCATCACCGCCGGCTCGCAGCTAGCTTCTGCCCGTGCTACTTCCTCATGATACCAAAGGTCGCGACCTGCCTCCCAGCCCGTGGCCGCGCCCGTCCGCCTTACCACCAAAACGCGCTTCACCTGGGGGCAGCGGCGCAAAGCTTCATCCACGTTTTGCTTGAGCGCGACTTTCTTTCCGCCCCGCAATCCTTCGTCCGCCGTGATGACAAACTGACTATCGCAATCTTGGATACGACCCACGAGCGACTCGGGAGAGAAGCCCCCAAAAACCACGGAATGCACGGCTCCGATACGGGCGCAGGCCAGTAATGCCACGATCGCCTCTGGAATCATCGGCAGGTAGATCGTCACGCGATCCCCTTTTTTAACGCCTTGCGATTTTAGGACGTTAGCCAGGCGGCAGGTTTCGGCGTGGAGCTCATGATAGGTCAGCTGGCGGGAGGACTCGCCCGGCTGATCGGGTTCCCAGTAAAAAGCCACGCGATCACCGGCCGTGGAAAGGTGCCGATCCAGGCAATTGGCGCTCACATTGAGCTTCGCCCCTTCAAACCAGCGAATGGATACCTCTCCGTCGAAGCGGGCATTCTTCACCCGCTGCCACGGCGCAATCCACTGCAGGCGGTGGGCAGCCTCGCCCCAAAACTTTTCAGGATCCCGCACCGACGCGGCGTAGCGGGCTTCGTACTCGGACCCAGTCAATCTGCTCATTCTCTGGAAGTCTCAATATTTCCCGTGAAAATCAACTCTCCTTCCTGATCGGTGCGATGTAGTGGGATTTTAAAACGGTTGATTCTATCGATCACCTCGGCATGCGGATGTCCGTAACGATTGCCTCGCCCACAAGAAATCCATGCCTGCTGGGGCCGAAGCCGCTTCAGATACGTGGACTCCGTGGAAAACCTGGATCCGTGATGATTAATCTTGAGTATCCAGGGTCGGCGAAGGCCTAGGCCTTGGAACCATGCGGCGATCTCGGGCTCCGCTTCCGAGCCCGCGTCTCCTCCCGAGAGATAAGCCCCGCCCTTTGCAAGCGGCACGGCGACCGCGCCCATATAAGAGTTGCCCCGGGACCTTCGGTCACGCTTTTCACTCTCGAAGCTCGCAAAAGGAAAACACCCTGAAGACCAGTCCACGGTGCGAATGCCCAACGAAGTGAGCCACGCCCTCAACTCGCGACCCCGAAGCGTCTCCCACTGGCGAATTCCCGTAACCACGCAGCCGATGGGAACAAACCGCGCCAAATGCTTGAGTCCCCCCGCATGATCTTCGTCCAAATGGGTGAGCGCCACGAAATCAATCCGATCCAATCCGCGCTTCATCAGCCAGTGCCCCCACTGGATAGAGCTCCGGGCCCAAGCGGACCCAACATCAATCGCACCTCCCTGCCCATTGCCTGTCTCAACCCAGGCGGAGTCGCCTTGACCTACGTCGAGCTGGGTCACCGCCAGCGCCGTGACTTGAGTATCGGCCCGCGTCGCTAGCTCGCGCCAAAAAAACAAAACCCCGCGCCCCGCCCAGAGCAGCAAAAGCACGGACAACCCCGTGCGCAGACGGCGCGCACGCGAAGTCATCTGAAGCAGTCCCGCACCAAACAAGCCAACCCATAGCGCCCAAGCCGGAACCACCCAGACGTTGGCGCATTTAGCGCCCCAATCAAAGAGCTGAGCCAACACGAAGGAAGTGAGTCGAACGGCACTGGCAACGACCCCGACGATCGCCTCGTCGCCACCCAAGATCCAAGCCCCGCAAGCAAGCATGATTGCTGGATAAAGCAAACCCACACCGATCGATATCGTGACCAAGCTCAAGACAGGCGTCAGGAGGGCAACTGAACCGCACTCCAAGATTCCGATAAATGCGGTAGGCAACCAGGAGCCCACGGCCATCGCCGCATGTTGTAAAAACACGGATCGACGTCGACCCAATGCCTCCCGCGCGAGCAGACCGCCTCCCACCGCCAGCGCATAATGCAAACTTCCCCAAAGCGCATACCCCAGAGTCCAACGCCCCGCGAACTCCAGCCCCCAACTCACCGCGAGCGCGAGCAAAAGCGGGGACAGTACCCGAAAGCGCAATCCCCAGGGCTTTAAGGACGCCCGTATCAAGACCACCAAGGCCGGGCGGAGCAATCCCCATCTCGCGCCGCTCAAAAGCCACGCTCCCAGCCAAAAGAGAAAACTGAACACGCGCGCTACCCTCAGCGCGGCCTCCGGACGCAGGATTCCCGAAGTGATAAAACGTACGTTTCGATACACGAGGTCCGCCAGCGCATAAAGGTGAATTCCACTGGCCGTCAGCAAGTGCACGAAACCTAACTGCCGAAACCACTCCAGTCCCGCCGATGCTCCCTCGTCTAAAATCAGTTTGGCCACAATTCCGAGCGAATCGTCGGGATGAATTCTCTGGGAAAGACGCTCGCGAATCACTTCGACTTGCTCACGCCCACGATCTAGCCAGTTTCCTGAGTAGCTTGGCGTCTTTTCCCCCGACGTTTCCGGTTCCCTCTTCCAGGATCGCGCACGGAAGGTCCGGCCTCGCGCATTGACCTTCCAGGTACCCAGGGGACGTACACATTCTCGCCAAAGCAGGCCGCTTTGCAGAGCATGTCTCCATGCGGATGGCTCCACGCATACGGTTGCATCCGGCGTGACATAGCTCACCCAGCAGCCCGGCCTTGCCCAACGACGAACGAACTGCTCGATGCCGCAGCTCCGCGGACCCTCCACCCAGGAACTCGCTTTCGAACTCGGCGGGAATAGGCAGGTCAGAAAAAACAGGAACAAAACGAACCGAGGCATGTCGGCGGGGTTGCAGACCCCGTACCAGCCTTGGCATAATTACCCCATGGCCACACCGCCCGAGCTTCCGGGAAATTTAGTGAAAGTGCTGCTGACTTCGGTCGGAATCGCCGCGATCGCGGCCTGGCTGTTGGTAAACCTAAGCCGCCATCCGAAGTCCCGGTTCAAACTCCGGGAAGCCGATCGACCGAAGCGCCCCGGTCGTCTAAAAGAGGGTACGGATTTTTTCCAACGTCGAAATTCACGCCCCGCAACCCCCGATCGTCCTCGCGCGCTTCCGGGCATCCGAATCAACGTGCCGCCCCATGAATTGCTCGGGGTTCCCTTGGATGCGACCCAGGCTGAAATCAAACGGGCCTATAAGCGCCTGATGAAACAGTACCATCCCGATAGCGTCGCCGCTCCCGGAACCTCCCAATGGCAGGAGGCGCAAAAGATCGCAGCGGCGTTAAACGAGGCAAAGGAAACGCTACTCAAAACCGCGAAGCGGTAATTCCTCCGCGGCATGGGGCTTGAAGCTTGATAGTCCCATGAAGATCGCCGCACCTCTCAATAGTGGCTTAAGGCCAAAGCTCCAGCGGCTTGAACTCGCCGCTTTTTTTCAAATCCCTGGATTCCAGATCGTGGGCCTTCCTTCGCGCGAAATCGCCGAGGCCCGCGAGCGAGTCCGTGCTGCCATCGAGGCGTCCGGCCTCGAGTTTCCAAAAAAACGACTGGTGCTCAACCTATCTCCGGCCGACGTGCAGAAACGAGGCACGGGAGTGGATCTCGCGATCGCGCTTGAAATCTGCAAATGCGCGCTGAATGACGCACCAAAATTGTCGAAGAAATCCCCGGACAACCTGCTTGCGGTGGCCTGGGGAGAGCTGGGGCTAGATGGCCGCGTAAAACCCGTGGGTCAAATCACGCGCGCACTGTACGCAGCATGGATGGAGAGAGCGCATCTCCTGATTCTTCCCCAGGCCACCGCCGGAGAGGCGCTCGCCGCGTGCGAGCTCATTAAAAAATCCGGCCGCTTCGGCCATCGTGCCCCCCGATTGGCATTCGTCGAAAATCTATCGGAAGCTGTAGCCGCGCTTCAAATCGAGTCTACCGACTCGGTCGACAAAACCATTGCCTCCCCCGCCCTCGAATGCCCAAAATCAACGGAGCTCCCTCCTCCGCCCTTACTCCCCCTGAGCCCAAGCTTGGAACGGGCCATGCTGGTATCGACTACCGGCCGCCATCATCTATTGCTTTTGGGTCCACGGGGGGTGGGCAAGAGCCAAGCGATCGAGTGGGTGGCCCAGCTTCAAGCGATACTCCCGAACTCTCCTTCCCAAGCGTTGGATCGAATGCTACTCGCCGAACTCTCTCCTTCTCCGGGTAATCCCGGTTTGCCGACTTTTCGGCGGGTTGGGCCACATGTGCGTCCACCCGCGCTACTAGGATCGATCTCTTCGGCCGGCGTGCTTCCCGGCGAATTCACCCTGGCCCATGGAGGCTTCCTCGTGGCCGATGAGTTTCCGGAGTGGGCGCGTGATTCCCGTGAATGCTTACGCGAACCGCTCGAGCGCGGAAAAGTAATGGTCACGCGGGTTCGCCAAAGCGAGGAGCTACCCGCCCGTTTCACTTTCATCGGCACGGGAAATTATTGCCCTTGCGGAGGACTTCCTCGAGAAATTCCCATGCCCGAGGGAAAACGAACCTCCGCCTGCGAGTGTACGGCCGGGGTACGACAGGCCTATTGGAACCGCTTGTCCGGGCCCGTGATGGACCGTATCGATGTTCTAGCGCAACTCACGCATTGGCATCAGCCTCCGGCGAATAGGCTCCCGGACGGCGCGGCAACCTGGGCTCGCCTAAGCGATCACATCCGAGGCGCGCAAGCGCGACTGCTAGAACGGTACGGAAAACTCCCCGGTGAGATGGATGGGATTGAGACCGAAATCATAATCCGCGAGCACGCCACGTTGGGGACGGCGCTAGAAACCGGCACGGAAAACCCGCGCAGCCGACACAAACTGGCACGCATCGCGCTCACGCTCGCGGCGCTTTCCCCGCGCGAGGAATTGCCGGGCCCCGCGCATGTCGCGGAGGCACGCTACCATCGGATGCGTCCCCTGTCAGAGCGGCGAGACCTACGTTAATTTCTCGAGAATCTCCCGCACGAGCTTGTGCGAGCCGATGGAGCGAAGGGCTTGCCCCACGTCACGGATCAGCTCCTTAGAGTCATGCTCGAGATCGATATTGTCTATGATGGGAAGGACCGCCGACTTGTCCTTGATCTTCCCCAACGCAACGATTGCCTGACGCTTCACCATAGGTTCGCGGTCCTTCAGGAGTGAAACAAGCATCGGCACGCATTCCTGAAGCTCTCCCAAGAAGACCTTCACCTGATCGCCCTTGGCTTTCCATTCCTCCAGGAGCTGTTGTCGTTGCGCTAGCAGGGTCAACTCGCCGATGGCGAACGCCGCGCTGGACCGCATGAGGGGGTCCGAGTGCATCAGCATGGGCTTCAAGGAGTCAATCACCCCTACGTGGCCAGCGGCGAAAAGCGCCATCGCCGCGTTGGCTTTCACGCGATTGTTGCGGCTCCCTAACCTGGGCAGGATCAGATCTGAACAACGAGGATCGCGAACCTGCCCCATGGCCTCGATGGCGTTCGCTACGATTCGTTCGGCCCGGGACTCCAAGAAGCCCGCCAGCTCGAGAACCCGCTCGGTCGAGCAAAGCCTTCCTACCGCACTAATCATGGCGGACTGAACTTTTTCAGATTTTTCAATCCGTAACCGGGCAAAAACCGCATCCAGTGCCACCGGATCATTCATGGGCGCCAGCCGCACTAGCGATGAAACCGCCTCCTGTCGCACCCGCTCTTCCGGATCATCCAATAGCTTCACCAGGTGCGGGATCGCCTCGAAGTTCTTCGAATGCCCCAAAAGCCCGATGCTGCGAATCTTCAGGTCGATATCGGGAGCTTGGATGTTGCGTAGGATGATCGCTAGATCTCGGATGCGGATCAGCTCGAACACCGTCACTTCCTCCTCCTTGCCCCGTACTTTCTCTTTGGAAAGATTCGCGTACTCCAGCAAACCTCTGACCTTATCTTCGACATGATTGGAAAAAACGATGCGCGTGTGCTGCCCCAGCTTGGAAAGCTTCTCGATACGATTGGCTAGATTCACCACGTCGCCAATCACCGTGAAGTCCATGCGATCCTTGGAGCCTATTGGCCCCGAGATAATCTCTCCGTGGGTGATTCCGACGCCGATCTCGATCGTGCGCTTCTGATCGGCCAATCGCTTCTGATTGAAGTCGGCCAGGCGCTCACGCATCTCAAGCGCGCAGTAAATGGCGTTCAGGGCGGTGGTCTGTGCGTTCGGTCCCGGGACGTAGTCATCGCCCCGAATCGTACGTACCTCATCGGAAGCGTAAAACACCGCGAGAATTGCGTCCCCGATGAACTTGTCCACTTCTCCGCCATACTTATAGACGATTTCCACCATTTCCGAAAAGTACTCGCTCAACATCGAGGTCACCTCTTCGGCATCCATCGATTCGCAGTGGTTCACGAAATTACGAATGTCACTGAAGAGCACCGTCGCCGGAACGCGCGTTCCCTTTAGGCGGGCTCCGGGAGCATCGGGAGCCGCCATAATCTGCCGATAGGTGGAATCCGAAAGGTATTTGCGCAGCTCCTTCTTCTTGCGCAGCTCGAATGTCATGCTATTGAAAGCGGTCAGCAGATCCCCGATCTCATCCGATCGATTCATCTGCACGGTCACGTCATAATCCCCCTCGGACACCGCGCGCAAAGCGCCCGAAAGCCGGCGGATCGGGGAGATCAAGAGTTGCGAGAACAAAACCGCAATCAACAGCCCGATCGCCATCGAGGGCACGAGGTCGATCAAGATCTGCAGGCGTATCGCCGCAATACTACGCTTAAGCGTATGAAAGCTAAATAAGTACTCAACGAAGAAAAGCGCTTCGTGATTTTCGTTGTGATAAGTATTGATCACCGAAAGCAGCTTCTCGCCGCCCCTATCCACGAGCGTGTTGTAAAACCCCGCGTTCTTTAGCTGTTTCTCCGCCTCTTCCGGAAATTTCGCCTTATCCCCTCCCCCGGCGGCACGCGCTTCCATGGGCGCCGATCCCGCCGAGGCGACCGTGTCCGTCTCACTGTCGAAGAGTACCGCGCGGGTCCGAGTCGAGATGATTCGGATTCCCACAAGATTCTCGTCGGTGGCGATAATATTGCGGATTGCCGGCACGAATTTGTCCTGATAATAGAAATAAAAAAAACTCGAGAAATCCGAGATGACTTTGTTAGTGGAGAATTGGGCAAAGAGCACGGAGTTGCGCGTGATCTTGTCCATTTGCTCGTTCGTCTGGAGCCGCGACAGACTAAAGAAAACGATGGCTCCCGTGATCACGTTGACGGCCACGATCGTCACCAGGAACTTGGCGCGCAAGCCCACCAGGCGGCGCGTCCAGCGCGAGTACATGGCCCAGTAGACAGGCGACTGCAGGCGACGCACCGCCCACATCGCGAACCCAAAGGCGGCCAGCACGCCTAAGAAAATCAACAAAATCTGAATGCGTATGTAAGCCCCGCCGTAGGTGTAGAGCACGCCGAACTGACCGGAAGGAATCAGGATCTGAACGTCATAGTTGCGCCGGAACATGCTGGGCGCGTCCTCATTCAGCTTGCTCACGACTTCCGGAGGGGCCAGCCGTTCCGAGCCGGGCTGACTGGGAGCCGCCGCGGTCTTTGGAGGATGGGCTGAATCAAAAAGCACCGCCCCGGAGTTCGAAATGACTTCAATCCTGTCCAAGCGGGAATCGGAGTCGAGCTCGGCCTTGATGCCAGGAATGAATTGATCTTCGTAAAAGAAATAGAAATTCGCCTGAAAGAGGTTACGCACCTTGGCGTGCTTTTCCGTGACCGACCCCAAACAATCACGGGCGAAGGCTTCGAGCTTGTGGGATTTGTAGAACGAAAGACCCGTGACAAACGCCACGCCCACCAGCAGCCAAAGGGTCGCCAGGCGCAACGGAGTTGATTGACCGAGAGTGAGGGTACGGCCTCGCTTCGTAACCATTTGTTTTTAGGATAACTTGGCCCTCGCATGCGGTCCACGAAACTCACGCTTTTCTCGACAAAATCACGGGTTTCACCTAAAACAGAGCTCGTGAAACCGGAAAAAAATGCCGGGCGTCCAGCCCCTCGAATTTTATTCGAAGACACTCACTTGGTGGTGCTAAGCAAACCCGCGGGTTTACTCAGCCAAGGCGAGCACACGGGTGACGAGAATCTAGTCGATTGGCTGCGTGGGCACTTCGGACGAAACTACGTTGGGCTCGTACACCGGTTGGATCGCAATACTTCGGGCTTGATGGTGGTGGCTAAGCGCACGAAATCCGCGCAAAGGCTGACGCAAGCCCTACAGACCGGCAAAATCTGCCGCTCCTACCTGGCATGGCTCTCCGGCTCGCTTCCACGCCCCGTGTGCTGGACACATTGGTTGAGCAAGGACGGGGACTCCAACACCGTACGGGTGGTCGCTCCCCATTCCCCGGGCGCGAAGGCAGCCCTCCTCAACGCCCGCCCCCGCCGGCCGGGCACCTGGGAAGGCAGCCCCATCACTCTGATGGAGATCGAACTCGACACGGGACGCTCGCACCAGATTCGCGTGCAAGCCGCCAGCGAAGGGCACCCATTGGTAGGCGACGCCAAGTACGGATCGGCACTACGATTCCACCGTCCCGCGCTCCATTCCTTTCGGATTCGCTTTTCCCACCCTATGTCGGGAGAGGAGCTGGAGTTCGTCGAGGAATTTCCCGGCGACTGGCCCACGGAGCTCAAAGAGGTTTGAGGGCGGCTCCCGGCTTGAGCGGAAACTGCGCCGCAAAGCGCTCCGCGAGCGCGGAGATCGTAAGGCTTGGATTGACGCCCAAGTTCGCCGGCACCACACTCCCGTCGCATACGTACAAACCGGGATGCCCGTAGACCTCTTGGCGTGGGCTCACCACGCCGTGGGCGGAATCTAAACCCATCCGGCAGCCGCCTAGGATGTGCGCCGTCGCCGGGGTCCGTAACAAAACCTCGGAGAATGCGTTTTGGGGCTCGCCACCGATCTCGCGGGCGATTCGCTGAGCGGCGTCCTGGGCGACCGGAAAATAGCTGGGAATCGGCCGGCCGGAGTTTTCACCGCGTAGCTTTCCGCGTCGGAAGCGGAGTCGCAGGCTTTGATCGATGGACTGCATGACGAGTAGAATCGCGGTGGAGCGGGCCCAATCACGTACGAGCAATAATCGCAGAAGATTCGGGAATCGGGTGATGACTTTACCGAGCATCTTCAAAGGACGGCCGATCGCCCCCCCGCCCGAAGTCAGCGGCACGGTGAGTAGCCGAAGCGCTCCGCTACCGGAAGGGTAGCGCACCATCTCCACCTTCGTATGTGAATCGAGCTGGATGCTGGCACCGATGGCGAGACCTTTGGAGAAATCGCGATGCGCCTCGAAACTCGTCGCCCCCAGCAGACTCTCGCCGTTGGTGCGCACCGACTCGCCTAGACAGGGCGAAATTCCTGGCAAGGTCCGATACAGATCGCGATTTCGAAACAGGAGAGACGTTGTACCCAATACTCCCGCCGCCAAAACAACCCTGCGTGCGCGATAGACGCGACGGCGCGGGCGCCACCACGGCGCGGTCGAACTTTCGGCCTCGATCTCGTACTCACCCGAGGAAGGGGTGATGCGGGTCACGCGCGTCTCCGGTACTACTTCGGCGCCCCACTTTTCAGCGAAATAAAGGTAATTATAATCGAGGCTGTTCTTGGCGCCATGTCGGCAACCCACCATGCAGCCACCACAAGCCAGGCACCCCGTACGACGAGGTCCCTGACCGCCAAAGTAAGGATCGTCGACTTCCACCCCGGGCTCTCGCTTCCCGCCCCTCCCGAAGAACACGCCTACGTCCGCTGGTTCAAAGCTTGCTCCCACGCCCAAGCCTTGGCCAAGTTTGCGGAGAAGTTCGTCCCCCTCGCTTAGGAGCGGGTTACGAACCACGCCCAGCATGCGCCGGGCGGACTCGAAATGAGGTGCCAGCTCCGCCTCCCAGTCCGGAAAATCGGGCGATATCGGCCACGCAGGGTCGCGAAAAATCTCGCGACCGGGCTTCAGTAGGGTATTGGCGTAAACTAAGCTACCTCCCCCGACCCCCACCCCGTGCAAGAGCATCACCCCACGCAGCAGGGAAATTTTTTGAAATCCGAACCACCTTAAGGCAGGCAGCCAGAAATACTTTCGGGCGTGCCAATTCGTCTTGGGAAAATCATTGGCGCGAAAACGCTTACCCATCTCGAGTACCACCACGCGATAGCCTTTTTGCGCGAGCCGCATCGCCGCGGTGCTGCCGCCGAAACCGCTGCCCACAATCAAGAAGTCAATTCGATCAGCTTCGCTTGAGCTCATGCTTCAGTTCTTGGTGTACCATCGGGTCTTCCAAATAGACGTCGGTGAGTAATCGTCGGCGCCGAAAACGGGCGCGTACCTTGTGAAACGGGATGGCGAGCACAAGCACCGCTTTCGTGAGGGGGGAAAGCTCCGCCATGGGCCGGGGTGAGATTCCGAGAAGCTCCACCCGACGTTCGAACATGCGCACGGTGTGATCGTAGAACTCACTAAATTGCCGGAGCACCCCATGATCTTCACGTCCGGTCTTACGCAACGTACGCAGAACGAACCGCTTCAGGAAACGTAAGGCCACCGATTGCAAAACCGCCTGGGCCAAAAGGAAGCTCCGATCGCCGGGATGCTGCTCCAGCCAAGCGCGCGTCTCACGCTCGCCAAATCGCACGTGGGATTCCTCTTCCGCGAGCGCCGAATCCAGAAGTTTCGAGATCTCGGGATGGGAAATGGTGTCGGCCAAGGCGTAAAATACCGTGAGGACCAACCCTTCGCCTAAGGCCATCTCCAGCGCTACGTGCTCACCCCAGCTCCCACCCATCATGCCTGTGGAGAGAAAACGAATAGCGGGATGGGGCGCGGCGGGAGACTCCCCGAGCAGGTGGAGGATTCGCAAAATTTTGCGCACATGCGAGAGCTCCTCCCCCGCCTGCTTGGCGAGGAAGGTTGCCGCGTTCAAGTGCGGGGCCCGATACAACCAGTAACCGCACTGAATACCGGTAACCTCGCCGTAGAGAAACTGGTTGAAGACCCACCCCAGAAACTGCCGATCGCGCGTGTCCGTTAAATCGTAGCGCGCGCCTTGGAAATTAAAACTCAGCTGTGAACGATCGATGAGCATGCGAAACCTGGGATAGAGTGTAACCCGATTTGACCCCGATCGGGGGATGATTTAGGGTGGGTCGATGCCCCCCACCCCGTCCGCGATCAACCAGGACTTGATCCGCTGCACGCGCTGCGCGCGACTGCGCCGGTATTGTGGGGAAATCGCGACCACGAAGAAGAAAGCCTATCAAACCGATACTTACTGGGGAAAACCCGTGCCCAGCTTCGGTGACCCGAAGGCTCGGCTATTGATCGTGGGGCTGGCCCCCGCCGCCCACGGCGCCAACCGCACGGGTCGGATGTTCACGGGTGACCGTTCCGGCGAGTGGCTGTATCGAGCCCTTCACAAGGCTGGCTTCGCCAACCAGCCACACTCTCCCGACCCCCGCGACGGGTTGACCCTCCAAGACTGTTACATCACCGCCGTGGTCCACTGCGCGCCCCCGGACAATCGGCCGTTGCCCACCGAAATCGCCGCCTGCAAGACCTACTTGGATCAAGAGCTTCAAGCCATGCCCCAGCTCCGGGCGATTCTCTGCCTCGGTCAAATCGCGCTGCAGGGCGCCTGGCCGCATATCGGTCAGGGGACCCGCCCCCGCTTTGGCCACGGGCAATCAGCGGATCTCCCCCGTGAACGCCGGCTCTTTTTGTCCTACCACCCCAGCCAACAAAATACGTTTACGGGCAGGCTCACGGAGCCCATGTTCGATACGGTCTTTAAGCAAATTCGCGGTTTTTTAAAGACATAACTTGGATTCGGCACGGTCGAGGGAGCGAGGACTTACCTCATCTGCCCGAGGGTCCGCTCGGGATCAAGGCCTCCTGGGAAACCAGCCCGTCTTCCCAGGTGAAGCCCTTGCCGACTTCATCCGGATCCCCGCCGATCTTCTTGAAGAAGCTAAACAGCTCGAAAATTCGGCTCCGGTCGGCGCGGATATCCCAGCCTCCCGGGTGATTCTTCCACCACCAGAACTCCGCGTACTGCCACAAATTATCCGGTGTGTAGCCCTTCGCGAGTAGGTAAGTGAACAAGCCTCGGTAGTCGACATCGTTCTTCAACTTCCCGCCCGGCAAATCCGCGATGGTTTGCCGATAGGTCGGAAACGCGGCCACCACTTCGCCCGTATCGAGCGCGCCGGAGCGGTCGGCGTCGAACCGGGTGAAAAGCGACTCGGTATAATGCAATATCCCGGCTAACCCGTCGCTATCGGCCACGTCGATCGTACCGCGCTTCACGGACTGGGTCCGCAGGGCCGCCGCGATCAGATACCGCTTGAAATTCGTCTTGGCCTCGGCGCTTAGCTCCCGATAATACTTTTGCAATCCCGGCATCCGCGCGGTGAACCGCTGGAGTTGGGAAAAGTAATACCCGGTGAAACAACCGATTTGATATTGAGGCCGACCGAACATGGGTGGATCGAGCGGCTGGCAAACTGCACGCGCGCCGTCGTGAATGCGATCCGAGAGCCGTCGGATAGAAACAAGATAGGAAATCAGCTCCGTGCACTCATTGAGGTCGATCGCATGATCTCCGTTGGCGTGATAAACGAAGAGATTTCCCTCACGGAAACGCAGGTTCGGCGCATCGCTATAACGTGGGTCGACCTGATTGAGTTCAATGCCCAACTCCCGGAAATCCGCGTAAAAGGTCTGGAACTCGGCCAAGCTTAAGCCCGGCGCGACGCCGGTCTTCATATCCCCATGGGCGTAACCCTGCGCTACGAAGCGGCAAGCCGCGTGAATCCAGTTCATCTGCGAAAGATTGTGGTACGAATGGCGAAGTCCCGCGGGATCATCCGAACTGAGCGTGATCTCGAGGTCATTGCCGTGAAAGAGCGGACGAAACTCCCGGATCAACGTGACTACATCTCCGCGATCACCACGCTCCGCGCTTTCTCGCGTGCGCGCTTCTTCGGCCAAGAGCTCGCGGGAGGTGAAGGAAAGATCATCCCAAATCTCGTGCTTATCTGGCGTCTGAGAGCTCAACCGGCGAAACAAGGCCTCGAACCCGCCTTGCGTGCTTGCCCACTGCCGGAAGGCCACACGCGCGCGCTGAATGGCGCCCGCGCTAAAGCCCGGCGCTTGCCTACCCTGCGCATCGTCGCTCTCCCCGCCTAGTACGCGTTGAAAAAACGGTCGCAGGACAGATTTCAACATCGGCGTCGGCACGGACACCGGAACGATCTTGAACTTTTCGTTGGCATCCAGCAAGCGTTCCAGCTCGCGGAATCCAATTACCGCTTCGGGGTGCCGGTGGATCGAGTTCTCAAGCGCGTCGAGTAAGAGTTCGGTCGCTTCCGTGAAGAGACGAAAACCGGGGCCGGAGAGCACTCTTTCTTCGCGCTCGAAGATAAAGCGCATGTGCAGCCACCATGCGTGGAGCTGGGTGCCCACCTTGAAGAGTTGGTTCCAGTCGCCTTGGCCCATACCCCGAATTTCCGGAGAAACGAAGATCGCCTTAAGCGCTTGCAGAAACTCGAACTGCTCACGAATCCGACGCGGACCGATCCCGTCGCCGTCCTTTTCAAAGATGTACTCGAGCTCACGCAACAGCGCTTTGAAGTCTTCGAAGTCGTAGAAATTGGATAACCGCTCAATTTCCGAGCCCAGGCGTCCGCCCGCCTGCATCACGTGCGACACCGCGGTCCGGAGCTGAACCTCGGAAAAGTCCGTCATTTTCCCGTAGATCAGGGGCATGTCGGGCAACAACAACAGGGCGTTCTCCCGAAGAATCTGCAGGAAGGCCCGGATCTTTTGGATTTCGTCGCGGGTAAAGGCCACTTCCGTGCCGCCCACGAGCGCCCGCTTCAGCTTCATGAATTGTTCGAGCAGGCCGTTGGAAATCCGCTGACGACCCAGGAAGTATTTATGCAGGAAATCCTGAAGCTCCCGCGGCGTGTAGATTCCCGGCTTCTCGCCGCGCGTGTTGTCCAAAAAGAGCGCCAAGGCTTCCGTCGTGCAATCAAAGAGGTGGTTGACCTTCTGAGGCGACGAGCGGCCGTTGTAGTATTCGCGAATCTTCGCGTCGTAACCCTCGAGGCAGCCCGCTAAGGATTGGCCAATAGCCATGTTCGGTCCCTTGCCCGGGGCTTCCCGCAGGGCACAGGCGATCACGCCTCCGGTGGCCATGCCGATCCCGAGCAATCCGACCACGAGGGCGCGCATTCCCAGTTTAGAAAACATAGCTCAACCCCCAGTACACCCGATCGTTCTGCCGATACTTCGCGATGTAGTTCGACTGGCCATCCCCCGAAAGCACGTCCGCGCCCAGATAGGCGCGCCAGTTGGTCGGCGTTTCATACACGAAACTTCCCGAAAGCTGTGACGTCGCCGTGGCCGGCTCGTAAAGACCGCGCCAGCGGAACCGTAGACGATCACCCAACACCCATGGCACCGGCGTTTCCACGACGCCCGACACCAAGTCGGTGAACGGATAGGCCTCGTCAAAGAGCGAGCGCCCCGAGAAGCTCAATGATGAGAGAAGATTGGCGGGCGCCAGATCCGTGGAAGGTTCCGCGAACTTATGCAGATAGCCTAACGCTACTTTGAGATGGCCGTTGCGCACGCGCATGAGTTTGAAATCCGTGCCCAGACTAGCGAGCGTCGCGGGTGCGATACGCTGGTGGGCGAGCTCGGGATCGAGGTTTTCTTCGACCGGCTGATCTCGCGTGAGGGAAACCCATAGCTGTCCTTGAGCATGCAGTAACCCAGACTCCAACGTGGCGAGATGGTGGTAGGCAGCTCGCGGGTAAAGCGTTACGTCGGCACGGCCCCGATCCAGCCGCAACGGACGGGAATACGACAGGAGGATCGCGCTGCGCGGTTTATAACCATAAGACGCCCGCACCCACGCGCCGGTCTCCTCCCGTAGCGCGCCCTGCCCAGCTCCCCACGCGCCCGTCACTCCCACGCTGGGATTGAAGACGATTTGGCTAAGCGGGGGCAGCTGCAAGCGGTAGTCGACCGGAGTATCGACGCCTAAGATGGGCACCTGCGACGCCGGACAGGAGATCCATGCGTTCAACGAGGCGTTCGCGCAGCTGCCGTCGACGAATTCGAGCGACCCACCCTGCTCTGGAAAATACAAAGGGGAACCAAAGAGCGTGACCTCGCCCGTGTCCGATCGGTTGGTGAGAAAAAGCCCGCTGAGGCCGGTCTCCAGCGGTTCGAGATAATCCCAGCGGAAGCGCGGCTGCCAAGCACCGGCTCCCCAGAAGCGATCGGCCACACTCCAAGTTTCGAGCTTGCGACCAAAGCTCAGCTTGGTTTCACCCGACAAAAAAGACTTACTCAGATACGCTTCGCTCACGTACCAGTAGTACGCGCGCGGCTTGCCCACGTTGATGCCGCCCCCAAGGGCGAGCGTTCCTTGAAGAAAACCCCCGGTGCTTTCGCCTCGCCAGTCCCCCACGAGCTGGGGAGTCAACGGCGCCGAAGCGTCAGAAAGATAATAATTGGAGCGCAGGCCCAGGCTGGCGGAATTGCCCGCGGACGGGCCGCCGTCTTCGGCCTCCGCAAATAGGGAGACCAGCAGGCCCAAAACCACCATAAGCCGAGTCATGCGACCCCAGCGGCGTGCCACAACCATTTGATTAAAAAATTCCCTCTCTACCCTCAGGAAGCCCAAAAGCGGCAACCCTAACTTGACGCAGAGCTACCACGCTGAAGGCCCCATTGCAATGCGGCGGGCGCGAATTATTCACAAATAATAACAAGATGTTAAACGCGAAAAACCGGGGATTTACCGCCGTTTAAGGGACAGCCCAAGCTTAAATGTCGCTACGGGTTCATTTCCACTCAACCGAGGAACCGTCGCGATGACCTGAACTCCTTCGGTTACCCGCTCGCCGGTGCGGAGAGTTTCTTCCAGCATCCGGGAAATGAGCTCTCCATCTTCGCAAGTGAAGTGCACTTCACCCTCTGCGCGTTTATGGAATTCGGCCTGGAAATCCTTGAACACGAGGGCGACTTTCTTCATGCCGCCGCGGCCGAATTTTTTCTGGATCTGCTCGACGGCGATCATCCCGCCGGCGCAGTCCGCGCCGATCGAGAGCGCGCCGAAATACATCGAGCCGAGATGATTTTTCGTCATTCGGCGCAACGGAATCGAGACCACGCAGCGGCGTTCGTTCAGCTCGCGTACCCGCGGCGAACAAAGACCCAAAAGCGGAATCTTGGCGAACCCAATCGCACGCAAGACCACCGTCTGCTTGAAGGCTTGGCTAAATGGAGCGGAAAAGAGGCTCAAAATCAGCGAAAAAACGAATCAACGTTAGTTTAGGCCGACGCCGCGCCGCCCGCCGAGTGGCGCTTACGATAAGCGACCTTCTTGTCGTTCGAACGCTTGGACTTGCCAGCGAAATAGGTCTTCGCGAATTCCTTGTCTTCGCGGATTTTCTTGGCGCGCTTATCGCGGGCCATCTTGCGCAGGGTCTTGCGCGAGTAGTTCGGCTTCGGCTTGGCCGGCGTCTTCGGCGTCTTCGGCTTGGCCGCCTTGGGAGCTTCCGCCGTGGTTTCTGGAGTAGTCGTATCTTCAGACATGCGTCGTTCTACCTCTTCACTAAGAATTTTCTAATAGAGGGGTATTACCGGGTACCCGACGGAAATGCACCAAAAAAACAAACAAAACAAGGCGTTAAGGTATTTGCTATTTAATACGCGATGCGTTATAAGATGACCGACTTTTTTAGGAAAGTATCGAGACCGGCTAACTTATTGGAACAACAGGTGAGATGCGTGTTTAAAAAAGCCCTCTGTGCGATCCTGATCTTGGAAATGGGGTTTCTCTCCCCCGTTTTTCGCGCACATGCTGACGCGAGCGAAAATCCCTTTAACCCCATTCTCCAGAGCCACCCCGACGCCTTGATCCCGGGTCTCGAACTCTTTACGGAAGCACGCACGCTTCTACGTCGGCAACAGCATCCCGGCTCGATTCCCACCTGGGGAGCCGCCAATAGCGTTCCCGAAGAATTTGAGGTCGAAGCATTCGAACTGCGGCTGCAGGCCTATCGCGCTCATGCGGAAAACTGGCTGGGTACGCACGCGGACGCACTTCCGCTCGAGGCCAAGGTCGAGCTCATTAACCAATACTTCAACCTGCTTTCCACCGACGCGTCTCTGCGGCTCGCCCGCCAGGCGTCGGTGAATCCCGCGTGGAGCGAGCGCAACGGGCTAACCATTAGCCAAGCCCTCTATGCCGAACTCCCGAACTTAACCCGGGATAACGCCTCTCAACCCATTTCCGTGACCCGGGCGGGGGACGAAGTGCACCTGAGCTTGAGCGCACGGTACGTGCACCAGCTCAGTCTCGGCGCGCTTTCCCGCGACCCCACCGACGAAAACTACCTCACCTTGCTCCAAGCCCTAGCCACGAAGCAGCTTCAAGATAACCTCGCGGCGTTACACCTCGTACGCGACCCCGCGCTCCCGCCGGTGCGGGCCGAAGCCCCCCCTTCCTTGCGCCGGAAACTGCCAGCGCTAGAAGCGGACACCTTCGAGGCCGTCTTGGCCGAAGAGACCCGAAGCCGACGCGACCAGGCTTACCGGGCCGCTACGATCGAAGCGGTTTCCTCCCGTCTGGCCGACCTGCCGCTGCTGGTGACTGACGAATTCTTGGCCGACTTGGCCGAGCTGACGACCCAGGACCTCATCGACGAGCCTGGTCCGGGCGACGATTTGGCCACGAATTGGGGTAATTCCTTGCGGGAAGCACAGCGCTCTCGCTGGGCGGAACTCTTTGGGTTGGAAATTCAGGAAACCAACGAAGAGCTTGAAGCCGGGTCCGCGGGCGAGCGCGCGCAACGGCTCGCGGAGATCTTAAGTAACGCGGCGGCGAACGCCGTCCTTCAGAAAATTTTCGATATCGCTGAAAATTCCGAAGCCGGCTGGGAGATCAACGAAGAAAACCAAATGGCTCTGCTTCGCCTGGTGGAGAACCGACGCCGAGCCTATCAGCAAGCCCTCGGCGCCGAGCCCCGATTGGGCGCGGAACTTCTATCGACGATTCAAAGTAAGACCGATCACCGCACCGTGGGCACGACGGATCGGCAGGCGGAGTTCCTCCGCACCTTGCTGACCAACGTCGAGAAACAATCCCAGTACCTCGAGGGCGTCCTCAAGGGCGAGAAGCTCGATTTGTATATTATGACCGAGGCGCTGGCCGCCCAAATCGAAATGCCTGGCCTGCCGCAGAACTGGATCGGCCGCATCTGGTACGCCTACGTCACGTCCGACGGCAACGACGCGATCTCGCCGCTCGTGCAGGATTGGATCGGCGAAATCATCGCCAGCCCGACTTATGCCGCCGCTAAGCTTCGGTTTCATGATCTCGTCGCCAGCCTCGCCGGCCCCGCGGCGATTTTGAATCCCAAGACCCCGCAAGCCGCGCTCGACCTGACCTATTTGAATCGTTACCTGTCCACCCATGATTTCCGCCCCTCGGGGAACTGGGTCTTCGCTGATCCGGCTTGGGCCGAATCCCGCTACCTCACCGAAGAGCTCGCCAAGGCGGGCAAGAAAGACGTGGCCGACCTGATTAAGCTGGGCAAGCTATTCAAATTTGACCAGGCGCTGGCCGCGACCGAACCCTCCGTGGCCGATGTTCTATCGGAAAGTCATCGGAAGAAATATTTCGAACATGCTGCCCAGTCGGTGCTGAACCGTTACCCGATCTTGACCGTGCCCGTGAATGTTTCCGGGCCAGGCGAGAAGCCGAAGCTACGCCCCCTGCACGTCATGCTCAAACGCCTTCTGAACGGAGCGGCGCCCGATCAGATGCGGGGCGAAGCCCGCGCGCTGGCGCAAGCCTACCTCGCGCAAGCGATCGAAACCACCGCCGCCAACGTACAGAGCGACATCCTAAAGATCGGAGAAGCCAAAACGATTCAGGCGCTCGAACCTATCTTGACCCGCTCCACCTTTCTACAGCTCGTGCTTCGCGGATACCCCGAGTTCAACAAAGCCCAGCGCAGAATCTTAGAGGATTTATTCCATCCGTCGGTCTACGAGCAGCTGTCGCATCAGTACCTGACGGCCAACCTAGTGGGTCTAGGCGCAATGCTCCTGATTTGGGTCGGCCGGGTCGCCCTGGCCAAGCGAATCCCCGCGCTCTATAGCGTATTTCGCGTGCTTTCGGTGGGCACGGCGCCATATCAAAATCTACTGCTCAAATCGCTCTGGTTCTCACTGGTAGGCGATCTCATTGTTGCTTACCGACACCTGAAGAAAGAAGAAGAGGCCTTGGATCTCATGGAGGAGCTCTACCACTCCTCCGTGGCCGGAAGCCCCTTTTTCAATCTCGGTACCCTGAGCTCCGCGCAAGACACCTACGCTTCTTCGCGCCGCTTTTTTTACATGCAGGCTGCCTTCGGCGGCTTGATGCTCTACATTCCGATCTTTAAGGCGCGGGCGATTCTCAAAACTCGCGGGTTCATGGGCGACGTACGGGCGTTTCAAACCTTGAAAATCAGACCGGGCGAATGGCTAGAAATCCGAACCGCGCTCGAGCGGGTGGAAGCCGCCTCCGCCGCAGGCCTAGTTTCCAAGGCCGAACTCACGGCCGCCCAAGCCGCGTTCCGCCGACTGGCCGGAAAGCTGAAATCTGGCCGAAACTGGAATTTGCGGGCTATGCGCGAGCACAAGCCCACCACCCCCGTCGACCGTTCACTGGTACGCGCCATTAAAAATGCCCGCGGCCGGCCAATCGGCCCCGCCCGCCCCGTCGTCCCGCCGCCGACGAACGCCACTCCGCCAGCACCCATCGATTTCGTCGGGCCCTTGCCCGCGGCCGGAGGCACCCCATGAACCTACGTCGTTCGTTTCGACTATTCGTGATCTTAAGTTGGGGTTTCCTGGGCATGGCCGCGCCGGCACCTAGCGGACCCACCGTGGAAGAAAGCGCCACCCACAGTTCCCAACTTGAAGGGTTCCTAGCGGCCGTCGTCAGCGCGCCTGACTCTCCCGGCAAGTCCGATTGGATTGCCTACGAGAAGCTGCTCGGCGAGTACTTCCAGCGCGACAGCCTCGAGAGCAACCTCAAAAACGCGATCGCACTCAGCAAGCTGGCTGACAGCGTCTTTAATCCGGAGCGGACCGACCTTTACCTAAAGAAGCTGCAACTGATCGACCGCCTAGCCGATCAGAATCGCGAGGCCGCCTACGACGTAGGGCGATTCCTTGAGCAGGAGTGGGAACGCCAATATGGATTTGGGTTGGGCCGTCGGCATGTCGACACGCTCAAAAACTCCACCCACCTGGGATCCGTCATTGGCATGACCCTGATGATGGCCGCCGTCGCCAGCCGCAGTAATCTGCGGATGATCCCGAAAGCCTTTCGTGTCTTTCGCAGCCTTTACGGGATCGCGCCGGGCCTTCCAGTCGCCGGCGCCGTGGCCGGCTACGCCACGGGAAAAGCCATCAACGCGCTAGACGGCGCGCATCGGCGTCCGGCGCCCGCACAAGTGCTTCAATTTGGAGAAATTACCGACCAATCACTAGTTTTCGGGGACAACGCATGGCTACGGGACGTGATCCTCACGACGGCCGGAATCGGGGCGACTTCGGCCGCGCTGATGTACACCGCCAGCGTCGTGGCTTGGCTACGCTACGCGGGCTTGGCCATCTCCGCCGTGACCGGAGAGTTCATCATTCCCGCGATCGTTGGACTCATCGTGGCGGCGGTGTTTTACGGGATCGGAAAACTCATCGATTATGCCCACTACCGGAGCTTGCGCGCCGAGGTGACGGCCGCCCGCCGGAAGCTCGACGCGGCCGTGCGCGACCGTGATGACGAGGGTATCTATCGATATGCCGACGAGCTAGAAAAGGCGGCGGGCGCGTTCGCCGACTTGCTGAACCAACCAATCGCCGAGGCCATCGAAGAATTTAATAGCGATACGGCGGAAGCCACCGACGACATCCTTCACCAGATTCCAGGCTTTTCGGCCCGGCTTTCCGAGATCAACCGTCGTTACCGCGTAGGGTTCGTCGCTCGGAAGTGGCGCTGGTTTCGGGAAAAGCTGGGCGTTGAGGACGAAACCGTGAGCGATGGAATCACCCGTCCCGGTGGGCGCGAGTACTTCCACACCAAAGACGAGCGGGCGCTGGAGGAAATGCTCTCCTACCAGGAAGAGACCAGCCGCCTGCGCGAAAATTATTTAAAGGTGCTGGAACGATCGGGCCCGGTTTTTTCGAATCTAAAGCAAAAACTAGCGGAAAAATCGCGTAAGGCGATAGAAACGTTGTCGGAGACGGTGCGCGAGTTCGTGCGGGACAACCGCTTGGCCTACCACGCCGACTACGAAGACTACATGGTGAGAGAGCTCTTAGCCCAAGGCGACGACGAAACCTTGGCGATGATGCCGTTCACCGTCCGCAGTCGGGCCGAGATCTATCGCCGGAATTTCCAGGAATGTGTGACCACGCGACAGGTCGCGGGCGGGGATGCGCCGGTCGAGAGTTGTGCGATGGACTTTCCCAGCTACCTCGCGCGCCTGGGCCGGGAGAAAAACCGTAAACTGATCGAGGAGCTCCGACGCGGCGAGGTCCGGGACCACGCGAACCACGTCCTGCTGCAGGCGGCCGCGTACATCGAGGCCCTGGAAAAGCCTTTCTTGCGTACGCAGGTGAACAACCTGATGACCAAGATCCAGCACGAAAATCTAAAAATATGGGCTCTGCAGCCCACCGAGGCGACGCCATGAAAATCATCTCTCCCGCTGTCGCCTGGACATTGATTGCTAGCCTGCTCACTTCCGCGGGGGGCGCGCCGTACGCCCACTCCGGATCTTCCGACGATCCGCGCGTTTCGGCGTTCGAACCCGAGCGCATCATCGCGCTGACTCGGGACTATTACTGCCAGACCACGCTGCTGCCTTCGGTCTGCATCCCCGAGCCGGTCCAGCAGGTGATCCTCGCCCAGTTCCTGGCGGAGATCCCGTTGCTCCCGGGCTCCGACGCTATCGAATCGTATAGCTCCGAAGATCTCCACCAAGCGATCAAGCTCGCCTTGGCGTCCCAATTCTTCCGCTCCGCCCCACCCGCCGGGGCCGATTCCCTATCGGCGGAAACGCGCCTGGAAAAAGCCGCGAGCCTCGTGCTAGCCCTGGGCGCCGACGAAGGCCAGCTGGCTTCTACCCATGGCCCCCGGATGATGCACTTACTCCTAACGCTGCTTCCGGGCGTGAACTGGAATTGGTTTGAGACCGTGTTCGACGTCCTGCGCGCGGAGGAAATCTCCCGGCTGGAGTCCCTTTTAGCAAAAGTCGTAACCGCAAGCCCCGGCCAAACTCTAAAGCTTGCCGAAGTCCTCTATCAAGTGAACCAAGAAGGCATGGGCGCTTTGGGACTCGTGCCGCTCGACGCGAAGCAAGTCCACCGTGAGCTCGGCCTTCGGGAAAATGCCGAGCAGTTCATCGACCGCCTGGCGACCGCCCTCCCCGAGAGCGTACAGCTTTCATCCCATCGCCTAAGTTTCACTGCCGCTGGTAGCTACGCTATCGGGGAGACGATCGAAAAGCTTCTCGCACGGCACGCGAAATACACGGTAGCCAGCATCCGCAGCCAACTTTCCCCCGAGGACGTGCGGAGATTAGCCGGCGTCGTCGCGAATATGATTTTCGCCTCGACCGCTTCGCGACCCCATGCGTTTAACGATATCGTCGGTCACCTGCTCGCCGAGTACGCGCACCACCCAGACATCCGCCAACCCCTAGCCCAGCTGCTGGAAAAAGTACGCGAGCTGCTCTCCGCGGAGCTCCGCGCGCGCCGTGAGCATAGCGTAATCACGAGCGCCATCGGCGATGTCTTTTGGGTATGGAGCATGGCATCCCTTATGGCGGGCGTCGGTAAGGGTCGCCTCTTCACCGCCGGTAAGGGACTTACCACCCTCCGGCGGTTCCGTCAGATCGTGAGCAAAGTATCGGCGGACATATTTCGTGCTGGCATCGATCCAAAAGTCTTGAAAATCTCTGTGGGCGTGGGCATCCCGTATGCCATCGCCAAGGAAATCACCTACCAGATCGAGACCAAGCGCATCGACCCCCTGGATGCATTGGAGCGGATTCAACGCTCGCTCATCGAGGAAAAAACCAAACTCATGGGCGCTAACCGGCGAGCGCTCGAAGGCATGCTACCGCTTGAAGGCCAGCATCTACTCGAACATCAAATAAAGTTCAAAGCGCTGCTACGGCAGGTGGAAAAAGATATCGATGCCACCGACATCGACATGGCGGACCTTTATATCAACGCCAAGCACCTGAAAGCCGAACTGGAACCAGTGGCGGAAGACGTGATTTTCTGCCGAGACGCCGTGGCGAAACTCTACGAACGCTATCGTAACCTGATGGCCACGTCCGCCACTCCCGCCGTCTCGAACCCCGTCCCCTAGCGGGACGTGACGCTATTTGACCTCGATCACTACGTGAAAATTGCTCATGCGAGCCAGGTTGCCGGCGCCGTCCAGCCGAAAACTCTCGGCGCGTCTTAACTTGTCGATGACGACTTCCAGATGCGCCTCGGTCAGCGCGAGCGTCGCGACCCACTCGCCCGGATTCGGATGCGCGAGCATCGCCCGACTCTCGGCGTCCCGAATTTTCCAGTAGATCGCCCACTGCTCCCCCGGAGGCCGAGGCTTGATTCGGACGCAGGGATCGGAAGCGGGCGTCTGCTTCGCGATTTCGAGCAGGTCGGCCCACGCGGCGGCGTCCACGGGTGAAAGCGTGCAGCTCAGTTCAGTCTGCCACTTCGCGTGGGGGGCGGCTTGGTAAGGGATATCGAAAAAAGGCGCCATATGAAAAAAGCCGGGACAAGCCACCGCCTGTCCCGGCCTCAAATTCAATCGAATCGTGTGCTTACTTTTTGATCGTGGCCTTGCCGGGCTTCCAGTCGACGGGGCAAAGCTCGCCGGTTTGGAGGGCGGAAAGCGTGCGGAGCACTTCGTCCACCGAACGGCCCACGCCCAAAGCGTTAACCGACATATACTGGAGGGTACCTTGCGGGTCGATCAAGAACGTTCCGCGCAGGGTAATGCCCTTGTCTTCGATCAGGACGTTGTAATCGCGCGAAACAAAGTGCGCGGTGTCGGCAAGCACGGGGAAGCGAACTTCCTTGAGGTCGCGCTCGAACCAAGCCTTATGCGAATGTTCGCTATCGGTGCTCGCACCGATGATCTCGCAGTTGAGTTCCTTGAACTTAGCGGCTTGTTCGGCGAAGCCACGGATTTCCGTCGGGCAAACGAAGGTGAAGTCGAGCGGATAGAAAAACAAGCAGACCCACTTGCCTTTGAAATCCTTCAGGGAGACTTCCTTGAAGTCACCGCCTTGGTAAGCCATGGTCTTGAATTGGGGGGCTGGCATGCCGACGCGCAGGGCCGGATGATTCGTATGAGTCGTATTCGTCATAAGGTTCTCCTGAAGTTCTTCTGAATGGTTTTGAACGCTCAGGTTTAGCGTTTTAGGGCTCAAAACGCCACCGAATTTCAGGCGTGGAGGGCGGAGCTCGCAAAAATAACGCTAGGCGGCTTTTTTCTTGGGATCGACGACTGGGAGCGCGCTGGAGCTAGCCTCCTCGGTGGCCCCCGCCGGCCCCTGGAGCCCGACCGCCTTGGAAATGGGGTAGAGCTGGAAGTTCAGCTGATAGACCCGTCCGGAGGTGGGTAGCCCCTCTCCTGCGATTTTTAACAGCTCGTCCTTGAAGTTCCGCAGAAGATCCTTCATACGCGCGAACTGGTCGGCGCTCGCCAATAAAGTGACGGAGGAAACCTCGCGTTCGCGCTTAGGCACAGTCTTTAGGCTTTCCGCCGCCATCAGGATCATCTGGCGGTGGAACTTTGCGACACTGACAGAAACCACGTCGTCGGGCGTCGTCACCACCGGCTCCGAAAGCTCGAGCCTGCCCTCAGTGTTTCGCTGAAGCAACCCAATGGCCTGGAGTCGCGTGAGCGCTTCCCGGGCCTCGTCGGCGGAAATCGGCGGGCTGAGCTGCGCGGCGATCCACGCGGGATCCTCGCGAAAATCGCGCGCAGCGGCCATCTCGCGAATCGGGATGTAATACCAGCGCGCGTAGTAGTCGAGCTGTAGCTCCCGGATTGGTCGCAGCTCCTCGAACTGGGAGTTCTTGACGAGATCGGCCTCAAAACGGCGCTGAGCTTCGGGATTATCCGCCTGGTTGAAGCGCACCAACGATTCAAAGTAACGCTTTTCGTGCTGATTCAGCCCGAGCGCCTTGGCGAATCTTTTGATCGTATCCGTCGTGAGGTTGCGCTTACCGTCGATGACCCAACGGAAGTAGTTGGGTGAGCTCAAACCGGCCACGCGGGAAAGGTGCCGGAAAGAAAAGCCCGGCTTCCAGCGTTTCATGTGCTCCACGTGATCGCGAATGAACCCGCGGTAATCCCGATAGGAAAAAATTCGCGGTTTATTTTCTTGTCCAGACATACAAATTCCCTATTTGCCGAGGGAGTTGGGTTGACTCGTGAGCCCTGCCGCGTTCTGCGAAAAACTGACTTCGGCATAGGAATACACACGGCCACAGCTCGTGCGCAGGTATCCGAACAGGTCATATAATTTAACTGAGACCTGGGCCACTGAGCCGCGGGCGGCGTTGTAAGCGCGCCGTAATATGGGGTGCGTGCAGCTAAGCTGCTCGACCTGGTCGCCGCAGGACGTGCCTGCCGCCGGGTTGTAGATCACCGCACCGTCGATTTCCGCATCGAAGATCGCGGATAAATTATTGAAGACCGTGTCATTCAACGGCGTCACACCGACGGGCGTGAGCATTCCTCCGGCGCCGAGCGTTCCCGGCGCAAATCCGCCCCCCGGACTACCGGAATGCGCCGGCGCGCGGTCGTCGAGGCCAAGCACCTGCTCGAGATTTTCGTTTTCAAGTGCCAGCGGCATACAAACGCTAGGAATGTCGACCGCATAGCATTCGTGGAGTTTTTCACAAACGCGTTCCACCATACGATATCCGCCGGAGCCCCCGTATGGGTTTTCCGGATTCCCGCTCCCCGTCGGCAAACGGCTGATGGTCGTGTTGGTACTCACGGCGCACGCGCTCATCCAAGCGCAGAGCACCAGCCCCAGAAAATGAAATTTGAATTTTGGCCCCATTGTCCCTAATTTTAACGGGTTAGGGCGCTTCCCGGAATGTGTCCTCTCCGACCCGGAGGGAACTCGCGCTTAGCCATTGAAATGTCTACGTTTGTTTACGCGGAAAATCCGTGCGTTTCTGTGAACGGCCGGAAAAAACACAGTTTTTAGGCTAACTTGGCGATCGGCTACTTCTTCGCGCCGTCGGTGGCCATGCGCTCGATCGCGAGATCCACGGGGATCTCTTTGGCCGCGCCACCACCGCCCAAGCCGCCATCGGGCAGCGCGGGATTCACGCCGGCGAGCTTGAGGCTCGCGGCGTCGTCCTTGGACGGAGGTCCGAGCGATAGCAGATAGTGCGTAACCGCCCAGCGATCGTCGACCGGCATCGTGCTGAAAGCCGGCATCGGGCTCAACCCGTTGGTGACGGTGTGGAAAACTTCGCCCGGTTTACGGCCTTTCTTCCAGCCATCGGCCGAGGTGAAATTACGAGGATGCGGAGTCAACGCCGCCCCCGCCGCGCCATCGCCCTTGCCCTCATTGCCGTGGCACATGGCGCAGTTATTCGCGTAAAGCGTCTTCCCGTGCGCGAGAATTTCGGGTCCCGGCTCCCATGGGCGTTTGAACTTAAGCTCCCCCGACGACTTGATCTCTTTCAAGAGCGACGCGCCTTTCGGGACATATACGTCGCCCCGGAAAAACAGATCCGTCACCGTGAGCACGACAAAAATAGCGACAAAAACGAACGAGGTCAGGAAGATCGTCCGGTTCTCGTTGTTGTCGTACTTGAGACCCATGAAGAAAAGCACGACCAAGAGCGCCTTCACCGTGGCAACTAACATCGCCACCGTGAAGTTCAACGCACCCAGATCCACCCGGGCCACCGCGACGGTAATAATTGTTCCGATGATCAGGGCGATAAAGATCTTGAGCCCCATTGAATCGGGTAGGATATGGTGCTTATGCTCGCCGCCGTGATCGGCCTCGTGAGAATGATGTCCGCTTGCCATAGTTTATCCCTCTCCCTCAGCCCACCAGGTACAGCAATGGGAACAAGTAAATCCAGACCAAGTCGACGAAGTGCCAGTACAGCCCGACCATTTCCACGGGCGTGAAGTACTCCGGCGTAAACTCGTTCTTGCGCGCACGCAAAAGAATCCAAACCAACGCGCCGATCCCGCCCACCACGTGGATAGCGTGTAGGCCAGTCATGCAGAAGTAGAGCGAAAAGAAGATCGGGGCTTTCGGCGCTTCCGCGAGCAGCTCGGGGTTATTGAATAGTCCCGCTGGCAGCAAGCCGTGGTGGATCTTCGCGGAGTATTCGATGTATTTGACGGCCACGAACCCGAAGGCGCAGAGAATGGTCGGAATGAGATTGCGCACGACCTTGGCATTGTTCCCCATCTGGGCCGCCGTCACCGCGCGAGCCATCGTGAACGACGAGAAGATGAGAACCACCGTGTTCAGAGCACCCAGCTTCCAGTTAAGCTCCATATGGGCGTGATGAAAGTCATGGGTGTAGAACCCGCGAAAGATCGCGTACGCCACGAACAGCGGGCTGAAGAATAGAACTTCTTGCAACAGGAAGAGCCACATCCCCTGCTTGCAGGTATCGAACTCGTGCGCATGGCTGGTAAAGTGATGCGCGTGGTGCCGGCCTCCGGCCGATGGTGCATGTCCCATAATCTCTCCCTTAAGACCTGTACTCGTAGAAGCCTTCCGTAACGACTGGATCCTTCAAAAAGTTTTCGAGCGGCGGCGGCGAAGGCGACTGCCACTCCAGCGTCAATGAATTCCAAGGATTGTCACCCGCCTTCGGGCCCGACATCAGCGCGCGCCACAAGTAGATCGCCGCGAGCACGAACCCCAAACCGATCATCCAGGAGCCTACCGTGGAAATCTGGTTCATGAGGGTGAAGCCCGCTTTGTAATCATAGTAACGGCGCGGCATGCCTTGCGAGCCCGCGATGAACTGCGGGAAGAACGTCACGTTGAAACCCAGGAAGATCAGGAACCAGGACACCTTCGCGGCGCCTTCACTGTACATCTTCCCGAACGCTTTCGGGAACCAGTAGTGGATCGCGGCCATGAACCCCATAATCGCGCCGCCCACCATCACGTAGTGGAAGTGCGCGACCACGAAGTAAGTGTCGGTGAAGTGCACGTCGATCGCCAGGGTCGCCAACATCACACCGGTGAGGCCGCCGATCGTGAACACGAATAGAAATGCGAACGCGTAAAGCATCGGAGCATTGAAATGGATCTTGCCCTTGTACATGGTGGCGACCCAGCTAAACACCTTCACGCCCGTCGGCACGGCGACGAACATGGTGAGGAGCGAGAAGATGAAGTTAGCGAGCTCCGATTGGCCAGAGACGTACATGTGGTGGCCCCACACGATGAACGCCACGAGTGCGATACCGAAAGTGGCAAACGCGATGGCCTTGTAACCAAATACGGGCTTACGCGAGAAAACGGGGATCACTTCCGAGATCACGCCCATCGCCGGCAGAATCATGATGTACACGGCCGGGTGGGAATAGAACCAGAAGAAATGCTGGAAGAGCACGGGATCGCCGCCTAAGGTCGGATCAAAGATACCGATGCCCATGGTCTTTTCAATGGCGAGAAGCGCGAGGGTCAAGGCCAAGACAGGGGTAGCGAGCAGCTGCACGACGCTGGTCGCGTAAAGCGCCCACAAGAACAGCGGCAACCGGCCCCAGGTGAGACCGGGCGCGCGCAACTTATGAATGGTCGCGATGAAGTTCAAACCGGTGAAGATGGACGAGAAGCCCATCACGAAAGCGGCCGTCAGCATCAATGCCGCGCTGGTTCCGGTACGCACCGAGTAAGGCGCGTAAAACGTCCACCCCGTGTCCACACCGCGGAAAAGCAGGGTCGATAGCGCGATGGCGGCGCCTCCCATGAAGACGTAGTAGGAAGCCAGATTCAGCCGCGGGAACGCGACGTCCTTCGCCCCAATCATCATGGGCAGCACGAAGTTACCGATCGCGGCCGGGATCATGGGAATGATGACCATGAAGACCATGATCGCCCCGTGGTACGTAAACACCTTGTTATAGGTGTCCGCGCCCATGATCGTCTGACCGGGCGTGAAGAGCTCCAAACGGATCAAGAGCGCGAATATCCCGCCCAAGAGAAAGAAGAAGAAGATGCTGAAGATATACATCAACCCGATGCGCTTATGGTCCAGGGTGTGCGTCCAGGACTTCAGCCCGTGGGTGACGTTTAAGTAGTTTGTTCCGGGTGCCGAGGCGTGTGCTGACATGCTTTCCTCACTTTAAGCTTTTGATGAATTCGACCAGCGCCTTGATGTCGTCTGGCTTCAAATTCCCCGCCAGCGGCGGCATGACCAGGCCCTCATAGCCCTTCGTGATCTTCAGTTGCGGCTTCTCGATGGACTCGATGATATAGGCGTCATCCACCTTCACCTTCGTCCCATCTGAGAGTTCTTCCGTCGAGCCGTACAGGCCTTTCCAGCTCGGGCCGACGCGCTTCGTGCCGTCGATCGAGTGGCAAGCCACGCAAGTAGCGGTTTGGTAGAGCTTGCTGCCTGCTTCCGCGAGCGGCGAGAGCTTCACTACGGGAGCGGAGCCACCGGAGGAAGCCAGCTGACCCGGTTCATTACCCGGTAGGCCTTCCATACGGCCACGCTCAAACTTCTTCCATTGTTCGTCGTTCAAAACATACAAATCGGCCAGCATCGCCGAGTGAGCCGTTCCACAATACTCGGCGCAGAACACCTGGTGCTTGCCTTCGGCCTTGGCCTGAAACCACACCGAGGTGTACATGCCCGGCACGACGTCTTGCTTGATGCGGAAATCGGGTACGAAGAAGCTATGGATCACGTCTTCCAGCTTGCTAGACATGATCAGCTTCACCGGTCGGTTCGCCGGCACGTAAACTTTGTTTTCGGTCACGCGGCCATCGTCATACTGGAAAGTCCAACGCCACTGCTGACCGACCACGCGAATTTCGTACGCGTTCGCCGGCGGTTGCACCATGTCCACGTAGAGGATCCAACCCCAGTAGAAGATGATGAGCACGAGCACGGTCGGAATGGCGGTCCACAAAATCTCGAGCGGGACGTGGCCGTGGATGTATTCGGTCTTATGGTTGTTGCTGGCGCGATACTTCCACGCGAACCACACCATCGCACCGATGACGAGCACGAAGAAAAACAGGCTGAGATAAAACAGGAAAAGATACAGGGTGTCCCAACGAGCCGCGATGTCGGTTGCCGCTATGGGGAGGGAGCCGCCCAGGGCTCCGTGAAGATTACCACCGTTCATGAAACTGATCCCCCTCTGAGATCTTTAGGCGCTTTGCACCGGCCGCCGACGTTCGGTCCTGACTAAAAACAGGATGTACCCACCGATCGCGGCCATCGTGAAAAGCCCTGCCAACTGCATCAATCTAAAAGCGTAAACGGCATAGCCTTTGGCGTTCACGTCGTAACGGTAGCAAAGCATGAGGAGTCGTTCGACTACGTTCCCCACTTTTCCATCCGACGCCTCCAACAACGCTAACTTCAGATCCCGGACTGGGAACTCAATCCCGTACAAGGTACGGGAGATCTTTCCTTCCGGAGTCAGAATAAAAATGCCAGCGCTATGGGCATATTCGTCATGCTCTTTATCATAAGAATAACCGAAACCTACCTGCGATGCGAGGTTTTTAATCTGGTTTTCATCACCCGTTAAAAAGTGCCAACCCTTTTCCGCGCCGATGCGGGCATAGGTTTTCATGTAAGCGGCTTTCTTTTCCGCCGCGAGCGCAGAAGATTCACGCGGATTGATACTGACGGCGACCACCCGGTATTGCTGTCCCGCATCCCAGTTCAAACCCCGAAGCGCCGTGGCCACGCCGTTCAGTACGAATGTGCAAAGCGACGCGCACTTGTAATAAGCCATCACCAAAATGACCGGCTCTTTGCCTGTAAAGAATTGACTCAGCGCAACAGCCTGGCCTTGCTCATCCTTAAAAGTCATTCCAGCGAGATTCAATTGCTGACCAGTTCTGTCGGTAATCTTTGCTTGCTCGAGTTCTTCTTTAGAGATCGACTTGCCGTCAACCGCCGGCTCCGGCTTCTTCTTATAGAAGCTGGAATCGGCGTGCCCCGAGGTGCCGGCGGCCATCAAAATCGCGACCACAAGAATGAATGGGAAAACGAAGGACGTGAGAGAGAAAGACATCGGACGTGCGCGTTGCATGAAGCCTCCCGCATGAACTGATTTTGCGAATGGATTCAGTCCTACCACACTCAAATCAAAAATGATAGGTGCGATTTCATGCCGTTTATCGCTTGGTTGACCCTGGGTTTTACGTACCTCCTAATGGTTTGGGGAAACATCGTGAGTTCGACCGGATCCGGTCTGGCTTGCCCGGATTGGCCGCTCTGTCACGGCACCATCACCCCGCCGGCTCGCCCCGATATTATCTTGGAGTGGGGCCATCGCTTACTCGCCGCAACTACGACCACGCTGATCCTAATTAGCCTCGTCTGGGCTTGGCGGCTCTCCCGTAAATCTTCGGGTGAAAATCCGCTGGGTAAGGCCACCTTGAAGCGTTCGCTCGGCTCGATCCTTGGATTGCTGGCGATCCAGATCCCGCTGGGCGGCCTCACCGTTTATCTTGGGCTATCGGTGATTGCGAGCACGGTCCACTTGGTGATCGCGCACGTTGTCTTAGGGCTCATCATATTACTGGCCTGCGCCCTCACTTGGAAAGAGGGCTTAGCCCTACCCCGGACGCAACCTTCACTTACCAAGTTATCCAAGTACGCCACGATGGCGGTGTTCGGCATCCTGATCCAAATCGCCCTCGGCGGCCTAGTTCGTCATAGCGGCTTCGGCCTGGCATGCCCGCTCTTTCCGAATTGCCAGCCTGACTCGTTTTTTCCGACTCCGTTTATCGCCTCTACTGCGCTCGCCTTCTTACACCGCTGGTGGGGGGTGTTGCTCGCCGTCTTGTTCCTGCTCATGGCACGTGAAGGGCAACGCACGATGCGAGGTCCGCTCGAAAATATCGGCAATCTACCGCGCTTGGCGAACGCCACTACCGTGTTGGTGCTTCTGCAGATTGGGCTGGGCGTAGCAACGGTGTTCAGCGCGCTCCATACCCACATGCGCGCGCTGCATGCGGCGATCGGTTACGGACTCTTTGGTCTCACTTTCTATATCGCGCTTCGTAGCGGCAGCTTCACCTGGCTTTGGCGTAAGCGATCCGGCGTCGACCCGGCACGTTCGACCCGCCTTCCGACCGATGGCGTGTGGAAAGCGGTGTAGCGTTGAGCGCCGCACCCTCCGAGTCGTCGGCCGTCCCGGGCGGCGCCGGCGCCTGGCACGCCGTTCGCGAGCAGTACAAACTTTATCGAGAATTCGCTAAGTCCGGCGTCGTGGCCTTAGTGCTGATCAGCGTGCTCGGGGGTTACCTCGCGGGCCACCCCCTCGAAAAGACATTTGAATGGTCTCATTTTCTTTGGACGCTGATTGGAATTTTCAGCTTGGCTTCGGGCTCCAGCGCCCTGAACCAACTCCAGGAAGTCGCGCACGATGCGCAGATGCCACGCACCCAAAGCCGGCCTTTGCCGACCGGTCGCATTTCCCGGCGTCATGCCGTCGCCTTCTGCTTCGTCACTTTAGCCACGGGATTTTTGATCTTGGGCTGGCTTGATTCCCAAGTCATGTGGCTCGGTGCCGTCACCGTGTTTTTCTATAACTTCCTCTACACCCTTTGGTGGAAAAAGCATTGGGCGTTCGCCGCGATTCCCGGCGCGATTCCTGGCGCGCTTCCGATCCTGATGGGTTACGCAGCCGCTTCGGGCGAAGTCTTTACGCGCGGAGGATTGTACCTGTTCTTCATTTTGTTTTTCTGGCAGATGCCCCACTTCTGGGCCCTGGCCCTGCGGTATCAAAAAGACTACGCGTTGGGCGGCTTCCCCACGCTTCCGGTGGTGCTGGGCGCGGAAAAAACCGTAGCCCAAATTACGATGTGGTCACTGGCATATGTGGCGCTCGCGATGATCGCCCCCTACTTCTTGATGGTAGGCGAGATCTACATGCTCGCCGCCATCGGGGTCAGCGCGAAAATCCTCTGGGAGCTTCGCCGCTACGCCAAAGCCCCCGAAGGCAAGAACTGGCTACGCTTCTTCCTGTGGATCAACTTCAGTCTGATCATTCTGATCGCGGCGGCGGTCATCGACCTCTGGTGGATCTACCTCGCCGCGCCACTCATCATCGGTTAAGTAAAAATCCCATCCTGCTTTTCTAGCTCAGCACAAACAATGTTGCGGGGCTTTCCGTGGTTGCGGGTCCACATCCTCAGGGGGACGCGCTTCCATGCGCTCAACCGCTCAGCGCCATCCTGGCCCGCGGATGCCCCCTGAGGATGTGGACCCGCAACCACGGAAAGACCTGGAACAAATTGACTCGAGCTAGAAAAGCAGGGTGGGATTTTTACTTAGTCGCGGTGAAGATGCCGTAGCGCATGCTGCGCGTTTCGTACGCGAGCCAGAGGCGGAAAACCGTCTTCGCGAACGCGCGGTCGGCGCTAGGGCTGGTGCGCAGGAACCTGCGCAAATCCGGTCGGGTGACCAACCCTTTGGTCAATCGCCACGCGCAGATGGGCCAGGTTTTTTTAACTTGCGACGATAACTCCTCGAATCGAACGTTCTTGAAGCGCGCGCGGGCGAAGAATTCGCGATACTCGGCCTCGCTGCCCATGCTAGGCAAACGGCCTTCGCGGCAAATGGGCTCAAGCAGGTGGCGCACTTCCCAGCGCGCGGGACGCTCCGTGGCCAACCACGCGCAAACCGCCATGCGGCCTCCGGGCTTTAAGGTACGATAAGCTTCCGAAAAAAACCGCGGCTTATCCTCCATGTGCTCCGAGCTCTCAATACTCAAGACAATATCGAAATTTTCGTCGGGAAAGGAGTTCTGAAGCCAATCCTGCAGCAAGTATCGAGGACTATCCCCCAGGCCGGCATCCCGGCCTCGGGCACGCGCGTAGTCGAGCTGCGCGCTCGACAAGCTCAAGCCAATCACTTCCGCGCCATGACGCTGGGTTAGGAAACGCGAAGTTCCTCCGTATCCACAGCCCACGTCGCAGACCCGATCGCCCGCGCGCACGTCCACCGCGCTCGCGACCTTCTCCAGCATCTGAACCACGGCCTCTTCTACGGTTTCCTCGCCATTCAGCCATAGGCCGTGGTGAAGATGCTCGCCCCAGAGCTCACGGTAATAGCGGTCTAAATCGTCGTAATGGCCAGATATATCGACGCCCTTTTGAATTTCGCGTGGGAAAATCATGCGTCTCAGTGAATCACAAAAACCCGGCCACTACCAGCTTAGGCGGCTTTTTTTACGATTTGCGCGGCGGTGACGCGGTTGCGCCCCCCGTGTTTGGATTGATAAAGCGCCTGGTCGGCGCGCTCAATAATCTCGGGCAAAGTATTTGCGTCGGACGGGAAGCTTGCCACCCCGACGCTGATGCTGACCGTGCCAAGCGGCTGGGTTTCGCGGTTAGGGAACGGGTAGTTCTGCACACCCGCGCGCAAGCGTTCGGCTAGGATCAAGGCGCCCTCCCAGTTCACGCCAGGCGCCAAAACCACAAACTCCTCGCCGCCGTAACGGGCCGGTAAATCCGTATTGCGACAAAGTTGCTGGAGCACGCGGGCTACCCCGCGCAGGACTTCGTCGCCGGCCGGATGTCCGTGGGCGTCGTTGTACTTCTTGAAGTGGTCGACGTCGCAGAAAATAATCGAGTAGGTCGTGCCGTAACGTTCGGAGCGCTCGTGTTCTTTCTTGGCTTCTTCGTTAAAATGCCGGAAATTCGCGAGCCCCGTCATCTCGTCCCGCACCGATAGCGCCTCGAGTTTCGCGTTTAGATGCTGCAGCTCCTTCAAATAGCGCTCGGCCTTCTCCTCCGCCTCGCGGATCGCGGTGACATCCTTGGCGATCACTTGAATAGCGTCGCTGCCGTCGAGCAGCTTCAGAAAGCACGCCGAAACATGCATCTTCAGGGCACGACCGTCGCGGGTGTTCCAATTGGAATCGAACTGCCTGGGATAGTATCGGCGTCGCGCGATGCGCAGGTGCTTGGCGAACTGATCACGCTCCCGACGGTTCACGAAATTTAGGAGCGAATGTCCGCGCGCCTGGCTCGGGGCTACGGAAAGCGCCCGTTCGCTAGCCGAATTCGCGTCGAGAATGATGAAGTTATCCGGATCGATGAGGAAAGCCGAGTCCCACATCTTCTCGAAGATGTCCGAATAGCGCGCCATCTGCGATAGCTTGCGGATCTTGTTCAGCGATGATTCGTCGTCTTCTAGTTGCTCCGACATCCTCTCTATAGATCGACGAAAGCCCCTGAAATCTGGAGGAATCCACGAGAAATCACGCGGTGTCAAAAGTCTGATACGGTGGAAGGAATATGCTAAAACCCCGGTATGCCCCCCCGTTCGGCCACGCCCACTTTCGATGAGTATTACTCCGCGCAGTACGGAGAGCGCTGGCCGGCGTTGAGGACTGCCCTCGCAGCCCATCGCCCCGGGGTTCTACGTCCCAATGGCTTCGCGGACCCCTCGTTCGTGGCGGAAGCCCTGGGCTCCCGAACGATGGCGGCGGCGTCAACGAATTGCCGGCTTGCCGATCCCGAGGAGGAACGGTTGGAGGCACCCTGCGACTCCAGGGGCCTGCGCGCCTGGTATCAGATGGATTTGGCGTCGGTACTCGCCGCCGAAACCCTCGATATTGAGCCGTTTCATCGAGTGCTCGATCTCTGCGCGGCACCCGGGGGAAAGGCCTTGATCCTAGCGGAAAAACTACGCACGCACGGGGGCCTCACTTTGAACGAACTCTCCTCGGCCCGTCGCGGGCGGCTCAAACAGGTTCTCACCGACTACCTTCCCGCCCCAAGACGCGAAGAAATTCGAGTAACTGGTTTCGACGCCGCCCAGTGGTGCCGCCACGAAAGTGAGGCGTATGATCGCGTACTGCTCGATGCTCCCTGCTCTTCTGAGGCTCACGTCGTGAGGCAACCCAGACACCTCCAGGCCTGGACGCCGAATCGTAGTCCCCAACTCGCCCAACGCCAGTATGCCCTACTCTCGTCGGCGCTGCGCCTACTCAAGCCGGGTGGCCAGCTGCTATACAGTACGTGTGCGATATCGAAACTCGAAAACGATCGAGTTGTAGAGAGAGCCTTGGCGAACGCCACAAAGAAAAACTTTGCGTCTCGGGTCCTGCCTTTTCATTGGCCGCTGGGTGCTCCGACTGAATTCGGGCAGATCGTACTCCCTGACCAAGACCAGTGGGGACCGCTGTACGCATGCCGCTTGGAAAGAATCTAATCTTCGGGCGGAGCCGCCACGTCGTGTACTTCGAACTCAGGCACGATTGCCCCCCGGCACGCAGGCTCAAGCTGCTCGAGCCCAATAAGCTCACGAGCAACCACCAAACCGGGCCAATCCCGGGCCGAGTAGCTCCACGTCCCCCCAATGAATTGAGTGGCGGCAACGTAACCCACTTTTTCGTAACTCGTCCGTACCGGCGGACGCGGTAACGCGCGCACCGCCGCTAGGCAATTCTCGAGCTTATCCGGGACGACGCTGAGGGCCCCTGAAATTAACTGTTCCCGGATCGCTTCTGAAGTACTGGCCGGCGCGGGAAGCCCGAAAGCCCCACCCATTCCCTCCAAGTGCTCAACCGCCGGAACACATTCTTCCGGTCGCGCTACACCACCGGTCGCCGAGCGGTAGACTTCGCATATCTCTCTTATGGTGTGATCGATTGCGGTCTGTATTCCATTGCCCACCGCCGTCGCGCTCGAAGGGCCGCTAGAACTTTGAACGGCGCAAGCTGACACCGATGCCAGGAGTAAGCTACCCCAGGTCCGAACTAAACCGAATTTCACGAATCCCCCAAACTGTCGCCCGAACTGAAACCTAATCTGCTACCGGAATAGCGCTCTCGCTCGCCGATGGCGTCGCGACGAACACGCCGCTGCATGCCGCCCGCACGGTATCGCCATCTACCGGAACTACATTTGTACGAGAATCGATGGGTGGTCTCGCGACCATACTCACCCCGGCCGAACCAATCACCATAGGAACGGCCTGATAACCTGAAGTCTGGTAACTTTCCGCGACCGGACGGCACCGTAGGCTCTCGACCGCGGTCAAGCACCCATCAAAGCGTGGTTCGGCGACCCGTAAGTCCCCTAACTCGAGCAGCCGACTGATGTCGGACGCAGTTTGAACCGTCTCGGGAAGCCCGAATCCGACAGGTCCCATGCCCGGAACGTGGGGAACCGTGTCCAAACATTCCGAAACAATCGCTAAGCCGCCGGTGCAAGCCTGGTAAACTTCGCAAGTGGCGGAGATGATGCGTTGGATCGCGTTCCGTTCTCCGTTCCCTACCGCGGTCGCACTAGAAGGACCGGAAGCCTGCTGGCTCGAACAGCCGCCCCCGACAGCCAGCATCGAGAGGGCCGCGAAAGCTCCGAGATAACGGCGCGCGCGTACGTTCATCATGCCGACTCCTTTTTGATTTTGTGTGAAATGGGGAAAAGCTGCAGGCAAAGCTGATAGACCCGGCCCACCGAGCCGCTGTCCTTCGCCACGAGTTCGAGCACCTGCTCCTTAAACTGCCGCGAGAGCTGCTTGATCTCCTGGGCGCATTCGTCGGAAACCGCGAGCGTGATCGCCGATAGATCCCGCTCCGTCTTGGCGAAACGGTCAATCGACTCCGAAGCGATGCGGATCATCTGCTTGTGATACTTCGTCACCAGGGCCGAAGTAACGTTGTCGGGAGTATTGACGATCTTCGCGCATTGAACGAGCTTTCCGCCTTCGTCCCGTTTGACCAGCCCCAGCTGCTCGAGATCGTCGAGGGCCTTACGGGCCTGGGCGGTCGAGATCGTGGGGTTTAGCTGTTGCGCGATGACCGCCGGATTTTCGTCAAAGCCGGGTTTACCCACCATCTCGCGAATCGGGATGTAAAACCACTCCGCGAAGTAGTTGTACTGAGCTTCCTTAAGCGGATAGATCTTCTTGAAATGGGCGCTCAACACCAGGGCGGTGGCGAAGCGCTCACGCTCCTCGGAGTTGGCCGCCTGGTTCAAGCCCACGAGATTCGTGAAGAACGCGCCTTCGGGGCGAGAAAGGCCCATGGCGTCGATCGTTCGCTGCGTGCTCGCAGGCGAAAGGTTTCGCTTTCCCGAAATAATGAGTTTGAAAAAATTGGAAGAGCTGTAGCCCGCTGCCTTGGCGAAATAGCGATAGGAAAAGAACCGCTTATGGGACTTCATATAGTTGTAGTAGTCCCCTAAAAAGACGCGGTAGTCGCTATATTCAAAAATATTGGGTTTCGATGCCCCGACGGAACTTGGCCCCATAATTCCCCTTCGAATCTTAAGAATAGCCAATTAAACGAACGCGCATAATGTGTCCGATTTTACCCGGTCTTCCCCGCGATTCAGGCCCCCCGCACACGCCAGCACACACGATTCGGCGATGAAAACGCCTATTCGTGGTCCCGTCGAACGCCCTCCCGCATAGTGGAATCAGCAAGTGTCTGGGTCAATTTTTGATACCGACCCGACGCGCCGATCTCGGAATGGTCCGGGGTTCGGGGGCATCCACGGCTAAAGAAAGTCGCCCTCATTTAGCTTGGATGTCCCCGACGGCGTTGCTTGGCGTAAATTACTGGGGGATCGGGGCATGTTCACACGTCCGCACGCACGCACGGGATTCACGCTCTTGGAAGCGACGGTCGCGACCGGCGTGCTGGGAATTCTCAGCCTCGTTCTGGCGAATGTTTCTCAAAACGCCAACAAGATTTCCGTCCGTGCGATGCGTACCAGTGACTTCGACGGCGCCATCGGCCTAATCCGTCAAGCCGTGACGGACGGAGTGGGTTGCCGGAATCTGTTCGCCAATTCACTCCAAGTAGGTGGGACCCCAGAGATTTTCTTCACTCCAAACGCCGCCGGAGCGGCGATCGATGCGCTTCGCTTGAATAACCAGGTCTATATGCAAAGGGGACAGCCCGTACCGGGCCTCACGGTTCGCGACATTCGGCTCGTGGGACGCACCGATCTGGGTGATACGTCCGTGACCGTCACGGTGGCCGGAGTCCCCCGCACCATTTCCGCCCGCCGATGGGTTTCCAGTCTGCGGGTTTCCGCCGCCGAGGACCGTTCCACCGCGCAGGCCCGCAGCCTGGCTTCGACGGGCTCGGGTACACGCCAAGCGGAAATCGGCGTGCTCGTGACTTCAGCGCGCAGCAACTCTTTCGGCATCCCCGAGGGAAGGGTACTCGAGTGCAGCGCCCAGGGGAGCGCACAGGACGTGTGTGAAAACCAGCTCGGCGGCCGCTACGACCCAGGCCAAAGCCCCAGCTGCATGCTGGATCAGGTGAACGTCACCGATGACTTTGCCTATCGAAACGACATGCAAAACCGGCTCGCCGTCGACGGCGCCCCCCTCCTTCACAAAGGGATCGCGGCCGAGGGCGACCTCGTGCTGGGTCACGTGGGAAACTCGGGCGCGCGCCGCTGGATGCATTTCGGATTGCGCACCCCCCGGCCCATGGCCGGTAGCAGCTACTACAATTTCATTGGCGTCGGCATGCCGTGGTACGCGGGCGACCCCGCGAATACCTCATCCTCGCTGCAATTAGGCTTGATGGACAACAGCGTGGTCGCACCTCCGGCTGCTTCGAGCGGCCTGAATGTAGACGCCGTCCTCGGCGTCGTGGGCAAGTCATCGTCACGGCTTCGACTCCAGCAGACATTTTCCGGCATCACCGGTCCCGCGCTCGATCGTGTTACCGCCGGAGTCGCCACCCCCGCGGCATGCGCTTCGGCAGGCCACAATCCGGCGTCGGATAGCTGCGCCGGACTGGTGAGCATCGGCAGCTTCGGGCCGAACGGCACGATTACCGGAAGCAGTGTGGATCTAGACGTGGCCGGCAAGATCACGATTTCGCGGGCGAACTCGGCCTTTCCAAGTACTCCAGCTGATTACGGCGCCGCGATTCGGGTCGAAGCGGCCCGCCCGCTACCCCAGACTAACCCGCTGACTCCGGTGGGCGACATCCGGGGTCTGCTCCTCACCCGAAACGAAGATCTCGGCATTGATTCAGCCTATATTGGCCTCCGTAACCGACCCGCGACAGAGGTCCAGGCCGGTACTCCGGTGGGTCCCGATCGCAACGATCTCGTTCTCATCGTGGGGGATAACGACGGGCGAGGCACCGAAGAAAGCGACGGACGTGGGCCCGACGAAATCCGCCTTTTCTCGAAACATCACAGCGCTCCACTCAATGAGCTCGCCACTTTCAGCCCCAAGGGCGGTATTGGCGTCGGGCCTACCGCAGCGAACTTAATGACTATAAACGGCTCCGTGCGAATCGTGGACGGGAACCAAGGTGCAGGCAAAGTGCTGGTTTCGGATGCCGCCGGCAAGGGCGCATGGCAGCCTAGCCCGGGCATCGATCTGAGCCAAGCATCGGGGTCCGTCACCTGGGCGGCCGGCGTGAAGGGCGGCGGCGGCGGCAACAACTGGGGCGAGCCTTACCAGCAATGCTTGAGTACGAACGGAGCTGGCACCTGTACCGTGCACAACACGGGAACTCCGATCGCGCTTCTTGGTTGCAACAATGGGCACGGCCTCATGCACTTCGTGACGGGAAGCCGCGTGGGCGCGCCCCCGGCCGGCAACACCGATCCCCAGTGGACCACCACTTACTACCGCAGCTACTGCATCCCTCTACCTTGAAGAAGCGAAACTATTATTGATGATGGTGGAAAACGGACTCGCTGAGGCGTGGATCGCCGATGGCGAGCACATTGTGTTTGCCCAGGAAACGCGCCACCACGAGTCCAAACGCGCCCACGAATCCTAACGTGACGAGCAGCTCGAGCGGCACCACGCGGGGGCCGTCGGCAAAAAACTCCGGCTGCACCATCCACACCACGTCCACCCACTGGGCCACGAGCATCCACCAGGCCATGAAGGTGAGCAGCTTCACGTTCCGCTTCGCGTGACGCGAGATGAGCATCAAGAACGGAAAGATAAACTTGCCCACGAGCAAAAACACGGAAACGTAGCCCCACTCACCGGCGAAACGCTTCAGGAAATACCCCGTTTCTTCCGGCAGGTTGGCGTACCAGATCAACATGAACTGGGAGAATCCGATATACGCCCAGAAAACCGTGAACACGAACATCCACTTACCGAGATCATGAATGTGATTGGAGTTCACCACGTCCTTCAAATGGCCGGTGCGGATGAGATAGAAGGTGAGCAACGTCAGCGCGGCATGAAACGAATACATCGCGCCCGCAAAGCAGTATACGCCGAACATGGTGCTAAACCAGTGTGGATCGAGCGACATGATTTGATCAAAGGCGATCATGGTGAATCCCACTCCGAACAAAATCAGGACGGGCGGCGACATCGTACGGTTCTTTGCCGTCAGCGCATAATCCTTAGTGGTGTCCTGCTTGATGGAGTTACCGATCATTTTCTTGGCGAAGAACCAGAGAAGAAACAGGGCGCCGAGATCCCGGATGATTAGGAAGTTCGAGGACAGGTAACCCGACTTGGCCTTGAGGATGATGTCGTTCTGCACGACCTCGGTATGGCTCCACTCGTAAATATGGTGGATACCGACAAAAACCACGATCGAGCTAATGAGGGCGACCGGGAAGTAACTGGTAAAAGCCTCGCCGAGCCGCCGCACCGGCGCACTCCACATGGCCCCCGTGATCCACTGGATAGCGGCGAAAAAGAGACCCGCCACGCAGAGGGAGAAAAAGTAAAAGTGATTCACCACGAAGATCGACCAGGCACGCTTCTCTTCCATCTTCAGCAGGCCCAGGAACGAGCCGATTCCGATGACGACAAACACCCAGAACATCATCTTCATGCCGCCCGAGATCTGAAACGAACCCGGATTGCGGATTTCTTCCGAACCGTTATGCGCGTGTCCCATAATTTCTTACCAGTCCTTTGCTGCCTTGAGGTCTTCTTCCGTCGGATGCTTCGCCCGCTGGATCGCGCGCACGTAATGCACGATGGCCCAACGATCGGATACCTTGATCTGCGACGCGTAACTGGGCATCAGGTTCTGCCCCATGGTCATGACATGAAAGATGTTGCCGTCCTTCCAGTTCCGGACCTTGTCCGACTGCAGGGATGGCGGCTGCGGGAACTTCGGAACGACGCTCCCATTTCCCTCACCGAAAGGACCGTGACAAACGATGCAGTAAACATTGAACATCTCACGTCCACGTTGAAGGTTCGCCCGGGTCATGCTGAGGGGGTTGCGATTCTCCCCCGCCCGCTCGGCCGCGTTCTTATACGCGTAGATCTCGAAGTCGCGCGGAATGGTGCCCTTCACCGGCTGCCGCATGGACCCGATCTCCTGGGCCTTGAACGACGGCTGGTAAACCATGTCCGGCATGTAAATGAAATTCGGTTTCTCATGCTTGCCGCAGGCTACGGTCCCGAGGGCGAGGACCCCGGCCGCGCATGCCATAACGATTGGTGCGACTTTCTTCATGGCTAAAACCACCCTTCGTTAAATACCTTGCGCACATCCTTGGCTCCGGCTTGGGTCAGGAAACCCATGGCTTCCGTTTCATCGAATCTCTTCACCTTACCGCCACTCTCCGTCGCTCGATCCCGCTCATCCTGCGGCGCTTCGATATAGATAGCGAAGCGATCCCGCGTGATGGCCGGGTCGAAAATTTTTCGCGTAATGTTCGGCAGGCGATTGAAGAAGAACATGCCGAACACGGTGGCGATCCCCGTAAACAAGATCGTCAACTCGAACATCACCGGGACGAACGCCGGCCACGAGTTCATAGGTTTGCCGCCGACGTTAATCGGCCAGTCGATGACGGAAGTCCAATACTGGAGGCCGAAGCCGACCAAGCAGCCGGTGATGCCCGCGCCGAAGGACACGTAAGGCAGGAGCGAGCGTTTCAGCCCCTGCGCCTCGTCCATCCCGTGGATCGGGAAAGGCGTGAAAGCGTCGTAGGCGCGGTACTTCGCGTCGCGGACCTTTTCCATGGCGTGGAGGATGGATTCGGGATCATCAAAGAACCCGAGCACACCCGCGAGTTGATTCTTAGGTTGCGAGGAATGTGAAGCCGAGCTCATGGATCAGTGCCCCCCTTTATTGCCGTGGCCATTAGGCGAAGGCATGACACCCTTGATTTCCGACATCGCGAGCGTCGGAAGCACGCGCACGAAGAGCAGGAACCAGATGAAGAACCAGCCGAAGCTGCCTAACGTGATGCCCCAGTCGAACCAGGTCGGCACGTAGTACTTCCATGACGACGGGAGGAAGTCGCGATGCAGCGACGTCACCACGATCACGAAGCGTTCGAACCACATGCCGATGTTCACGAAAAGCGAGACGACGAACATCACGCCGATATTTGTGCGCATCTTCTTCCACCAGAAGACCTGCGGGATAATGACGTTGCAGATAGCCATAGTCCAGTAAGCCCACCAGTACGGGCCGAACATGCGGTTAATGAACGCGAACTGCTCGAAGTTGCTCCCGCTATACCAAGCAATGAAGAACTCGCAGGAGTACGCGTAGCCGACCATGAGACCGGTGGCCATGATGATCTTGTTCATCTTCTCCAAGTGGCCGATCGTGATGTACTCGCGCAGGTTAAACACCTCGCGCATGATCACGAGCAGAGTCACCACCATCGCGAAGCCGGAGAAAATCGCGCCCGCGACGAAATACGGCGGGAAGATCGTGGTGTGCCAGCCCGGCAAGAGCGACACGGCGAAGTCGAACGACACGACCGAGTGCACGGAAAGAACCAGCGGCGTCGAGATACCGGCCAGGATCAGGTAAGCCGTTTCGTAGTGGCTCCAGTTGCGGTTCGACCCGCGCCAGCCCATCGAAAGCAGCGTGTACGCCACCTTACGGATCCCGTTCTTGGCACGATCCCGTACCGAGGCCAGATCGGGAATTAAGCCGACGTACCAGAACAAGAGCGAGATCGTGAAGTAAGTCCCGACCGCGAACACGTCCCAAAGGAGCGGCGAGCGGAAATTCACCCACAGTTCGCGGCTGTTCGGATAAGGCAGGAGCCAAAAAGCCGCATACCAAGGCCGACCGGTGTGAATGACCGGGAATAGGAGCGCGGTCATGACCGCGAAGATGGTCATCGCTTCCGCGGAGCGGTTGATGGCCGTTCTCCACTTCTGGCGGAACAGGAACAAGATCGCGGAGATGAGAGTACCGGCGTGACCGATACCGACCCAAAACACGAAGTTCACGATGAACACGCCCCAGCCGTTCGGCTGGTTCAAGCCCAAGACGCCCAAGCCTTGCGCGAACATGATGCCGGCGAGCACCGCCCCGATGGTGAAGCAGCCCAGCGCGAGAAGAAAGAGCACCCACCAACGCTTGGTTGGGAAACTCTCGAGTGGCTTCGAGACATCCGTGTTCAGGTCGGCGTAAGTCTTGCCCCCGGTGACGAGCACATCCGGATGAAAACTAGTGGCTTCCATGATGATCTCCTGCGGCTTCCGCACGGTTGCGAACCTTGGATAGGTAAGTGATGGCGGGCTTGGTGTTGAGCACTTCGAGCACCCGCATCGCGCGCTGATCCTTGGCGAGCTTGGCGACCGCCGACTCCGGGTCGTTCAGGTCACCGAACACGATCGCGTTTGTCGAGCAGGTCTGCTGGCAGGCCGGCTTGATCATGCCGTCCTTGAGCTTGATGCCCAGATCCTTCGCCTTGCTCTTGCCTTCTTGGATCCGCTGTACGCAGAACGTGCATTTTTCCATGACCCCCCGGCCACGCACGGTGACGTCAGGGTTCCAGGCGTTATGCATCGGTTCTTGATAGTCCTTCCAATGATCGAAGAAGTTGAATCGACGGACCTTATAAGGACAGTTGTTCTGGCAATAACGGGTACCCACGCAGCGGTTGTAGGTCATCTCGTTCAGACCTTCATCGCTGTGGACGGTGGCCAAGACCGGGCAGACCGTTTCACAGGGTGCGTTGTCGCAGTGCTGGCAGAGCATGGGTTGGAAAACCACGCTCGGCGCATCCGCCGGGCCCGAGTAGTAGCGATCCATGCGGATCCAGTGCATCTGGCGGCTGACGCGAACGCGATCGCGGCCCACGACCGGAATATTGTTCTCCGCCTGACAAGCCACCGTACAGGCGCCGCAACCGGTGCAGGCGTTGAGATCGATGCTCATGCCCCACTTGTGGCCTTTGTACTTGTGCTCCGACCAAAGCGTGCGAGTGAACGTGTCGTGCTTCAGATGCGGATCGGTGTGCATCGTGTAGCCGGGGTTCTTCCGGTAGGTCGCCAGGGTCATTTCATTATAGATGGGGCGATCGTTGCCCATGACGTTGATGGTGTTCGACCACTGCGCGCGGGCAACCGAATAACGAGTGCCGGTCTTGGTGACCGAGACTTCCGCGCCGGAGAAGATCAGTTGGCCGTTCTTCTCGGTGACGAAATGAGTCATGTCCTTACCCGCGCCGTTGCCGACCAGGCCCGCCGCCGTGCGCCCGTAGCCCAAAGCCACGCTCACCGCGTTCGGATGCATGCCCGGTTGCACGACCACCGGAAGGATCACGGAGTCGTCCGCCTGGCCGCCCTTCGGGGTCACGCGTACGACATCGTCATCGGTCACACCCAACTGCTTAGCCGTGGCCGGGCCGATGTTAATGTAATTGTCCCAGGTCGCCGTGGAAATCGGATCTGGCAGCTCCTGCAGCCAAGCGTTGTTGGCGAAACGACCGTCGCCGATCGTGCCTTTCTCGTACAGGGCCAAGCGCAAGCCTTCTCCCCCACTCTTCGCATAGGCCGGAACACGGCTGAGGCTCGCGGCGCGGAAGCTACCTCCACTCGCCGAGGGCACCGCGGCCAGCACGACGCCCTTCTGCAAGGACGCGTCCCAAAACTCGTCGAACCCGCGACCGGCGCCGAAGCGGCCGTGCATCGTTTGCTTCCATTGATTCTTCAAGTACGCGTGCCAATCACTGCCTTCACCCAGCTTCTTGCCGGACCAGGCGAGCAAGCAGTCCTGGAACGAGCGCGTGTCGTACATCGGCGCGATCGTCGGCTGCTGCAAGCTGTACACGCCCCGGCGAGCCGAAGCATCGCCCCAGCTCTCGAGGCCGTGGTTTTCCGCGGCCACGAAGTGCGCGTGCTTGGCGGTTTCGTCCACGCGATCGGCGACCGCGACCACCATCCCCACCTTCTTGAGCGCGGCTTCGAAACCGAGCGAAGCCGGGAGGTTATAAACGGGATTCAAGCGGTGAATGATGAGCGCCGAGACTTGGCCCGCGTTCATTTCCGCGATCAACTTCTTCACGCCCGCGAAGCTCGCGCGCTTGTCGACGGCTTGGCCGGCGACATCGATGGTGCGGCCGTAGTTGCCGAGCTCGACGTTGAGCGCGATGAGCGCGATCTGAAGCCCCAGCGCGTTCGCGTCCCGCGACGTCAGGCCGCCGCCGACCACGATCGACTTACCGCGATTATGATGAAGGCCCGAGGCCACTTCTTTGATCTTCGCGACCGTAACTTGTCCGCCCAGCTCACCCGCCACCGCTTCCGGCGTGTAGCCGCCCAGGGCCGAGTTACCGGCCGTCTTGCCACCGAGGCGCATCACTTCGTGCGTGAGGGCGCCAACGATCTTCAGCTCCGCGCCGACCGGGATGATTACGCGCTCATCGGCGTTGGCGCCGGTGAGGCTCATCACCGATTCGAAAATCGTGAGCTTGGACATCTCCGCTTTCTTCGGGTCCTGCTTGTCGAGTACGCGCCGCTTGGTCCAATCGTTGGTGTGCTCGAGCGGGTTAATCCACTCGCCCAGGAAATCGGCGCCCACACTCACCACTTCCTCGGCATGCTGGAAATGGAAATGGGGCTGCACGCGGGAGCCGAAGGCGATCTCGTGCGCATCCCACATTTCTTCCAGACCGTGTGGCTCAAATTCAATGTGCTGGGCGCTTGAGCCGCCCAAACCGCGCAAGAACTCGCCAATCAAGGCCGTGGTCGAAGGCCCAATGACTTCATCGCTCAGGATGCGCACGCCCTTGCCGTTCGCGCGCAGCTTTTTCATGATTTCGCCGTCGAGCTGATCCCAGGTCGCCTTGTTTCCGCCGGCCATCGGGTGGCGGAGGCGATCCGGATCGTAGAGGCCCAACACCGAAGCCTGGCCCTTCGAGCACAAACCACCACGGTTCAACGGGTGGTCGGGGTTGCCTTCGAGCTTGATCGGACGGCCTTCGCGCGTCTTCACGAGCGTCCCGCAACCGGTCGAGCACTCTTGGCACGTCGAAGCGTAATGGTTCGCCACGCCGGGCACGATTTCCTCGGGCTTTACGACGTACGGGATAATCTTGTGCACTGGGCGCCGCGCGCAAGCCATCGTGGCCATCGCCATGCTGGCGCCCATGATGGTCATGAAGTCGCGCCGAGCGAGGCCGGCCTTGTCGAGACGATCGATCATGCCGATCGTTTCGATGGGCTTGTGCAGGAACTCCTGCTCACGTTTTTCCATGGCTTGGGCGTCTTCCCAATAGCTCGCATCGAGCTCTTGCATCGACTGCCAATACCGAGGGGGGGTGAAGTCTTTGTTCTTTTCCATAATCGTCGCGTCCTAGTAGTGACAGGTTGAGCAGTTGACGGGAGCCACGTGCAGGCCCGTGGGATCCGCCACGTCGGGATGTATCCGCTTAGCCACGTCGGGCGGCGTGGTCTTGCCACGATGGCAATCCAGACACCACCCCATGCTCAGCGATGCATGCTGATAAACTTTCGCCATCGTCTGCACTTCTCCGTGGCAGGTTTGGCAAGCTACGCCCTTCTGCACGTGACGGGCGTGATTGAAGAAAACGAAATCCGGCAGCTCATGGATGCGTACCCACTCCACGGGTTTGCCTTCGTTATAGTGCTCATGCAGTTTTTGGATCCAAGGGCTGTCGGTCTTCACGACCCGATGGCAATTCATGCACGTCCCCACCGCGGGAATCGAGGCGTGGCGGGATTTATCGGCAGCCGTGTGGCAGTAGCGGCAATCAATTTTCAAATCACCCGCGTGTTGTTTATGACTGAATGGGATTGGCTGCGTGGGCGCGTAACCTTGATTGGAAGCGCTCGGAAAAACCGCGGCGACCGTTGCGATACCTACTCCGCCCATCACGACCACTGCGATTACAAGCAGCAGTTTTTGCGCGACGGACAGCGAGCCCAAGCCAAAACCAGAGTTGCCAGACATGTGCACCCACCGTTTATAGTTATGTAATAATTGACAAAACTATAACTCACGTCGGGTGGACTTCTTAGGTTTTTTTTAGGAATGGAGAAAAAAATCCGGGTGGCCCAAGCGAATGGCGACACTGAATATCGTATTTGAAATTTTGCGCAACTGGAGCGTTATTCGCCTACCGCGTCGCAACGACCGCGCATCAAATCCAGGTCGAAAATACGCCCGATATCGTCTGCCAGCTTGGGATTCGTGAAGTATTGGCAAATGGCGAGCGTACAGGTCGTATTACACTCGAGCAGGTAGCTGCTGAGCTGAAAACCGCGATCGGACGTCGAACCGATATTGAAGAGGCCCGTTTTGTATTCCTGCGCGCTGATTTGGGCCTTCAGACACTTGAGTGCCGGCACTTCGACGCCGGGCTGGGCGGCGATGCCGATATCCAAAAGCGAAGCACCGAAGTTTTTGCCGCAACTTGCCTGCATCGAGCTAAAGGCGTGCTCGGTGAGCTCCTGGCGACGCTCAAGTGGAAGCGCGGTCGTCCGGAGATTTTCCATGTGGTTTTCCGATTTATAGCCTTCCAGCAAGCTCTTCGCGATGCTCACCCCGGTCTTGCATGCGGCCTGAGTGTGAGCCTCCGTGGAAAGGCGTACGCATTCGTCTTGGGCGTAAATCACGGCTTCGTTGCTGGTCGAGTTACAGCCGATTAGGGTGAAGATCCCCATCATGGCGACCCCGAAGACCCCAGCCAGGAACTCATTTTCCGTCCAGCGACGCTGCTTGTGGTTTTCCATCGCCCCGAGTTCTATCAAAGGGAGTAGTAGTTGACAATAAAAATATACTATTGCCGTAAATCAAAAATAGTAAAATAATTACAACAACTTAAGACTACTCTGTTTTAGTCAGCTCCAGGCCCGGAAGAGGAAGGGTGGAAACGGTTTCCTCAAAAGTCTCGTAGGACGCCTCCCCCGGCAAAATCTCGCTTTGGATGTCTTCCCCCGCTAGTGCGGCAGGCTTTACGCTTTTGAGTACCGGCGCCCGCAGTCCCGTTCCCGTGATGCCGGATTCCAACCGAATCGACTTCACGGCATTCCACGCTGCTTCCGTGTCGCCGGGGCCCACGTAGTGCGAGAACAGCATCCGGGATTTCCCAGGCGCGACTTCACGCCGCCCAACCCATAGATCCAAAGTATTTTGCGAGTTCGTAATGAAAGAACCAATCACCTGAAGGCGAACGATTCCCCCGTCCGAGGTCATTCCCCGGCCGTCGATTTTCAGGAGATTCCGGCGGATTTTACCCAAAACCTTCACCTGGGCTTCGAAAGTCAATTCGTAGACGAAACGCCCTAGTTCGTCGCGTTTTACCAAGCTCGGCTTTACCTTACGGGCTTCCTCGCCGTGCTTCACTATCGTATTCCGGTCGCCGATCTCGAAGCCCACCAATTCGTGATTCTCGGCATCGACCAAGATATAAATTGGAATATCCCCTTTGACCCGATCCTGCCCGATGAAATCCGCATCCAGCGTCAGCGTGGTCGCGTGCACGCGGATCAACCTCCCCTCCGCGTTCGCTACCAGCGGGAGGCCCGCCCCAAAGAACACTCCTAACGAAAATACCCAAAGAAAGACGCGTCGATTCATCCGTCGTTACCCCACAACTCAGGGATTCGTACGCGAGAACGGCTTCGCTGACAATATGCGCCAAAATTTTTATACCCCCGGCCAGGGCGCGAGCGCGTCTGCTTAACCCTTTGAAAACAATAACAAATAGATGGATCTAGCTGGAGTGAGGAGGGGTTACTAATTCTGTGCCCGCTTGGATCAAATAATCCCCTGGTCAACAGATATCTTTCAGCTATGTCTACTGCCGTAGTTTGCTCGTTTTGTGAAAGCACAAAGTACGGTCTAAATGGATTTTCATGGTGACAACGGATCTGTTTATCAAGCATTTCGCCGAGGTTCGTTTCAGTTTCACCGGACCGATTCGCATACGACCTCATAGCCCTTTTTATTTCGGCGTGCGGCACACCCAATGCCAGCCCCTCTCTCGCAACCAGCAGCAATGTGTTATTTCGCCCTCCAAACCTATTCCTACCTCCGCTATGTAATGGCAGATTATCTGTCCAACATGCAAACGCTCCAAAATCATTCAATACGTAAGCAAACTCATCGGTTCCCGCCTTTCTCACACCACCTGAAAATGCAGCGATTAGCTGAGAACAAGAGTATTTTCTGTCCGTGATTTGCTCTACCGTTACCAAGTAAGGATTCGAAGTATCTTTGTTGTGAAAAAAACCAGGCAATCTCATTAGCCTTGATAGATCGTTCACCTTAGGATCTGTACCGAGTTGCCTTGAAATTTGTTTTTGAATTTTTCCAAACGCCTGAAGCTCTAGCCCATGTGTTAGCCAGTAAAAATGCTGTCCGCGCTTTGATCTTACCGTAATAGATGGTTGTAGAGGAATTTGGACTTTAATATCTCCGTCATCACCGTCAGCAAATACTGCACGAACAGAAACAACATCACTACTACGTCTTCGTGCTGCCCTTGTTTTATTAACCGTAAAGAATATACCTGCGCCTCTTGCGTTTAGGTTCGCCAGCGAATCCACATGCTCATGGAAACTTCCATAAAAGCTCCTCCTTAAATCTGGACTCCTTTGACCACCTTTAGGAGATTCATCGAAGGTTTCAAAAACCCACAGGGCTTCTTGGCCTCCACTCAAGACATCCAAGAATTTTCCTGCTGCTTCCAAGTCAATTTGAGATTTCATTTGCGCCTCCAAAATGTTTGTTCGCATGGAGCACAGATGTCAGGAGGGGAAAAGAAAGACGAAGGACAACTGATTCGCAACAAACCTCAAATGTCCGGGGATGCTGCGTCAATCACTCAAGGGTCTAATTTTGAAAACTTTTTTAAAACTTCTTTAAACCTAGCTACACGCTTTCGCAATTGATCCTCACTGCGGACTTCCCGCAATTTCGTATCACTTGTGAGTCTATTCTCGCTCAAGAATTGAAGCATTCGCTTCCAGCTGGGCTCTCCGGCATGTTTATCGTCCCAACCTTCAAAAAGCTTTGAAAGCCGGTATAAGCAATAGTCCTCTAAGAGATTCCCCTTTCGGGCGTGCTCCCACTCGATTCCAATTAGGCCTTTTTGAAGTAATGACGGATTCTTAATAGCTTGCTTTTTTTGCTTCTGATGAAGACTTGAAATTATTTCAACTTGGCAGTTAAGTGCCATTTCACAAGCCTGAAGGGTGCTAATAATTTTTCCTATCTGCGCAACATCGATACTATAGTGCAACTCTAATTTCGTTTTTTTTAGACTTCCCACTAGACTTGATACACTTTCAATATCTGCCTGCAGTTTTGCTTTGGCGTCCAACAGTGAATCTAGTTCTCGAAGCGAGAGAAACGCGCGGTAAGTCGTCAAAATACTAGAAGACTCTGTATTGAACTCCGCCTCGGTTAGTGGAGGCACTGAAACAACCCTAAGTCCTTTCCCTAAGGAGATCGGCCACACTCATGTTCAATCCTTCTGCAATTGCCAGTAAGGTAGAATAGCGGGGATCTTTTTTTCCCTTTTCGATATCGGACAGATTCCCCTTTGAGAGATCCATCTCATAAGCGAGTTTCTCTAAGGTAATCCCACGCTTGCGTCGCAATAAAGAGATTCTTTCGCCTAGCTTTAGCAGGGCCGGTCTGGATTTCACTCATTCAAGGCTACGCATCGAGCTTGCAAAGTAGTTCGCTATAGCGAACAATTCGTTATAGCGAACTCAGGCTCTATGGCGTATTCCAGCCATTTGAATTCCGGACTCTCATAAAGAGGAGGCACGAATTGTTAGGTCTAATTGGGACTCTTGCGATACTTGGCGGAGCAGCGCTTCTTTTCTTCTCAGCAATACTCTTGTTATTCAAAAGAGAAAGCCGTTATCCAAAACGCTTAGCATTGCTTGGTTTCGTTACATTGCTCGCTGGGGCCATCTCAGTAGGTCTAGAAAAAGACACTCGTCAGCCAAAGGCGCTAAGCATTGAGGAGTGGAAGCAACATCGAGAGTACATCGAATCGTTTTCTAAGCGCGTATTCGTAAGCTTAACCGCTCATGAGATGTACGAAAAGGCGAATGAGTACCTATCAGACCCTTACATCAAATCATGCAGGTACGGTGGGTGCGCAGAGTTTCGTCAAATGCTACGTGAAATCATGGATGCAACAGAAGACGGCAGAATTTCTCCAAAAGAAGTCGGTGCAAATAAAGGCTTGGGGAAATTCGTAAAAGACGCGCTAGATAAAGGAGAGAAAGACATAAACAAAAGCATTAAACCTGCGCCCCGTCCTGATGGGAAATAGATTCTTTGTAATCTACAGCATACTTCACCAAATCAGTAAAACTCTCAATCAGAGGCAAGCGATCACCTACATCAAATTCGATAGCCTTGCGCTTGGGGTAAATGTATCCCAGCAGCTGGACCAATAGATTCGCCTGCTCCTTCGGTGACAATTGAGGCAATAAATCACAAATCCTCGAAACCGGTTCAACTCCCCCTGCTCGCAATGCCTCTACCAGGAGATGTGTTTTTTTATTAGGAACCCCTTTTCTACGTCCTCCGGTTTTAGGGAGCCCCGCTGGCCTGCTCATTTCCTCTATTCCCTTCTACTTTAGATACGGGCATCCAATCGGACATTGCATCGCGGCCAAGTAGCAATTCCCACACCTCCAACCCACCTAAAGGTCCGCCACGCACCCAGATATTTATAAACTATATTAATTTATTATATAAATTAATATAGTTTATAAATCTAATCATCCACAAACTCAACGCGTTGTTCTTGCACGATGATTTCAATATATAAAAGTGGATCAAAACCATTTAGTATAATATTATACGATATGCTACATAAAATTGAAATTTATGTCGTATATTGGTACAAGTGGTTCCCGGTGGCTGCATATATGGAAGATGCATGCTTCAGGGGGACAGTTTGGAAGAAGATCCTAACCACGATTTTTCGGCCTTCGAGAAGGCATGTCAAAGCCATCCCGAAACCGTGGTTGTTCCCGATGATACGGAAAGCGACGCAAGGAGACATTTCCGCATCAACAACTCAGACGACCTACTAGCCTTTATTGGGCGAGGCGGTTTGAAGGACCATAAATTCGTCAAACGAGACACTTGGCGTTTTGGAAAGGAAGCTTATGGTGTCGAAGTCAATTTGGATATTTATGACTTCTGGGAAGGGGAAAAGTTTGGTTACCTGTCCCTTGGACGCCATCCGGAGAACAGCATGTGGGTAATCAAATCCTTTCACGAAAATACAAACCCGAACCCAAGAGCCAAACCTGTTTTCAAGGTCACAAAGAGGATTGTTTTTAAAAAAGGCGTACCCCATGAAGAATAGTTGCCAATTTTGCGGCTCAGCCGAAACAGAAATTCTATCCGTCGAGAAAGAAGGCGCGCTTCCTGATAATACTGCTTTTAAATATCACGCTCAGGTGTTGCGCTGTTCTAATTGCCAATTAAAAGTCCCAGTCAAGCAATCAAGCGACGCGGAATATGATCAAGCTTACGTGCAAGCACAAGCTGAGAGTGTTGAAAAAATAAGCGAAAGACTGTCCGAAGTAGGATTAACAATGGCATCTATTGAGCGCAGTTTCGGGATCCCTCAGCGCACGATTATGAGATGGAAATCCAAAGGTTGCTCCGCCGCTGGCTTTTCTTTGATGCACCTTCTTAATGTGTACCCCTGGCTGACTAAAATCGCTGATCATAACTACGACCCTCGATTTGCTTCTAAAGAAGTACTTCGACAAGCTGCGGAAATATACAATGGACCGAGCTCTATTGAGGTCGCGGAGCATCAATTACTCGGATCACCAAGCATTAGCCTGAACGAAAGGCATCTCCGACTTGTACCTAAGAGTAATTCTTCAGAAGATCCGCAAATATACCAAGTGGGGAGCGGATGAAGGTCACAAACATAATATTCTGCGACGATATCCGGCGAGAGATCAATAACAAGCACACTCTCGTTGGCTGTTATTCAGATCGTATTCTCATTACACCACGCAACGGGGATATGAAATGGCCGGTGGCTGTAAAACTTGGGATCTTTATTACTCTCATACGCGAGTCAGATGACCCCAAGTTCAACACCTTTGCTTTAGAGTTTTTCGACTCAGAAGAATCTCTAGCAAAAGTCGAAGGAAATCTAGACGGCTTAGACCAGGGTCGCCCCATCAACATTATGTTTGTCTTACCGCTGGTATTTAAACGTCCAGGTCCTTTAAGTGGGAAGTTTGATTTTTCGGAGAAAGACGGAGTTACTATTACACTAAAGCCCGAACTTAACTTCCGACTCGAAATCGCGAAACCCGCTCAACAGCTAAATCCAACAGTATAAAGCCTTCAACCAGCCTCCTGAAACAATAGTGGAAGAAGACGAGCTCTAGAGTGAGGAATGCCCCGGTTTGAGTACAGACAGCACCGAAGTAGAATTCGGAGAAACACCAGAATGGAAGCAATTTGCCAGCAAGTGGACCATTCCGGACGAAATATCGCCAGACCTCTTACTGTATCATTACACAAGCACAGGGGCCGCGAATTCCATGTTTCTATCTAAGCAGTTTTGGGCAACCTACGCAAAACACTCAAATGACTCTACCGAATTTTCTCATGGAATAGATTTATTTATCGAGGAGATTAAAGCATTTCAATTCTGCTTTGTATCGCCAAACAATAGAGACCTTATAGAAGAGCTGATAGGGTTCTTAACTGAGGAGAAAACATCTCCAAAAATTAAGCCTTTCATTTTTTGCCTTTCAGAGCTGGGCGATTTACTAAGCCAATGGCGTGGCTACACACCAAATAGCTCCGGTGTGGCGATCGGTTTTCAATGCAAAGAACTTGAATTTGATGAATTTCATACATTAAAAAAAGTGGTGTACGACGACGGGACAAAAAGACAAAGGGCCCGATCAATCATTCAAGAGTTTGACAAACTAGTTCAAGGCGAACTCGCTAAGTTCGGAAACCACATATCTCCTCCGCACGGCCGCAGTCTTTTTTTTAAGCTATTGCAGGCAATATATGTTCAAGCGGCATGCTTTAAACACGAGGCATTCAACGAAGAAAAAGAATGGAGGATTGTTATTTATTGCGCTGACAAGAGTCAAATACTTAGCCGAAATCGGGGAATCGATCTTGTTCTATACACAACATGGGATTTCAAGGCTTCAGCAGTTGCGAGTGTCGTTTGTGGCCCTAAATGCAGTTCTTCCACAAATGAAACTCTTGAATCCCTTGTAGATAAGAAACAATTTAACTTCAAAATCGCAAGATCATCGATTCCATTTCAGTAAAATCACCTATCGTATGGTTTGAGCGTGCATATCCGCACTACCAATTCACTACTTCACTCCCGATGCTATCGGCTTATGTCGGACTTCAATTCCAAGTGAAAAATCTGAGAAACATCCAAAAATCTCTTCGAATTCAGACCTATTTTGAAACAATTCCTTATAACTACGATTATGTTGATTCGCTACCCAAATGAACTTGGACTTTATATTCGAGTTCTCAGAATGCGCAATGATTTCATCCGAGACTGCGTGTCTGTGTACCAAGTAATTTAGCTTTTCCTTAATAAACGTTTTTTCGAATGAATCGTTTGGCAAAAATTTTTCAAAATCTGAAAAAGGGAGCACAAAATCTGCCTCGCGAAATCCCTTTAAATAGTCAATGTATCTAAATCCATCTGAATCTTGGCACGTGAACTGATTAAGATACCTTACCCAATCATCTGGAAACATGTGCTTTCCGGCAACCAGATGAAATCTATTTAGGGCACTCTCCCCCAGTATTACTCGTGGTACACGCGCAGATTTAGTCTCTAGGAGATATGCTTCTGAAAGCGCGGGACTAACCAGATAGTCATTTTTCTTAAAATAATCTCCGTAAGTTATAGCTCCACGTATCCAGACTCTAGAAAGACTAAGGTGCGCAAGTGACCTGATTAGATCCTTCAAAAAGTGGTCGCATGCACTTTTAATGGTTATATCTGCAGCAATTATCACTGAGTCACTAATCACCGTAACTTCTGGCTTATATAGGGCACCGCTTTGGTTTGGCGTACTGAAACGAAACAGTTCCAACGCATGAATTAACTCCGATAACTTGCGTTCCTTGAGATGGTCTTTAAATCCCAGGATATCCAGGTAGGCCACAACCCGTTTTGAATATTCATGACTAACTACTTTTTGCTCTACTGACTTTTCCATACTTTCCCAGTTTCGAGGTGAAATCACTCAAATAATTGGTGATTCCTTCCATTAGGTTTTATTTGCAAAAAGTTTTTATCTCGAAAAAAAAGAAACTTACACGGAGATTTAGAGATTTCAGCATTCAATTTTGAAACTGAATCTGCACTCAATATAGCTTTTTTTTGGCCAGGTTCAAAAGTTCCGGACAGACAGATTCTTGGACTTAGTGGAACTATAAGTTCGTTAGACTCAGACCCAAAACCACGTCCATGCTTTATCCTCACTCGCCTTGACCAATGCACCAACACCGGCTGATCGCTTGTAATAAATTGACCCGAAGAAGCGACGAGAATGCACCAATCACGCTTTGCCAATAATGGAGCGAGCCGGCGGGCATAGTCCAATGTCAGTGATAGAATGTAGTTCTGAGTAGTTTTGAATTTATAATGCTTAGAATTAGCAATGTCCTTAAGCTGCTCCAAATTCATCCTATTACGCTCTGGAGTATTCATTCGATCATACAAGACTTTTAGGTCCTGAGGCGTACCCTTGGCTGCAAAAGCTTGCGCCCAATCCTTAGCAGTGCGGTCGACAACCTCTGCTGCATGCTCTCTAGACAAAGGCCCCCTCATGGCCAGAAATGCGATGAAGGTCCATAACCTAGCCAATTGCACAGGGTCCTCTGGCAGCTTCTCTTCCTGGATGATCTTTCGAAGAACTGGGGCCGCGGCTCCCTCCATAGGAGCGAGCATTTTCGTTTCAATTCCAAACTCGTCATCGATACCCTCTGATGCGTCTAGACGGTAAAAATCACGAATATGCCCTACGTTAGAGACCGAAGTCTTAAAAGATGTCTTCTTTTCCTTGCTAAAAACCTGAATTATACGGCTATCCTTCTCAGTATCTGTGAAGTTAATCAGATAGCACTCGGGCACATAGTGATGCTTTCGGGGGACAGCCATGTTGTTCCTTATCCTACGCATTCGAGCCTATGTCTTGAGCGTTCGACTTAGGCCACTCAATTAATAGGAAGGTCAGATGACTCATGTAATCAAAATAGGGACGATTATAACTTACGGTCCGAGCTCAAATGCAAAAACCCAAAAAACCGGCCATGTTACTGACGTATGGCAGCGTGGAGACGAGATTCTAATAACAGTAAAGATCAACAGCATGCCCATAGAGGAATCAAAATCCGGTTACCCAGAAAACTCTCACTCCACCTATACGGACATCTTTGTAGAAACCCCCGCAGGGAAAAACTAACTAAAGCACAGCAGTCACTCTGGGGAAGCGCTGGGGAATCTAGAACCTAAAAACACCCCAAAATAACCAATAACAACCAAGGATCCAGGCCCACCGATTTCCGCTGTGTTTTGTTTATTTTCAGTAACTTAAGTCCCATGCCTAAGTCCTGATTGGTTTACTCGAAAGCGTGTGTGGGGAAACCCACCGTGAGTTCGAATCTCACTCTCTCCGCCATCACTTTTCCTTTTTCCCGTTTTAAAAAAGACGAAGACTGGCAGGGGGACGCGCTTCCATGCGCTCGACCCCTCAGCGCCTTCCTGGCCCGGGGACGCCCCCCGCCAGTCTTCGTCTTTTTTAAAACGGGAAAAAGGAAAAGTGATGGCGGAGAGATTTATGGTGAGGAGGGCAGGATGCCCGACTTCCTTGGAGATGTCCCGGAGCGCTGGAAGCGCGGAGGGAAATCGAACGACCGCACCTGAGCTAGATTAAGTGATCCAGCCACCCGACTTCCTTAGAGATGTTGCGGAGGGCGGGAAGCCCGGAGCAAAATCGAACTGACCGGCGATCACCCTAGAAACTATTCGAAGGATCCTTAAGAAACTCAATCTCCTCCGCCGTGCTCACGCGGCCGAGGATCGAGTTGCGATGCGGGAAGTGCCCGAACCGCTTGATGATGTCGTGATGCTTCACCGCGAACCGTTGGTTATCGAGCATGTACTCCCGAAACTCCGCCGGCGTATCCTGCACTAGCCGGTCAAACTCCACCAGCGCACGCTCTTGAATGATCAAGTCTTCCGCGTGTTCCAGCGGCAGCAAGAAAAACTGTCGCTCTGACCAGTGCATCTTGCGATCCATCCCTTGCGCGAGTCCCTTCAAGCAAAGCGCGCGTGCCTGCGCATCGAACGCAAACGCGCGCGGCTTGCCCCGGAAAATATGACGGGGAAATTGATCCAACACGAGGATCAAGGAAACGAACCCCTCCGGGGTGCTCTCCCAATCCGCGAGCTTCCCCGCAGCGGCGGCCTCTAACGTCGGCAGAAACTCGTCGCGGACCTTTTCGTCAATGCCCGCCGGACGCCGCCACCAAAGGTCGCGGTTTTTCAAAGGCGAAGCCACGAGGTCTTCTCCGAACCAAAACTCATGTACGCGCTGGAAATTCATCACTATCCCTTCTACCGCTAAACGCCCTTTTCGTATCCACCTGATACAACCCGAAAATCTCAGCTTGACGCAATGCAATATATTTACTAAAAGGGCCGTGGGTGACCCCTTTTAAACAGGGATTGTATGATTTTTCTCGGGCTCGCCCTTCTTTCAAGCCTCCTCGGAACCGACCCGTCGGCCCTCGCCGGGGAAAAAATTGAATTCGTCCTGGCTTACGATTCTCTTTCTCTCGATTCATTTCCGACCGCGGCCCTAGCCACCGAGCTCTGCAAATCCTCCGGGTATGCGGAGGCCGACTGCGTCGTCACCGATCGGCGCATCCAAAACGGATACGACTTCTCGGTGCCGAAATCCGTGAGCGGGTACCCGCCGGAATGGATCGACACCACCGTAATTGTTCAACCTTACGAATAACGAAATCAACCCACCCAAACAGGAGACCGTTCGACATGAAGAAGAAACTCGTTAAACTGAGCGCCATTTTTTACTCGGCATTCGTCTTTTTATCCCCGGCTTCGCACGGAGACGCGCCGTCTAACGACCCGCAAACCCTGGAAGCTTTTGCCAAAGAAAACGGAGTTACCGAAGAGTATATTCGCTCGCTTTTCAAAATCGACGACGTGGCCGCGACTTTCAAGAAGTGGGCGACCTCGAATTACATCGACGTACTTTTGCCCGATGAATCCAAGGACCGCCCGGGAACGGACCTGCTCAAAACCCAGTATCAGGTCACGAACGAGTGTTTTAAACAGATCCGCAGCAAACACCCGAAGATGCTCGTACGGACCCGAACCATTCGCTTGACGAACCAAGACCTTTCGATCGTGAGCGGCAAGACTTACTGCAAAGACGCCCACGGACAGTACGCGGAATGTTCCGTTCGTATCGGGTCGGCGGTCTCGGTTCAAGAGTGCGTGAACTACATCACCTTGAACCAGTTGGACGCGCCCTAGTTGGGGTTTTCCAGATCCCACCAAGTCTGGATTCGTTCACAGAGATCGGTAGTGGCGCATTGATTCCCTCCTCCGTGAGCGAGTCCACCGCTCGCCTTGAGGAAGTATCGGTTGTTCATGCGCGTTCCCTCCGGCGGCGGAGGGGATAAAAGATGGGGCCGGGCACGGGAGTAATCGTTCATCTCGAACCCATGGCAACCCACGCACGTGAGTAGCGGCGCGACCTGGCTGTTGAAGTACCCGCGCGCTGGATTCGACTCGTGTCGATAGGAAAGCGGCGAACCCGGCAGACGCTGCAAAGTGCCCGTCGAGGGATCGATGGCAAACGCATCGATGCTGTGCTCGATGCCGTCCTGATATTGAATCGGAGGCGTGAAGGTAAATCCGTGCGCTCCCGGAATCGCTCCGGCCGTACGCGAGTCATTGGCGACCACGGTACCCGCCGAAGGGAGGCTGGCAAGATTGGCCAGATCGAGCGGAAAGCCGGTGGAGATGTAAAAACGCACCCGAATGGGTTCGTCCGCCGCGTCGGGGTCTGCCGCCCAGCCACTCACCTCGGGCCCGGTGACCGAAAGCAACGCGCCCTGAGGCATTTGGTTGCCGGCGGGTATGCTCAAGCGAAAACTAAACGGCGAACCTGGCAACTCCTCCGATTGCCCCGTGTTGAGGGTCTTGCCCCGCACGACGATCCGGTGGAGCTGACCATCCTTCAGCGCGCCAGGGATTTCATAGAAAAAGCCGTGACTCCCGGGGTTCCCGGTTCCCTCGCGCGGTTGATTGGCCAACAAAAAGATGGGACTTCCCCCATCGATGTATAAATCCACGAACGTCGGATCCAGGGGACGAGCGGGGTCAACGACCCAACCCGACAAAGTTTCCGCGGTTAATCGGGAATCCACCGCCCCCTGAAGCAAGCGAACGGAAGGGGTCGGCTCATCCGATGGGTCTGAAGTAGGATCCAATGCCGGAAAGCTCGTCTGATCGGGGGACCGGTTCTGCTCGACCGAACATCCCAAACCCAAAAGACCGGCAATGCCCAATAGTGCAAACCCTTTCAACCCCATGGCGTGATCCTCCCGGCGAGATTACTGTTTCAGTGCGAATGAGCAGGCCGCCACACACGCCGCGTGCTCCTCTTCGGCTTGCAGCCGCAGATAGCCTATCTCCTCCAGTAACTCTTTTCTGCACGCTTCTCTTTCGGATGCCGGGGCAACGGGACAACTTGCCAACGCGCGCTTTAAAGCGACTCCGAACTGCATGAACAGAGAGTCCCGAACCTCGTCACAGCCATCGACACAGTACTCATAGTTCGTCTCGCTCAAACGCCACTTCCACGGCGGATCGTCGTGGCCCCAGTCAAAATCCGGCCAACCTTCCTGCTCCGCCACGACGGGGGTCGCCGCCGGGATCGAAGCACTGGACGAAAATGCAAAGCTAGCCGCGGTACTTCCCGCCACGGCCGCGCTGGAGGAAGTAATCAAAACCAAGACCGCGAAGAGTTTCATCATTGGATTCATTTCCGTTTCCCTCTCTTTGAAAAGTTTCAATACCGGTGCCCAGAACTCGTTCGGGGGCGAATTCTGGGCTTCCGGCAACTGTGCTCGGCGTATTTTAGGGGCGAACATTTCATTCGACGCCGATGAGTCCAAGTTACCAAATCCGACTATTTTAATCAATATAAAAAATGAATATTAGTAAGCGATAAAATTATTATTTAATTTAAAATATTGTTTTTATTGAATTAATTATGTTATTTAAAATAAATTTGAAATTAAATTGTATAAATATGTAAGCGTTTGTACCATTAAGTATGCCCACTCACACCCCCAGCCGACGTCCGGATGTCTTTCGCCATTCCAGCGCCGCCACCTTCCTGAAGGAGTGGATCTCATATCGCCGAGGCAAGGCCGGCACCCTGAGCGCCCGCGGCATCGCGCGGGCCCTAGGATACTCCACGGGCTACCTCGCCTTGGTGCTCAACCGGAAACGAGCGCTGCCAATGGAACTTTTAGAAAAAATGCTGCCGCATTTAGGGCTCGCCGAGCACGAAGCCCGGCACCTACGGAACTTAAGGGAAAAAGATGCGCAAAATACATTGGCCGGGGATCAAGCGTTTGCCCGTCAGGCCCAGCGCTCGCGTCGCTATCAACATCTAAATCCCCTCGAATACCAAACCTACCGCTACATGAGCCAATGGCTCTGCGTGGTGATCCGAGAAATGGCTCGACTCCTACCCGCCCCGCGAACGATCGAGGATATCCAAGCCACCCTTCTGTTTCACGCCCGCCGCGAAGAGATCCGGCCCGCGCTCGAGTTCTTGGTCCGTAATCGATTTCTGAAAAAAAACCCCACCGGCGACCTTCAGCTACCGAACGAAAACTTAATCGAATGCCGCGGAGATATTTATCGACTCGCCCTCGCCCGCTATCACCAGTCCATGCTCAACCGAGCTATCGACGCGATCGAAGTCACCCCCCGCGAAGATCGCTTACTCGAGGGCCTTACCGTCGCCCTCAGCGAACCCGAATACCAAGCGGCATGCGCGATCCTAAACTCCGCCATCAACCAAGTCATGAGCTTGGCTCAAAGCACTTCCAACAAGCAAAGCGTCTACCACCTAGGGGTCCTCGCGTACCCTCTCACCAAAAAGACCGCGTCCTAGCTAATCCTTCAATTCACCCAAGGGAATCCGCAGATAACGCCGACCGTTCGGCGCGGGCTTGGGCAGATGACCCGCATCGATATTCACCTGGATTGATGGCAGCAACAACTTTGGAGCCGCCAGCGTCCGATCTCTTTCCGTCCGAAAACGCACGAACTCCTCGCGCGAGGTCTGGGCTTTTAATTGGATGTTTTCCGCTTTCTGCTCGGCCAAGGTAGCCATGCACCTCAATGAACGACCGTTCGGGAGATAGTCGTGACCGGTGTAAACTTTCGTTTCCCCCGGAAGGCCGTAGAGCCGATCGTGCACGGAATGGTATAAGTCGATCGCGCTTCCGGCCGGAAAATCGCACCGGCCCGTACCGTAGTCCGGCATAAACAAAGCATCCCCCACGAATACGTTGCCATCGATCAAGTAAGACGCGCAGGCGGGCGTGTGGCCTGGGGTGAAAAGCACCTCGATGGGTATCGCACCTGCAGGAAACTTCTCGCCATCCTTCAAAAGCCGGTCAAACTGGGAACCATCGGTTTTAAAATCCGCCGGCAGACCGAACACGTCCTTGAATATCTCCTGAACTTTCGTGATCCGCTCTCCGATCGCTATCTTCGCGGAGGGAAATTCTCGCTTGATGATTTGCGAACCGCTGAGGTGATCGGCATGGGCATGGGTCTCCAAAATATAGTGTAAATTGAGCGATCGTCCGCGCAAAAACTCAGCCACTTGCTTGGCCGACAGCTCGCCGATCTTGGCCGAGGCCGGATCGTAGTCCATCACGGGATCGATCACGACCGCGTCCCGGGTTTTTTCGTCCCAGACCACGTAAGAAAGAGTCCAAGTGCTCTTATCGAAGAATTCCTTGATTTGGACCATAGCCATTCTCCTCTATCAAACCGACAAACGGTGAAACTGCTCGATCAAGATGGAAGCCCCCATCAAAAGCACCAGCCACCCGAATGCGGTCTTCAGCTTTTTCTCCTGAATCCGATGCGCGAAGGTGGCGCCGGCAACGATACCGCAGGCGGCCGTCATCGCGATGCCGAATAACAACGTGCCCTGAAAAGCCATTCCTCGCATCAGATCCCCCGCGAAACCCAGGAGCGACTGAAGAGCGATAATCATTAATGAGGTGCCAATCGCCAACCTCATAGGCAGGCCCACGAGCAGCACCAGGGCCGGCACGATCAGGAAACCTCCTCCCGCTCCCACGAAACCTGCAATCACACCGATGATCAGACCTTGAAGGGTCACCTGGACGAATCGTGCCGGCCCGACACCTCCTCCGGGGGCTTGCGATCGTCTTCCTCGAATCATGGAATAGGATGCCGCGATCATCAAAGCCGCAAAGCTAGCCATCACGAGGATTTCCTTGGTCAGATGAAAGCCGCCAACGTTTGCCACCACGTTCGGCAAATTGGGCACGACCAGGCCCCGGGAGATATTCACGCCGATCACGCTGGGAATAGCGAATAGGCCGCCCGTTTTAAAATCCACGTCCCCCCTTCGGATATACACCAAGCTCCCAAACAACGCCGTCATGCCGACGACGAAGAGCGAATTCCCGGCGGCTTCCGTTGGCGGGAGATCAAACAAGTACACCAAAATAGGCACGGTCAAGATGGAACCGCCGCCGCCCATCAATCCCAAGATCACCCCCATCATTAAGCTTGCGGCATAGCCAAGAAAATCCACGCTTACTCCCGAAGCCCCAAGTAAGGCTCGGTCGCACGGAAGAGGAGCATTCCTGAAGCCATGGCCCCCACAAAGAGAAGCGCCCGGGCATCTCCCGTGGCCAACGACGTCACCCCCGGGCCGGGGCAGAATCCACCCAGCCCCCAGCCGAGGCCAAAAATGGCTGAACCTAAAATCAGCCGCGCCGTCACGTCCTTGCGATGAGAAACATGCCAGGCGGCGTCCAACAAAGGCGAAGACCTTCGCTTAATAAGCGGATAGGTCACGGCATGGACACCGACCGCCCCCAACATCACGAAAAGAAGCGAGGGGTCCCATTGCCATGGATCCAAGAAGCCGATCACCCGCTGGGGTTGGGTCATGCCCGACAGGGCCAGCCCCATCGCGAACAATACCCCGGCGCCAAACGAAACCGCATACTGACCGAGCCGAACCGCGGTCATCCTTGATCTCCCAGTAGCGCGCGCATGATCTGCACGGAAAGAAAACCGAAGGCCATAAAAGTCAGGGTGGCGACCAGCGACCGAAAGGAGAAGCGGCTTAAGCCGCAGATCCCATGGCCGCTCGTGCATCCACTTCCCAACACCGTCCCGTATCCAACCAGCAATCCGGCCAAGGCGATCGACCACCCGCTTCGACCAGACTGGTTGTCAAAGTAAGCAGGATCGACGTGAAACATGAAAGCGCCGCCCGCGACCAAACCCCCGACAAACATCCAACGCCAAATAATGCCTTGCGAAGGCCTCGCCAGGGACGCGGCAACGATCCCGCTAATGCCGGTCACTCGGCCATTAAAAAGCAACATCACGGTGACCGCCAGCCCGATTACCGCACCACCCAACAAGCCATTCAGAACCGAATTAATGTTAGTCATTTTTTCGCATTACCTTGCTACCCTGTTTTTCATATTATAATACTATAATATGAAAAATCAAGGCGCGAACAAAGCGCTGCCGCATCTAAGGAAAAAAAGCGCGGAGGTGGCCGCCCTACTCAAACAGATGACGCATCCACAAAGGTTGCTGATACTCTGCAGCCTTGCGGAAGGCGAAAAGTCGGTGGGAGAAATCGAATCGGCTTGCGGCGCCTCTCAATCGGCCGTATCCCAATTCCTAAAGGGCATGCGAGTAAGCCGACTGATCGCGTCCCGCCGCGAAGGAAAACTGATCTACTATCGAATCGTGGATAAGCGGGTACTGGAGCTGATTCAATCTCTTTACCGAATTTTTTGCCGGTAGCAGAGGCTTGGTTTACCTCCGCTTGGGGGGGTAAATCGGTTTCGATTTGATTGAGCTCCCGTTCGATCGCCCGCAGTTCGGGGCCGATCAACGCGCTCACGAACAAAGCCATATAGGACCAAAGAAACACCGCTCCGCCGGTCATCAAGAACATGGCCAACACCTTCCCGCCCGTGGTTACGGGGACGACGGTCGCACTCCCTACGGTGGTGACAAGGCTCACGGCCCAGCCCAAGCTATCTATAAAGTCGCCCACTCCTGGGTTTACTTCCCGCTCCAGCCAATGGAATAAGGCGGCGCCCCCCAGCACACAGATATTCCCAAAGAGCGTGACCCTCCAAAAGAAGCGGGAGCGCCACAGCATTCGGGCGCGGCGGCGAAATGCGTCATCTAACATCCAATTGGGGGTGTGAGTAGATTTCATATAACTCCTCAGAATTCACGAACTGCGCCAGCCCGAAGGCCCGAGCCAAGCTTCGACACCTTCGAGCATGGGACAAAGCGCCTCACGGATGTCTCGTTATACCCCATGCGATCTCACTCGGTCTCTTCGAATCGGCGGGCGGGACATTTATCTTGGAGGGCGGCGAAGAAATAAATTTACGTACTTCACGCGGAGAAACGCGTAAAAAACGCGATACACGGGCCATTTTTTTTGCATTCATCCAACCGTACCGAAAGTTGGAACACCCGTTGCAGTGGGACCCCCCTCGAAAGAGGAAAACTAGAAATGAAAAAAAATCTACTCGTCGTAGTCTCGCTCCTGCTGTCCGCCCCCGCCTTCGCAAACCCCGGCGATCCTGAGCTGGTGAATCTCATCCCATCCCAGGTCTACATGCCGACCGGATTCGATCACAATGACAACAGCCAAGTCGTGATTCGCGGTGAGTTTAGCAACACCTGCTATAAAGTCGGTCCCACCCAAGTCGAGGTGGATCCCGCTAGCGGTAAGGTCAGCATAAAAAATCAAGCCTACTTTTACGGCGGCTGCTTCTGCTTCTACGTTTTGGTCCCCTATGACAAGGTCGTCGATCTGGGCATGCTGGCTCCGGGCGACCACGCGCTTTCATTCTCGGACGATGACGGCAAAACCGAAGTCCTGGGAAATATCTCCGTGGCCACCGCAAAACCGGGTGCCGGTCCCGACGATTTCCTATACTTGCCCGCGAGCGAGATGACCGTCCTAAAGACTCCAGGCCAACCACAAGTGGAGCTGCGCGGCGAATACACCAATACTTGCATGGTACACAAAGAAACCCGCATCGTTCGCAACCGCAAGGATGTCGTCGAAATTTTGCCGGTCGCCGAAATGCTTACCCGTGACGACTGCCAAAACGCACGCGTACCCTTCGTGATCAAGGCCCAGTTGCCAAAAGACCTCAAGGGCAAGGTCCTCGTGCACGCACGGGCCTTAAGCGGCAAGTCCCTCAACCTGCTCGCGGACTTCTAAGCCGATCAAAAAACGGCGCCGGGCCCGCCGGGTTCCGGCGCCGTTTTTTTGGGGCGGAAATTCCGATGAATGGGGTGAATTGCCCCACGCCGACACCCACCGCCGATCTCGAATATCGGAGTTTTTAAAATTATCAAATAAAATCAATAGTATACAAAGCAGCCACGGCGTAGTCAGTTTGGCTCGCTTGGTGCTTTGTAGACGAATAGGAGAACGCCAATGAAACAGATGCCTAAGATTCAAAAAGTCATGACCGCAATGCCCCACACCATCGGGAAGGACATCTCGGTTCCCATCGCATTGAGCATGATGCGGGAGCACCGCATCCGCCACCTCCCCGTCCAGGACGGGGGCGCGCTCGTGGGAATCCTCACTGATCGAGACGTACGATTGGCCTCCTCCCTCAAGGGTGGATCGGAGCTAAAAGTGGAAGACGTGATGACCTCGGACCCCTTCACCGTATCGCCGGATGCGGCCGTGGACGCGGTGGTCCTCGAAATGGCCGAACATAAATACGGATGCGCGATCATCCAGCAGGAAAACGGAAAAGTAGTGGGAATCTTCACGGCCGTGGACGGTTTACGCGTCCTGGGTGAAACATATCAAGCCTTTTACCGGAGTTAACCCGATGAAAACTTTGCGTCGTTTGAAGTCCGTCGATATTCGCTCCCTAGCGACGACCCTGGTGATAGGCGCCTGTATCGGTGCTTCGGTTTATACCCCTACGGCTCAGGCCAAGCCGTCTCAAGACCTGAGTCGCAAGATGAGAAACCTGGAAGCGACGCTCCAAGCCCTCATCCTTGATCTCTACGACGACCGACGATTCAACGACCCGAAGAATTTCGGCCGGATCGAGCGCAACGCCCAGAAGTTCTCTCGCTTGGCGCACGACCTGAAGGCGAAGCCTGACCTGACCGCCGACCTGGACCCCGGCGTGCGCATCATCGCCGAGCTGTTCTCCGCGGAAACCGTGCATGCGTACCGGGCGCTAAAAGGAGGCCACCGCGCCTACGCCCGCGACGTGCTCAAGTCCGCGACGAACTACTGCATGGCCTGCCATACGCGTAGCCAAGGTCCAAGTTTCCAAGGCGCCCTGAGCGCCAAGGCCTTCGCTCCACTGAAGCCTTATGAGCAAGCCATCTTGCTCGCCTCCACCCGGCAATTCGATGGCGCGCTCGAGGAATTCACCCGAGTGGTAAAGGACGCCAACGCGAGCAAGTCCGATCTCTACGCATGGGAAAAATCCGTGCGTTCGGGGCTGGCCATCGCCGTCCGCGTGAAGCAAGATCCCTCCGCCGCGCTCGCGATCGTGGACCAAGTCCTGAAGACTCCGACCGTCCCGCTTTTCCTGAAAGAAAGCGCCACCCAATGGAAGAAGAGTTTGAACGCCTGGCAGTCGGAGCCAAACTCCCAGGCCACGACGGAGGAAGGCTACTACCAGAAGGCCATCCGCTTCCTAAGCGAGGCCCGCGCTCTCCAACGATATCCGCTTGATCGATCCGCCGACATTCTTTATCTGCGGGCTAGCGCGGCGATCCACGACATGCTGAGAACCGCACCGAACGGAAAGCACGTCACCGAAGGACTCTATCTAGCGGGACTGGCTTACGAGGTGCTGTCCGACTTAAGCCTGCCAGATTTGCATGAGTTTTACTTCTTGGCTTGCATTCAAAGCGCGCCGCACTCGGAGTTCGCCCGTCGGTGCTTTGAGCGTTATGAACAGGACGTCATCTACGGTTACACGGGAAGCGCGGGCACGGACATTCCGGATGACATCCAAGGAAAGCTACGCCGGTTGGACGCCCTCTCCCTGCCGTTAACGGCGCCGAAGGAGTTACAATGAACGCCGTCGTCGTTTGGATCGATCACGAGCACGCCAAGCTGTATTCTTTTTCCGCCGAACGCATGTCGCGCGAGATACTGCGGGCGACTTACGTTGACCACCATACCCACCTGCGCGACCGGGCGGAAAGGGGGCTACCCGGTTTATTTCGGGAAGTGGCGGATCGCGTACGGGGCGCCCAGGGCATCCTAATCGTGGGGCCGGGCACCGCCCGCTCGGAGTTCCTGCATTATCTGCAGGCAGACGAGAAACCGCTCGCCGCCCGCGTGGTCGCCTGCGAGCCGGTCGATCACCCGAGTGACGCTGAAATCGCCACCTTTGCCGCCCGCTATTTCCAACGCCCCCTCGCTTCCTAAATCGTCACACGCAGTTTCGTTTTTGGGGCTTTTTACGGCGATTTGGGGTACTTTTAGGTGAAATATGAAAGACTTCAAGGGACGCATCGTCATCGTCGACGACGATAAGGAAATGAGATCACTGCTCGAGGACTTCGCGGTCCACGAAGGCTACGACGTACGGGTCTTCCCCCTGGCCGCCGACGCCCTAAGCGCTTTGGGACCGGACGGAGAGCTGAACGCCTCGACCGAGTCCGGAGACGTGGACGTGATCATTTCCGACATCCGCATGCCCAAGATGGATGGCCTCGAATTCTCCGAGCAGCTGCAAAAGCTTCGTCCGGAGATTCCCGTTATCCTAATAACTGCTTTCGGTAGCATCGAAACGGCGATCGAGGCGATGCGCCGGGGCGCGTTCCACTACGTCGTCAAGCCCTTCAAGCTCGCGGAAATGGCCGTGAACCTCGACCGCGCGCTGGAACATCGCAAGCTCCAGCGCGATAACACGGCATTACGCAGGGAAGTGAAGCGCAGCTGGAGCATGGGCGGGATCGTCGGCAAGAGCGGCGGCATGAAGGGCGTATTTGACTTGGTTCAACGGGTTTCCCAAGCCACGGCGAACATCTTGATCACCGGCGAAAGCGGAACCGGAAAAGAAATGGTCGCGCGCGCCATTCATGAAAACGGCGCGCGGGCGCGCAAGCCGTTCGTCGCCATCAACTGCACGGCGATCCCCGAAACGCTCTTGGAATCCGAGCTTTTCGGACACGCCAAGGGCTCGTTTACCGGCGCGATCCAGCGCAAACGCGGTTTGTTTGAGGAAGCAGATGGCGGCACGCTTTTCCTCGACGAAATCGGCGACATGAATATCCAGCTACAGTCGAAGCTCCTACGCGTACTCCAGGAAAAGAAAGTCCGAGCCGTCGGCGAAAACATCGACAAGAACGTGGACGTTCGTATCGTAGCCGCCACCCACAAAGATCTGAAAGCCGCGATCAAGGACGGCCGCTTCCGCGAGGACTTGTATTATCGCTTGAGCGTAATCCCGATCGTGATTCCCCCCTTGCGTAACCGCAAGGAGGACATTCCCCTCTTGGCCGAACACTTCTTAAACAAGTACGCCGCCACTAATAACGCGAACGTCAAAGGCTTCACGAAACGAGCGATGAACCGACTGATGAACGCGCGCTGGGAGGGCAACGTTCGTGAATTGGAGAACGTGGTGGAGCGCGCGGTGGTGCTCGCTACCCAGCCCCTGATCGACGACGGCGATCTACCCGCTTTAGAATCGGCTTCCGCCGACAGCTTCTTCGGAGCCGCCACCGGCGACTTCCCCACGGTCGAGCAGCTTGAAAAGCGCTACATTCAGCTAGTGCTTGAAAAAACCGCCGGTCGCAAGGACAAGGCCGCGCAGATCTTGGGCATGAATCGCCGCACGCTTTATCGCAAGGAGCGGGACTACGGCCTGGTATCCGACGACGCCTCCGAGAACGCGGATTTAGAGCACGAGCCGGGAGATGAAACCGGCCCGGAACACACGTAGTTCTCGTGAGGTAGTTTTTCCCCCGCATCGGACAAAAAGCCTCGCGCGCATGCGAGCAGCTCCCGTCCTTAAAAATTACCCAATAAGTACAAAAACTTAGGATGTCCCCCGCCCGCTCTCCTTGGCGTCTCCTTTGCAGTCCTTAAGGCGCAAGGAGAACAAAGTTTCATGAACACTCGCACGCCGTTGATCGTTTGGGCAGTCGACCCCTTTGAACCCGAGACCCAAATCGGATTGGAGGAGCTGAAGTTGGTAAAATTCTGGGCGAACGCCCGGGGAGCGGCCCTGCTCCCCGTGTATGTAGCTTCTCCTCCTGGGCATTTGCTGGAAGAGGGCCGCGTCGACGAAGTCAAAACATTCGTCAAGGGAATGCAAAGCGCGGTGCAATCCTATCTACAACGCTTAGGCGCCGAAAGCTACTCGACTCCCCAAATCCTGATCAATGCCAAAGGCACCACCCGCGAGGCCGCGGAGAGCCTGCTCCACTTTGTCGCCCAGGAAGACGTACAGGTGATTCTTGTCTCTACGCGGGGTAAAGCGGGACTCGCGCGTTCTCTATTCGGCAGCTTTGCGGAAACCCTGGTCGCCCAAGCGAACGTGCCGATTTTCTTCCTGGCCCACGCTTCGACGATCGACCGGCCAGCCGACCGAGAATGCACGCGTATCTTGTTCGCGACGGATTTTTCCAAAAACTCCCACCGTACTTTTCAGACGCTGCTTCGGCGCCTACCCGAAGTGGACGCCTCCTGCGCGCACTCAATTCATATCTTTCATGCCTTTACCTACCCTACCCTAGCCGCGTCGGGCATGGCGATGATGGGCGCCACGCCTCAGGTGCCGGAGGCCTTCATCGAAGAGCAAAAGAATCTACTGACGGCGGAAGGCTCCCAATGGGTGCACGAAGCGCAAGCCGCCGGCATCGCCGCCGACTTCAGATTGTTTGATCGCTTGGGAGGGCTCGATACCGCCGAAGCGATTCTAGAAGCGGCCACGCAGGCGAAGTGTAACTGGATCGCGATGGCGGCCGAGAGCGGCCCCTTGAAAGCTGGGCTCCTGGGGAGTGTGGCACGCGGGGTGTTTCGCGCGCACCGTTTCCCGGTTTGGATCTGCGGCCCCACCCTGCTCCGTGAAGATTCACCTCGGAATTCGTTCTTAACGACCCCCGGGGCGATGTTGATATGAGTGGCCGACCTCGCAAAATCGTACTGACCGGGGGGCCTTGCGCCGGTAAGACAACCTTGACTCAGGTTATCGCGCAAAGTTTTCCGGAAAAAGTAGTCACTGTCCCAGAAGCCGCGTCCCTCCTGTTTAAAGGAGGCTTCCCTCGCTGGGCGGAACCGGACGCGGTCCGAGCGGCCCAAAGAGCCATCTACCGAGTACAAGTGGAGCTCGAAGCCGTCTTTGCCGCCAAATATCCGGACCGTTTGCTAGTTCTGGACCGGGGCACCGTGGATGGAGCCGTCTATTGGCCGGACGGACCGGATCGGTATTTCGCGGATCTCGGCACCAGCTTCATAGACGAATTGGCTCGCTACGACCACGTCATCTACCTGGAAAGCGCCGGCGCCGAGGACTACGCGAAAAACCAAAGCAAGAACCCCTACCGAATAGAAAACTGGGAAACCGCCCATCGTCTGGATATGCAGACCCGCAAGCTATGGGAAAATCACAAAAATTTCACCTTCGTCAAGAACCAGCGCGCATTTGGCTACAAAGTGATGGATGTGCTCGACGTGGTCGAAGGCGCGCTATGAGCAGACCCGAGCGCGCGTACATTATTGACTCGCCTCAGAAAAAACCACCCGCTATAGTACGTCTCCAAGGAGTAATCGTTCCCGTGGAAGAACTTTCGCTAGAAGAGCAGCTCGAGCGAACGGAAAAAGAAATCGACGACTTGCGTCGGGCGCTGGACCAAGCCTCGATCGTGGCGTTCACCGACTCTGCCGGTTCGATTACTTACGTCAACGATCTGTTTTGCCAGATTTCCAAGTATTCACGCGAAGAGCTGATCGGGCAAAATCACCGGATCATCAATTCCGGCTACCATCCCCGCGAGTTTTTCGAAGCTCTGTGGAAAACCATTTCTTCTGGACGCGTCTGGAAGGGCGAAGTGAAGAACCGCGCGAAGGATGGGTCGTTCTATTGGGTGTTCACGACGATCGTTCCCTTCATGACCCCTAAGGGGCGTCCTTTCAAGTACGTGGCCATCCGTACGGACATCACCGAACTCAAGCGCGCGCAGGAGCAAGCCGAGTATCAACGGGGGATCCTGGTTCAATCGGAAAAAATGGCAAGCCTGGGCGAGCTGGCTGCCGGCATTGGCCACGAGCTGGGCAATCCGCTCGCGACGATCGGTGGCCGGATGGAGTTCCTGGCGGGAAAAGTCCGGTCGGGCCGCGCGGGTCCCGAGGAAGTCCTAAAAACTATCGACACCGTCAACCAGCTTTGCGATCGCATGGCGAGCATCATTCGCGGGATGCGAGCACTTTCCCGTGATGGTACCGCCGATCCTTTCCAAATGGTGCCCGTCGCACGAATGATTCGCGACGTATTAAGCTTCACTCAAGAGAGCTTCTTGAAACACAATATCGATGCGCAAGTCGCCGAAATCGACGAAAGCCTCGAGATATATGGCCAGGAAACCCAGCTGAGCCAGGTTTTCGTGAACTTGCTCAATAACGCCAAGGACGCGGTGCTGCCATTGAAAGAGCGATGGATCCGCATCGACTGCCAAGACGTCGGAGACCACGTGGAAATCTCGTTCACGGACAGTGGCCCGGGAATTCCCGCAGAAATCCGCGAAAAAATTCTCTTGCCGTTTTTCACGACCAAAGACATGGGCAAGGGTTCGGGGCTGGGATTAAGCGTTTCCAAAACGATCGTCGAGGCCCACAAAGGCGCCATCCGCATTGACTCCAGCTGCCGCAACACCCGTTTTGTACTCACTTTGCCGAAGCGGCCGGAAAACCCCACGAAGGGGTAATTTGCCCCATTCCGCGCCAAAAACTTGGAAAAAAGCTAGTTATTTCAAGTAGCAACGCTGGCCCTCCCCTTGCTTTATCTATGGGCAAGGAGGTCGCATATGACGACACTGGTATTCGTGAGCATCTTTTTTTCCATCGTAGTCCTTTACGGGCTCGCCATCCTCTCCGCCGGCCAAGGATCGAAAAACCGGCTAGACCTTGCGCAACGACTGGCCTTGATCGATACGGCGAAAGAGGACGCTTCCTCATTTCGCCGTGCCAGCTAAGACGAATTCTTGATAGGACATGCCGCTTCGGGTTGACGCAAACTGCGACAACCCCTACCATCACGGCATGAAATTCGGCTTCGAAAGCGAAAAGCTCCTCTATGACCTAAAGGACGATTCCATTTTCCATGGGGTTTTTCGTCTCGTGGACGCCCTGTCCGATTACGTCACCTTTCACGGAGAGGACGTTCCCGAACGGGTGACCAATGAATTCGTGTTGAACATGGTGGAGATCAACACGTTGGCTTCGCCTTCGCAGCGGGAAGTCATCGAAGATTACCTTTTGCTGTATCAAATCGTGACCGATGTCTCCTATCGCGAGCGCGTGGTCCCGCTCCCCCTGGGAGCCGTACCATTTCTTTTTACCCCCAACATGGTGCCCCGCTGGCCGTACTACGTGCAGAATTCAATTCTCTCCGGCAAACGCCTCAAGGACTGGGCATTGTCCCCAAAGTCGCCGCTCGCCGACGCGGGAAACTGCGCGGGGCTGCACACGCATATCGAAATCGAATGCCTGCCGGAGTTCCTGGTGTTCTCCAAGGAACTCGTTCACAAACACAACATGGGGCTCATGCTGACCCCCATGACCGCATTTTCGGCTTCTCCGTATTTTTACGAGGAGCACTCCGCTCACTCCATGCGCGCCCACCGCTATTACCACCGGGTGTACGAGAAGTTTCCCCTGAATGGCGCCCTACCTCCGGTCATGAGCACTTCGGAGGAAGTCCTGCGCTACACGCTTTCCGGTATCAACCATTGGATTGAAGCCGGTACCCAGATTGGATTCGATCGCGAGGATCTGGTTAAGTTGACGTCCAAGAAGGGCGCCAACTGGAGCATGATCCGCTGGAACCGTACCTGGAACACGATCGAGCTTCGCTGCCTGGAGTCCGACCGGGTGGACCTCGATATCGGGAAGTTCATCTGGGTTGCCGGAGCGATGAAGCGCCTGGACCTTAAGGGCGAAGCGCTGGAACCTGAAGTACTTACAACGCAGTCCCGCTTGGATGAAAAAATGATCGATGAGGCTTTTAACGTCCACGGCGGACGGGTGAGCATCCTCCCCACGGTCGCTATCCATGAACTGACCTCGCGCGCGATCCTCAAGGGTCTGCACGACCCCTGGGTAGAGCGCTATCTGCACCGCCTCGCTACCTTTGCCCGCGATGGAGTGGACGAAAACTGCCTTTCGGTCTTCGAAATATTAAAGAAAGCCCTGGATTCTCGCCGGACGACCACGATCGATATCCTGGAAGCAACTGGAAACGCCTCGAGCTTGACCCAGCAGCAATGCATTCCGATCTTGCGGGACCTGATCCAGAAAGAGCGCACGGCGCTGGCCGCGCTGCGGACGGAGTTTCCGAACGTGATTTTCAAGAAAAAGTCGGATCTTTTTCCGCGACTGCCCAAGAAGTAGCGGAACTATTTACCCGGGTGCGGTAGACCGACTTCACTCTAGGTCGCCCCGCAGTATTCCGTAAATCGCTTCGTTCGCGGGCGCGCCCCCCACTAAGAAGTGTTCCCGCAGGAGTCCCTCGAGCCGAAAACCCACCTTCTCTAGTACGCGACGCGAAGGAACATTGTCTTCGTGCACGAATGCGACGAGCTTCCGCAGTGGCGTACGCGTGAAACAATCCCGCATCACCATGCGAACGGCTTGGGTGGCGACGCCCTTCCCCCGCGCGGACGCCGAGACAGCGTAGCCAAGCTCCGCCGTGAGCATCATACGATTAATTTGCTGAATAGAAACGTGCCCTACCAGCTCCCCATCGACGCGAATGACCCACAGGAAGGCCTCGGATCGCGGGAAATCCGCGAGATCCGCGCTCGCTTTGGCTAATCGCTCGCGCAACTGCTCGAGCGTGGAAGGCGCGAAAGGATTGTATCTTACTGATTCGGGATCCCCACGGGACTCCTGCCACCAAGCCGCTAAACTGGGCGTGAATGCCTCGAGGGTCAACTTCATCTCGAGACACTAACTCTACTTTCCCGAATAAGGTAAGTTATTTTCGAAACTCGTTTAATTGCTCCACGAAGCATTTCGCCAGGCTCGAAAAATTCAGCTGAAACTTCGCCAACACGCCCGAGTCGGAATTGCGCAATGGCTGTGTGATTTCTTCGGCCGGAGCTTTACCGTAGCGGACCACGAGGTCAGCCGCATACAACGCATGATCCACAAGGGGGCGACCAAAGTGATCATACTGAACGCGCGCAGGCGTTGCATTGAAAGTAAAGAAGGGTACGTTGAAGTTCACGCCGACCACGGGAACCACGGTCACGGGGGACCCACCACTTTCCACTTCGTTCCAGTCACCAGAAAAAAACTCGATCGTGTCACAACGCGCGTCGTCCGGCCCCGTCGAGTTCAGTTTGATGTCAATTCGTTCGCCTTCGTACCGTCCGGCAAAGGCGCTATAATATTTACGCCGTACCGAGAACCCCTCCCCGGGAAGCAGGACCGCGCTCCACTTCAACTGAAAGAGCTCGGACATATTTCGGTGCGCGTGAGACGGCCAAATGGTCGGCCATGCCCCTTGCGCCCATTGAATCGCGCACACCCGTTGTATCTCCTCAACGGTCGCGACATTTAAAGGAGCGCCCGGCACCAAATAGTCATGGGGATTCAGTGCGGGCTGGGGTTCGCCAAAGACGGCGGAGCCACGGAAAAACGTAAGAATTAACAAAAGATAGGACAGGTGAGGAAACTTCATCGATCGGACTCCTTCGACGGCGAAACAATCGCCGGAGGGTGGCCCGATTCACCCGGATTAATACGACTCGATGCGTTATACCCTGTTTTTTGGCGTTTGCAATCAAATTGTTCGAGTCCGAAGCGACGGTTTGTTATTCAAGTGTCTATGGATGTCATCTTGCGTGGACACGAGAACTCCACCGGACGCGGAACGATCCAGGTCCAGAGCTGGACCAAGCGCGAGCGTACCTTGCGTGCCCTGAAGTTCGGCGGGTTCTGCTGGGGCCTGGCCTTAGTGTCCGTGCTTATTCCCCTGTTACATTTCGTGCTGGTACCTAGCTTTCTTATCGCCGGACCGATCGTCGCGCTCGTAATAATGCGTCGGCAGGGAGTCGTGCTCGGAGGAAGTGGCGACTGCCCTCACTGTAAGAAGCAGATGAAGATCGTACGGAGCCTGCCGCGCTTTCCGCTCACCGATCTCTGCGACCACTGTCAGCAAAGCGTAAAGATCGAACCCGCTTGAATTGCGCCCGCAGAAGCCCGGCCTGCTCGCTTACTTAAGCTCGTCCCCCAAGCACCATTTATAAGGATTGAAATCCAGGGTAAACTTTATCCTTGCCTTCGTCTTTTCGTTTACCAAAGAAAAGATAGCCTCTTTATTGAGCAGGTTCTTTCCGTGCCGTATGAAGAGATTCGTTGCATACGGAACCGCCTCAGAAATCGCGCGGCCAAATCGATCGTAAAGAGGTGACCCGGCCTGGGTATCGTAGATCAAGTACGGAACCCATGCGACGCCTTCCTTAGCGGGAACCATGCGAATCGCCCCCTTGTCCGCTCGATACTCGAAGACGGTGACGATCTCTCCATCTTTCTCTTCAGTAGGCTTTAGGGAAACTGTAAATTCTTCAGTACGGCTGGGTATTGCTTGATCCAAACTAAACGCTGGATAGTCGCGTATGACTTTAAAACCTCGATCGGGGGCTAACAATGGAACGAAAGCAAACTCCACCGCCGTCGCGGTCGAAATTTGCGACGCACCGGCAAGCTTACTCCATTGAGATACCGCCCACTGTATAGCGCACTTCCGCTGTACATCCCGCACCCGGGCAACCCTGTGAAGACTCGAACGCTCGATGACGAGGTCCTCGTAGCGAGGCTCATCGACGTAGGTAACCGGCGGCAACGCCAAACCAGCGTGTGCCGGTGAAGAAAATACCGCGAATATCAGCCAATAAATCAGCGTCGCTTTCATTGTGACACAATATAATGCGTTGCATTATATTTGGCTATTTCGATTCGACCCGCCCCGACGATAACTTACTCAGGTTCGAGTTCAACTCCGCGGTAAAACGAACGTAAGACGTGTTATGTTTTACTCATGGAAAATCTCTTACTCTCCGCCTCGCCCGAGTGGATCGAAATGGGCATATTGATCACCCGCCTCTTCATCGGCGTTTGCTTCGTCGTACACGGGCTAGGGAAGCTAGGCGTGGTCGGCCCCGGAAATATGCACGGCTTCACCGAATGGCTCCGTAGCCTCGGGGTACCGATGCCCGCTGTGCAGGCGCGGATGGCGATGCTGACCGAACTCCTAGGCGGCGCCTGTATCGCTCTGGGTTTGGGCACGCGCGTGGCGCTCGCGCTGGTATTCTGCACGATGATCGTGGCCATGCTGATTGGTCACCGCGGAGGCGGCTACCTCATCACCAACAATCCTCCTGGCAACGAGTACACGATCAACCTGGCCGTGATCTTGGCGTTCTTGTTCGTTTGCGGTCCCGGTCCCTATTCGCTCGATGCTTGGCTATTAAACTAGGGGCGGCGGCGAAAGACCGAACGAGAGAAATCCGCCGTCGACCGCAATGGCCTGGCCCGTGACGTAGGACGCGGCGTCCATCGCGAGAAAAGCCACTAGACCGGCCACCTCGGCCGGCTCCCCTACCCGACCCATCGGGGTGGCCGCGAGAATTTTCTCCAAACGCTCCGGGTTCTTCAAGACGCTTTCCGTCAGTGGGGTCTGGATATACCACGGTAGCACGGCGTTCACGCGGATCTGGTCGCGGGCCCACTCCACCGCCAGATAACGGGACATCTGGATCTCGGCCGATTTTGTCATCGCGTAGGCGACGCCCGTGCCGACCCCCTTTTCGGCGGCCACCGAAGCCACGTTAATGATGGATGACGGATGGCCCTTTAAAAAGGGGTAGCAACCACGGGAAAGTTCATAAGCGGAATAAAGATTAGTTCGAAAGACGTGCTCGAAGTCGGCGCCGGTGAGCTCCACCGTGCGTTTACGGATGTTAGTACCGACATTGTTTACGAGAACATCCAACCTGCCTCCGCGCGCGTTTACCGCGTCTAATACGCGCGTGATTCCTTCGGAAGTGGAAACATCGGCCGCCACGCCGTGGACCCGATATCCTCGGGAACCCCAATCCAAGAGTACACGATCAAGCGTAGTTCCGTCCCGCCCAACGACGGTCACCTCCGCCCCTAAGCCTAGAAACTCGGTCGCAATGGCGTAGCCAATTCCCTTTGTCCCACCCGTCACCAAAGCCTTGCGGCCATCCATTCGCCAACGCTGCATCGACTCTCCCCTATGCGGGAATCATCGCTAGACGACCCTCGTTTTGGAAGCTAATAGTGGGAAGATAGATGATAAATGACGACTTTTGGCGCGACCTTTGGAAGGCAAACGATTCTCCTTGGCATCAGGCAGAACCCGAATCTCTGCTCGCACGGCACGCTCCTCCCGGCGCGGGTAAACGCGCGCTCGTTCCCCTTTGCGGAAAGTCGGTGGATTTGCTTTGGCTCATGCGCCAAGGATTCGAGGTAACCGGCGTCGAACTCAGCGAAATTCCTTGCCGAATGTTCTTCGAAGAAAGCGGCCTGCCCTATCGGGTGGAAAAGCGCGACGGATTTTCGGTGTTTCAAGGCGAACACATCCAAATCTGGTGTGGGGATTTTTTTCAGGTACCGGATTCAGCGCTCGCGCACGCGGATTACCTTTACGACCGCGCCGCGCTCATCGCCTTACCGCCCCAGGTACGGGAGAAATACGCCGCGCGCATCGCGAAGCTGGCACCGCGGCTGATGCACATTATTGGTCGCGAGGGCCGAGGCATGCCCGATGAGGGGCCTCCGTTTCGCGTGGACGAATCAGAGATTCGGCGACTCTATTCGGCTGACTTCGCGATCGATATCTTGCAATCCTACGAACGCCCCAGCCGCCGCGATCCTTCCCTGCCCGTTAAAGAAAGCCTCTACCGTCTAACGCCGTCATGATTTTGGCGTTGCTTGAGAAAAATGCTTATTTTCCGCGCGCCTTGACCAGCGGGATTTAAATTTCGATAATTGTTCGGACGTGCCCGAGAAAGACGGAATTTTCTCACCGCGAAGGAGTCTCGCCTTATCGCTGGTGCTGCTGGGATCAGCCGCGCTTTCGAGTCAGCACGCGAATGCCGAAGCGCCGGGACGCGTGGCCGCGATTCAATTCGCCGCCGAAGAGCCCACTCCCCTGAACGTCACCCCGGATGAAGCCCAACGCTACCAAAAACGTATGTGGAACGAGCTGGCGAAACCCATCCGCCAAGCCGCGGCCGCTGGCGCCGAGCTGGTTGTCACCCCCGAACTCTCCGCAGCGGGTTATCCCGCCGACGATTACTACACCCGTGACGACGTCGCTCCCCACGCCGACACGATTCCGGGCCGCGCCACCCGGCACTTCGGAGCCCTGGCGAAAGAGCTGGGGATCTACCTTCACATCGGATTGATCGAACGCCGTGGCGAACGATATTTCAACGCGGTCGTGGCGCTGAACCCCCAAGGCGGCATTTCGGCGAGCTATCGGAAGATCAACCTATTCGGCATGGAGCCCCGCTACTTCGACTCGGGGAGGGAGCTGGCCAGCTATGTCACGCCGTTTGGTAGAGTGGCCATGATTATCTGCGCGGATGTCTATAACGCTTACCCCATGAAATCCTACCGGGACCAAGGCATCCAGCTTTTCGCCATGGGCGCGAGCTGGACCGTGAGCAGCGCCCTCGCCAGCTTTTCCAACTATGCTAGATCCAACGCCATGCACCTCATCGCGGCGAATACGCCGTACTTTCCCGGATCGGCCGTGGTGCGACCGGATGGCAGCCTTCAAGGTTCCGTCGCGCGCGGCGCCGGCGTCGCGTACGGCACATGGCCCCGAAAACGAAAAAAAACCGTATTTCTGATGACGTCCCCGCCACTCCGGCGTAACCTGGGGCGCATGTCGCTTACCGAAATCCAAAAAATAGAATCCGAGATCATGCAGCTCTCCATGAAGCTTCAAACGCTTCGTGCGGAAGCCAAACCCCAGCCTGTAAAAAACTACTCGTTCCAGGAACTCACCGGGGAAACGAACCTACTCGACCTCTTCGCCGACAAGGATGTTCTCTTCGTGATCCACAACATGGGTCAAGGCTGCCGATACTGTACCCTCTGGGCAGACGGATTGAATGGATTTCTCCCACACTTGGAGGATCGCTTCGCCGTGGCCCTCGTGTCCAAAGACTCGCCTGCGGATCAACGGCGGATCGCTAATCAACGCGGCTGGCGTTTTCGCATGGCTTCGCACGGTGGCGGCGCCTATATCCAGGAGCAGAGCGTGACCGGCACCGAGAAAAATGCTCCCGGCCTCGTCTGCTACGTGCGCGAAGGACAGCAGATTTTCAAAAAGAACTCCGCGGTTTTCGGGCCTGGTGACCTGTACTGCTCTATCTGGCACGTCTTGGGACTGGGAGGGTTTAACGCCGAAAATTGGACCCCTCAATATACTTATTGGAAACGTCCCGAAAAGCTCGACGACGGTGGAAATAACGTCCTTTAAAAAAGAAAAGGCCGCGCTTCTTGTTCGGGGCCTATCCTAGTGAAGCGCGGCCTTTGAATACTTCCACTGTGGTTAGCTAGAAGCACTCGGCTGGGAACCTAATTGTGTATCCAGGTTACCCCGCCTTTACGCCGCGGACAACGAACTCCCGGCGCCAACCTTGAGTCGTCGACCACGGTCGTGCACGAACCCGGCTTCAGGAGTCTGTGAACAGCCGTGAACGGAGAATGCCGCCTAAACCCCTTATATTCGTTCATTTTTTAGCCAAATCCCTAAACTGGAACTCGACTGGGGGATTGCTTGGGGACAAAAAAATACTTCCATATAGGGGTAGGAGCGGTCTTAGCGATCGTTTCGGCAAACGCGGCGCGGGCCTACGACCCTATCGTAGAATCTCAAAAGCGCCTCCGTGGCGTTGCGCTCCTGAATAGGTGCTATCTCATCATGGCGGGTCGCGCGCCCGCCTTCACCGATCCGATCTATCTCGCAGTAAAAGCGGGTACCCGCACCGGCGCACAAGGCTGCATGGACTTGCTGGACAAAGCCCTTCTCAATGGCCAAGACCGCGTGGCCGACGCAACGGCGGGTTCTCTGGGCCTAGCCGTGCTCAATCACTTCCAACGGTTTCATCGCGGCTGGTTTCCGGTGGGCGACTTCGACGGACTAATGGGTCGCGGGGACAACGACCGCGTCCACCTGGACTCGAGCGCCGGAGCTAACTTCATTACCTATAACCTTTTCAAGGGACGGCCCTACTCCGAGACGGTCACGGGCGCGCAGGACATGCGCGCTCTTCGCAGCGAAGGCGTGGCGATGGTCCTGGGGGACAGCAACTACCAAGGCAGTCATGTGAACGGGGTAAAAGTCGGTACCTTGATCGGTGTTACCCCGTGGGCGACCGGGACGGGCTGGTACATGCGCAACGGGACGATGTTAAACTCCGCCACTGACTACAATCTCTACGGACAAAACGTACCGCCGGCCGGTTCACAGCTGCCACCCCGCGTTTCCGGAAACTCCGGAATTCTCGGCAGCAACTCCTACATCTACGGCAACATCCCAGGAAGCCGTCGGCCGGATGGCGCGCTCGCCATGAACCGCATATTAGCGAAAAACACCCTGGAGTCCCTCCTGTGTTTGAAAGCACCTTTTATCCGCGACGCCGACGCCGCCGGTTACGTCACTCCGGGCGCGGCCGCCCCGTTCCGCACGAACGCCCAATGCATGGCCTGCCACTACACCCAAGATTCCCTATCGGCCGCTTGGCGCAACTATGCAGTTTCGGGTTACCTCGTGATCGAGGGCGATAAGACTGCCTTCGCCTCGCGCTACCCGGCCAACGGGGGACCAAACAGCCAACTCAACCATCACCTCGTTCAAGCAAGCGGAAACTATGGCTCGACCTACCCTTACTTCACGCTGAAGTTCCGTAGTTACCTCGAAGGCGCTCCCTTGAAGGAGTTCAACGTCATCGACGTGATCAACTCCGACCAGGCCCTAGCCCGCATGGGCCAGATATTTTCGGAGCAAGATGAATTTTACGCCTGCGCGGCGAAGCGATACTTCGCACATTTTACCGGCATCGACGCAAACTTCGCCGATCCCGGACGGACGCCGCTAAATGCACAAGAAATTTACTATAAAGCGAAAGTGCTGGAGTTAGGCCAACGCCTCAAGCAGCACCAAAGCCTGCGGACGCTAATTCAGGAAATCGTGGAATCGGAACTGTTCCAGAAACAGGGACAGCGGGACCTTTACTAAGACGGGGTAGATGTATGTGCGATCATCACAAGAAAACGCTTTCGAGACGAGACTGGCTGGCACTCGCAGGCGCCGCATCGATCATCACGATGAAGCGCGACCCCCTCTATCTTCTCGTGAAAAGCATGATCAACGGCATGATAGTCCAGTCTGCCAACGCCGAAAACCCCAACGAATACCCTCGCAGTTATTTCTTAATCATGAGCCAGGGAGGCTACAACGGGTGGACGAGCATTTGCGGTTTGCAAGACGTAGCGAACAATCCCGTGCAAACGCATGCGGTCGTTCGCAACAAGTTCAATACCCCCAACTACTCCGGAAGTCTGGGGGATTTGGCCTACGGTCACTATCTCTGGAACAGCACGAGCAATAACAACCAGCGGCCCACCTACCTCCCGGCGATTTGGGAAACCACCATCCCCACCCGATCCGGGGGAAGCGCGCCGATGACCAGCGTACTCAACAACGCCTTAATCTTTCGGGGCACGAGCATGCAGGCCGATGTCGGCCATGACATCGGACGCATTCTAGTTCCCCAGCCGGACTTATCCAAACCGAGCGTCACCGGCATCGCCGCCGATAAGTTCGTCGAAGTCTCGCGGTATCTGGCGGCGAATTCCCAGATGCCTCTCTATCAAATTCCGGCCTTCGCCCAAGTTTCGGCCAATGTGGAGCAAGGCCTGGGGTACAACTCCGCCTCCGGAACGGGTTTATATGTGGCGCGCGGCCGCGGTAGCTATGCCACCTGGCTACATAAGCTTTTGGGGGGATTCAGCTTCGACAACCCGGCGATCAACCTCAACAACAAAGCCCTGATGGAACAATACATTTCGGCCGCCCTCCAAGAGCTAGGCGACTACCATAAGAGCGGAAAGCCCGGTGCGGCCAATCTGTACGACAGCTACCGAAACGCGGAAGATCTGTTCCGCCGTTCCTTCGGAAATCTGACCGACCAATGGAACGCGCTCTACGCGAAGTACTTGGATCTGGCGAAACGCGCGGCCGCCAGCGTGCCCTACCTGATTCCCGCGGGTGGCACGGATCCTAACTCCGCCGGTTTGAGCCACATGGCCACCGAGTTCGCGCTCATGGAGTTCATCCGCAGCAATGATCTGGTGGGCGTGACGACTTTCCACCGTCCCGGCACAATCGATACCGGCACCTTCACCCACGATCTGGACGAGCACACCCAGGAAGGCCGTAACATGACCCGATCGGTGGTGGCGATGAACTACTGGATGCGCATGGTTGTCGCGATGATTAACGAGTTTCGCACAGCCGTAGGCGCCACGCGCTGGGAGGACACCGTGGTCCAACTCGGTACCGAATTCGGTCGTGAACCCCGCTTTGCCCACACGGACGGGAGCGAGCACGGACCAGATGCTTCGCATCTCCTAGCCTTCAGCGGAGCGATCCAGGAGTTCCAGTACGGCGGAAACGTTCAAAAAAATACGCAGCAAACCACCAACGGAACTACGTACAACCAAGGCTGCTACGGACGCTCGATTCCCGTCCAATACACCAACGACGTAGGCCAGCTGCTTACCGCCACGATCACTAACGAGCACATGGCCTCAACGATCGCGCGATTAGTCGGTGTGCCGTCACCGGTGACGGCAGCCTCGCTGGTGGAACAAGTAGGCGCGACGTTTAAACTTCGCACTGAATCTCCGAAAACCGTTTAGAGGAGTCGACGATGAGTATCTTTAAAAAACTCCTCGTATTCACCCAAATCCTGGGCTGCGTAACCGCCGCTGGCCTCACCGCAGGTTGCGGCCAGGTGAAGCTCTACAACGCCCAACGCCAACTCGCGAACCTTCAACAAAATCGGCCTGACGCATCATTAGAAGAAGAGTTTCGCCAGATCATGGACAAGCGCTGCACGAACTGCCACCGCGCCGGGGGATCGGTGCCGACCTCCCCGCTGGACCGCTCCGTCACTCTTCAGGCCATGACCGATTCCGGCATGATCTTTCCGGGTAACGCTCCCCGTTCGAAGGTCTTCAATCGCCTCATCGGCGCCGGCGGATTGAACCCCACGCTTGAAAACATGCCCATGGGATCGGGCGCCCTCCCCTACGCCGAAATGGTGACCATCCGTCAATTTATCGAATCGCTTGGCGATCCCAGCCTCGTACCTCAGCTGGATTGGATCAGCCCAGCCGTAGGCCAGCGCTCAACCAATCAGCTCACGATGCCGTTCGTCGTGAGCTGCACCCGCGGATTTCCGGTTTCCGTGACCGGCCCGGACATCGCGCCGATTCAAACCGATTGTCCGCCCGGGGGCCAAATCAGCGGGACGTTGATGTTCACGCACGGCGGGACCTATCCGGCCGCGATCTCTGCCAAGCAACGCGTCTACTCACTCAATCTTCAATCCGACATCTCGATTGCCTTCGACAACGTCGCGCCCGTCGTGACCACCGACTTCCAGGCCAACCAGCAAGTGCTCGCGAGCGTCACCGCCGCCGGCAACTGCACCACCGGCGACAGCCAAGTAAAAATCCAGATTATCGGCGGTGCCATGTTCCTGGGCAATTGCGCGGCTGGACGCTACTCCATTCCCGTCACGTTCACCGCGCCCGACGGCAACAAAGATCTCGAAATCACTCAAACCGATGCCCTCCAAAACCAGGGCCGGGTCACTATTCGCCTCGTGCGTAACACCGCCGTCCCGCTCGTGACGATCACCCAGCCCGTAAACGGGCTGCGCACCCGCGTGGCTAACCAGCAGGTCCGCGGCGCGTGCGACCAAGCCACTGTACGCGTGATTAGCTCCCGCATCATGGGATCACCCCAAGCGGGAAATTGCGTAAACGGGACATATAATGTCCCGGTGACTTTTCTGAGCCCCGATGGGCCCGTGGATATTCGCGTCGAATCGACCAACTCGCCCGGCACCGTGGGCTTTGCCCTGGGAAGTTACTTTCTAGACACGACCCCTCCGGCCGTGGTCGTTCAAGCCCCGCTCAGTGGAGCCACCGTTCCGACGACTACGGTCGCATTTGACGTGCTCTGTGAATCAGGCCGTAACGTCGATCTCTCGAGCTCGAACTCTGGTCTGGTTACTCCGAACGTCGTACTCTGCCCGGCCACAGGGCGCGCGCAGTTCAATGTCACGCTCTCGAGTATCCCTGGCGCCAAGAACATTCAAGTCGCGCAGACGGACGAGGCGCAAAACGTGACGCAGATCCCGCTTACGATCAACTACCAGCCTCCGCCTGCCCAGATGTTGGCCATTCTCTCTCCCGTGACGGGAACGAGTTTCAATCAGGTTTCGATCCCCGCGCAAATTCGTTGCTCGACGAACGCGGGCGATGGGAACGTTACCGTTTCGGGCACGCGTATCACCAGTCTGAGCGCAGTCTGTCCGACCGGCGGCGTCTGGTCGGTTAACCTCACCGCGCAGCCGGGCGAGTACCAGAACTCGCCAATCAATGCCGCCCAGACGATCTCCGGCACGGGCCAGAACGTTTCCGTGCAATTTAGCATGGACACCACGCCACCTTCACTCACCACGACGTTGGTAAACGGTCAGCGGGTGCAACGCACTATCAACGTGCAGGGAACTTGCTCGGAAAATGGCCGCGCCGTCACCGTGTCGGGAGATCTGATGAACACCATCAATACGAGCTGCAGTAACGGCAGCTACACCGCCGCCGTCACTCTGAGTGGATCTGACGGAAACAAGTATCTTTCGATCGAGCACCGAGACGCGGCGACGAACCCGACCGTGATCACCCGTCAAGTGATCCTAGACACTATCCCGCCGGTGCTCACTATTGCGAGCCCGGCCCCCGGTAGTATCGTATCGTCGGCGAGCATCACCGTTACCGGCACCTGCGAAACCGGTCTCACGGTGAGCCTGGCGGGTAACATCAACGCGGCCCCGCAGACCACTACGTGCGCGGCCGGCACTTTTAGTAAGGCCGTGGCGCTCTCAGGCGGCGACGGCCCTAAACAAATCAACGCCTTTAGCGTCGATGGTGCGAATAATCGTACGGATGTGAACTTAAACCTCACGCTCGACGCCAGCGCTCCCAACGTAGTAATCACCACCCCCGTGGAGGGCAGCTACCAGAACACCGCCGCCGTCAGTATCACTGGCACCTGCGAAAGTCCGATCCCAGTCGTCATTTCGGGCGGCCTCACTCAGACCTACAGCGCAGCCTGTAACGGTAATACATTTTCACAAGTGGCAACGCTGAGCGGGGGAGATGGTCCCAAAACCATCACCGCACGCCAAACCGACGGAGCAAATAACGTCGGACAAAACTCGGTGACGGTAAACCTCGACACCCTGAATCCGGTCTTCGTCATCACCTTCCCCGCCAATAACGGCGATGTCGCCCCGCCTACCCTAACCGTCACGGGCACCTGCGAAAACGGAAACCTACTAACGGTCACGGCCGCCGGCACCAGCGGATCGGTAACCTGCGCGGGCGGCGCCTTCTCGCGGGCCTTCGATATCTCGGCGATCCCATTCGGATTCTATCAGCTATCGGTAACCGCGCGCGATCAAGCGCTAAACATGAGCTCGCAGACGATCCCGTACTTTCGACTGCCCAACAACCCCACCAGTCCGTTCGGCAAGGCCCAACGTGTGATGGGCCGCTACTGTATGGGGTGCCACATGGAAATGGCGACCAACACCGAGGCCCAATACGTGGCTCCGCGCGTGATTCCCGGCAACCCGAACCAGAGTACGCTCACCATGCGCACCCGCTTTAGTCCCACCGGCGGGGCAAGTTCCACCATGCCTCTTAACCCCACTCTCTACAACGCGTTCACTCAGTCCGACTATAACGACCTGGCGAACTGGATCACCAACTACAGTGGTGGCGGAAGCGGCGGAAGTGGAGGTGGTGGTACCGGAACCACGGTTGCTACCGTACCCGGTGAGAAGTTGATCCTGATGGACCGATTTGCCCTGAAAAGTAAGCTTTCGAATATCTACGGCATCGCCACCGGTTCGGCCTATGGTAACGGACTCAATCCCGCCGACCGCTTGCTCGCGCAGGTCTCGATTTTCGGAGGGCCGTGCGACGCCACGAACATTTCTTACAGCAGTGCCGTCGCTAACGGAAACGTAATGGAGACCGCCCTCGCCCTCGACTCGGGAAAATGCGGCTACCAAGATTCCTACCCCGGACGTTATAGCATCGTCGACAATGAAGACCGTCGTGCGGCTACGCGTCCAATCTCGTTTCCTCCCCGCGAAGGCTTTCGTATCAAGTCGTGTTGGGACATCGGTTACAAGGACGGGGAATCAGTCTTCAACGACTACCTCAAGAACGCCATCAGCAACGCGACCGGAGTAGCGGTCGCGAGCATCGCCAACCACGTAAATACGAATCCCGTACCCAACGACGCCGAAATCCGTGCGGCCTATGAAATGTTCTATCCCCAAGGCGATCTGCCGACGGCTGCGCTCGATAAGCTGAAAACCGTAGCCACCCAGGCAAATTCCAGGTTCGGTTCAACCCGTAAATGGGAGGCATGGCGCTACTTACTCACCACCCTCTGCTTAAGTCCCGAATGGCAAGCGCAATAAAACGGTATCTGCCGTTAGACGCGCGGGGAGAAGGGATAAAAAAACCTCTCGGCTCACATAGCAGCTCCTTGGACAACGCCCACGATACGGGCTTTTAGCAAGCCATCGTTCGCGCAAATCCCAGTTGACGATTTCACTCCCTATCAAAGACAATTCAGGGATGTTCCGACATCGACTCCAAAAAGCCCGAACCATTCGGGTGCATGTGGACTGGCTAATATTGAGCTTCATTGCCGGATGCGTGAACGCGGGGGGGTTCCTGGGTGCGCATCGATTCGTAAGTCACGTCACGGGATTCGCGACCTTGTTCGGCGCCGAGGCTGCACGTGGGAAGTGGGACCAAGCGATCGGCATCCTCTCCGTCCCGGCTTTCTTCCTGCTGGGTGTGATCGTTTCCGCCTACCTCGTGGACAACCGTGTTCATCGGGGAAAGCGGCCGCACTACGCCACGGTCATGGCCCTGGTCTGCAGCTGCATGCTCGTTGCGGCGATCGGAGGACGTTTCCACTGGTTCGGCGAGTTCGGTAGCGAGCCCAAACTGAGCGCCGACTACTTCTTCTTGGCGCTGCTTTGCGCGGCCAGCGGTTTGCAGAACGCCGCGATTTCCAGCGCGTCCGGCGCCACCGTACGCACGACCCATCTAACGGGACTCACGACTGACCTGGGCATCGGATTCGTGCGCGCCCTTACGGACCGCGACCAATACCGCGCCGAAATGCGCGCCACCCAGCACCGACTCGGCATGATCGCCACCTTCGCCAGCGGATCGGCGGTCGCCTCCTACGCTTTCTTAAAAGTGGCTTTCCTGGGATTTCTGCTGCCGGCGGGACTGGCCGCCTATCTGTTTTTCGAGGCGCTCGCCCCCTATCGGAGATTGCGCCGTTTACGCCGGGCTCAGTCCACGCAAAGCGCGGTCAAGTCTTTATAGCTGTTTCCTTCGGCGCACCAGCTCCCAGAAACCGACCCGCACCCCGAACCGTCCAGGTACTTGCCTCCCATGTATTGAAAAACGTTGTTGAGCTTAGCGCAGTTCGACGGCCGTGAGTTTGCTCCGCAAACTTGCCGGGAGATCTCCAGCATCGGGTTCCCACCGTCCCGAATACCCACATCCCGGCATTTCGCGTCCGAATAGTCTCCGTTGACGGTGCTGTTGCAAGCTACACCCAAGTCGTCCGCTTGACAGGCGGCCAGGAGATTCACGTCGGACATGATCCCCTGCACGGGAAGCAGGTAGAAGTCATGGTCTTTATATCGGACGAAGAGATCCGCGGAGGGGGCATTCACGAAAACCATCCCTAGCTGACTCGCCATCTCGGTTGAAAAGGGCAAGACCGTACGTTTACTGTACTTGGAGTCCTTCCAAGTAACGCCCTTCGCTTGAACGCGGGTCAAATCGGCGTTCAGAAAATTCGATCCCGTGAAGTCAGCCCGATCCAAAACCGCGTCTTGCAGCACGGCTCGCTTGAAATTAGCCCTCGTAAACACGGCGGAGGTCAAATCGGCTTTCTCCAAGCGAGCCTTGGTGAAATCGATTTGGTCGCCGCGAGTATCACCCAAACGGGTGTTTTGCAGCAAAGCGTCTTTGAAAACCGCCCCGGTAAGGTCCGCTCCCTGCAGATCCGCTTCGACCAAAGTCGCCTGGGCAAAGTTCACCCTTTTGAACTGATTGCCCGACAGCTCGGCACCGTTGAGTTTGACCGCGAAGAAGTTCGCCTCGCTAAAGTCAGTCCGTGAAGACCTGACTAGCGAAAGATCCGATTCACGAAAGTCCGCGCGGACAAAGCGGGCTCCGTCGATTTGGGCGCCGGCGAACTGCACCCGCTTCATCGTGGCTTGCGTGAAATTAGTACGAACGAGCTTTGCATCGGTGAAGTCCGTGCCCGAGAGTATCGCGCCATCGAAGGCGGCTCCTTGCAGATTGGCCTTTTGGAAATCCGTTTTTTGCAAATCGGCCGAAGAAAACTGCGAGCCGCTCATGTCGACGCCGGCGAAACTAAAACGCCCGAGAACCACGCCGCGAAAATCCGAGCACTGACCAATATAAGTCGTATTCAGACCCGGCTCACCCTTCGCGTTCACGCACTTTCCGTCGGATGAATACCGAAACCCAAGGTCACCCGCGAAAGAATTGATCGCCAAGAGCCAAATCCCACCCATCAGCAGCCCGAAACCTTTTTTCATGACAACATTAGAACATCCTCTCTCCCTATCGTCCATCACGGGGAGTAGCAGTATCCCGACGGTTTTGGTTTGAATAAAAACACAATAAAAACAGATATATACTTAAAACTTGACTAAATAAGTTAGATAACTTATCTCCACCTTACTGAAATCCGAGTACATCGGTTCGTGGAGGTCAGATGATGCGGTTTTTGAATGGTTTAGCCTTGGGTGCTTTAGCGGCGGCCTTAAATACGCCAACCGCACAAGCGGCCAAACCCGAAGTATTGGTGAAGAGCAGCTCGCATATGTTGCTGGGGCAGCCCGGCGGAGCAAAGCTGACGATCAAAGTCGACACGCCGTACTCCCAAGTCCAACGCGAGATCAAGCGGAACTTTCTGACGCTCCTTCAAAGCTTGCCACGCGTGGCGCGTTCTCAGGTTTTTACCGAAGAGAAGCTAACTCCCACTTCGCAATCCAACGACGAACAGACGATCGCCGGCGCCCACACGCTGCTCATGCGCTTCGCCGACTCCCAGCTCATGCCGGAGTCGCTCTTTACCCTGAACGAAGAACGTCTCGAGTGCAAAGCCAAAACGGATTGCGATGCCCACGTCGAGCTTTCCCTGCAAGGTCCGGTGAAATCGTACGCGGAGAAGATCGAAGCCCGTCCCATACAGAATCTAAACGGCAGCTTCACCCTGACCACCGGGGCGGAGCCTATCGACGCCAAAGACGTAACCAAGGGAACGACGATTTTTCTTTCCTTGCGCTTCCATGATGTCCGCTACTTGCATTTCCTCGCCGGATTGGTCGAGAAGAAGCAGCTAAAAACCCTGCCCACGGTCGATGAGCTCAACACGGGCTTCCTGATCTGGGCGAAATCCGCCGCGCCCCGCCTGGCGGCCGGAGGTGGCCAATGAAGAATCACACCCACGCTTTACGCGCGTTATGCCTGAGCCTGGCCTTAGCTGCAGCCGGTAGTAGCTGCGCATGGCTACGCGGAAAATCCACGACCGCCGTCGCGCCCACACCCGCGACGAATGGTGTGATCGCGGGCACGCTGCTGATTCAGCTAAAATCGGATGATCAGCTTCCGGAACTCCGCCGGCGATACGCGGTCAGCGAAGTGGACCGCGAAACCCGCGTCTATCGGTTAAAGGATGCGAGCTTCGGTGGCCGCGAGCGAGAAGCCGCGAGCGAACTCCAACGGGGGAATCAGTTTGAAATCGTGGAGCCGGAATGGGAAGTCCGGTCGTCGGCCTCGCCGAGGGATCCTTTGTGGGGTTCGCTCTGGGGTTTACGCAATCTCGGCCAAGACGCTCCGAATGGAATCGAGGGTAAGCCGGGCGCGGATATTGGCGCGCTCGAGGCCTGGAAAATCACCCAAGGCAGCCGCGACATCTTGGTCGCGGTTGTGGATAGCGGCGTGGACTATACCCACCCCGATCTAAAGGACAATATTTGGGTTAACGAAAAGGAAGCAAACGGGACGCCCGGAGTCGATGACGATGGCAACGGATACGTGGATGACATTTACGGCTGGAACTTCGTCAGCGGCACCCAATCCTCGCTCGCCCACGGAAATTTGGGCTCGGCAGATCCGATGGACGACAATGGCCACGGTACGCACGTAGCCGGTACGATCGGCGCCTCCGGCAACAACGGCGTGGGCGTCACCGGTGTAAACTGGAAGGTAAAAATCATAGCGCTAAAGTTTCTTTCCTCCGCCGGCTCGGGTGGAACGGGTGACGAGTACCGCGCCATCCGTTACGCGATCAAGCAAGGCGTGGACGTCATCAACGCGAGCTACGGTGGTGGAGGGAAGTCAAAACTGATTGAAGCCACGATCCGTGAAGCGGGCCGCGCCGGCTTGCTCTTCGTGGCCGCGGCCGGTAACGATTCAGAGAATAACGACACGACCAATAGTTTCCCGGCCAACTACCCGCTCGAGAACATACTCTCCGTAGCCGCGACCGACAATCTCGACCAGCTCGCCAGCTTCAGCAATTTCGGCTACGAAAAAGTCCACCTCGCCGCCCCGGGCGTCGCCGTGCTCAGCACCTATCCGCTCGCGCTTGACGCCAAAGAAGGCGCCGGCGGTTACCCGTATCGGGCGTTCTCGGGTACGTCCATGGCCACCCCCCACGTCGTCGGTGCCGCCGCCCTGACCTTGGCGGCGCGGCCCGAACTACGCAAGCAACCCGCCGCCCTCAAGAAAGCACTCCTGGAAAGCTCGGAGTGGCTGCCCCAGCTCGCCGGAAAAGTATCGAGCGGCGGCCGACTGAATCTCGCCCGGGCCGTTCGCGGCCAGAAGGGTTCCGCGCCGGCCATGGCTGGCGGCTGGGTGGAGGAAGCCATCGACTTCCGCACTCCCCGGTACCCCACGGAGGCGATCAACCAAGCGTGGGCGTTTAAGAAGGCGGGTGCCCAGGCCATACAGCTGCACGTGCAGTCGGCCGTAATCGACCGCCCGAACGACGCGGCCATCCTATTCGATTCGCTATACCGGCCCATCCTCGAGCTGCCGGCGGATAGTTTCGATCAGTGGTTGCCCGCGGTCGTGGGCGATACCGCTTACCTCAAGTTCAGCAACGGTTTGGTCGCCATCCAGAAATACCTGGGCAGCAAGCGGGTCAAGGATATGGCCGAGGTACCGGATGCCCTCGTCTGTCAACGCGTGTCGGGATCCGAGTTATTAGATTGCTACATCTGGGACAAGCCTGGGCCGACGTTTCCGAACTTCGACTCCGAAAGCATCGTAATCGACAAGATTCGTTACCTTCCCGGAAAGGCGGAATAGCCATGTTGACCCACGTTCTCAACCGCAAACAAGTACGCGCCATCGTCGGAGCCTTAGTACCGGTATTCATGTCCGGATGCTTCTCGGACTGCAAAATGCTCATCCAGCCGCCGAACAAATCCTTCTACCCGATGGTGGAGTCGGTACCGGCGCCGGTGGGCCAAGGAGATCCGCTCGCCAGCGAGCAGTGGAGCATCGCCAAGCTCGGCCTCACTCAAGCATGGACCCAAAGCCAAGGATCTCATCGGATCCGCGTGGCGCTGATCGGCACTGGAGTGGATTACAATCATCCCGATCTACGGGCAAACATTGCGATCAACTCGGAGGAAGCCGTCCTGCGGAAACCGGGCGTGATCACGCCGGCGGACGGGATCGACAACGATGGCAACGGATATATCGACGACGTGGTCGGCTACGATGTGGTCGATGACCATGGATTTCCCTACGACAGTCTCGGCACCGGCACCGCCGCCGCGGGCGTCATCGCGGCTGTTCATGGCAATGGTCTCGGCATCCGAGGCATCGCCCCCAAAGTCTCGCTGATCCCCGTCCGCTACATCGGCCCCAATGGCCAAACGAAGGTTCCGAACCTCGTACGCGCCTTGAACTACGCGCACGCGGTACGTCCCGACGTGGTCTACCTGCACGTAGCCAATATCCAATGGAGCGAAGAAAAAGAGGCCGTCGTGAAGACTGAACAAGCCGCGCTTAAGGCCGCGCTCACCCAGCTTCGTACGATCAACGTCCCGGTCGTGGTAAGCGCCGGCAACTCGGGCGTCGACCTTGGAAAATTCAGGACCTTGATCCGGGAGTTCGCCGAGTTCGACAACGTGGTCGTGGTCACCTCGGTCGGCGAAACCGACGGGAAGCCCACCATCGCTAACTTCGGACAGAGCGTGCATTTGGCCGCACCGGGCGAACAAGTGATCACCACCCTACCCGGTGGTGCATACGGTAAACAAAGCGGCACCTCGATCGCGGCCGCCCACGTAGCGGGCACCCTTGCGCTAGCTTTGGCGGATCACCATGGCCAGTACACGACCCAGCAGCTGCTCCAGAAGCTAACGAGCGAAGCCGGAGCCGATTCCGTGGCGGGGCTCGAAGGCCTCACCCTAGGCGGGGCTCGACTGAACGTAGCGAAGTTTCTCGGGGCGCTCTAGGCGGAAGCGGATCGGGCGAGCACTCGCTCGACTATTCCAGCACCCACGTAAGACGCACGAGGGTGATCTGTGGAGTCACTAGCCGCGCTAGCCGACCCATCGATTCGGCCGAATCCGTGTATAGGTCCGCCGAGTTGTCGGAGTTAGCGCCCGTAGCGCTATCTTCCAGGTAAAGGCTCCCGGAAGCCACGAGCGGGATCTGCGCGCCCAAATCGAATCCCAGATAGAGCCTCTCTCCGACCTTAAAGCTCCCACCAACGGCGAGCGTGAACACCAAGCTCTTGAGATTGATCGAACCGCTCGTCGCCAAGGGCTGATCGTCGATCTTAAAGGAAGAAACGTCGGCCGAAAGCGCAAAAAAACGATAACCTAGCGACGCACTCGTAAAAAACCAGTCTTGCCAAGGAAAGTAACGAACGCCGGCATGGAGGGAAAATGCCCGTACGGATTTCGATCCCAATGGGATGTATGCAAATCCGGTCTCGGCGTAAGGGCGCCAAGGCTGCAAAGGACGCCAAAGCTCGATGCCGACGATCAAGGGCTGGGGTAAGTTTACTCCCGCCACCGGCGAATACCGCCAATGTTCGGCGTGGCCCACCGGCGCGGCCTCGGCGATCGCGGCGGGAGGCGACTCTTCCCCGCCCGCGGCCCCAGGCATCACCATGGCACCTACGATAAGGGCTAAGATTGCGACACGGCTAAGGGGCGAGGTACACATGGTTGGATACAATCCAGCGGAATTCGCGCTCGGCCTGATCCGGCGCCTCGATGAACTTGGCGAGCTGCCTCGGACGGATGAAGATCTCCACCCGATAGGCGCCCGCCGTGGAAGTCGTATAGGAAATATTTCCGCCGACGCCGAAACCACTCGAGCGCGCGACCACCTCGTCGGCACCGTTGGCGAGCACCCGCTTTAGCTCGGTACGCACCTCCGGATCCACGCCCATACCCGCTCCGGGGCTACTGGTATGCAGGGTCGGCGTCGTCACCGTGAAAGTCGCGGAGTTCGCGCCCAAGGTACCCGTCTCGCCCATGCCGTAAGTCGTCCCGCCCGTCACCGCGTAAAAATCGAGTCCCACGGGGGATCCAAAGCCTTCAAATACCAACCAGCTACGACCCGTGCGCAGTGCCTGCTTTACCTCCGGTACGGTCGCGGCCCCCACCACGACGTGGTTGGACATGAAGCGAGTCAAGCGGCGATGCGACTCCAGCCGCTCGCCATCGGCCGCTTTCTGGGGAAAAATATTCTCGTGCGAATCGCTCCCGCCCACGCCCGTCAGCTTCAAGCCGCCGTGAATGAGCTCGTTCCATCGCGTGAAATAAATCGCGGGCGTTTCCACGAACTTCATGAACAAGAAATCCGCGTTGAGCGATTTATAGGGATCAAAGAGATATCCCAGGATCTTGGACATGTGCTCGAAAGGAGGCAGGCCAAGATCTTTCTTACGGATCTTGGGGTCCAGGTTCGCGTGCACGTTATAAATCTCGATCCCGTGTGGATTCACCGTTTGAATCGTCGAGACGGTGCGGCTCTCCGTATGCGGGACCATCACCACCGCTTCGGAGGTATTCACTAGGTCGTCACGCAGCGCCTGCGTCTCAGCATTGTAGGCTTCCTCGCGCTGAGCGGCCGTGCCGGAAAGGTGCTTCACCATGCCCATGGCCAGCAACCGCCCTTCGATTCCCACGGTCAGGTACGGACGAAAGCCATTGGCGCATCCGGCGAGGCGATTCGCATAGGTGTTCGCCGCCCCGTCGACCAACAACTCATCGCCCGATGCCTGGAGCAACAGGCTGGCAAACTCGTAGGCGGCCATATGCGCCGGATGATCCGTGGCCAGGGCCACATCGATCCGGTTCTTACAAAGGGCTTCTCGTAGGTGAGTCAGGCATTCGACGCTCGGTACCCCATCGGTGAGCCCGACCTTGTCGCACGCGTCGTTGGAGTAAGGCGTGTGTAAATGGGTGATCACGCGGGCGATGCGCTGGCCACGCGGCGAACCCAGCTCGGCGGCGTCTGGCAGTTCACTCGGATAGGTCGGACGCGTGCAACCCAAGGCAAAGCTGGCCAGCCCCAAAGCCGCCAAGAGCGAGGTTTTACGGATTGCCGAAACCGTCATTTCTGCACATTGCGCCAAAGCACGGCCGCCATCAAGCCCGTAATGACATTGGGAATTTGTAGGGCTAACCATACGGGGAGGCTGCCTTTTTGGGCCATCCCGATCGATACGACAAGCGTCTCCCAGTAGATCAGACAAACCACGAGGCTAAAGATCGTGCCGACCTGCTTAGAGGACCGCACTCGCACCGTGCCGAGGCCAATCCCCAGAAAACAAAAGATCAGGGGGGAGAAGGAAGTGGAAACACGTTTCCAAAACTCCGTCACATAGTCACGCCGATCCATGCGCTCCAATAAGGTCTTAAGGGAGGCCGTGCGTGGAATGTCAGGGGTGGCAATCTCGCTAGAACTCAGCTCCATAAATACGGAGTACTCGCTGAAGTCCATCCGCGAGGAGTTCTCGCTCCCCTCCCCAATCTGGTAGATGTTGCCCCGATACAGCTTCAACAGCGCCTGGTGGTTGAGCCCGTTATCCGAGATCGTCGACTGCATGTTGCCTCTTGGCGCCACCACTACAAACGGGTTTTTAGGGTCTCGGTCATCGAAGATGAAGACGCGATCCAGCGCCCGCGTGGTGGGATGCACCTTCTCGGTGAAGATCAGCATTCCGAAGAAATCCTTATTGAATGTGCCAGGCTGGATGGAACCGGCGATCTTACGGGCTTCGGCTTCGAAAATCGATTTCGTGAGCACCCGCTCTCCCAAAGGCGCGAGCTCCATGCCGATAATGAAAGCCGCCATCGAGAATGCCGAACCGATGAAAATCACGGGGCTGGCCACTTGCCAGGGGCTTAGGCCGCACGCCCGCATGGCGCCGATCTCCTGCTCCGTGGAAAGCCGGCCGAACGCCACGATCACCGAAAGCAGGAACGCGACCGGTAGCACGAGACTGGAAAAGGAGATCAACAGACAGAACGCGATCTTCGCCACGATTTTAAGTGGCACTTGGTGCACGATGAGAAAATTAGAGAGTCTCAGGCTTTGAAAAACGAAGAAGGTAAAAAAAATGATCAACGCCGACGGAACGAAGAACTGGATCACTTCGGACAGGATGTAGGTTTGGTAGCGCTTGATCAATCAGCGAAAGTTTAACGTCCCGATGCTTTCAGTAGCAAACTGATTCCGATCCAGAGCGAAACGGCCCCGACCGAATTCTTCCGGGCCGAGCCCGCCCCAGCGCAGGCGCGCCGCATCATTCACTTGATCCGCCGAATTTCACGATGCTTTTACCGGTTTGCCGTGCTTGGCACCTGGATTGCTCCACTCCCCTGCCAACGCGGTCTCGGAGAGTTCCTCCGGACCACCACTTGAGAGGGGATCTATCCAAATGAAAACGAATCGAACGAACTGGCTTCGGAATGTCCACGTGTATCTATTTGGCCTAATCACCGGCGTCGCCGCCCTATCCGGGCAAAGCGGAATCGCGGCGGCCGACGACATCTACCTGGGGCTACCCGGCTATGGAGGTTCGGGATGTCCCCAAGGGTCGGCCTCGGCCACGCTCAGCCCCGATGCAAAAACGCTTAGTATCTTGTTTGACCAATATGTTGTCGAAGCGGGCCGGGGTACCGGGCGATCTTCGGCCCGTAAAACTTGCAACATCGCGATCCCTGTACACGTACCTCAAGGATTGAGCGTGAGCCTCATCGGGATCGACTACCGCGGGTTTAACGTGCTCCCGCGCGGATCATCGGCGCAGTTCGACGTCGATTACTTCTTCGCCGGTAGCGTCGGTCCCCGCGATCGCCGCCAGTTCGTCGGTCCCGTGGAAGACGATTATCTGATCACGAATAACCTCGCCGTCGGAGCGATCGCTTGGTCGCCTTGCGGCGCAGACGTCAATCTGCGCATCAACACGGGTCTATTGGTACGGGCGGCCGGCACGAACGGCGCCCTGGCTTCCAGCTCCGTGGATAGCGCAGACGTCCAGGCGGGCCTGATCTACCACCTGCAATGGAGACAGTGCCGATAACTCACTTTAGACCATGATGAACGAGGTACCGGCCGGCTCGGAGTTTCCGAGTCGGCCGTGCCCATTTCCATGATTAGAGCGGCGACTAGAGATCGACCTGAAATCCGTTGATCCAGGTTTGCGTGAAAGGTTGACCTGACGAGGCGTTCGATTCCACGGCGCCGATGTCACAAGCACCACCTCCCGGACGAGAATTACCCCGCTGATCGACCGTAAGCGTGAGGTTTTGACTGATATTCGCCGGATCCATATAAACGCAAGCGGCGCCACCGTTATCGATGGCCATAGACCCGCTGGCGGGTAAAAAAGTTGCGGTCCAGCCGCCATTGTCGTCCAGCGCGCTTAACGAAGAGGGAGTTGACGTGCGATCGGTTCCCGCACTCAGGCTACAGTCCGTGGCCGCCGTATCCGATAGATTGTACCCGTTGGAAACGATCAGGCCGGAGCTGGCAACGGCACAGTTCGCCGCGCTGCCCGCGATAATCGTCCCACGGACGTAGATACGACCAGTGGCTCCAGTGGCGTAGAGTGTACGCGAACCTGTGGTCAACCCTGCCGCGTTGTTGTTGCCATAAATTGTTGAGTAATCCACGTACACCGGCGCACTTGCGGTATAAATGGCTCCGCCATTGTTCTTCGCCGAGTTGGTCGTAAACGTGGAATTACGGACGAAAACGTTGTCGGCGGTAGAAAAAGCATAGATCGCACCACCTGACCCACCGTTCCCCGTCGCCAAGTTCCCGCTAAAAAGGGAACTATCGATTTCAACTTTCCCTTCGAGCACCACGATCGCGCCACCGCCTTCACCACCGCCAAGAGTGTTGGCCACCGCGGCGTTGTCCTTAAAAAGAGTTTGGGAGATCTTCACTGTAACCGCCCCGCCGCTAGGAGCCGTGCCGATCAGCAACGCCCCCGCAGAACCTTGGGCCCGATTGGATTCAAAGACTCCACCGCGAATATTCAGGGTACCGCTGTTAAAGTAAAGGGCGCCGCCGCGGTAGCCCACGGTCGTACCGCAAGTCAACGTTGCTTCCGTAAACGTACCGCACGCAAAGTTCTGAACGAAATGTACACCATTCAAATCGAGAATCGAAGTGATTGCGCCGTCCGCCATGATCGCGCCTCCAAAACTCGTAGATTCGTTGTTAGCGGTACCCGATGCGCGCCCTTTGGTCAGCGTCAGGTTCTGAAGTAATACGGAAATACCCCCGTCAATCTTGAAAACACGAGAATCAAAATCCGCGTCCACCACGCTCGTTGGGCGCTCCCCGGACAACTCCAGAACGCCACCCATCCCCAGGATGTTCACACTCTTCGAAAGCTGCAGTACGGTGCCTCCGAGTACGATATGGAGATTTTCCGGAATCACGATCATCGTCGGTCCGCCGGCGACCGTGTCGTGGGCATTCGCCATCCGCACAGCGGCTCGTAGACTGCAGCCGGCATTTCCCGCAGTCTGGCAGGCCGTGTCCGAGGCACCCGCTAAGTCGTCCGCTATATCCACCCGCGCCCCGAAATAGACGGCCAGCTTCAACGCCCAGGACTCGTCCCCACTCGAGTTCGATGCTGTGATGGTGTAGGTCTTGCCCGCCGTGTACTGAGTAGCCGTTCCGGAGACAACACCCGATACGGGATCCAGGCTCAAACCAGACGGTAGCGCCGGATCGACCGAGAAGCTGAGGCCAATGCCCGTCACTTCGGGCTCCAAGTTGACGCTCTCGCCGATCAGCACAAACATCTCCTCTTCCGGATAGGAAAACCCGGATGGACGCGGCAACACCACCGCCAACGAGATCGTTTGACGGACCACGGCCCCAAACTCGCTAATCATGGAAATCAGGTAGTTCTGGGCGGCGGCGGCCGAGTGAGGCGTACCGGTAATCATTCCCGTCGCCGGATCAAAGTGCAGACCCGCGGGAAGCGCCGGAGAAATTTCGATGGAATAGGCTTTGGCCGAAAGGACGGGCAAAACGGAAACCGAGTTCCCGACTTCGAATACGAAAGTGGAAGCCGGATAAGCGAGCGCCGACGCGGACGCCCGAGTATCTACGTCGTTCACAAGGTTGAGGCTGCACGCCTGCATCATCGCAAGCGCGATCACGAGAACAATCGGAGGACATGGTCTATCAATCCCAAAGGCCATTGGTTACCCCGCTGACGTCCTACCCAAAAACGAAAACCCCTCAAGCCCTATGATCTCATTTTTGACTATTTACATCAAGTACAAGAGGGGGTTATAAACCAATTCAATTCATATCTAACCATTTGAAATAAATAGATTTTACCATTATCAAGAAAACTTTATGAAATTTTATTAACTATTTGGATTCACTATGATTCTCGGATGTGGGAGTTTTCGAGCACGCATTATTCGATCCCACCCTCCTCCAAAAACCAAAAAATACGAGCCGATTTGCGCCAAATTTTTCTAGACTGCCCACTCTCCCCACGTAAAAAAAACGCACGAGAATTTAAGAAAGCTTAACCACCCAGTCACGCACGCGTGTGCATTTCCTTCGGAAATCCCTGCGGATTTGCGTTTTTGGCGACATCGCCTCGCGACGATGCTATCTTCTTAAAAGATTGACCCAAACAAATCACCGCATCCTCATAGTCGAAGACAATGCCGAAGTCCGCGAGCTAATCGCGGATGCCCTCCACGACGAGTTCATCGTCGATGTCGCCGAAACCCTGGGCCATGCGGACGAAAAGCTCAGTCTGCACGCGATCGACTTGATCTTCCTGGATGTGAATTTGCCGGACGGCAACGGATTTCAGTACTGCTCGAAGATCCGTAATTCACCGACCACACGGGACATTCCCGTGATCTTTCTCACCGGCAACGTCGAAGTGCACGACAAGGTGCTAGGGTTTTCCATTGGCGCGGACGACTACATAACGAAACCCTTCCACTTAGAAGAGCTCCGGATGCGCGCCCGCGCGCGCATCGGCCGCGCCCGAACCAGTGGGCCAACCGAAACTGTTTTGCAGGTGGGAAATCTCCGGCTCGATACCGAACGGCACCGCGCTGCCCTCAATGCGAACGGCCAAGAACTGACCTTGGATACCACGCCCATCGAATTCAAACTGCTCTTGCACTTCGCTAGACACGGAAAGAACGTCATTTCACGCGAAAATCTCATCGAATTCATATGGGATAAGAACACTTCCATTACCGAGCGCGCCATCGACACGCACCTCAGCAACCTGCGCAAGAAGGTAACCGCCTGGGATCATACGATCCTTTCCGTGCGTGGCGTGGGCTACAAGTTAGCCAGCAAAGCCAGCAGCTCGGAAAACCAAAATCCTACGTAATCCTTAGACTCAGGTACGGGTAGTGGAACGCGGTTTCCCACGCGTATCGCTCAGGTCTGGCACCGCGGGCGCGGCCTGGCTGCCGTTCACGGGCGTAAGGCCCGGTTTGGCGTGCGCATGCGCGCCATTTCCATTGCGCGCGGCTTCCCGTTCGGACTCCGCTAGTTTCTCGGCATGCGTTTTTTTCTCGCGGCTGACGATCATATAAAAGCTAGGTACCACGAGCAAAGTCAGGAACGTGGAAACCACCACCCCACCAATCACGGCGAGCGCCATGGGCACCCGGGTCTCGGCGCCCGGACCGATGGCTAACGCGGGAGGAATGGCGCCCACGGTGGTCGCAATCGAGGTCATGAGAATGGGACGCAGACGCATGGGACAAGCGTGAATGAGCGCGTCTCGGATATTCATCCCTTGCTCCCGCATGTGGTTGGTGAAGTCGACGAGCAAAATGGAGTTCTTTTTCACGATCCCCATAAGCAGGATGATGCCGATCACGCTGTACATGTTCAAACTATGCCCGCCGGGAAAAAGGGCGATCAGGGCGCCGGAAATACCGAATGGCAACGCCATAAGCACCGTAACGGGGTGAATGAAGCTATTGAACTGGGATGCGAGCACCATATACGAGATGATCAACCCCATCACGAGGGCCATGACGGCCGCCATGCCCGACTCCTTGAACGTCTTCGCGCTACCGCTGACGTTCATTCGGTAGCCCGCCGGCAGCACTTGCTTCGTGATGCGATCGATGGCCTCAAGCGCCGCTGCCTGCGACTTTCCGGTCGCCACGTTCGCGAAGATACTAATCGCGCGCTCCCGATCCTTACGGGAAATGGACTGAAGCCCAGGCACCCGCTCGATCTTAATGACCTGTCCTAGTGGAATGAGCTCGCCGCGGTTGTTGCGGACCATCACCGTGTTTAAGTCCTGAATCTTTTGCTGTTCATCCGGAGCCATCTTCACGCGGATATCGAAACGATGGCCGCCGCGCGAAAACTTGCCCGCGACCGCGCCACCCATCAGCGCGCTGACCGCTTGGCCCACGTCGGCGACGCTCACGCCGCGTAGGCGCGCGCGCTCACGGTCGGGTACCACATGATACTCTTCAACGTTCCCGCGATAGTCGGAGTCGATGTCGCTCATCAACCCGGTCTTCTCCATCTCGGCCAGCACCTTCTTGGTCGAATCGATCAGCACGTCCCAACGCTCCCCCTGGAGCGCGAACTCGATGGGAAAGCCCCGGCTGCCGGAAAACCCGCCTTGGGACAAATCCATGATGAAAGCGGATACGCCTTTAATCTGCTTCAAATCGGTCCGTAATGCCGCCGCGATCTCCTGCTGCGTGCGGGCCCGGCCCAGTTTTTCATCCCTCGGCCTTTGCTCTTTCGCTTTCAAGGTCACGAAGAGCATGGCCGTATTCACTTCACCGCCCCCGAATCCCCCGATCGCGGCGAAATACCGTTCCGCCTCCGGGAGCTTCGCGACCATATCCTCAACCTCGCGGGTCTTGCCGTCGGTGAAGTCAAACGAAGAACCTTCGTCCGTCTTCAGTCGCATCAACAACGTCGACATGTCCTGCGACGGTACGAATTCCTTTTTTAAAAATGGAATAAGCGCCAGGCTTCCCGCGAAAAGCCCCAAAGCGACCAGGACCGTAGTCCATTTACGCGCCAGCAACGTCGGAAGGATACGCGTATAGATCTGCGCCAGCCGGTGGAAGCCGTCCTCCACGAACTTACCGAGACGAGAAGTTCGTTCGCCGATCTCCAAAAATTGGGACGTCCGCATGGGCGTCAGAGTGAGCGCCTCGAGCAAGGAGAGGGCGACCGCGACCGAGATCGTCACCCCAAACTGGTAAAAAAACTTGCCGACGATCCCGCTCATAAACGCGATCGGGAGGAAGATGGCGATGATCGCGGCGGTGGCGGCCAAAGCGGCGAACGTGATCTCGCGGGCGCCGTCGGAAGCCGCTTGCATCTTGCCCTTGCCGTCTTCGCGATGCCGCACGATGTTCTCGAGCACCATGATGGCATCATCGACCACGATACCGATGGCCAGCGAGAGGCCGAGCAAGGTAAAGGTATTGAGGGTGAAGTTCAAATATTTAAGGACGATGAATGTCCCCAATATCGAGGTCGGAATGGCCAAGATCACGTTCATGGTCGCCGACCACGAACCCAGGAATACCCAGCAAACCAGCGCGGTCAAAACGGCCGAGAGCACGAGCGTAAAATTTAGTTCGTGGATAGACTCCTTGATAAATCGGGTAGAATCGAAGTTGACCCCCAGCTTAACGTTCGGCGGCAGGGTTTTAGAGATTTCCTGCATGCGGGCCCGCACGTTTTCCGCGACCTGCACCGCGTTCACGCCACGTTGCTTGCGAATCCCCATCCCGACGGCCGGAGCGCCCATCACGCGCGAACGGCGGCGAACGTCCGCCAGGCCCTCCTCGATGGTTGCCACCTGATCTAGCGCCATGGGCGTGTAATTAGGCAGGCCACCGCGCTTTTGGATCATGAGCCGGCTGAACTCGTCCGCGGACTCCGCCTCGCCCATCGTGCGAATATTGAATTCCTTATTAGCCACGTCGATGCGGCCGGCCGGAGGCTCAGCATGCTCCATTTGAATCGTATTAATGACGTCGGAAACGGCGAGCGCATGCTGATTCAGTTTCTTTTGGGATACCCAAACGCGCAGATTGGGTTCCACGTACCCACCCAAGAAAACGTCCGCCACGCCCGGCACGGTCGCGAAGCGGTCACGCAATCGATCGCGCACAAACGACATGAGCTGAGGCAGCGGCATATCGGGCGAAGAAACGGCCATCCACATGATCGGCTGGTCCTCGGGATTGGTCTTCATCACGATCGGCGGATCCACGTCCTTGGGTAGCTCGCGCTGCGCCTGCGTGATCTTCGTTTGAATTTCCTGAACGGCGATATCAATGTTTTTATCGAGATCGAACTCGACAGTAATGTTGGCCAGACCGCTACGCGCGGTGGAGGAAACGCCGATGATGCCTTGGATGGACATGAGCGCGCTCTCGATCGGATCGACCACGCTGAGCTCCATCACCTCCGGCGCGGCTCCGTTTAGCGTCACCGAAATATTGACCACGGGAAAATCGATGTCGGGAAGCTGTGAAACGCCCATGCGTTGGAATCCGACCCATCCGAAGAGGATGAGCGAAATCATGAGCATCCAAGCGAATACGGGTTTGCGTATGGACAGGTCGGAAATATTCACTACTGGGCACTCCTCAGCCCGGCGGAAGCGGGCACGCTGCCGACGGACGTTTCCAGCGCGATGAAGGCCTGTTTAGCCGTGAACTGCGTCTTGTCGAGGGCGCGCTGGGTATCGACGAAACTGTTCAGGGCTTGTAACACATCCAGGTTGGTGGTCAAACCCAGGCTATAATCGCGCAGCTGCTCCCGATAGTTCTTTTCGGAAATTTCCAACGCGCTTTTGTAAGCTTCGATTTGTTTTTGGGTGCTCACCAAGAAGTCGTAGTTAATCAAAATGGTTTCCTGCGCCGTACGACGCAGCCGAGATAGGCCCAGTTCCGCGACCTTACGGCGTTCGGCGGCTTCGCGCACTTCCGACTGGATCACCCCGCCTTGAAATAACGGAAAAGTGGCCGACAAACCTACATCCCACTTAGTATCCCGCAGGACACCAGTGCGGGCGAGATAGTAGTTGGCGCCGAAATCAATCGAAGGGAGATGAGCTCCCCAGGCAACGCTCACTTCGGCCTCCGATGCCTCGACCCGCTCTACCTGGGCGCGAACGTCGTAGCGAGATTCCACACGGGAAAAGTAGGCATCCACGGATGGCAGCGGATTCGGCAACTGAACCGAGTCCTGAAGCGAGAACTCCCCGGAAACTCCGGTCACCAGCTCAAAATTACGTTTCGCTTGCGCGGCCACGGCCTTGGCGGCCTCCAGCTGCGCCGTCACCGTCGAGCGCTGAACCTGGGCCGTGAGCGACTCGCCGTTACGTGAGCGACCGATGCGCACGCGCTGGTTGATCTCGGCGACACGTTTTTCCGTCAGCTCCAGGAGGTGGTTCAAGTTGCGTAAATCCTGCTGCGCGGAAAGGTGGCCATAAAAGGCATCGCCCACCGTTCGATAAAGCTCGACGCGTGTCTGCGACTCCGCGGCGACCTGGGCCGCGTAGTTGGCGTTCGTTCCCCGCACCGCCGCGAACTCACGTAAACCGCGGAAGATCGGCTGATTCAAGTTGAGACGGGCGTTGTATTGCACGGGGTCCGTGAAACTCGAAGTGGGTGCGTTCCCGGTATCTTGCCGAGTATAAGTCCCCACCAAATTGATCGTCGGAAAGATCGCGCCCTTGGCCTGGGAGACGAGCTCCTCCGCCTGACGAGTTGTCGCCTCCGCGATCGGCACCGTTTCCGTTTTTTGAATAGCAGACACGTAAGCCTGCTCCAACCCCAGGACGGGAACGGCCTGCGCAGGACCTCCGAATAGCCCCAACGCCAAAGCCAGCGACGACACAATGAACGCGTTCTTTCTTTTGCTAGTCACTAGCAAAAGGCTAACAGGACGCGCCTGGCCGTCTACTGAATTTATCTTGACGTAGTGGCGTCAAGATCTTGGAATATCAACGAAAAAGTTACTCTACCGTAACCAACAAAGCGAACGGTTGCTTACCTGCCTTGCCCTGAGGAACGTTCACGCCCTGAACGGTAACGACGTACTCGCCAGCGGCCAAACCACTCAGCTCCAGCATCTCGTGGTTATTCACTCGATCCGCTAGCTGCATTTTTTTCCCATCCGCGCCCGTCACGACCAAGTCGAGGTCGTTTACCAACGCCTTGGCCGCCATCGAGGCCCCTGGGGCATCGGTGTACACAAGCGTCGCCCGGAGCTTGCCCGCCGCCCCCACCTCCACCGTGATATCCTTGCGCTCGCCCACGCCCACGCCCGCGGTCTCATCCACGAATTGGGTTTCCGCCAAGTTCGTCGCTTGATCCATATCCACCCGGCCGTAGCCTTCGTGGATGTTCGGCCGCCGTTTTGGCAATTCCTGGGTGCTTCCTTCCCCGTACTGACCCGGAAACAGGTCCTTAGCAGAATGGAGCAACGCCGCCTTCACGATCGCCGCCGACGGATTCGCGAGCTTACGGTCCTTGATGAGGTACTCGCGCACGACCGTGGCCGCGCCCGCCGTCAGCGGGGTAGCCATCGAGGTACCGCCGGCGTAAACGTAGTTATCGTCGTAGGCACCCCAAAGCAGGCCCGCCTTCGGGTGCTTGGAGCGGGTGCTGACGATGTTCGTGCCTGGCGCCACGATTTCGGGCTTCAGACGGCCGTCATTCGTCGGACCACGCGAGCTGAACGCCGCGATCCCGTTTGGATTGTTCGAAAGCGTGTCGGACTTCAGCGGCTCGACGCCCCACTTCGTGGCGCCATCGCGCAGTTCACCGTGAGGCTTTTGAATGCCTCCTTGCCCCAACAGATTTTCCGAAGCGCCCACCGTCAACACGTTCTTCGCCGTACCGGGGGAACCAATCGAGTTTTCATCGATGCGCCCGTTCTTGTCTTTGTCCTGACCGCTATTTCCGGCCGCAAAGAGCACGAGCATGTCGGGATTGTTCCACATGAAGGTATCCACTCGCGAAGCCATGGTCTCGTAGGCCCCGAAGTTCGTGGCCATGCCCCACGAATTGGAATGAATGCGCGCGCCCTCTTTATAGACGGTGCCCAACAAATCGTCGAAGTTCATGCTCCACGCGATGTTGTCAATCACCGGGCTCCAGATTCCTTCTGGCAAAAAGGAAGCCCCATAGGCACCGCCGCGCAGGATATCTTTGGACATCTTGCCATTGCCGACGATCGAACCCGCCACGTGCGTGCCGTGTCCGTTGGTGTCCTGCCAGCTCGATGAACCCAGACCTTTAGCGTAGCCCTTTTTCACCGCCGAAAGATCCGTGTGGTTCTTCGCGGTATCCCCCATATCGAGACCGGTATCGGCCATCGAGGCCGTCTGACCGGCGCCCGTCCAGCCACGGGACCAAGCGGCGTCGAAGTTCATGATCTTCGTCCCGCTTTCGTAGCCATTGAGCGGAATCGGATCGGCCCGAAATCCGGAAATGCGGGATTCAAGATCGCCCGTCATATCGAAAGCAAACGTTTCCAGGTGCGGAACCTCCTGCACCCACTGCACGCCCGAAAGATTGGCCACTTCGGCAAATGCCTCGGCTTCTACGCGCGCCACCAGGTCCAGGCCGCGCACTTCCACTTGTGAAACACCCGTCACACGGGCCAGGCGAGCCGCAAGTTCCCAAGACGATTGGCCTGGCCATACCGTAATCAGGACGACGGGCGATTCGGGAGCGTGAAACCCATTCTGCGGAGAGGCGAAGAGCGATGGGCTAAGTTTCCACTCACCCTTGAACTCCGAAACCGCGCGAACATTTGTTAACGCTCCGACGACCGTGCCCGCCGCGCCCGAAGGGCCGCGCACCAGGTAAGCATCGTCCGGCAGATAACCCAAAATCACCAAGCCTTCCGCTTCCAAGCCGGTTCGATCGGCGGCTTGGATCGTCGACTGGAACTGCACGACGAAAACCCGCTCATCATCTAAGAGGGACGGCCCGGCTTGCTGCAGGACTTCGGCGCTTTCATCACGCAAAGCTACGTCGCCGCGAAGCAGATGGAGAGTGTCTCCCGCCACCGCCGTCAGCCCGAACTGCGTTCCGAAAATTAAAGTCGCCGCGAGAATTTTTTTCATCTTCTATTCCTTCAGGTTTGGTTCTCTCTGATCCCCGTAGTGGATCAGGAAAAAGGGAAAATTCAAAGGGGGTGAGAGAATTTTTTCTTTACAGATGTTAACGCGGGGCCATACCTTTTCCCCATGAACCGCAACCCATTCTCAGTATTCGCCGCGGCGCTAACCTGCTTCGCATCCATCACGCTTGCCACTGCGGCACCCACCCAGGCGGCAGCGGAAGCCAGCGGATTTTCCGCTAACGCCGCGCGCTCAACCGAGCTTGGCCTCATCATCGGAGAGCCGCTTGCTCTCTCGGGAAAATTCTGGATGGGCAATAACGCGATTGGCGCGGGACTAGGCTACTCCTTCAATAGCTATCTGCTGATTTTCGGAGATTACCTTTGGCACTTTCCCGGCTTATTCGGATCGCGTCATGAGTTTCTATCGCGCTTGCTGCCGTACGTTGGCGTAGGGGGTTACTTTGGCTTCTCGACGGATCGTCGCTCGCAGATGACCAACGGCGCTGCCGCATTGCGCATTCCCTTCGGCGCCGAGTACATCTTACCAAAGGCCCCCGTGTCCTTTACCTTAGAACTGGTTCCCGGCATCCGACTCGCGCCCAGCACGGGCGTTATCCTTCAGGGCGGCTTGGCCATCCGCTACTGCTTCTAGTTTTTAAAAACTCGGGAAAAAATGCGGCACCCGAAGCCGGTCGGCATATACGTGACCTTGGATGGCGCGAGCGGGCGCGGGATCTAGCGGCCACTACTTTCCGGCGGCGTCTTCCGCCAACGGGTTTTCTTCTGGTTGAACGCCTCTAGCACGCGTCCTTCCAATATCTGCAGCTGTTCGCGCGCCGGCGGTTGCTTGAGGGCAATCTGCACGTAGAGATTACCGGGAAAGAGCGGAGCGTCCTTCGTCGGCTCCGGAAAAAAATACATAAGGAATAGCGCTTCCGACTGGGCGCCCTTCGTGCGCACGCGGGTACGCGAGTCGATGCGGTCGGTGATCGACTCGCGGTAAGGCGCAAACTGGAACTTGGCCGGTGACTCCTGCTGAATGCGGGTGATCAATCCTTCGAGCGCCTCACTCAGCGTTTTTCCTTCGGCCTCCGCCCTCGTCTTCCAGTCGGAAGCGGGCGTCGTATCGGTGGGCATCAGTTGCAACCGAAAATGAGGTGCGGTCACGCTCGTCGCCTGATCGAACGTTTCCGCGCGCGTGAGCGCAAAACCCAAGAGAATCATTGAAAGCATGCTTCTATCCTCAAACCGGTCATTAAGGGCAGACTCCCGCCGCCGGAATTCAAGAGTACGGCGCCCCGCCAGCCCACTTGCAGCTGAACTTCCTCGCTTTGGTAAAAAGGAAGGCCCGCGACCACGCCCAGAACTGGGCCTGCCACCGACGAATTCACGCCAAATCCCCCGTCCGCGCCCAGGTAGGGCGAAGTGGTCCGACTCGCGTCGAAACGATATTGCAGCCCGAAGCTGAAGCTGACCAGGCTCCACTCGCGTTGGCCGACGAGATTCAATTCAAGATAGACGGGCGCTTTCGCGATCTCCCACCCGTAGGCCGCGGAAACCCAGAACTGCGCGCCGGGATCGTTGGCCTGGGTTACCCAGCCCGTGCCCAACCCGGCGTTATAGTGTTGCGTCGGGAGAACGGCCTCGTCGCCCCGGGCGCCCGGTGCAAAGCTCAACGCCCAAGCCACGAGAAGGACCCCGCGCGATCTCAATTGAAAAACACCCCGAGACGCGCGCCCAGCACGTAAGGCGTAACCCCGTTCAAGTCCTTAAACAGGATCCCGGCCCGAAACCCCAAGTCTATATTCAAGGCGGTCGTCCGCAGCAGCTGTAGGCCCCCGCCACCACCGAGCACGAAACCCACGGTGCTGACTTCCGCGATTCCCATCCCGAAATCCGCGGATACGTATGGAGTGGTGCCACGATCCGAGAAAAAGTAACGCCCGCCAATGCCAAAATCGACGAGGCTCGCGCGACTGAGGCTAGCCCAGTTCAAACCAATCGAGATCATCCAATCGTTGAGATCCCACGCGTAAGCGCCCGACAAGTAGTAAGCCAAGCCGGAATTCGCCGAAGACTTGAGATAGGCCGGGCCGAGGCCGAAATAATAACCCTTGCGCGCCGAGCGACGGTTTTGGCCCGCGGTGACTTCCGTTTCGGTCACGTCGCCCACGCGGGCGTCCGCGGCCGGCGCGACCTCGTTGATCACGGCCCGGGTTAAGCGCGATCCCACCTGATCGAGATCTTCGATGCGGGCCGCTTTCATCTGGGCGGAATAAGCCACCTTGCCGTCGCGAATTTTCTCCAAGGTCATGACGTAGGCGCCACCCAACCTCAAAAGCCGCGGGCGCAGACGATACTGCGACTCGCCGGCCTCGGAAACCGCGCGGTGCGAACCACTGCTCGCCACGGCGACGCGGACGAGCTCGGTGGTGGCGTCCAGATCGCTGCTAGGAACTCCCGCGCCGGTGGCGCGCTCGACGAAAATTTCGTCGGCTAACCCCGGAACGCCGTCGAAAACATGGTATGTAGCGAGAATGCCGATCGCGAAAAAAAAGCTGAACCTTCTCCGATACGCCCTGTTTTTCTGGTTTTTCATGAGTGCCCCCATTCTTGCGGAGGAACCCGGTAAAGTCAATTTACAGCGGCTCGCGATCAATCAAAAAGGCATGCTGGTACTCGGCGGGTGGGCGCTAGGCAATATCGCCACGGGCTTGGCGATGCAAGGCAACGCAACCCAAGCCGACCACTACTTTCACCAAATGAACGTCCTTTGGAACACAGTGAATTTTGGATTGGCCACGTGGGGATACCTTCAGAATCGAAACGAAGACGTCTCGAACTACACCTTGCGCCAGACCATCGAGAAAAATGAGGAAGTGCAGGGCGTCTTGCTCCTAAACGCCGGATTGGACGTAGCCTACATGGCCACGGGGGTGTGGCTCCATTCGCGTGGCGATCACGCGGGCGAAACCTTCGAATCCCAAGCCAAATGGCGAGGCTACGGACGCTCCCTGATCTTGCAGGGTGCATTTCTCTTGGTATTCGACGTCACCCTTTACCTCGTCCACCGGGGGAACCACCAGTCTTGGCTCGAAAGTGCTTTTGGAAAAACCACGGCCTTTCGGATCCAGCCAGACAGCATAACCTATAGTTTTTACTACTGATTTTTATTACTTCCCCACGCCAAATCCCCATTTGACGCTTCGCAGGCCTATCATTTATATAGCAGCGCAACAGGGAGACGTTCGTTATGAAATTCAGTTCACTTTTGATCCTGGCCACGAGCCTAGGTTTGTCCATCGCGCATGCCGACGAAAGAAAACTCTACGTCGGCAAGAACGCCACCGAGGCCTATCTGAACTTCCGCCACACCGTGGAAATCAATAGCCCCCGGGCCAATGAAGATGACGCCTACGAGGCGATCGAAGACCAGCTCCAGCACCTATTCGGCACCATGGCCGTCGCGGACCTGAAAGCCGTGCCGCGCGGGGCGCACGAGATCACCGATGTCCAGCTCTCGGTGAAGGACGGCAAGAAAACGATCGTAAGTTATCAGTATCGGGGTCTCATCGTGGTCGAACTCGCGAAAAGAGAAACTCCGGAGGCACCGCTAAAATCCTACACGGTGATCCTGCCGAACAATCCCGCGACGATTTATCGTTCGGCGATGGTGGGACGCTACAACCCCTGTACCGACGAGCACTATCAAGAAGAAGGCGATTTCTGGTATTTCTGGTCCCCGGCGCCGGCTAACCCGAAATGCCGACTGAAGGAGTGGGTGCACTACCGGAAAGTCACGGGCTCCCTCCAGAGAATCAAGAATACCACGCGCAGCTTCCCCGAATACGAACGGCTCACGTCAGCCGATGGCGTACTGCGTATTTCGCTGCTCATGGGCATGGATGATCCGGATTTGAACCGCGATCCGAATGTCTCGGACGACGAGAACGCCCTGAACTTCCGGCCCATCAAAGCTTCGCTGCTCGAGCGCGGCTACCGCTCGCGCATCTGGTCCGGGTCCGAAATCAATCAGGTGGTGCCCGACCGGGCGGCAAACGATCGCGTCTACGTGGAAGAGTTCACGAAAACTTTCACCCGCAACGAAGTGACCCGCGCGATCCGTCTGCGGATCTTCTTCGGACCGTCGGGCATTGACGAGGACAGCCGCAGCTTTCATTACTTCTTCAAGGACTCGCTCGCGAACGAGGCGATCATGATGTACGACGGCCATAGCGGCCTGGGCGGGCACTTGGATCTGGCGGCGATCGAAGACCAGCACGGTTTCGAGTTCGCGCCGAACCAAAAGCAGTATCAGATCTACTTCTTCAATAGCTGCAGCTCGTACACGTACTATAACAGCATGTACTTCGGCCGAAAGAAGACCCAAACGGACCCCAAGGGAACGAAGAACCTCGACGTGCTCAATAACGGGCTCTCGACGTACTTCTCCGTCATGCACGACACGAACATGGCGCTCGTCCGGGCGGTGGAAGCCTGGGTCGAGACCGGCACGCGCGTGTCTTACCAAACGCTCGCCAACCAGATCGACAGCGACAACCTGTTTAGCGTCAATGGCGATGAAGACAACCCGAAGGAGTAAACTCCTTCTCGCGTCATCCCTGATTTGGCTCGGCGGCGCCGTCCACCTCACCGTGGCCGCGGCGCCGCCCGCGTCAACGCCACCCACGCCCACGCGCTGGGAGCTTGCCGTTCTTTTCATCGAATCGGGTGGCCCCGGGGCCCCGAACCGGGACGTCGACCCCGCCTTCCAGTCCGACATCGACCGGAACGTGATGGAGCTAGGCCGGATCGTCCCGAACGAAAACCTACGCTTATCGATCTACCGGGAGTTCGCGGACCGCGCCGTTGAATATTTCGTGGACCCCGCCTCTGCCGAGCTGACGAACTGGGATCCGCTCTTTGCCCGGTCTCCCCTGCCCGGTTGGCAGGTGCCCGGAGGCTTCACGGTAACCCCGCGAAGCTCCCAAACGCCCACCCGCTTGCGGGAAAGGGAAGCTCTGCAGCGATTTTTCGCGCGCGCTTATCCGGACCCCTCCGCCAAGCGCGTCTTAGTGATTTACGCCCACGGCCTGGCGTTCGACGGGCTGCAGGTCATTCGCTTGAACGCGCTCAAAAAACAGCTGGCCGCCGCCCTCGCGGAGCGTTCGCTCGACATTCTTTGGCTGGATTCCTGTTTCATGGCGAACCTAGAAGCCCAGCTCGAGCTCGCCCCGCTCGCGCGCTACATCCTGGCGTCGGAAGAAGCCGAGTTTTCCGCCGGCACCCCATTCGACATCTTTCGTACGCTGGCGGCCGGCCCCGCCGACGTCGAGAAAGTCGCGATCGACTTCGCCACTCGTTTCATCGAAACCTATTCTTATTTGAAGCAAGGAAGCCAACGCCGCGCCGTCGAACGCAGCTCCGCCACGCTCAGCGTGGTGGATACGACCCGCTTGCGGGCGACCGTGCCCCTTTGGCAAACCTTGGCGCGGGAGCTCGGGCCGACGCGCCTGGGCGGCGAAGCCAAACGCGTGCTCAATCAGCAACTCGCCGCGAACCGGATGGAACGGCCTGACTTAGTCGACGCAGGTTCGATGCTACTCGCCGTGCGCCGGCTGAAACAATGGCCAAGCGAGGCCAAGCCCGCGATCGCCAAATCAGCGGACGCCCTGATTGAGACGATGGAACTCGCGCAGGCGGGAAAATTACATACGAATCCCCGCATTCACGTGGTCGCACCCAGGAAGGACACCACGCTCGTGTTCGGTTTCGAGGACTGGACGCGCGGGCACCGGGACGACACCGAGACACTGAAAAAAATTCCCCGCTCTATGCAACCCGCGACATTTGTCGGCGGTCCCGCCGACCGCGACTGGCCCGGCTTGACTGTGAATCAGGAACGTTACCTCACGCCGTTCGCGCCCGGGCTTCGGGAGTTCAGCTACTTTTTTGTCGACTCCCTCACCCTTCGTTTGCTCAGTGAACCGCAGTCCGTGACCCGCGACCGCGATTATGTGATCTTCGCGGCGACCCATCCTGACAACCCCGTGCTTTTCGCCGGTTATACCCAGGGCATCGGCAAAACCGCCGAGCGTTACACGGGGTTGAATATGCTCGACCCCACTTTAGGGATTACTTCCATTCACTACCTGGATACCGAGTTCTTCCGTCAAACCCACTGGGGCAGCTTCCCCCAACCGTAGCGAATTGCAACAAGCTGGGCCGACGCGCGCCGTCGCAACTTGTTGATATATTTACGATTAGACGATGGCACCCCCCTTGCTCTACACTTAAGCAACAAGGAGAACCTTATGCAATCCAAACTGATTCCCACCCTGCTGCTAGCGATTTTCACGGCCTTCCCGTTGGCTTCGGCCCGCGCCGATGATGCTCCGGCCGTTCCGCCGCAAGCCGAGGTGAAAAAAGACTTCCAAGATCAGATCAAGAAAGAACGCGCCGACATCAAGGAAAACCGGAAGGAAATCCGTGAGAGCCGGCAGAAGATTCGCGAGCTTCGCAAACAACGCCGCGAAACCCGCCGCCAGAAAAAAATGGAAAAACACGGCGGCAACGCTGCCCCCGCGCAGCAGTAGCGGTCGCGGCAAGTGATCCGCGCATCGTGATTTCAGCGTGGAGTCCACGTCCCAAAAAACGTGGGCTCCACGCAAATCCCTTCTCGTTTTCGCCTTCCTCGGCTAAATTCTTTCTGAAATGAGCGTTCTCTCCCTTCCCTCCCCACGGCGGCAACCCCCTGGTTTTTCGATGCTGGAAGTGCTCATCGCGGGCGCCGTCGGCATGGTTATCCTATACGCGATCTTTCAGGGCCTCACCTACTTCGCGAAATCCAATAAGTCGGCCGCCATTACCGCCGAGTATACTTCACTGATCTCCTCGCTCAATCTTGTGCTCTCGCAGCCCGACCTATGCGGAACGGCTTTCCGCGACGCCTCGGGTAACGCCTTGGTTTTCAAGCCGACCAAACCGGAAGGCCACAGGGTTTCCGTGCACGAGATCCGTATCGGCACTGGACCGATCGCGAAGCTCGGCACCGCGATTGGCGGCCTGAAGCTCACGCGGATGGAAATCCATGAAATCGCGCCGAAGCTGCGCCAACCCAATCGCTACGTCGGTAATCTCGTCATTCAAGGCGAAAAACTGGTGGAAGCCAAGGGGCCTGCCGTGTCCCTCCCCGAGAAGACTTTCCCCATCGTTTTTTTTACCAAGGAAGACACCGACGCCATTCAGGCTTGCAATGGGGGATCCACCGGCGAGATCGTGAAAGGTCCCCATACCCGCACGCTCGCGGTCTCGGAGTTTTGGACCGTGCCCGACGGTATCAGCGAAGTCGTCTTGGAAGCCTGGGCGGGCGGCGGCGGCGGCGGGCGCGGAGATCGCACCGGCGGAGTCTGCGGCGCGGGCGGCGGCGGCGGCGCGTACTTTCGCGGGATGGTGCGAGTCACCCCCGGGGAAGTAATCGAAATCATCGTCGGCTCCGGCGGTTCGGCGGGCACCGGTGACGGTAGCTCAGGCCAAGAGGGGCACGCCACTCGTTTCGGCACCTACGTCGTGTTGCACGGAGGACGCGGCGGCCAGTACGTTACGGCGAGCGAACAGAACGGCGGGCACGGAGGGATGGTGGACGTTTCCCACCTATCCGAAGGCTCACGGACATTTTACACGTTGGAAGGAATCGACGGACATCCCGGCGGCCTTCCGAACGGGATCGGCGACGATAAGTGCCCGCGCAATCTAGGCGGCCCCTCGTTTCCGGCTCTATTAACCAAAGGCCCCGGGTGGGGCGGGAGGGGAAGTTATGAAATTCCAGGCGAACATCGAAGCGGAGATCGCGGCGAAGACGGGCTCGTACTCTTGGTTTACTAAGGCGGCGGCCATCGCTCTGCTCCTGGCGTTGATGTCGATCGCGTCCGCGCTCGCCGCACCGGCTACCGGCGGGCAAGACCCTTTCATTGGAAAGCCCCTACCGAACGTCACCCTTCCGGCGTCCGATGGAAAAACGCGTACGCTGCCCAAGGACATCTTGGGGAAGTGGACCCTCATCTACTTTTACCCCAAGGACGACACTCCGGGCTGCACGAAGCAAGCCTGCAGCTACCGCGATCGCATGGATGAGTTCAAGCGGCTCGACGTGAACGTGTTCGGCGTAAGCGCCGACGACCTGGCGTCACACGACCAATTCAAACAGAAGCATAAGCTAAATTTCCCCCTGCTTACCGACGCCAAGCACGAACTGGCCGGCCCTTTGGACGTGAGCCAGGGGGGCAAAGGCTATTTTTCTCGCGATACCTTCCTGGTGAATCCAGAAGGAAAAATCACCGACGTCTGGCGGAAGGTAAACCCGGAGAAGACCTTGGGTGAAACGCTGGATATGGTGAAGCACAAGGTCGAAACCCCAACTGGGGCTAAGACAAAGTAAGTTTTCCGCCGCCTCGCGCGGCCCTGCCGTCAAATTTTTTACGCTCGGGAACCGGCCTCACTAAACCGAAAAGGTGTACGTGAGAGTACGCTCCGGTCAGCCACTCATTCCCTTGGAGAAGATTGAAGCTTTTCTCCAAGTCGAGCCCACCTTCGTCATCCTCGGGATGGCACTCGCTTCTTTCCTCATCTACAAGTTTTTTCTCCGCAACGTGACCGCGCAGCGACACGAAAACCTGAAGTCGCTGTTCAAAAACCTAGCAGTCAATGGCTTAGCTTGGGGCGTCTGCTTCGCCGCTTACATCGGGCTCGAGCGCGTCGAGCTCTTCTCGCCCGACACCCACCTCCGCATCGTCAGCTATGTAGGGTTTCTTACCCTGGTCACCGGTTCGGTGGTTTTCGTAAAAACGAGTCGACTACTCGTCATGGAGTACCTCTTCTTCGGCCACATGAAGGAAGGCGTGCCGATCCTGCTCGTGAATCTCTTCACGCTGCTCGTTTCAATCGTGCTCGCCGGCTGGTACGTGACGGATATCTTCGGCGTGCAGCTCACTCCGTTTTTGGCGACCTCGGCCATCCTCTCGCTCGTACTGGGCTTAGCCCTCCAAGACACACTCGGCAATCTCTTCGCCGGCATCGCCCTGCAACTCGATAAGCCTTTCGAAATCGGCGACTGGGTGGAAATCCAGTTCGGCGTCTTGAAATGGACGGGGCAAATCTACGAAATCACCTGGCGGGCCGTGCACCTAACCGGCCTCGACGAAGAGCGCCTCACCATTCCCAACCGCGTGGTGGCCCAGGGTGGAGTGACCAATCTTTCCGCTACCGGAGAGCCCATTGTCCAGACGCTCGCCTTGAAGCTCCCCCACGACTGCGATCTGCCCCGGGCGCGCGCCGCACTGGCCGAAGCCGCCGGAGCGATCACCCGCGTGGTGAAACGTCCGTTACCCTACGCTCAGCTTTCGGAAGCCACCGACGCCGGCATCACGTGTAAACTTGTTTATTTCATCCAAGATTACGGACGACACTCGGAGATCGCCGACGAAGTAATGATGGCCGCCCTGCACGGCCTACGCCGCGAAGGCATCGCCCTCGCGACGCCGCGGCTGCATGTTGATTACCCAGGGTCCCCAAAAGCAAACGGAGAAGCCTCCATCTCGTGAAGGCCTCTCCGCTTACCACCCTCTCCCAACTACTGGTGTAAGGGACGAATCACATCCGTACGATGAAAATTCGCGCCCTTGAAGGTAGAACGCGTTTCCACGGCTTTGCCGTTGAGGCGATTGACTAGACCAGTTTCATAAATGACGTGCACGTTCGGGCCCAGCACCAACGGCTGCACAAAGCCCTCGGCCAACTCGGAGGAATCCAGGCTGACTTCAGCCGGCAAACGCTCCACGGAAGGACGAACGCAACGGGAAGGCGGAGTCGCCAACGAATTCACCTGCACGGTAAAGCGCTGGAGCATGCCATCGACCGGACGATCATCTTCTTCCGCCACGATTACCGGGCCACCGGCGCAGCGCGGTTGCAGAATGTGCTTGATCGGCAGGGTGATCTCCACCGACTTCGGCGGCTAGCGTCGGAGGTGAAGAAATAATAATTATTCGATATTGGGTTAATTAATTAATATTTCTAATGTAGTGATTTCGGCATCCCCGTTGACAATATTGAGGAATATTGCTACGCACTGCGTCGAGGGTTGATCAAGAGGTGTTTCAATAGAGGAGACCGTTATGGTTTATCGCCTGCCCTTGTCCGCGCTCGTCCTACTTTTCCTATCCCGCTTCGCCATCGCCGACCCCGTCATCGTTCTGAACGAACCCAGGTGTGTGAAATTCGGCGCCACCTTCCCCGAGTCCGCGGAGTACACGGCTCGCCTGGGCAAAGCCGAGCCCAACCAGCACGGAAGCTCCCGTTGCGCCAAGATCGTGCACTTAGCCGAGGCCGCCGCGGCGCTAGCGCGTGAGCAGCCCCGAGCGATTCAAGTCTTGCACCTCCCGCCCGGAAAGGCTTCCGACCTCTACCGTGACCTGGAGCCCATGGGGACCCTCACGCTCGACCTTACGATCCTGAAGCTTTCCTACGGGGTAGATGGTCAACGAACCTCGTTGCGGGATCTGCAAGAGTTTGCGCATCTTTTCACGCTAGACGAACAGCCGAGCTTTGGCACGGTGGATACCTCGTTCTTGTCCCATCCGCGGGAACTGAGCGAGATTCGGGGCAAAGTCCTGCCGAGCTCCGCGATCGTGAACGCGGTCATCCCCCTCACCGGCCAGGCCGCCGAAAAGATTCGCCCGGTAGTATTTTCCTCGGAAAGAGAAGGGCAAAACCTGGGGGGCTTCCAGTTCACGACGAACCAGACCGTGGTGGTGCTCGGTCAATACGCGATCTATCTGAAAACGATCAGCTGGATGAACAACGACTGAAGCCTCCAACCGGCCACCCGGAGCTTCGCGCACATTGCAGTTTAGAATCGTTCTGATACATTGGCGGCAATGAAGATTGCTTTCACGCATAATTTGAAGGTCACGGACGCGGAAGAAGAAGCGGAGTTCGACACGAAGGAAACAGTGGCGGCGATCACCGACGCGCTTACCCAGCTCGGCCACCAGGTAGAACCAGTGGAGGTCAGCGGGCCCGTTTCTCGTACCATCGCCCGCCTGGAGGCACTCCATCCGGATCTGATCTTCAACACCGCGGAAGGAAAGACGGGACGGTATCGCGAAGCCTTCTACCCCGGCATCTTCGATCAGTTGGGCATCCCTTACACGGGCTCCGACGCCTACGTATGCACGCTCACTCTGGACAAACACATGACCAAGCTGATGGTCGCGGGCCAGGGGATTCCCGTTCCGCGGTCTCAGTTCTTCGTAACCATGGCGGGGGCCGAAAAGATAGACCTCCGCTTTCCGGTCATCTTAAAACCCAATTTCGAAGGCAGCTCAAAGGGCATCACCCAGGATTCCATCGCGGAAACTCCGGCTGCCTTCCAGGAAAAACTCCAGCGGGCACTCACGCAGTACCCGATCGGGATCTTGGTCGAAGAATACATCGTGGGACGCGACATCGCCGTGCCCTTCATCGAAGGTGCCGCGGCGGCTTCCGGCGGCGTGCTCGCTCCCATCGAGTATGTATTCGATACGGCTGCGGTGGGACCCCGGAAATACCAGATCTACGACTACGAGCTGAAAAACTCCCTTTCGGATCACGTGCACCTCAAGGTACCGGCCGAAGTAAACAGCGACGTAGGGGCCCGCCTGCAGAAAATGTCCCAAGTCATTTTCAAAACCCTGGGCGTGCACGACGCCGCCCGCATCGACTTCCGGGTCACGCCGAATGGCGAGATTTATTTCATCGAGATCAACGCCCTCCCTAGCCTCGAGCCCGGCGCCGGGATCTACCAAGCGGCGAAGCTCGCGGGCTTAAGCGAGACCAAGGACGTCCTGGGCGCGATCATCGCCAACGCCTGCCTCCGGCAAAAGGTGCGGCTCACTACCCGCTCCAAAAATAAACGTCACTTACGGGTAGGCTTCACTTTCAATCAGAAACGCGTGCCCTCGGGGGACTACGAGGTGAACGACACCGAGGCCGAATACGATTCGCCGTCCACCCTGGGGAAGATCCGCGAAGCCATCCGTTCGCACGGACACGAGGTGGTCGACCTAGAAGCTACGCCGGAGCTGCCGAACTTGCTTTCGGCCACCAACGTCGACGTCGTCTTCAACATCGCCGAAGGCCTCAAGGGCCGGAACCGGGAATCGCAAATCCCGGCCATGCTCGAGCTGCTCGATATTCCCTATACGGGATCGGACCCTACCACGCTCTCCATCACCCTCGATAAGAGCTTGGCCAAAAAAGTGGTGCGCAACGAGGGCATTCTCACCCCGAACTTTTTCCTGATGACCACGGGGCGGGAAAAACTTCCGAAGGAGCTACGCTTCCCCGTCATCGTAAAACCCGTGGCCGAAGGCAGCTCGAAGGGCGTGGTGAAGAAAAGCGTCGCCCACAACGAGGCCGAGCTACGCGCCATCGCCAACACGATGATCCGCATCTACCACCAATCGGCGCTGGTCGAGGAATTCCTCACCGGCCGTGAATTCACCGTCGCGCTCCTAGGGGAAAACCGTCCCCGCGTGCTACCGCCGATGGAGATCATCTTCGCCAAGAAAGATGAAGCTTTCCCGGTCTACACCTACCAGCACAAACTCGACCGCAACGACGAGATCCAGTACCAAGCGCCCGCGCAGATCGACGAAAAGCTCCGCAAGCAGCTCGAGAGCGTGGCCAAACGCTCTTTCATTGCGTTAGGCTGCCGCGACGTCGCCCGCATTGATCTTCGACTCGACGCCGAGGGACGCGTGAACTTCGTGGAGTGCAATCCGCTGCCGGGGCTGACCCCCGGCTGGTCGGACCTATGCATGATCGCCGAGAGCGCGGGCATGGATTACCGCACACTCATCGGAGAAATCCTGGCCCCTGCCGTGCGGCGCGCGCGGGAAAAAGACCGGCACCAAGCGCTGGTGCAGGCCCAAGCCATGGCGAGCACCCAGTCGTCGGAGAGCGGACGCAACGAATTACTCAACCCGGCGTGAGGAGCTTTTGCCACCGAATTCCACCCCTTTGAAGAAACGCCTTCGTATTCGTGACCTCGGTCTCGAGATCGGCCATTACAAGCCGGGGCGCTACAACGCGATCACCGACGTCCCCAACGTGAAAGTGGGTCACTCCACGATCATCAAGGGCCATGGAAAGCACACCCCTCGACGCGGCCCCGTGCGCACGGGAGTCACCGCCATTATCCCGCGGGATGACATCTATGAAAACCGAGTAGCGGGGGGCGCCTTCATCCTGAACGGAGCGGGAGAGCTTTCAGGTCTGACGCAAGTGCAGGAATGGGGAATCATCGAAACTCCGATCCTGCTAACCAATACCCTTTCGGTGGGAACCTGCTCGGAAGCCTGTGTCCAGTACATGACCGACCGTTACCCGGGGATTGGTTCTCAGCACGACGTCGTGCTCCCCCTCGTCGGCGAATGCGATGACTCCTGGCTGAACGACATCGCCGGCCGCCACGTCCGCTCCGAGCACGTGATCGAGGCCATCAAAAGCGCGCAGAGCGGACCGGTGCTCGAAGGCGCCGTCGGGGGCGGCACCGGCATGATCACCTGTGACTTCAAGGCCGGGATTGGCACTTCCTCGCGCAAGCTTCCCCAGCTCCTGGGCGGTTACACCATCGGCGTGCTAGTGATGAGCAACTTTGGTGAGATTCGAGACCTCCGCATGGGGGGAATTCCCGCCGGCGCGATCCTGCAACCCAAGTTCGCGGGCCTGCGTAAGCGCAAGGATAATTACGGATCAATCATTGCCGTGATCGCCACCGACGCACCGCTCGTGACCGCGCAGCTTACGCAACTTTCCAAACGCGCGGCGCTCGGTATCGGTCGGGTGGGCTCCTACGCCGCGCACGGCTCGGGCGAGATCATCCTGGCTTTTTCCACGACGAACGTGGCTCCCCGCGAGACTCAGAAGATGGTCTATCGCATGAAGATCCTGCTCGATAAGCGGATTAATCCGCTTTACGAAGCCGTGGTTGAATGCACGGAAGAAGCCATATTGAATTCGTTGTGCTCGGCCGAAAGCATGGAAGGGATCAACGGAAATCTCTCCCCAGCGATCCCGCTCGAGGATGTTTCCGACTTGATCCACAAGTTCAAGCGGACCTTCCAGGTGCCCCCGCCCTCGCAAACCTAAACTAGCTGACACGCGCTATCACATCTGCCATACTGCGAGGCCTATGGAATACCGTCGACTCGGAAAATCAGGCCTAAAACTCAGCGCACTCTCGTTTGGCTCGTGGGTGACGTTTGGCAATCAGCTGGACGAGCGTGCGGCGGGTGAACTCATGCAGCTCGCCTACGACGGTGGCGTGAATTTCTTCGACAACGCCGAAACGTACGCGAACGGCGCCTCCGAGGAAATCATGGGCAATGTGCTGCAGAAAAAGGGCTGGCGGCGCGACTCTTACTGCGTTTCGAGCAAAGTTTTTTGGGGCGGCCAGCTCCCCACCCAGACCGGCCTCAGTCACAAGCACGTGTACGATGCTTGTCACAATGCCCTGAGACGCTTAAAAGTCGATTACCTGGATCTCTACTTTTGTCACCGGCCCGACCCGGAAACTCCCATCGAGGAAACTGTCCGCTGCATGCACACGCTCGTGATGCAGGGAAAGATCCTATACTGGGGCACTTCCGAGTGGAGCGCGGAGCAGCTCTTCGAAGCCTACCAAGTGGCCGAGCAACGCGGACTCACCCCACCCACGATGGAGCAGCCCCAATATAATCTCTTTCACCGCGCCCGCGTCGAGCAGGAATATCATCGCCTCTACGACGAATTCGGCTTGGGAACCACGATTTGGTCACCACTAGCGTCGGGTCTGCTCACCGGGAAATACGCGCAAGGCATCCCCGGAGACTCCCGCATGAAGCTCAAAGGTTACGAGTGGCTCCAACGCGAGCTCAATACCGCCGAAGGCGCGGCGAAAATCGCCCAAGCCCAAAAGCTGGGCGAGCTGGCGCGCGAGCTCGGCACGTCCCTGCCGAAACTTGCCATCGCCTGGTGCCTCAAAAACGAAGACGTAAGCACGGTGATCCTGGGCGCGTCACGCAAGGAGCAGCTGACGGAAAACCTCGGGGCCCTTGATTCCTTGCGCTTGCTTTCACCTGAAGTCATGCGCGAGATCGCGAAGCTCGTCGCCTAGCATGGGCAACCCAGGCGACAAGGAAACGCCGGCTCCGTATTCTGCCTTCATCCTCGCGGTCGGCACCGAACTGACGAGCGGACAAGTCACTAACCGCAACGCCGCCTGGCTTTCCGAGCGACTCACCGATTTGGGCTTTGCCGTCGTCCTTCACGAGACAGTGCCCGATGACCGCATTCTCATTCGGGAGGCGCTCGAGCGAGGTGCCAACCTCGCGCGCTTCCAGTTTGTCACGGGTGGCCTGGGCCCAACGTCGGATGATTTTACCCGGGAAGTGATCGCCCAATGGCTGGGCTCACCGCTCGAATACCACGCACCGTCTTGGGACCACATCGTCGCGCGCCTGACCGCCTTCAACGTCCCGGTCGCCGAATCCAACCGCCAACAGTGCTACTTCCCGCGGGGCGCTCAGGTCATCCCCAACCCCCAAGGCACCGCGAACGCGTTCGGCTGCCCCCATGCAAGAGGCCAGCTTTGGTGTTTTCCTGGCCCGCCCGTGGAGCTGGCCGCGGTGTGGGACGGAGGCATTTGCACCAGCCTGCGCGAGGTCGTACCGACCTCCGACCGCACTCAGCTCTTTCGATGGAGCTGCATGGGCAAGAGCGAGGCCCAGTTGGGTGAGATCGTCGAGGCCGCACTGGAAGGAAGCGGATTCCAAACGGGTTACCGCGCTCACATGCCGTACATCGAAATCAAGGTGTGGGTGCCCGAGCGGGAATTGGATGTATTTCCTCCGTGGCGGACGAAGCTGGAGCGCGCGATCGAGCCGTGGGTTGTCGCCACCCAGGGCGAAGATCTGGCAGACCGATTCTTGCGGGCCGTGAGCGCGGGCATCACGATTTGGGACGACGGCACCGACGGGGTTCTAGCGGAGCGCTTGTGGACCCGCATTCGCACTTCTCCCGAACTAGCGCCCCGCCCGTTTACCGTGGTCGCCCGTGGCTTCACCGCCGTATCCGACGCGGTGGAGGAAAGAGCCACCTCTCCCTTCCTTCTTCAAATTGGGAAGATTTCCGCCGAAGGCGTCTGTCACGCACGACTGAGCCGATCGGGCGCGCTGATCTGGGAGAAAACCCTGGAGTCTCCTTATCGCGTCGAGAAACTGCGCGACCGCAATCGTCGGTATATGACAGAGGTTGTCATTCGCTTATCAGAAAAGGCATTACGCGACGAGTCGACGTCGTGATTGCCGATTGCCCGACCGCCCATTCCTGTCTATGAAGGGGGAATGTTGATCACTCTGCTTTTTGCTTTGCTGATGGGGAATGTCGGGTCATTTTACGTGGGCTCTGCGAGTTTCGCAAATGCAGCGGACGCCGGCTTTGAGGAGTGGATCCTCAAACAACGCGCGATCTCCACGCAACGCCTGCTCCAAAACATCCATCCGCAGGACGCGCGTCCCGGCGTCGTGATCGCTTCCCCTTCCCGGGAAAATCCGGACTACTACTTTCACTGGGTACGCGATGCCGCCCTTACCATGGACACGGTTGCGGACTTTTACGACGACGCAAGCGGAGACCAAAAGCAGCCTTATCTCGATCTGCTGCTCGATTTCGCCGGGCTCTCGCGCGAGAACCAACTCACGCCCACGCTCAGTGGGCTGGGTGAACCTAAATTCTACGTCGACGGACGCGCCTTCGACGGCCCCTGGGGCCGCCCCCAGAACGATGGACCGGCGCTGCGCGCGCTGACCCTGATCCGTACGGCGGATCGTTTACTCGCGTTGGGCCGCCGGGACCAGGTGGCGAAATACTTATACGACGGACGTTTGCCCACCCAATCGGTGATCAAGACGGATCTGGAATTCGTGGCCCATCACTGGAGCGATCCCTGTTTCGACCTTTGGGAGGAAGTAAAAGGCGATCACTATTACACGCGGCTAGTGCAGCTCACCGCGCTCCGCTCGGGCGCGCGTCTTGCCTACGATATGAACGATCGCGGCGCCGCGAGCTTTTACGACCAACAGGCCCAACGCGTGGAGGCGAGCCTAAGCGAGTTCTGGCAGGCGGAGAAAGGGTTCCTGGGCGCGACGCTACGCCGAGTGGAAGGCGTCGACTACAAATCGTCCAACCTCGACCTTTCCGTCGTGCTCGCGCACCTGCACGTGAAGCAGGAAGGCGCGGACTCGCGTGTGCTCGCGACGGCGGCGGAGATCGAGCGAAGCTTCCGGCCCCTCTATTCCGTAAACAGCCGTGTCCTTGAGAGCCGGCCCATTCCTGGCTTCGCCATTGGGCGTTACCCCGAAGACCGCTACTACGACGGCAACCCCTGGGTGTTGACGACGCTCGGCTTGGCGGAACTTTACTACCGCACCGCCGCCCACTGGCTCCAACGGGGCACCATTCCTATCGACGAAACCAGCCTGCCGTTTTTTCATCGCCTGGGTTTCAGCCAGCTCACGGCGGACATGAAAATCGCCGCCGGCAATCCGCTCTTCATTCGAGTACTGGAACAGATGGAAACGCGCGCCGACGACTTCATCCGCCGCGTGCGCGTGCACGCCAATCCGGATGGATCCCTCTCCGAGCAGATCCACCGCGAATCAGGGTTCATGGAGTCCGCACGCGACCTCACCTGGAGCCATGCGAGCTTTCTGACCGCCACCCGCGCGCGCGCGCAGTACCTGACGCGTAAAAATCGCTGACCCCGTCGCCCTTGAAACGGCGATTGTTAATCACGAAATCAGATCCCGAGTATAAATGATCTGGGGGCATTCACCGCCCTTTTACGCGGAAAACCGGATTCCCAGGGAACGCCGTCGCCTCATTTTAGGCCCTCAATCTTAACAATTATTCGGCTTATTTCCGCTCTTAAATCAAAATAATTCACGTTATTTCTTATTTAATTATTTGATTTTATTGAATTTTAATAAAAAAAGTGGATTTCGATCTCACTTTAAAAATTACTTTACATTATTACGCAGTATGTCATACTGAGTCTGTAACCGATCATCTCTCTAAACGCAGAACGTAGGTGGTATATGAATCGTGTTATCCTGGCATCGCTATTTGCTATTGCTCTCAACGCTTGTGGCCGCGCTCCGGTCCTTGAGTTGAATGAATTCGCTTCTTACGTGGAAACGTTCGAAGCCGAAGCCGCCGCTAACGGCAACCCCCTGAAAGTTCAAGACCTCATCATCAAGTTCAGCAACAAGCTCGACAGCAAGACCGAAGGCTTGTGCACCCTGGGTTCCGACACGCCGACGATCGAAGTCAATGCGAAGACCTTCCACAAGCTTTCGGACATCCAAAAAGAAGCCTTGTTGTTCCATGAGCTGGGACACTGTGTCTTGGGCCGCGCCCACGCCAACGAGCTGGCGAACGACGGCACGGTCAGCAGCCTGATGAACGCCTACCTCCCAGACAAGTGGACGTTGCAAGCCAAGATGCCGGAGCTGGTGGCTGAACTATTCACCAAGGAAAAGATTAACGAGCTGGCTCTGAACAAATAAGTTCGAAGATACGACGATACTCCACGGCCTCCCGATAACGCTCGGGGCGGCTGAGACAACGAATTAAAAAGCGAGCGGGGGCTAAATCCCGGTGGAGGTCGACCTCCACCGGGCAAGCCTCCCCCGTGATCTCCGAAGCCAGTATTTCTCCCGCTAGTGGCGCGTACACGAGCCCACGGGAGCCAAACCCCAAGTTCAAATAAAGTCCCGACCAATAGCTCCCGGGTGGAAACGGCGCCCGGCGGTAATCGCGCCCCTGCTGGAGGCCGGCGTAATCCCGCAAAAACGTGCGGGCATCGGGCGCCGGTCCCACGATGGGAAAGTGATCAGGCGTGGTCGTCCGTATGGACACGCGGGAATCCAAGCGCTCGCCCAATTCCGCCGCCCACGCGAACGTACGCACGGCCCCATCCCGCAACTGCGCGCTGACTTCCGCGCTGGGATCGCGCCCCTCGACGTTCCGATCGTGACTCGCGCCCAATAAATGAGCGCCTTCCCATGCGGGCGTGAGGTAGCCCCTAAAGGAAAGCACGGCCTTCAGCGCGGTGGCAGGGCCGGATGCCACCCGATCGACCTGTCCCTTCAGCGGCCGAAACGGAAGCCAGTCTGTCTCCGCGCAAGCCAGCGAATCCAGCGCATTGGCCAAAACCACCACCGGCGCGCGCAACTCCCCTCCTCCCTGCAAATGCACTCGCCAAGGCTCATCCTTCTCGGGAGGCGCCGTAAGGCCGGTGAACTCGGCACGAAATCGGCATTGGATCCTGTCCCCGTAAGCGGCCAGCAACTCGCGGCAGTAAGCACGTGGGTCCAGCGAGCCTCCGGCGGGAAAGTACAGCGCTGGAGCGGGGCAATGGACACCCGCCACCGCGGCGGCTTCGTCCGCGCTCAAATATCGAAAAATGGCGTCTCCTCCGGGCCAGCTCTCGATCGCGGCGGTGAACCGGTCGCGCGTGCGCTCATCCACCTCCAACTGCAGCAACCCCGAAGGTTGATCACCCACGTCGACCCCCGCGCGGCTCAGCTCCGCAAGCTGGCGACGCAAGAACCCAAATGCTGCAACTGAGTAGCGGCTCATCGTATTGGGCTGGGCGGCCACGAGCGGATAATAGACCGCTCGCGCGTTGCCGGAAGCTCCCACGGCCGGGCCTTCTCCACGATCCAACACGGTCACTTCCCAGTCCCGCCGAGCCAGCGCCGTGGCCACCGAAACTCCGGCTAGGCCCGCGCCAACGACGATCGCACGCTTTTCCGCTGCCAGCGCCGGGCGAGTCTCCGCCCAAGCAAACGGGCTGGGCGCGGTCGCCGGAAGCTTCGAGAGCGATCCCCGCAAGAGCTCGCGCTTGCCGGCGAAGCCCGCGACCCGCTCCACCGCGAAACCCGCGCTTTCGAGATCCCGCCGAACCTTTCCCGCCGCGGAGTAGGTGCTGAAAGTCGTCTTGCCCACGCGGGAGCGGCGGGCCAGCTCGGAAAAAAGCTCGGGCGACCACATCTCCGGGTTTTTCGCCGGGGAAAACCCGTCCAAATACCAAGCATCGAAATCATCGCCTCGCAACGAACGAAAGCCGTCAAACGCTTCCCCCACCATCAAAACCAGCTGCACTTCCGGCAAGAAATCAATGAGATGAAATCCGGGCATCGCGGGAGGCCAGACGGCCATCAGCCGATCCCGCAATTTCGCAAGCTCCGTGCGATCGACGGCGACATCCCCCGCAAGCGGGTCGCCCAAAATCTGGTCCCAGCCCGCGCCCAACTCGGCGACCGTAAGCGGGTGCAGTTCGCTCGCGAAGTACCGCAAGCGCGCCGGTGATCGGGTGCTCGTCCGCCAGAGTCGGGCCGTCAGCAGGAAATTCACCCCGTAGCCGAAGCCCAGCTCGCCGATTTGAAAGTTACCGCCGCGCGCGAAGCGCTCAGGCAGCCGGTTCTGTTCCAGGAAGACGAAATTTTTTTCCGCGAGCGCGCCCCCTTTGGAAAAAAAATAATCTCCGTAGCGATTAGAATAGGGAGTATCCACGCACTCCCTCAAAAGTCGGGATCAGGATCGGAGTCAGGCGACTCGTCCTCGGTGGGAGCGGCGGTCCCCGGGGGGGCCTTCTCGAACGAAAGCGTCTGCGCATTAATGCCTTCGATCTCCGCCGGATCCAGGTAATGGGCTTGGGCCATGCGCTCGAGCACGCGTTTAATAGAATGCTGGATGAACGGCGTCAGCTGCGCCTTGCGGAAAGATTGGCTGTAGCGCTTGGGGCTCGGCAAGAGCACGGCCAGAAAAGCGCCCTCGCGTGGATTCAGCTCCGTGGGAGATTTTTGAAAATAAAGGCGCGCGCCTTCGCGCAATCCATAAGTCCCCTCACCCAGCTCGACGATGTTGAGGTAAATCTCCAGAATGCGTTCCTTCGAAAGAAGTTTTTCGATCTGGATCGCGAGGATCAGTTCCCGCGCTTTCCGAAAGAGGCTCTTCTTTTGATCGAGAAAAACGTTTCGGACCACCTGCTGGGTAATGGTGCTGGCGCCCCGAACCAGCTTCTTGCGCTCGAGACTGTCGCCGATCGCGTCTTCAATTTGATTCAGGTCATAACCCGGATGATTAAAGAAAGCCCAGTCTTCGCTGACGAGGATCGCTCCCCTCACCGCGCGCGGGACCTCGCCCAAGGTCACCCAACCCCGTGGGCGCTCTAGCTGAAGCTTGACCAAGGCGGATTTTTTCTTGGCGTCATAGTGGACAACCGGATACTGCTTTTTGAGCGAGGAAATATCCGGAATCGTCAGAACGAAGGCGAATACCGCGAGCGCGAAGGCCGCGGCAAATCCCAACGCAAGGAGGAAAAAGCCGTTCCACTTGGACATGAACTGGTTATATAATTCAAAGATGCGTCGTTGGAAACTGCTAGCCGGCATATTCTTCATCTCGACCCTGGCTCCCGACTCGCCCCCCTCCCAGGCGGACGAGGCCAAACGCTTCTTCCTGTGCCGTTTCGGTCCGGAGATCCATTTCGTCGCGAAACGCCATAACAAACCCGGAAGCTGCGAAGGTAGCGTCAACATCCAGGTCAAACGCTGGAATTGCACGACCCTGAAAGACGTGGCGAACGAGACCCGCGAGTTCCTCAAATCCATTACGGAGATGGGGGCGGAGCAATGTCGTCAACACTGCGCGGAACGCGGAGCGGGATGCGAGTCGAAGTTCATCAAGCCGCTCCACTGCGGATTCTCGGTCCCCCAAATGCACGCGGCGGGCGTCGGCAAGAACGCAGGCTGCCATGACGGCTGCGACGGGACGGCTTTCGCATACTGCTCGCTCTATCACGACGGGTACGTGCAAACGAATCCCGCGCGGGTCGAAAAAATGACCCCGAACTGCACCTGTTTCCGGAAAAAATAAGCGGAGCTTCCGAAGTTCCTAAGAAACCGTCGAAACCTGGCGGCGCAGCTGTTGCCACAAATGGATATATCCGCGACGGGCGTCACGAAAAGCCGCCTTGTAGGCTTTCATTTCGCGCACCCAGATCGTCTTGAGCAGGCGGCGTTCGCGGCGGTCGATCAGCTTGCGCTCGGTGAGCCACCACTGGCGGTACCGCTTCTTCACGTCGGAGAGCTCGCCTAGCGCTTCTTCGGCCCGGGCCAAGCTCTTTTCCATCGCTTCCCAAACCGAATCGGACCAAGCCGATGCGCGGGATTCGAGCAACTCGCGCGCCTGCTCGTGCTTGCGATTCAGGCGCGATTTGATGATCAAAGCGTCGGGCACCCGCTGCAGCTTGGAGGTCACGCCGATTTTTTCCAGCAGATAGATAAACCATTTCGATGGGTCGTACTGGTACCAGCGCACGCCGTTGCGGTAATCGCTGGCGAACGTGTGGTGGAAATTATGATAGCCCTCGCCCAACGCGGGCACCGCGAGCCACCAGCAGTCGCGGGCCGTGCTGTCCGTCGAATACGGGCGCGAACCGAAGTAGTGCGCACCGGAGTTAATCAAGAAAGTCGCGTGATGCAGGACCACCGTGCGCACCAGGCATCCCCAAACGATGCCGCCCACCGGATTCCCCATGGTCCAGCCGAGCAGAGCCGGAAATCCCAGACCAAAAACGGTGGCGATTCGAAGGTAGTAGCGGGCCTGCCACTGCACGAGCGGATCCCGCTCGAGATCGACCGCGTTCTTGTAGTTGCGCCCCACCGGGTCGCCGAAAAAAATCCACCCGATATGCGCCCACCAAAACCCTTTATTAATATTATAAGGGTCGGAAGCTTTATCGACGTGCAGGTGATGAAATCGATGATCGGAAGCCCAGTGCAGGACCGAGTTCTGGAGGCCGGCGGCTCCGAAGCAAAGGAAGAAAAGCTTCAACGCGCGATTGGATTCGTAGGTTCGATGAGCGAAGAGGCGGTGATACCCCCCCGTGATGGAGAATCCCACGAAGACCATCATCACCAGGAAAACCACGGCATCGCTCCATTGAAACCCGTAGTTCCGCAAATACCAGATCGTCGCAACCAGGGTGATCAGGGGAAATCCCGTCAGAAAGACGATGTTGACCCAGTTGGGCTTGGCGGTGCTCCAATCCGGCTTGTCGTTCCATTCCCGAGCCACTTCACGAGCTGCATGGTCTTGCGTCATGGCTCGATGCTAACACCAACGCGAGTGGGCTTAAACCCGATTTTTCAGGGCTTTTGGACTTCGGCGGCGATATTCCGCACGGCTTTCTGGGCGGCGGGCGGGAGCGCATCGAGAAAACGCTCAGGATTTTCCTGCGCTTTTTGGAGAAATTCAGCCGCTTTGGCTGGATCATCGCCCACTTGTCCGACAATGAACTTGGAAACCTCGACCGCAGCCGCCGCCAGGGCTTCCTTGGCCTTCGGATTATTTTGAATCGCTTCCATCGCCCGGGTAGGCGCGGAAATTTGCGGCAAAGCCAGGCTCACTTCGCTCGGCGCCACTACCGCGGCGACTTCGGTGCGCTGAAGGCCGCGTTTCTGGTTTTGGATTCGATTAGCTATGTCCGCGACATATCTTTGAAAAACCGATGGCTCGATGGCCTGAGCCGAAGGCAGACCGCTGTAGCTAAGTGCGCTCACGAGGAGCAAAATCGACAAGTACCACCCTTTTCCTAACATCTTTAGTAATAGTAATGCGTCGCGTTAATAAATGAGAATGTGTAAACGCAGACACCCCAAAAAAAGTGAAAAACATCGACCGATTGCGCGCATCCTAAACTGTATAAATTTAGTTGATTATTTTAATAATGTATAGGAAAATCAAGAGTAGAGGAACGTACGGGGAGGATTAAGTGGAATTCAAGCCACTTCACCGAAAAAACGGATTCGCGACATTAACAATTCTCGGAATCTTGGGGTCGCTTTGCCTCGCCGCGGGCGTGCTTCTCACGCGGATCGATAGCTCGAGCTTTGGCGCCGCGCACGGACTTGCCCAGAGCCAGACGGATAACTACACCGCGGGCCTGACGTCCGTGATCGTGGGTCTCGTAAACCAGTACCTACGTACGACCGCGCTCCCCACGCATGCGGGCATGCAGCAATACGTGATGGATCGCCTCCCCGGACTCGTTACCGATGGTTATGTTCTCCAACGCTGGACGCTCGGTGATATCGGCGACCCGACTTTCGGCGTGATCAACAGCGGGCCGTTCACCGGCATGTCGGGCACGATGTACGACATTTTCTTTTGGCTGGAAGTGCGCAAACAGAACACGGGCGCAATCAGCAAGATTTACCAGCGCGGCCTGCTCGCGCAGATCTCGATGCTGCAATACCTAGTTTTTTCGAACGGCCCCGCCGATCTCATCACGGGCGCCAGCTCCAGCCTCTACGGGCGCATCCACATTAACGGAAAGATCTGCTTGGCGGAAAGCGGGGGGAATCCGTACGTGCTCCGCTTGGACATGCTCGAGGCTTCCGGGCAGATCTACCACGATGCGCATCCAGAGTGCCAATTCGAATTGAACCCAGGCAACCTTAGAAACAACCAGACCTTCGTGGCATTCAGTACCGTGGGACCCGATGCGCCGGCCCAACCTTTCATTGATCCTCCGTCATCAAGCGCGAATATTCGTCCGTTAAACTACGGGCTAGACAGCGGCTGCACGAATTGCGGCAGCACCGGGTTGAACTGGCGCGATTATGCGCTGGCAACCTGGCACGGCCACTTACGCAGCGACGTTCACGGGGTGATCCCGCTACGCCTTCCGGTCGAAGGCTCCGCCGCCGCGCAAGCGGGAGCCAACACCCGCACGCCGGGTTCCCTCGCGCAGAACATCAACAACGTGCGTTTTTTGGTCGACCCGGTCGTACCGGGAGAAGACGTTGCCGTCCGTAATCAAAAGCTCGCCTTCAAATCCGACATCCGCATCATTAACGGGGTTTGGTACGTACGTGACAAAGATGACGACAATGCCTGGCCGGGAGTCCCCATCTGGTCGGACCACCCGGGCAACTATCTCTCCCCCGCGGGAGAAGAGGCAGGCATCGTGGAACCGAACCTCGCGATCGGTCAGACGAACATCCGCGCGAACCGCGCTTGGTCCGGCACGCCCACGGGATATTCTTTTTATTCGGCCGACACCACCGGACGCCTCCTCGGCAATACGTCCGGCGTGGTCTCGTACGGGAATCTATTTTTCCAAGCGGGTACTGGCTGGGTACCTGGCGGTTGGCTCAGCGGAAACGGTACTAACACCAGCCTGAACTCGGGACTATGCGCTCCTCCGACGAGTACCTGTGCGGGCTTCTGTACGACGTCTGGTTTGCGTTCGGCCGTCGCCCCCGTCGCAAACTTCTGTCCGTCGGCTCCCACGGCCTTGGACGTCACCACCCAGCTGCTCAACGCGACTCGTTCGGGCTTCCGGGACGGACACGCAGGCATGGTGGGAAACCCCGCCTCGGCTAGGGAAACCAAGAGTCGTGTCCTACCCATCAACTTTAACGTACGTGACTTCGCGGCCGCTTTGCGCAACTTCAATAACGGCGAACTAGGAACTTATTTTGACCCGAATCCGAACGGAAACTCCAAAAACCTGGGACGGCCTTTCAACGGTATCATCTATATCACTTCAACTTGGCCGGGCTCGTTGAAGGCGGCGAGCTTTTCGCAGTCCACGCCCGGTGGACTCGCTCCGGCCACGGCTTGGGCCGACCCTATCCCGGTGATCTGGAACACGGCCATCGACGGCCCCGCTCCCACTACCCAACCGCAAGGTGCTCACGTCGTACAGCATCGATTGCTCCCTTATCCGCTCTGTAGCGGAAATCTGGGCGGACAAACTTTCGACGCCGGCGGCGGGGTATTCAAAATCCCCGATTGCGCGCATTACGTGACCGGCAGCACCCGAAACGTGCGCCCCAACGCGCTGCGGATCTTTAACGCCAGCCCCGTCGGCCGCTCCGACTTCCCGGTGGGACTGACCATCGCGACGAACCTGCCCGCGTACATCATGGGTGACTTCAACGCGACCTCGGTTCCGCGCCCCGCGGGCAACGTGCAATGGTTACCGATGCTGGTCGCGGCGGATCAGGCGACTTTCCTTTCCAATAACTGGCGCGACGACAATTCGCTGTGGAACTATGACCTAGGGAACGAGGGCGCCTGGTCAAACCGGGTCGCCTCCAACACTACGTACAATCTGGCGATCATCGCCGGCTGGGCCGCCACCTCGTTCCGCGAGGGCCCCACTCCTGCCTTCAGCGGTGGCGGGATCGCGAACTTCCCCCGCTTCCTGGAGAACTGGAGCAGTAGCGACATGAACTTCAACGGTTCTTTCGTGATCGGTTTCAATTCGGTCTTCAGCAACCACGGTCGTTTCTGTTGCGATAAGCGGACTTACAATCCGCCGAATCGCCGATGGAACCACGACCCCAACTACGAGCTTTCCGCCAATCAGCCCCCAGGGCTACCGCAGTACACCGCCTTCGCGGTGACGGAAGAAAGAAGGATGTGACTATGAAAAACCAAGGATTCAGCCAGATGGAACTCGTCTTGGTCATCGCCGTAATCGGCGCCCTGAGTTACGCGGGCACGCGAACCATTCGCCCCTCGCAATCCAAAACCAATTTGGCCAACGACGCGGCCAAGGTAGTGGAAGCATTGTCGCGCGCCAAAGCCATGGCCCGATCTGGCAATACTTGCGTACGCGCGATGTTGGAGTCGACCAACATTCAACTGGTGAGTTGCGGTTCGGCGCCCACCGAACCCCCGATCGTGTTTCCTCCGGGCGTGGTCGTGAAGGGATTCTCCGGCACTTTTGGAGAAGTACCCGTGCAGTTCGTTGGCTTGGAGCAGCTCTACTCGGAGCTTCAACTCGAAACACAACAAACCGTGAGACCGACGGTGCACTCGCTTGGGCATCAAACCGTACAGAACGCCAACTTTAAGGAAACTGGCAGCGTCACCGTGGCTTTACCGTCACAGATCCTCCATCCATCTATTTCCACTATCGGCATCGACGAGGATGCACACGCCATCGGTAATGAGCCTGGAGGCTCCGGCCCTCCGATTGGCGGCGATCCTTCTACAGTCGGCAGTAATCCGACAAACGGAGGAACTCCCAACCCCTCTCCGACTGGCGCCACTCCGCCGGAAACTCCGGGCAACGGCTCACCCACCGTTTTCCAAACCTTCAATCTAGGCAGCAACTCCACGTTGCAGTCGCCGATCCCGTTCATCCAGTACGGAGCGTCTGGCGCGATCGAAGTTCCCGCGCAGCCGACGACCCTGACCTTGACGAAAGACAATCAAGCCATGGGAGTCCGTATTTTTCCCCTCGCGGGGGCGGTGGAAACTCTGGCGCGGGCGCCTTAGCTTAGACGGATAGGCGGCCCCGGATGCATATGCTTCGCGACCAGCGCGGCTTCACGATCATCGAGTCCCTCTTTGCCGTCGGCATGCTCGCCATCGTCCTCGCCGGGGCGCTCCTCTCATTTAGCACTTCGTCACGCATGTACGCGCACCTGCGCTATCTGGAGCCCGCCACCCAACTCGCGTCCTCCACGATTGAGCAGATTTCACTGATGTACCCAAGCCAAGCCGAGATCCAGACCGGCACCTCCCACACCTGGTTTTTTTCCATCGACCTCAAACCGGTTACCGTAAACGGATTTTTTACGGTATCCTGGCAGGTAATGAATCACCCTTCCGTGCCCAACGTCCGCCGGATCGAACTCACCGTGATTTGGATGGAAGACAATGGCCCCCGGCACATCGACTACACCTTTTTCCGGAGCTGATCCGTGAAATCACGTGCCGGCTTCTCTCTCCTGGAAATGATGATCGGGCTGACGATCCTGATTCTCGTTATCTTGGCCTCCAGCGCCATCCTTACCCAGACCACCGTCGGCATCCGCCGGGCCGAAATCGGAACCTCGAGCATGGAACTGCTGCGGGGAGGCATGCAGTATTTCATTCCCCTGCTCCAAACCGCCGGGGGTAATCAGGTCCGCTCGTGGGTGGCCATTGGCCTAGAGGACAATCCCACGACGGTTCGCTTAGGTTTGCCTGACGGCGAAGGAGCGGACCGCCTGACCCTCATTCGCTTGAACACGGCGGTCGCCCCCTGCGAAATCACGGAAAGCTGGGGTCTAGGAAGTCCCACGCCTAAGATCCGAGTCCGCAACACGGCCGGAACTTGCTGTATTGGGGCGGCCCAGCAGAACCAACAAGCCGTCTTCACGCGGACCTTTTCCAACGTGTACAACTACGCTCCCCGCTACCTGAAAACGTTCAACGCGCTGAATTGCGAAATGACGATCGAAGAACTCATCCAAGTCCCCAACTTGGCGGATCTCCGAGTCCTGCCCCCCGCCGATGTAGATCCGCTGAGCGGCTTCCGGGACGGATGGTCGACCGGGTTCGTGACGATCGTCACCGTGGACACTTTCTTTGTCGACCCCTCCACCCGTGAGCTCAAGCGGGGAATCGACGCGGACAACGACGGAACGATCAGCGCAAGCGAAATGACGACCGTGTTAGACCACGTGGTCGATCTGCAAGTGGCCGTCGGCTATGACTCGAATCCAGCCGATGGACGAGTCGTCGAACGCACCGACCCCGCGGACCGATGGAACGACGAGTGGCTCGGCAACTTCGATGCGGCGGACACCCGCGAGCGCCGGGGGGCCGGGGGCCTAGCGACTGCGCTTCCGAGCGATATGCGGGCGGCTCAGGTCGGTTTAATCATCGGCGATCGACTCGTGGGAAACGGCACTCCTACCCCGCTGAGGATTCTCAACGGTCCGGTCCGGCAAATTCCAGGCATGAGCCTGCACTCCCAGAGCACGCTCGTCACCCTCAAGAACATCTTCCTCTTTCAATAAGCCTCCTTTCTCACCGCTGGCATGGCGATTGTAGCGTGGCATTTCACATGATGGACTCCATCCCCAAACCCGACAGGCGTGAGCGTTGCTTACGCGACGGCCCCGATACCCTGAGCCTTCAGGAATGCTTGGCGCTGATCTTAGGTAGTGGACCGCCGGGCGTGGGAAGCCTGGGACTCGCCGCCCGATTGCTGTCCCGCGGGGCGGGGGGCCTCCCGCATCCCGAGCAGGCCCGGGCGTTTTTTCATGCCCTCGAGCAAGCACCTCGGGGATTCGTCGCCGACGTACCCGGCCTGGGCCCCGCTGGAAAGGCACGAGTACTGGCGGGCTGGGAGCTGGGCCGCCGTTACGCCATTCACCGCTTGAACACGATGTCCCCTTCCCTCTCCGCGTCCGTGAAACCCAGCCCGGGACTTTCCCGTTTTGAACGCGTCTTGAAGCGAATACCGGAGGAACTCAGGAGCGCACCGTTCGAATGGCTGGGGTTCGTCGCGGTCTACGAGCCCACCCTCGCGCGAGAAAACTCGGTGGGCGAGTTCTGCTTGGTGGAAAAAGGATGCCGCACGCACGTAAATATGGAGCCCGCCGAACTCTTCGCACGCGTGCTAGCGCTCAGGCCCGTCGGTTTCTATCTCTTTCACAATCACCCACGAGGAAGTCTCACGGCATCGGAGGAAGACCGGGAACTCACCGCCCGGGTTCGACAATGCGCCCGTACGCTGGGCGTCCCCCTGATCGGCCATTGGATCGTGACTTCGCGGGATTACGCGCCTGTAATCTAATGGCCAGGACCGCCGATCTGGGCTACACCTCCCTTGACCATGAAACCGAAAACAGCCACCCCACCTATCCCCGTTTGCGCGACCTGCGAGAAGCCGCCTGAGCTTTGCTTTTGCGCCGAAATCACCCCGCATGCGCCGAAGACGAAAGTGCTGATTCTTCAGCATCCGCAAGAGCCGGACAAAAGACTCGGCACGGCGCGCTTGCTACAACTCAGCCTGAAGGATTCCGTCCTGCGCGTGGGTCTTTCTTGGCCCAATCTCGGTAAAGCGTTGGGCTCCCCTGCGGGCGCGCCCATCAACCCCAAGGAATGGGCCGTGCTTTATCTGGGCTCCGGAATCAAACTCGAAGCCGGTCGACGGAAACCCCCTCCCGGCACGCTCACCTTTGTGAACAAAAAAAGCCAACCCTGGCCACCCACCTACGACGAGGCGGGAATTAGGGCCCAGCTTAAGGGCATCGTCTTACTCGACGGCACCTGGTCACAGGCGAAAGCGCTTTGGTGGCGCAACGCTTGGCTCCTCAAATTAAACCGTGCGATCCTGACGCCGCCCCGACGATCACTTTATGGAAAGCTCCGCAAAGAGCCCCGCCCGGAATGCCTATCGACTTTGGAAACCGCGGCCTATGCGCTGACCGCGCTCGGCGACACGGCCGAGCACGAAGCCAAATTACTGGCAGTTTTTTCAAGGCTTCTTAAACTTTCGCAGCCGACCCCAAAGGCGGCGCCGGAAATCCCGGTGTAATTCCCGCTTTTCCGTAACAATTCATTGCACCCCGTTTTTGTGGCGGCTACGATCGACGCATGGGAAAATTCGCGGTGGTACTTTGTGGATCCGGCTATCTCGACGGCAGTGAAATCCGGGAGTCGGTGGCGACGCTCCTTTCGCTCAGCCAGCGCAATAAGGATTTCGAATGCTTCGCCCCCGACGCCGCTCAGACGGACGTCATGAATTGCCTTACGGGCAAGCCCGCGGCAAAGGAGTCGCGCAACATGCTCGTGGAAGCGGCGCGGATCGCCCGCGGCAAAGTTTCGCCGCTTGACCACCTCAATCCGACGGCATTTGAAGGACTGATCCTGCCTGGAGGTTTCGGCGCGGCTAAGAATCTCTGCAGCTTCGCCACGCAGGGCGCGAGCGGCCGCGTGATTCCCGAATTGCAGTCGATCATCGAGCGTTTTCACGGCGCTCGTCGCCCAATCGGCGCGATCTGCATTGCCCCCGCGATCGTGGCGCTTGCCCTCCGGAACAAAGGCATCCGCATGACTGTCGGCACGGCCTCGGAAGCGTCCCAGGAAATCGAAAAATCCGGCCACAAACACGTGGAATGCTCAGTGACCGATTGCGTGAGCGACCCGGTGGCGAAAGTCGTCACCACGCCGGCCTATATGTACGGAGACGCAAAGCTGCACGAGATCTTCACGGGGATCGGTAAGCTCGTGGGCGAAGTGATCCAGCTTACCCGCTGAACCAAGTCTATTCGTTGACCGCGGCCAGTACCGCTTCGACGTGCCCCTTCACTTTCACTTTGGGAAAAATCTTACGAACCTTGCCGTCCGGCCCGATCACGAATGTCGTGCGCACGATGCCCATGAACTCACGGCCGTAGAGGGACTTTTTCTGCCATACGCCATATGCTTTGCAAACGGCGCCTTCCTCATCAGCCAGCAGGGGAAAGTCCAGATCATGCTTATCCCGAAATTTGGCGTGACTGGCCGAAGAATCTCGGCTTACGCCCAAAACCACGGCCTTGGATTTCTTAAGCTTCGGCAGAGCGGATTGAAAGTCGCAGGCTTCCTGGGTGCAACCGGGCGTCAGGTCCTTGGGGTAAAAGTAAAGGACGACCGTCTTACCTTTGAAATCCGCGAGCGATACTTTCCGCCCGTCCGCGTCTGGTAAAGAAAAGGACGGAGCCTTGGCTCCCTCTTTCAGAACCGGCATAGGCTGCGGGCCTAATTCGCCGATGCGGAAGCCGAGCCGGAAGTCGACTTGGACTTCGTGCTGCCCGTTTTCTTACGGGTGCCGCTCGCTTTGCGGGTACGGCGAATGGTTTCCTTCGCGGCCGCTTTGCGAAGCCCCTGTAAGAGCTTCTCGATCTCTTTGCGCTGGCCGTCCACGTACTTACGAACCTTCGCGATTTCCGACGGCAGGCGCGTTTGAAGCTTCTGTACTTCCTTGCGTTCCTTTTCGATGAACACTCGGACCTTATCTACGTCGGTCTTGATGAGCTTGCGGATTTCCTTGCCGCGAGTTTCGGCGTACTTGCGGGCTTCGTCAATCAAGGTGCCTTCCTTGATCTTGTCCTGAAACTGCTTCTGCACCGTTTGCAGGCGGCCCAAAATTTTCTTCATTTCGCCGGTCACTTTTTCTTTCATGATTACCCCTTTAATTCCCACGCTTTAGCTATCACCACGGACTTTGACCCCTAGAAAGACCAATGCCCCTGCGCGTTGTTAACACGCAGGGGCATGATCGTAAAGAGCTTATATTCCAGGGTTTTTTTACTGGTTGTAGAGATCGTCGCCGATCACGATGCCGTTGATCGAGAGCGACTCGTCCTTGAAGGAGATCGCGAGGCGATTCTTCTTCTCGGAAATCGTAACGTCGCCGATCCACTTGGCCTCCGTGACTTGGGGGTCGACGAGCTTCGTGAGGGTCCTCACGACTTCCACCGACTGGTCCTTACCGACGTTGCCGCTGAAGTTGATGATTTCTTGTGCGTCGTGCGCGCAGCCACAACCTTGGCCGTTAAGCGCGGCACAGCCGCACTTCGCGGCGGCTTCTCCGCCGCAGCAGGAGGCTTTGCTGCCTTCGCACTTACAGGCCTGGCCGCCTTTGGCGAGGCTCAGGGTGCCCGTGAAAGAGGACACGCCGCCATCGATCTCCGTGAGCGAGAAGCTCGACGTCACGATGTCCTTGTCCTTGATGTCCGCCACGATGTCCGCCGAAAGCTTATCGAGCTTGCCGACGTTCTTCGGGGTTTGCGAACTCACGAGATACTTGGTGTTCTTCACCGTCGTAAAACGCAGAACGGACTTACCAGTCACCACTTTCCCCATGACTCGATCGAGCGTCACTTCGGCCGAGAGGCAAGCAGCGTCTTTGCAGATCACTTCCGCCTTGGCGATCACGCCTTTTTCTTCGGCCGGAGCCGGGGCCGGTTCTTCGGCTTTCTTCGGTTCTTCAGCCTTAGGCTCTTCCGTCGGAGCCGGGCTAGTTTTCGGCTCGTCGTTGGGGGCGATTGCCGCGACTGGGCCGACTACTGGCGCGACCGTAACTTCCGGAGCCTTCTCCATTAAGCTCGCTTTGTTCTCGGCGTTCAGCTCGCCCGTGAGGGTTCCGCTGGAAACGGTCGGTTCCGTTTTGTCGCCTTTGCCGTCAACATCGACGTAAGAGTAAGTGAGGGTCACGACTTTGCCGTTCACGGACAGGGAAGCCGTCGTCAGCGCGTCGGTCAAATTGGCAATGCGCTGCCAGGAAGCCTGCGGCGCAAGTTGCCCGTCACTTGGTTTTTGCGCTTCTTTCTGCTTACGGGGGCCCAAGCCGGCTCCGCAGCCAACACTCGCTACCGCCACACCCAACACCAAGGCTAAACGGATCAACTTATGGTTCTTCAAAGACATGACAATTCCTCCAAATTTTGGGTGAATATGCCGCAACGCGTCTAAGTTGACAATAAGAATTCGATAATTCTTGTCTTTTTTAATATAGTATTTAATATTTTGATTTTATTGACTTTTAGCTATCCCAGCTTTTGGCGATGGGTACTCTCCGGCCAATCCCAAATGCCTTGGGGCTAGTTTTAAGGGCGGGCGCGGCCTGCCGACGCTTGTATTCGTTGAGCTCGACCCGACGTAAAGTCTCCTTCACCCAGCCCACCTTCGCCAGCCGCGAACCGTGGGTTTTCTCAAGCTCTGCCATCGAAAGCCCCCCTTCCAGATAGTCTTCCAACAAAGGGTCGAGCACCTCATAGGGAGGGAGCGTATCGGAATCCTTCTGGTTCGGCCGCAACTCGGCGGTCGGCTCGCGCGTGATCGAGCGTTCAGGAATCGGGTGGCCCCAGGCTGAATTCAAGTGCTTGGCCAACTCATACACTCGCAGCTTAAATAGATCGCCGATTGGATCGAGTGCGCCCACCATATCGCCATAAAGGGTGGAGTAGCCCATCGCGAGTTCGGATTTGTTACCGGTGGTGAGCACGAGCGCGCCGTAGTGATTGGCGAGGGTCATTAAAATGGTTCCGCGCAGGCGCGATTGCAAATTCTCAAGCGAGAGCGGCGCGAGTTCTCCGCGTCGCTCCGCAAGTTCCCGTGAGAGGGTGGCGTAGATGAATTTAATGGGGCGTACCTCGAGGCTGACCTTCAGATTCTTAGCGAGCGCTTCGGCGTCGGCGAGGCTGTCCGGCGACGAGTACTGGCTCGGCATCGCGATGCCCATCACGTTCCCGGGGCCGAGCGCCTTAGCCGCGAGCGTGGCGACGAGCGCGGAATCGATGCCGCCGCTGAGACCGATGATCGCCTTTTTGAAGCCCGTGCGTTCGAAGTACGAGCGGATCCCGAGTACGAGCGCGCGCGCTAGTCCTTCGATCTCCGCGGGCGCATCGACCGCCGCCGGCGTTGGCCCCTGCCACTGGACTTGGCCGGAATCGCTCACACGCACCAAGGCGAAAGCGTTTTCACAAACCGGCAAACGGCCCGCCAGGGTGCCCGAACTACTCACGGCGAATGAAGCGCCATCGAAAATAATCTCGTCGGTCGCGCCCACCTGGTTCACGTATACCAGCGGGACGTTCAGGCTCTTCGCCACGCCCGCGTGCAGGGTTTCCCGCCGTTCGCGCTTATGCATCTGGTAGGGACTTGCGCTCATGGAAATCAGCAGATCCGCCTCGCATTCGCGATAGCGGTCGATGGGGGGCTTCGCGTAAAGCCGCTGCCCCTGAATGGATTCGTCGGCCCAAAGGTCCTCGCAAATCGCGAAGGCCACGCGCCGACCATCGCAGGTCCAGACGTCCACCTTCTGGGCGGGCTCGAAATAGCGGGCTTCATCGAAAACATCGTAAGTCGGCAGCAAGGTCTTGGCTTGGCGGAAAACTTCCTCGCCATTTTCCAAGACACAGAGAGAATTCTGCGCCGGGCGGCCGTGCGGAGCGGGATTGCGGGTAACCAAACCCACCGCGAGCGCGCATTTCTGCCCGCGGGTAGCGGCTTTCACTTCCGCCAGCGCTCTCTCGCAGCGCTCGAAGATCTCTTTTCGCTCCAGCAAATCATGCGGAGGATATCCGCACAAAGAGAGCTCTGGCGTGATCAGCAGGCGCGCGCCCGTTTTGAGCGCCGTCGCGTAAGCTTCAATGATCTTTTTGACGTTACCGTCGAACGCCCCGACGATCGGATCGATCTGCGCGACGGCGATGTCCATGGGACGCCTAAGCCGGAGCGCCTAGAAGCGCTTCTGGACTTCGCTCTTGTCGAAGAAGTAAGCGATCTCGCGTTTGGCGGAGTTCGCGCTATCGGAGCCATGCACGGCGTTGGCTTCGATGCTATCGGCGAAGTCCTTACGGATGGTGCCCGGGTTGGCTTTGGCCGGATCGGTGGCACCCATGATTTCGCGGTTGAGCGCGATGGCATTTTCGCCTTCGAGTACCATCAACATCACTGGGCCGCTCGTCATGAAATGTACGAGGCTTTGGAAAAATGGGCGTTCCTTGTGCTCGATGTAGAAACCTTCGGCCTTCTCGCGCGTCAGCTGCGTGAACTTCGCCGCCGCCACCCGCAAGCCGCGCTTCTCGAAGCGAGTCATGATTTCGCCCATCGCATTCTTTTGAACCGCGTTCGGCTTGATGATGGAAAAGGTTTGTTCGAGTGCCATGAAGTGTCTCCGTATAAAAATTTCGTGGTTGGAAAATAACTACTGGATTTGACCGAAAAGTACCAGCGAAAATATCACTGCAACGCGTCAATATCAGGGTTTCTGCAGGATCCCCTTTAGAAGCACTTTATCGTCAATTTGGCTCAAAAATACGGTTTTCCAGCGATGACCCAGAAACTCGATTTCCCGGTCCCCCGCCGATTGAACATATTTCTGCCGATCCGGTTTGACCGCGAGCAAAATGCCGATTTCCGGTAACTCCCCGAGCGACCGTAGTTGCCGAATGGCCTCCGGATGCCCCATCGGACGGCCGATGGAAGCAAAGCACGGCCGGCACTCCGACAGAAAGGAAAACTGGTTGGATTGCCAATAGTCGTCCGACAGCACAAAGGGGACACCCCCCCCCCGAAACGTCCGGATCACCTCGATGCGAAAATCGCGCTCGCGAAGGAGTGCGGGATCCTGGACGTTAGCGACACGGACCGCGAAATGGGAGGCCGCGAAGAGCGCGAGCAACGCGGTAAGCACGCCGCGCACGTTGCGCGACGGATGGGCCGACGCGGCCTGGGCCACCGCGCCCAAGGCTACCACCAAAAAAGGGAGGCTCGGCGCTAAGTACCGGTCTTCGCCCGACGTGTAGGTGCGAACGAGTAAAAACGCTACGCCACAAAGCGCCGCTCCCCACGCGACGGGCACAAAGCGCGCTCCCCTAGTCCCTCGCTTTCCGCTCAATCGCGCGGCAATCATACCCACGCCCAAGGCCAGTACCGCCACCGCGAGCAGGCGAAAAAATACGGGCTCCCCGGCACCGAAGATATTCGTTAGGGCTACCGGCAACCGCGGCAACGTCTGCGCTAATCCTCCGAGCGGTGAAAGCTGGCCCGTCACGAAATCCACGTACACCTGCCGGGTCAGCCAGCCGTAGACTTGCGGCGAAAATCCGAGCGCGAATCCGGCCGCCACGCATCCCAGGCGCGGCCAAAACCGCGCATTCCGCCACGGACGGCGGGACGCCACCCAGGTCGCGGCCGCCACGACCCCGGCCACCAGCAGATTCGGCCGGGAGTCGAGCTTGATCACTCGTTCGCCCACTCGGAAAAGTTCGCGACCAAAGATCTCGACGTAGAAAAAAAGCGCCACGAAAAAGTAAGAAACCCAGTACCCTTTACGTCGCGCCCGCAACGCATCGACAATGGCGGCTTTCACCTCGGAGAAGTTCACCCAAAAAACGAAGACATAAATCAACCCGGGACTCCAGGTATACACCGCGAGCCCGCTGAGACCTCCCGCCCAAAAGAGCGCACGAGGGCTCATTTCCCGGAAAGGATCGGCGTAGCGAGCCCGCCACGCCAGCAATGCCATGCCGATGAGGAGTGTGGCGTGCAAGAAGTCGTGCTGACCGACGTACCGCCAGTACTGCAAACCCACCGCGCACACGAGCCCGCCCACGAGCGCGGCCCGCCCATCGAAATAGGCCCGCAGCAATCCATATGCAAAAAGCGCGAAGAGCGTCGGCGCGAAGACAAACGAGAAGAACAGGTGACTATTGACGGAAGGCGCGCGCCAAATGCCGCCGGCCAGTACCGTGTATACCGCGGTCACGACGGCGCGCAGATTGGTGAGCGTCGTACCCCCGTACGGGTGATCGAAATAAAAAGGCATCCACCCCTGACGCCAATACCAGTCCGAGGCGGCGGGCACAGTGGCCAGGTCGGCGTCCACCCACGCGGAGCCCACCGGAACGAGAAAAAAATGAGTAATCCCGGAGACCGCGGCGATCACTAGCCACGGCCAGAACGGAGCGCGCGGGCGCAATCAGCCGCCTAGTCGGAAACCTGATCGGGCCCGAACTCCACTGGCGGCGGTACAACATCGATCAGGGAGTGGTCCACCCCCAGCTCAACGTCCGCGTTGAACTCCGGCGTGAGCTCCGCGGCCGCGCTTTCGGTCGTGATCTGGTCGGTCTCCAAGGTGTAGTCCTCCGCCCAGACCGACGTGCTCGTCAAGGCGAAGGCGAGAGCGATGAATTTCCAAGGCTGGGAAGTCCACATAGAATTATCCTTTCACGACGGAGGCGAGGGTTTTGCCTAGGTCCGCGGGGCTGCGCGCGATCTTGCAACCGGCGGATTGCAGCGCCTGGAACTTCTCTTCGGCGGTGCCCTTCCCGCCCGAGATGATGGCGCCCGCATGGCCCATGCGTTTGCCCGGAGGCGCCGTCGCGCCGCCAATGAAGCCAACCACGGGCTTCTTGAACTCCCGCTTGATGTACTCCGCCGCTTCCTCTTCCGCCGTGCCGCCAATTTCGCCGATCATGATCACGCCCTGGGTGTTCGCATCGGCGTTGAAAGCCTCCAGCACATCAATGAAGTTCGTGCCGTTGACGGGGTCGCCGCCGATACCCACGCAGGTGCTCTGGCCGATGCCGAGCTGGGTGAGCTGGAAAACCGCTTCGTACGTGAGCGTACCAGAGCGCGAAACCACGCCGATACCGCCCGCCTTGTGAATGTGGCCCGGCATGATGCCGATCTTGCATTGGCCGGGAGTAATGATGCCCGGGCAGTTCGGGCCAATCAAACGCGATTTCGTCGACTTCAAATAGCGCTTGGTCGCGAGCATGTCGCGAACCGGAATCCCTTCGGTGATACAGGTAATGAGGGCAATGCCCGCATCGGCCGCTTCGCAAATCGCATCGGCCGCGAACGGGGGCGGAACGAAGATCATCGTGGCATTCGCGCCCGTTTTCTTCACCGCTTCCTCAACCGTATCAAAAACCGGGAAACCTTCGTGAGTAGTGCCGCCCTTGCCCGGGGTCACGCCGCCGACCACCTTCGTGCCGTAATCACGACAGCCTTTCGCGTGAAAGGTGCCCTGTTCACCGGTCAATCCCTGCACAATCAGTTTCGTGTTGTTATCTACCCAAATGGCCATGGTTTTCTCCGCCTAATCCTTTAAAAGTTACTTGAGCGCCGCGACGACTTTCTTCGCCGCATCACCGAGATCGTCCGCCGCCGTGATCTTCAATCCGGAGCCGGCCAGAATCTTTTTCCCCATCTCCACGTTCGTACCTTCTAAGCGCACGACCAGCGGCACCTTGAGCTCAAGCTCCTTCGCCGCCGCGATCACCCCTTCGGCGATGACGTCGCACTTCATAATGCCGCCGAAAATGTTCACCAAAATGGCCTTCACCTTCGGGTCTTTTAAAATAATCTTAAATGCCGCCGTGACCTTCTCTTTGTTCGCGCCGCCGCCCACATCGAGAAAGTTGGCCGGTTCACCGCCATGCAGTTTAATGATGTCCATGGTGGCCATCGCCAAACCCGCCCCGTTGACCAGGCAGCCGATATTGCCGTCGAGCGCGATGTAGGCGAGATCGTACTTCGACGCCTCCACGTCCTGGGCGTTCTCTTCCTGGATGTCCCGCATCTCGACGATCTCGGGGTGACGAAACAAACCGTTGTCATCGAAGTTAAGCTTCGCGTCGAGCGCGGCGACCTTTCCCTCTTTAGTAAGGATCATCGGATTAATCTCGACCTGGGAACAATCCGTCTGCATGAAGCAGTTGAAGACACCGCGAAAGAAGCCCACCGCTTCCTTGGTTTGCTCACCGGTAAGGCCCAAGGCTTTCGCCAAGCGACGCCCATGAAACGGTTGGAACCCAAGGGTCGGATCAATCGCGACCTTGATGATTTTTTCCGGATGCTTGTGCGCGACTTCCTCGATCTCCATCCCACCTTCGGTGGAGGCCATCATGATGACTTGGGAGATCGCGCGGTCGATCACGACGCCAAGGTAAAACTCCTTGGCGATGTTCGAGCCTTCCTCGATCCAGACTTTGTGAACCTTCTTGCCCTTGGCGCCGGTCTGCGGCGTGACCAGGGTCTTACCCATGATGTCCTGAGCGGCGGCTTTCACTTCATCGAGGGATTTGCAAACCTTCACGCCCCCCGCCTTGCCGCGGCCGCCGGCGTGGATTTGAGCCTTCACCACCCACACCGTATTGCCGCGTTCCTTCGCAAGCTCCTTGGCCGCGGTTTCCGCGTGGCCCGCGACATTGCCGCCTTCTTCGATCAGGCGGCCTTCGGGCACGCGCACGCCGAACTTTTTCAGAACCTGCTTGGCTTGGTATTCATGAATGTTCACTGATTATCCCCCCAAAACGTACTGCGATTCAAAATGGTCCTGCGCCCGAGGTGCGGGCGCAGGACCCTAAAACTAGTAGCTGAGCTTCTTCATGGCGTCGACGAGCTCTTTTACCGCTCCCGCCGACTTATCGAACATGGCCTTTTCTTCGCTATTGAGCTGTAGCGTCGGGATGCTTTCCACGCCCTTGGCGCCAAGCTTGGCCAGGACGCCGCAGAAGAGGCCCTTCGTGCCGTACTCGCCGTTCAGGTAAACGGCGCATGGCAGGATACGCTTCTTATCGCGGATAATGGCTTCGGCCATTTGCACGGCGGAGGCCGACGGCGCGTAGTAAGCCGAACCGGTCTTGAGCAGGTTCACGATCTCGGCGCCGCCCTTGCGGGTGCGCTCGACCAAGGCGTCGATCTTTTCTTTCGAAAGCATCTGCTCGAGCGGGATGCCGCCGACGCTGACGTAACGGGGCATCGGCACCATCGTGTCACCGTGGCCCCCGAAGACAAATGCCTGAACGTCTTCCACGCTCACGCCGCACTCCATGGCGATGAAGCTGCGGAAACGAGCCCCGTCGAGCACGCCGGCCATGCCGATCACGCGTTCGCGCGGAAAGCCCGAGGCTTCCATGGCGACGTGGCACATGGCATCGAGCGGGTTCGAGACAATGATGATCACGCTGTGCGGGGAGTGTTTCGCGACCTGGGTCGCGCATTCCTTCACGATCTTCGCGTTCGTGGCGAGGAGATCGTCGCGCGACATGCCCGGTTTGCGGGGCAAGCCGGCGGTAATGATCACGACGTCGGAGTTCGCGGTGAGCGCGTAATCGCTACCGCCTTGCAAATTGGAATCAAAGCCTTCGACCGGGGACGCTTCGAAGAGATCGAGCGCCTTGCCCTTGGCGGCGTCGCCATTGATGTCGATGAGCACGACATCGCCCAGTTCCTGGGTGGCGGCCCAGTGCGCGCACGTGGAGCCCACGAAACCTGCGCCAATGACGGAAATTTTCGAACGACGGTTGCTCATGACGGTTCCTCTTCTTGATCTAATGAGTGTTGGAAAGCACCCCCAAGAATAGAGGAATCCCTTACGCTTTTCTAGCGGGGACTGGGTTTCATTTAAATTTTTCGGTGAAATTTTCGGTGAAATTTCCCGAGCGGATTTTTAGCGCCAAGCGAACCAAATGACTCGCTGCGCTGACTACATTTTAGCGATGACCGCGTCGCCGAATTCCGAGCACTTAATTTCGGCTACGCCGGCTTGACCTTCTTGGGTCATCAGGCGAGCGAAATCGTAGGTCACGCGTTTGGCGCCGATCGCCCCGTCCATGCCCTTGATGATCAGGTCGGCGGCTTCCGTCCACCCCATGTAGCGCAACATCATCTCGCCCGACAGGATCACGGAACCCGGGTTCACCTTGTCCTGATTGGCGTACTTCGGGGCCGTGCCGTGCGTGGCTTCGAACACCGCGTGGCCAGTCTTATAGTTGATATTGCCGCCCGGGGCGATGCCGATACCACCCACTTGCGCGGCCAAAGCGTCGGACAGGTAGTCGCCGTTGAGGTTCAGGGTCGCGATCACGTCGAACTCCGCCGGACGCGTGAGTACCTGCTGGAGCGTGATGTCGGCGATCGAGTCCTTGATGATGAGCTTACCTTCTTTTTCGGCCGCCTTCATCTCCGCGTTCGCGGCTTCCTCGCCTTTTTCCTTTTTGGTCTTTTCCCACTTATCCCAGGTATAGACCTGGGCGCCGAACTCGCGCTCGGCCAGCTCGTAGCCCCAGGTGCGGAAGCCGCCCTCGGTGAACTTCATGATGTTGCCCTTGTGCACGAGCGTGAGCGATTTGCACTTATTAGCGAAGGCGTATTCCAAGGCGGAGCGCACCAGGCGCTCGGTGCCCTCGCGTGACACTGGCTTCACGCCGATGCCGGTCGTTTCCGGGAAACGAATTTTCTCGTAAGCCTTCGGGAAGTTTTCCTTCAGCAACGAGAGGAATTTCTTCGCGTCGGCGCTGCCGGCTTCGAACTCGATGCCGGCGTAGATGTCTTCGGTGTTCTCGCGGAAAATCGTCATGCTGACTTTTTCCGGAGTCTTCACGGGCGAAGGCACGCCCTTGAACCAGCGCACGGGGCGCAGGCAGGTGTAAAGATCGAGCATCTGGCGCAAAGCCACGTTCAACGAACGGATGCCGCCGCCGATCGGAGTGGTCAAAGGCCCCTTGATCGAAACCAAGTAATGTCGGCAAGCCGTGATGGTGTCTTCGGGAAGCCAGCTGTTAAACTTGTTGAAGGACTTTTCGCCGGCGTAAACTTCGAACCATTCGATCTTGCGCTTGCCGCCGTAGGCTTTCTTAACGGCCGCATCAAACACCTTTTGCGATGCGCGCCAGATATCGGGGCCCGTGCCGTCGCCTTCGATGAACGGGATGATGGGATGATCCGGAACCACGAGCTTGCCGTTCTGGATGGAGCAGACTTCGCCCGCAGTCGGGGCCTTCAGACTTTGAAAATTAGGATGTTGAGCCATGCGCCCTACGATAGCGCAGGGGGCCCGGATTATTCAAGGTTATACGGCTGATAATTGATGCTGACCGAATCGCCCGCGCCCAAGCCATTGATGAGATTATTATCGGTGATCGTCAGGACGCGACCGTTCACCGTGAACTGGTTCGGCTGGACTTGGTAAACGGTACCGTTTGCATAGATGATCTTCACGATCATCCATTCGATATGGTCGGGCGTGTAAGTCAGATGAAACTGAGCTTTCTTTTCGATGATCTTGAGGCCAATCGCCTCGAGTAACGGCGCGTAATCCGTGGAATCGACGTTCATGACGAGCGATCCATTCGCTACCTCGTCCACTAAAAGCCCAAAACGATAACCGCGGGTACCGGTTCCGGTCGTGCGCTGGATCGAAACCGCGAAATAGTTCGGATCACCGCCGGCACCGGACTCATCCAATGTGCGGAAAAACCCATCCAGGCTGTCCTTGAAATCGCCTATCGGTAATTCCCAAGCCGGGTCCGGACAATCGGACGGTCCATACGTGATGCCTTGAGCATCGGTATGCCTACAAATCGCGTTCGAAGTGATGTAATGGCTGTTGGGCGTGCTCTGATTCGGATCAAAGAGCATGCTTTGGTCGTCTTCATCCCCGACAAAAACCACCACCCGCAACGAGCCCGGGCGAAAGAAGCGAGTAATCGGATCGCTTTCGTTATCGTTCAAGAGCTGGAGCACCGACTGCATCGAACGCTCCGAGCCCGAGCCCATGGTGGATACGCTGGCGTTCACCATGAAATCCTTCACCAACTGATCGATCCAGGCCTGGTCGCCCGGCACGCCCGCAGGCGGCATGGTCGTGATGATCGGCTTACCGCTACGAACCGTGTTGTTCATATGCGTGTTCACGCATTGGCTTTCGCTGGTTTGCGCACCCACGGGATTCAGGCATCTTTCCACACCCGTACCGTATTGCGCCTGCGCCGGATCGTCCCGTCGATAGCAGTTCAGCGGGGCATCCATGAAGTTCGAGGTGTCAGACTTTTCCCAGCACATGCTCAAGTCAGGCCCGTCGTGAACGCCGGGCAGGAGCTTCGCGTAGTTTTGCGCGAGTTGTGGCTTGATGTCTTTGATCTTCACGCCAGCCGCGGGGCCCCGCCAGCGGCTCGTGGCCGCGTGCCAGGTAATCAGGCTCGGCGCCCAGGGCTGGTTGGTGTAAGGGGCGGAGCGCGCGTTCGCGCCGATCCCGTTCAAGTAGTTGGAAGCATAACCGTTCGCCACCACCGTGCCCGAAATGGGCGTCACGTTAATGTAGTTAGAAAACGACGCGTGCGCCAGGTAGGTATCGCTGCGGATCACGGCCGTGCGAATGTCCCACGTGGGTTTCATGTATTGCTGGGCAAAACTCGCAAAGCCCTGTCGCAGCTTTTGCTGCACGGGCTCCATGCTGCCGGAGTTGTCCACGACCCAAAGCAAGTCGAGCTTCGTGTTGAAATCGATCAAAGCCGGAAAAGACTGTTCTTGCTGCAGGTAGCGAAAGGAATTGGGCAACTGGCCGGTGCAAGCCGTGGCAAGCGTAAGCAATAGCGCCATGCCCTGGAACAGTGGTTTGCGCTGGGTGTTTTTCATAGAGCGACCTATTCCGTTTCTACCCTAAAAACTAAATATTAATAACAATATTAGAATAAATTAATTTTTAAGAAAATGCAACACCAGTCAATTAATTAAATTTAATATATTGATATTATTAAACTTTATCTACAATGAAGAAAAATGGCCTGACTCTCCGGAGAGCCAGGCCTTCTTCCTCACTCATTGCCGAATTGGGAAGCTAAATGCCTATTTCAAGACGCACTGAAGACGGGCCAAGTCCTGCACGAATTTAACCTTCCCCGAAACGAATTCTCGGTGAATCGCTGCCTGCGCCGTAAACGTCCGACTCAGATCAAATGTTCCGCGCAATAGCAGGCTCTTCTCCTCCATATACCAAGGCACCCACTTCACCGTCCCATCCACCTGGGGCATCGAAATGAGCTCTGGAGACTCCGCCACGTAAACGACCACGTCGGCCACGAGCGGACTGCCGGCAAAAACCACCCGAACCCGCAAGGAGCCCTGCTGCTCCCCCAAGACGCGGGGCAAACCATTGGCGTCGAAATATTGCGAAGTCGCCGGCATCCCCGTCAGGCTCGACCATCGAGTCCAAGTACGTTCCTCGTTCGTCACCGTTTCTCGAACCTGGACGCGACACTCTAGCTGCTGACTCGAATTCGCCGGACGGTTCTTAATCAAACCCAAGAGACGTCCAGAAACCAAGAACCCCTCGTCCGCCAGGCGGAGAATACCGAGGTACTCATGAAGCACGAGGGTAATTCGGGCATCGGTATCGAGCTGCGCCCAACGGGTACGGCTAAGTTCGATTTTCTTGACGTCGGGGTAATTGATCGCGTCCACTTCACGACGGCCCCGCGCATCCTCTAGGTAAGCATGATCGATTGAGGTCACTTGCGTGGCGTCAATCGCCTTCGCCAGTTCTTCCGAAGCAATTTCCGGGAATTGATCGGCGTAGGCTCGAACGTAACCCAAAGCGCCTCGCCCCATCGCCGTAAACTCCAAGGCGTATGCGTCACCGCCGCCACCCACACCAGTGGCCCCTCCACCACCTTCGACGCCGGCCACCGCTGACAAGCCCCATGCGAGCACTAGGATACTAACTATTTTTTTCATTTCGACTCTCCTTCGCAGTTTTAGTTAATGGGAAAAATTGAACATTCAACTGGTAAACTTCTTCTCTCTCGCCCTCGGTTAGAAAGTGGGCCATCTCTTTCTGGAAATTTTGAATGCGCCGCTTGGCCTCATCTAAACGATCCAGCCGAATCGCCATCGTCATGCCGGAAATGGAACGCGCCTCGAAGTCAGCCTCCTTCGTTCGCTGAAGCTCCTCCCGTGCCCGCTCAATCATCTGCTGATGGAAGCTGCGAATTTCTGGCGCCGATCGGCTCGTGGGGAAGAAAACCTTTTCCCGAGATTTACGTAAAACACCCCGCTGCAGAGTCAGTAAGCCCAATGACTCCAAACGCTCGATCGCGGTACGCGCCTCCCCGGTCTCGATCCCCAACCGCTGCGCGATCCAGTTCGGATCGTCACGGAATCCTCGAGTGGTGCTCAAATCCAAGATCGCCACATGATGCCATTGGCTGATCACCCGGAACTTCTCTAGGCCCAAATCCTCGAAGAGCGCCTGCGCGACCCGTTCCGCTCGACGCGCGCGCGCGGACTCGACCCTACCGGTTCGCTTCGCGTTCGCCGGAAGCGCAAGCAAGGTCCACTCAAGGAGCTGCTCGGCCTGCGCACGATCCAACCCCAAAAGCACACTGACCTGCATCGCCTGCTTCGCCGTAAGGGGACGCTTCCCGTTCATCACCATGCTCAGCAGCGCTTGGCTCATGCCCAGGTCCCGCGCGAAAGCACGCGTCGAATAGGAAGGATTGCGTGCTCGACGTTCCCGAAAAACACTGCGGATAAACTCGGCCGGTTTCGTCATGGGAGCACAGCTAACGCGAGCGATTGCCGCCGTCCACGGCTTTTAATCAAAGTGATTACAAATGTGATCCGGCGCAGCTAATCACTACGACTTTCCGCGTTATTCCAAAGATGGAAAGCCACCAATGCGATGCCAGTGGCAGCAAATCCGATATAAAGTGCATCGACATTCGACCAAAAACCCACTCGCCCTACGTAGCGCCAAACAATCACGCTCCCCGCACCCAGCAAGCACGTGAACATGAACTGCCCGTCGCGTACTCGGCGGGGAAAAAAGAACCCGTACATGAGCGGAAAGAGCAAGCACGCGGACCAAAAGCTCCCCATCGTCTTCCATGCGTGTTTGATATTGCCGCTAAAGAACTGCGCCATGCCGATGGACAACACGGCGACGGAGATGATTCCCACCCGATGGGCGGACACCCTCCCCCGCCATCGCGCCGGCAGCAGATCATGCGCCACCGTGGTGCCCGCAATAAACAGAAAAGTGTCTACAGTCGACACGATCGTTGCGAGAATCCCGGCGACGAAAAATCCACGCGCGCCCGGGGGCAGGAGCTGCAAGGCGTAGATCAGGTAGGAGCCTTTGGCGTCGGCCTCCGGAATCGCGGCTCGCGCGTACATCCCTCCGAGCGTGGTGCAAATATCGAAGGCGCACCAGATAACGGTACACACGAGAATCCCCCGTCGTGCGGTTTTCTCCGATTCCGCCGCGAAGCAAAGCTGGTAAAAAGTCGGATCCACCAAAGTAGAAAGTGCGATAAAACCCCAGACCATTACCGAGGCGAGCGACTCCCCACCCATGGGCTCGAAATGCGTGGCTGGTAGGTGAGCCGCCAGATAGGACCAGCCGCCTAACCCCCACCAGGAGCACACCACCACCATCGCGACGGAAGCGCACATTACGAAGAACAAAACGACGTCCGAGTAAACATCGCCCCGAAAGCCACTCGTAATGCAGTAGCTCACGACCAAGGTCATGCCTAAAACCGTGCTTCCCAAAAGCGAGAATCCGAACAATGCCTGCAGGAACAAGCCCAAGCTCATCGCGTAGGCGATGGGGACCATGTTGAAAAAATTGAAGACCGCGCTGAGCTTCGCCGACCTCGGACCGAAGACCTGCGCCACGATGTCCGGCAGCGTGACCGCCTCAAATCGCCTCACGCGTTTCACGAGCACTAGGGCGAAAAAAGCGTACGTCAGGTACCAAAAAAAACCCTGGGTGACGAAGTTATAAACCCCCTTTTCGAACGCGATCTGGGTCACGCCGAAGATCCCGCCATACCAGCTCGACATAAGGGAGGCCACGAAGAGCGGAAGGGTGAGTCGACGCCCCATCAACAGGAAGTCGAGATAGGAAGCCTCCCCCTTCCCCTTCCCTCCGGCGGCCCGCTCGCTCGCCTCCAGCCGGACCTTACGCCGACTGGCATAAATTACCGCCCCATAGGCGGCGATCAGGACCAAGCCAAAAACCGCCCAATCGAGAATGGATAAAACTTCAGAATAGTGAATTTGCGGCTGAAAAACCAGCATCGGACATCCTTTCGCCAGCATTACCTGGATCAAGTTCTTGGGTCGCCCGAGTCAATCGAGCCTCTCAGCCGCAAACGGCAGCTCCCCGTGTAGGGCCTGCCTAGCAGATCCGGACGAAGGTTGCCACCCTCCTTTAAACGGGATACAAATGCGGGAGTGAAAACCCAGGAAATTCCGCCAGATTTGGACTTATTCGCGGAGATCGCGCGGCTTAAAAAAGCCAAGAACGCGGTGGTCCTGGCGCACTATTATCAAGAAGGCGACATCCAAGACATCGCCGACTTCGTGGGCGATAGCCTGGAACTCGCGCGCGCCGCCCAGCGCAGCACCGCTCAGATCATCCTGTTCGGGGGCGTGCACTTCATGGCCGAAGGCGCGAAGATCCTGAACCCCACCCGCAAGGTGCTCATGCCTGATCTACGCGCCGGTTGCTCGCTCTCCGATAGCTGCCCTCCCGACGCGTTCGCGAAGTTCCGGGCGAAGTACCCGGATCATTTTGTCGTTTCCTACATCAACTGCTCGGCCGCGATCAAAGCCCAGAGCGATGTGATCTGCACGAGCTCCAACGCCGTCCGCATGATCGAGAATATCCCGAAAGATCGCGGCATCATCTTCGCGCCCGACCGCAACCTGGGCGCCTGGGTAGCCAAACAGACTGGCCGCGAGATGGTGCTCTGGCAGGGCACCTGTATCGTGCACGAGACATTCTCCGAACGGAAAATCATCGGACTGCAGGTGGAGCATCCCGACGCGGAGCTGATCGCGCATCCGGAGTGCGAGCCCTCCCTGCTCGCGCGCGCGAAATTCATCGGCAGCACTTCCGCCCTGCTCCGCTACGTCACCGACAGCAAGCATAAGAAGTTCATCGTGGCCACCGAAGTGGGCATTCTGCATCGAATGCGACGGCAAGCGCCGGGAAAAATTCTCATCCCCGCGCCTCCCAACCAAAACTGCGCATGCAACGAATGCCCGTTCATGAAGCTCAACACGATCGAGAAAGTATACCTAGCGCTTCGGGACGAAACCCCCGAACTCTTGATGCCCGAAGACCTGCGCCAAAAAGCCCTACTCCCGATGGAGAGAATGCTCGAATGGTCGGCATGACGCGCGCTCAACTCGACCCCAAGCAGCTCGGTGGCCCGGCCGTGTACAAAATCATGATCGGCGCGATCGTTCCCCGGCCCATCGCCTGGGTCAGCACGATCAGCGTCGAGGGCGTGACCAACGTCGCGCCTTTCTCCTTCTTTAATGGCGTGGCGTCGAACCCACCGTCACTGATGTTCTCCATCACGCGCAAAAGCGACGGCGGCAAGAAGGACAGCTTGCGCAACATCGAAGCCACGGGCGAGTTCGTTGTGAACATCGCGCACGAGGCAAGCGCGCGCCCGCTTCACGAAACGTCCGCGGAGTATCCCTACGGGGTCAGCGAATTCACGCGCGTCGGACTCACCGCTCTACCCTCTCGGCAAGTACGCGCCCCTGGCGTGGCGGAAGCACCGATCCAACTCGAATGCCGCCTGCATCAAAAACTCGAAATCGGCGCCGGCGGCCCCGGATCCGCCACCATCATCGTAGGGGAAATCATCCACATCCAGGCCTCAACGGACGTTTATGCGAACGGCAAGATCGCGATCGAAAAGTTACGGCCCATCGCCCGACTCGCAGGTCGGAGCTACACCAAACTCGGCGAGGTATTCGAGCAACCCGCTCCGGAGATCAAGACATGAAAACGGAACTCAAATATCAATCGGGATTCTGGAACCACTTCGAAACCGAAGCGAAGCCCGGCGCGCTCCCCGTGGGCCAGAACTCCCCCCAAGTGGCGGCCCATGGACTTTACGCTGAACAGTTATCCGGAGCCGCGTTCACGGCCCCCCGGCACGAGAACCTGCGCTCGTGGCTTTATCGCTTACAGCCCGCCGTCGTTCACGGGGCATTCACCCCCCTCGAAAATCGACGCTGGCTCTCGGCGGAGGGGGCGCTCGGCACGAATCCGACTCAGCTGCGCTGGGATCCGCCGGGCGCGATCAAGCGTACGGCCGATTTCATTGACGGCATTGAAACCTTCGCCACCTGCGGCAGCCTCACCGGCCAGCTTGGCGCCGGCGTTCACTTCTATCAATGCAACCAGTCCATGACGGATCGCTATCTCTACTGCGCAGATGGCGAGCTCTTAATCGTTCCGCAAAAGGGCGAACTACGCATTCACACGGAGCTCGGCTCCCTCGCGATAGCTCCGCGGGAAATCGCGCTCTTGCCTCGAGGGGTGCGCTTCCAGATCGAAGTCACCGGAGAATGCCTGGGATACATCTGCGAAAACTATGGCGCACCCTTTCGCCTTCCCCACCTGGGGCCCATCGGCGCGAACGGCTTAGCGAATCCGCGTGATTTTCAATCGCCCGTGGCCCGCTTCGAGAAGAAAAAAGGCGATTTCCAGCTGGTGGCGCGTTTCCAAGGGCGCTTGTGGCAGGCCCCCATTGACCACTCCCCGCTCGACGTGGTCGGCTGGCACGGCAACTACGCTCCTTGTAAATACAACCTCGATCACTTCAACACCGTCGGGACCGTGAGTTTCGATCACCCCGACCCGTCGATTTTCACCGTGCTGACATCGCCATCTGACACCCCCGGGACCGCGAACGTGGATTTCGTCATTTTTCCACCCCGCTGGATGGTGGCGGAGCACACCTTCCGGCCGCCCTACTTTCACCGCAACTGCATGAGCGAGTTCATGGGCCTAATTCAAGGAGAATACGACGCCAAGGGAGAGGGGTTCTTACCCGGAGGAGCCAGCCTGCACAACCGCATGTCCGGGCACGGACCGGACGCGGCGAGCTTCGAAAAAGCGTCGCGACAGGAACTGAAGCCCCAGAAGTACGACCACACTTTGGCGTTCATGTTTGAGAGCAGGTACGTGTTTCAGCCTACCGAAGTGGCTTTGAAGTCCGCCGCCCTCCAGAAAAACTACCTAGAGTGTTGGCAGGGACTCCAAGCGAACGGCAAACTCTAACTACTTGGAGTAGACCTCGGCGGCCTTGAGGGTCTCAAGCATGGCGTCTTCGGTAGCCGCCGACTTCTCGTCGCTCCGGATCACCGAAATACTACCCTCGCGCAGGCCTTGGCTCACCTGCTGTTCCGTCTGCCAGTATTGGCCTTCCGGAGCCAGGCCGTTCACGAAGTTCACCAGGCGTTGCTCCGTCAGTTGAGCTTCCGTGTAATGTTTGACCGAAGCCACGTCGAGCAAATAGCCAGCGGTTGCTTTGTAAAAATAAGTAAACGCCGATGCGGCCGAGTCAACGGCCGGCGCACCAATCGCGAAGACCGCCCGATTCTGCTCATTAGCGACGGTGCCAATCTCGGCTATAGCCCAGCCCATGCTATTTCCATTCCCGCCATTGGCGATGCTAAACGCAAAACTCCAGCTCGCGGGGTTATTGTTGCCGACGTTATAGACCCGTACTTGACCGGGAGCCTGGGCGTTCGCCGGGACCCCGACAAAAAGATGATACTGGTTGGGATTCCCCAGCACGTTTCGAATCACCCGCACCACCCAACCAAACCGCTTAATACTGGCCCCTGGCATGGTAAGAGTAGTCACTAGCGCACGAGTCTGCGCGTTGTAGATATAAACGGCGCCAGGTAACTCTGAACAAGCCCCCACCCCACAAGCCGGGGCACCCACCACCAAATACCCTGGGGAGCCTGGCACATAGGCCATCGAATGGCCGAAACGGCTTCCACTGACTTGGCCTTCCAAAGTCGCCACCGGAGTCACCGAAGAACCACTCTCCGGAGAGCCACTCGGCGCCGGCGTCGGACGGAGGTGACTACCGTCGTAAATGTGCACGCGGCCGGCATCGACGGCTAAACTACTATCTTCTTGTTCCGCGCCGATCAGCACTTCTCCAATGCCGTCCGAGCCAACAAAGTCCCCGGCCTGAACGATAGCCCGGCCAAACCCGTCGAAGAGATTTCCCTGAGAGACTTCCACGACTTCACCGGTCGGATGGTAGGCCACGACCGAATTGCCGGATTCAGTTCCCACCAATAAGCTCTTCCCTTCCGAATAACCAAAATCACCCGCCATAAGCGAATAACCGAAACCGAAGTCCCCACTCAAACTAGTAAGCGGGTAAAAATTCTTCGTGTCGTAAAAGGAAACTAAGCCAGCGCCTCCCGGCTCGCCGATCGCAAGGGTCTGAATTCCAAAGCCGAAATCCCCGGTCGCTAGCGAAGAGCCGAAGCGCCCTCCCGGATTCCCCCCCACGATAGGGTTGTTGCTAGATGGCACGAGATTACGTGAGGAATCATAGATTCGCACAACGCCGGCACCCCCAAGATCATAGGGTGCGCTGATGGCGAAACCAGACTGGCCCCCCATCATGAAATCGAGTCCACCGCAGATTTGTAAGCCTAACGCGCTTCCGGCAGGAGCGCTCACGCTACCCAGCAGCGTGCCTCGCGTCCCTTTGACCAAGTAGGCCCGGCTCGTCGGAAGGTAGTTCAAATTAATCGACACCTGTGCTTGCAGAGTCGTCGCCACCACTTGCTGAGTGCCTAAGCTAGAGTTCTTTCCTTCGGACGTTGAAAACGCCTCCGCCGCCATCGCCTGGGGCACGAAGCAAACCAAAACCATCGCCGCGCTCGCGAGCGCGCGCTTAGATACAACCGATAAATTCACCATATGACTCCATCTGTGGGGAATGGATTCACTGGGCGCCTATTTCTAGACCCCTTCCCTGCTTCTCCAATTATAGAGCAACTATCGGGCCAATGGTTAAATAAATTTTACTTTGTTAAATATACAATACAAACAGCGAGTTAAGACCCTGCCACCTCCACTAACCCCTTGAAGTGACAGGAATTGTCCGTCTAAATATTCTACGCTGTCGAATGACGTGACGCGAAAACCAGAAAGAAAGCAAGGCCCTATAATTCGGGCTCCTTCAAGAAAGACTAAGAAAACTAGCGGTATTTCCAGGTCGTACCCTGCGGGCTATCCTTTATATCGATTCCCTGGGCCGCCAGCTCATCCCGAATCGCATCGGAGCGGGCAAAGTCCTTCGCCTTCCGCGCCACCAGGCGCTCAGCGAGGAGTCTCTCGATTTCTTCGGTCGCAAGCCGCGCGGACGCGTCCACCCCACTCCGCTGGGCACGAATCCGGTCCAGATCGCCCAAGACCTTACCTGGCTCACCCCGCCCCACTCCCAAAATAGCGCCCAGATCCTTCTCCAGCACTTCGATGAATTGTCCCGCCCCCAACACGCAGCTTGGGGTCGCGGCAGCTAACGGCTCCGCCAAAGTCTTATTGAACTCTCGAATGAGGTTGAACACCGAGGCAATCGCGGCGGGCGTATTGAAGTCATTCGCCATGTGCTCGTCGATCTCGCGGCGAACCTTCTCGCACTCGGCCACGAACGATCCCCAAAGGGCCTCCGCGCGCTGATCGGGCATCTTCGCTTTCTTGCCCATCAACTCCTGCGCCTTCGCTTTCGCCTCGTAGATTCGCGTGAGCGCGCTCATCGTATTGTCGATGGCGTCCTCGCCGAAATCGAGCTCCGAGCGGTAGTGGACCGAAAGCAGCATGTAGCGCGCAAACTCACCCGAAAACTGCGTCAGAAAGTCGCGCGCCAGGAACACGTTACCGATGCTCTTGGACATCTTTTCTTTGGAAAGGGTTAAATGGGCGCTGTGAAGCCAGTACCGGCAGAAAGGATCCTTGCCCGAAGCCGCTTCGCTCTGCGCGATTTCATTTTCATGATGCGGGAAGATCAGATCGATGCCGCCATGATGTACGTCAATCTGATCGCCTAGCCATTTGCTTGCCATGGCCGAGCATTCGATGTGCCAACCCGGCCGCCCTTTTCCCCACGGGCTATCCCAGCTCGGCTCGCCCGGCTTCGCGGGTTTCCACAAAGTGAAGTCCATCGGATTGCGCTTCTTCGCGCTGACCTCCACGCGCGCGCCGGCGATGAGGTCATCGAGATTCTTGTGCGAAAGCTTGCCGTAGGTGGGAAATTTTTCGATCGCGAAAAGCACCTCACCCTCCACGACGTAGCCCGCGCCGTTGGCGATGATTTTCTCGATCGTGGAAATCATCTCCGGGATATGCTCGGTGGCCTTCGTTTTATGATCCGGCTCGATTAGACCGGCAACTGCGTAGTCCTTCTCCACCTCGGTCGTGAACTGCTTGGCAATGACGTCGGAGGTCACGCCCTGATCGTTCGCCTTATTGATGATCTTGTCATCGACGTCCGTGTAATTCCGCACGTAAGTCAGCTCGTAACCGGCGTAGCGAAAGTAGCGCGCGAACATATCGGCCACGAGCGCCGCGCGCAGGTTGCCGATGTGAATGAGACCATAGACGGTTGGACCGCACGAATACATCGTGAGCTTGCCCGGGGTGCGGGGCTGCAGAGTTTCTTTCTTTCGGGTGCTGGTATTGGTGACGCGGATTTCGCGCGGCGTTTTCATGACGGCTAGTTTCGCAGAGCCCACTTCAAGATGCTACGCCAAAAAAGCGTCCGAACGCCTCTAAGGCAAGGCCTCACGACGCGAAGATCGTTTGAATCTCCTGCTCGATCGTCTCTTCCTTAGCTTGCTTGGCCAGGGAGATTTCCTTGACCAGCAGATGCTTAGCTTGATCGAGCATCTTGCGCTCACCGAACGAGAGGTCCTTGTTGTGGCGCAGGAGGAATAAATTACGAAGCACTTCGGCGATTTCGTACACGGAGCCCGTCTTGATCTTCTCCATGTACTCGCGGTAGCGGCGGTTCCAAGTCGTATTGTCGATCTTGACGTCGCGCTCCTTCAGAATCTTGTAAACTTTGCGAACTTCTTTATCGGTGATGATCTCGCGCAACCCCACCGACTGCGCATTATCCGTGGGGACCATAATGGTCATAGAGTTCTCTACTACCTGGAGAACATAGAACTTTTTTTTCTTGCCACCCACGCTCTTTTCTTCTATGCGCTTGATGATAGCCACTCCATGGGCTGGATAAACGGCGTTGTCTCCCACTTTGAACATCGATGTGGACCTCCAATGACGTGTTCGCTGAGTCAAAACCGCCGGGCCCCGAACGCGGGGCAGAATCAATAGAACTCACAGAAAAGACGAATTTCGACCGGCGGTCAAACTAACATAATGGCGCATCTGTGTCAACAATGACGCGGCATTATTGGGTTTTTGGATTTATTGTGTTTTCTTTAAAAAACAAGAACTTAACTAGCAGTCGCCAGGCCCTAGCCCTTTAGGGAATCAAATGGATAACCACCCGCGTCAAACATTTGGGCGGCGATCAACTTACAGTAATCATCCTCGTTGCGGTCCATCGTGTGGAAGTTGTCCAGGATGCGGCGATTCGCCCGCATAAAGAAAGCCTCCGCAATCGAAAGCTCAAGCTCGCATTTCTCCGGTCCGCCCCTCTCCGCAATCATCGCCGTCACGCGCGATACCACGCACGTCATCGCGTAAAGATCGATGGCCACGTCGGCGATGCGTTTCTGCGCGAATTGCCGCAAGTGCACCTGCTTGCCGTGTCGGCGAAGGACAACCTCCACCTGCGCGGCGAACTCCACTGCGTGCTCTTCGATCATGGCCGCGATGCGCTTCATCGCCGGATGCGGCTTGACCATGGTCTGCCCGAAGAGGTTTTGCTTGATCTTGCGCATGGCGAAGTCGCTCACCTGTCCCAGCCCTTTGAGGGGATACTTAATCGCTTCGGCCAGGCCCGCCAGCTCGCCACCCGGGCCCTGCATGCCGGAAAGCGCGATAAACGCGCGCAAAATCTCGTTGGTCCCCTCGAAAATGCGATTAATACGGGCGTCGCGCATCCAACGCTCGAAGGGATACTCTTTCATGTAGCCGTTACCGCCCCAGATCTGGATATTTTCGTCGACCGCTTCCCAACAAATCTCGGTGGCGAAAACCTTCGCGATCGCGCTTTCGAGCGAGTAATCGACGTTGCCCCGGTCGATCAAGGAAGTCGTCATGTAAACCACGCTCTCGGCGGCGAAGATATTCATCGCCATGGTCGCGATTTTTTCTTGGATCAAGCCGAACTCATTCAGTTTCTTTTGGAACTGAACGCGTTCGTTCGCATGCTCGACCGAAGCCTTCAGGCAGAGCTTGGCCAAGCCCACGCTACCGGCCGCGAGTCCCAGGCGACCGTGGTTGAGCACCCCCATGGCGACCTTGAAGCCGTACCCTAAACCGCCCACGATGTTCTCCGCCGGCACCTTGACGCCGTCGAAGTGAATCGCGTTTGTCCAGGAAGCGCGGATGCCCAGCTTGTGCTCGGCCGGACCCACGGTCACGCCGGCCGTGGGCGTTTCCAAGATAAAACAAGTGACCTTATCTTTCTTTTGGCCGTCCTGCTCGACTTCGGTTTTCGCGAAGACCGTCATGAAATTGGCGATTCCGCCGTTAGTGATCCAAAGTTTATTGCCGGTGATCGTGTAGTACTTTCCGTCAGCGGAAGGCACCGCGCGGGTCTTGATTGAAGCCGCATCCGAGCCACTGCCCGGCTCGGTTAGGCAGTAGCAAGCCACGAGCTCGCCGCTGGCGAGGCGGGGGAGAAACCGTTTCTTCTGCTCGTCGTTGCCAAAAAGCAAAAGAGCTTTGTAGCCAATGCTTTGGTGCGCGCCCATGGTTACCGCAACGGAACCATCGATACCCGCCATCTCCTGCATCACGCGCGCATAGGCACTTTGCGGCAAGCCCAAGCCACCCATCGCTTCCGGCACCGCCAGCCCCATCAGTCCGAGTTCGGCCAAGTGGCTGAGCATCTCCCGCGGCATCTCGCCTTTTTCATCCCACTCGCGGGAGCGGACTCTTTCGGCCGCGAACTTGTTGACGGAGTCCAGAATCATGCTGACCGTTTCGCTCGTCTCGGTGGCAACGCGCGGATAGGGAAACACCAAATCCTCGCGGATTTGGCCGAAAAACATCGATTTCATGAAACTGTTCTCTGCCGAACTCATGACGGTGACCTCCTCGCCACAGCGTACCGGTCTTTGACATTTTGTCGATGAAAAAGGCGGCATTTCAGCGGCTCCGACAATTTGTCAGTTCCCGACCGAAACGAACGTCGGCGGAACGCCGGAGACGAGGGTTCACCCGGGCGCGCGGCCTGGCACCGGTCTTGCGATGTAACGCCTAAGTCTAGACTCAGCGTTAGGAAATTCGCGAAAGAAAAATGGCGCCCGACTTCAATCAAATCAAATCCCGCGTGTCGGCCACGGCCCGCAACCTCGGACACAAGCTCGGTTCCGGCGCGAAAGCCGCCACGTCCGTCGTACAGCGCGGGGTCGCCGCCGTCAGCGCGCGCTTTCGCAAAGGAGGCGCGGCCCCCACCGCGGATGCCGATTCTCCGCAAGGCACGGGACCGCGCTTCAATGTAGCGGATCTCAGCACGCGCATCCGGGATCTCGGTGATCGTTTCACCACGCGTATCCGTGACTTCAACATCAAAGACTTGGCGAAAACCCACCCCAAGGTCTACCAAACGGTGGGCCGTGGACTCGAGTACGCGTACGACAAGGTCAAGGCCTCCGTCGATAAGCGCGGTGTTTCATTTTACGGCAAGGCGATCACCATTGTGCTCACGACCTACTTCCTGGCTGACTTGCCCTCGCTCTACATCGAGCGCCTGATTCCCGAGCCGCCCGTGGTGCACGACACCGGCGGGGCCGCGGACGGGCGCGCCCAGCGCGAACTCTCCGACTACGAAGTGATTTTTAGCCGAAATCTATTTAACAGCCGCGGACTGATCCCCGACGAAGGCAGCGGCGAAGCTGGCGATCCCAACGGAGTCGCCACGCCCACCACCCTCCCCTTCGATCTGATCGGTACGCTGATCCTTCGCGACGATCGCCGCTCACTCGCGACGATCATGGATCGCACCGACCAAAAGGTTTACCCGGTCATGGTCGAAGACGAAATTCCGGGCAAAGCAAAAATCACTAAGGTGGAAAGCATTCGGGTGACCTTCGTGAATCTCCGGACCCGCCGCAACGAGTTCGTGGCCCTGCCCGACGACCAGATCGTCATCAATCCGCGCAACACGCGGCCAGCCCCCACGGGGACTGGCAAAAACCGCATCGAGAAGGTCGGCGAGAATCGGGTGGTCGTGGCGAAGGCCGAAGTGGACGAGCAACTCGCGGACTTCAACCGGGTCATTACCCAGGCACGGGCGGTTCCCAACTACGAAAACGGCGTGCAAGACGGCTACAAACTATTCCAAATCGTTCCGGGCAGCATCTACGAAAAACTCGGCATCGAAAACGGCGACGTGATCCGCGGGATCAACGGCGACCCCATGACCGACCCGGGCAAGGCTTTCGAACTATTGAACGAACTAAGAGGGGGCGGGCTCACGCACGCGGAGTTGAACGTGCGCCGCAACGGGAAGGATCAGACGCTTGTCATTGATATTCAATAAGGCATTCAGTAAGCCGACGGGTCGGCTTGAAGGAGCGGATATGGCGCGGTTCACGCGGTTCAACGAAGAGACGCAAGGCGAGAGCATGCTGTTCTGGGTGCGGGTGTTCGCGAGCGTGACGGGACTGATTAGCGCGGCGGCATTCCTCAGCCTCGCGCTCGAGGCGCAGGGCGCTCCGCCCGCGGGCGGCTTCCGGCCCGGGCAACGCACCTTCACCAATCCGTTCGTGAACCCCTCGAGTCTGCCGACGGTAAACGCGGCGACGAGCACGCCGCCACCCGCCACGCCGCCGCCTACTCCCGGCTACGTCCCAACGTCCCCGAGCGAGCTGGGTGAGATGGACGAGGACATGAGTTCGGACATGGACGACGGCACCGGAAATCCCATTACGCCTTCTCGCGGCGGAAACGCCCCTCGCCAAGTCCAAATCAATTCTGGCCGCAACACCGCGGATCCCGAAGACGTGCCGAACCCCACCAAGGGGCAAGCCGGCGTATCCGTCGGCGGTGAGCAACCCGGCGGCGTGATCTCCAACTCCAAGCTCGACCCCCTGGCCATTGACTCGACCACGGGCTTTGGCAGCAACGAGATCATCACCGACTTCAACTATCCGGACGCCGAGGTGATGGATATCGCCAAGACCCTGGGCAAGCTCACGGGCAAGAACTTCATCCTGGATAAGGGCGTGAAGGGCAAGGTCACCATTATATCCAATTCCCCGATCACGGTCGGGGACGCCTGGAAGGCCTTCCTCACCGCGCTCGACATCAACGGGTTCACGCTCATCCCGTCGGGCAAGTACATCCGTATCGCGCGCCAGCGCGACGCGCGCGACAAGCAGCTAAAAACCTACACCGGCGATTTCGCGCCCAGCACGGATGCTCTCATCACGCGAATTTTTTCGCTCAAGCACATCTCGGCCGACGAGGTCGCGCGCACGTTCCGCAGCTTCATGCCCGCCAACTCGCGCATCATCCCTTACGACCAGACCAATAGCGTGATCGTCACCGACACCGGCTCCAACATCGACAAGCTCGCCAAGATGCTCGAATACCTGGATGTGGAAGGTTTCGACGCCGGCATCGAGGTCATCCCGGTGAAGTTCGCGTCCGCCGTCGAGCTCTCGAAACTGATCGATACCCTGATCCCGGGCACCCAGACGGGCCGGCCCACGGGCGCCCCCGCCCGGCCGCGGGGCTTCGGCGCCAGCGGCAGCTTCGCCGCCCGGCGCACGAAGGAAGGCGGGATGATCAACACCATCATCGCCGACGAACGCACCAACACCCTGATCGTTCACGCCAATGGCAAGGGCGCCGATCAAGTCCGCGGCCTCGTCGCCAAGCTCGACAAAAAGGTTCCGGCCCCCGTAGGCGGCGGCAAAATCCACGTCGTTTACCTGCAGTTCGCCAAGGCGAAGGACATCGCCGCGACCCTCAACAACTTAGGCGGCGACTCCGGCCGTGCCCGGCCCGCCGCGCCCGCCGGCACGGGCGGCGTGGGCGTGAATCCCACGACCAGCGTCCTTTTCGAAGGCGCGATCAAGGTGTCTTCCGACGACTCGACGAACTCGCTCGTGATTACCGCTTCCCCGGCGGATTTCGTGACCGTCCAGCGCGTGATCTCCAAGCTCGATATCCCGCGCGACGAAGTCTACGTCGAAGCCGTTATCATGGAAATGATCATGACCAAGGACTTCGAAGTGTCCACCAACGTGGTGGTCCCGAATGCCGGCGTCGGTTTCACGCCGAACGGCGGCGACCTGGTTAATTTCCTCACCAACCCGGCCAGTCAGAAAGGCCTGGTTTTGGGCTTCAAGGCGGGGCAGGACGTTTCCATTCCGGTCAACGGCCAAAACGTGACCGTGAAATCGATCACGGGCTTGATCAAGGCGATCCAAACGAACACGAACTCCAACATCCTGGCCACGCCGCAGATCCTCACCCTGGACAACGAGAAGGCGACGTTCAGCACGACAGAGAAGATCCCGTTTGCGACCTCGACCATCTCCACGACCGGCACGACGAACTCCGTGCAGCGCGAAGACGTGGGGTTGACGCTGGAGCTCACACCCCAGATCAACAAAGTTTCCAACTACGTGAAGCTCGAGATCAACACGAAGCTGGAAGACGTCGAACAGCGCGAGCTGCCGGCACAGGTCGCGAACCTCGCGGTAGCGACCCTCTCGCGTAGCGCCAAGACGAACGTCATCGTTGCCGACACGGATACCGTAGTCTTGGGCGGCTTGATTCGCGACAAGCAGGCGGAACAGACCTCGAAGATTCCGCTCTTGGGCGACATCCCGCTGCTGGGCTGGCTCTTCCGCTCGCACCATTCCACGACCCAGAAGACCAACCTGCTCATGTTCATTACTCCGCACATCATCCGGCATTACGACAAGGTGCGGACGGTCTTGGATCGGAAACTTAAACAACGCGACGACTTCATCGAACGCGCCAATGGCGGCAAAGATCCGCAACGCGAGTACCGCGACGAGATGATCAAGGGCCTGCCGGACATTCGTGAAATCACGAATAGCCAACCCAAGACGGCGTTTTCCCTGGACGAAGAGCAGGACAATATGAGGACCAGCTCTCCGCTTACCGGAGACCAGTCGGAAGGCACGGCGCCGGAGGAAAGCGTACCCCCCGCCACCGGTGGTACGCCCCCACCCGAAGGGGAACCGCTCGAATGACGGAAACCACGCATACGGGAAACCCAGGCGGAGCCCGCGCCGACACCGCGGCCGCCTCCTTGAAGATCGGCCAGATCCTCATCCGGCACACCTCGCTCAAGAGCGAGCAGCTGGACGAGGCCTTGGAGATCCAAAAACGCGATGGCGGGTTTCTCGGCGAGATCCTCATCCGCCGCAACCTCATCACTACGAGCGACCTCATGAAGGCGCTCTGCCTTCAGCTCGGCATCGGATTCCTGTCGGAGATCAACGCCAACGAGATTGATCCAAACCTCATTACCAACATTCCGATCAACTACGCCAAGGCGAAGGAAGTCCTACCCGTCCGGATCGAAAAACGTGGAGATGCCGAGGTCCTAATCGTCGCGGTATCCGATCCGTTCGACGAATCCGTGTCCGAAGACCTAAAGGTCCTGGTGGAAAAGCCGGTCGAAATCCTAGCCGCGGCTTCGGCCAAGATCCAAGAAGCCATTAATCGGGTCTACGAGAAAAACACCGCGAATCTCGTCGATAAGATCGAAGGAGAGTTCGAGGAAGCCTACGACTTCGAAGGCCCCATCGATATCCTGGATGCCAACGAAGACGATGCGCCCGTCATTAAATTTGTGAACTCGCTGCTCTTCCGCGCCGTGAAGGAAAAGACGTCCGATATCCACATCGAACCTTACGAGAAGGACTTCGTCGTCCGCTACCGGGTCGACGGCGTGCTACACGATATCGTTCGCCAGCCAAAAAAAGCCCACGCCGCGATCTCCTCCCGCATCAAGGTCATGGGCAGCCTGGACATCGCGGAAAAGCGCTTACCCCAGGACGGCCGCATCAAAGTGAAGATCGCGGGCAAGGATATCGACATTCGTCTTTCGACCGTACCGACCATCTTCGGCGAGCGGATCGTCATGCGTATCTTGGAGCAGAGCGGAAACGTGCTCGAACTGGAACAGCTGGGCTTCCGCTCGGAAAGCCGAGTCGAAATCGAAAAACTCATTTCGCGTAAGCACGGGATCATGCTCGTCACCGGTCCCACCGGTAGCGGTAAGTCCACTACCCTGTCCGCCTGCCTAACGAAGATCGCCGATCCCGAAGTGAACGTGCTGACGGTCGAGGATCCGATCGAATACCAGATCCCCGGCATCAGCCAGGTACAGGTCAACGCCAAGATCGAGCTCACCTTCGCCCGCGCGCTCCGGCACTTCCTGCGCCAAGACCCCGACGTCATCATGGTCGGCGAAATCCGCGATAAGGAAACCGCCGAAATCGCCATCAACGCCTCGCTCACGGGTCACTTGGTGCTCTCCACCATCCACACTAACGACGCCGCCGGCGCGCCCACCCGTCTCATCGACATGGGGGTCGAGCCGTTTCTGGTGGCGAGCTCGCTGATCGGCATCGTCGCCCAACGCCTCATTCGCCGTGTATGCAAGGTCTGCCGTAAGCCGCACACCCCCACGCGCTTCCAAATGGAGGAGCTGGGGATGGATGCGCTGCCCCCGGGCGCGGAAGTATACGAGGCGGTCGGTTGCCCCGCCTGCTCCCAGAGCGGGTACTCCGGCCGTACCGTGATCCACGAGCTGATGATCGTGGACGAAGAAGTGCGGCGTCTGATCGTGAAGCTCACCGACGCGGGGTCGATCAAGAAAGCCGCCGTCGCGGCGGGAATGAAAACCTTGCGCGAGGATGGCATCGCCAAGGTGCTCTCGGGCCAGACTACGATCGACGAGCTTATCCGGGTGACCCATGCTGAGGAATAAAGGATAAAGCATGCCGATTTTCGAGTACAAAGCCCTGCAGTCCAGCGGGAAGGCGGAGAAAGGCCTGATCGAGGCCGAGAACGTCAAGGCTGCGCGCACCAAGCTCAAGAAGAAGGGGCTTATCGTCACTTCCATCGGCGAAAAGAACGCGCGCACGAAGGGCGGTGCCCGCAGCGGGGGCAGCTCACTTTTCGCCGGACGAGTTAGCTACCAGGAAATCTCGCTCATGACCCGTCAACTGGCGAGCTTGGTGAAGGCGAATATCCCGTTGGTCGAGGCTTTGAACGCCCTCGTCGACCAAACGGACAACGACCGCCTTAAGGTAATCATCTCGCAGGTGCGCCAGGACGTGAACGAGGGTTCCAGCCTGGCCAAAGCCATGGCTCCACATCCGAAGATTTTCGATAACATCTTCGTAAACATGGTGGAAGCCGGCGAAAGCTCGGGCACGTTGAGCCTGGTCCTCGTCAAACTCGCGGATCTGAAGGCCGCCCAGGTCCGCTTGCGCGGCAAGGTCATCAGCGGCATGACTTATCCCGTATTAATGATGATCGTGGCGGCCGTGCTCATGCTCGTCATCTTCAGTTTCGTCATTCCGAAGCTCACCAAAGTCTTCAAGTCCATGAACAAGCCGGTGCCGACGATCACGAAGGTGTTGATGGACATCAGCGACGTGGTCAATGCCTATTGGTATCTCATCGTGGGTGGGTCGATCTTTGGATTAATTTCGTTCTTGCGCTACATCAACACGGAAAAAGGTCGCCAGAAATGGGATGGTTTCAAACTGCGCATGCCGATGTTCGGCTCCTTGTTCCGCATGGTAGCCGTCACCCGCTTCGCCAGCACCATGGGCACGCTGCTCTCCAGCGGCGTGCCGATCTTAACCGCGATGAAAATATCCAAGAACCTAGTCGGGAACGTCCTAATCGCCGAGGCGGTAGAAAACGCCCGGGAAAACATCACCGAAGGTCAATCCATTGCCGACCCCCTACGGCGCAGCGGGGAATTCCCACCCCTCGTCACCCACATGATCTCCATCGGTGAAAAAACGGGGGAACTCCCGGACATGCTGCGAAACATCTCGGAAACTTACGAGGAGCAGGTAAATGCGAAGATCGAGGGCATGACCGCCGCCCTGGAGCCGCTCATGATTATTTTCATGGGAGGCATGGTGGGCTTCATTGTGTTATCCATCTTCATCCCCCTATTGGACATCAGTAACATTCAAAGCCGATAGTTTTAGCCAGATATTTTAGTAAGAAAGGAAAGAAAAAGAAAAACGATGAGAACGCTAAGAAAACACCCTTGGTTCAAAAAAATGGCCGACAAACGCGAAGCCGGCTTCACTCTGACCGAAATGCTGGTCGTGATCGCCTTGATCGCGATGCTGGGCACCTTCGTGTTCACCAACGTGATGGGTAAGTTCAACCGTGCCAAGGTCGACGGCACCAAGATTAAAATCCGCCAGCTCATGCAGCTGCTTGACCAGTACAAGCTCGATTGCGGAAGCTACCCCACCGCCGAGCAAGGGCTCGAGGCCCTCGTGACCAAGCCCACGGGCGGCAAGGAGTGCAAGAACTACAATCCGGAAGGCTATATCACCGGCGGCCGCGTACCGAAGGACGAATGGGACAACGACTTCGAATACCGCTTCGAAGGTCGCAAACCGGAGATCCGTTCCCTGGGCGGCGACGGCGTGGAAGGCGGCGCGGACAATGACGCCGACATTTCCTCGAACGAGCCCGCGCCGGAGGCGAGCTCGTAAACTTTACGAGCTAATCGTTTTATGGGAGCGCGATGGAAAAACCAGGGCGGCTTCACCCTGATCGAGGTGCTGGTGGTGATCGCCCTGATCGCCATCATCGCCACCATCGCGCTGCCCACCGTATCGAGTCAGTTCAAAATCTCTTTGCGTTCGGTCACGCGCAACCTCGCGTCCACCGTGCGCGAAGCCTATAACGCGACCGTCATTACCGGTCAGGTCCATCGGGTTGTCTACGACATCAAGGAAGGCCAGTACTGGGTCGAGATCGGGCCTCCCACCGTGCTGCTGGATTCGGACGAAAGTCGTGAACTCGAGAAGCGCAACCAGCACCTGATCAGCGCGGCCGACGAGGACAAGAAACCCAAGAGCAAGTTCAAACTCGAAAGCACGATCACGCGCTCGAAGATAAGTCTCCCCCGCGGGGTGACCTTCGAAGACGTCGTTACCGAGCAAAGCCCGGAGCCGATCAAGGAAGGCTCCGTATACACCCACTTTTTTCCGCACGGACTCGCGGAGCAGACCTTGATTCACCTAGCGGATAACTCGGACCACAAAATCTCGCTCGTCGTAGCACCGCTAATCGGCAAGACGCGCGTTATGGAAGGATACGTTGATCCCGATGAGGCTTTCGGCAAGAAAAAACATTGAGGGTTTCACGCTGCTCGAGATCCTCATCGCCATGGGGATCATGGTCATCGTGCTGACCTCCATCTTCTCGATCGAGTCGGGCAGCATCCTCGCCACCGAGCGAGCGCGCGAAATGACGACCGTCTCGATGCTCGCGAAAGACGCCATGGTCGACTTCGAGCTGAAGTTCCAAGAGAAGCCCTTCAACGAGGTTGCCGAGGAAGAATCCGGCCAGTTCGAGGAGCCGTTCCAGGCCTATTCGTGGACCCGCACCGTCAAGGAGGTCGAGTTCCCGAACCTGGGCATCGGCAATGCCCAGAGCGGCAAGGATTCGGGCGGCGCCGAAAACCAAACCGAGCTTTTATCCAAGCTCGTCACGAACTTCCTGTCGAAAGCGCTGCGGGAAGTGACCATCACCGTGAAATGGAAGAAACTCGACAGCGAACAAACGTTTTCCCTATCCCAATACTGGGTGGACCTGAACCATGAGTTTTCGCTCAGTGAGTAGACAGGGATTCACCCTGCTGGAAGTGTTGATTTCCTTCGTGATCCTGGCTTTCATCAGTCTGGCGATCTACCAAGCCACGAATAATACATACGACCTGCACGCTCAGCTGCTAGCCGACAGCGATTTTTACTCCGAGATCCGCCTAAGCTTCGCCATCATGGACAAAGACGTGGCCGCGATCTTCTCTCCCCACCTGATGGCGCCCCCCAAGCCAACGCCGACGCCGAACCCCGATGGCTCGCTCCCCCCGCCGGACCCCAACGAGGGCAACTGGTTCGAAGGGGCAAACCGCGCCTCCGACTACTGGGGGGTAGCGATCGACAAGACCGGCTTACGGCCCTCGCGCTTCGTGGGCAACGAAAACTCCTTCAGCTTCATCACCGCCTCCCATATCCGCATCTACAGGGAATCCCGGGAATCTTTCATGGCGAAGGTGTCTTATCGGCTAGAGGATGACGACCGCGCAGAAGAGGACGGCAACGATCCGAAAGAAAACTACAAGATGCTCGTCAAGACGGAGAACCAGAACGCCTTCGACCTAGAAAAAAAGGACGAGGAAGATAAGCTTCACAAGCGCTACCAGCTCCTTCACGGCATCAAGTCGCTGAAATACCGCTACTACCGCAAGGACAAGACGCAGTGGGTGACCAGCTGGGACACCGATCACAGCGATACAAAGAACATCTACCCGGACGTCATCGAGGTGGAGTTCGAAGTGCGCGGGGGACCGCGCCTCAACCATACGGGACGCTTTCGTTTCCGTCCGGAGATGCCGCTGAATGGGCTTTCCCCGAGCGTTTAGCGACGCCACCCAGCGCATCCGCGCCCGCATCTGGAAGCGCCTGAACCGTCCGGTCGCCAAGCCCGAGGGCATGGCGCTCTTCATGGTCCTTTCGGCGGTGGCGATCCTTTCGCTGCTCGTCACCGAGTTCACCTACGTGTCGCAGGTGAACCGGAAAATGGCATACGATAGCGTGGATCAGCTCCAGGCATTTTACACGGCTAAGAGCGCGCTGAAAATCTCGCTACTGCGCCTGAAGGCCTATCAGAACGTGAAGAATTACATCGCGAGCGCCGGCGCCTCGGTGCCCGTCCCTAAGAACGTGATCGAGCTGATCTGGACGTTTCCCTTGATCTTCCCGATCCCGACTTCCGTGCCGGGCCTGAGCGACTTCGACAAGGAGCGGATCCAGAAGTTCCAGGACGACTCGAACATCAAGGGCTCCTACACCGCTTCCATCGAATCCGAGTCGTCGCGCTATAACTTGAACATGCTGCTGCAGACGTTCATCCCGGCGGACCCCTCCCCGAGCCCCTCCCCTACGCCCACTCAAAATCCCGACGGCACGACGAGCACCCCGACCCCCACGCCGACTCCGACGAGCACGGACGCGAACAAAAAAGAGTTCGACCCGGCGGCGGCCCGTAAGAACCTCTTTGACTTCCTCTCGAACATCCTGCGGGCGAAAATCGACGCCGACGAGGACTTCGCGCGCGAGTACCGCGACTTCAACCTGGCCGAGATGCTGGAAGGCGTTTACGCCTGGGCGGACCGGAGCTACCAGGCCCCGAACCGCGTTCAAGAAGCCGAGATCCCGCCCAAGCGGATGCCATTCTTCTCCGTTAGCGAACTGCACATGATTCCGGGATTCGATGACAAGCTCTTTGACCTTTTCTCACCCGCCCTGACTGCCAGCACCACGCCCGGCATCAACGTCAATACCATGAAGGCGGTCACGCTGCGCGCCCTCGTCCCAGGCATCACCGACGAGGAGGTGAAAGACTTCTTCACTTACCGGGACTCCCAGGAAGAAGACCACCTCTTCAAGACGGTAGACGATTTTTTGACGTACCTGCAGAAGAACGTGGCCATCTTCCGTAACGACGCCGACGAGACGAAGGAATTCAAGCAGGAGCTGGAAAAAAAGGGGATCCGGCTCGTGACGGACGAAACCGAGTTTAAAATCACCGTTCAAGCGACCGTGGAGCAGGCGTCGCGCAGCATCGAGGCTTGGGTCGCGCTTTCCACCCCCAAGTCGACCGGTACGGGTTCCAACCCGGCCCCCACGCCCACGCCTTCGCAGGTCCCGGGCGCACCCGCCGGCACCCCGCCCAAACCGGATCCTGGTTTAAAGGTGCTGTTTATGAGATTCTTATAGGGCAAGGAATTCAGGAGGAACGCCATGCGAGTGCTGGGCTTAGACATCGGAAGTCAAAGCGTGAAGGGGGTGGAGTTCGACTCCGCCTTGCGCCGCTTCGACATCCGCGAGTACCACGAAGAGAAAGTCCAGCCCGGCGAGTCCCCGTATATCGCGGCCGCCCGGCTCCTGATGAACCTTCCCAAACCTCCGGACAAGGTCGCCGTCGCGCTTCCGCCCGACCGTGCCACCTTCCGAAATCTCCAGCTACCCACCAAGGACAAGAAGGCGATCCAAGCCGCCTTGGGTTTTGAGCTGGAGGACGAGCTCCCTTTCGATCTCGAAAGCGCGTCCTACGTCTACACAATCCTCTCGCAGACCAAGCAAGGCTCGTCCGTGCACGTAGCGACAACCCTGCAAAAGCACCTGGGCGAGCATCTCGGGCTGCTCGCGGAGGCCGGCCTCGACCCCGACCTGCTCACGACCCACACTTGGGCTTACCGCACGGTTTTCAATCGCGTGCTTTCAAAGAACGAAGAGGAGCGGCCCACGTTGCTCGTTCACTTCGGGGCTCGGCGCACCACGCTCTATCTCCACCACCAAGGCAATCCCCTGCTCACCAAGGAGCTCGCCTGGGGCGGCGCGGATTTCACTACCGCCATCGCTAAAAACTACAACATCGCCACCGAGGAAGCCGAGCAGGCGAAGATCGATAACGCATTCTTCTTATTGGCCCATCAGCGCGCCAAGGCCACGCCGGAGCAAGCCGAATTTTCCGAAATTCTTCAGAAAGCCTTCGCCCCCATCTTGCAGGAAGTCCGGCAAACCAACCTTACCTGCAAGAAGCTCAGCCAGCAGGTCATCGGCTCGATCTACGTCTCGGGTCCGACCTCGCTCATGCCCGGCCTCGTGCAGACGCTGGAAGGCGAAACGGGTATCCCCGTCAGCCCGCTGCGCGCGTTGACCGCGGTTTCCACCTCCGGCGTGCAGTACGCCGAAACCGCGGACTCCTCCCACCTTTTGGCCGCCGCGCTGGGACTCGCGTTGGTTTTGCCGGAAAAAGGCGGGATCATCAACTTTCGCAAAGGCGACTTCGCCAAGCAGCATCGCTCAAACCTGGAGCTCTCCTCGCTCAAGGCGCCGCTCACTGGCGCCGGGATCGTACTCACCGCGCTTTTCCTCAGCCTGTCGGTCCAAAGCTTAGTGTATAAGAGCCGCGTAAAAGACGTCGACGCCCAGCTAGAGAAAGCCGTGAACTCGTTCTTCGGGTCCTTGGGTAAAACGGCGCTGAAATCCTACCTCGCGAGCCCCGCCAAACTGCGGGCGAAGGTAAAAGAAGACGTCGACAAGGCCCGCGCCATGGCGATGCTCATGGGGCCGAATCCTCACTCGCCCCTGGACTTCCTCAAGCAGCTTTCCTCCCACGTGAAACGCGACGTCGTGGTGGACATGACGTCTTATCAGGTAGGCGCCGCCGCCGAGAAGCCTTATGAATCAGACGCACGCACGCAAGTCGCGCTTACCTTCACGTCCAAGAACGAGCGCGCTCCCGATCTGCTCGAAAACATGCTTAAGCCCTTGATGGAATCCCTGACCCGCTCGAAAGTGGAAGAGATCAAAGAAGGCGCCGAAACCAAGTGGAAGGTGACTTTCACGGGCACCCCCAAGGAGAGCGCCTATGCTCGATAATCTGAAAACCAAGCTCGAGGAATCCCTTCGCCAAGCCCGGGACTGGCTGAACGACCAAGTTTGGTTCCAGGAACTCAAGGCAAAATGGGAAGAATTCGATCCCCAAAGCCAGCTTTACATCAAATATGCCACCGCCGGGATCGGCGCGTTCATGCTCGTGATCTTCGTTTTGAGCACCATGGCGCGCGTGGGGGGAGTTCGCCGGGACTACGAGGAAAAATCCGATCTCCTGACCTACATCCGCAACTCCCAGCTTGAAATGAAGGTCTTTAAGAAGTCCGGCATGGATCAGGCCTCGGAGCTCGACGCCCTTGATCCGAGTCGCTTAAACGAGTTCTTCAAGCAGAAGGCGACACTCGCGGAGATGCCGGACACCGCCGTCGAAGTGTCGATGGCCAAGGTCGGCAACAGCACCGAGACCGTCAAGGAGTCTCTCTTTGACCTCACGATCAAGCACGTCAGCATCAAGAAGCTAGCGCGCTACGCGCTGGAGCTCGAGCGCGCGACGATCAAGGTCCGCAACATGTCCATCGATACCGTCGGCGCGGACGGCTACCTGGACGCCAAGATGTCCGTGTCGGCCTTCAAGCTGGCCAAGACCGAGGAGAAATAATGAGCGAAGCGGCGATCGGCCCCGGAAACACGGACGAAACCCAAAGCAGCGAGACCGAGCTGACGGGCTTTCTGCCGAAGCTGCGCAAATACCTGCGGTACGCCCGGTGGGGTGCATTCGCGCTGGGCTGCCTGCTCTTTTTCATCATCATGAAGATGCCCGTTTTCAAGGTGAAGAATTTCATCGAGGGCACCATCGCGGCGTCGCTCAATCCCTATGGCATCACTTACAGCGCCAAGTCGTCGTCCCTCTCGTTCCTATTCGGAATCCGCTACACGCTCAAGGGCGTGACCTTGCGCTCGGCGAATCTCGACCGCGAGATCGTGATCGACAAGGTCCAGGTGAGCCCGAACCTGCTCCCGCTCCTGATCGGCCGCCAGTCCATCAGCGCCAGCGTACGTTCAAAGTACGGCGACGCCGATCTCACCGCCTCGCTACGAAAGCGGGAGGTGGATCTCGCGCTAGAGACCTCCGACTTCAATCCCCTCGAAATGGGGCTAGGTAAACTGCTCACCGGACTGCCACTGAACGGTCGTTTAAAGGTAAACGCCGACGTCTCACTGTCCGGCGACCTGCAGTTCATGCGGAACGTCTCCGGCCAGGGCACAATTACGGTCAAGGATCTCGACGTTTCCGAAGTACCGCTGCAAGGGGGAAATCTCCCGAAACTGGGAGCGAAATCCATCGCGCTTTCATTCAAGGCCAATAACAGCGCGATCACCCAGCTGAAGCTTTCCGTGAAGGATCTCAAGTCTGACAAATTCTCTCTCCAGGGCCTGGGACTGCCGGACGCCGCCATTTCCTCCATCGAGGTGGATGCGGAAGGCAAAGATCAGAAACTCGTGTTTAAGACCCTCAAAATCGGCGAAAAACCCGAAGACGACTTGCGGGGCACGGGCAAGGGCGAGATCGAGCTCCCACTACAGAACCTCATGGCGGGCCGAGTCGACCTCAAAACCCGGTTGACGCTTTCAGATAAGGTTTATAAAAAGCTCACCTTGATCGACCTTTTCCTGAAGGACGGGAAGAGGGCGGATGGATCTTACGGTATCGTCTTCAGCGGCCCCATGGGCGCCGTGGCCGTAGCTCCGACTCAAGAATAACCGCGCTTCGCTTCCCGCAGGGGCCGCGAGGCCCCGGAGGCACGCATGAATCTAGAACAGCCTTTCCAGAAAGCGCTCGAAAAGTACCTCGATAAGCCCACGGACCCGACTCCCCGCAATTTGGCGGACTCGATCCGCTACAGCCTGCTCGCCGAAGGCAAGCGCATCCGTCCCCGTCTCGCCATCGCCTGCGGCGAGATGCTGGGACTCCCACTCGACACCACCCTGCCGCCGGCGCTCGCCATTGAGATGATTCATTGCTTTACCTTGATCCATGACGATCTTCCCTGCATGGATGACGACGATTTCCGCCGCGGTAAGCCTTCTAACCACAAAGTGTATGGCGAAGCGCTCGCGCTCTTGGCCGGTGATTCACTCATGCCGTTGGCGACCGAAGTTTTTTCGGAAGCCGCCGAGTTCGTGGCCCCCGCGAATTTCATGGCGGGGCTTCGCCGCTACCTCGACGCCGTCGGCCCGCGCGGCGTGATGGGCGGGCAAGCCGCCGAGTTCAATCTATCGGCTAAATCAAGCTTTGAAGAGCTCCGCCACATGCACCGCAAGAAGACCGGAGCGCTCTTCGAGGCCGCCATCCTCATCCCAAAAGATTTCGCGGGCATTTCGGATACGAGCCCTCAGGGCGCGGCCATTTGCCGATTCGCCGAAGAGCTAGGCATGGGCTTTCAGGTCGCCGACGACTTCGAAGATATCGAGCAAGATAAAGTGAAGAACGGCGCCGACGGTCAAATGAAGCCCACGAGCATCCTACATTATATGTCCCACAAGGAAGCTGTGGACTACGCCTCCTCGCGCATGCGGGCGGCGCACCAGCAACTCGAGCAGCACTTAGGGCCGAAGTGCGCCATCTTGCTTAAAATCTCGGAAGAAGTCCTTCGCCGCATCAAGAAGGCCTGAACCAAGAAATGAAAATCGGGGTCTTCGATTCCGGCATCGGTGGCGTAACCGTGTTAAAAGAAATGCGCCAGGTGTTTCCTGGAGCCGACTTCGCCTATTTCGGCGACACCGCCAACGTTCCCTATGGAACCAAGAGTGCTCACCAAATCCTCGCCCTTTCCCAATCAGCGGCTAACCGCTTGCGTGCGCACCGCCTAGATGCCCTCATCATCGCCTGCAACACCGCCTCGAGCCTGGCCTTGCCCGAATTCGAACGCATACTCGCCCCTATGCCCGTCGTCGGCGTGGTTACCGCCGGCGTCGAGTCCGTCCGCCAACGGCTGCCCCAACCGAAGGGGAACACACGTCCCGTCGTGATCTTCGGTACCCGAGCTACGGTTAATAGCCACGTATACCTGCGCCTGCTGACCGCGTCCGCGCCTACGCTCTCGGTTCAGGAACAAGCTTGTCCGCTGCTCGTGCCCATGATCGAAGAAGGTTGGGTCGAACACCCCATTCTCCGCACGACCTTGCGCGAATACACCCAACCTTACGCAAAACTTCCTCCCGGGGTCGCGCTCCTTGCCTGCACGCACTACCCCTGGATCCGCCGGGCGTTCGAGGCCGAGCTCCCCGGCTGGGCGATCGTGGATTCCGCCGAGGCCGTCGCACTGGCGGCCCGGACCCGACTCGGGACGCCCCCCGCGTCCGGTACTACGGGAAAACTAGAGTGGTATTTCTCTGATCCGGAAGGAGTCGCCGACTTCGTGTTCGAGGGGCCGCGGCCGGCCAAGCTCGCGACTTTCTAAAGATAAGTGCGCCGCGTTATTTTATTCCCCCCTCATTTCACTATTTAAAACCGATGAAACTAGGGTTACGGTGACGGCCATGAAAAATTTCAATCAAGCATTAGCCGGTCTTTTCACGATTCTCGCCCTCGTGGGCGCCGCTCCCGCGCAGGCGGCGGATGGCGAGCATATCCACGATTGGGAGTTCGGCGCTTTCGTGGGCGTTCATAGCTCCAGTGGACATTCCTCTTCGGCCTTCGGCGCGGAGCTGGAATATCGGCTGAGCCTGGGCAGCGAAAACGTGCGCAACTTCGGGGTCGGCCCGATCGTCGAAATCGCGACCTCCAGCCCCTCCACCACGTTGCTCGGTCTGGGCGTATTTATCCATGCCTACAAAGGCTGGCGCATCATCGCCGCGCCCGGTTTGGAAATCGTCAGCGGCGGCAACTCGGCCATCTTCCGCGTTGGCACGGGATACGACTTCACGATCTCCGATCACGTCGTCGTCGGCCCCGAAATCGCCGGCGACTTCTCGTCGAGCCACACTTCAGTGGTTTACGGCGTGCATTTCGGTTTCGGCTTCTAAAGTTACTTTCGTTTTCAACGATCTTTGAACGGCGTTCCGTGGACAACGGAACGCCGTTCTCATTTTCAGGATTGCCAGAAGGTTCGATCCCCTGTAGATGCGTCGCATGACGTTTAATCAGGCATTGGTGGTAGGCGGATTATTGGTAGCGGCGGTGTTCAGCGCGGGCTGCAACAACGCAACCGGCGATCAGCAAGGCCAAGCTTCGTACAATTACTTGTTGTGTGAAAACTGCTCGAAGCCAGACGGCAGCGGCTGTCAGACCGACCAAGCCCAGTGCGGCGGCGGCTGTACCACGGGCCAGCACTCCTACAATTCAAAGGTCGACTATTGCAACGGCCTGAATAATCGCGCGGCAAACAACAACTGCGCGACCGGACCGCGGCAAACTCAATTCGAGCAAGCAGGCTGCGCCGGATCCTTTACGAATAACTAGTATTTGAAGAAGTCGCGAATAGGCTTCTGCGCGAGCGCGACGAGCTCTTCCGCCATCTTGTGCAGAAGCTTGAGCTTGTCGAGGGCGACCGATTCACCGCCCAGGACCTTCTCGCGCTTAAAACTCTGCATCTCGCCTTCCTTCTTCAGCTCGCGGATGCGCTTGCGGGCGCCTTCGATGGAATAGCGCTCATTATATAGAAGATGTTTAATGAGAAGCAGCGTCTCCACTTCCGAACGCCGGTATACGCGCTGGCCGGAAACGGACTTCGATGGCGATAGAATAGGAAACTCGGATTCCCAGTAACGAAGGACGTAAGGCTTCACGCCCACGAGTTCGGAAACATCGCCGATCCGGAAAAAGAGACGATCCGGGATCTGCACGTTGGGAGTAGTGCTAGGGCTAGCGGCCGAGGACGGAGTCGTCTCGGGGCTAGGCATATCGTTTTCAGGGTTGAGCAACCCGTCCGCCAGGCTAGGGTTCAATCCCGATTGGCCCGGTTCAAACGAGTTCTGGATGTCGCCGTCCATGGGCTACCTCCGCGTGGTAATCAAACTCCGTTTAATCTTCGTCGTCTTCGTCTTCGTCCTGATGCTTACCCGGAACGATGGGCTTGCCTTCGAGGCTGGTGTTCACTTCCGCCCGCAGGACCTGCGAAGGACGGAAAGTCAGCACGCGGCGCGCCGTAATCTCGATGCTTTCACCCGTTTGCGGGTTACGGCCAATACGCGCGCGTTTTTCTCGGATAACAAAGTTACCAAAGCCAGAAATTTTGATCTTTTGGCCCTGTGAGAGCGTCCCTTTTAGCGTGTCGAAAACTAATTCGACCAGATCGGCGGCTTCCTTCTTGGAAAAGCCAATCTTTTCATAGAGCGCTTCGACAATATCGGCCTTCGTCATTGCCACGGTATTTTTCTCCTCCCTGATCCATCCCCTAGAAATTCACCCGCCGAAAAAACCTTTAAAATCACGGGGAATTCGAGCAAAAATCGCTACCGCAGTTGCGCTCCTAACTTAGTTTTCCACTCAGTCAGAATTTTTTCTGAAGCTTGATCGGCTTCAGATTCTTGCAAGCTGCGTCCCTCTTCAGAAAAGATAACCCGAACCGAGACGCTTGTCATCCCCTGAGCTACTTGATGTCCGCGATATTTATCGAAAATTCTGACTTGTTTGACGAGGGGCTTCCCAACCTTCCACGCGAGTTGAGTAATTTGCTCGGCGCTGACTGAGTCTTGGACCAAAAGGGAGAAATCTCGCTCGATCGTCGGGAACTCTGACCACGGATCAAAGATCTTCGTCAGAAACTTGGCGCCCCTAGCGAGCACCAGCTGCGAAAGCTGCTCCCAATCCAACTCCGCCAGCCATAGCGCGTCACGAAATTTCAGCTTCTTGGCGAGCGCTGGATGGGCCAGGCCCATTACCCCCAACGTTTTCGTTCCTAGCTTCAATTCCGCGCTCTGGCCGGGGTGAAAAAGGGCGGACAGAGGGCCTGTCACCCCCGCTTGCAGCTTGATGCCCCGGACGTCGAGGCTTTGCAGCAGGCCATCTACGGCGGCTTTGAGGTCGTAGAAGTCGACGGCCTGGAGATCGGAATTCAAGCCCCCGGCGTAACGCGGTCCACTCAAAGCCAGCGCCAACTTCCACTTCTCCTGTACGCCCGTTTCCATTTCCCCACCCGCTTGGCCTTTAGCACCGACGGTCACCCCGTCGGCGACAAAGTAGCTTGGGCGGATCTCGAACAGACGCAGGCTCAGGGGTTCCGAACCGAAGTGATGGTTCCAGTTATGTAATGATGCGCGCACCATCTCGGGAAGCAACGACGGGACTAGGACTTCCTGGTCTTCGCTGAGCGGGTTGAGGATCGGCGTGCCCTGCATGCCGAACTGGGCCAAGGCGGCGCGGCTGGTGAAAGCATAATGAACGGTTTCACAGAAGCCCATTTCAGCCAGCGCGTCTTGCGCGGCGAACATCAACTTCAGCTGCTGGGGCTGGCGATAGGCCGCGGACGGGGTCGGCATGCCCGACAATTGCGGGATCGTGGCCGGGATCTTGTCGTAGCCCACGGTGCGCGCGATTTCTTCGGCCAAATCCTCGGGAATACCCAGGTCCGGGCGATACGTAGGCGTAGAGACTTTCCAAGTGTCGCCTTGCGCCTGTACCTCACAACCCAAGTCCTGCAGGATTTTTTGCGCGGCGGACGCGGTGACTTCAAGACCCAAGAAGTCCGTAAAATACTGCGGCTTCACCGTCACGACCTTGCGTGCGTACTTTTTCGGATCGCGCGACGGATGCAGACACGCGGCCCCACCCACGATCTTGCCGCCGGCAAGCTGCGTAATCAGCTGGGCCAAACGCGAGAGCGCGTAGTGCTGGCCTTGCGGATCGATCCCTTTTTCGAAGCGCATCGCCGCTTCCGAACGGCGCAGGTGCTTGATTGCCGTGCGGCGCACGTGCGAGGGAGAGAATTCTGCGCATTCTAAGAAGAGTTTGGTCGTGCCGTCTTGCACTTCGGAATTCCCGCCGCCCATGACGCCAGCCAAGCCCACCGCGCGGTCGCCGTCGGAGATCACCAGTTCCGAGCCGTCTAAAGTCACGGTCTGGCCGTCGAGCAGCGGCAGCTTTTCATCTTTTTTGCCGAAACGAACACCGAGCGACTTCGCGGACAGCTTATCGGCATCGTACGCGTGCGTAGGCTGTCCGACCTCAAATAGGAGCAGATTCGTCGCGTCTACCACGTTATTGATCGAACGCTGTCCAACGGCGGCCAGGCGTTTCACCACCCATTCCGGCGACGGACCGACCTTCACACCTTCGAGGTAACAACCCCAGAACTGCGGGGCGTTTTCATCGGTCGTGTATTTGATTTGAATCGGCGAGCCCGTGGTTGGTACCAAAGTCACGGCGGGCTTCTTCACGGCTTGGCCAGTGGCGGCCGCGATTTCGCGCGCCAGGCCCAGATGGCTCAAACAATCGCCGCGATTCGGCGTTACTTTTAAATCAAATATAATGTCATCGAGGCCGAGGAATTCTGCGAGGGGTTTACCGAGCGGAGCATCGGCGGGCAGGATCAAAATCCCTTCCGATTTATCCTTAAGCTTTAACTCTTCTTCCGAGCAGAGCATGCCGAACGATTCCACGCCACGGATCTTGCTCTTCGTAATTTTGAGACCGTTCGGGAGATCGGCGCCAATTTGCGCAACGGCGACGCGGTCACCCGCCTTCATGTTCTGAGCGCCGCAGACGATTTCTAATGGCTCCCCGGAGCCGAGGGTAATTTTGCACAGGCTTAAACGATCGGCCTGCGGGTGCTTGTTACGCTCTAAGATCTGGCCGACCACGACTTTGTCAAAGCCCTTACCTTGCGCTTCGATGCCTTCCACTTCCAAACCGCGCGCGGTCAGGCAATCGCCCAACGCTTGCGGCGTTTTGAACGAGCTTAAATCGACGAATTCGGCGAGCCACTTCCAAGACGTCTTCATTAGAACTGCCTCACGAAGCGCATGTCGCCCTGGTAGAGCAGACGAATGTCGGTGATTTCATGCAGGAGCATGGCGATGCGCTCGACGCCCATGCCGAACGCGAAGCCGGTAAGCCCTGGCTCGTCCGCATACGCGGGGCCGGCGGTCTTGAAAAGATTCGGGTGCACCATACCAGCGCCCAAGATTTCGAGCCAGCCGCTGCCGCGGCAAACTTTACAGGTTGGGTTGATCGATTTGCGGCACAGGAAACAACTCACATCGACTTCCGCGCCCGGTTCGACGAACGGGAAGTAACTGGGACGTAGGCGGATCTTCGACTCGTTTCCGAACATTTCCTTGGCGAAGAATTCAAGCGTGCCCTTGAGATCGCTCATTTTCGTGCCGTGATCCACCCACAGGCCTTCGACCTGGTGGAACATCGGAGAATGGGTCGCGTCGCTGTCGCAGCGAAATACGGCTCCCGGACATAAGATACGCACGGGCCACTTGCGTTCCCGCATCGTGCGCATCTGCACCGACGTGGTATGCGTGCGCAGCACGACGCCGGGTCCCAGAAAGAAGGTATCCTGCATGTCGCGCGCGGGGTGATCCTTCGGCATGTTCGCGGCTTCAAAATTCAAGAAGTCGGTCTCGGCCTCGGGGCCGGTGGTGACGTCAAAGCCAATGCGCGAGAAAATTTCGATGATCTTGCGGGTCGTTTGGGTGATCGGGTGCAGAGCGCCCCGATGTTCCATACGCGCGGGCATGGTGACGTCGATGCGCTCGTTGGCGAGCTGCTCGCCTAAGGCGGCGGCGTCGAGCGTTTCGCGACGAGCCTCAATCGCGGCTTCGATCTTGCCTTTCCATTGGTTGGCGACGGCGCCGATCTTCGGGCGATCTTCGGCGGAGGCCTGGCCCAAGCCACGTAGGACTTCGCTGAGCGCGCCTTTTTTACCGAGGACGGATACACGAATGCCTTCGAGCGCCTCCAGGGAGGAAGCAGCCTCGACGTCTTTCAAGGCCTGCGCTCCGATCGCATCCAACTTGTCTATCATAAGTTCGTAGGGCGACGTTCGGTGCCCAAACTGCGTTTAGATCGCGGGAGCAGCCGAGCGCACTTGCTCGATGATCGCGGTGAAGCCGCTCGGATCGTGAATGGCGATTTCCGAGAGCATCTTGCGATTCAAGCCGACTTTCGACTTGGTCATCGCGGCGATCATGCGGCTGTAGCTCATGTTGTTGGCCACGGCAGCGGCCGACAGGCGGCCTACCCAAAGCTCGCGGAAGGACCGCTTGCGTACGCGACGATCGCGGTATTCGTACACGCGCGCGCGATCGACGGCTTCGGACATGCGGCGGAACTCGGTCCGGCGTCCAATCAAAAATCCTTCGGCGCGATCGCGAATCTTGCTACGGCGATGACGGCGTTTAAAACCACGTTTTGCACGAGACATTTTGCATTACTCCTAAGAAAAAATACTACGCGCCGTAAGGCAGGCAGCGTTCCATGTTTTTGCGGGCGCCGGCGTCCAAAGTGGACGAATGGCGGAGCTTCAATTTCGTTTTCGTGCCCCACTTACCCAAGTTGTGGCGCATTCCCGCGCGCTTGTACTTCACCTTGCCAGTCGCGGTAAATTTAAAGCGCTTCGCGGCCGCGCTCTTTGTCTTCATCTTCGGCATAAAATCCTCGAGGTCGTTTTTTAGAAGAAATGCACCGTAACTCAGTCGGGCGTAAAAGGTCAAGGGTTGAAGGGGGTTATCCACCCCACGAAGGCTTTAAATAGAACCGCGCATCCGGGACAAACCACCCCATTTGTTGATGATTTTTGTCAATAAAATCAACCCCTTTTCAAGAGCCAATACTCTTCCCTCATCAGATGGCATGACTCAGGGCTGCAGGATCAGCATCGACGAGTTCGAAAACCGCCCCACCGCATATCCCTGCGCGTTCACCGCGACCACGCGGAAGCGGTACACGCCCCAGCCCGGCAAGTGCCGAATGGGTTGCACCAGGAAACGATAACGCGGCCCTTGGCCGATCGCATGCGTCAGCGCCATCGGATCGGGCCGCACGTCGTTCGGGGTTGAAAAGTCCATCCCCGGCCGGCTCACTTCGAGGTAGCCCGCGACCATGCCGCTCGCGACGAACTCGCTCAAATCGTAATCCACTGGAATGGTGACGTTCGGGTTGTTCACCACGAGCGTCGTCTGTCCACCCAGGAGAGGTGGATTCGCGACGTCGCCGTTCGGAGGCGGCGTGTTCGTGGGGGTGGGGGTTGGCGTCGGCGTGGGGGTCGCGGTGGGTGTCGGGTTCGGCATGGGTTCGCCACTCGCCGCCGAAAGCACGGCTTGATAGGCGTTCACGCGTCCGTTCGAGACGACCTTGCCGTTGAGCGCCGCGACCGGGTCCACCGAACCCAAGAGCAGCCGCTTCAAGTCCCAATACTGGAGGCTCGGATTCTTCGCCATCATGAGCGCCAGCACCCCTGACACCAGCGGCGTCGCCATCGAGGTTCCGCTCATGTTCTGATACGCGTTCCCGTTCTTCGCCGACCAGATCTGCTCGCCCGGTGCTCCGATGTGCACGGTGCGGGCGCCGTAATTCGAAAACGAGGTCAGGGCGTCGTTTTGCCCGGTGGCCGCCACGGCAATCACGTTGTCCTCGGCGTAGTTCGAAGGATAGTTCGGCACCTGATCGTTATCGTCGCCGCGCCCGTCCTGCCCGCCATTGCCCGCGGCCGCGACAAAGAGAATGCCCGCCGCTTTCGCGCGTCGGACGGCGTCGAGCAAGGCCTGGAAGCTTTGGCTCGCGCCCCAGGAGTTGCTCATGATGTCGGCGTGATTGGCGATCGCGTAATCAATCGCCTGGATGGCGGCGGAAATCGAGCCACTGCCGTTACTGGCCAAGAACTTCAACGCCATGAGCTTCACGCGCGGAGCGTGACCCGAAATCCCGATGCCATTGCCCCCTACCCCACCGATCGTGCCAGCTACGTGAGTGCCGTGGTAGTGGCTATCGTCGGCCTTAGGTTGGTTGTTGTTACCGACGAAGTTCCATCCGTAAACGTCGTCGACGTAACCATTGCCGTCGTCGTCGCGCCCGTTGCCCGGCGTTTCGCCTGGGTTTCGCCACATATTGTCGCGAAGATCCTCGTGATCGTAGTCGATACCGCTATCGATCACGGCCACGACAATGTCCGAACTGCCTTGGCTTAAGTCCCACGCCTGGGCCGATTGCACCTTCGCGTGCGCCCACTGCTGGGAAATCATGGGATCGTTCAAAACCGCCGCGGCGCTCGGACCTTCGAGCACGTGCGCCTCCCCATCGGGCTCGACGAACTCGACATCGATGGAAGCTCGCAGTTCCGCGAGCCGGGCTTCGATCCGCGCCGGTTCGGGGTTGGCGAATTGGAGCGTGTAGAGGTTCTCCCCAATCACGTGCGCCTCGCTGCCGTGGCCTCCGGCCGTACGCAAATAATCGATCCGTTCGTGCGGAAAGCTCGATTGCAGGAGCGGCTTGCGAAACTGGATAATGTAGCGATTCTCGGTGACCGGGCTGCCATCGGGCAGGGGGACCGGAGAGGATTTTCCACAGGCGGCAACCGCGAATATCCCCAGGGCGGCGACCCCGGCGAGCGCGCGCGTGAGCTTGAACTGCCATCTTCCGAGTTGAACCATCTTCGACACCTCTAGGTGCCGGATCGGTGACTAGGGGATGCGTCTTGAATGCTCCACTAATGAGCTAGGCATTCCTTGCCGACGGTCGAGTCCGCTAAAAAGAAAAACCCCGAGGAAGGACTTCCTTCCGCGGGGTTCGTAAAGGGTGGGTCTAAGCTTTTTTTGGCGTGATCACGACTCCCGGCTTGGGGGTGATCGGGGAAACCGGCGAAACCACCGTTTTCGGGGTGGGCGCGCCGCCGGGCTTTTTGGACGCCGGGGCCAGGATCATGATCATCTTCTTGCCTTCGAGCTTGGGCTCGAATTCAACGATGGCCACGTCCTTCAGCGTCGTGATCAGATCGCGCATGATCTTGTAGCCCACTTCGGAGTGCGCCACTTCGCGACCGCGGAACATCATGGTGATCTTGGCTTTATCGCCTTCCTCCAGGAAGCCGCGCACGGCCTTGAGCTTGTAATCCAAGTCGTGCTGGTCCGTATTGGGGCGAAGCTGGATTTCCTTCACCTTGATCACGACTTGCTTCTTCTTGGCCTGCTGCTCTTTCTTTTTCTTCTCGTACTTGAACTTTCCGTAATCGCAGATCTTGCAGACCGGCGGACGGGAAGTCGGGGAGATCTCCATGAGATCCAAACCGCGCTCGCGCGCCATTTTCAGCGCTTCGAAGGTGGGCACGACGCCGACCTGACCGCCGTTTTCGTCGATGAGACGCACTTCCGGCACGCGGATGCGCTCATTAATTCGATGTTCGTCTTTGTTGGGAGTGATTGGGCCTTTGCCCTTGATGAAACGGCCGCCGCCGCCACCGCTGCCTCCGCCGCCGCCGGGACCGCGCGGGCCTCCGGGAGGGGGTGGGCCACCTGGCTTATAACTTGGAAAAGGTGTCATTCTGAGGTCGAGTTCTCCTTAAATATTGAACAAAAATACCCAAGCTCCAGGGATACCGGAGATTTCCGGGCATTGTCAAGAACGCGTCAATTACTCGCCCAAAATAGCCCGCAGCGACGTCAGCTGCTGCTGGAGCAGGGCCGGATTCTTTGCCTTTTCCCAGGTCAAGCGATTGGAGACCGCGGTCACGATCCCATCGAGCATCGAAACCACGAAATCGATGTCCGACTGGGCGACCTTCTCGGGCTTGATCAATCCGTGGTCGAAGTGCTCATCAAACAAGAAAACCGCACGGCCGTCGGCGAGCGGCTCAAAACGCAGCACCCCGTCGAAGCTTTGGAAGCGGTCGGCCTGGGCGAGATTCGATTCCAAGCTATATCCCGCGATAGATTCCGCGTCGTGATCCGTCGTCGCGTAACGGCCGGCCACGAAGTAGAGTTGATAGTTTTCGTCACCCACGTACCAGGGCAAGTCCATCACGTAGCTTACGCGCGTTTCCGTGGGTTGCATGGAAGGTGAGCGTGGCAGCGGCTTGGATTGCAGCGTGTTCGGCAGAAATTCCCGATGACGGGCATAGTCGGTCATCACGGCCATCGCCTCTTCGGCGGTAGCGTTCAGGCGACGGTACACCTTCACACGCGGCCACGGCGAGCCCGCGATGGGGATCCGTACGATCACCGATTTGCCAGCGAACAGGAGTTTTTTCTGGTTCGCATCTAGATCCGAGGTGATGGTCTTGAGATCCGAAAGATTTTGTTGCAGTTCGGCGCGGGGCCCGAGATCCCCGAACGAGTAAGCCTCCATCGCCTGGGCGCCATTCATGAAAAACAAAGCCGCTAAGAGCATTCCCAATCCCTCCCCATTTGCGCCGAGCTTGTAACCCGTAGCGATTCGGTTGGCTAAGTAAATTTGACAATGCAATGCAACACAAGGAAGATGATTTTCACCTTTAGCGCATATGACCAAGACCACGTGGATTTTTCCCCGCTCCCGTTCTTTCTGGTATGGATTTCGGCTCCCCTTGGAAGCAGCGAGTCTAATTCTCCGGCAACGCTCATTGCTCGCTTTGAGTGCCCTACCCATTACGCTCACGCTCGCACTTTATTTTTTTGTGATCCGCAAGGCGATCGACTACGCCCAGACTCAGCTGGGCGCTCTCATTGCTAGATGGTCACTGGACCCTGAAGGTTGGGCGGCCTGGGGAGCGCAGTGGACCGGCCGCATCTTGCTGTTCGTGGTCGCCGCCCTCACGTTCAGCTTCGTCTCCGCGATCATCGCCTCGCCCTTCAACGATTTCCTCGCCGAGCGCGCCGAACGGTATGGACAACCCGCGCTCCCGCCCGTCGGCGAATCGACCTGGGTGGAGAAATTGCGGTTGATCTGGATCGACGTCGCCAAATCCGTCGCGGCCGGCATAACGGGAATCGCGGCGCTCGTTTTCTCCTGGGTTCCGGTCCTGAACGTGATCGCGTTCGTCGTGGCGTTCTTGCTCGTTTGTTTTCAATACACGAGCTATCCACAAACCCGGCGCGGTCAGAGCTTGCGGCAAGGCCTGTATTTCCTTTGGCGCCACTTCTACGCCTGCGTGGGCTTCGGCGCCGCGATGACTCTGCTTTTCGCCATTCCCTTGGCGGCGAGCTTCTTCCTGCCCGTCGCCGTAGTGGGCGGAACTCTGCTCGTGGCCCGCGCACCCGGCTCCGGCAGCCTGTTTCGGCTCAAATGAGCCGCACCCCGTAGGCAATTCCTTCCCATTCAGAAAATCGCTCCCGCTCCGATGAAACCTGGGACAGGCAAGCATTTGCCGCATTGCCATGGCTTCAGGGAAGGAGCGCTAGATGCAGAACCCAGTATTTCCCCGTTGGTCGACTTATCTTTTCTCCGCTTCCGCGGTGATCCTGCTCTCGTGGGCCATGAGCGGTTGCCGATTCGGAAATCACGTTGAGTACCCCGCTTCGCGCGATCAGTGGACGGGCTACTACGAAACGCTTCCCCGCACCCTGCAAATGTGCGTGACCCTCAACGGGCAAAGCGCCAACTGCGTGAACTCGAATCCCAATCAAAACGTTCCTAGCTTTATCGACGAGGTCGTGGGCAATCCCACCATCGTGGGCGTGACCGATCTCAACACCGGCAAGGGACTCATGTACGACCCCGACGTCCAGGTCGCCCTCCCCATCTACGTGAACATGGGAAGCGGCGCGCTTTCGCTCTTATTGAACGAAAGCACCGAGGATTTCTGGGGAGCCGCCGGCTGTACGCATGAGGTCGACCTGGAGGCGGCCGGCAGCCTCGACCAAAGTACCCACAACGAGGTAAATGGACGTACCACGCAAGGCAAACTCAACCTCACCTTCGAAGTAAGCGATCGCTTCTTGGGGGGTTGCGCCCCGGCGCTGGCCGAACTGCGCGACTGCTACAATAATGTCAACCTTTGCAATTCGCAGGACAACCAGGCGACCCAACGCGCGATCCAAGATCTGGTTCAGCCTTTCATCAACGCAGGCTTAATGACGGCCCCCCAAATCGCCGACATGGCCGTCCTGTTTTACCGCGTCGAATACCACTAGCCAAATCCCTCGGGTCTCGTGTTAAATAGGGGGCATATGCGCGCATCCCACGAGATCCTCTTGGCTTCCATGAACTTCCATAAATGGGAGGAGTTCGACAGCCTCCTGAAACCACTGGGTAACGTGAAGCTCCTACGCGCCGACGAGATCCTGCGCAACGCCGGCAAACTAGGACTCGCCGAGCAGTATGCGAGCTACGCCGAAAACGCGATGGCCAAGGCCCGGCTCGCCAATCAAGGTTCGCACTACCCTTGCCTCGCCGACGATTCCGGCCTCGAAGTGGAAGCCCTGGGCGGCAAACCCGGCGTGAAGAGCCACCATTTCGCGATCGCGAAGGCCGGCCAAACCCAGGACGCCGCTAACGTCGATAAGCTCCTGACCGAACTCAAGGGCCACCCCATGGCGAAACGCCAAGCGCGCTTCGTTTGCTCGCTCGCGCTCGTGATGGAGGGCATCTGCCTGGAAGCGACCGGCACCCTGAGCGGAACGATCGCGGAAGCTCCCTCGGGAAATCACGGCTTCGGCTACGATCCCGTTTTCATCCCCCAAGGCGCGACGAAAACCTTGGCCCAGATGTCGGCCGAAGAGAAAAACGCCATTTCCCACCGCGCGGCCGCGGTACAAAGCCTGCTCGCGCAAATCCAGGAAAAAGGGATCATCTTCGCCAAGCCGTAATCAGTATCCCTAATCAGACCCCCTAAAAACGAATAATTATTATTTCTGCCCACGGCTGGGTACACACGCGCTCGGACGTAAGAACTGGGTCGATTACCTCAGCACCCCTGTCGGCGGCAATTTCGCCCCGAACGAGGGAATTAAGGCAAGCGACCCCTTTTGACAGAGGGAAAAACAAAGTGAAAAAATTAGTATTGTTGTCGTTGCTCGTTTTCGTTAACGCCGGCGCCGTACTCGCGGATGGCCCACGCCCCCCCAAGCCCGTGAAGCCAGTGATCTGCCCGAAGCACGTGGAAACCAGCCAGCTTCGCTTGTTCCAACTGGACCCCGAGTTGAATCTGGGCCTCGTAAACCACGGGGCCGTGACCGTGAACTATTCTAATCGCGAAGTCACGCTCACGCTCACCCAAACCCCGAAGTGCGAACCCGGCGCCGTTTGCCCCCTGGGCTTCGCCGTGAAACTCAGCCAGAAGCTTGAACTCGTGGAAGTCGAAACCGGCGCCTGCGGAGAAAAGATCGTCACCGCCCGGATGGACAAGCGCCCGGTCGATGGCCTGCTGAAGGAAATCACGGTGACCGACAACCGCGACAACCGCTGCCGCCACCTCGTGCCCCCCGTGGAAGTGCGCTACGAAACGGAAAGCCTCCGCGGTTTCCGCACCGAATCCACGATGATCGGCGACCGATTCGAAGCCAACCTTTACTTCTAAGCCTCCGCTCGAAGTTCAGTTGTGCTTCAGGGCCGATCGCGCCACCCGCGGTCGGCCCTTTACTTTTGCGTTAAAAATGCCCGCCTAAAAAAGCGTACGGTAATAGACCCACTTCAAGTATTCCATCATCGTGACCTCGACACTGCGGAGCGTGCCCTTCCAGTCTGCTCCCGAAAAGGGCTCTTGCCGGATGGTCATGGTCTCGATCTCGAATTCGGCGGCGTCCCGCGCGGGATTCAGGGTCTTTTCAAAGAGGTAGTGAGCGCGGCGAATATGGTAGCTCGACGTCATGAGCAGGATGCGCTTCCAACCGCGCTGGCGGGCATGGACGGAAAACACCTCGGCGTTCTCCCGGGTATTCTCGCTATCGGTTTCCAATACGACGTTGGCGGTATTCAGGTAGGGAAGTACTTCCTTGCGGACCTGCTTCTCGAACACCTTCCAGTTCGCCCGAGGTCCCATCCCGGCGATGAAGAGGATGGGTGGGCGTCCCAGCACCGGGGGCCGGCCCACGGGACCTGGCGCCGGGGTATTCGGCAAATTCGGCTTAAACTGGGCCTTTTGATGGTAGGCGAACCAAAGGTTGGTAGCCGCCTCGATACGTCCCTTTCCCCCAGAAAGGCAAACGATTACATCTACTTCCGGCAGCTCCTCGAGCGTCGCCGAATCCTGGTGATCGTAGATGATTCCGGCCGTCATATAGGCGAGCGAAAGGACCCCTACCCCCATGCCCACAAAGAGGACTAGCAGCATCAGGGCAACCCGCTTGAACGTAGCCAGATGGCGTACCATGGCCCAAAAGCTAGCACGCTTTTTCAAGCTTGCAAAAACCAAACAAGTCCACTAGGTTGTCCGTTCTCGTATTTATTTTGAAAGGAATTTCACCATGTCCCGCGTTTGTGATTATTGCGGCAAAGGCGTCTTCACTGGAAACAAGGTTTCCCACTCCAACATCAAGACCCGTACGCGCTGGCTCCCGAATCTTCGCAGGATGAAGGCCGTCGTCAACAACGTCACCCAGACGGTGAAAGCCTGTACCCGTTGCATTCGCTCGGGCAAAGTCGTGCGCCCCATCAAGCGCCGCTACAAGCCCGAAGCCACCGCCACGACCGCCTAAGCTTTTCTTATCCGCGTATAATCAGTAGCGCTTTCGTAAATCGTTGATACACTTCTCCCCGATTTGTCAGGCAAAACTCTGAAGGGGGAATCATGGAATCGATCGTTTCCGTATTAGTTGGCGCATTACTCTCGTTCACCGGCACTCATCACTCCACGCTCGACGAACAACAATCCGTCGCACCCGTCGAATGGTCCTGCGAAGCCCTGAAGTGGCCGCTAGAGCCGTACCTCGACGGCAAGATCCTTAAGGCGCAGGTCTCCGCAAAATGCCAATTCAAGGGCGTCTCCGGGGGCGGTTTCGCCGAGCTCGAAGCCTACCTCGCGAAACGCATCGTGGATCAGAGCGAAAAGGTGCACTCCGGCCCAAACAAAGAAACCTATAAGGACATGACGAGCACGCACTTCGATACCACCGTAAAGGTGGGCGGCAAGTCTGATTACGCCTTCGTTCGCCAGGACGCGCACGTGGCGACCGACGCGAAAACCGCGCTGCTCTTCGACACGATCTCCAAAAGCATCGAAGGCTACGGCAACGCCAAGTACATGAAGAAGGTCGACGCTTTCACGAAGGTCACTCCGATCGCCGACAAGATCAGCGTCTACCAGGGCACGCTTGTGTCGTACTTTGAAATCGAGAAGCCGGTATTTGTCCCGGGCAGCATCTTCATCTCCGAAGTGAAGAAGCAGCTCGAGAAGCAAGCGGGCGAGCTCGAGAAAGACTTGCTCGAAGACATCGGCCAGCACATCTAAGCTGAGCTCGGATTTTTCTTACAAAGCCGGCTTCCGCGAGGGAGCCGGCTTTTTTTTCGCCTGGCGAGCGGCCTGCGCTAAGTCAGCGCCACGATGGCTTCGACTTCCACGAGCGCGTCCTTCGGGAGCTTGGCCACCTGGACAGTCGAACGTGCGGGCGGAATTTCGTCGAAGTACTTACCGTAGACTTCGTTGACCTTCGGGAAGTCGGCCATGTCCTGCAGGAAAATCGTGGTCTTCACGATGTGGGTGTAATCCGCTCCGGCAGCCTTCAGTACGGCGCCTAGGTTCTCCATCACGACCTTCGCCTGGGCGGCGACGTCGGTGACTTCAATGCGGTTGGTTTTCGGGTTGAGCGGGATCTGGCCCGAACAAAAGAGGAATCCACCTGCCTTAATCGCTTGGCTGTATGGGCCGATGGGTTCCGGAGCTTCCCGCGTGAAAATCTTTTGCTTCTTCATCTATTTCTCCCTGAAACGGTATTAGGCCTTGGTTTCGCCGTTCGATCCGCCTTGGTCGCCGTGGGTCTTCTGCCAAAGCTGGATTTCGCGCGCGGTAATCGCGGCCATATTGACGATGTCGTTCACGTCCGAGCCGCGCTGAAGCACGAACACGGGCTTGTTCATACCCACCAGGATCGGGCCGATGGCCTCGACCCCGCCCAGGCGATGCATCAGCTTGTAGGCGATATTGCCGCTCTGGAGATCCGGGAAGATCAGCACGTTCGCGTTGCCGGGCACCTGGTTGAAGTCGAAGGTTTCCTCGGAAATCTGGCGCGTTACCGCCGTATCCGCCTGCATCTCGCCATCCACCGTGAGGTGTGGCGCACGTTGGCGAACGAGCTCCACCGCCTTGGCCACCTTCTGCGCGAAGGGGTGACGACTGGATCCGAAGTTCGAGAACGAAAGCATCGCGACCCGGGCCGGGCGATCGGTGAAACTCTGGGCCACGGCCGCGGCTTCAATGGCGATATTCGCCAAGTCGTCGGCTGAGGGATCGATATTCACCGTGGTGTCGGCGAACCAATAGATCTGGCGTTTGGTGATCATCATGTAAATCCCGGCGAGCCGGGCGCCGGGACGGGCCCCGATGACTTCGATGGCCGGCCGGATCGTTTCCGCATAACTTTCGGCGATGCCGCCGAGCATACCGTCGGCACGGCCCGTTTCTACCATCATCGAAGCGAAGTAATTCGCCTGGCGCATCAGCTGACGGCCCACTTCGTAGGTCACGCCTTTACGCTTGCGCTTCTCGACCAGCATGCGCGCGAACTCGTCGCGCCACTCGTGCGTGGAGGGACGCAGGATTTTTACGTCTTTCAACGCTTCGGTCAGCCCGAGCTCGCGAATCCGTTCTTGCACCTTCTGTTCGTTGCCGAGCAGGATCGGTTCCGCGATGGCTTCTTCGCGCATGACCGCGGCCGCGCGTAAAATCTTTCCATGCTCGCCTTCCGGGAGCACCACGCGGGACATCGCGCCGCCCGCGCCGACGCGCTTAACGGTGTTCTTGATCCCACGCATGACGGTGTAGGAAGTGCCGAGCAACGTCTCGAGCTGGTCTTTATATGTACGTAAATCCACGTTTTTGCGGGCCACGCCCGACTTCATCGCGGCTTCGGCCACCGCGCTCGCCACCCAGATCAGAGCCCGGCTGTCGAATGGCTTCGGGATCAGGTACTCGCGCCCAAACTTGAAGCGTTGCCCCCCGTAAGCGCGCGAAACGCTCTCGGGAATTTCCTCTTTGGCCAGGGCGGCGAGGGCCCGCACGGCCGCCATTTTCATCTCCTCGTTGATGGCCATCGCGCGCGTATCAAGCGCGCCGCGGAAGATGAACGGGAATCCCAGCACGTTGTTCACCTGGTTGGGATAGTCGGAGCGGCCGGTGGCCATGATCACGTCGCTGCGGACCTTGAACACGTCCTCGGGTAAGATTTCCGGGTCCGGATTGGCCATCGCGAAAATAATCGCGTCCTTCGCCATGGATTTCACCATCGCCGGAGTCACGCAGCCCTTCACCGACACGCCGATGAACGCGTCGGCGCCCTTCATGGCGTCGTCCAAGGTACGGGCGGAGGTTTCCGTCGCGAAGCGCTCCTTATAAGGATTCATCCCTTCCTTGCGGCCCTTGAAGATCACGCCCTTGGAGTCCGTCATAATGATGTTTTCGCGCCGGACGCCTAAGTTCACATAGAGATTCGCGCATGCGATGGCGGCCGCGCCGCCGCCGCTGAAAACGACCTTCACGTCTTGAATGCGCTTATTGATCATCTCGAGCGCGTTCAGAAACGCCGCGCCGCTAATCACCGCGGTCCCGTGCTGATCGTCGTGGAAGACGGGAATCTTCAGGCGCTTCTTCAGCTCTTCTTCGATGTAGAAACACTCGGGCGCCTTGATGTCCTCGAGATTGATGCCGCCGAAGGTCGGCTCGAGCAGCTCGCAGGCCTTGATGACATCGTTCGGGTCCTTGGCGTTGAGCTCGATATCGAAGACGTCGATGTCAGCGAACTTCTTGAACAGAATCCCTTTGCCTTCCATCACGGGCTTGGCGGCGTGCGCGCCAATATCGCCTAGTCCCAATACCGCCGTCCCGTTCGAGACCACGGCTACGAGATTTCCCTTGGCGGTGTACTCGTAAACGAGCTCGTCCTTTTCGGCGATCATCCGACAAGGTTCCGCCACCCCCGGGGAGTAGGCGAGCGAGAGGTCTTTTTGGGTAGTCACGGACTTCGAGGGAATAACTTCGATTTTCCCTTTACGGCCTTTCGAGTGGTACTCGATGGCTTCGTCATAAAGTGTCATAAGCCCCTAAACTCGCGTGATTCAGTGGGAATGACAACCAAAATGAAGTTGATTAATTCGGTTCGATGCACACGCCTTGCAGCGCCAAGCCTTCAACAAGGCTGGCAATTTTCGACAAAGCGGGCAAAATAATAAGGAGCATCCATGAAACCCATCCGACTCGTGCTCGCGGCGACCATCGCCGCAACGTTCAGTGTTCCCGCGCAAGCCAACTACGCGTTGCATGCGTGGGAAGATCACTTTCCCCAAGATTACGCTCCGAAGGGCCGGCTCACCCTACACCCCCGACTGTATTACTACTTCACGTCGACAAATTTCGACACCGACGCCGCTACGTTTGTTTCGGCCTTGGAAAATTACAACCGCCTGCAGATCGACGTCGATCTCAATTACGGCTTAGGGGAAAATTGGGTGATCTACGCGCGGCCCGGCTGGGCACGAGTGCAGGTCAATCACCCCACTTTGGGCGGGGCGGGTTACGGTCTGCCCGACCAGGGAGTGGGCACGGCCTATCGGGTGATGCGCAACGCAAGCGGGCTCGCCATCGATCTACAACTACAGATAGAAATTCCGGCCTACAGCAATACGACTTCGACGACCAACCAAACTCCTTTCCTGGGGGACGGTAGCCTCGACATTACCGGCGGCGGATTCGTCGCGATTCCGTTCCGCTCCCCCTTCACGCAAACGGCCAGCCTCATCGGCGGCGCGGGATACACTTGGCGATCCAAGCAGTTTTCCGCGTCGATCCCCTGGTCGGTGGATCTACGCTTTATGAATCCCATGAAGGGGTGGGAATTCGCCGCCGCCGCGCTCGGCCAGTTCTCACTCTCTACCGATCCCACGACTTCCTACGGCGTCGGCGAGCGCGTGCTCACGGGGGGCGGCGGAAGCTACGCCAGCCACGCGATCAACCCTTCCCTGCTCAGCTTCCGCGGCCAGGTCGGCTACCGGGCGAGCCCGAAGACCGCCTACCAGGTCGATTTCACCCAGGTCGTCTGGGGCAAGAATGCGGCAAAAGCCTGGACGATCACCGCGGGCGTGGATCTGCGCTTCGGGGGCGGTGACGCGCCCACGGCGGCCGAGGCCGAAACGACCGATGCCCTAGATACCCGCGAGCCCCATGAAAAGGCACCCGCCGAGTACGCCAAAAGCAATCAAGGCTTCGTCACCTACGCGATGGAGGCACATGTCACCCGCGTAAACGACCGACTCAACCTGATCAAGATCAACAAAGGGTCCGACGCCGGCCTGAAGGTTGGCGACAAGCTTGACGTATTCAGCACTAAGAACGATGGCAGCGCGGTGAGCGCTATCGCCCGCGCCCAGGTAACGAGCACCAAGGAAAACGAAGCCGCCCTGCGCGTGATCGAATATTTTCGGGAAGTTTGGATAGAAACCGGCTTTATCGTGAAGAAGCCGCTCGACTAGATCGTTGGGTAGTCGGTTTGGAGAAAGGAAGCTCGCATGATTCGTAACCGTTTAGCCTCGGCCACCGCCCTGCTGGGAGTTCTATTTTTCGCGGCCACGCCCACCGCGTACGCGGTGAAGTTCGCAAACCAGTTCGTCGAGTTCGAGATGCCCCCGCGCTGGGCGTGCAACCTCGAAGGCGCCGAATGGGTGTGCCAGAGCTCCGATGCCGACAAAAAGCGGGACGCGATCATCATCCTCGCCGCCAAGATGAAGGGCGATCAAGACAGCGTCGAAGCCTACCTCGCCTATCTGAAACAACCGAAAGTCTACACCAGCCTGCGGGGCAAGACCGTGAAGTCGGAAGTTCGTTTCGCCGAATCCAAGATGATCAACGACCACATGTGGGTGGATTCGCTGCACCTGGAGTCCGAGATTCCAGGCTTTTTTACGCGCTACATGGCCACCACCAAAAACGACATCGGGGCGCTCGTCACCTACTCCATCAACAAGGACAAATATTCGCTCTACGTGAACGACTTCGACGCTATGGTGAAAACGCTGCGCGTATTCCGCAAGACGGGCGGACTGAACGCCAAGCCGGCGGAGGGCAATCTTTTCGACTTAGGCTCCACCATCCCGAGCAAGATTTCCGACAGCAGCGTGTTCAGTGCCGCGGACGACGACGAGCCGAAGGCGAAACCCAAAAAAGAAGACGACACGTTCTTCTACCTCATCATCGGTCTCGTTGCGGTAGTGGGGTTTATCATCTGGCGCCGCCGACAGCAGATGTAAAGCGCCGCGCCCTCACTGCGCTGATCGCCACGCTCGCATTCACCTCGCCGGGGTGCGGAAAATCTCCCCCGGATGCGTTTTCTACGCGAGCAAACGCCATCTGGGAAAAACTGGCCCGCTCACGCTTGCAGGAGGTCTCCGAACTCTACACCCAGCTGCAGGAGAAGGTTCGTAGGGCGGCGGAGAGCCTCGGAGCGGAAAAGCCCGCTTCGGCTTCACCGCAAGATCTGACCGCCGAAAACCGTTACGGAAATCTGCCCGTGATTTTCGTGGACATCGGGCAGGGCGCCGTCTTCCCCAAGCCCATCCAACCCCCCCAGCGCTACTCCTGGTACGAGGTCTATCGACGCCTCGGCATGCACCGGGAGCATCTTCGCCAGTTTTCGACGGCGCTGGAACAGGCCGGAGCCAACCCCGCCCGTTTCCCGCGCTTACTCTCCGGCTGGGCGCAGCTCAGCGCGGAGCTGACCACGATTAGCCAATACATCCGCTACCTGAAAACCTGGTACGACAAACCCAACCTTTTGGCCGACCCCCTTCCTATGGACTCGCGTGCGGACGCGGACTGGACCGAGCTGCGTGAACGACTGAAACCTCGACGCGTGCATCAACCGGCTTACCTGCCTTCCACGTTGCCCAGCCTGCTGACTCATTCCGCGGGGTATCTGCAAAACCGCCCCCTTCAAACCATTCCGATCTCGATTGGCACCGACGTCGAGGACGCCCACTTTCTGCGGGACTTTGGCTACGCCGTTGATATGCACTGGAACCAATCTCCCTGGGCGCGGGCCCAACGCGTCCGTTTCGAAATACGCTGGCGGAGAATCGCGAAGAACCGCGCTTTTACCGAAGGCCGCGAAGATCTCGTGGCACACCTAGCGCGCCTGGAAGCTCATCCCAAACCCATCGTCACCACCGGCGCGCTCGCGACTTACGTGCGCGACGAAATCCTGGTACTGGGCTCGGGCCGCATCACTCCTCGCACGCTCGCGCACGAGTTCGGCCACCTCTTGGGTTTCGCCGATTGCTACGTGCGCACCCTAGCTGGGGAAGGCATATACGGAGTGGCGATATTGGAATGGGACAACCCCATCTACCCGGACGACCTGATGTGCGACGACCACGTCGGCGTCGCTTACTCGGAAGTCTGGTAAGCAGAATTCCAAATCACCCGCCAAAAAATCCTGTGCGGAAAAACCAGCGCATGCAATAATGCAACGCACCATGAAGCTACTCTCCCAAGTGATCCTGGGCCAAATTCTCATTTTCGGACCGCTCCCCGTACGAGCGGACATCGTCAGCACCTACCTCAACGAATATGACTTCGTCGAATTCCGTTCACAGAATTCGACGAATTCCCGGATTCTATCCGACACTCCGGGCACGGTGACCGTACATTCACGCTGGCACCAGGAATCCCCTCCGCTTCGGGTCAGCGTGCTGACCTTGGAGAGAGAAGACAAATTCGGTCAGCTTGAAAAAATCTGCGTATCTCAGGCATACCTCCACCTTGGAGAGATCAATGCGACAATCGAATTGAGCTTCGAAGACGGGCTTGAATTTGAAGTTCACTCAAAAAAGTTCTCGGTCGTGGCGTCCGCTCGGCGACAACACGCGGTGAACATCGACGGCGTCTGCGAACCCTTGTCGATCGCGACCTTTCTTGAGGCCGACGGCGCCGCAAAACTGTATTTTGGCGATCTCGGCCAGCCGAGCTACTCGGTCAACGCTCGGGGCTTTCGCTATGATTTCTTTCCATTCTCTTCCAGCGCACCGCTTGTTTTATCGGTCGACAAAACCACCGATGGAAAAAGCGGCATGCCCCAATACCGAGCACGCGACCTCGCCGAGAAACTTTTTAATCACCTGAATAGGCACGCATCTTCAGTTCGGATTTGGCAGGATGACCTACCCAAGAATGCGAGTCCACCGATCGGATCAAAGATGGAGCTTTACTGAGGATTTACCGTAAAGCCTCGATCAAGGTTTTTTGCTCCATGAGCCAGGCCCGTAACGGGCGGCTGACCTCGCGATCTTCGATCTCGTCCGGTGCCTTGCCGAATTGAGCTTCGATCTGGGAAACGAGTCGTCCGCGCAGTTGCGCGCGCTCGTCCATCATCCAGTCCGGAGCAATTCCCCAGCGAGCGGCGAGCGCCCCGACCGCAAGCTCCCGCATCCGCCGGGGGTGCCGAAAAGCCTGCACGGTCACGGAAACTTTACCAAAGGTGCCGGTGATTTTCGCGCCGCCCTCCGCATCCAATACCACGGCGGCCGCGTGCCGGGACAACACAGTCTCGACTTCGGCTGACAACTCCGGATGCTCATAACGGACGGAAGACGCCTCGTTCTCTTCCCCCTCTTTCGCGCCCGCCTCGGGCGTGTTCGCGAGATAGCGCCACATCCGCTCATGCCACTCGAGCTCCAGGCTAGGGAAATAAAGCTCTGCTTCCGCGAGCAAGCGGCGTCGATCTGCGGGCGGAATTCGTTCCGCGTTAGCGGCGCTTTCGAGGTACTCGCGCAGGTTCGCCTGGGCCGCTTCCGCGAAGCCAGGCGCGAGCGACGCGAAGAACGCGCGATCCACTCCACCCATCTCCTTCACGTCGCGCGCCACCGCCGCGAAGCGCGCGGTTCTCACCTTTTCGGCGTACATCGCTGGAACGGGGAGCGGGAACGCGCCCGCAAATGGAAAAGCGTGCTCCACCCCGATGGAGCGAAATCCGTCCGCATCCCCCCGACGTAGCCATCCCAGGCTGTTGAGGAACGGGTCCACGAGCGACTCGAGGAGCTCCTCCGGCCGGCGCGGCTCCCCCCGCAGAGAGTCTTCCACAAACCGGTAAGGGGCCTCGAACTGGACCGCCCGAATCGCTTGGGCATTGAAGGCCAACGTGCGCGCGCCGTCGTCGTAGTCGCGGCAATCGAGATAAACCCCCATGCCCGCGTCGCTGCAGTAGGGGTCGCCGCCCTCTCGGGTCGGCTCGGAAACAAGCCCTGTATAAAGGTAACGCAACGCCCGCGTGTCGTAACGAGGCGGGGAAAGCTGCCGCGCAATTTGGCCGCCGGTCATCACGTCGTCCGAAAACGTAAGGTAATCCATGATGGAGCTCGTGAGGATAAACCGAGAGGGATCCACGATTTCTCCGCGGCGAAGGTAAGCCGCGAAGGACTCCGCCCGCTGGGCGGAGGTCAAATTGGAAGCGAGGTTCCCCGCGAAGTTGTGGCGCAACCCCAACGTATGCCCTACTTCGTGCGCGGCCACCGAACGCACCATGTCCTGCGAAACCCGCAGCAAGTCCGCGTCGTCAAGATCGCCCCGGGCGTGCGCGGTCAACACTTCTTCGAGGCCGGCGGCCAGCGACTCGGTGAATCCCTGCGCCTTTCGTCCGCAAAGGTGGGCGGGAGGCAGGAAACGGATACCCACCCGATGACGTCGATCGGGACGCTCCCGCAGGATCCGCAGCAAGAGCTCGGCGCGCGTGCGCGAGTCGAAAGCGAAGACGCTCGTCATGAAAATCTGCGCATGACGGATTTCTCCCGTGCGTGGATCCATCAGGACATCCGCGTAAGCGAAGCCCGCTCGATCCCACGGAACCCATTGAATGACGTTGTAGTCGGGGTCCGGGGCGGTGACTCCCGCCGGCGCCAGCTCGACCCGCAACACGTCGCGGCCGAGGGCCTGGTTCCAGTAAGTCACGCCATCCTTCACGGCCTGCACGTACTCCGCCGGCGTGTCCGCGCTCACCGCAAAGGTGACCGGACGGCTGAGGTCCCATCGCGATACGTAAGATACGCTCTTGCCGGTGGAAGACTCAATCCGCGGCGCAATCTCGAAAAAACCCATCCGCAACTCAGGGTTTCCCTCGAGCGGCGTGTAACGCCGACTCGGAGCATACGGCCGGAGATAATAGCGAACTTCGACCGTGCTATAGGAAATACCGCCGCTTTCGGATTCGTCGTCGACCTCGTCCGCTTCCGCATCATCGCGGAACTGAGCGAACTGGCGCACCTCCAAGAGTCCGGAATGAATCCGCATGCGATCCACGAAGCTATTGATTACCTCGATCGCCGCGAAGGGCCGTGAATCGCCGTAGGTCGTCTCGTCATCACGGCCGTACCAGCCCCGGCTCACGAAGACGCGTTGCATGCCTTCATTGAAATCCAGCACGTACAAATCGTCTTTCTGGGAGAGAATCGGCAGCTCGGCCAAGATCAGTTTGGCGGGCAGCCCCGGCGCAACGACGTGCCCATCGGTCGACTCGAGCATGAAGATACTCTCGCCGTAGCGACGAAAGGTGACGATCCGACCTCGTAAGCCCTCGCTCGTGGCGGCGGGAGTCTGGGGTATCAGCGAGGCGCTGAGCAGAAACTCTCGGTCCAAAGCGTCTTTACGTAAACCCAGGTAAAAGCGATCGACCTTGGCGATCGGCCCCGCCTGATCGGCGAACTCGGCGGCGAACTCGTTTTGAGAAATCACGCGGAACGAACGCGCGGGATCTGGGTCGGCCGGTTTCATCACCGCCATCGGCGCCGGCGAAGTGCACGCGGAAAATACGAGCAGGAGCAGGGCCCCACCCGCCATCGAAAGCGCGGAACGGACACCGCCCCGCTTCACGAAACGCGCCAAAATATGCATAAATTTCCCCTTGGCTCGCGGGTAGCACAAAGGAAACCCGATACCAAGAGGTAACGCGCCGGGTTGGGTCTATTCAAACTCGGTTTCAGTCAGTATATAAGGAGGAATGGCGAAAAGAGCGAAGCCTGCCCCCAAAAAAACCGCTAAACCTCGAGCCGCAAAAAAAACCGCGCCCAAGCTGCGCGCCAAGCGGGTCGAGGTGTTACCGGCCGAAGGCGATGACCTAGACGAGGTGGACGCCGAGCTAACCGACGAGGATCTCGAGCCCACCATCGACGCAGGCGGTTCGAGCGACCCTGTGAGCGAAAATAATGACGCGAGCCTCACCCAGCTTCCGGAAATTTCCAAGCGCGCGGTATCGCCCAACGATCCACTGAAGCGTTACATGGAAGAAGTACAGCGCTACGCCCTGCTGACTCCCGAGCAGGAAGCGGCGCTCGTCGGCCGCATGCTCAAGCAAGGCGACGTGAATGCCGCCAAAATGCTCGTATCGGCCAACCTACGCTTGGTCGTGAAGATCGCGTTCGAATACCGCAGCATGTACGCCAATATCCTGGATCTCATCCAGGAGGGGAACGTCGGCTTGATGAAAGCCGTTTCGAAGTTTGACCCCACGAAAGGCGCGCGCCTGGGCTACTACGCGTCGTGGTGGATTCGTTCTTACATCCTGAAGTACCTGCTCGATAACTTCCGGCTCGTGAAGGTGGGCACGACCCAGGCCCAGAAGAAACTCTTCTATCATTTGATGCGTGAGAAACAGCGGCTCGAGGCCCAAGGGATCCTGGCGGGTCCGAAGCTTTTGGCTGACCGGCTGGACGTGCGGGAAAAAGACGTGATTGAGATGGAGCAACGGCTGGGCAGCGGATCGGCCGAAATGTCGCTGGACGCCCCCATGGACCCCGAGAGCCGCGGGGGGAGCTTCCTCGAAAAACTCACGGACGAGGCCGAAGGGGCGGATGATCGAATGGCCCACCAGGAGCTCCTGGAAGTACTCAAGCGGGAACTGCCCGTCTTGGAGGAGAAGCTCAATGACAAGGAGCTTAAAATCCTGCGGGACCGCATCCTGGCGGAAGAACCCAAAACATTACAAGAAGTTGCCGACCTATATGGTCTGACTCGCGAGCGCGTCCGGCAGATCGAAGCCGGCATCGTCCAAAAGCTCCGGCAGCTGTTAAAACCCGCCATTGAGTGAGCGGGAGGGCCCGCCAAAGCGTCCCAGATATTGAACTTTACAGCCAAAACCGACTCTGTTAGTTCCTACACATCAAAAAAAGACAAGAATCGTAATAGGAAAGCAAATGGCAGGCAAAACTCAGATTAAAGAAAAGAAAGCAGCCGTCGTCGCTCAGTACGGCGGATCCGCCACCAACACCGGCAGCCCGGAAGTTCAGGTGGCACTTATCACTCAGCGTATCAACGAGCTCAACGGACACTTCAAGGCGCACGTTAAAGACCATCACTCCAAGCGCGGACTACTCCGCCTGGTCGGTCAGCGTCGTCGCTTGCTCAACTACCTCCGTAACACGGATGACAAGCGCTACAACCAAGTGGTCCAGGCTCTCGGCTTGCGCAAGTAAGCGCTCGTTCGCTCGCTTTGTACCTACATTCATTTTTTTAGGAGAAAATTCGTATGATTCATTCCGTCAGTTGTGAACTGGGTGGGAAAAAACTAACCATTGAAACCGGCAAACTCGCCAAGCAAGCCGACGGCTCCGTGCTCGTCAGCTATGGCGACACGCGCGTGCTGGTCACCGCTTGCTGCTCGCAAGAACCGAAAGTGGGGATCGACTTCTTCCCGCTGACCGTAGAATTCTCGGAGCGTTTCTACGCCGCCGGCCGCATCCCCGGCAGCTTCCACCGCCGCGAAGGCCGCCCGACGTCGGAAGCGACGCTCTCGGCCCGCTTGATCGATCGCCCGATGCGCCCGCTCTTCCCGGAAGGCTTCTACTGCGAAACCCAGATCGTCGCGACGATCCTCTCGGCCGACCTCGAGGCCGACATCGACTCCGCGGCCTCCATCGGCGCCGCGGCGGCCGTGCACATTTCCGAAATTCCCTTTAACGGCCCGACGGCCGGTTGCCGCGTAGGCCGCATCAACGGCCAGTACGTGATCAACCCGACTTACGCCCAGCTCAAGAGCGGCGAATCGGACCTCGAAATCTTCGTCAACGGCACCTCCAAGGCCATCATGATGGTCGAAGGTGGCGCAAAAGAAGTGAGCGAAGAAGCCGCGCTCGGCGCGATCTTGAAGGGCCACGAAGAAATCAAGAAAGTCTGTGCGATCATCGAAGAGCTGCGCAGCAAGTGCGGCAAGCCGAAGCGCAACTTCGTCGCCGCCCAAGTCGCCGCCGACATCAAGACGCAAGTCGAGAAGTTGGGCAAGGACGGCTTGAACAAGGCTCTCCGCACGAAGGAAAAGGCCGCGCGTTACGAGCTCGTTGACGCCACCAAGAAGTCGGTCGTCGAGGCGCTCGTCACCGAAGAAATGAAGAAGGCCGATCCGGTGGCCGCCGAAGCCCGCAAGACGCAGGTAAAAGCGACCTTCGAGTTGCTCCAGTACAACCTCATGCGCCAGATGATCCTAAGCGACAAGATCCGCATCGACGGTCGCGACACCAAGACCATCCGTCCGATCACGACGGAAGTAGGCTTGCTCCCGCGTGCTCACGGCAGCGCGCTCTTCACCCGCGGTGAAACGCAAGTTCTCTCCACGGTGACCTTGGGTACCTCGGAAGACGAGCAGATCGTCGACACGCTCCAAGAAAAGGGCTACCGCCAATTCCTGTTCCACTACAACTTCCCGCCGTTCTCGGTCGGCGAATGTGGTCGCATGGGTGGTCAAAGCCGCCGCGAAATCGGCCACGGCGCCCTGGCGGAACGCGCGGTAAAGCAAATCGCTCCGTCGTTCGATCAGTTCCCGTACACGGTGCGCGTGGTTTGCGAAACTTTAGAAAGCAATGGCTCGTCGTCGATGGGTTCCGTGTGCTCCGCCTCGATGGCCATGATGCACGCCGGGATCCCGATGCCGGCCCCCGTCGCGGGCATCGCGATGGGTCTGATCAAGGAAGGCGGCGACTTCGCCGTGCTGTCCGACATCCTGGGTGACGAAGATCACCTGGGCGACATGGACTTCAAAGTCGCCGGCACGCAAAAGGGCATCACGTCCATCCAGATGGACATCAAGATCGAAGGCATCGACGAAAAGATCATGCGCCAAGCGCTGACCCAAGCGCACGAAGGCCGCCTGCACATCCTGGGTAAGATGGCCGAGTCGATCACGCAGCCTTCGGCAGAAATGTCGATGTTCGCTCCGCGGATCACCACGCTGCAGATCCCGGTCGACAAGATCGGCGCGGTCATCGGACCGTCCGGCAAAGTCATCAAGGGCATCATCGCCGCTACGGGTTGCAAAATCGACATCAACGACGACGGCAAGATCAACATCGCCTCGAACGATGCGGCCGCAGTGAAAGCCGCCATCGAGTCGATCCAGGGCATCACGGCCGAAGTCGAAGAAGGCAAGACGTACAAGGGCGTCGTGAAGAAGGTCGTCGATTTCGGCGCTTTCGTCGCGATCCTGCCCGGCCAGGAAGGCTTGCTCCACATCTCGGAGATCGCGCACGAGCGCGTGAACATGGTGTCGGATCATTACAAGGAAGGCGACGAAGTAGAAGTGAAGGTCATCGAAGTGGACCCCACGGGCCGCGTACGCCTCTCGCGCCGCGCGCTCCTAGACCCGCCTCCGGGCGGCCTGCCTCCCCGCAACGATCGCCCGCCGGGCGGTGGTGATCGCGGTGGACGCGGTGGTTTCGGCGGCGGACGCGGCGGTGACCGGGGCGGCCGAGGTGGAGACCGCGGTGGACGCGGCGGCGGTGATCGCGGACCTCGAGGCGGTGACCGCGGTGATCGCGGCGGACCTCCTCGCCACTAAACTTCTAGAACCTTTCGCGGATATTTAAAATAGAACGGCCGGTCCATCTTGCGATGAACCGGCCGTTTGTATTTTAAGTTCTGAAGGAACTTACTTCTTCTTCTTTTCGGCCGTGCAGACGACCTGGTAGTAAACCTCATCGTCGACGATTAGGGTGGCCCCTAGCGTCTTGGCGTCGAGGGCCACGCGGCTCGAAGAAAACCGGTCGAACAGGGGGCTGTCCTTAATGAATTCTCCCACCACCATATAATTCGTCTTTCCATTCTTAAGGGCTTCGCGCTCCAGCGGGTCGAGCTCGTTGATGTTAGCAACAAAGAGCATGCCGTCGGAGAACGTCACGCCCAGGCTCCAATGATTCGCGCCCCGGCAAAACTTCTCGCCATCCGGCAGGACCTGGAACACGCCCGTTTCCTTCCCTTCCCGGTCCCACTTCCCTTCGGCGTTGCGCTGAATACGGATGCCCACGCAGGTGTTCAGCGGCGAACAATCGTCCTTCGGAGCGGCGAACGCATTCGTCGCACCTAACGCGGAAACCACCAAACCAAATACTCCCCATTGCTTCGCTAACTTCATTTTTTCTCCTTTTTTTACCCAATCGATTCGCCGCTTATGCGTCAAACTGATGCACAACGTCAATATCTCTTTACTAGATATTATAATTATATTATAACAACGTTATAAGGAGGTCCGATGCGGAATTCTACCGCCGAAACGATCGTTAAACGCGCCGTCTTCTGTTTCGCCAAACGTGGCTTTGAAGCCGCTTCGTTCGACTACATCGCCAAGGAAGCGGGGGTCAGCCGGCCGCTGGTCACCCACTATTTCAAACGTAAACACGACCTTTTCGTGGCCTGCGTACATTACGTGGGCGGTCACGCTCAAGCCTCGACGGAAAAGAACCTGGTCCAAGTCGAACCCCATCCTTGGGAATATCTACGCGCCTACGTCCACGCCAGCTTTAGCTGGGCTGAGCAGCACCCCGACCACTTCCGTTTTTGGGTCGTCTTCGGCCTGCACTGCACGTGGGACCGCGAACTTCGAAAAATCAACGAGGGCTTTAAACGGGCGGGACGCGAGCGCCTAGCCAAGATCCTACGGGGCGGGGAAAAGTCGGGAGTTTTCAAGATCGACTCCCGCCTAGGAGTTTCCAAAACGACCCAGTTGTTGCATGACCTGCTCTACTCGCGCGTGATCGCCTTCGCGACCGAAGCGGAAATCCCTTCCCGCTCCGCGGCGGCGGAGATTGAGCTCGTGTTCGAGAAAATCCTTTTTTAGCCGCTACATTCCCAAACGAGCCTTAATCTCGGTCAAACTCCCGCGCATCACGTGGGCTGCCTGCGTCTGCGCGGAAAGCTCCGGTGATTCCTTCATTCCGTAGGCCCCCTGATACACGCGGGCGCCGGCGCGATCCGTCTCGGCATAGAGGGTCACCTGCCGTCCCGGCCACGCACGCTCGATGGCGACGACGGCGTCGGCGATCAGCTTGCGCCGCGCCTCGGTCCCAAGTTCGGGATCAAAGAAGAAGCGTCCGAGCTCCACCACGATTTCGCCCTCGGCGCGCGGTACGCGAAAGCCATGCTTGAGTTCGAACTCCAAAGGCTCCTCGGCGTTTTCCGAGCGCAATATTCTCAGGAATCCCAAGGTGTCGCCTGAACCCGGGAACGTCTTGCCATCGATGGGATTTCGGGACATGACCACGAACTGGCTGCGCTCCAGTAACTGGGCCTCCAGCTCCGCCATTTGCGCCGTAGTTTTGGCGGGCAAACCGCGGCGATCGACATAAGTGCGATGTACGGCACTCAAACCAAAGACCGTCTCCAAAAAGGGACGAGCGGCCGCCTCCACGCTCTGCTGGCTTTGTTCTATCGTAATGTTCTGGGCCTGAGCGGCTTCCCTTCCGATGGGCAGGTCCCGCACCTGGGCTTCCAGTAAACGTAACGTGCGCAATTGTTCGGGATCGACCGAGTAAATATAAGCGGGGATGGCTACACCCGAGCGAAGCGTAACGGGGGTCGAGCGGCCAACACAAGTCCGCGCGGGTATCTGCGGAAGCAGGTCGAGGTTCACGGTGCGTTCGAGATACGCGCGCGCCACCGCCGCCTTGGTTGGGTCAGCGTCCACGATGTCTCTCATCATCTTTTCAAAGTCGGCCTGGGTCACGGGCGCCCGGCGCATCTCTTCGAGCATCGAGGCTAACGCCGGAAAATCGAGATAGATGGGCTGCGAATCGGCTGGCCAGGATGGCGCCGCCATTCGCGCGCGCAGTCCTGCGATGAACTCTCGCAGCACGCGTTCGCGCAATTCCCGCGTCAGCTCCGTGACCAAACAACCGCTGCGCGCACTCCCCGCCCGGGAGGGTTCTCCCCAAACTTCCGGTACGGCCACGGCCGACGCGGCGGTAAGCAGGATGAAAATAGATCCCCAAAGTTTCACGCCTTTCGTATCGGCATCGGGAGGGACTTTCAGAAATCTGGCGAAAGTCTGGAGCCGGCCTGTCCCCGACTTTTGTACTTTTTTCATGATTTATCTGACTGAAACACTAAATTATTATTCTTCGGTCATGTTTTTTTCTGCTTTAACTATTTGTATTTATTATATAAAAAATTTTGACACATATGGTCATTGACAGGCTATATCGTCCATGCGAAAAGTAAGCTCGCATTTAGTACATCATAGCGATTTAGCCCGGAGAGTCCCGCTTTGAGCTGAATCGGTGATGGCGAAGAACAGCAGATGTTAAACCTAAAAACCCCGACCCGAAATGGTTGGTAACGAAGATGGGGAAAAAGTTCGTATGAAGAAAGTCAGCAGCAGCATCATCGCAGTAGCCGTGGCAATGCAATGGGTGGCGGGAGCCGCATTTGCCGCCGAGACCTCTACTGCAACCAAGAGCTCGATCTGGTCCAAGTTTTCCGGCGGTTACTCCGGCGCCTTCTACGGCCCGTCGCTCGGTAACTTCAGCAGCCCCTATCAGCCGGACGCCGAAGGCAACAGCAACGAAAAGACCGGTAAGCTCCTGCTCGAAAACTCGGTCTCCATCAATTATCAAATCGACTCGAAGGTCAAAGTTTACGTCAACCCCCGCTTCAATTTTTTCCCGGTAAAGGGCGGCGATTTCGTGATCAAGAATACCCGCATGGGTATCAAGATGGCGAACGCGATCGAGCGCGGCAACTTCAAGCTTTCCTCGATCAACTTCACGCTCGAAGTCCCGACCTCCAAGCTTTCCCTGGATAAGGGCTTGATCGTGGCTCCGGGCTCCTTCTCGATCGTCACTTACAAGCTTGGCGAGAACAGCCGCTGGACGCTCGGCAGCTACAACGATTTCCGCTTCTACTTCTGGAGCGCGGCACCGGACTCCGAATACCTGGGCAACACCCGCTCGTTCGCGGGCCTGCTCTCCCCGTTCCTGTCCTACTCCGTGTCGGATCAGTTCGGCGTGGAATTCCGCATGGCGGCTTCCACCCAATACAATCGCGGCGAAGGCTTCTCGGAGCTCGACCCCAAGAACCTCGCGCTCGCGCTCAACATCGACGTGATCCCAAAGTGGACGCTCGTGCCGACCCTGACCGTGTTCCCGTGGAACACCGTCACCTGGGATTCCATGCAAGTGGGTCTCGAAATCTACGGCAGCTTGTTCTAATCACGTAAAACGCTTTGTTTCCAAAACGCCCAAGCCCAAAAGCTTGGGCGTTTTTGTTTTTTGGCTACTCAGCCCCAAGATGCGGGCGCCCAGTGGGCATTTTTTTCCGCGCGGCCGCACCGAAATTCGTTTAGCCAAATTTATATTTAGGATGACCCGCGTCCCCCTGCTTATAATGGGAATATGCAGAAGTGGTGGGTTAAGACCGCCGACGGCAAGGACCTCGGCCCCCTGACACTTGAAGAAATCCAATCGCGACTGGTCGGCGGCGAAATCAGCAAGGACGATCTACTTTCGCAGGTCCCCGGACAGGGGGGCGTCCGCGTCCAAGAGTTCCTCTTGAGCACGATCAATCCCACGCCTTCCTCCGCTCCCTTGGTGGAGCCGGAGTTCAAAAAGCTTTCGACCGATTCACTGGTGCAGCTTTTCGACACCTTACAAAAAGCTTCCCACGCCGAACGGCACTCCCGTCACCTGCCGCCGGCGAGCACCCTGAAGGATCCCGAAACGGTGGAGCCCAAAGTTCGGGTTTTCAATTTGAAGATCGCGACCTACACCGCGATCGTGGTTTTCGCGGGCTTCAGTGTCTGGGGCCTAGGCAAGATGTTGAGCATGATGAGGGGCAGCCCTACCTCCCCCACGGCGCAGGTCGAAGCGGATCACGGGACGACCGAGACGAGTAAACCCGCAGTCATCCACACGCCTCCACCGAGCAAACCAAAAGTCGTGGGCTTTCCCCATGCTTCTCCGCCCTCAGCCTTCCGACCTTTGCCCACCGCGCGTCCTCCCCGGATCAACCGCCCCTCCGGGGCCACAACGCCAAGTCCGGTGGAGAAACCCGCGGATAACCCGTTGGACCCCTTCCCAGAATCACATGACGACCCGCCACCGGAAGAACCGATGCATAATGATGCACCGAGTGATACTGGGGGCGAAGACCTCCAACCCATGGACACCGATCCGATCGGAACCCCTCCCGGAGCCACGGATTCTCCCCACTTGGGCACGCCCCCGGTGCCACCGCCGAATCCTAACGTAGACGATCAACAACCCATTGACTGAGGCCCCCGCCACGGCATAACCCTAAGGAGTGGCTGGATTATTTATTACTTTCGAGGGCACCGAAGGCGCCGGTAAATCAACCCTCATTCGGCGATTCGCCGATATCCTAGAGCAAAAACAGCATCGGGTGACCATTACCCGGGAGCCGGGTGGCATTACCCTGGCCGAGGAGATTCGCAAAGTCATCCTCAACAACCAGATGGCGCCCCGGACCGAGCTCTTTCTCTATGAAGCCGCCCGCAGCGAGCACCTGGATAAGGTCGTGGTGCCCGCCCTAGAACGTGGCGATGTGGTGCTTTGCGATCGCTTCACTGATTCCTCCCTCGCCTATCAAAGTCACGCGCGCGGTTTACCTTGGCAAGACGTGAAGCAGGCCAACCGACTCGCCACGGGGGGAACCCAACCGCAGCTCACAGTGCTGCTCGACATCGATCCCGAAACGGGGCTGCGCCGGGCCGTTGAGCAAACCCGTTTCGAGGCGGAAGGCGTCGTGTTTCAAACGAAGGTGCGCCAGGGCTTCCTGAAATCCCGCTCCGAGAATCCGAAACGCTGGCTGGTGCTTAAGGTGGAGGGACGTACACCGGACGAGCTTGCCGACCAGGTTTGGCGCGCCGTCGAAAAACGATTTTTCTCCGCGAAGGCAAAGACGAAACGAATCAAAAAAATGCGAAAGACCCATGGCCAGAAAAAAAACCGCCGCTAAGACCGTCGCCGAAGCCGGACTCTTACCGGTACCAGAGCCGATCTGGACTCATCACGCCGAGATCATCGAACCCCTCATGAAGCAGTGGCAGACCCAGAAACGCGCGGCCCCGGTGATCTTGCTGACCGGTCCCCGGGGCATCGGCAAGCGCCAAATCGTACACGGGCTGGCGCAGTGGTTGCTTTGCGATCGCGCGGGATTCCTGAACGCAGGAGAAAGCGCGAATGGCGAGGAAGGCCCCGGCCTCTTCGGTGACGCGCTCTTCGCGCCGCCGCCTAGCGCGACTTCCTCCGAACCCAGCCTAAAAGCGTGTGGCGAGTGCGCAAACTGCAAGCGCGCCCTGGATGGGCAATGGTTGGACTTCACCGAAATCGGCCCCGAAGCCACGACCGAGGGCGCGGCCGGTTCGATCAAGCTCGATCAATTCGACGATCTGAAACGCTCACAGGGATTCGGCGCTTCCCGGGGAGCCTTCAAAATCACCTTCATTCGCGACGCCGAAGCCATGACCGCCAGCGCCGCGAACTCCCTGCTGAAGCTGCTGGAGGAACCGCCCCCGGGTTGGATCTTTTTTCTCACGGCGAACGACGCCCAGCTGCTCCTCCCCACCCTGGTCTCCCGCTGCCAGCGCGTGCGGCTCACGCCGCTACCAAAATTCGCGCTCACGCAGTTACTTCAAACGCAAGGCGTGGACGCCTCCCGCGTCCCGATCTGCGCGAACCTCGCGCATGGCAGCCTGAGCAAGGCGCTCGCCCTGGCCGAAGACACCGTGTGGGAAAAACGAACGACGCTCTTTCGCTTTCTTGACGATCCTGGCTCCCAAACCGCCGAGCTGGTGGACTGGGGCGCCGAAAGCGCGGCGAACCTCGCCCTGCTACTCGACCAGTGGGAAGGCGTAGTGAATGATCTGGTCCAATGGAGCGTGCACACCCAGGCGGGGCAACCCTACGCCTGGATTAACGTCGACGGGCAACGCTCGCTCACCCAATGTGTGACCCGAACGGGCGCGACCAACCCCGCCGCTTTTCGCGACTTCTGGCTCGCGCGCGCGCGCGCGGTCGCCCAAACCCGCATGAAAATGCACGCCCCGCTGAACCGCAAGATCCTGGTGCAAGACCTGCTGCTGCCCCACCTAGGCCCCCGAGGATAGTCGACGCGAGATGCCCCACGAAATGCTTAGTGTCCAGGGAGTCGGCAAATGTTTTCAGGAGCGTTGGATCTTCCGAAACGTGGACCTCCATATCCGCGACGGCGAATCGGTGGCGCTGATCGGTCCCTCGGGAGGAGGCAAGAGCGTCCTGCTCAAGACGATCGCGGGCCTGTTGACGCCGGACGAAGGGCGGATTGAGATTGGCACCGAGAACGTAGGAATGCTCTTCCAGAAAAACGCCCTTTTTGACTCGATGACGGTGGAGGAAAACCTTCTGTTCCCGCTGAAAGAACGCCTAGGCATCGTGGGCGAAGAGGCGCGGCGGCGCGCAGCCGATTTTCTAGATCGGGTGAATCTGAGCGGCAACGAAAGCCTTTATCCCGACGAAATCTCCGGTGGCATGCAGAAGCGCCTGGGCATTGCCCGCGCGCTGATCGTCGAGCCCAAGCTCATTCTCTATGACGAGCCCACGGCAGGGTTGGACCCGGTCACCTCCCGCGTCATCGCCGAGATGATCCAACACCTCCGCGAGCGCGTGGGTAGCACGCTGCTTACGGTCACGAACGACGTGCAGCGGGCCTATCAGCTAGGCGATCGCATCTGCATGCTGGCGTTAGGAGAGCTAAAGGACGGTGGCACCGCCGCCGAGGTAAAACGTTCGCGGGATCCGGTGATCCGCCAGTTCGTCCACGGACTCAAGCAGGGTCCGCTTTCCCCGGACGCTCGCTTACCCGCGGAAAACGACGGAGCGGAAGCATGAGCATCCGCTTTGAAGGTGTCAGCAAGAGCTTCGGACCCAAGCACGTCTTAAAAGACGTCAGCTTCGAAGTCGCCAAGGGTGAAATTCTCTTCATTCTGGGTAAGAGCGGGGTGGGCAAGTCGGTCACCCTTAAGCACATCATTGGCATGCTCAAACCGGACCGTGGCTCGGTGTGGGTCGACGGGGAGAACGTCACCGCGCTAGATTACGCCGGCCTCACGGAAATACGTCGCAAATGCGGGATGGTGTTTCAGCATCCGGCGCTGCTGGACTCCCTAACCGTCTACCAAAACGTTTCCTTTGGCTTGCGCACGCCCCAGTATCGGATGACCTTGGATCGGCCCCAAACCGAGGCGGAAATACGCGCCATCGTGCTCGAGAAGCTGGGACTAGTGAACCTGGGCGCCGATATCCTGGACTTTTACCCGCCGGAAATTTCCTACGGCATGCAGAAGCGCGTATCGCTCGCCCGCACGCTCGCCCCCGGTCCCGACTTCCTCCTCTTCGACGAACCCACCACGGGCCTGGATCCGATCAGCACGAACTCCGTAAACGAGCTGATCTTGGATCTATCGCGCAAACTGCAGGTCACCAGCGTGGTGGTGTCGCACGACATGGGCTGCGCGCTAAAGATCGCCGATCGCATCCTCGTGCTCGACCAAGGGAAGATCCTCGCGGTCGGTACGGTGCCGGAGATCAAAGCCTCAAAAGAGCCACTGATTCAAGACTTCCTGTCCGAGATCCTCGAGATCATCAATGCCCAGGGCTCGCCCGAACCCGGGGGCGCAAGGAAAAGATGACGACGGTGATCCAGGCCCTGTTCAATCCGTTCGTGGACTTCATCCGTGAGCTCGGCGCGCTCGCCACCTTCGCGGCGAAGACCCTGCGTACGGCGTTCACGACCCGAGGAAATCTGCCGGCGGTCCTGGATCAGATCGCCTCGGTATCGTTCCGCTCGCTCTCGACGGTCGCCTTCGCGGGCGTTTTCGTGGGCGCGATCCTCGTGCTTCAGTACAACGTGATGCTTATCGAGTACGACGCGCAGGCATTCCTGGGCGGACTCAACACGTCATCGATCGTGCGCGAAATAGGGCCGCTCATCATTTCCTTCTTGCTCGCCGGAAAAGTCGGGGCCTACACGGCCGCCGAGCTGGGCACCATGCGCGTGACCGAACAAATCGACGCCATCGAATGCCTGGGCACCAACCCACTACAGTTCCTGGTCGTCCCCCGTTACATCGCCATCCTGGTGTCGAGCGTGATCCTGCTCGCCATCGGCACCATGATCAGCATCCTGGGATCGATGGTGATTGCCGACGTGTTCTGCGGAATCAACACCCTGCAGTTCGCCCGCAGCGTGCCCCAGTTCACGTCGGGCTGGACGCTTTTTTCGGGTTTTTTCAAGTCGGCCGTCTACGGAACGATCGTCGCGACCGTCTCCTGCTACCGTGGCTACACCGCTACCGGCGGCGCCAAGGGCGTGGGTAAAGCGGTGACGCTTTCGGCCGTTTACATCAACTTCCTCATCGTCTTATCCAATTATGTGGCCAATAGCTTCCTGGAGATGGTAGCCGAGATCGGGCACGGGCTTTTCGGAGGGCTGGGCTGATGTCGAGAGCTTCCGCGCAGTCCACCTCTACTTCAGCGTATTTAGAAAGATCCGCGCGTTTTTTTCATGCCGTGGGTGCCCCCGTACTGGAGAATTTGGAACTCGCCCGTGAACTCGCCCGTCTCCAGGTGGGCGTGCTGCGCATTTTCTTCGGATTCCGCTGGCGGTGGAAGGAAATCATCCAGGCCATGCAGAATATCGGCGTCGGCAGCCTCTGGATCGTCACCATCGCCACCGCCTTCGCGGGTCTCGTCGTTACCAACGAGATCGCCTGGCATCTCAACCAAGCCCTCAACACGATCGCGATGATGCCAGGATTCACGGGCCAATTCATCATGCGCGAGCTGGCGATCGCCATTCCGGCATTCTTGGTGATCTCTAAAGTGGGAGCCTCGATCACCGCCGAAGTAGGCAGCATGAAAGTCACCGAACAGATCGACGCCTTGAAACTCCTGCGTATCGATCCCATCGCCTACCTGGTCTTTCCGCGGTGGCTCGCCTGCTCCATCTCCCTGGCCTGCCTGACCCTCATCGCGGTCGCCGTGACCCAGTTCTTCGCCATCGTGATGGCGGTGTCCAAGTACGGCTTTAACACGTTGGAGTACCTGAATAACTTCCGGCATTTCGTGAAGCTCATCGATCTCGGCGGATGCGTGGTGAAAAGCTTGATTTACGGGGCGGTCATCCCCCTCATTTCCTGCGCCTACGGTTTCCGATGCAAAGGTGGCGCCCAAGGCGTTGGGAACGCCACCACTAACTCGGTCGTGACGTCCACGATCACGGTCATCGTGCTCGACTTTTTCCTGACGTATCTGTTTACGAAGCTATTGTAGGTAAAGTATTATGATGAGGCCCCTATGAACCCGACTAAATTGACCAGCGAAGCTAAGGTAGGAATGCTCGTTTTTGGCGCGGCCGCCTTGGCCGTGCTCTTCGCGTGGATCATCGGGCTCAGCAACCCCTTCAAAAAATCCTTTCAGTTCTACGTGACGTACCGCTTCGCCGGCGGCATCGAGGTAGGCTCGCCCGTGCGCCTGTCCGGCATTAAAGTGGGCCGCGTGGAAGAGATCGACTTTTTCACCCCGGCGACCGGCGCCGCAGTTTCCCAGACGGAACCGGGTAGCGACCCCGGTGGCGCGGGTGAGCAAGTGACCCCCGTGCGGTTGCGGATCTCCATGCTGGAGAAGGCCGCCGTCGGCGTGCGCAAGGACAGCCGCTTCTACATCAACATGGCGGGGATCATCGGCGAGCGTTACCTGGAAATTACGCCCGGTACCTCGGGTGCCGGGCGCGTGGAGGCGGGCGACGTGGTGGTGGGCGTGGATCCCCCCCGCATCGATCAGCTGATTTCCCAAAGTTTCGACCTGGCCGGGCGGCTGACCGATCTCGTGGAAAAGAACAAGGGCGACATCACCCGCTCCATCGACCTGCTCTACAAACTTAGCGTGAACATCAACAACACCGTGACCGCCATCGACAAAAGTCACGTGTTCAAGTCCGATCTAGGCCAGCTCGTAAATAACCTGATCACGCTCACCGGTGACGTCGGTAAGCTCACCAAGAAGTTCAACAGCCCCGAGCTCGACAAGACCTTGGACCTCATGCACCAGCTGCTCTGGCGGCTGGAGCCTCTGGACGCGAAGACCATGCGCAAGTTCCTTCAAGAAGAAGGCATTCGTACCAAGATCTTCTAGAAATACCCCGCTCCATGAACACTGCAGAACTCCGCCATATTCTCCGCATCGCGGTCCCGGTAATTTTCGCCCAGGTCGGGCAAATCATGCTGGGCGTGGTGGATACGTTCATGCTCAAGGAGATCGGCACCATTCCCCAGGGTGGCGTCGGTGCCGGAAATTCCTTTTTTTGGACCACCTGTATCGTGGGTATCGGTATTCTCTATAGCCTCGACACCTTGATTTCCCAAGCCAAGGGCCGTGGCGATAGCCATGCTTGCCTCGAATACCTAGTGCAAGGGCTTTGGTTAGCGACCATCATCAGCGCGATCATGGTGCCGTTCGTGTTCTGGGTCATGCACTACTACGACCTGGTGGGAACCACGCCCGACCTGCTTCCCTACATTAAGGAGTATCTCTCGATCACGGCTTGGAGCTGCCCGTTCATCTTTCTCTACATCGTATTCGCGCGCTATTGGCAGGCGCTCGAAAGCGTGATTCCCCTCGCGGTACTCATGCTCGCGGCGAATGTCTTTCACTATTACGCCAACCGGCTCTGCATGCACGGCTACGATGGATGGTTCACCTTGCCGGCGATGGGGGCCCGGGGCGTCGCGATCGCGACCCTGGGAACTCGGGTCATGCTTTTGGTGGCCGTCGTAGCTTTCACGTTGTGGAAGTTTCGCGGGCGCTTCGGCGAGTGGAGAAGCGTCTCGTGGCGTCCTCACGGCTTGCACCTGCGCCGCCTACTGGCGCTGGGCCTTCCCTCGGGAGGACAGGTGGCGCTCGAAGTATATGCTTTCAGTGGAACCACCGCGCTCGCCACGCGCCTGGGCGCACAGGCAGCGGCTTCGCACCAGATCGTGCTCACGATGGCGAGTTTCGCATTCATGTTCCCCATGGGACTTTCGGCCGCGGCGGCGATTCGCGTAGGCACGCTGCTCGGGCAGGGAGAACCCCAACGGGCCAAGCGCGCGGGAAGTATCGCGATCTGGCTCTCCGTGCTGGTCATGAGCGTCAGTAGTCTCGCGATGTTCGGCTTTCCGCGAATTTTACTGGGCTGGTTCACCCAGGACGCCCAAGTGCTTGCGCTCGCTTCCCAGGTACTGATCTTCGCCGCGCTCTTCCAGATCTTCGACGGCGTCCAGGTCACCACCACCGGAGCGTTGAGAGGATTGGGTGATACGAAAACCGCGCTCTTCGCGAACTTCATCGGCTACTATCCCATTGGCCTCGCCGCCGGCGTCTTCCTGTGCTTCGGACGGAACTTTGGACTCGTCGGCCTCTGGATGGGGCTCGCGCTCGGTCTCTGGGTGGTGGCAAGCCTGCTCACCTGGACCTGGATCCGCCGCCGCCCCCTGTTGATTACATAGAGTAAACCAAGTAATAACAATAACTTGAAGATTTCACCCCCCCGGCTTCGCATTCAGTAACGCTATGTGTTATAGCGTCGAGCGATGGGCAAGCGGGTTCTTCCAATTGGAGCAATCGTATCGAGAATTCTCCTCGCGCCGGCGCTCCTGATCACGCTCGCTGCGGGTTGCGACGAAGTGAGGACCGATCTCGACGTCACCGCCGCGGGCGCGAGCTTGTTTCAAGTCGCGGAGGGTGTTCACGCGGTGGAGCTATCGGAGAAGGGCGTGCGTTTTGTAGGGACGCGGCGGAAAATCTCCTTGCCGAAACTAGCCCGGGCAATCGACACCGATCTCGACCAGCCCTTGAGGCTCACCGCCCAGGAGCTGGGCCAACCCTACGAACTGAATTTTCACCGCGTCGTAGATCCCGATGCAGACTATGTACAAATGAAAGTGTGGTCGGACCAGAATCAACTGCTCGCCGAAGCTCGCCTGCCGTATACCGGCACGGTCCCGCGCGGAGCCACCCGCTGGGAGCCTTCGCGACTCTCGTCGGGAACGAAAGCGGTGGCATTGGTCGCCCATGGATTGAACACATCTCCCCAGAAAATGTCGGCGATCACCGACTTCCTCACCGAGCGCGGAGTAAGTTGCCTTCGCGTCAGCCTTTCTGGTCACCATGGAGACTTCGGTGCCCGTGAAAAAATCAACCGCGACGTGTGGCTCGCTGAAATGCGCGCCGCTTATCGGGAAGCCCGTATCAACGCCGATGGGCTGCAGGCTCCCCTTTATCTAGTGGGCTTCTCGCTCGGGGCGCTTTTGAACCTAGACTTAATGGAGAACGATCCGGCGGGTACGATCCGTTACGACAAGCTGGTGCTCTTCGCGCCAGCGATCCAGAACAAGTCTCCGGATGCCCTCATCGGTTTAGCGCATTTCTTGACGGGCGACGATGGTACCATTCCCAGCCTGAACCTACCGGAGTACCGAGCCAACTCCAGCACCGGGGTAACCATGTACGCGGCCACGATTGAATCGGAGAAGGCATTGAATAAGACCGGATTTTCTGCCGCGAACGTCCCCACTTTGGTTTTCATGGATTCCAAAGACGAACTCGTGAGCTACAAGAAAATCAAAAAGCTAGTGGCTTCACCGCAGCTCGACCAATGGCGGCTGGTCACGGTCACGAATCAAGGCTCCACTCTGCGAAAAAAATACCATCATCTGATCATCGACGCCGCCACCGTGGGAGACGCCCAATGGCAAGCGATGAAAGCGGCAATGGAAAATCACCTCGGAATTTAGTCCGGTCAAGGCACGTGGATCTGACGGAGTTCAGCCTCGTCTTGAACTCGGCGTGCTTCCGCCACCGCCGATCCGGCCGCTAACTCCTGGGCCAGCACCTGCGACAACATCGGCACCCAGGGAGCCCCATGATCTGCCCGCGCTAAAAACAACGGCAGGCGGCGGAAAAAGAAATCATCGAGATGCATCACCATTCCGTGACGGACAAAGTATCTCAGCTGCCCGGCCAACTTGGGAAAACCGTCCGGGTCCGCGGGCGCGCTACAACCCGCCGGCAAAGGCTCCTTCGCCAGGCGCGCGACTTCCATCGCTTCTGCGCCAAAACGCTCCCAGAGCTCGGGTTCCACCGAAATAGCCTGGGCGATCGCCTGGCGTTCCGCGGCGCGCCGCGATTCCGTCAGGGCGCGTGGATTCACCGGAACATCGGTTTTACTTGAACCCAAAGTCGAGGGGACCGGAGCACACCTACCGGCCGACTGATCTATGCGCCACGCTTGCAAGGTTTCATCGACGATTTCGGCCGCCATATTCCGATGGGTGGTGTATTTCCCGCCCGCAACGACGGTGACCCCACCGGGCCCGATGCCAATATAGTGCTCGCGGCTGACCTTCTGCAAAGACTTGGATCCACCCCCGCCTTTTTGGCCTTCGCTGCCCGAAGTGCTGGCTTGGGCGCTCATCAGCGGGCGAACCCCAACGTAGGTGCTCACGATGTCTTTCTCGGTGAGCTCCAAGCTCGGAAAGTAGCGCTGCAAGAGCTTCATGAGGTAATCGACATCCGCGCGCATCACCTCGGCCTTGTCGGGATTGCTCGAGGTCATGCCATCCGTCGTCCCGACGATGACCACGCCCGCGCCGAAGTCGGGACGGGGAATGACGAAAGAGATGCGACCATCTTCGGGATGGCTCATTACCATCGCACCCGGAATGGGAATGCGCTTGAGATCGAAAACGAGGTGCACGCCCTTGCTGGGATTCAGCCATGGTTTCCACTGCGACGTGAGCAGCGGCCCCACCCGGTCCACCCATGGGCCCACGCAGACGACCGTGCGCGTGGCCCGAATGGCGATGTCGCCCTGGCCGGTTTCGTGATCGCGTACTTTGAATCCTTGGATCCGGTCGGCCTCGGGCCCATTCGGCGACGCCCAGATCGGCTCGATGGCTTCGACGTAATTGGCGATCGCCACTCCCCGTTCCGACGCCGATCGCAGCGTTTCGAGCACGAGGGCATCGTCCCACATGCTGGCGTCATAGTAGCGAAATCCGCCGCGCAGTCCTTCCGCTTTCAAGAACGGAATATCGTACAGTATCTTGTCCCGCGAGAGTCGCCGATGGAACCCGGGCGTACGAAAGAGCGCGAGGAGATCATAAAACCAAAGCCCTAGGGAAATGATGCTGGGGCCGTGCGGATCCCCCCGATAGACCGGCATGTAAAACGGGAGCGGCCGGACCATATGGGGCGCGGTCTTCAGCAGAAAAGAGCGTTCGGACAACGCTTCGAAGACCAAGCCAAACTCGAGGTTCTCGAGGTAACGAAGTCCCCCGTGAATCAGCTTCGAGCTACGGGACGACGTGCCGCCCGCGAAGTCACGCATCTCCACGAGCGCCACTTTCAGGCCGCGCGAAGCCGCGTCGCGCGCGGTCGCCGCGCCCGTGATGCCGCCGCCAATGACGAGTAGGTCGAATTTTTCGTTTTGGAAACGCTCTAACGACCGCGCTCGGGTGCGGAACGAGAACTCCGCCAAAGGGGGGACGCCCAGCTGTAGGTCCTGCGATCCCGTGCCCACGGTCATTCAGCCGTACGGGTTTTTTCCAGGCTCTTCTGCGCGGCCGGGCTCAGGGCCACGCCAAGCTCCTCGAGCTGCGTCCGCGAAACCTCTGACGGCGACTCCGACATGAGACAAGTCCCCTTCTGCGTCTTCGGGAAGGCCATTACATCGCGAATCGCGTCCACGCCGCAAAGCACGCCCGTGAGGCGATCCACGCCAAACGCGATGCCTCCATGCGGAGGCGTGCCGTACTGGAGGGCTTCGAGGAAGAAGCCAAACTTATCCTTTGCTTCCTGCGGCGTAAGACCTAGGACTTTAAACATCGCGTCCTGCACGTCGGAACGGTAAATACGGAGGCTGCCGCCCGCGATCTCCTGTCCGTTGAGCACCAAATCGTAGGCTGCCGCCTCGATGCCGTCGAGGTTCTTGTGCTTCATGAAGTCATCGAAGAACTCCGGCCTTGGAGACGTAAACGGATGGTGGCACGCGAAGTAACGGTTTTCCTTGTCGTCGAACTCGACGAGCGGAAAGCGATTGACCCAGAGGAATGCGAACTTGTCGTGCGGGATTTGCTTCAAATGCTCGCCCATCCAGAGGCGCACGGCGCCCAAGGCGGAAAAAACGTGCTTATCCTTTGCGTCGGCCACGCAAAGGACGAGGTCGCCCGCCTTGAGCTTGAGCTTCGCGGCCAGCTGTTTTTTCTCGTCGTCGCTGAAGAACTTGGCCGCGGGCGACTGCAACTCGCCGCCGGCTTGCACCTTCATCCAAAGCAAACCCTTGGCGCCGTGGCGCGTAGCATGCGCCGAAAGATCGTCGAGATCCTTGCGCGAGAACTTCTCGGCTTCCCCGGGCACGACGATGCAGCGGATGGAGCCGGCCACGCCGCGCGCGTTTTTCTTCAAGGCTTGCTGGAAAACCTGGAAGCCGCTTTGGGCGAATATCGAAGTGATATCCTGCAGCTCAAGCCCGAAGCGCACATCGGGCTTGTCGCTGCCGAATCGGTTCATGGCTTCCGAATAAGGCATGATCGGAAACGGACACGGGATGTCCACCCCGAGCACGCCCTTCCAGACCTTGGCCACCATGCCCTCCATCATCGGGAAAAGCACCTCTTCGTCGATGAACGAAGCCTCGATATCGATCTGCGTGAATTCGGGTTGGCGATCGGCGCGCAAATCTTCGTCGCGGAAGCAGCGGGCCACTTGATAGTAACGATCCATGCCACTCACCATGAGCAGCTGCTTCAGGGTCTGCGGCGACTGCGGGAGCGCATAGAAGGTTCCTTGGTTTAGGCGGGACGGCACGATGAAGTCGCGCGCGCCTTCGGGCGTTGATTTATAAAGGATCGGGGTTTCGACCTCGACGAACTTGTTATCCGCCAGGTAGTTGCGCACGATCGAGAGCGCTTGGGAGCGCACCAAGAGGTTGCGCTGCAACGAAGGACGGCGCAGGTCGAGGTAGCGGTACTTCAATCGCATCATCTCGGCCACATCAACATCGTCCTCGATGGCGAACGGCGGCGTCTTCGCTTCGGAGAGAATTTCCACTTCCGTGCACGCGACTTCGATTTCGCCCGTGGGCATTTTCGGGTTCGTCATGCCCGCCGGACGCGCGCGCACCTTGCCCTTGCACCAGAGCACGAACTCCGAGCGCACGGCATCCGCCACTTTATGCGCATCCGCACCTCCGGCAATCGCCGGATCGAAAACAACTTGCGTGAGTCCGTAGCGATCTCGCAGATCCACGAAGATGACGCCGCCGTGGTCTCGGCGTTTGGACGCCCAACCACAGAGGACCACTTCTTGTCCCAGATCACTCTTTTTTAACTCACCACAGGTATGCGAACGGACCCGTCGCTTCGCGCGCGTTTCAGAAGTCATTTCAGCAAGTTAGCACACCTCCCCGATGGCGGGAAGGGAGGGGCAAAAAAAGTCATTGTAGTTGACTAAATTAGTTTGTTTTTATACATTCGGGGGCGCTGAAGCTGGGAGAAATCACGTAGAAAGGGCAGACCTTGCAGAACCCCCAAAATTGCCGAGCCTTAAGCATCCTGACCTCCCTGACCCTTCTAGTCGCCTTCACGAGTGGCTGCGGGAAAGGAAAGCCCGAGTTCACGTATGACCCAGTAACGCAGGGCTGCTACAACGCGAGCGGCAAACGAGGATTTAACAACGGGTACGTGGGTGAATGCGGTCGTCTAAAGGGAGACCGGTTTAAAGACGAAAAATTCTCCGGCCAGAGCTTCCGGGGTGCTTATCTTTATTCCGTATCTTTCAAGAATTCCGACCTATCGAACGCCGACTTCGAAGGCGCCACGCTCCGCCACAGCCAATTCGAGAAATCGAACCTCACCGGCGTCAAGATGGCCAAGGCAGAGATCACGACCACGGATTTCCGTGATTCGGATTTGCGCGACGGCGATCTGCGCGGGCTCGACCTCGACTACTCATCGGTCGACTTGTCGGGAAGCCAGCTCAACACCGGAACCCGCATGCATGGCAACGTCAACCGCGCCGTCCAGCTCGGGGCATCCTTGCCAGGCCTGGAAAAAAAGGGGAACTGGCGTTTCGTGAACGAGCAAAGCCACCCGTACGCAATTGAGTTCTCCGAAGCGCTCACCGCGGCCGAACAAGCCTGGCTAGGCGCGGATTTCGAGCGCCTTCTCGGTCTTCGCCTTGATGCTAAAGACGTCGATGGAGCGGCAAAGTGGTACCCAAAAATTTTTGGCGGCACCCAAGCTTCCGACGTGGTTCGCTACGTCACCGAGCGTACCCGCTATTTTCAAGCCCCCGGCAATGAGGGGGACAGCAATACCTTGGCCATGAATCCCACGATCACGAACCTCAATCCTTCCGGAAAAGGGCCAACCAGCCCCTACGTTACCTACTTCAACGGTCGCCGGATTGAAGCGAAGCTCCCGCGCGAACTAGGCTTGATGGTCCTCGGCCCCGCTTATCTCAATCTTTACTACGGCCAAGTTCGCCGGATGGGCACGTTGGTGCACGAACCCCGGCATTCCGACTGCCCGGCTTGGGAGGCAGACAACTGCGGTCACTTCCACGTCAAATGCCCCGCCGACCACAACCTACGTGGAGAATACGCCTGCGATGGCCGGCCCTGGGGTCCTTATTCCGTCGCCGGGGTCTTCCTCGCCGCGGTTTCGCTCGGCTGCCAAAACTGCAGCGAGCGCGAGATCCAGCACGCGATCGTGGAGTCACAAGAATCGCTGAGCCGCGTGCTCGTCCTAGACGAGATGCTAGACGGAAAACTGGGCGACCCCGACATGAGGAGCTTGTAAACATGTCTGCCCGTAAACTCATCGCTTTCTTAGTGCCCGTGATCACCGCGGCGGTAATCTGGAAACTGCTGACCCCGGAACCATCGACGCCAGACCCCGCCGAGTCCCAACCAAGCGAAGAGTCCCTGGCTCAGTCCGATACTGGCTCGAAAGAAGCTCCTCTCCCCTTAGCGTCGCCAGCCTATCCGAACCCCGGCGCGTCCCTCGGGATGCCCACCTCCTCGCCCACGAGCCCCGCTCCGGTGGTCACCCTACAGCTCCCGAAACCGGAGAAAGTTGCCGCCGAACAACGCGCCGATGCCCACGCCACGCCACCGTCCCTCCACGAATTCGCCGAACAGATGGCCGAGCATATGGAAAAAGCCAAGGCGTCGCCCGAGTACGCCCAAGCGCTGTTTCCCAAGCTTCGCGAATGCGCTTTGGACGAAGACAGCCCGCTGCGCTCCGTGCAGTCCACCTGCACCGTGAACGCCGCACGCTTAGCCCGTCAATACCCTGACAAGTTTGACGACGAATTCCAAGAAATGGCTAAAAAACTCAACATCAAGATTAAAAGCCTGGTTCGCGCCTCGGGTTTTGCGCCAAAGGACGGCAAGCAGCCGCCGAACTCCCCGCCCGAGAAATAAAGCTCCCCGACACCGCCAAAGTTTTGCCGCGTTAGGTACCGCGCGGCATCTGCCGATAAATCATTCAGGAACATGCGGATTTCACGGGAAGTTTGGAAATTTACGATCCTCTTCGGCGCGCTCTTCGGCGGTGGTGCGCTCGCGTGGTCCTATCTCGGGCTGGCCACACTCCAAGCCGACACATATCGTTCCGCCGCCCAAGGCACCCAAGATTCCGCGCGCCAACTGGCCGCGCACGTCGGAAATTGGTTTAAAGTGTTCGAGCGCGACGTGCAGTTTCGTTTCTCCGCTTATCCGGACAACCTGCGCGACGCTGAACGCCGCCGCGGCGAAGCCGGCGAGAAACACCTGCGCGAATACCTCGAGCGCCAGGTTCGCAAGCTCGCCAAAGACTACCCCGAACTCGTGACGATCACGGCGTTCCGAGATGAAAAACTCGTCGGGCGCTTTATCCTCGATGAGAATCAGACGGACGCCGCCAATTTGGCGCTCGCCGATCTGAAGCACCCCTTCGACTTCGAGCCCATTCGCCGAGAAGGCCCTTCCGTGACGTTCGGCCGCATCGACACGCGCCAAGCGACGGCCCGCGTGCTGATCACAATCGATAAAAAATATGCGTTAGGCTTCGACCTAGGAATCGGTTTTTTCAAACGAGTTTTGCCGGACAGTCAGCAGACCGTTCACTTCGTCACCGACGCCCATGGCCGGTTGCTATTTCGCACGAGCGGCAGTCGCTTCGGTGAGGGAGAGGACCTGTCTCATCTTCCGGTCGTGCAAAGGGCGTTGGAAGAAAACGTCGATGCCGCCCCCGTGGTTTACCGTGAGCTTCCAGGAGAACCCTATCAGATCGGCGCTTTCCATCCCGTGGGCTACGCCCGGGCGCAGGCGTTTGCGCAGTCGCCCGATCCACGGGGTGAGCAGGGCTTCTTGGATTTCATTGGCCTAGCCGCACGCGCGCACCCTTGGATGACATTACTGATCGTTCTTTTACCGATCGCGATTTTTTGGAGCATGCTCGCTTCTCGTCTCGTGTCCGTAACGAACGCGGAAAATGTTGCGTCGGTTACTCGTGATGAGCACGATCAGCACGCGGCGTAAGGGTTGGCCTTCACTCCAAAATAAAGAGCAGCATAAAGAGGGCGAACACCATAAAGACAATGATCGCGGATAGCGCAAATTGTCGAATCACCTTCTGCATGACCTGGGGCCCCCGGCTTTGCCGGAAAAAAGAGCAAGGTTTAGGCCATTTTTTTGCGACCCTGGGACTGGAAAACTAGCTTGAATTCCAATTCTTAACGCACCGCAATCTTCTTGGTCCCGAAACGAACCCGCGTCATAGAGGAGCCAAAACGGCAAGCGGTGCCTGTTTGAACCCGAAAGGGGGCGGATCGCGGAGGTTAGAGACCTAAGGAAAGCTGCTTGAGCTGGCGAATTCGATCACGCAGGAGCGCCGCGTTCTCGAATTGCATCTGCTCGGCGGCCTTGCGCATCGCCTTTTCCATCTTTGCCACCGACTGCGGAACGTGGTGCATGTCGGTGAAGTATTCGCCGGCGAGCTCCCGAATGCGTTCGATCTTTTCGGCGCCGTCCATAAAATCCAGGTTTGCCTCGGCCGCGCGCCACACGCTCTGGCCGTGACCGGAACCCGCGCCCGTTCGCAGCGCACGCTTCGTCTGCGCCGCACGGTCCCTCCACTTCGACTCCAGCTCGGCATCGCTGTCCTCGCCCGTGGAAATAGGCGCGTGAATCGCCTTGCGGATCGTCTGCGGGGTAATGCCATGTTTTTGGTTGTGCTCTTCTTGAATCTTTCGGCGGCGCGCGGTTTCATCCAGCGCAATGCGCATGCTATCGGTGGTCTTATCGGCGTATAAGAGAACAAACCCGTCCGCGTTTCGCGCGGCGCGGCCGATGGTTTGAATGAGGGACCGCGAGCTGCGCAGGAAGCCCTCCTTGTCCGCATCCAAAATCGCCACGAGCGAAACTTCCGGCAAATCCAGGCCCTCGCGCAGCAAGTTGATCCCCACCAGCACGTCGAAGGTGCCCAGGCGCAGGTCCCGTAGAATCTCGATGCGCTCGAGTGTATCAATGTCCGAGTGCAGGTATTTTACCTTGATTCCCTGCTCCTGGTAAAAACGCGTGAGTTCCTCGGCCAAACGTTTAGTGAGCGTCGTGACCAGCACCCGCTCTTTGCGTTCCACCCGCTTTCGGATTTCGCCCAAGAGATTGTCCACCTGGGTCTGGGCGGAGCGGACTTCCACCAGGGGATCCAGCAAGCCCGTCGGACGGATTACCTGCTCGACGATCTCGCCTTGGGTTTTTCCCAGCTCGTACTCACCGGGGGTCGCGGAGACAAAAACCGCCTGATGGACTATCTTCTCCCACTCCTCGAAATTGAGCGGTCGGTTATCCAGCGCTGACGGCAGCCGGAAACCGTGCTCCACTAGGCTCATCTTACGTGCACGATCCCCGCGGTACATCCCCCCGATCTGGGGCACGGTCACGTGGCTTTCATCGACGACGAGCAGCCAATCTTTCGGAAAGTATTCCAGCAGAGTCGGCGGTGGGTCGCCGGGCCGGCGGCCCGTAAGGTGCCGGGAATAGTTCTCGACGCCTTGGCAGTAACCCAGCTCGGAAAGCATCTCGAGATCATACAGCGTACGCTGGGAGAGTCGCTGGGCCTCGAGCGGTTTTTGCAGCTGCTGATACTCGTCCAAACGCCCCCGCAATTCCTCGCGGATACTCTCGATGGCACGTCGGCGATTTTCAACCGTCGTCACGTAGTGGCTGCCCGGATAAATCGTCACGCGGGGAAGCTTAGTGAGGCGAACTCCGCGCAGGGGATCCACTTCGGAGATTGCTTCGATCTCGTCGCCGAAGAATTCCACTCGGATGGCGCGCTCTTCCTCATAGGCGGGATAGATCTCCACCACCTCGCCGCGTACGCGGAACGTCCCACGGTGAAAGTCCACGTCGTTGCGCTCGTACTGAATTTCCACAAGTTTGCGCAGTACGTCCTGGCGTTTCATCTCCTTGCCCACCTCCAGGTACAGGATCAAGCCTTCGTACGCCTCTGGCGATCCCAGACCATAGATGCAAGAGATAGAGGAGACGATGATCACGTCGTTGCGCTCGAGCAGGGAACGGGTGGCGGAATGGCGGAGCTTGTCGATCTCCTCGTTGATCTGCGAATCTTTCTCGATGTAGGTGTCCGTGCTCGGAATATAGGCTTCCGGCTGGTAGTAGTCATAATAACTCACAAAATACTCGACGGCGTTCTCGGGAAAAAACTCCCGAAACTCGGAGAAGAGTTGCGCGGCGAGTGTCTTGTTATGGCAAAGCACGAGTGTGGGTTTGTTCAGCTTGGCGATAACGTTGGCCATGGTGAACGTCTTGCCGGAGCCGGTTACCCCAAGCAGAACCTGAGAGCGCTTGCCGTCTTCCAGATTACGCGCCAAAATATCGATGGCCTGGGGCTGATCTCCCGTGGGCTGGAATGGCGTCTTCAATGCGAACTTGCGGTCCGTAAAAAGGGGCATGGCTAACGTTTGAGGTTATCATATATAAGGGGACAATGACAGGCTGGCCCATCCTAAATTCGCTCGAGCTTGCGGAGTTTTGCCGACTCGCGCAGCCCCTGCTCCGCGGGCGCCGCATCGACAAGGTCTTCATTCCCCGCCGAAACACCCAGGTTAACGGCTATTTAAAGGACGAATGGGCGTTACTGGCCGGTTCGCAAGGGGGCGCGGTTACATTGATATTCTGCCTTCGGCCCCAACGCCCCTACCTCACGCTGAAGTCCGGAAATCCCTTAAAGGCCGCCGGAGCGGACGCGACCTGGTCGCAGTTCGGAACGGTACTCGCCAAATACATGGAAGGCGCCCAAATCGATCGCATCGAAACGGTACCGGGAGAACGCGTGCTCCTCCTCTACTTCCACACCGAGGGCTCCGCGTCGTTCTGCCTGGCGCTCACCTTGATTCCCGCCCGCCCCGAAGCTCGGTTGCTTCAAGGGCGAGACGGCGCCTGGCACACCCTCACGAGTTCGCGCGTGGCCGATGCCTCCCAACATGTAGAAGCGTGGTCACTTCCCCCGTCTCGCTCGGTTCCGCCCGAGTTCAAGGTGCGCCCCGAATACCTGCATGACCTCGCCACGCTCGATCACGTCATCGAGTCTCGGCTGGCGCAGGAGGGATTCTCCTTACGGCAGGCCCGGCTCCAAGCCAAGTGGACAGGAGCATTGAAGCTCGCGCGGAAAGTGGAGAAGCAAAACCGAGAGACGCTAGCGCATGCGGAGGGAGAACCCGACTGGCAGAAATTCGGAGATCTCTTCAAGACCGCGATGCACGCGCTACCGCCGCCGGAAAAAAGCCGCGACGGAAAATTCGTGCGCAGGCTACTCGATTATACTGTCGAACCCGCCGCCGAAGCCCAAGTCCCGTGCGACCCCCAACTGGCGCCCAAAGCGCAGCTCGAGAAATATTACGCACTCGCCAAGCGCAAAACCAAAAGACTCGAGGAATCCCGGGTCCGCCTGGAAGATGCGCGCGCGGACGCCGCTCGTGCGCAAGCCAAGCTCGAGACGATCGCTTCGGCCAACGACATGGCGACGCTCGACGCGATTGAAGGTCACTTAGGGACGTCCACCGGCCGCGGTGCCATCCCCGGCCGGTCCGTCGCGGCCAAATGGAAAGGGAAGCAATTCGTCTCGGAAGACGGCTGGGCGATCCTCGCCGGGCGCAACCTCAAAGAAAACCAGGAACTCACGTTCAAAATCGCGCGTGGCAACGACTGGTGGCTGCACGTCCGTGGAAAGCCAGGCGCGCATGTCGTGGTACCCGGGGAGGCCGGAAAAAGCGTTCCGCTCTCCACCCTGCTCGACGCCGCCGAAGTGGCGATCCATTACAGCGGCGGCAAGGACTGGGGCAAGACCGAGGTCGATTACGTTCTGCGCAAGCACGTCAAGCGCATCAAAAACTCCTCCGAGGTCAGTTACCGCGGGGAAAAAACCCTGCTGATTTCGCCCGACCCTCTGCGCCGGCAGCGCCTGCTGGGCGGGGAATAGTCATTTCACCAGTTTTTGGATGATGTACTCGAGCGCTTCCTGCTTGGAAGAAATCTTCTTCTCGAGCGCCAGGTCCTCGATCGTCTTTAGAATTTTTGCGAAGCCGGGACCGGGCTCTAGCCCTAGCTGGATCAGGTCCTTGCCGTCGACGAGCTGCACGGGAGACGCGACGTTTTCCACCTCCTGGAGCCGCTGCTGGCAGAATTCGAAGTAGGCGAGGTTACCGTCGGAAGCGAGCGCGTCCACGTGATGAAGCGCGAGCAGGCGGGGAAAAAGGGGCTCCTGAATCCAGCGCAAAAGCGTCGCTTCGCGCATGTGAAAAACCTCTTTGAACTTCAGGTGCTCCGAAATCATCCAGCAAACGGCTTCGATATCCACGAGCGACATCTTGAACCGCCGACACACGCTTTCGGCGATCTTCATGCCGTCGGCCTCGTGGCCGTTATAGTTCTTCAGCTGATTCCGGCGACCGGCCGCGGGCTTACCGCTGTCGTGCAAAAGCACCGCCCAGCGAAGCGCATAACCTTCCTGCGCCTTCGCGCCGGGTTTGATGGGATAATGTCGATTGAGGAGCTCGATCATCTTGAGCGTGCTCTGCCAAACGTCGCGCTTGGGATCCTGCACGCTCGGCTGGGGAATTCCCTTTAACGCCTCGAACTCGGGAAAAACGTGGGCTAGGATTCCAGTTTCCGAAAGCAGGCGCAGGCCCACGTGCGCCATCGGATCGGCCAAGATGAGATTGAACTCGCCACGAATGCGCTCAGAGCTCACCTGCTTAATCAGGCGTGCCTTTTTCTTGAGCGCCTCCAAGGTCTTGAGTTCCAAGTCGAAGCGCAGCGAAATCGTGAAACGGATCGCACGCATGAGCCGGAGGGCATCCTCCTCGAACCGAACCTCGGGCACGCCAATGGCGCGGATACATCGCGCGCGCAGATCCTCGATGCCGTCCACGCTATCGAGCACCCGCATGGTTTTGGGATCATAGAAAAGCGCGTTCACGGTGAAGTCGCGGCGGCGGGCGTCCTCGAGGGGATTCGAGAAAACGACGCTCTGGGGGTGGCGATGGTCCTTATACTCCTGATCCTCGCGAAAAGTCGTAATTTCTAGGACGTCGCCCGGGGCCCCCACCACGGGAATCTTGATCACCCCGAAAGCCTTACCGACGGTGATGGCGTTGGGGAAAAGCTCGCATACTCGGTCAGGATGCGCATCCGTCGCCAGATCGTGATCCTTAGGTTCCCGTTTCAGGAGAAAATCACGCACGCTCCCGCCCACGAGGTAAGCGACGAAGCCCGCCTCGTTAAGCTTCTGTACGGCGTCCTTTACGTACGGGGGAATCGCGAAAGTCGACTCAATCCGGATCCACTTCGAGCTGCTGGCCGTCGTAGATGTAGTCGCTTTTGATGACCGTGTCCGCTTCGAACCGGTTGCGCGCTTTCGTCCCTTCTGCTTGCTTTTCACGCCTTTGCCTGCCCTTTTTTACCCGAACCGTCCCACCCGGAGCCGCCGTCGTGGGCGCCTCCGCCGAGTGCTCCGCGGAATGCAGCGTCGCGGTATCGCCTTCCGTGAAGGCATCGGCGGTGTCGTCCCCGATGGCGGACGACGAGAGCGCCAGCCCCACCAGCCCCATCCAGATCACTAATCTTCGACCTAAGCTTCGAATGAAATACTCCATCTCGGCGGATTACCGTATGAGCACTTCCCGCGGACGAGCGCCGTCCGCCGGTCCGACCATGCCTTTTTCTTCCATGGTCTCGATCATGCGGGCCGCCCGGTTATAGCCGACTTTGAGGTGCCGCTGCAAGAAGCTCGCGGAGGCCTGTCCCGTGCGTTTCACGAGCTCCACGGCATCCTGGAAAAGCGGATCGGCTTCTTCGTCGCCGCCGCCCTCGGCGTCGGCCTCGTCATCGATCAAAATTTCGTCGCGGTAAACCGGCTTGCCCTGTTCCTTCAGGAAGGCGGTGATCTTGTTGATCTCGTCGTCGTCCACGAAAGCGCCATGCAAACGGGTCATCTGGGCCGTGCCGGGGGGAATGAAGAGCATGTCTCCTTGTCCCAGCAGTCGCTCGGCGCCGCCCTTGTCGAGAATCGTCTTGGAATCGATGTGGCTCGCGAGCTGGAAAGATACCCGCGACGGCAGGTTCGCCTTGATCAACCCCGTGATGACGTCCGTGGACGGACGCTGGGTCGCGATTACAAGGTGAATGCCGGCGGCCCGCGCCTTCTGGGCGATGCGCGCGATAGAGATTTCGACCTCCTTGCGCGCGACCATCATCAAATCGGCCAACTCGTCGATAATGACCACGATGTAAGGGAGTTTACCCACCTGCGGGGTTCCCGTTTCATCGGGTTCGAAAGCTTCCAGCCAATCCCCCGCGGGCCCCGTGCTCCCTCCACTACCGGAGGCTTGGCTGTCCTGGGCGGAAAGCAGGTCGCGCACGACTTCGACCCCCATGTCTTGGACCTTCTGGTTGTAGGCGGCAAGGTTGCGCGCGCCCATGGCGGCCAAAATCCGGTACCGCCGCTCCATCTCGCGAACGGCCCACTTGAGCGCGATGGACGCATGCTTGGGGTCGTCCACCACCGGCAAGAGCAGATGTGGGATGTCGGCGTAGGAACGAAACTCGATGAACTTGGGATCCACCAGGATCAAGCGCAGCTCGTCGGGAGTGAAACGATAAAGCAAAGAACAGATCAAGCCGTTCATGAACACGGACTTGCCCGAGCCCGTCTGGCCGGCGCTGAGCAGGTGAGGCATGCGCGCCAGATCCGAGATCATGCACTGGCCGCCGATGTCCTTGCCCATGACCACGGGAATACTGAACCGTTCACCGCGAAAATCCGGGTGCTGCAGGAACTCGCGCAGGAAAACCTTCTCGCGGTTATCGCTGGGTATCTCGATCCCCACTACCGACTTCCCGGGCAAGGGAGCCAAGATACGCACGCTCTCCGCGCTCAGGGCCATTGACAGATCATCGGCCAAGGCGGCAATACGGGAAACCTTGATGCCCGGACCGGGCCGGAACTCGTACAGCGTGATCACAGGGCCGGGGCGCACGGCGGTTACCTCGCCTTCGATGCCGAAGTCGGCGAGCTTATCGCGCAGAATCGCCGAATTCTGGATCAACCGATCACGGTCAATCGAAGCGTCGATTTTAGGGGGCTTGCTGAGGAATTCGGTCGTAGGCAGCTGCCAAGCCGTCTTCTTTGCGCCAAGCTTCAGCATCGAGGCGAGCTTGGAAGCTCGTTTGGCGGCGGCCGCTTCGGCGGCAGTGGGTTCCTGCGCGGATTCTTTTTTCCACGGCAAGATCTCGGGCGCTTTGCCGGACTTCGCTCCCCGCGACGGGATCTCCTCTTCGTCCCACTCGCTCTCCGTGCCATCGGTGTCGTCGAACTCTCCAGCCTCGGGAATCTCGGAGATCTCCACGGCCTCGGCATCCGTCAGGGCCTCCACCTCCACCCCGTCGGCGCCGGCCGCTTCCAACTCGGCGCCCTCGAGGCCAATCTCCGGAGACACCGCGCCCTTCGCCTTCCCGGCTTCGCGCTTCATCTCGGCTCCCACGGCGGTGGCGCGCTCGCGCGCCAGGCGAATCACCGCCTGGGCCGCTTTCTGGATGAATTGATACGCACCCTGCACGAGCTTCAGGCTAAACAGCCCCAAAAGATAGACGAGATAGGCCGCGGCAAGCTTCGCCCCACGGAACGTCCAGAACGCGGCCGCGCGCAACGCCTTCGACAGGAAAACCGAAACGCTCACCGGCGTGGACGCCACGACGGCGATGAAGAAGACCACGAGCGAGATGATGGAGGCACCCAGCGGATGCAGGGGCTCTTCCAGGCTTTTGGCGACCCAAGCGCCGAACACGCCGCCCGTAAGGATCGAACCGCCCGCATACGGGATCGTCGGCCACTGCAAAGTCAGGAACACGCTGAAGGAAACGACGGCGACGCACATTCCACCCATGATGCCGGTGGCCCGCACGAAACCCTCGCGCTGGTGCACGGTGGTCGCCAGGAAAATCAGCGCCGCCGGAAGCAGGAAGCCCCCCAAGCCGATACTCTGCAAGAGCAACGAGGCGAGGTAAGCCCCGACCCAGCCGCACGCATTAGTCGCGGCCTGGTGCGTATTCGTGAAGAAGGAAGGGTCGCGTGGATTATAAGTGACGAGCGCGCAGATCGAGAACACCGCCAACGCCAAGCAAAGCAGGCTGAGAATCTCGATTGCCATGCGCTTCGGAGGAGCCCCCACGCCGCGGGACGCCGCGACGGAGGTTCGGGGGTAGGGCTTCACGATGTTTCGGGAGATCGGTTTTCTTTGCATGCGGCTCTCACACCTGTATTTGACTGCGTATTCATTCATGATAACACGGCTGTTCGAGTTATGAACACTGCAGTACTCGCCTATGATTTGGGCGGCACAAAAGTGGCGGTCGGCGTAGTCGATGTGCGCGAAGGCCAGGGCCGATCGGACGGAAAGATCCTCGCGGAAACGCGCGAGCCCATCCACGTCGAGCGGGGACGGGCCGACGTCATGAATCATCTCGCCGAGCTGGGAAAAAAATTCCTGCGTGAGTACCCGAAAATCCGCGCGGTGGGCATCGCTTCGGCGGGCCCCCTGGATCCGGTGAAAGGGGTTTTGCTCGACCCCACCAACCTGGTGACCGAAGGCAAGAGCTGGGGCCAGGTCCCGATCGCCCGCGAGCTTTCGCGACGTTTAAAACGCAAAGTCTGGCTCGACAACGACGCCGCCGCCGCCATGCTGGCCGAGCAGCGCTGGGGAGCCGCGAAAAAGCGGCAAAATGCCATGATTTTGACGCTCGGAACGGGCTTAGGCACCGGCATCATCTGTAACGGCAAGCTGGTACGCAGCGGGCGCATGCTTCATCCCGAAGGCGGACACGTCATCCTGCGCGCGGATGACGGGGACGCTCCCTGCGGCTGCGGAAATCTGGGCTGCGCCGAAGCCTACCTGTCAGGCCGCAACTTCACACGTCGGTTTCGCCGGTCATATGGCGACCCATCCCTTTCGGGATCGCAAATCACGGAACTCGCGCGCGACGGAAACCTCGCGGCCCGAGCGGCTTTTGCGGACTACGCAAAGACGCTCGCCATCGCGATCCACAACTACGTCGTGCTGTTCTCTCCCGAAGTCGTCGTGCTTACCGGAAGCTTCGCCGAAGCCGCCGATCTTTTTCTGGAACCGGCCCGCCAACAGCTCGAAGGACTGCTCGCGCGACGGCGCGTGGGCAAGGATCTGATGCCTAAGTTACTGCTCAGTCGCCTAAATAATCGCGCCGGAATTTTGGGCGGAGCTCTCGTCGCCCACTATCAAGGCAAAATCTAACACTTCGCGCAACTCAAACTCCCTTCGCCCGAATTACGCGTCGAGTCTTGCGTACCGTAATTTCGTTGACACTAGGGGTTGGCTATCCGACTGTAAAATCATAAAGGAGATTCATTCATGCTGGTATCCTCGCTTAAGGAAAGAATCATTATCGTCCTCATGGCTGGCGCGGCGATCGCGGCCGTTACCCTCAATCCGGCCTACGCCTCTCGCTCGAAGGTGCTCGTATCGGGCGCGGGCGACGGCGGCATGATCCTCGGGGGCACGGGCTCCAGCGGGAGTCTCTACACCGACAGCGTGTACAACATGTTCTACAACCCGTCTTACATTAACGACTACGGACAATGGGCGATCATCGAAAAGACCAACGGCACGGCGCCGGGCGGCGGTGCCGCGGCCGCCGCAGACGGCGGATTCGTGATGGCGTTTGCGAACGTCAACTTCGGATTCTTCTTCAACCGCGTCGACGGCACTTCCGGCTTCAACGTCGGCTCTTTCAACAACCGCTTCAACTTCCGGCCGTTTGACTTCACGTTGGGCGCCGACATGGGCGGAGTGAAATGGGGCCTGGGCCTCACTTACGGCGGCTTCAAAGGCGCCACGATCACCGACAAAGACTTGCAGATTCGTCTCGGAGCGCAGTGGGCGGGACTCGATCCGTTCATCGGTTTCACGGCCGTGGGCAACGGCAACGTTGGCGGCACCGACACCACGGTGAAGGATTTCACCGCCGGTTTGCGCTATCACTGGGGTGAGTGGCTCCCTTACTTCGCCTATATGCAAAACAGCACGGGCGGCAACGTCGTGGCGAAAAACTGGGGTATCGGTTTTGGGCGCAACACGCGCATGTCCGACGTCGTGAAGCTCGATTATAGCGTTGGCTTCTGGCGTGCGACCCAAGCCTCCACGTCGCGCGTGCCCTTCTCTCTCACCGTGGAAGGCAAGCTCACTTCGTGGTGCGCCTTGCGCGGGGGCGTCCAGTACAACTTCCTGGATCAAACAAACGGGGTTTCGAACGCCGATTCCACCAAAGGGCGCATCGGCGCGAGCTTCTTCACCGACGGCCTCTCGCTGGACTGGGCGCTCGGCAACATCGCCACCCAGGCGAGTGCTTCCGAAGCGGGACGCATCGATTCGACGGCGTTCGCGCTCGACTCGGCCCTCTTCACTTCGGCTAGCTTGACCTATAAGTGGTAAGTTAAACGATCCGACCGATCTCAAAAAGGCGGGACGCCCTAAACGTCCCGCCTTTTTTATTTTCTCCGCAAGCCTTTGATTCCATAAATATAAATCATCTCCATAACTTACAACCCACTCCCGGGTAGGGCTTGCCTGTCCGGCTCCTTTCATCTAATTCCTTCGTGCATGATCCCTCCCAACTTCGCCCCCGAAACCTGGTCGACGCGCTTTCACGCGAAGGCCGCTGAAATCTGTGCGGCCACGGTCGATCCATCCCATGATCTCGCACATCTTTCGCGCGTCGTGCGGGTGGCGCGGGAAATCTGCGCGCTCGAAGGCGCCCGCTGGGAAGTCGTTTTGCCCGCCTCATACTTCCACGACTTCGTCTTGGTAGAAAAAAACGACCCTCGACGGCGAGAGGCCTCGCGTCTTTCCGCCACCGCCGCGACCCAATGGCTGCGCGAGCAAGGTTATCCCGAACCGATTTTGCCGGAAGTTGCCCACGCCATCGAAGCGCATAGCTATAGCGCCGGCATCCCCCCGCGCACGCTGGAGGCAAAGATCGTACAGGACGCTGATCGTCTCGATGCCTTGGGCTCGATCGGCGTCATGCGCGCTTTTTCGATGGGAGGCCGTCTGAACCGGCCCTTCTATTCGGTTCGTGACCCCTTCTGCGTGAATCGCGCGCCAAACGACGGCGAATTCACGCTCGATCACTTTTACGCGAAACTCTTGAAGTTGGAGGCGTCTCTCCAGACGGATTCCGCGCGCGAGATCGCGGGGACCCGCATGCGCTTCATGCGCGACTTTCTCGCCCAACTCGCGCGGGAAGTCGGATCAGAACCGGAAGGTGATCCCGACGAGCGTCAACTCGTGACTAAGCTCGGCGCGGATCCCCAGGTTGTCCTGGAAGTAGTAAACCGCGCCCGCCCCGAAGCGGGGGTGGAAGCGAAAAATATTTCCTAGGCTCGACCCACCGGAAATCCCCCCAAAGCCGCCCAACGCAAAGACCGTCCAGCGCTCGCTGTGCACGAAATCCCAGCGAAGATGCAGGCTGTACTCAAAGCCCGTCCCACCGTTCAGAAAAAGCGCACCCAGTTCGCCCTCAACAAATAGCTGGTTATTGATATCGGGGATAAAGCCCCGCTCCATTACCCGCACGGCTCCGGCGAAAATCAGGCCGACCCCGGCCTGGCCGTCAACCAAGCCCAACCCGGTCATCGCGCCCACGTTCACGGGGTAAGCAGGTGACATTCCTTTCCAAGCCTCGGCGCTGCCCGAGGTTTCCGTGACCATCGACTTCATGACGGTGGTCGTAGTGCTCGTTTGCGTGCGGGTCGTACGCGGGGTGTTCGGCTGAGTGACGTGCACCGTGGTCGGCTCTTCCGCCCGGGTCACGCCCACCCCCATAGAAACCAAAACCAGAAAAATGGAAACTTGCTTTGTCGGCATCGCGCCCCCCGAGTTATAACCTGCGTTGATCCTTCAGGTATCGCGCGACTTCCCGCGCTCGGCAAGCGAATTGATCGCTTAGCACGGAAGGGCAGGCGGTCGTGGTAGCCGCAAGCTACTCGACGACCTGTTGATGGCGATCGAGCAAGTTCTTGAGAATCGCTGCGGTCGCGCCCCAAATGTGAAATTTTTGGTAACGAAACACGTGCGTCGGCAGCCGGATCGTCCCGGTTTGAAACCACTCCTGCGAGTAAATCTCGCCCCCCGCGAGCTCCGCCCACGGCAACCAAAACACCTCTTCAATCTCGTGACGGCTAATATGCAATGACACTTCCTCGATCGGACGTTTCAGTCGCGCCAAGTAAGGCGTAATCCAGGTCCCCGTGGCAAGGGTGGCAAGCTTGGGCAGTCTCCCTAAAATTTCCAATTCGGTGGCAGCGATACCCACCTCTTCCGCGGTCTCACGCAAAGCCGTCGAGGCAAGATCGGTGTCCTCGGGATCCCTCATCCCCCCAGGTAGGGCAACCTGACCCTTGTGAGACTCCACCGTGTGCGTGCGAAGCGTGAGAAGCAGCCGGGGGGCGCCGGGCGAGACCGCGCTTTCACCAAAAACGACCAGCACGGCCGCTTGGCCAAACTCCTCCGGAAAATCGGGTTGCGCGCGCTTACGGTGGACGAGCATCTCCCGAAACGAATCCTCTCCCGCGCGATCCAGATAAGGCAGGTCGAGGGTTAGCGCCGATCGAATTTTTCCAAAGAAATCCGACATCTGATACCTATACGCCCGCCCGCCCGATTGCGCAATGTGGCCCCCTATGCTACCCCCGGCTCTCCATGAAGTTTCGTGAAATCGTGCAAAACCCCCGCCGGCAGCATTGTCTCCGCGTCCGAGCCCACGTGGAACAGGCTACCCGCGATTACTTTCGAGAAGCCGGTTTTTGGGAAACCCGCACGCCGCTCTTGGTGCCGTCGCCCGGCATGGAACCCCACATCCGCCCCTTTCAAGTGACGGGGCACGGACATGGCTTTACCCGCCCGGTCTTCTTGCCCACTTCGCCCGAGTTCGCGATGAAGCGATTGCTCGCCGGCGGCCTGGAAAAGATCTTTCAGATCGCGCCCGCTTTCCGTGACGAACCGGTTTCGCCGATACACCACCCCGAGTTCACCATGCTCGAATGGTACCGCGCACGCGCCCCGCTCGATGCTCTGATGGCGGACGTGGAGGCGCTCTTTCGACGTTGGGCGGGGAAAGATCACTTCACTTACCAAGGTAAGGAAATTTCCCTAGGTGGGCCTTGGCCTCGCCGACGCACGCGGGAGCTCTTTCAAGAATATCTGGGCATCGATTTAGGACGCGCGACTTCCGCCGACCTTAGCCACGCCTGCACCGGGCTGGGGCTCCCTCGAAACGAGACCGATACATGGGATGACCTCTACTTCAAGCTGTGGCTGAACCAGATCGAACCAAAACTGCCGACGGACCGCCCGCTCTTCGTCACGCACTATCCGGAGTCCCAGGCCGCGCTCGCCCGCGTGGAACCGGACGCCGACGGCACCCGATGGGCGCAGCGCTTCGAAGTTTACGTTGGCGGCTTCGAGCTCGCCAACGCCTTCCATGAGCTCACCGACCCCCAGGAGCAACGCCGGCGCTTTGCCGCCGACATGGAGCTGCGCGCGCGCATCTACGGGGCGGATTTTCCGAAGACCCCGGTCGATGACGGCTTCTTACAAGCTCTAGACGAAGGACTGCCCGAATCCAGCGGCATCGCGCTCGGCTTGGACCGGGCAATCCTCCTCCTAGCGGACGAAACAGACATCGACTACGCATGCTGGCTTCCGCCCTTCCGGCCGGAGTCGGCGACCTAACGCCGCTTAGTCGAAAACCATCGCGAATAAAAATCCGTCGAAGATCCTTCCGTCCTTACGGTAATGCTTACGCAGGCGGCCTTCCTGCATGAAACCGGCCTTCTCGAGCACCCGGGTCGACTTCGGATTGTACTCAAACACGTGCGCGGTGATGCGCACGAGCCCAAGCTCGCGGTGCGCGAAGGCGGTGAGCGCCTTCACGACCGTGGTCATGGTGCCACGCCCCCAGTGGGGCTTACCCAACCAGTAACCGATCTCGGCCTGGTGTCCTCCCGGCTCGAAATCAGCAAGACCAATCCCTCCTATCAGCTCACCCGCTCGATTGCGGATGGCCCAATTCACCGGATGCCCCAGCTTCACCTCGCGCTCACGACAAATCCGCAAGAACGCAAAGGCGTCGTCGGCATGATAGGGAAACGGGATCCGGAGCGTATTCCGGTAGATCTCGTGCTCCTTCAAATACTCGACATAGGCCCCACAATCACGTTCACGCGGGACATCCAAATACAACTCCTCATTTACTTCGATCGTTTCGTACTTCAACGGTCCTCCTTTCCATCAACTAGAACAGCTGCTTTTCCCAAGCTTTGAGCTGCTGCTCCACCTTGATCTTTTCTAACTCCGTCCCGGCCCGAAGCGCGGCGTTCAAAAACTCGAACGGACCGGGGGGAGGCGGCCATTCCGGCCACCCGCGTTTGCTTTTCCTCGCGATCTGCTTCCGCCAACTCTGTAGAAAGTTTTCCGCGAAAAAATTTTCATTTTTAATCCCGAACCACATATTGCCTCCTGTTTACGAACACACCGCCGCCTGCACGCACGCGTGCCTCTGCCCGCGCCCGAGGCGGCGGAACTACATATCCGCAGACGAAAACGATCGCGAAATGCGAACGAAACCCGCCGTGCGGTTAAAAAATGCTTTGAATTTTAATGATTAAGCCGGGATCAGACGCCCGATTGATCGTGAGACGAAGAATCGGAGGTCACGTCCATATCGGTAGTGAGTACCGGGCATTTTGCCTGCTTCTGGATATTTTTAATTCCGTAAATCATGGTCGCTTCCTCCTTTCACGAGAAATACTGAAACCAGAATAAGCGAAGTGCGCGCGTTTGACAATCGCAATTAATAAAAACTGCGAAAAAAAAGCCTAAAACAAGGCGGCTTGGTACCGGTAAAGCCGCGCGTACAATCCGTCGGACGCGATAAGCTCGGGGTGATTGCCTTTTTCCGTAAGCATTCCCTGATGTAACACCAAAATCACATCCGCATTTTTCACCGTCGCCAGCCGGTGCGCGATGATGATTCGAGTGGGCTTGAAGACGACCTCGCTCGTCTTGGGCATCCGCAAGCTGCGCTCCAGGCGAGCCATCATCTCGTCCTCCGACTGCGAATCGACGTTCGCGGTGGCTTCATCCAAAACCCAGATGCGGGGATCCACGGCCTCGGCACGCGCGAAGGAAAGCACCTGGCGCTGTCCGGAAGACAGATTTGTTCCGCGCTCGTTCAAGGATTGATCGGGATTCTCCAAATCCGCGAGGGCGGCGGCGGCGCACGGAACCTCCGCTTCCTCACGAAAAAGCAGAAGGTTCTCACGAACGGTTCCGGAAAACAGGAACACGTCTTGTTGAACCAATCCGAAGCTCGCGCGCAAACGGCGCTTATCGTACTCGCGGATGTCCTTTCCGTCGATCAAGATACGCCCTCGTTGAGGCTCGTAAAACCTCATCAGCAACGAGATCAGCGTCGTCTTGCCCGATCCGGTCGGGCCCACCACGCCCACGGCGGACCCTGCGGGGATTTTTAGTGAAAAATCACGTAGCACCCAGTGCTCGCCCAGGTAGGCGAACCAAACCCCGTCGAATTCAATTTCTCCCCGCAGGTCAGGCAGCGGCAACGCGCGGGCGGCTGCCCCATCGGAATCGGGTTCCCGGGTCCACCGGAAAATGGAAAAGGTACGCTCCGCCGAAGCCATGCCCGACAAAAAGACATTCCACTTGTCCACCAGGTCGTTCACCGGCTCGAAAAGCGCGAGCACGTAAGAAAAGAACGCAACCAAGACCCCGAGCGGGATTTCTTTCTGCAGGGCCATGCCACCGCCGTACCAAACCATCAACGCCATGGTTCCGCCCATGCACACGGTAATGGAAGGGCGAAACAACGCCATGATTCGCACCGAACCGAACTGGGCATCGGCGTAACGCTGATTCAGGCGCCCGAAGGCGGCGAATCGCGCCGCCTGTCGGTTAAAGAGATGAATGACCCGCATGCCCTGAAAAGTCTCAGCTAAAAACGAGTTTAGCGCGGATAACTTCGCGCGGGACTCGCGATAAGCGACCTTCAACTTCAAGCTGAAATAAACCGTCATCACCAGCAAGAGCGCGAAGGTGAACCAAGCGATCACCCCCAGTCGGAAATGCAAAGCCGCCATGCTGCCCAAAATACCGAGCACGACGAAAATGTTGCCGGCGGCGGTAACGAATCCGGAAGTGAACAAATCCGCGATCGACGAGATGTCGTTCGTCACCCGCGTAACGAGGCGTCCCCCGGGAACCCGGTCATAGGTGGAATTGGGTAGCTTCTGAAGATGCGAAAACAGATCCGTCCGCAGCGTGTGCATGATCTTCTGCCCCAGGACCGCGAAGAGATACGTGCTCACGATCGTGGCGGTCACCCGGGTCACCTCAAACGCAAGGTACCAACGAATGATCTGCCGCAGGCGTGCTCCGTTTTTTGGGACCAGGCCTTCGTCGATCGCGTATCCCAACCAACGCGGCAGCGACAGCGCGCAGAAAGTGGACACGAGGACCGCCGCGATCGCCGCGAAGAAAACCCACTTGAATCGAGCACCATACGAAAGCAAACCCTTAACCGCGCGCCGCCAGCTCGCGTCCAAGCCTCGCGCCGAGCCGGTCTCCGCCTCGTCGTCATCGCCGTTCAAAAACCGATCCAGGTCAGCGCTCAAGCGGCGCCTCCCCGGGGTTTCCCGACGTTCCCGATTGGGAAGCAAGCTGCTCCGTGTAGCTCTCGAGTTCCGCCGCTAAGCGCTGTTGATCGTAAAAGCGGCGATAGAGACCCGCACGTTCCCGCAAGAGCGCGGCGTGCCGGCCCGCTTGAACCACCTCGCCGCCATCGAGCACGTAGATCTGATCGGCGTCTTGAATGGTAGAGATCCGGTGCGCGGCTACGATCTGCGCCATTGCTCCCGCTCCATCACCCGCGCGCAGGGAACCCAAGATCTTCGATTCTGTCTCCACGTCGACCGCCGACAATGCGTCGTCGAGTACCAGCACCGGTGGCCGGCGCGCCCACGCCCGCGCCAGCGTGATCCGTTGCTTTTGGCCCCCCGAGAGATTCACACCCCGCTCACCGAGCATCGTCTGGTAGCCATTGGGTAAGCGCGCGATGTCGCCGTCGACCGCCGCCAACCGCGCAAACCGTTCCGCCCATGCCAACCGGCCCGTGGGATCGTCTAATCCGGCTAGGCCTAGCGCGATGTTCTCGGCGACGCTATCGCTAAAGAGAAAAACATCCTGGGAAACAAATCCGATCTGTGCGCGCAGCTCCGCGAGCGGCCAACGGTTTACGTCTACGCCGTCCAGAAAGACCTGCCCATCCGCCACCGGGTAAAGACGCGGGAGCGTGGAGAGAAGCGCTGTTTTTCCCGAGCCGATCCGGCCCAGGAGCGCGACGCGCTGACCGGGCTCCACCGTAATGGATACGTCCTTCAAAACCGGGCGGCCGCCTCCCGATTCGCGCGGGCCCGCCGGAAACGCGAAATTCAAGCGGCGCCACTCTACGCGACCCTTGGCGCGCCCACCGGATACCCAGCGGGTGGGCAGACTCGGGGTCGCGTCTTCCGGCACATCCGTCCGTTCGGCCATCACCTCGGCCACGCGTTTGCCGCTCGCCACTGCGCGCTGGTAAATCGTGACTGTGACGCCGATGGCGGCCATGGGCCAGATCATCTTTTGTATGTAACGCTGGAACGCGACGAAGGTTCCGATCGTCACCACGTCGCCGATCACCAGTGGGCCGCCGAATGCGAGTAGGCAAACCAACCCCAGGCTCATGATGAAATCAAGACTGGGGTCGAACGCGCTCTGCACGCGTGCCAGGCGGAGGCTTTTGGCCGCATAGTCACGTCCCGCGCGGGCGAACCGTCCCAGCTGAGCATCCTCGTTCGCAAACGCGCGCACCAAACGGATGCCCATGATGTTCTCTTGAGCGAGCGCGGCCACCTGCGCGAAGGATTCCTGAACTGCGCCAAAGCGCGCGTGGATCTGGCGCTCGAACCAATAAACGATGAAAGGAATAAACGGCAACGGCAGGAATGCGATCAGGGTAAGCTTCGGTGAAAGCCAAAGCATCGCCGCCGTGATGGTCACGAGGTAAAAAACCGCATCGGCTAGTACGATCACGCCCGCCCCGATGGCCATGCGAATCGCTTCGGTATCGTTCGTGGCGAGCGACATGAGATCGCCGATACGACGTCGATCGTAGAAGCTTGGGGAAAGGTCCACCAAGTGCCGCGCGAAAGAGGCGCGGATATCCCTCCCCGAAAGCATGCTCGTACGCACCAAGGTCATGCGCCAAAAGTACCGACAAACCGCCTGGACCAAGACTACGCCCAAGTAAATCAGGGAAAAAACCGCGAGCTTGGCGAATAGCCCCGCCGATTCGGGAAGTATCACCAGATCGACGGTTTCCTTAAGGAGAAGCGGAGGAATGATCTCGAGCGTATCGACCACGATCAGCGCAAATAATCCCGCGGCGACGAATCCCTTATACTTCCAAAGGTAGTGGCGAATGAGGCGGCTCTCGTCCAAGAAACGGCGAATCACGGCGAGGCCCCCTCGATGATCTCGGCGAAGTCCTTCGGTACAGGACTTTCGATCGCCATTCTTTCACCCTTCAGCGGATGCGCGAACTCCAAACGCGCGGCGTGCAGCAGGATGCGTGGGACCGCAGGCTGGGCGGGCGCCCCATACAGGCGATCCCCTAAAATAGGGAGCCCGTGCTCGGCGAGATGCACACGAATCTGATGCATGCGGCCCGTTCGCGGCTGCGCTTCGATGAGATAGACCCGAGCATCCCCTAGTTTCAGCGCACGGAGGCAATGAAACGAAGTTTCGGCGTAGTCGCCGCCCGACTTCACGCCGGACATCTTAGCTGGCCGCTTAGAGGTGCCCTTGGATTTCTTCAAATGATTCTTTAGCACCCAACGGCCGGGATCGCGACCCCGGGCGGACCCCATCCGGGTGTCCACGCAAAGCGCGACGTAAGTCTTCTGCAACGTATGGCTTGCGAACTGATCGGCGATCGAGGAGTTCGCCGCCTTGTCTCGGGTGAAAAGAATTACCCCCGAGGTATCTCGATCCAACCGGTGATGAAGCCCCACGTAGGCGCCCGCTCCCCACGTAGCTTCGCAGTAACGCTGGACTTCCCGATACAGATTCGACCGGGCGTCGTCCAGAGTGGGCTGGGTCGGCACCCCCGCCGGCTTATCTACTATAATGATGGCGTCGTCGACGAAGAGCACGCGCTCGGGCGTAAGTTTGAACTCCACCCGCGCGGGCGTCTTGAGCTTCTGCTCATCGAGGTAAACTTGGAGCTTGGCGCCGGGAAGCAGGGGCTTGGAGGCGATCCGCACTCGCTTGCCGTTGAGATAGACGGCGCCGGCCACGATCAGCTTACGCACGGAAGACTTGGAAAACTCGCGCCCCAATTCGGCGGGCAGCCAGGTAGCCAGAGCCTGGTCAAGCCGCGAGCCGCGGAGAGATTCGGGGACGGAGAATTCGAGGCGCTTCACCAGAGCGGTTTACTCCAAATAGTGGGGGTTTTCCAGCTGGAAGCCCGCGCGGGCTGGGCGGGATTTGCCTACCTCGGGCCCTCCGAGTCCGCGATTTTCCAATACGGATCGGTATGTTACACTCAAGTCATCAGCCATGGCGTGGGAATCTTACAAAGAGAAAGTCAAACACCTCTCCGTCCGCATCGTAAACGCCCAGCGCCCCATTCGCATCCTCGATTCGATTAAATGGGATCCGACCGTGGAGGCCGCCTTCAAGGCCTCCAAAGGCAAGGAGCTCCCGGAAATCGACGCCGACTATTACTCCCGCATGTCGCCGGGATTCGACCTCCAAAAGAAGAACGACGAATTCAACGAGATACTCACGGACATCCGCACCGTGCTTGGCCCCGAGGACGAAATCGGCAAGCTCCTCACGAAAATCACCGAGCAATACCTATTAGTGACAAAGCTGATCGAGAGCCGGGGTAAGCGCGCGTTTTGGGAGTACAGCAAGCAGCTTTACGGATCGCCGAAAGATACCTTTCCGGAAGACACCAACACCATCATCTCGCTGGGCAACCTGCTCTACTCCATCCTGACCAAGGTCAAGGATGAACGGCTGGGCCCCACCTATCCCAAGAACCTCAACGCCGAAGACGTCGTGAAGGCGCTTTCCGCCAATCTGGGCGCGTACTTCGCGCAGGATCCGCTCACCGTAAAAATTTCCGACGGTATCGTGGCCGACGCCTCGGCCGGTGGCGACAGCATCAAGATCCGCAAGGAAGCGAGCTTTTCATCCCGTGACATCTCGATCTTGGAGGTACACGAGGGCTGGGTCCACATCGGCACGACGCTGAACGGCCGCCACCAACACGTGGCGACCTGGCTGTCGGTGGGTCCGCCGCGTGTCACCTCGGTGCAGGAAGGCCTTGCCGTACTGATGGAAATCATCACCTTCAATTCGTATCCGAGGCGCGCCCGGCGCATCAACGACCGCCTGCTCGCCGTCGACAAGGCCGAGGACGGCGCGAACTTTCTCGATATTTACGACTTCTTCCAAACCGAGGGCTACCCCGAGAACGAGTGCTACGTGAACACGATGCGAATTTTCCGTGGCGGCGTGGTAGGCGGCGGGGCGCCTTTCACGAAGGATATCTCTTATTGCAAAGGTTTCGTGGAGGACTACAATTTCATCCGCGCCGCGATTCGCGCGGGGAAACCGGAGATTCTGCCCTTCCTGTTCGTCGGAAAACTGCACGTCGACGACATCCCGCTGCTGTACCAAAGATACCAGGAAGGCATCATCGACTTCCCCACCTACCTGCCCCCGCAATTTCGTGACCTCAACGGGCTCTTCGTTTGGATGAGCTTCTCGAGCTTCTTCAACCGGGTCGATCTCCAGCGCATTCAGAGCCGCTTCGATCGGCTCTTCAAGCAATATTTGTAGGCGCCTACGGAACGGACACGGAAATCGTCATCCCCGTGCTATTGTTCCAATAGCTCCCGCTGGCTGACACCGTCTTCACCAACGCCCGTACCTGATAGCGATAACTGCCGGCGACGACCGCTGACTGCACATATGACGTCGCGATGGTCTGGCCGATACGCTGAAAGGCGCCGCCGGACGCGGAAGCCCGGTAGACGTGATAGATCACGCCCGCCGCTGCCGATGGCTCCCAGCTCAAGGTGACTGTACGAGCCCCCGTGGAACCGCTGACCGCCGCTGCGACCCCGGAAGGGCCCGGGACCATTTGGGTGCGAAGGGTCGGATCACCCATCAATGGAACCGCAAAGGGAGCGGAGTCCAGGCTGGGGCAAGCCAATGTGCCCTCATAGAGTGGAGGAGTCGCCGAAAAACAGTATCCCGACGAAGGAGAAGCAGCCGCCCAGCTGTTGTTAATCGAGCGAAGCGAAGCATAGCCGAGATTGAAACCCATCGGCAGGTGTTGGCCAAAAAAATTCACCAGTCGTCCCTGAGTGGAAGCCAGACCGTAGCCTTCGGCGGCCAGAGGCGCGCGGAGGAAGTTCTCCTGTACGTCCCAGTCGCCGAAATAGCTACCAATCAAGGTATAAAACACGCCGTACGTAGATTGCGATGCATACTCGTCGGTGCTAGCACCGTTGAATCCTTGGAAAGCCCCGGCCCCCGCTCCATGCACCCATAGGTACGGAGATTGGTTCAGCACCGGCACCAATCCACGCTGGGTTGGCGGCAGGGAGTATATATTCGCGGGGCCTACGGCGGGGCTCGCATTTCGCCAACCGTCGGTCGCCGGCCAGTTTTCGTAGGCTCCCAACCGATCGGAGATCAGCGCCCGTGAAGGCACCTGGAAGGTCGCTATTCGGTAGGCGTGGTTTTTATCGAGATAGCGTCGCAGCAAGCGGATCTCGAGCTGGGCGTCGGTTTCGCCGGCGCGCCGGAACGCCAGGCCCTGGCTCTCTGGCCGAGCCATGTTCGACAGATCCACCCGCCCGACCTGAAGCTGGGCGCGAAAGCCGGGAATTTCGTTCTGATCGAACTTGCCGTCTCCCGGTACGTTCCGCAGCCGATCCGGAACCGGCGGAGGCAGCGTCACCACGGTTGACTGATTCGCTTGGCAATCCGTCCAAGCGCGTTCGCGCACGTAAGTATAAACACTCATGCCGGCGGGAATTTGCGCACAATTCAAATCGACGGGCTTGAGCATTTCGCCATAAAACCAATCCGAAGGATGGGCGCCGTAAGTGTCGTGCGTGATTGGCTTGGTACCGGCGTAAGGAACCGGAACCCGGCCCAGCAGGAAAACCGCTTTCGTATTGATCGTGTCTTGCTGATACGCCCTCTGGATGGCGGCACGCACTCGCACGACCTGGCGGCCGCAATGACTTTGACCAGCGATCGTTTCGCAGCTGTCGGGATTCCCGTCGACGTGGCGATCGACATCGAGGCGCACGACTTGCCAGCCGTCACCCTCTACGTCCGCAGTAAGTCGGGCGATCTCGGGGCCTAGGATCGGCGCCAACGTTCGCTCCACCACGAGAACAAGCTTGCCGCGCGAATCCACGCGTGGAAGCTCAATTCCCGTATAGAGGTAACCGCGCCGGACGATGCCGGTCCCCGATGGATTGCGGCCGATCACGGCGTATTCGTAGCCTTGTCCCACGGTGATCCCGGTATCCACGAATCCCACCGCGGATTGATATTCTGGAAAGAAAGGATCCGCGTGCATGATCCACTGGGGTTGGGATATGGGCGTCCATTGTGCGTCGTTCAGGCTTTTGCGGTAAACCTGGTACTGATTACTGCGGCTCATTTGTGGCCACTTCACGGTGATCCGTGCCGGCGAGGCGCTCACCTCGGCCTCCAGTTGCACGGTCGTGTCGACGGCGTGGGCGTCTTCGTGCGCGTCGATGTAGAAAGCGGGCAAGACCGCTTCCGTGACCCGGCCCGACGGTTCGCGTAACTGTACGCTCAACCGATGAACGGAGGTAAACCATGCACCGACGACTTGCCGAGACGTGCCGATTTCCGCCCGAACATTACTGAAACTGAGCACGCGATCACGTGAACCCCGGACGTGTTCGCCAATGGGAGGAACCGACTCATCCACGAGCAGGCGTCCGTCCAAGTACCATTGGTAAGTTAACCCGACCGGAACGGGAGCGTCGATCGCGACCTCGAAAAAAGCGTTCTGGTGCCGGTGAAAAGTAATCGCTCCGCCCACCGGGGGTTCAGGGTATAGCCTTACTGGCAGACCGCTCGAAGCTTCCGGCGTGACCTGCACCTGCGCGGTCTGGGTGTCAACCGACCGGCTGTCGATCCCGACCCGCACGCTGTATTCGCCGGCATCCGAGAACTCGACCGATTCGACTGTCAACGTGCTGGAGTCAAATTCACGGGTGATGCCCACGCGCTCGCTCGCCATGAGAGGGGCTCCGTCCTTCAGCCACTGCACCGGGGTACCGGCGACGGCGTAGAATCTCGCGCTCAAAGTCAGCCGTGCCCCTGCCACCAGGGTCACTCCCGCAGGCGCCTCCGCTATACGGGGGCTGAGCTCCGCCACGGCCGGCGCCCGCCCCCAGTTACCGAGAAGAATGGGAAGGTCACGCGAGTCCACGCGTCCATCGCCGTTGAGATCGGCCGCGCCCCCGGTCGTGCCCCAACTGGCGAGAAAAGTCGCGTTGTCGGTGGCATCCACCTGCCCATCGCGGTTAATATCTCCCGGAACCGGCGACACGGTAATCACGGCCGGCGAGCTAGTGGTGGTTCCGTGAGCGTTCGAAACCACCGCCTCGTAGCTACCCGCGAAGTCCGGATGACCGAAGAGAACGAGCTCTGGTCCAGCTTCACCCACCAGTGGCAGACCGTTGCGACGCCAGGCCACGCTCGCGCTAGACTCAGAATCGAAATCTACGTGTAGGCGCTCGACCCCTCCCAAAAAAACCGTGCGGGAAAATGGAGAAGCCGTGATGACCGGAGCCCCGGCGACGGAAGCAATGGAGCCCAGGTTTTGCTCGACCCAAGCGGATTGCGCTTCACGCGCCGAAGGCCGGGCTCCCAAATCCAAGCAACCCGTTTGTGCAATTAAAGACAAACTCACTAGTGAACGTACCGCGAATAACCGCATGTGATTCCCCCGTTTTGACTTAAAACCACCCGAGACTCCATCATCGGAAATTTTTGGTCGGCGGCGGATGTGTCAAACGGGATGAGGGAGTTATATGTATTCCGGCGTATTCAAGGCAGCGGCTGGAGCACGTAGTTCCCGCCCAAGGTCGCTACGCTGCCGTTGGTTTCGATCGTACCGGTTTCGGTCAATACCCCATTCCCGGACACCGAGTAGGAACGGATCTTCTGCAGGGCGGGTTCGCTAATATAGAGAAATTTACCGCTCCTTGATAAAGCTAACACCCGATCCGGCCGCGAAGTAAGGGGCACCGTCTGGACGATTGTCGGTGCATAGGTCGTGGAATCGAAGGTGATCGCGTAGAGAGAAGCATCTTCGTCGACCGAGAAAAGAATGCCGTCGGCGCCAAACGCTCCACTCTGAAGGCCTAGGTCCGCAGTAGAAGAAACCAATCGGATGGTTTCCGAAGCATAATCGATCGCGTAAACCTGCGTGGCCGGGACGCCCCCGTTTAAACGCACGACCAAGAAGCTCTCGTCATGCGCCATGAAGAGCGCTGAAATGCCCGCCGTGGCGGTGATCGTGGATGTAATGGATAAAGCCGGCGCGGAAGCATCGACCCGAACCATATGAAGCGAGGCGGGAGTGCCGACGACGACGAACGCGTAACGGCCCCGCTGGGAATAGGCGGAGAGTGCGCTCGCGCCCTGGCCACCCAAGTCACCTGTGTACGCCAGTAGCGTATTGCTTGATCCGTCCGCCGCGATCTCCGAGAGATAGAGGTAAGAAGCCAAACCGGCGCCCAGCAAAGAAATGACTTTAGAGGTATCGGGAATCCAGTAGGCTCCCCGCCAACGGTGGGTGCCGTTCCCAAGGCTTTCACTGAAGACCGATTGCAGGCTCGCGGTCGCCGGGGTGAGCTGAAAAATAGTGGTAGTCGCGGCCGGACCCACGGCCCAGCCGAACGTGCCGGTGGAATCGAAAACCAGTTGGCTATTTCCGGTTCCGGTCGACGTTCCGGCGAGCGTCAACGCCCCCGATGACGGATCGATCGTGAAAACTCGATGTAGGTAGGCACCGGAGCTCAACACCGCAGCAATCAAGAACTCCTTCGCCAGTACTGGACGTTGGAAATTTGCCGAGCACCCGCTGACTAAAACCAGCAGTGCACCGCCGAATCCTTGGATCAGTCGAACCCGTGAAGAAAAGTAGGTCCCCATAGAGTATCGAAAGCATACGCCAAGTGTCATGACCGTGGAACGCAAATCGCCGTTGCTCTGGGTGGAGTGTCACAAGCACCTACCGCGTGTACATAAATCTCCCATAGTGCGCCGGCGGAAGTTCCGTTCGGCTTCACGAATCCCCAGGCTCCGGTGTCACATCCTCCCGTATGCATCCCGTTCAAAGTGCAACTATAGTTCGCCAAAGTCATTCCGGAGAGCGTGCAGGTAGTGCCGCCTGGAGTGGACGTAGTGTCCGTGCAGGTGTGCTCCGCCCAGGTGATGTTCGGAGTTGGCTGGACCGGTCGGCACTTAGGGCGGGTCAGACCACTCGTACCATCCAGCCCTTCCATCACCTGTCCGGCCGGGCACACGTAATGGAGCGGTACAAAATAAGAATGGCCGTTATTATCTTTTGTAAGGAATTTTTCAGAAGGCACGGGCGTATTCGATCCCACCGGTGATTTAAAATTAAATCCCGTATTGAAAACACAACCTGCTGGGGTCGACAAGTATCCCGGTTGCCCCACCCGACATTGCCCGCCACCGTGAGCCGGGACTTCGACCGAGTCTGCGACTAGTTTCTGACTAACGGTAACGTTGCCTTGAATGGAAACTCCACGAAAGTTACCGATGCCGAGATTTGTGATCCCCCAGCTATAACCGCCACCAGAGTAGTAGCCGCCTCGTAGATTGCCGCCAATACTTAAACCTTGATCGTCGACATTGTAAGCCGTACCCGGACCCACGTTGGTTCCTGCGCTCGCGATGGCAAGCCTCGGAAAGACGCACCCCACGCCGGTTTGCCAGCTCCCGGTCAAAGCCTGGCAAACCGCTTCCCCGTCGGGAGCACCCGGCGCGCTCGGGGGCACCCCGGCCGGTGAGCGGCCAGAGAAAAGCTCGCAACCGGTAATCTGGCTACCGTTGGTTTGGACGGAAAGCAGGAACTCGTCTTGATACTCGGAGCCCCCCAGCGCGGCGAGATGACGCCCGGACGGATCCCCGGCGGCCGCCATTTGAAAGCGCGAAATGAACTCGTTCGTGGCTCCGGGTACTGGCACCGCATCGGCTAATCGCAACGTGGTTAGAACCAAGCCCGGCGTAAGCGGCCGTCCCCGACGAACGCTCACAGACCCGACTCGAAGCTCCTCGAAATCCACGGGGGAAAATGTTCCGCCACCTCCTCCCGAACTGCCGGATCCGGACGACGTTCCTCCCGGGCTCGTCGGCACGCGATTCCAGTTTCCTAGTAAGACCGCGAGGTCAGGGGATCCGACTCGCCCATCGTGATTCAAGTCGGCCGGAAGCGAAGGGCCGGTCGCGTTCCAAGCGCCGAGCATTAGGGCAAGATCTGGAGAGCCGACTAACCCGTCGCCGTTGATGTCGCCTTCGGCAGCTGTTCCCGGTACGGGAGGAGCCGTCCCGGAAGCGCCTGCGAAAGATGTACCGCCTAAATTGGCCGTACAAGCTTTAGCTAGGATGAGTTTTACTGAGTTCGCGGTGTCCTGGAACTCCGCCACCTGGGTGACCTTCTTCGATCCGCGCAGGCTCTGGGTGGTGATCTGGGTTTGGGTGGCAAGCAAGATTCCCATCAAGCCCATCGCAACCAGCACCGAGATCAAGGATTGGCCATTGGACGAAAAGAAATTAGACTTCAATTTTTCCCCCGTAGAAACGAAAAAGCAAGGCGGCACGGAGCGAGGATTCTGGGGCATATCCCGGGGGCCTCCGGGATCAAAGGAACGTCCGCACCGCCCTGCTCTTTCTTCTCCTACTAACTTGCTACGATTCGTTTCCCTTTTCGATTATTTCTGATCAAAAAAATCCACTTTTGTATTCCTACGTATTCCACGTCCATTTTCCCTATTCAAACCGGGTCGTTCCGTACAAAATAGCTGAGGCATTGAGCCGTGTCCGTAATTCTCGGAGCTTCCGGAAGCAATGCCTCCAATATCGCCGCGATTTCCTTGACCGGAGTTTCCTCAAACTCAGATGACCCGTTTTCGGCGCGGCTGGTGGTGGCCACCCATACCACCAGCCAACTGCAGACCGCTATCCGCCTCAATCTATGTCGACTCATGCTAGATCTTTCTTTCATTTAACTACCTTTATCTCAGATAACCGCGGCTATACTTACGATCAGCTAGGTCGCGGACTCGTCTCGAAACGTGACTTCTATTCCTTTCACCACCAGTGACAGTGGTAGGTATGCGCGGGCTGGACCTCGCACCCATATGCGCGCGCCATACAAAACGTGTGTCGAAGTATCAAACGCAGGTTGATACAGGCGTTGGGATTGACTTGGTACTCCGTCAAGTCGAGGCAATTATTGAACTCGCAAAACCCAGCTTGCGCTTCCAATGCGGCCTCGATGGCCTCACAGTTTGTTGTCCAATCCGGCGTGAAGTCCCGACATAGTCCATCCTCCTGATCTGCGAAAGGATCCATGAACTGTTCGGGCTCGGGGGGGCCTACAAAACCGGGATCTGGATCTCCCGCCGCCGAGTGGGCCACCAAAAAAACGATTAGCGCCAAGAACAATGCACGAACTCGGTTCATCTCGCCTCCTCCTTCATGAGTGATTCACAAAACGATAAGGCCCGGGGAGAGAAAAATCCTTCAACTTGCCAGGGCTACGGACGTATCCGTATTCGGCGGTATTCCAAACGACGACGAGCGCCTGTATTCCGAAACCCGACGGAAAACCCCCCCTCAATACAACGACTTGGCAGGGGAAATCCCCGCTGGAATACAGGCCAAATTCGACACATTCCGCACACCCCTTTGTTTCTGGTAACTTAGGCATATGACCACTCGTAGTACGTTAGAGCGGCCATGCATCTTTGAATACAACGACTACCGCCGCTACTTGAAGGACTTCTACGCCCATAAAAAGAGCCAGAAAGGCGCGGGGTTTTCCTTTCGCTCGCTCGCGAAAGCCGCGGGCTATAGCTCGCCGAACTTCTTCAAGCTCGTGATGGACGGACAGCGTAATATGTCCGACGAGAGCATCACCCGCATCGCGCTGGTGCTCAAACTCAGCAAGCAAGAAGCCGTATTTTTCTTTAGCCTAGTTCACATGAACCAGGCGCAGACGAGCGAGGAGCGCGAGCGTTTCGCGGCGGAACTGATGAACAGTGCCGGATTCCGCAAGATCCACCCGCTCAAGGAGGCCCAATATAACTTTTACGCGAAGTGGTACATCGCCCCGATCCGTGAGCTCATCGCCACGGCTGACTTCCAAGAAGACCCGGAATGGATCGCGAAGCAGATGACCCCGCCGATCACCGCGCGGGAGGCGAAAGTCGCGCTCGACGAGCTCCAAACCCTGGGTATGGTCCGCCGTGACGAGTCCGGCCGGTTGCTCCAGGTGAACAACCTCGTGAACACGTCGGACGAAGTGATGTCGACTTCCTTGAGCCGCTACCACAAACAAATGATCCGCCTAGCCGGCGAATCGATCGACCGTTTTTCCCGCTACGAGCGGGAGATTTCCAGCGCGACTCTGTCCGTTTCCGAGGATTGCGCTAAGAAGGTGAAACAGCTCATCCAAGAGTTTCGCGAACAGATCTTGCAGCTCGCCGCCGAGGACACCTCGACTTGCGAGCGGGTGTACCAAGTCAACTTCCAGTTGTTTCCCATGTCCGGGAAACCAGGGGGAACCGGGGGGACGAGCAATGGAGCCGTTTGATTCACGCTTTTTCCGCGGCAGCGCGGTACTGACCTTGCTGATCACATCCGCTTGCTCCGTGGGAGGTGGCGGCGGCGGAACTTCCGCCAGCAGCGCCGACTTCGGCGGTTCCGGCGCCGGAAACCCTATTACATTTTCTGAAAACTTCGCCGTGCGGCTCTGTGAAAGCACCGCCGGGATCCCGATTGATGGCTTGGACGCCCGCGACTGTGCTAACTCGGCGATGGACCATGTCGACATCACGCCCGCCTTGGGATTGCCCACGGTCATCGACACCCTTCGCCTCGCTAAACGGCTCGAGCTAGAAGGACGCTTGCGGCCCGGTCCCGACGCCGGAGCTTGCTTGGCTCAGATGAGCGGAGAGAGTTTCTGCAACATCGACATCGCGGTCGAAAGTTCCGGTGGCGGCGCGTACTCGTCGAACAGCTTCGAGCTGCCGGTGGAAACTCCCGTCGTGTCCTGCTACATCCCTCCGGTATGCCGGCAGGTCTTCAAACGGGTTCGCGGAATGGATTCCATCGACGCGCTCACGCCTCCTGCCTTATCGCCTTAGTAGTTTCGGACAGGATACGCCGGAATACGTTTCCCATTCGCGCGCGATCGGCATCGTTGAGCCAAAGCCAAAAACCGCGCATCCTACCTAAGATAGCATCAAGGGGGGATTCATGCACACGTATGCAGATGGACGGGCGGGCAGCTCGACCTTGACTCTACTCGTGCTTTTCGCGGCGGCTGGCGCGACGGCCTGGACATATATCGGCTCTGCGCATTGGCAGCTGGCCGCGTTCTCGCACCGGACTCTAGAAACCTCGCGCATCGAGAACGACCTACGCAATTTTGCGAACCGAGTCATGCCGCTCGTAAAGAACTCCGCCTGCGGCGCTCCCGGAGACTGGCGCGAGCTTCGTTTCTTGCCTTCGGCGGGCACGCCCATCCCCCCACCCCTCGAGGGAGATGTCAATGACGACAATCGGGTCGACTCGGCGGACCTTGGAATCGTATTGGCCACTTGGGGGCAAGTACCAGGATATGTTCCGGGACAGCCTTCCATTCGCTCCGATTTCAACCGGGATGGACTGGTGAACTCCGTCGATCTAACGGTGATCCTCTCGCATTGGGGTGATCGGCGCGATCCACCGGCGGACGACGAAAATAGCGTACCCGTGGTCGGCCCGGCCGGCGTCCGCGCCTGGTGCCAACTGCCCGCGAACGGGGGGGCCCAGGACAAAGTCGCGAAGTTCTCCCGCTTCCAACCTTCCACTTCTACTCAGAACGCATTAATTACGATTCACGTCGCCTGGCAGGAAGTTCCCGCCGCCTATCCAGGAGTTGGCGGATGGAACGACTACATTCGCGTCACGGAACCGACCCGACCCATTTATCAACAAACCAGCGCGACCTCCGACTGCACGGTCAATGGTAATCAAAGTGCGAGCATCTGCGTCCATGCCGGGGAGCTACGCCGATTTGTTTTTCGCCACCACCGCACCTGTGGGGATATCCGTATCGAAGACGCATTAAACGCATTCCGATGGGAATGCCAGGATCAGGACGGATTCGTAACCGCGTACTCACTAGGACTGCGGCCCGGACGCGGACTTAAGGACTTAGTCGACCTCGGGGGCTGGAAGCAAAATTCCGTCCGCCTCGTTAGTCGTCTTCACGCGACCCTGGTGGCGGAAACCGCCCGTTCCGCTTGGTGGAGAAATCCCGTGCGGAATATTCCCGCTTCCGAACCCGATGCCGTTTCTCCCGTCCAACTCGGAGGGGAAGTGGGAACGATCTGGATCGCCGAGCGTCATTCCACCGCACCGGGATACCGCGTTACCGCCGATCGAGCGGCGGTGGTCACCCTGCCCGGCGCATCCTTGGGTTACCGATCGCGGGATCCGAATGCAACTCCTTGCCATGATTCAACCGTCGGGACCAATTTCCGTTGCGTAATCTTCACCGACGAAGGGATGGGCGAACGGCGTCATCTTTGGATCGAAGCCGACATCGTATCCTCCAACAACGATGGTCACGCCTGGTTCGCCCTGGTACCGACGGCCCACGCCAGCTCCGGCTCCTCAGCTTCGATCGGCGTGTTTCTGCAGAATACCCATCTCTCGCGGATTCACCAACTAAGGGTAGTCGGCGTCTCCGGGCAAGACGGAGATTCTTGCCGTGGAGGGGACGGACTGCGGCTGTCGGGGTCCCACGGCAACCGGGTGACGGAAGTCGAGCTAGCGACGAATTCTTGCTACGGCATGAATCTCTCGGCCTCGAACGGGAACTATATTCATCGGCTGCGCGTCGCAAACAACGGCGCGGGAGTCCGGCTGTGGAACTCGCGGCAAAACAGGTTCACTCACCTGATAGTCTCGAATCACGGCAATATACTCGATCCTCAGGCCGGCGTGGGACTGCGCATCGGCGGAGCCACTCCGGCCGAAGGCGGGGAGAACGTCGTCCAGCAAGCGACAATTTTCTCCAACTCGGGCGACGGCATTCGATTGGAGTCCGCGCGCAATTACTTGGTGGCCGTGACCACGGCGCAAAATCGCAATGGCGTTATGGTCACGGGGGCCGAAAACGTAATTCACAATCTAACGGCCCATCGCAACCTCGACGCCGGAGTTCGTTTCTTTGGCGGTGGAGGCCGGACGATCAGTCACGTAGTGAGTAGTCGAAACCGCAATATGGGAGTTTCCGTCGCGGCCACCGACGCAGCCTACGGGGTGGACATTTTTCGCGGGCTCCTAGTATTGGGCCAAAACGGCCAGAATTGCCTGGGCTTTCCGGAGGACCCACGCGCGCCCATACAAACCGGCGAAAGCTGCCTGCTTCGGGACGCCACGGGTATAGTACAACTGGGTGCGGACACGGAAGCAAGTTTTCTAGGCCCATTGATGGAAGACGATTCCGTAAACTCGTCGGATCTGGCGGGCGGTGCCGTCGTCGGTATCGCGCCGCCCGACTTTGACTGGTTCGGCTTCGCTTCCGCCAGACGGGCGTGGGGCCAAGCGGACCCTCACCGCGCCGAACTCTGTGGCAGCTGTCGCATTTGGGACTGGGACCTCAGCCCCCTACCGGCTTCTCCCCTTTACCGGCACACTGCCCGGGGAATCGCCGGGATCCAAAGCGAATTTCCCTCGCTTCCGGACCAGGCCTGCCCGCCGGAGTTAAGTTCTCCGGAAAATGTCACACACCACGGAAGTGTCGGTTATCTTACCGTCGCGATCGAAGTGTCTGGGGACGTCGGCATATCCATGGGAAACGACAACGGTATATGCGAAACTTCGGAGCGCTGCATCTACACGCCCAACTTCGGATCCGACCAGAACGACGGTCGACCGAACTCGATCGAGCAAACTTGCCAGCTCGAAGATCTGCCCGAGTTCAGAAATATGCGAGTTCACGGCTTCACGTGGGGAAATCAGCTATGAAGACGCACGGCCAGCACCCACAGATAGGGGGGTTCACGTTGATCGAAACCACCATCACGCTGGCGATCCTGATGTCGGCCATCTGGGCTCATGCAAGCATGGAATCCCAATCGCGACGCTGGCGTGAAAACGTGGCTCGCCGCTGGCAGGCGCAAAACACGGCGGAGAATATCGCCGACATGATCGGGACACTGGATGCGGAAGGATTTAAAGCACTGATCCTGACTCGTGCTACGGGTTTGAGCTACCTCGAACCGATGCGGTCACCGGATCACCCTTGGTTGTCGGCTTGGCTCCACCGTCCGGACCAGGAAGCCATAGAGGTTTCCGTCGCCCTCTACTATCCGACCCACCCGTCGGTGCGCCTAGACACCCTTCCCGTCTCGCTTGCCGATTTCAATCCGTTCTCCTTTGAACGCGAAATCACGGTGACCGTGTCTTATCTTAACCCTTCGTCAAGGACATATGTATGGACCACGCGCCTTTCCCACGATTGAACGATGGCCAGGGTTTCGGACTCCTTGAATTGATGGCGTTTCTCGCGGTGAGCACGACTCTGGGTCTGGCTGTGCTCAACTTTTCCACCTCGGGTTTCCAGATGCGACTTGGCGTCACTCGTGGGTCGGAAATACACCGCGATGCCCTACTCGCGGCGGAGACTCTTCGCAAGGACGTCCGGCGCGCCGACACTATCCGCTTGGTTGGTGCCCGGCTCGAACTAGGGGTTCGTGAGTTCGAATCCGACTCGGGTCAGACTCTGACCGGTGAAATCATTTACGAAATACAACCCGCCCCGTGCATGAATCCGGGCAGGCGCGCTTGCGTGAGCTTGCGCCGAACCCGGGTGCTTCCCAATTCCGAATTCACCCAAACCCTAGCGAACTTGCAAAACCTGGAGTGGTGCGTGCCGTCGGCTAGCTCCGCCTGCATAATTACTAGCCTGGAACACGCCCTGCCCACCCGCTTAACTTCTCGAAAGCTGGAAGCCGCGTTTCACTTTTCCACGATTTCACCACCCATCACGCTCATCGTAGACCTTCAGAATCGTATAAATTCGAATAGCCAAGGACTTAAGAGTACAACCGTCGTGATCGGCGCCAACTAACGCACCACCGCATCCGGAAATACCGCTGGAGAAGCATACAGATTATCCACACCCTTCGATTGCCGGGTCGAACTATTCCAGATAGAACCACGGAATGAAAAGCTACTTCCGCATCACCGGCTTCGCCACGCTGTTTTGCACGGTCTTGGTGGGCTGGTTCTCGCCCCATGTAATCGGTTGGTACTTCACGCCCCCCGTGGACCTCTCCGTGAGCTGCGGGCCGGCGGTCGCCTGGGGAATCGACACCTACCGAAAAGTGATGGCTTGGGGGGCGCTAGGTGGGTTCGTCCTCGCGACGGCGCTCTTTATCTTGGTGAAGATGCGCAAGGGCGGCGGCGCCCAGTCCGGCAAACTGAACACGCCCTAACCCGTGCATCCTCCATTTTGATTACTTCGCGAACACTTGGCTCAAAAGCTTGACGTACGAGCCGTCGGTAAAAAAGTCGAGCGCCATGCGGTTATGCGGCATCCCGCTGCCTTGGCTCGGCACACGCTTGCCAACGGTAATTCCGCGGTGGCTGCCATCCGCACGATGCACGTCCGTCAAGCCGACGAGCCAAGAATCTACGTTCTGGTAGTAAGTGTAATTCAACTCGACGTTCTCCGGGATGACTTCGGGCAAACGTTCGCGGAAAAACTTCGGCACAATATCCAACGTGATCATTAATGGAATGCGAATCGTCGCCGTGGCGGGATCCGCTTCCAAGCACTCGGCGATCTCCAGCGCGGCGACCGCTCCCCAACTGTGGCCCGTCAGCACGAGCGTGCCCAGCGTTCCTTCGAGATACTCCTCCTTGATCTCCAAGCAAGCTTCTTCCCACTCGCTGTTATGCATAATGGTGAACCGAGGCGCCGCTCCGAACGCGCGCACCTGCTTCGCCACCTCGTCGGCGGCATTGCGAAAGCGTTCGCTTTGATAATCCACGGGTCCGCCCGTGAAGTAGAATACTCGGTCACCCGCCAGTGCCTGGCTGAGAAACAACAATAAAAATGTAAACATGCCCGGTCCCCCCGAAATCTCATCTCACCCGTGGTGGCCCAGACGTACCAAACCCATGCGCGACTTGCCTAGGTTTTTCCTGGGCATTTGGGTTTTTCCTAAGTAAAAGTAATTTCTATGAAAAAAGACTCAAAACGGATCGCATTAGTCACCGGCGGAAACCGGGGGATCGGGCTGGAGATCTGCCGCTCTTTGTCGGCCAAGGGCTACCACGTGCTGCTCGCCGCCCGTTCAGCGGAAAAAGGCAAACCCGCCGCCGACGAGATCGGCGCCCATTTTCTACGACTCGATGTCGCCGATGAAGACAGCGTCAGAGAAGCTTACGCTCATGTCGCCAAGGAATTCGGCCGCCTGGACGTACTGGTAAACAACGCGGGCGTGATGCTGGATTCCCGCCAGGATCCCACCGCTTTTGAAGCCGATCCCGAAACCATCACGGAAACTTTCCAAACCAACACCTTGGGCCCTTTCCTAATGTGCCAAGCCTTCATTCCCCTCATGAAGAAAAACGGTTACGGCCGCGTGGTGAATATTTCCAGCGGCATGGGCCAGCTCTCCCAGATGAACGGCGGCTATCCCGCCTACCGCATTTCCAAGACCGCGCTCAACACCGTCACCCGCATTTTCGCCGACGAGCTGCGCGACACGAACGTGCTCGTAAATTCCGTTTGCCCGGGCTGGGTGAAAACCGAGATGGGTGGCGAGGGCGCGAACCGTTCGCTCGCGGAAGGCGCCGACACGCCGGTTTGGCTGGCAACGCTCCCGGACGGGAGCCCCAGCGGCCGCTTCTTCCGCGACCGCAAGGAAATCGACTGGTAGTTCCCAAATGGGAATTGCCGTTCACATCCTGGCGGCGCTCGGCGATCACGCCAATTACATCTATATCCTGCGAGACGAAGCTGAGGATTATACGGTTGCCGTGGATCCCGGCGAAGCAAGACCCGTGCTGGAGTTCCTTCAACCGCGCGGATGGAAGCTTTCGGCGATCTGGAATACACACCACCACTGGGATCACAAAGATGGCAACTTGCCGCTGAAGAGCGCGACCGGTTGCCGAATTTACGGCCCCGCGAAGGAGCGCGACCGAATTCCCGGGCTGGACGAAGCACTCCAGGAAGGTGACGAGGTCCCCCTGGGAACCGCGCGCGCACGTGCGCTGGAAATACCCGGACACACCCTAGGGCACATGGCCTATTGGTTGGAATCAGAAAGCGCGCTTTTTCCGGGCGATACGCTCTTTGCGTTGGGTTGCGGCCGCCTCTTCGAGGGCACGCCGGAAATGATGCGCCAGTCGCTCGCACGCTTGGCTCAACTTCCGCCCCATACGCGAATTTATTGCGGGCACGAATACACCGAAACCAACTTGCGATTCGCGCTCGCGCAGGCGCCCGGGCGGCCCGACCTGCTGGAGTATAAAAAAGAAATCTCCGCCCTACGCGCTCAAGGCGAGCCCACGCTTCCCACGCTCCTTTCACGCGAACTCGCGCTCAACCCGTTTTTACAAGCACGGGAAGCTCCCGCCGAGTTCGCGCGTCTGCGCGGGCTGCGCGATCGTTTTCGCTGAAAACCACGCAAAATCGGGCTTTTTTGTCAGTATTTTCGCCGAACTATCTGGTTGATTCGTAATTTCCAATGTGGAATAGTGTTGATCCGTAACGTTCAATAAATCCTAAAAACGAAAGGAACCTCGCGTGGGACGCCTTGATTTCGGCAGGCACGCATCCATCTGGATCGGCGCGGTCCTCGTTGGCCTCGCCGCGGTCCTCTACGCGAGCTTGGTTAACGTCGCCCAGGAAACCTTCTTCCGTTGGTTTGGAGCTCACTCCATTCTTACCTCGGCGGCGGCGCCCTTCGCCTTCCTTATCGCCACCTGGATCGTGCGCCACTTTGCGCCGCACGCCAAAGGCAGTGGGATCCCGCAGGTGCTCGAAGCGGTTGAGGCCGGACGCCGACCGGGAGAGGAACATCTCGCGTGGGCTTCTCCCCTGGTTTCCCTGAAAACCGCGGTTTTCAAGGTTTTGTCCTCCGCGGTGGGCATCCTTGGCGGAGCCTCCATCGGGCGCGAGGGCCCAACCGTCCAAATCGCGGCATCGGTTTTCGCATGGGTAGGGAGGCGCACGCGCCGGTTTGTTCCCCACGTCGAGTTACCTTCTTACTTGATGGCGGGAGCGGCGGCCGGCGTCGCGGCGGCGTTCAACACCCCGCTGGCCGGGATCACCTTCGCGATCGAAGAGGTCGCCGACGGAGTGATCGGACCGTTCCGCCAACCCATGATCCTCGCCGTGATCATCTCCGGCATCACCGCCCAAGCGCTCATCGGAAACTACCTCTACTTCGGCCGTCCGGCCGTATCTTCGCCGGACTTGCACGTCGCCTACCAAGCCATCATCATCGGTCTGGCGGGAGGCCTCGGAGGCGGCGTGTTTTCACGTTTGCTTGCCTTCCCCAAGGTCGTTCGGCTACCCACCCATTGGGCCATTCGCGCCTTCGTCTGCGGGGCCATCTGTGCGCTCATCGCGTATCTCAGCGATGGGGCCACGGCCGGGTCGGGCTACGAAGCGACCCAGCGCGCGCTGAACTCGTCGTCGGTCGAAGACGCGAGCGTCCTGGCTCCGGTTTGGAAAATGACCACCACGGTGTTGTCCTATTTAGCCGGCATGGCGGGCGGGATTTTCTCCCCTAGCCTTTCCATCGGCGCAGGAATTGGGATTTCCATCGCGAAGCTCCTGCACTTCGTGAATTTTCGCACGTGCGCGCTGATGGGCATGGTCGCTTTTTTTTCCGGCGTGGTCCAGGCCCCCCTCTCCTCGGTGGTCATCGTAATGGAGATGACGGATCGCCACAGCCTGATCCTCCCCTTTCTCGTGGCGGCGTTTATCGGCCAGGCCGTCGGCAGGCTGCTCATGCCGGTTCCGCTTTACCACTTTTTAGCGAAACGAAACGACGAAGCTTGATGAAACCCCTTAGCAAAAGCGCGGTTTCTGCGCTAAGGTCCGGGCTCCATGGATAATCCAATGATGAAATGGCTGGGCGCAAGCGCGGATAAAGCCCCCCTTGCTTGGCTCATCATTTTTGCGACTTCCCTGCTCGTAACCCTGATTCTGAAGCTCGTCCTCCGGATCGTCTCCGGCCGACTCAGAAAACTCGCCGGAAGGGCGCCTACCATCTGGGCATCGGTCGGGTTGGACCTCGTGGACGGGCTGCGCGGATGGGTTCTTCATATCGGGACCTTCTACGTCTTGTCGCGGCCGCTGCCAGGAGAGGCCATTATTCACCGCGCGCTTTGGACGCTCACCGTTTTCGCGTCGTCTTTCCAGCTAGCGCTTTGGGGACTTCATCTGATTCGAAACTGGCGAAAAGCTTTCCTGGAAAGACGCGTGGAAAGCGACCCTTCTTCCTCCGCCGCCATCGGATTGATCTACAAAGCCATGCAGGCGGCTTTTCTCCTGCTGATTCTCATGATCGCCATGAGCAATCTGGGGATCGACATCAGCGCGCTGATCGCGAGCTTAGGCGTCGGCGGCATCGCCGTCGCGCTCGCGGCCCAAAACGTACTGGGAGATTTATTGGCTTCCTTGTCCATCGTCTTCGACAAGCCCTTCGTAGTAGGCGACTTCATCGTTGCGGGTGACGCGCGCGGAACCGTCCTGCAGATCGGGATCAAGACCACGCGCCTGCGCAGCCTTTCCGGCGAAGAACTCGTGCTATCAAACAAGGATCTTCTCGAGAGCCGCATCCAGAACTTCAAACGAATGCAGGAACGGCGAGTGGTCCAGAAATTCGGGATCCTCTACTCCACGCCGGCCGAGAAAATCGAACAGGTCTCCGGGTGGGTACGCCAAATCATCGAGGCCCGGCCGAAGCTCCGTTTCGACCGCTGCCACTTCGCCGCCTACGGCGACTCATCGCTCGACTTTGAGTTCGTTTTTTACGTGCTCAATCCGGATTACAACGCTTTCATGGATCTCCAGCAGGAAGTACTGCTCGCCATGTTCCGGAAGTTTCGCGAAGAAGGCGTGGATTTCGCCTTCCCGACCCGCACGCTCTTTATCGAAAAGTCGGCAACGCCCACCGCGACGTGATCCCGCGACCTAAAGGTTCGCCTTAGCGCGCGCGCTCTAGCGCCTGCCGAGCGAATGCCTCATCCTCGGCGGCCGTGGCGCCACCGACGCCGATGCCGCCGATTTTCGGGCCCTTGCCCTCCACGGGCAGGCCACCGGCCACCGCCATCACGCCCGCGGCGGTGACGATCCCCAGATTTCCCCCACTCACCGCCTCGGCAAAGGCAGAAGTGGGCCGACGAAACGCGTTCGCGGACCGCGCTTTCTGGATCGCCGTCTCGATGCTGCCCAGATGGGCGCAAGCGTCGCGCTCAAAATAAAAAAGGTGTCCCCCTTCGTCCACGATCGCCACCGAAACGCACTTCCCCGCTTTGCGGGCGGCGCCGATCGCCTCACGGGCGAGGGTCGACGCGCTCTGGGCGGGATCGGGATTACCGGCAGACCAGGCCGGCGCGGTGGACAAAACCAACCCCATCACTAAAACCAACGCGTAGATCATTTTCATGCTTCGTTACCTCGGGGGACAAAGTACGCTTTGTGGTTAAATTAGTAAAATTTACTATTTTTATTTTAATAAGTAGTTATACTAATTATAAGTGAACCTGCACCGGCTCCGCTACTTTTACGATTCGGCTCGCCTGGGCTCGACCACCGAGGCCGCGCGCGCGAACTTCATCACCCAGTCGGCGGTCAGCCAGGCCATCCGGGCTTTGGAAGACGACCTAAACGGCCAGCTCATTTACCACCGAAAGAACTCCTTCGAACTCACGCCTACCGGTCAGGTCGCCTATCGCGAATGTCAATCCATCTTCGGCGCCATCGACAACTTCCGCGCTACGCTTTCCAAAACCGCCGAAAAAGTTTCAGGACAGCTGGCCATCGCCGCCACCAACAGCATCGCCCTTACGGCGCTGGCCACGCCGCTCGCGAAGCTAACCCAGAGACACCCGGAGCTATCCTTGCAGCTAAAGCTAGGGAACTCGGATCAAGTGAAAGATCATCTTCGCCGACGCGAAGCCGAACTAGGCTTCCTGCTCGAAGACGACGACCTATCGGAGTTCGACGCCACGGCGATTCGCGAGGGCCGCTTCCAGATCGTGGCGTCGCCAAAGTTCAAGGCGAGGCGCCCCCTTGAAGGCGTGATCATCACGCGGCCCCATAAGGTCGAAGTGCGCCACTTGCAGAAGCAGTTCGAAAAGGCGTTTGGCAAGCCACTCGTTTTTCCGATGGAAGTGTTCAGCTGGGAACTCATCCGCCAACTTTGTTTGGATGGTGCGGGGCCCGGCTATTTGCCCGATTACCTGATTCGCCAGGAGCTGGCGTCCGGGAAGCTCAAAGTCCTCCACCCTGAGCTAAAACCCTGGAAGTACAAGCTCCTGGCGATTCGGTTGAAAGGGCGCGTGCCGAGTCGCAACGCCGGGGCACTGCTAGACGCCGTCAGGTAAATTGGGGATTCGTCCACCGCCTCGACAGTCATGGCACTTTTCGAAACTACAAAGAATCTATCGTCATGGCGGGGCCCCGCTACAACCCCACCCACCGTGGTCTGCTCGGTCCCTTCATCGCGCTGAAGGCGGGCTATGGCTACGCATCCGGTAACCGCGGCAGCTTCTTCGGGGAAGGAGAGCTCTACACCTGCCAAGAGCTAGTGCTCCAGCCCGAGGGGGGATACACCTTCCTCCTCGGAAGAAACATCAGTGCAACCGCGGGCGCCGGCTTCATGGCCGTCGTTCCGCTAGCTACCGAAAACCCCGTGGAGTGGAGCACGTTGGGCATTCTCGTTCACCGCTTCGTCCCCGTGGTAAACTTCTCGCTCAGTCTAGCGCTCTAACTCCGAAACACGCTTCGGCACTTCATGCGCCTACGCCGTCCCGCAGATAAGGCGCGCACCCTGCCTACTCCACCGTAAATTCCCCGGCGGCGAACGCGTGGTCGAACTCGAGGCTCTCTTCGCGCCAGCGGAGGAGCCACCACTTCTCAACCCGCCCGCAGAGAACTTCCTGCCCCACCGCCCATCCTGAAAAGTATCTTCGTACGAGGGGGCGTCCCCGGGCCAGGATGGCGCTGAGGGGTCGAGCGCATGGATGCGCGTCCCCCTCGTACGAAGATACTTTTCAGGATGGGTGGTGGGATGAAAGATTGTTTGTGCGCGGGTTGAGAAGTGGTGGCTCCTCCGAGACTCGAACTCGGACACCCGTGAGGATACTGGATTTTGAGTCCAGCGCGTCTACCAATTCCACCAAGGAGCCACGACGGATTGCGTCGAAAATATACTGACTGGATCTTTTCTAGCTTAGCCAGCTCCAGCTGAGAAGCTCAAATTTACCGGAAGCGCTCAATTTATAGTCCGCCTGGAGCGGGAGCGGCGTGTAATTGGGACCATGACCGGCGGGCAATCCTACCGCGACCGGGATACCGAGCCGATCCCCCAAAGCCCCGAAGATTTCCTGAAAAGCCTTGGCCTGAGCAAACTTCGCCCGGAGGGGCTTGAGCTCGGCCGGCTTGGGATTCTTCAAAGCTCCTTCCACACGCGCCGGTTTCGGTGCCTTAGCGAGGAACATCGGGCTGCTGTCCCCACAGTCGAGAAAGTCCCCCAGCACGATTGCCCGCACATTGCGGAATCCACGCGCCTGCTCGAGCTGCTGGATCATGCGGTCGATTCGGCTCACGCTCTCGGCGATGTCTTCCAGAAACAAGATCTTGCCCCGACCGCCTTCGGGCTCATAAACCGGAGCGTACGGCGTACCTAACAGCGAATTCCAAACCGCGAGATTGCCACCCACCAGCAGTCCGTCCACGTCCGTCTTGGGTTTTGCGCCGATAAACTTCAGACGCTTGCCTTGCCACGTCGCGGTCTGCGCGCGTCTTTGTACCCACTCGAGCGCGCACTTCCAGTCGGGCTTTTTCATTAACAGGAAAGATTTCGACGCCGGCATCGGGGCGTGCAAGCAATCCCACCCCCACCGATCGGCCACGAACGCGTGCAACACCGTTACGTCGGAATAACCCACCAGCAGCTTCCGCCGCGGCTTCCCTTCTTCGGCCGTCCAGCGGTCGAGATACGGTAGCAGGTGGTTCGCGCCATACCCGCCGCGCGCCGACCAGATCACGTCGAAACGCGAGTCGTGGGCGTAATCAAAAAACGCGCGCGCGCGCTCCTCCGTCGAGCCGGCGAAAACAAAGTCCCGCTTCTTCACCGCAGGGTGTACGACGGGTTCCACTCCGGAAGCGCGCAGGCGTTCGAGCGCGATCTGGAACTCGACTTGGGGTACGATCGAAGACGGCGCCACGACGCCGATGGGAAACGGGCGTTTCAAACGGGTTGCTCCAATTCCTTGGATAACAAAAACTGCACGAGATCCCGAACTCCCTGCTTCTTTTCGACCGAAATCCAAAAAGTGCGGTGATCCGGGAACCCCAACTTTGCCAACTCGGCGGGCGCCTCCCGAAAGCGCCGCGCGCGTTCGGATTGCGTTTTCACTTCGTCAAGCTTGGTGAATACAAAAGTAACCTGCGAGGGGCTAAAGTTCAAGGAGCCCAGGAACTCGAGCGCTTCTGCGTCGAGCTTCGTGGGGCCGTGGCGCGCATCGAGCAGCACCAAAAGCTGCGCCAGCCGGGTATCGGCGCGCAAATACGCTTCGATCAGCTTCGCCCATTCTTCGCGATCGGAGGCTTTGCCCTTGGCGAAACCGTAGCCGGGCATGTCCGAAAGAATGCGATTGGCTCCCGTCGCGGTGTCCTTCCACTCGAAGAAATGAATCGCCCGCGTGCGCCCCGGCGTCTTACTCACCCGCGCGTCGCGACGTCCAAGGAGCGCATTCAACAGCGAACTCTTACCCACGTTCGAGCGGCCCACAAAAGCGATGCGCGGAAAACCCAATCCTTGCAGGTACTCGCCCTTGAAAAGCTTGGGCAGCTGCTTGGGATCCGCCAGGGTAATGATGAAAGACATTCTTCGTTTGTACCCTCCCCCGCCCAACGGCGCAACGATTGGATCGGTATTGAACCCGTCGCCCCCGTGAAACCCGTCCTATTTCCCGCCAACCCTGGCGCGTGCCTTGCTCTAGCGGCCGTCCAGGAGGAATCAAAACATGTGGAATCTATCGATCTTGGACCCGTCTGGTGAAACCCGTACCGTAAAACTGCCGACCGAAGGCGAAACCGAAGTCAGCGGTGTACGCCCGAATGGCGAGCGCCCGGCCGGGCACGTGGAGCTGCGCGATCCCACCGCTCGGGCCGTATTGAACCTGCGCATGGAAGAAAACGCGGTTTTTTTCCGGGTGGATCCGACATTCCCTCCTGTGAGGGTAGGAGGCCTCGAAGTGTTTCATGGCCGCTGGCCCGAGGAAATTACGCTTCAGCTCGGGGAAACCAAACTCGTGCTTCAACGCCCCCGTGCGGACCATACCCTCCCCAAACAACCATCGCACCTCGTTCCCTGGCTCACCGACGGCGAGGCCGGCCGTCAGGTGCTATGGACTTTGAAGAAGACCGCACCCACTTCCCTTTCTATCTACTTCGAGGGCGAGACGGGCACCGGTAAGGAGATCCTCGCCCAGCTCGCGCATGCCTGGAGCGAGCGCGCCACCGGGCCATTCGTTCCTCTGAACTGCGGGGCGCTCTCCGTTTCGCTCGCCGAAAGCGAGCTTTTCGGCCACGTAAAAGGAGCCTTCACCGGTGCCGATCGGCAACGCCCGGGCGCGCTGATGCAAGCGCACGGGGGCACGCTCTTTCTAGACGAAGTCGGGGATCTTTCGCCGGAAATTCAAGTGAAGCTGCTCCGCTTTTTGGAAAACGGCGAAATTCGGCCCGTCGGCTCCGACAGCTCGCACCGGGCGGATGTGCGGGTCGTATGCGCGACCCACAAGCCGCTCGAAAGCTTAGTCGCCGAAGGGAAGTTTCGCCGCGACCTGTACTTTCGCCTAGCCTCTATCACCATAGCGATCCCGGCGCTGCGAGACCGCCCGGAGGACGTGGAGCTGCTCGCGCGTCGCTTCGCCGATTCGCTCCAACGTGGCATCGCGACGGCGGCGATCTCGCGCCTCCAGGCGCATGCTTGGCCCGGAAACGTACGCGAACTTCGTCACGCCGTGGAGCGCGCCTGCGGAATGGCCGGCCCTTTCCAGAGCATCTTGCAGGATGCGGATTTTCAGTTCCTGCTCACGCCACGTAACGTGGCCGCCCGCCCGGAGGTGGAGCTCGGCGCCGCCGTGCTCACCTTGAAGGAGATGGAGAGGGTGATGCTGCTCAAAGCCCTCCGCATCAGTCGCGGCAACCGAGCCAAAGCGGCGCGGACCCTCGGGATCGCGCGCAGCACGCTCTTCGAAATGCTCAAGCGGCACCGGATCATGGGACCGAAATACGAAGAGCTGCAAGCCGCGGGAATGCGGGGAGTGGCCTAACGGGGGGCCCTTACCCAATGATGACGTTGGAGAAATACACGCGACGGATCTTCCCACCGGGCAGCCAGGAGTTCAGCTTCTGCAGAATCTTCGCTTTGAGCTTCTGCTTGCCTAAGATGGTCATCAGGTCCGCCTGCTCAAGCGCGGTGAATGCGGTAGCGACCTGGTCGCGGGCCTGGGTCAAGTGATTCTCGACGTAAGTGCAAGCGGACTTTTCTTCGCACTCGATCACGATCACGATCTCCGCCATGTTGACGATGCCGGGAGCGGGCCTACCCGCCCCTTCCGGCGGCGTCACTTCCACCAGAAACTTCCCCATCTCGAAAGTGTGGATGCGATGCTCGGCAGCTTCTTTTTGCTTGTTGAGGAATTTTCCGAGCTGCTCGCCGTGCTTTTCGCCCTTGGAACGACTCAGAATTAAGTGCGTCGCCACCGCCGTCGTCGCCAGAGCACCCACGAGGCTTAACACAAAAAAAACCGACATTTTTCGGGTAGCGCGATCCTTCGAGCCTAATCCCTTAAAGAGATCAGTGACGGTTTCCCGAATGCTTCCGAGCCTTTTCTTCAAATTTCCGCCGCCGGACGGTGCGGCGGGAGGGGTGTCTTTTTTCTCGGACATAGGCCTACATATAGACTAACCAAAAAGCCGCCGCGCTGCTACAGTAGAAAAATGCTTCGCTCCCCTATATCGACCGTTTGGCTCCTGAGCCTGGCCTGCGCCTCCGTGGCGATGACGACGGGCGCTTGGGCCGATTCGGTCACCCGTTGCGCATTGGATATCGGTTCGGGCGAAACGAAGGCCGCCGCCGCGACCGTCCGCACGGAAGGCGACAAAGTCGTCGTGGAAAAAGCGATCTTCTCCAAAGTGGCCATCGTCCCCATTCGGGATGAGATCGACAAGCAGGGCACGCTCTCGGATAAGGCCATCCGCCAGCTGATGAAGCAGGTACAGGCGTATAAGCAGGAGTGCATTGCCGCCGGAGCGACCCAATTCGCCGGCGTCGCCACGGCGGGGTTTCGGGCGGCGACGAAGAACGGAGCCAAGGCCCTCGCCCAAATTGCCAAAAAAACCGGATTCCAATTGCGCATTTTGGACGGCGCCGAAGAGGCCCAACTGGGCCTGCTTACCGCCACCACGGCCTTAGGCCAAACGGATAGCCCCATGGTCGTTTGGGATCTGGGCGGCGGCAGCATGCAATTCGCAACTAAGGCCGCCGTGATCTCCATTCCGGTCGGCGGCGGAGCTTTCCGTGACGAGATGCTCGAACGCTTTCGCCGGAAACCGGGCAAATCGCTCAATCCGCTTTCGAGCGGGGAAATGAAGCAAGCGGTGGACACCGCCCGACACCACGCGGCCGGCGTGCCCGAGAGCATTCGCAATACCATCAAGCTTCCCAATGCGATGGTCGTCGGAATCGGCGGAATCCATATCGAGTCGATCGGCAAACAGGCCAAAGCCGTCGACGACGGTAAACACACGAGCTACACGCTGGCGGCCGCCCAGGCCGCGCGGGCCAGTGTCGTGGGTAAGGACGACGCCTGGTTTAAGAGCACTTACCCCGGCAATAAGTACCCACAGAATCAAGCAAGCAACCTGGCGATGGTTACCGGTGTGATGGAAGCCTTGGGCATCCAACGAGTGACGCTGGTTCGCATGAACCTGGCCGACGGACTCCTGCGAGACCCGAAAGCCTGGGTTAATAACTGATTTTTTAAGTCAGAAATAGAAGCCGGCGTTTTCAAGAAATCGAAAAAAATCACCGATGAGATTCATAGACGGCAAGGAGGCCTCTATGAAGCAGCATCATCAACTATTTCTGATTGTTTCACTTTTATCCTGCGCCACCGCTTGTGCGACCATTGAGGAAGCATTCAAGCCCTCGCGGACTCCCGCTTCGCGCGTGTCCCCAAACGAAATCTACCTCGGTATGTCGATGCGAGCCGTGGAAAATGCCTGGGGCATTCCCGGCGAGGTGGAAACGGCGGGCCAGCAGACTTCGGGAAATCAGCGTTGGATCTATCGCGACCGCGGCATTAGTCACTACGGGCTGGGCTCAGCTCGCGTGATTTACTTTGAAAACGGCCAGGTCGCGGGGTGGCGGACCACTCCCGATACCTTGGCGCAATAGCCCATTCGCCTGGCTCAATAAAAACAGGCGTGTTAGGGTCGAAAATCCCGCAAGGGGGTCCCATACAATGGAAATCTTTCTGGAATTTGAAAAACCGATCGCCACTCTGGAGAAGAAGCTCGAGGACCTGCGTGAGCTCTCCAAGCAAGAAGGCATGAACCTCGGACACGAGATTTCAATCCTCGAAAAAAAGGTCGTTTCCCTGACCGAGGAGATCTACTCGAAGTTAAGCCCGTGGGAACGCGTCCAGGTCTCGCGCCACGCGAACCGTCCCTACACCCTCGATTACATCGAAGCTCTCTTCCCCTCTTTCATGGACTTGGCCGGAGATCGTTGCTTTGGCGAGGATCGCGCGATTATCTCGGGCACCGCGATGTGGCCCCCCCAGGGCGCGACGAACGGCAACGGCTTGAGCACGCCGCCCGGCAAAGGTACGCCGGTATTGGTTTTAGGCCACCAAAAGGGCCGCACGACGAAACAAAAGATGGAGCGTAACTTCGGCATGGCCAAGCCCGAAGGATACCGCAAAGCGATTCGCCTAATGCAACTGGCCGACCGCATGCGCATGCCCATCATCACCTTCATCGATACGCCCGGCGCATATCCCGGCATCGAGACCGAAGAGCGGGGCCAAGCCCAGGCGATCGCCGAGAGCATCCTGACGATGGCGGGCTTGAGCGTTCCCGTGCTTTGCGTGGTCATTGGCGAGGGCGGCTCAGGTGGCGCGCTCGCGCTCGGCATCGGCAACAAGGTCTTGATGATGGAATACAGCACCTACTCCGTGATTTCCCCGGAAGGCTGCGCTTCCATTCTCTGGAGCGATTCCAAATACGCGGAAAAGGCAAGCGACTGCCTGAAAATGTCGCCCACCGATCTGCTCAAGCACGGGGTGATTGACGGCATTGTGAACGAGCCGAGCGGCGGCGCGCACCGCAACTGGCCGCTCGCCTTCGAAATGATGCGCAAGGCGCTCCATCAGCACTTTGATCCGATGCTTAAAGGATTCTTGGCTGGAATCGAGTTACCCGCGCCAGTCACCGGCGCGACCGCCAAGGCGAACGGTACGGGCAAGAAATTACGTGCAAAAGCGAAAGGCTTACTCAAGGGTAAGAAACCCAAGAAAAAAGCGGAGGCCACCGCGACGAACAACGTGGCCAAGACCCTACGCCTGGAGAGAATCCAGAAGTTCCGCGACATGGGCGGCGGTGCGCTCGGACAAACCCGGGAGTCGACGGGCTCATGAGCGCGAAAGCGACACCCGCAAAAACCGGGGCCTCCTCCGGATCCTCCCCAACTCCTTCCCCGGTTTCTTCCATGACCGGTTACGCCACCGCCGAAGGCAAGCTCGGCCAGGCCAGGCTACGGGTCGAGGCCAAGTCGCTCAATCATCGTTACCTCGAGATCAAGGCGCGCGTACCCCGCGAGCACGCACGAGTCGAAATGCTACTGCGCAATCACATCCAAAACCGCTTCGCCCGCGGCGCCATCGAAATCAAAGTGGAGCTTTTGGAAGACGCGCAGGCCCAGGCCGACTTCACGCCTAATCACGCGCTGGCTGCGCATTATTACGAAGGCCTCACCTCCCTGCAGAAGACCCTAGGGCTCACCGATCAGATCCGTACCGTGGATATCCTGGCGTTCCCGGAAGTCATCAGCAAGCGCGGCATGCGCGCGGAAGACACGCTTGATTCCGAGCAATTCTGGGAAGCCCTGCAACCTTCGCTCACGGAAGCCTTGAACAAGCTTGGCGATATGCGGGCGGTGGAAGGCGAAGCCCTGCAGGCAGCGCTGAACCGCACGGTGGCGGAGCTGCGCGAGGGTCTGCGGTTCGTGAAGGAGCGACGGCAGAAGTGCCAGCCCGAGCTCACCCGCAAGCTTGAGGAAAAAATCCAGACTGTGTTGCAGGCGCACCCCTTTCCGGCCGGAACGACGGCGGACGGAAAGACTTGGCTCGAGTCGCGCGTGGCCCAGGAGCTGGCCCTGATTTTGGACAAGACGGATATCGAGGAAGAGCTGACGCGTTTCGCCGGGCACCTCGACCACTTCTCACAAACGCTCGCGGGCGGCAGCCCCGTGGGCCGTAAACTCGACTTCATCCTTCAAGAACTTAACCGCGAAGTGAACACGCTCGGCAACAAGGCGCAGGATTACTCGATCAGCGAAGAAGTCATCGCGCTGAAGGTCAAGATCGAACAGTTGCGCGAGCAGGTGATGAATATCGAGTAGAGGACCGGGGAACCATGGCTATCTCCACAGCGTCCGCACCCCTTCCCAAACTCATTATCCTTTCCGCGCCCTCGGCCGCCGGCAAGACCACCCTCTGCCAACGCCTGCTCGAAGATTTCGGTGGGCGCATCGTCTCCTCCATTTCCTGCACCACGCGCGCGCCACGGCCCGGAGAAAAATCCGGTCGCGAGTACTTCTTCCTGAACGAGGACGAATTCAATGCGCGTGAACGCGCGGGGGAGTTCGTCGAAACCGCGCTCGTGCACGGAAAAATGTACGGCACCTCACGACGCACGGTTGAAGACCTGCTGGACCAGGGAAAATCCGTCCTACTCGCCATCGACATCCAAGGCGCGGACAGCCTCAAGCTTGCTTTCCCGGGTCGATGCATCACCGTTTTCATCAATCCCCCCAGCATGGAGATCCTGGAGAAAAGACTACGCGCGCGCGGAACCGAGTCGGACCAGTCGATCGAAACTCGCATCCAGAACGCGCGGGACGAGATGAAGCATGCGCACCGGTTTGACCACGTCATCGTGAACGACGAACTCGACCGCGCGTACACCGAGCTTTTGGGCATCGTCGAGAAGGGCCTGGGCATTCGACGTGGCTAAACCGGAGACCGCCGACCTCGACACGCTCTGCGACACCATCAAGCGCTATTATCCGGACAGCGACCTGGAAAAGGTGAAGGTGGCTTACGCCTACGCGACCCAGGCCCACGAAGGCCAGAAACGCTCGAGCGGCGATCCCTACATCATCCATCCCACCGAAGTCGCGCAGATCCTGGCGGATATGAAGCTCGACATTCCGAGCATCATCACCGGCCTCCTGCACGACACGGTCGAGGACACCCAGGCCACGCTCGAAGACATCGAGAAAAAGTTCAGCCCCGAGATCGCGCAACTCGTGGACGGAGTCACCAAGCTCAACAAGATCACATTTAAGACCACGGAAGAAAAACAGGCCGAGAACTTTCGCAAGATGATCATCGCCATGGCGAAGGATATCCGCGTAATTCTCGTGAAGCTTGCCGATCGCCTCAATAATATGCGGACCTTGCAGCACCTGCCGCCGCATAAGCAAACGGCCATTTCGGAAGAGACCCTGGAAATTTACGCGCCCATCGCCAACCGCCTGGGGATCAGCTGGATCAAGCTCGAACTCGAAGACCTTTGCCTGCGTTACCTGCACCCCGACTCGTACTACAAGCTCGCCCAGAAGGTTACGAAAACCAAAAAAGAGCGCGAGAAGTACATCGAAGAAGTTTGTGAGCTATTGACGGAAAAGCTGAAAGACTACGACATGAACGCGCAGGTCGTCGGGCGGGCCAAGCACTTCTACTCCATCTACAAGAAGATGGAACGACGGCAGGCGGACTACGACCAAATCCATGACGTCATCGCTTTTCGCATCATCGTGGACAATATCACCGAATGCTACAAGGCTTTGGGCGTGATCCACGCACTGTACAAGCCGATCCCGGGCCGCATCAAGGATTACATCGCGATGCCGAAATCCAACTCCTACCAGTCGCTCCATACGACGGTGATTGGCCCCTATGGCGACCGCATCGAGATCCAGATCCGTACTCATGACATGCAGCAAGTGGCCGAAGGCGGGATCGCCGCGCACTGGAAGTACAAGGAAGGAAAGTTCGACTCCAAATCGCGCGAGAACGTGGAGTGGGTCAACCGCCTGCTGGAGTGGCAGAAGGACCTGTCGGATCCGAGCGAGTTTCTGGAGACGGTCAAGATCGACCTATTCGCCGAGGACGTTTTCATTTTTACACCTAAGGGCGAGGTGAAACAGCTCCCTCACGGCGCCACGCCGCTCGATTTCGCGTACGCCGTGCATACCGACGTCGGCAACAAATGCATCGGCGCGAAGGTCAACGGCAAGATCGTGCCCCTAAAGCACAAGATGCACTCGGGCGATATCGTGGAGATCCTGACGTCGCCGACGCAATCACCTTCGAAAGACTGGCTCACGATCGTCAAAAGCTCGCGCGCCAAGGCGAAGATTCGTGCCTTTATCAAGTTACAGGAGCGCGAGCGCGCTCGCGACCTAGGCAAGGAGCTCCTGGAAAAAGCGTTGCGGGTCTATTCGCAGAACATGAACCGACTGGAGAAAGCCGGCACGTTGCTGAAAGCCGCGCAGCACCTGCACTTCCGGTCGGTGGAAGAACTCCACGTCGCCATCGGATACGGCCGCACCTACCCCGAGCGCATCATTGAACAGGTCGTGCCCAAGGAAGAGATCGAGAAGGTCAAAACCTCTCAGCCGCCCGAGGAGGAGAGTTTCCTCAAGAAGGTGTTCAAAGCGGCTACCCGCAAGAGCGAGGCGCGCAACGCGATCTCGGTGGCGAATCTGGATGACGTGCTCATTCGCCTGGGCAAATGCTGCAATCCGCTGCCAGGCGAAAGCATTGTCGGATTTATCACCCGCGGCCGCGGCGTGACCATCCACAGCGCCAACTGTTCGAAGGCCATCGATAGCGACACCGATCGACGCGTGGACGTGCAGTGGAATATCCAAAATCGCGAGCGTTTCAAGCACCACGTGAAAATCCGCATCCTCGCCCTCGACGAGCCCGGCCTGCTCGCGACCATGAGCCAGACCATCGCCACTCACGGCATCAACATCGCATCCGCCAACATCCGCACCACCAAGGACAAGAAGGCGATCCTACTCTTCTCGGTGGAAGTCAGCGACACCGCCCAACTCTCCAAGATCAGCAGCGCGCTCGAGTCCAAGCGCGGAGTAATCTCGGTCGAGAGAACCCGCTCTTAATCGAATCCCCCTTCTAGTTACCCAGAAGTAACGCATTGTGCATCACAAGGGTTGCTTGGAAATCCTTTGGTTGGTATAGACCCCTACGAAGTGGACCACCCTAAAACGCCCGACCTGAGCGTCATTCAGGACAAAATCAAAGGAATTATTGGCGAAATTGGCGAAGACATGGGCCGCGAAGGGCTGCGCGATACCCCTCGCCGCTATGCCAAGGCGATGGAGTTTCTGACCTCGGGCTACCGCGCGAATCTGGACAAAATCGTAGGTCAGGCGCTCTTTAAGTCCGAATCCAGCGAAATCGTGCTCATTCGCGACATCGAGCTCTTTTCGATGTGCGAGCATCACCTGCTTCCGTTTTGGGGCCGTGCGCACGTCGCGTATATCCCGAACGAAAAAATCATCGGGCTATCCAAAGTCCCACGCATCGTGGACGCTTTCGCCCGCCGCCTACAGGTGCAAGAACGCCTCACCACCCAGGTTTCCGAAGCTTTGATGAAGATCCTGCAGCCCCACGGCGTGGCCGTCACGATCGAAGCCTACCATCTGTGCATGATGATGAGAGGCGTGGAGAAGCAAAACAGTAAGACCGTCACCAGCTCCATGCAGGGCGCGTTCCGCGACAACCCCTCGACCCGCCAGGAGCTGTTGCACTTGCTCAACGGGTTGAGCTTGTCGAAATGACGGGGGCGGGCACCGAAAAAGAGTGGGTTTTCCTGGAAGAGCTCGCGGTTGGACCCGAGCTGGACCTCTTAAAAATCGTATTCGCCGACGAAGCCCTCACCTACCAAGCGCTTCCGGTGGCGCCTTACAAGAGTAGCGCCACCCATGCGAGCCTAACCGGCTACGATAGCTACAAGATCTACGTGCCGGCGGACGAGTCGGAACGAGCGGCAGACTTGCTGAAAAAGGTCCGGGAAAGCCGACCGGCCCAGTAGAGGGCTACTTCGGCGATTCGAAGTGAATAAGCTCATACGGCTTTTGCGCCTTCCAAGCCGCGAAGCAGTCCGCGGAGTAGGAAAGTTTTGATCCGTCGGGATTTTTCCGTGATCGAAAGATTCCCGCCGATTCTCCGCTGCCAATCGCGCTCACCACCTCAACGTCCGTATCTCGGCTGAGCGACAACCATCCCATTTTCAGGCCTCCCTCGTCTTGATGACGAATATAGGTACCGAGAGAAAACGGTTCTCCAAAAAAATCGATCGGCACGTTGACCGCTTGATTGGCCGTTACCGCGAACGCGACCCGCCGAACGGAGGCCACGCCGTTTTCACGACGCGAAAGGTGGCAATTCACGTAGACGGGGGATTCCGCGTCAAACGAAGTGGGAGAGGCCTCTGATGGACCACAAGCCCAAGCCAATGCTCCTGCCGCCCATAGGATGAATCCCGGAAGCCACATCATACGTACTCCTCAGTTAGCAGGCGTAAGCTCATAATCGGCGGCCACGTCCGCCCGACAAGCGGCCGAATAAGCATAGCGCAATTGCCCCGCCCCATTCTTTTCAAAACGGGAAATTTTCAAGCCGGGCACCTTCGCTGAATCCACCGGCTCCACGCTCCCGATCTCGCGACTGCCTAACTTGTTGAATCCGAGCGCCCTCAAATGGAGGACGGGAGAGGTACCTTCGCTCAATCCGACTATCGACGAAATCCGAAAGCCTTGGGTTCCGAGGGTAAAGTCGGAGAAAAAAATCTGACCCTCGTCCAACGCGAAAGACTTATTCGCTTCCACCACTCGAATTGGCCCCGGTGATTCTTGATAATATTCGAGTTTAAATTGGCAGTTCAGAAAGACGGTTTCCGCCGTCGCCAGCCCCGGCACCACTAGCGTAAGCAAAGGATACACAAACCCCTTAAGAAATTTTCTTTTCATCGCGACCTCCAAATATATTTATTCAACCGGATACGCCGAGACGGACGACACCTTACAATCAGCGTAGTAAGCCTCTAAAAGCATGCCCATTTCGTTTTTATTCACCCGTCCGACCCGCAGGCCGTAAGCGCGCTGACCATCGCTGGGCGCGACGTACGTGTATTGATCATTAAGTTTATTGAAGGCCAATAAACGCATACTCGCATCGGCCGCGAGGGTGGCCGGATTGATTTCCGCATTCAAGTGATAGACCTGCTCCCCGACATAGAAATCTTTCCGAACCGTGCCATTGGCCTCAACCACGAATGACTTTCCGAACCGCGAAGAATTGCCATTGGGAAAGTGGGGGTTGGACTCATTGACGGTCGCTCCGATGTTACAGTTCAAAAAAACGGGATTCGCAAATGCCGAAACCGGTAAGAGCGCAAGACCAGCCAATACAATTGATCGCAACATTTTAGACTTCCTCCAAGTTAAAGTTGCGATCCAAATAACGCATCGAGTCATACGTGGCAATTCTGATCACGGCTAAGCCCAATGTTTCTGCTTACTGAGTCGGAAAATATTCGAAAGTAAGCGGGGCCCGCGTGATTTTATGCCGTGGCGAAAGCCGATTGTGTGAACTCGCGTCGAAGCTCGCTCTCGAGCCACGCACGCCACTGGGGCTGCCAACCCGGGGGTAAGGATGCCGACGACTCCAGCTCCGCCAGATTCACCATCACCTCCGGCGAGAACCCGCACGGAGAAATCAGGCGAAATCCATCGAAGTCGTTCACTACGTTAACGGCCATGCCGTGGTAGGTGACCCACTTGCGGATGGCGATGCCGATGGAGGCGAGCTTGCGCTCGCCCACCCAAACGCCAGTGGCGTCGCGGCGGTGCTCACCCGCGAGACCGTAGCGTGCGAGCACGTTGATCAAGACGCCCTCGAACTTGCGCAGAAACGCGTCGATGTCCCGGCGCGGACCGAAGCCTTCTCCATCCAAAAGGCAAATCGGATAGATCACGAGCTGGCCAGGGCCGTGATACGTCAGGTCCCCGCCCCGCTCGGTTTCGCTAAACGAAATCCCGGGTGGAAGCATCGGCGCCGGCATGTGACGGACCCCGCCTTCCCGGGAGCCCGCGCCCTGCAAACCGCGGCCACGCGTAATGACCGGTTCGTGCTCGAGGAAAATCACCGTATCGGGGATTTCGCCGCGCGCGCGCTGATCGACCATCTTCTGCTGAAGCTCGCGTGCCTCCGTGTAAGGCGTCAGGCCCGGAAGGGAAAGAAACTGCAACTCGCGGGAAGCCGTCGTGGCCGGTAAAACTTTAGAAGCGCCAGGAGTGCCCGACCCAAGCGAATCATCACCGACCATCGGACTAGTCGCCGAGGCTACCGATGGGCTCGCTAAAGTATCGAGATTCCCGCTCACTTCCACTCCTCACTTCCCGACCGGGCTAAGCGTGGGCCGACGGCTGGGCGCTGGCACCGCGCTTGGGCTGGAAGATGTGGATGGCATGACCGAGCGTCGCCTCGGCGGCTTCCATCAATGTCTCCGGCAACGTCGGGTGCGCGTGCACCGTCAAAGCCAGGTCTTCCACTTGCGCGCCCATCTCGAGCGCCAAGGCGGCTTCGGCAATGAGGTTCGAGGCCTCGGCGCCGACGATGTGCACACCGAGTAGCCGACCCGTTTTCTTGTCGCCGATCATCTTCACCATGCCGTCCGGCTCCGACACGGAAAGCGCGCGGCCGTTCGCCGCGAAGGGGAACAACCCCACCATCACGTCGATGCCCTTGGCTTTCGCTTCGGCTTCGGTCAGGCCCACGGTCGCCACTTCCGGATCCGTAAAAATTACGGCCGGCATGGCGATGACGTCGTACTTGGTCTTCTGGCCCGCGATCGCTTCCGCGGCCACGATGCCTTCCTTCGATCCCTTGTGCGCGAGCATCGGCTGGCCGGCGATGTCGCCAATCGCATAGATATGCGGCACGCTCGTGCGGCGCTGGGCATCGACGGTGAGGAAACCCTTCGCATCGGGCTTCAGTCCCGCCTTCTCGAGCCCCAAACCATCGGAGTTCGGCGTACGTCCCACGGTCACGAGGATTTTTTCCACCGAGATCGTGGACTTCTTGCCCTCGCTTTCGAGCTCGACGTCATATCCCTTCTTAGTTTTCTTCTGGCCTTTGACCATCGTCTTGACCATCACGTCGACTTCGCGCTTCTTGAGACCTTTGGCGACGACCGAGGTCAACTGCGGATCGACCATGCCCAGCAACGCCGGGCCGGCCTCCACCACGGTGACCTTCGTGCCGACCTTCGCATAGAAAGTGCCGAGCTCAAGCCCGATGTACCCGCCGCCAATGCAGAGCATGGACTTCGGGATTTCGGTGAGGTTCAAAGCACCAGTGCTGTCCAAGATGCCGTCCTGATCCACCTCAAAACCCGGAATCGCGGTAGGGCGCGAGCCCGTGGCGATCACGCATTGGTTGAACGAAAGCTCGATCGTTTCACCCTTGGCCTTGATCTCCATCGTCTTGGGGCCGGTGAACTTCGCGTCGCCCGCCACCCACGTGCAGCCGTTGGCCTTCAAGAGCCCGCCCACGCCGCCCGTGAGTTTCTTCACGACGGTTTCTTTCCAGGCGACCATCTTCTTGAGGTTCACCTCGGCGCCCTTGACGGTGATGCCCATTTCTTCCGCGTGGTGCATCTTTTCGAATAGCGTACCGGCGTAAATCAACGCTTTAGAGGGAATGCAACCGCGGTTGAGGCAAACGCCCCCGACTTCAGCGCGGTCCACCACCGTGACTTTTTTGCCCAATTGCGCGAGCCGGATCGCGCAGACGTAACCGGCGGGGCCGGCACCAAGGACCACGACATCAGCGGTTTGCTTCGCCATGATTTAGAAAGCCTCCATCAACAATAAACTCGGCGTTTCGATATAACGGATGAACGTCTTCATGAACTCGGCGCCGATCGCGCCGTCCACCACGCGGTGATCGAGCGAGATCGAGAAGTAAGTCCAATCGCGTACGACGACTTCCTCGCGGCCATTCACGAGCTTGGCGACGGGCTTGCGGAAGATCTTGTTGAAACCCAAGATCGCCACTTCCGGATAGTTGATCACGGGCGTAGCAAACAAGCCGCCAATGGAACCCGCGTTCGTGAGCGTAATCGTCCCGCCGTGGAAATCTTCCACGGTGAGCTTCTTCGCGCGCGCGCGATCGACCAGATTTTGGATGTCGGCCGCGAGTTCGAGAATCGTCTTGTGCTCGACGTTCTTCACCACCGGGGCGGTGAGACCGTCTTCGGTTTGGATCGAGAGGCCGATGTTGAAGTAGTGCTTGTAGACCAACTCTCCGGCTTCTTCATCCAAGCTGGAGTTGAGGATCGGGTATTGGCGAAGTGCCGCGACCATGGCCTTCATGATGAACGGCAGGTAGGTCACCTTCACGCCGCTCTTGGCGCCGATTTCCTTGGCCTGGTTGCGCAGGTTCACGAGCTCGGTCGCATCGGCTTCTTCCACGTAGGTGAAGTGCGCGGCCTTGTCCTTCGAGATGCGCATTTTTTCCGAGATCTTCTTGCGCAAGCCCTTGAACGCCACCCGCTGTTCGCCGCCAGCGGGGAAATTGCGCTGACCCATGGGCACGGTGCCAGGCATGCTCATGCCGCCGGACATTCCAGCGCCCGAGCCACCACGCCCCGAATTCATAATGTCTTCTTTCATCACGCGACCGTGCGGGCCGGAGCCCGAAACACGCGAGATATCGACGCCCATCTCCCGCGCGAGCTTACGCGCCGAGGGAGCTGCGGCGACGTGTCCACCCCCGGTGGCGCCCGACGTCGCGCCCGCACCCGTAGAAGACGCCGCCATCGGGGCCGAAGCCGACGGGGAATGCCCGGACTTCGTGTGGCCATTGCCGCCGGCAGGAGCCGACGGGGCAGGAGCCTTGTTCGCCGACGCCGCGGGCGTGGACGGACTGGCCGTCGCGCCCGTAGCCTTGGCCGAGCTCTCGGCCGATTGAGTGGCCGTGCCGCCCGCCCCTTCATAAGTGATCAGGACTTGGCCGACATGCACCGTCGTGCCTTCCTTCGCGTTGATCGCCGTGACCTTGCCGCTGAACGGGGCGGGGATTTCCACCGTGGCCTTATCGGTCATCACTTCGCAAATCGGCTGGTCGTCCTTCACCATGTCGCCGACCTTCACCTTCCAGCTGACCAATTCTCCTTCGTGAACGCCTTCACCCAGTTCTGGTAGTTTAAATTCCATTTCGCGCTTCTCCTCCGGCCTTTGGTTCGGCCATTTGACTGCGATGCTTACGGATAACTCCCTCAATAAAAAATTCGGCGGCTTTGTAGCTCGAGCGGACCATCGGCCCCCCGGCAATGTATAGAAAGCCCAAGTCCGCGGCGGCCGTCTTTAGCGACTCAAACTCTTCCGGCGACCAGTAACGTTCCACCGGCAGATGCGTCAGCGATGGCCGGAGGTACTGCCCGAGCGTTAACACGTCGACCTCGTGTTTGCGCAAATCACCCGCGGTTTGCAGGATTTCTTGCTCCGTCTCGCCAAAACCCATCATGATCGAGCTCTTGGTGTAGAGCGTGCGGCCAGTCGCGCGCGCGTAGTCCTTCGCGAGCTTCAGCGTAGCCATGGACTGCAAGTAGCCCGCCCGCGGATCGCGCACGCGGTAGTGCAGACGACGTACGGTTTCGATATTATGCGCGTAAACGTCCAGGCCTGAGTCAACGATCGTGCGAATCGACGTCGCGTTGCCCCGGAAATCAGGCACGAGCGCTTCGATGATCACGCCGGGTTGGCGGCGCTTGATTTCGCGGATCGTCTCGGCGAAGTGAGCGGCCCCGCCGTCGGCCAGGTCGTCGCGATCGACCGAAGTCAAAACCACGTACTTCAAGTTCAAGGCGGCAACGCTCTCGGCGGTCTTGGCGGGCTCGAGCGGATCGAGCGGCGGGGGAATGCGCGCGGTCTTAATCGCGCAGAAACGGCAAGCGCGCGTACAGGTGTCCCCACCCAACATGAAGGTTGCCGTGCCCCCGGCCCAGCATTCAGCCACGTTCGGACAGTGGGCCTCTTCGCAAACGGTGTGCAGGTTGCGCTCACGCAAAAGCTTCTTGATGCCGAGGTAGTTTTCGCCGCCAGGGGGCCGAATTTTCAGCCAACCCGGTTTGCGCACGGGCGCAACTTGGGCGGCCACCGAAGGGGCAAGGGGGCGCTCCATGTGCGTACGATCTTCCGCCGACGCCAAGACGTTTTCCGGCAGCTCTCGCCAGCCGTCTAAAACCGGTAATTCCCTGAAAATGGCCATGAAATCTGAGTTTGGTTATTTCAGATGACGCGGCGAAATGCAACGCTCGCTTACCGCCCTGGGGAGCGGAAGGGCACCTACCAAGGCCCTTGGCCGGGATACATCGTGTTGCCTGTCCGGGGTGCGCAGTAGCAATGACGACACCCATCCTTCATTTCGCAGACCTGCTCGACGTTCGGGCCAATACAGGTAGCCGGGCTGTGATCTATACAAGCCCCGCGGCTCGACGAAGCCGTGCCAGAAGAATGCGCACATGCCCCAAGTAGAAGGAGAACGAGCGATAGCGCGCGCAAAGGGTTCATGGGTTCAAATTTACGTAAAAGGACGCGGGACGCCAGAAAGAAATTGGCCCTAGGTTTCCCTAGGGCCAATTTCATTGAGAGAGAGAGGAGAGTAGTTATGAGAGTGGTCAGTTTCCTTACCGACGCGATCCGCCTTATTGCGATTTCAATGCCAATCCGACTGAATAAATCAAATACTAAAAATTTTATTCCTTTGTATTTTTAGATAGTTAAAAAACAAAAAGCAGAGTCATAACGCACCACATTAAAAGTCCGACAAAACGAGTCAGTTTGCCTCCGAAAGCGACAATTTGGGGCGCCCTTCTCACGTCACTCGTCGACGACTTGGCCAGGATCACTTTGTCCCTCACCCTGGGCTACTGCCCCCTCATTGAAAAAAAAACTCTGTCGGAGGGGGCATCCGCGGGCCACGAGGGCGCTGAGCGGTTGAGGCCAGGACGGCCGTCCCCCTCCGACAGAGTTTTTTTTTCAATGAGGGGGCAGTCGAAAACTTGTTGGGTGCTGACTCAAGAGCAGGGAGTGTTTTTCCCCCTGCCTACCGTCTTGGTAAGCAGGGGGTGAGAGTTGAGAGAGAGAGGAGAGAGTGCCTCCTACGTGCGAGGCGGGAGAGAGAAACTTTCGATCGGCCGGGCGCCGGCTGGGCGCCCTAGTAAGCTGAAGACGCTCGCGGTGCACCCGACGTTTCCGCCGGCAGACCTTCGCTATCGTTCATGTAATAAAAATTACCGACCAAATCTTGGGTGTCGCTGTAGTAGTGGCCCTGGTTGAGCGCGGTCAGCATCTGACCTATGTACGAGTTCGAAGGCCAGCCTTTCCACATCGAGAAGGTCGGCGTCACTTCGAACGTGCCACTTTGCATGAGCGGAGTATTGCCGCTGAGCCACGCGAACGGGCCTTCGGCTTTCACCTGTAACGTGTTTGGAACGAGATCGTGCTGTTCGCCCAGCTCACGATCGAGCATTTCCTTAGGCGGCGGCGTGGTGGCCGCCAGGGACGAAGGCCGATAGCTTGTTTGCGCCACTTTTTGGGCGGGAGCGGAGACTCGCTCGGCGGCGGAAAGCGAAGCCAAGGCAAACCCGGATTTATGGGCCACTGGTTTAGCGCCGGTTTGCACGGATTCGATCAGTTCAAGCGAGGAACGATAAGTAGGCTTGAGTGACGGGACGGAGGCGGGAGTCGGGGCGCCGATCACGCCTCCGCTGTGCAGCAGGCCCGCGATCACCACTCCGAGAGTGCCGATTTGCGGCGGGCTTTTACGCAAGATTTTTTTCCGGTCTGCTTTCACTGCGTACTCCACTTCGAACCACTTCCGGTTGCTTTCGCAACCGATCGGTACCCACGCTCGCTACATCGTTTGGTTATCGGTACCGTCGACAACCGCTGCCGCCCTTAGAGCAACCGACGTGCCAGGAGCCAGGAAAAGCCCACAAACCCCAACCCCCACACAACCTCCTGTAACGCATAGAGCCAAATCGCCCCTCCCACGCCTAACCCCCCGTACCTACTGCCTATTTTTTTGACAGGTGGACAGGCCCATTATGCTTTGCAACAATCAATAGACGGGGAAAAGTCAAAGGGGATTACTACCGCTCATGCGCCCAAGACGACGTCGTTCGGTAAAAACCAAAGGCCAAGTCTCCATCATGGTCGCCATGATGCTGACCACCTTTTTCCTCTTCTTTCTCTTCGTCGTGCACACGGGGCTTCTGATCAACGCCAAGATCAATCTGCAAAACGCGGCGGACATGGCGGCGTACTCGGGCGCGGCGAGCCAGGCGCGCATCCTCAATCAGATTGGTATTTTAAATTACGAGATGCGCCGACAGTTCAAGAAGTTCCTCTTCCGCTACTACGTCGTCGGGAACATGTCGCAAACTTCGCACACGGTCGAAAGCCAAAGCGGTCAGGGAAATCGCAGTTGGGCGCCGAACGCGGACGAACCCGGGAAAACCTACCGGGTGCCCGCGGTGTGCATGATCTACAATCTACGGGACAACTTCTGCAAACAGGTGGCACTGGAAAAACTGGCGGTGGTGCCCGTTAATCCACTGGACGGGTTGAGCGCGACCTTGAACGCGGCCGGCAAGGCGATCGAATCCGCGCGCCAGAACAACTGCTTCAAAATCGCGTGGGCGAATTTCCAAACCCTGAATCTGTGGCTCTACAATACGGACCCCACCCTCCAAGGCGTGATCGCCTCGATGCGGGCCATGGCGGCCCAGAGCAACAACCAGGGCGCTCAGATCATCGCGAACTCGGTCCAGGGCATCCAGGCCGTGGCGCAAGGGATCGGGCTCGTGCCTCGCCAGGTGATTCTGATCGAACGCATCCGCACCTTGCAAAAGTACGCGAACTTCGCGGCTCAGCTCGGCCTGGACTCCGAAGGCGTCGAGGCGCTGCAGAACTCGGGTGAGGCGCCCATGCGCGAGCGCCCAATCCAAGCCTACCTCTCGGCGTACAACACTTTGGGCGAGCACACCTTTCCGGGTGGCGACATCAAGCTCGACGAACTCATGCCTTCGGGGGGACTCGACGGCAGCGCCGACGTGTTGAAGCTCAAAACGCTCACTTCCGACTTCGAAACCTATTTCGTGGGTTACCCGAACATCCAGGGCGGAAACTATCCCAGCGCCACCGCCGCGATTGACCCGGAAAATAATCCGCGCGGATGCGAGGCCAGCCCGATCCCCATGCAGATTCGAGGCTTGCCCGTGGGCGTGGAAAAGGATCCCTCGAGCCTCACGTACTACGCGGTGAGGCTGCGCGCGAAGGCCAAGCTCCTGGGCGCTTTCGGAACCGCGCTCGGCACCGTCGATCTCGAAGCCTATTCCGCCGCCCAACCCTTCGGCAGCCGCATCGGCCCCCAGGCAGACAGCCCGCTCGTTTCGGCCGGCTCCACCGCCTTCGTCAACCCCAACGGGATTCCGCAAAATCCGAACAATCCGGGGCAGATCCTATGCGCCGCGGGCGCCTGTAGCGGGACGCCCAATCTTCCGGTCTCGAAGGGCGACAACTTCGTCAACGGTTGGAACCAAAACCTCGTGATCAAGAACATGTTCGGCGAGTTCAGCGAATCGGGGGGGAGCCCCGGCGCCGACGGCGCGCCGATTCGCGCCAGCATGATGGGCCGCGCCCTGCATTCGGCCATGGCCCCTAACCCCGTCGAAGCCGGCAAATACAACATCTTATATGAGGAAGACGTACCGCCAAACGACGCCGACCGGCACGAAACGGCGGGCGACCCTTTCGAGCGATACTTCGACGACCAGCTCGTCCACGAATTCTGGGCGCCGGTCGTACCGGCCGACAATGTCAGCGGCGCCGATCCTTCCCGCAGCATCCAAGAGATGATCGCGAACTCGTCGGGCGGGGCCCCCGAGTTCAAGGAAGAGTTGGCGCGCCAGATCGTGACTTACATCGGTAAGCTTCGACAGTGCCAGGGCGAGGACATCGTTCCCGGGGTCAAGGAATGCTTCAATATCGCCCAGATCAGTGACCCACTGCGACGAAAAGAGGGCACGGTCACCCCGGTCACCATGGGCGACGGCGTACTCATGCGGGGAGAAGCCAACTTCAAGACCGGATGGGCGGATGTTCGCGACGGGAACATCATGAACCGTCGGCGCGGGGGATACAGCGTCAAGTTCGTCAACTTCGGAACGCTCTTGAACCCCCGGGGCCTGACGAGCAACGGCGAAGAAGGCTGGGCGAACGTCCCCCAAGCACCGTCGGACGCGACCGACGCCTTCAATAGCATCAAGCACTAGTTCAGTCCGTTATCTCACTATTGCCAAGCGTGATCGATTGGGCATAATTCTATCCCTCAACCCAATCATTCATTTCCAAGGAGCGCGCATGGCGAAGAAAAAGAAGAAACCCGCGAAGAAGAAGAGCAAACCGGCGAAGAAAGCGACCGGGAAAAAAGGAGCGAAGAAGAAGGCCCCGGCCAAAAAGAGCGCGAAAAAAAGCGCTAAGAAAGCCGCCAAAAAGAGCGCCGCGAAAAAATCCAAGAAACCCGCTAAGAAGGCCGCAAAAAAAACCGCGAAGAAAACCACGGCCACCCACGTCGCTCGCGCCGCATCCGCCGCGCGACCAGCCATGGGATCAATGACGGAAAACACGACTCACGCTGGAGCCTCGATCTCGCATCCGGCCGATATGTCGACCGGCCGCATTTACCAGGATCACGGTGACGAGCACGAAAACGATCCTGAACAGGAAATGTACGGCCAGGGCCATGACGACGAGGACGAAGACGGCGAACCTTCGCACATCATGAAGCCCGTTTCGAGCGAAGAGGACGAGGAAGACGAGAACGAAGAGCTCTCGGAGAAGACCTTCCAGAAGTTCCGCCACGAAGAGGAAGAAGAAGAAAACGAGTAGTTTTTTCGGCGGAGACGCTGGCCTTGGAAATTCGAGACATCATCCACGGGGCTGTAGTGGTCGAGCCCCATGAGCTTGGCACCTTAGATTCGAAATACTTCCAGCGTCTCCGCCACATCAAACAGATGGGGTTTTCGGAGTTCTCCTACCCCAGCGCCACCCACAGCCGCTACGTCCACTCCCTGGGGGCCATGTTCACGGCCTCCAAGGTATTCGATTCCATCTTTCATCCCTACCCTACTCCCGGATTCACGCGCTTCCGCGCGATCGCGCGCCTGGCCGCGCTCCTACATGACGTCGGGCACGGCCCGCTTTCGCACACGACCGAGATGGCCATGCCCCCGGTTTCCGCGCTGCAAGTGCCCGGACGCAAAAGCGGCAAGGCCGATCGCCAGGCGACCCACGAAGACTACACGCTGAAGATCATCTTGGACTCGGGGCTGACGCCGATTCTCAACGCAGCCGGAAAGTCCTTCGGATTCGACGCCCGCCACATCGCCGCCCTCATCGATCCAACACTGGAAATCAAAGACGCCTTCTTCCTGGAAAAGAAGGTCGACTACCGGCCCGTACTCCAGCAGATCATCTCCAGCGAGCTCGACGCCGACCGCATGGACTACCTCCGGCGCGACAGTTTGCATGCCGGCGTAAGCTACGGCGAGTTCGATTTCGATTGGATCGTGGCGAATCTCACTCATTACACGTCCAATGGACGTTGCTACCTGGCGCTCCAGCATCGGGCGCTCTACGCCTTCGAGGACTTCTTGATCTCGCGGTACCACATGTTCCTGATGGTGTATTACCACCACAAAAGCGTGATCTTCGATGAGATGCTGCGCCAGTATTTCGAAAGCCGAGATTGCGATTACCGGCTCCCTTCCGACATCGAAACTTACTGCGACTATAATGACGCCCATCTGACCGCCCACCTGGGGGGAAGCCGAAACCCATGGGCGCGGCGAATCAGCGACAACCAGCCCTACCGGTTACTACTGGAGCTGCATAGCGGAATTCCCGCGACGGAAGTGGCCACGCGCGAACAGCAGAAGCTACTTGAGAAAACGCGGCGCGAGCTCAAGGAAAAAGAGATCCATTTCATTTCGCCGACGTCCACGGGCGAGCTTTCGAAGTATTTCCGCAAGCCGGGCGATCCCATCTACGTGCGGTACGACAACCTCTACAGCGCGCCGAGCTTCATCCCGCTCGCCAAGTGCACGGATCTGTTCCAGCGCTATCAAGAAAAACGATCCATCACTCGCGTTTACGTGTCGCCGGAGGACCTCAAGCGTTGCCGTCGCGACGGGCGCACGCCGCCGCTCTTTGTGGATTAAGGTGGGCGACGAGCGGGGAGCTCAAAAACCTCGTCCGTCAACGCCGAGGCGGGAATCACCTGCATCTCCAGGTCCCGGTTCCCCACCCGGTAGTGGAAATAAAACGGCTGATTGACCCGATCGGGGTGGAGATTCAGATCGACGCCTTGCGCGCGTAACATCCCCCGAATGATCCCTTGATCGGCCGTGACGAATCGAGGCACTGCGCCGGGCTGGCGCTCCGCAAACAAGATATCGCAGATAATCTCCCGATCGGCGTCGCCGCTGGCCCCGCCGACGGCATGCCGCTCGAGCATCGTACGCACCTCTAGGTACGCGGGCTGGGACCGTACCGCGGGATTGAGCTTCAGGCCACGCACTCGCACGGGAATATCTTGGCCCACCCCAATTTCCGAAAGCTCCTCGGCCGCCGTACGATCCGTGACGCGTAGATCGCTTCGGTGAATATCCGACAACCCATTTAACGCTTTGGCCGTAGTCTGCTGCCCCTCGTGAATGGGGCGCCCATATTGATCACGGAGTACGGCGGTGATCACGTTCGAATCGACGATAAGATTGCGTTGGCCGAGGGGAGGATGGTCCAAGTGGTAGAGCTGGGATGGGGGCTGCATGCTCAGCTGAAGCATCCTTTCACGTACGCACTCGGGAATGCCGCCCGCGTGCGCCGCCAAACTCACAAACCCAGGTAATAAAAAAATCCAAGTCAGCATAGTTTCCTACGCTTAACTCTTCGGAAGAAAAAAGGACTTCTCAATAAACGTCAATATCCTAACGCGGAAGCACGCGGGGATGAAACCGAAGCCACCCCTGCCTTCCCCATAGAAGCGGAACTAAGGTGCTGAGGGTCGTCAACGGATTTTCGAGATGAAGGTTATGCCCGACGCCCTGCAATTGAAACACGCGAGATTTCTTGGGTCCCAAGCCCTTGGCCCAGTATTCGGCCCAATGAAATGGATTGAGCGTATCCCGATCACCCCAAACAATGGTCGCGCGGGGGCGGAATCCTTTCAGCTTCTTCTCGACGAAGTGATCTTCCCGGATGGACGCGACGAAGCGGCGGATTTCCTTGCGCGCGAAAAAATCCTGCAGGGCGTTCGGGAACAGGCGAAACACCAGCGGCTCACGCACAAAAACGTGTTTCTTGAACTGCTCGGCATCCCCCTTGAGGGCTCGATCGAACTTCGCCTTCCACAAAAGCTTCTCTTGGCGACTCCCCCCCACGCCCGACGGCGCCAACAACACGACCTCGCTAGGGAGGTGCTTGGCCCGCGGCCGGACAGAGTAGGCCGAAGCAATCCAGCCTCCGAGCGAATGGCCACAGATCACGCGTGGCCGCAGACGCTCGAGGCAATCGAACGCGGTGGCAAGTAGATCATCCATCGAATCGAACGGCTTTTCGTCGAAGAGCGCGCCCTCGAAACCGGGCATTTCGAGAAAAACCACCTCGTCGTAAGTCCCATGCAAGGAGGGCAGCGCGGGCGCCAGCGTGAGCATCCAGGTCAACGCCGAGTCCCCTAAGCCGGGAATCAGCACCAAACGCCGGGGTGAGCGAGGCAGCGCCGAACCCCTCCGGCGCCACCGCCACATCCCGATTTGATGAACGTTCCGCCGATGAATTTCGAAACGAAATCCGATGGCGGAAAGCACGGATTTGGCGCCGCCGTAGGCAGCACGACGAGCGGCAATACTGAGCTTTCCGGAAGCCGGCATGGGGCGAGCCTATGCAAGCAGCCGTACAAAGTCAAAAGACCAGAGCTTGTCAGGTTGTGTCATGCTCGACACCGGGGGATTGACTCGCCGCATCTATAGAGCTAAAATAAGTTAAGCAGATCCATTGCGCCTTGGCGCTAGCGGTACGTAAGCAGGAGAAGAGATGCTGATTGAACGTAGATTAACCCAATTCACCCGTTTTATTTTCTTGGCCGCGGCCCTGCCGTCGCTGTTTGCCTGCCAGTTCTCGCTATTCAACGGACAAAAGCAAGACGAGGGCGATAGCGACGCCGTCGAACTCGCGATCACCTCCCCGGCCGCCAATAGCTATATCAACTCTGCTAACAACTCCTCCACCTTCGCGGTCTCGGGAACGTGCACCATGAAGGGCGTGGAAGTCAAAGTTCAAGTCGATGGCGCGGACGCGGCTTCCCAGGTCGGTGGCACCTGCGACGGCGAAGAATTTTCCGCCACTATCAGCACCACGGGCCTCAGCGCCGGCGCGCATACGCTTTCGGCCGTGCTCAGCCAGAACGGCAGCGATAACACTTCGGACGACGTGGCCGTGACCAAGGACATCGTCGCACCCACCGTTGCCATCACCACTCCGGCCGCGGCCGCCTACATCAATGCCGCCGCCAATACCACCACTTACACCGTTTCCGGCACTTGCAGTGAAAATGGAAAGACCGTCGCGATCCTCGTCGACGGGGTTTCGGCCACCGGCCAAGTCGGTGGTGCGTGCAACGGCACCAACTTCAGCTCCACCATCAACGTCACCGGCTTGGCCCAAAATGGCCACACGTTGTCAGCGACCCTGGCGGACAACGCCGGTAACGCGGGCACCGCCGCGAACGTCGCCGTGACCAAGGACAGCGTCGCGCCAACGGTGGCGGTCACGAGTCCCGCCGGCGGCGCCAGCATCGACTTCGCTCAAAACTCGACGACTTATGCGGTTTCCGGTACTTGTAATGAAAACGGCCGCACCGTCACGGTTAAGATCGACGGGGCCGCCGTCACCACTACGGGCGGCGTCTGCAACGGTACGAATTTCTCCGCCACCGTCGACACTACCGCCCTTTCGCAAGCAAGCCATACTTTCAGCGCCAGCCTTAGTGACTTGGCGGGAAATTCGACCAGTGCCGCCAACATTTCGGTGACCAAGGCGCTTACGAACGCCGGTGCTCCGGCGTTCGCGTCCTGGATGGGCATACTGCGCTCTGATAATAACTACGTATGCATGGCCGTACTCATCGCCGAATCGTACGCGATCACGACTGGTCAGTGCGCGGATGACGCCACTAACAGCGGCGGCAGCCTGGATATTCTATTCGGGAGCGAAGACGAGTTCTCCCCGAACGCGGTCGCGACTGGTGTCCAATCGATCACCTACCACCCGAACTATAACTCTGTCACCCTGGACCACGACCTCGCGATCCTTGTGTTGAAAATCGCGGTTACGCCAACAGGGTTTGTCGAAAAAATTGTCATTCCCACCAACGAATGGTCATTCCCGGCTCTCACCATGGCCTACCAATTCGGTTACATGTCGCCGGGCTACGTACCAAACACCGCCTGGCTAGCGGTAGAAGGCCTCGTGATGGGCGCGGAAGAAACGGTAGCCGCCCACCAAGGATATGCCACGATTACCTCGAACATGCTGGGAGCCCAGTCGCAAGGCGGAGCCGGTAAGTGCGTGATCGATCGCGGCAGCTCGCTCGTCGCCTTGGATAGCGGTGGTGGTCCCGTCCTGGCGGGCATCATGAGCTTCGCCGGCCCGGACTGTGAGACTTACCCGAACATTTACACCCGCGTGAGCCTCTATCGCGACTGGATCGAGAACGAAATCGGCGGTTTCTAAATCGAAAAGACTTCGCCGATCGCGAGATCACGTGGGAGTTGCCCACGCCGGAACAACCTAGCGCCTCCCATCCCTTTCAGCCCAAGACCCCTATCACCGACTTCGAGGATGGTCCCCTCCCACAGGCCCAAAACCGGAGTTTCATTCATCTCGTGGAACTCACGGAGGCGGTCGTCACGCGTCTCGCCCGCGTAGGCCGTGAAACCCTCGCCTTCCCGAAAGTGAATCACCCCGGGAAAGTAGTGGGGATTGATTTGAAACGAAACCAATCCAAGCGCGTCGAAGCTAGGCGGCATCACGATCGGCATGTCATTGGTGGTCTTGATCGTGGGGGTGGAAACGTTCGTGCCGGCGCTGACCCCGATGTAAGGTAAGCCCGCCGCCACCCGGCGGCGAATCGGCTCTAGCAGGTCGTGCCGATACAAATCGTGGAGTAGCCGGAACGTGTTCCCGCCTCCGATATAAATGGCCTGGGCATTCTCGATGGCCGCGCGAGGATCGGGCTTCGTGTGGATGCCGACCAGGCGGCGCCCGCCGTGAAATCCGCGCTCGATGAGCTTCGCGACGTATCCGTCGTGGTCCGCCAACGCGTAGGGTACGAACAAGACCTCTTCCACCGGCCCCAGAAACGCGTCCAAAGCGCGCCGCCAATGCTCCATGCGTTCGGGAGTACTGAAACCGCCGCTGCCTAAAAGAAGTCGTTTCATCGAAATCACCCTTATCGAATCTGGCGCAAAAGCTCCGCGCCGTATTTTTTGACGAGCTTCGGGCCCATTCCGGGAATCTGTAAAAGCGCATCTTCGTCGGTCGGCATGCCTTCGCAGATCGCGTAGATCACCCGATCGGTGAGGATGCGAAACGCGGGCACACCCTGGGCCCGGGCTTTTTCCAATCTCCAGGCGCGTAGAGCCTCGAACTGCTTCGGCAGCACGGAAGGCCGCTCGGACGCGGAATCCATGGCGGCCGTATCCGACCGGGGGACGGCTGCGTGGCGGGACTTACGCGAGCGCCCGGCCTTGGCGAACTTGGCCTTGGCCAGTTTCGCCGCGGGCGCCGCCATCATGGAAGGGCCATCGATCGTGATCTCCCCCAGCCGGTCACCGGAAATTCGTCGACCCTCGCCCGTCAGAAAAACTTTGCGGAAGGGTATGGTCTTTCCATTCTTTTCAAACTCCGCCGACTCGATAGACACTAGGCGTGACTGCGCCAGCGCGGCCACCACGCGCTCGAAACCCGAACGATTCAAACGCCGATCCACCTTCGATGCTTCGTCGAACAAGCGCCCCATCGCCTGGCCGTCATAGCCGCCCAGGGAACCGAGCACGAGCGCCGCGATCGAGCGCTCCAGCTCATCGAACGGACGCGCATTCGAAACGGGCGCGCACCGATCGCAAATTCCACACACGCGTTCACCGTCGGCCTCGTCGCCAAAATACCGGATGAGCTTGAGCATCCGGCAGTCCGGCGCTTCGGTATACGCCTGCATGTCGTCGAGCTGCTTGAGCTTGTGATCGCGCTGGGCTTCGTAGGGGAGGCGCCACAAATCGGGCTCCGTCGGTTTCCCCAAACCTACGTTTTCCTCGGGATCGATGGCAAGCCCGCCATGGATCCAAAGCTTCTCGATCGCCTTTTCGAAAACCTCGGCCTCCACGCGGTGGCAGCGTTCGGCAAGCTCCGCCTTCGGGAGGGTTCCCTCGCGCGGGACGTAACGGACGATATCGGCCAATATCGCGGGCTCCGGATGATCGCGATCGAGAAAAAACTCGTGGGTCTTGCGATCGGAAAACGCATGCAAAAGCACCGCGCGCGAAGGATCGCCGTCACGACCGGCGCGACCGATCTCTTGGTAATAACTCTCGACGCTGCCGGGAAGCGCGGCATGCACGACCGTGCGCACATTCGCCTTATCGATGCCCATGCCAAACGCCACCGTCGCCACGATCACCTCGGTACGTCCCGCGAGGAACGCGGACTGCGCCTTTTCGCGCGCTTCGGGCTTCATGCCGGCATGGTACGGTGAGCACCTCCAGCGGCCTTTCAAATCCTTGGCAAGCTCCTCGGCCTTCTTCCGCGTCGGCGCGTAGACAATCGCCGGCAGGCTGTTCGGCTCCGAAAGCAACTCCGTGATCGTATCCGCGCGGCGCGAAGGCAACGACTCAATTAGGCGGATCGCGAGATTCTCGCGACGAAAGCCGTGAATGAAGCGCTTCGGTTCGCGCAGCCTCAACTGGGCGCAAATATCTTCCTGCACGCGCGCGGTGGCCGTCGCCGTCAGCGCGACCGTCGGGACGCCGGGCAGTCCTTGCAGCCGCTCCCCGACCAGGCGGTAATCGGGCCGAAAATCATGGCCCCATTGGCTGATGCAGTGGGCTTCATCGACCGCGATCAACGACGGCGGATGCTGGCGCAGCATCTCTGCGAAACCGGGCACGGCCAGCCGCTCCGGAGCGATGAACAGAAATTCGAGTTCATTTCGGAGATAGGCCCGAAATGTTTCGCGTGACTCTTCGCGTTGGCGCGCCGAGTGAATCCGACCGGCCTTTATGCCCATCGACTGTAAGCGCAAGACCTGATCTTCAATTAAGGCGACGAGCGGACTGATCACCAGAGTGGTGCCGCCCCGAGCCAAACCCGGCACCTGATAGCAAAGGCTCTTTCCCGCACCCGTGGGCATGACCACCAATGCATCGCATCCCTCCGCGACGGCCTGGCAAATCGCCTCTTGCCGAGGGCGAAACTGCTCAAAACCAAAGCGCGATCGCAGGATGTCCCAAATCATTGACCTCAGAACTACCATTTCCTAAATGCATTCGCCATACCCGTCGTAGCTCGGCTAAAATACGGATATGCGCGCTTTCGTAGCTGCCATCTGCCTCGGCACCGCGGCGTTTGTAGGGAGTGGCTCCACGTATGCCGAAGTTCCACCGGCGGTCATGAAGGACTGCTTGGAAGGTAAGTTGCCGAGCTGCCTTGGCATCCTGAAAAAACGCTGGGTCGAGCTCCAGCAATGGCAATTCGAGCAGGTGGCCAGTAAAGCTTGCGACCTAGGGCACACGAGCTCATGCGGCGAGCTGTTAAAAAACATGGAAGTTCGTTACCGACGCTTCTGGAAAGCGAAGCAGGGAAACCCCGTCGAACGACCAGCGATCGACTTGGTAAAGTACCTGCGCGTGCTCAATCAATTCCAAGGCTACTCCGAAATTCCTTCCGAAGCCCATCCGCCGGAATCGGTGCGTGACCTGGTGGACCGCGCCTACGCCCAACTCGACCCGGCCGTCCATCTCTTGCTCGGCGACGCGCTCGTGGGAATTTACTTGATGGAGAACCTGGGCAGCTCGGCCATCGCGGTGGACGTGTGGGATGACCGCCAGAAAGTAGTGGGCGGCGTGATCGCGTTGGACATCGGCTGGCTAAACCGCGCGGCGAACGAGTGGGCGACCACGAAAGAAAACACAGCTTTCCAAAAGGAAAAAAGCTACCAACTGAAAGTGAAGCTGGCCGAAGCCGGAAAGAACACGCGCGAGGCGGCCCTTCAGTATATCTTGTTGCATGAGATCGGCCATATCATCGAACAAACGCGGCGCTTAAATCCGCCCGGCGACCGTGCGCCCCGCTGGGTGAAAACGCATCGGTATCCTTACTTCAAGCTCAGTTGGATGGGCGGGCACGAAAAATACGTGAGCCGTTTCGACCGAAACTTTCCGGAACGCGCGCGTCTGAGCTTCTACTCGCCCAAAGCGAACCCACCCGCGGCCAAACCCACGCTCGCCGAGGCAACGGCAATCTACCGCAAGCTCGAGCAGACGAGCTTCCCCACGCTCTACGCCGCTACCCATCCCCAGGATGATTTCGCGGAGGCGTTTGCCAACTACGTGCACGTCGTGTTGATGAAGCGACCTTACCAAGTCACGCTGACCAAGGACGGTAAAATCACGCGCGAGCTCAAGGACTGCTGGAATGCACGCCGATGCCGGGAGAAGCGGAAGTTCCTCGAAAAACTGTTCCAGGTCTTACAAGCACCCACCAAAAAATAATGGGGAAAACGGCGGGAAAACGCTTCTATTTACGCATTGCTTCCAGTTCTGGAGTTTTTCTCGCACCTAGATGAGTATGGACTCATTGAGAGTGCAGCGCTCCCACGAATGGGGCGGAGCGCTCCGAGTGGTCACGGGCATCCCCGTCAGCTCCTTAGACTCAGTACCCAAATACGGACCCGTGGCCACTCGCCATTTCTTTCCCGAGAAATGGCGCAAAAGATGGGGTGAATAGTTACAAGAAAGCTGGAAGAATAGGCCAAGTGAATCCGCGTTCCCCATCTCGCACTCGTTGGGTTAGCCTGACTCTGATCGTGACCGTAGGCGTTCTGGTCACCGCCCTGGGATGTGGTGCGCAGTTCTTGCGTTCGGTTCGGGCGCATTCGTTGGGATTCGTCACCTTGATCAATGCAGTGGGATCGTTTCGAATCGACGGAACGACGGGTTTGATTTCGGAATATTCAGAAACCGCCACCACCGGCAGCTTCCACGACCTAGCCATCCGCTCGGACGGATCCAAGTTCTTTGGCAGCGGACCCTCCTCCTCCGCCCGTGCCTACCAGATCACCCCGCGCCCCGTGTCCCTGAGCGCACTGACTTCACCGGCCGTGGCCTTCATGCTAAGCGCCCTACGCTGGACCCGCTCCGACCGGTTTCTGATCGCCGGTACCTCCGACGGAAAAGTTGAAACTTACGGAACTTCGGCCACCAGCGAGCTTGCCCTCATTCAAACGCAAAGCGCTGGAGGATCCGGTAGCCTCGTACTAAAGATCGCGACTCACCCGGAAGGAAGAGTAGTCGCCGTGGTTAGCTCGAGCTCTCCCCGCCTGACGACCTACCTGCTGAGCGACGAAGGGCTGCTCACGCCCGCATTCCAATATGCCAACGTCGGCGGATCCCAAGCTATTGAGCTGCATCCCTCGGGAAGTTTTCTCTACACCGGCCTCGTCTTATCGAGCTACCGCGTGGACGGGCAAAGCGGAGAGGTGGTGAAAATCCAGACCGTCTCCCCGGCGTTCGTCACGAGCTACTCCGCGCTTACACCCGAAGGAAGCTGGCTGTTCGTGGCGAACTATTCGGGCTCCACCCACTTCAGCACGATCAAAAGTTTCTCCGTGGACGCCAACAGCGGGCTCCTCACGGAATCCGCCAGCTTCTCCTTGGAGGAATACGAGCAAATTCTATCCTTGGCTCCGCATCCGGACGGTGGATTCTTGTACGGGCTCACCGATCAGAAGAAAATCCATGTATTCGCGATCAACGCCACGGACGGGAGTCTCCGACAGGTCGGCGTACAGGCGACCACGGGGAACGTATCAAACTTCGACGCGCGCTCGCGCCTTTTCACGATCCGCTTCCAGGAAAGCATCACCTCGCTCCAATACTGAAAGTCCGGAATGCGTCTTTTTTGACCCCCCACTAGGCAATTCAGTAAACACACAGAAAACACTACTTCGCAAAAAATCCACCAAAACATCGGCATTTTCTGCGGTTTTACTCATGATTGAAACAGGGGAACAAATCGTAAGGGGGCTCAGGATGAAACGTGACCAAGGCGGTTTCAGCTTACTGGAAGTGATGGTGGGCATGGGGGTAGCCACGGCGCTCTCCCTCGGGGTAGCCGGAGTCATCTCCTCTACGGCCAAACAAACCAAGATCGTCGACAACCGCTCACGCGCCGCCCTCGCTTCGAACTCAATCCAGCAGATGCTCGGCAACGCTTCGGTCTGCGCCCATGCCTTCCGCCGGGTCGACCATGCCTCCTCCGAGCCCGCCCGCGTGAACCTCACCGACCAGCCCCTGCCCTACACGGAGAGCGCGGAAGGCGCGCACGCCAAGGTCGAGGGCGCCGTTGGCGTACCGCAAGGGAACTTGGCGTTTCAAGCCATTTACCTAGGCCCCTCGCGCGTGGCATCGTTTGGGGCGCTCCTACCGGATACCTCCACTTTAAAAGTCGAAGAACTCCAATTCGTGCGTCTCGATTCTCCCAGCCCAACCCCTGGGGGAGGAGCGTTCATCACGCCGTTTGAACTGCGGCTGACCGTCTCCTCCCCCAGCCCCCAAGGGGCCACCAAATATAAATATTTTTTGAACGTCGAAACCCTTAGAGCCGATGGCCTGGAGCCGATCCGAGGATGTTCGATCCAAAACGGAATCGCGGGTAGCGGTAGCGGCACGCCCGGACGCTTGGCCAAGTGGGCCAACGCCACGACTCTCACCGATAGCGTCGTCCACGAACGTAACGGTAACATCGGGATCGGAACCACCAATCCCGACACGGCGCTCACGATTGGCAGCTACCGAAGCACCGATCGTCTGCGCGTCAACACCAGCGACCTAGGTTTGTTGGTCGAAGTGAAGAATCCCAGTTCTCCCACCGAAGCGGATGTTGCGCAGCTCTTCGCCGGTATCCTGGAAAAAAACACTCTGGTCACCGGCGACCGCGCGCAGCTGCGGTTGGGCTTCAAGGCCAATAACGATGGAACGCCGGGAGATCTCCGAACCTTCGCGGCCGTGGAAGGCGTGGCGGAAAACGCCCAAGGCGCCACCCGCCGAACGGGCCTGCGGTTACTCACCTCCGACACCGGTCACTCGCAGGCGCAGGAGCGCCTTCGCATCAGCGGCGCGGGGAAGGTGGGTATCGGCACGGCGGCGCCGCAGGAAGCCTTACAGATCGGACCCGAATGGACGTTTCGCGACGGCTACGGCGCGGGCAAATGGATCGTCTTCAACGGATTCTGGGAAGGCAGCAAATGGCAGTATCTAACTACGAATCCGATGTCGTTCCTGCACTTCGGTTACGACGGAAAAATCTCGTTCGGAGCGAACCCGACCGCGCCGGCGGGTAGCCAGACGACCACTCCCCCAAAACACCTCACGATCGCCAACGACGGCAATATCGGCATCGGCACGGACAACCCCGCGGACCGCCTGGTGGTGCGAGGGCCGGCGCCTTCGCTGCGCGTGATCGATTCGGGCGCGGCGGCGGATTATGCGCAAGTGGGCGCAATTAGCGGCGCGGTAAGCGTACTTTACGGCGCCAACGCCGCGGCCTCCGGCGGGTACGGATACGTAGGCACCCAGACGAATCACCCGCTACGTTTTTACACCAATGCCGGGGCGGCCGGAGCGCCCGCCCTGACTATCACCAACAACGGCCTGATCGGCGTCGGCTCGTCGACACCGACCGAGAAGCTCGAAATCCTCGCGGGCGACCTCGCCATGAGCAACAACACCTCCATTCGTATGCGCGATAACACGGGAACCAAGCGGGCCGCCTTGAGCTACACCTACGCCAACAACCTGCAGCTATTCAATCGGGCGGCGACCGGCGACGTGCAAATCGGCAACACGAACAACCCCTCCGGCGAAGTGCACTTTTACACTGCGTCGACGAATGGCTCCGGGATCGAGGTACGTCGGGCCACCATCGGTGCCCAGGGCCTCACTCTCGTCAACAACGGCAAAATTTACGTGGACAACATCCAGATTTGCTCCATCGCCGGTTGCACATCGAGTTCGGACCGCCGCCTGAAGGAAAACATCACCTCGTTAGACGCCGACGAGTCGCTGGCGAAAATCCTCGGCCTGCAAGGGGTGACATACGACTGGAAAGATCGGGCTCGCTTCGGGGCCTCCCGTCAAATCGGCCTCATCGCCCAGGAAGTAGAGCGCATCTATCCCGAGGCCGTGGTGACGAATGAAAAAACGGGGTTGAAATCCATCGCCTACGATCACCTCGTGGCGCCCTTGATCGAGGCGGTCAAGGCCCTTTACGAGAAACTGGGCGGACGCTTGGAAAAGCTGGAGCGCGAGAACGCCGAGCTCAAAGCGCGGCTGGCACGAGTCGAAGCCGCGCTGGCGAAACGATAAGCCGCGCGGGGCCCAGCTCCCAGCTGGCCTAAAGCCGTTTACTAGGTGTTTTCTGCATCCATAAAACCGTGTCCTGGATGACGCATTTTAGCCGGAAAAGAGGGCAGATATAATGTCTCTAAGGGGCCAATTCTTGAAAAAAAATTCCGTCCAGGAAAAATCCGCCCGCGGGCCGGTGATCTACCAGTATCAAGACTACCGGGCTTTTCTCCGCGATTACTACCGGCACATGAAGCTGCTGCGGCCGGAGTTCTCCTTCCGCTTCCTCGCCAAACGAGGCGGCTTCAAGTCCTCCGCGATGTACAAGCTCGTAATGGAAGGGAAACGCAACCTCTCGCCGCGGGGGGCGACGAAGATCGCGCGGGCACTGAACCTCGGGCGACGCGAGTCGGATTTTTTCAAAAACCTCGTGAACTTCAACCAGTCCAAAACACCGCTACAACGGGAGCACTTCGCGGGCGAGCTCCTCGAAAGCGAAAAATACAAGCAAACGCATCCGCTGAACGAAGCGCATTTCAACTATTTCTCGCGCTGGTTCTCGATCCCAATCCGGGAGATGGTCGGCGCCCAGGGTTTCCGCGACGATCCGAACTTCATCGCCAAGCAGCTGATTCCCGCCATCGCCACCCATGACGCCAAGAAAGCCTTGAGCGAGCTGCAGGCGCTGGGGATCTTGGCGCGCAATCCCGACACCGGCCGGCTCAAGCACAACACGTATTCGATCCTGACCCAAGACGAGGTGACTTCTTCCTACGCCGCGCAATTTCACCGCGAAATGATCCGGCTTGCGGGCGAAGCGATCGATCGCATCCCCAAGCCAGATCGTGACATTTCCGCCGCCACCTTCCTGCTGTCGGAAGAGGCCGCCCGCCAGTTCAAAGAAACGATCCGCGCCATGCGCGACAAGCTCATGGACATCGTCGCCCACGACGACCGCAAGTCGCCGCGGGTCTATCAGGTGAATTTTCAGTTTTTTCCGCTCAGCCATGTCTTTCCGGAGGGCGAAGAATGATGGTTGCTTTCGGGGTTTTTTCGAAGTGGCGCGGGGTCGGGCCGGCGATGCTCGTCCTCATCGGGCTCCTGTCCGGTTGCGCGGGCACCGACACCGTTCATACCGGAACGATCATCGGCAACCCCGTTGATCCGGACACCATTCCGCCATTGATTCACTCCGAAGTCTTGCGGCAAACCATCTGTGACCGCGTCATCGAATGCGGCGTTCCTAATATAGAAATGGAAGGATGCCTGCGGGGAGTGAATGGAACCCGCAAAACCGTGCCGCGCCTTGGCCTGTCTTCCGTCTTGTACTATGATTTCGGAGCCGTGGTGAAAAGCGAACGCCAGGGGTTTTTACGCGCCAACGAGGCCGCCGCCATTCACTGCCGAAAGGCGGTGGAACACACGAGCTGCGCGGAGATCCACAACCTAAAGATCCAGCATTTCGGGTATGAACCCCTCAATACGCTGCTCGAGGAAACCGACGGATACTGCTTGAACTTCTTCAACTACCTGGGAGCGACGAATCCGTTCGGTGGCGCGACAGGGAACGGCCACTGAGATGGCCACAGAAGATCAGTAAACAGTTTGCAAACAAAAACCACGAATCCAAGCTCTCCCCGCTCGATCTTCGTCCGCCGTATACGCTATTTTTAGGAACACCTAGAAGGAGTTCCCAATGAAGAAAACAATCGCTGGCATCCTCATGTTTTTAGCCTTAACCGGATCGACCATTTCCCTGAATGCTCCGTCGGCCCGTGCCGATGGCGGCGGGCTAGGTTGCGTCTACTATCCAGCGGAAATTTTACCGCTTATCGAACAACTGGAAGAAGCTCACTTCATTTGTCTAATTGACTGCCGCAACGTTGCCGGGAACAACTACACGCTATACGCTCAATGCTCCCAAGGCTGCCAACCGCTCGCAGATGCCTTAGCGGGTTATCAATGGACCGTGCGCAACTGCACGCCGATCTACAGATAACTAGAGCGGATCAATCAAAGTCATTTCCAAGGTCCAAGGATCTACGATCAGCTGATTGGGTTTCAGGCAACCCCGGTAACCCGTGCCGGTCGCAGGATCACGAAAGAAATAATATACCGGATTTAGGATCGGATCTTCCCGGGAGGACGGTTTCGACATCGCGTGGAAGTCCGGAAAAGCCGCCTGCATCTGGGCCACGAACTTCTCCGCTTGCTGGGTGTACTGCTGGCGCAGCAAGGCTCGCACCGCTTCCGGCACCTTCGGGTCAGCCAGCACATCTTGCAGAGATCTGCCGGCGACATACTCGATTTCGGTCGTGAGAGGTCGGGCACCTAGCTTGTACTCGGCCACTTTGAATACATCCGTCTTGAGCTTGATCCACTTCATGAGGGCGAAATCGTTTTTTTGGACCAGCGGAAGCTGCGCCGGATCGCCACCGGATCCCTCTCGAAAACGGTAGCGCTTGAGCACAATGGGCTCGCCCCCCTCTAAGCGGTGAGTAAGAAAAACCATGCCCGTCCCTCCCTCCCCCAGCAACGTGGCCCGGCCCTCGACGCCTGGGTAGTTGGAGATGCGGCCCGGCTTTCCCACGTGGACAGGAAAGAAACCATCGGCTTGGTACCGGGCGGGGTCTAGGCCGAGGTAGTGCGCCAGTTGCTCGAAGCGCGCGCTCGCGTCACCCTTGCCTTCACCCCAGAGTGGACGCTGCAGGACCTCCAGCACACACTGGTACCAGGTTTTTTCGCTCGCGAGCGAACTTCCGCCTAGCGCGCTAGCACCGATGAGAAACCCTGCCAATATCCTGACGCTCCGGCAACGGACCCGCATACCTCCGTATCGGTGGGACTTGGCTAGAAATGGACCCTGACCGGCATTGAGCTAGATCACGCCTTGTGGCAGGATCGTCGGCGAAAATGTACGAACTTCGGGACTACCAGCAAACGGCCGTCGATAACGCGGTCAAATACTTCCGGCAAAGCCGGGCACCGGCGGTCGTGGTTCTGCCCACGGGCGCCGGCAAGAGCCTGGTCATCGCCGAGCTCGCGCGCATCGCGAAGGGCCGCGTCTTGGTGCTCGCCCACGTCAAAGAGCTCGTCGAGCAGAATCATGAGAAGTACGTGAGCTACGGAATGGCGGCCGGAGTTTTTTCCGCGAGCCTCGGAAAAAAAGACCGCGATCAGAAAGTCATCTTTGGCAACGTGCAGTCGGTGGCGCGGGCGCCGGACGACTTTTTCAAGGACTTCTCGCTACTGGTGATCGACGAGTGCCACCGCGTGGCGGATGATGGCGCCACCCAGTACCAGGCCATCATCCAAAAGCTAAGTGTCCGTAACCCCGGGCTCTGCGTCTTAGGATTGACCGCGACGCCGTATCGCCTGGGGCTGGGCTGGATTTACGAAATCGCCCAGACCGGCGAGCGCAAGACCGAACAGCCGCGGTTTTTCAAGCAGTGTGTTTTCGAGCTCCCGCTGACCTACATGATTAAAAACCGTTACCTCACGGTGCCGGTGAAGGTGGATATTCCGGTCACGAGCTACGATTTTTCCGAACTCTCCGAATCCGGCCGCATGTACACCGTGGCCGAGATTGAAGAGGTTTTGAAAAGCCAAAAACGGCTAACCCCGCTCATTATTCGCAACATCATCGACATCACCGAACGTTACGAACGCCAAGGGGTGATGATCTTCAGCGCGTCGGTGCGGCATGCGGAGGAGATCTTGTCCTACCTCCCCGCGGAGCAAGCCCGCTTGGTGGTGGGCGACACGGATATGGCCGATCGGGCGCGAACGATCGCGGACTTCAAGGCGAAGAAATTCAAATACCTGGTGAATGTATCGGTGCTCACGACGGGCTTCGATGCCCCGCACGTGGACGTGATTGCGATCTTACGGCCCACCGAGTCCAATAGCCTTTACCAGCAAATCGTGGGGCGGGGGCTGCGGCGCTCGAACGGCAAAAAAGACTGCTACATCCTGGACTACACCGGCATGGGCCACGACATCTACGCGCCCGAGATCAGCGACAAGCGCCCCGCCAAGGACACCGTACCCGTTCATGTCCCTTGCCCCGAGTGCGGTTTCGACAACGTCTTCTGGGGCTACGCGGATGCCGACGGGGAAGTGCTCGAACATTTCGGGCGCAAATGCCGCGGCACGACCGCCGATGCGTCGACCTACCTATTAAAACCCTGCGGTTTTCGGTTTCGCCTCAAACTCTGTCATAGCTGCGGGGCCGAAAACGACGTCACCGCAAGAACGTGCGAAAAATGCGCGGCGGCCCTGACGGATGCCGAGGCCAAGCTCAAGCAAGCGAAGCTTTCCAAAAACGCGCACGTGCTCACACCGGATCGCATCACCTTCGAGGAGCGCAAAGACAAAAACGCCAACTCCTACCTAGAAATCCGATATTACGATTACGACGCCCAGTACATCAGCGAGGCGCACTTCTTCAGCAACCCCTCCTCGATCAAGAAGTTCAACATCAACTTCTTGCGCTCGCATTTGCGACGCCCGGAGCTCGCCTTCGATTTCCGCGACCCCTTGGACGTAATTAAATATCAACGGCTATTCCGGCTGCCGGCGTTCGTGATCGCACGCAAGCAAGGGCCCTATTGGAAGATTACCGAGAAGGTTTTTGCCGAGGAGCTATAACCGGGCGGCGGACGCCTCAGTTAGGCGGCAGCATCACTTCGTACAATAGTTCGAGAAGCAGAGTTTCGATATCGGCGAGGAACTCCGACTTAAGCGCGTGCTTCCCCCCGGTGAGATGGACTGGGTTGTTGGCCAACGCCCGAATTTTTTCGCGTAGACCTTTCCAATCTGGGATCGGCCCCCCGCCCACCTGGGTTTTCTTCAGGATCGCGTAGGCGATTGCCACTTCCATGGATCGCCAATCTTGATCCGAATCCGAGTCCCATTTTCCGATCCCGCGATCTCTGATCTCTTTGATCAAAGGATTCCAGCCACCGCTGGTAATGCCCCAGCTCACGTTGGTGGGGATATCCCGAAGCAAGTAGGCCGCTTCCGCGATGTTGAACGTGCCGGTATAATTATTCACATAGTTTCTAAGATTAGAGAGCTGGGATGAGGGAGAATCGGAAAGCTTTTTGATCAGGGCCAGCTCGGGGTTGATGATCAATTGCTCGTAGGAAACGGTTTGGGTCCGCTCCTTAAGTACCAGTACGAGATCATGAAGTTTCGCCATTCCTTCAAGATGGATCTGCCAGTCCCTACCGTCGTTCACCTGGCTAGCGTTAAGTCGGAGCAATACCGGGCTTTCCGCGTCAAAGGTCACGGTTCCCGCGGAAGGGATCGGCTGGTCCGCTACGGACAGCGGTCCTTCTACTAAGGCATCGCCCACGGTCAGCCTCACGGACCCGCCCGCGTCGGCAAAACTCGCCGAGATTAGGAGACCACTCACTTCAAAGGCATGCGAGCGCACGTCAGCGCAATCCGCGCCCACCGCGGACGAAAAGATCTTACTCAAGTAGATCACCTTTTCGCGTCCAGCCCGACGAATGTGCCCCGCGCGCGAGCCACCACTCTCGGAGTTTCGTTCGAACATGGCATCGACCGGAAACTGGTTAGGCTTCAGTTGGCAAACCCGAACCTGATCAGCGGCTAAAACAACCCCAAGCGGAGCGCCAAAAACCCAGCTAAGTACCAGGCAAGAAGTCCATTTCCCAAAAATACTACCTGCGCGCGGATGCATGCAAAACTCCTTAAGTTTTTAACGCTATGCGTTATAACGTAATCCAGGAGAACTCGCAAGCACGCTCGGGCGAGAGATGCCTAAACCCCTAGGAATATGGAGGATTCAACTGTGACTGGCGAACATCCACTGAAACCCATAACGATCTTTGAGGACGCCAAACTTGCCCCCCCAGGGGGCGTCAAAGAGCGCATGAATCACTTGTCCACCCTCCGAAAGCGTCTTAAACAGGCGCAAAAGCTCCGGTTCAGGGGCGCCGATCGCAAGCTGAATGCTGGCGGCACCGAGGAGGGCAGGATCCTCGGGCTCGTTGGGATTCCCGTCTGAGCCAAACAGTACAAAGTCGCCGTACTTCAGCGATGCGTGCATCACCAGATCGCGATGAGCCTGCGGACACGCCTCGCCTTGCATTTCGCCGAAGGTCGTCAAGTGAAGCTCTCCGCCAATAGCTCGCTGATAAAAGCTCATGGCTTCCTTGGTCTTGCCGTTAAGAAACAGATAAGGGGTCAAGGTGGTCTTGGTGATCGCGGGCATGTTTACTCCTAAGGTTAATTCTAGAGATCAATTTGAAGTCGAACGGGAAAGAATACTGCGCGCTCGCGCGTCTCGTAAGTAAAGGCCCACCCAGATCAAGGCGGCGACGTAAATAGGAAACAACGTGTGGGTGAAGAGCGGATTGCTGACCCGTACGTGGCTCGCAATCGCCCCGCCCAGATAACCGGTGAGCAAAATAGCTCCCAGCACCGCGGATCGCGGAATGACGTATAGAAACGTGCAGACGAGGAGGATCGTCCCGACGAGGGGCATCTTCTCCATCGGCCACTGAAGCGCGGCGCCCGCCTCAATCGCTTCCGGCGGGAGCTTTTCCATGAAGAACTTCATGATGCCGTCCATCAACAGGAACAGAACCGCCACGCCACTCAGCGCGCGGCCAATCCAGAGGGTTCGCTTGGAAGTCGGTTGATGATTCATTTCGCTCTCCTGACTGAGTCGATCACTTGCTATGCCTATATTTTACATATCTATCGATATGTTGCAAATCATAATTAGCATCTATATCCATAAATTAATGTAAATAATTGGATTTATTAAATATCGGTTGATATATTATTTTCGTGAAGAAGGCGAGAACCCGCAATCCCGAAAAAACCCGGGCGCACATCCTGAACTCGGCTTTTCTAGAGATCTATCGCCATGGTTTTAATGGCGTGGGCGTGCGTGAGTTGGCCGCCAAGGCAGGCGTCACGATCGGCGCATTTTTCCATCACTTCCCCACTAAAAATCACGTTGCCTACGCCATCATCGACGAAGTTATCCAGGCGGGCATTCAAGACCGGTGGATCAAACCACTCGCCGCCTACAAAAACCCGCTACAGGGCATTTTGAAATGCTTCAAAAACACGTTCGACCACTGGCCCGACGAACTCGTTTCCTTGGGCTGTCCGCTTAACAACTTAACGCAGGAACTTTCCGCCGCCGACGAAACCATCAAAGCCAGGACGACGGCCGTCCTGTTGGAATGGATGGAGAAAACCCACGAGCATCTGAAGCGAGCACAGGACGACGGCTATCTCCGCAAGGATGTCGACGCGCGGAAGCTCGCCGAATTCATCGTCACCTTCCAAGAGGGAACCTTCGCCATGGGCAAGGCCCTGAACGATCGGCGTATTTTTTCTTCGATGTACAGTCATTTCAAGCAGCACTTAGATTCGGTTTCTGCTTAATATAGGTCCGATATGGAAAACAAAACTCACGTCGTTACGATGGAAAATTTCGAGTCAGTCGTCGATGCGCATCCCTTGGTACTGCTCGATTTCTGGGCCGGCTGGTGCCAACCGTGCCAAGTCTTTGCCCCGATCTTCGAGCAAGCCGCCGAGGTTTTCCCGGACATCTATTTCGGCAAGGTCGACACCGAAGCCGCGCCCGACCTCGCGCAGGCGTTCCAGATCCGATCGATCCCCACCCTCATGGCGTTTAAAAATGGCGACCTGGTTTTCGAGCACGCGGGCATCTTGCCGCCCGGCCCGTTTGAGCAGCTGATCGAGAAGCTTCGCGCGGCGGGACCGGAATCGAGCTAAGGCTAAGCGACACCCACCCAGCGGCAGGCGGTTTTTGACGCTTGAGCACTCCAAGCAATTCTATCAACGCGCTCGCATAGAAACGAGCAGTCCTTTCGAATAATCGCTAAGTGCCTGGCGCCGTGCCTCGTCCAGCTCACCTATGATTTTCATTTTCTTTCGCGAGATCACTACATATCGAGTCTCGATATGAAACTCGTTAGACCCAGGAAACACCACCAGCAAAAAATCACCCCGTTTGAAAGCTCGCGGACTACCCCGGCAAGTGTCTATATTGGGCAACCTTTCATCGATTACTTCCATCGGTACGTTCTTATCGAAGGCAGCGAGCTTGAACCGAAAGTTAGATAGCTCACAGGGCCGAATGCCGGCATGCGCCGAGGCAGAGTATTGCTCCACCGTCAGCTCAAACTTCTCGGAACCTTCATAAAAGGTTGCAACCGGATAGACACGCTCGAGTGGCATGGCATCCGTCCGAGCCAACCGATGGATCTTCCAAGTGAGGTAATAACCGCCAAAAACCAGAATAGTGGCGGCCGCTACACTGAGCGTGATGTGCCAACGCTTCTTAACCCACATAGAAGCAATCATGCCGAAGTCACTTTGGGCTGTCTACAAACTCTATAACCGCTGGACTAGAAACCATGGGCGAATAAACGCTCGATTTAGCGCTCCAAAAGTTCTTTCAATTTCGCCATCTCTACGTCCATTTCACGCATGGCTTGATTGAATTGTGCGTCATCCATAACCGGCGGCTGAAAGAGCGTCATGGACACCGTCGCACCATCGCCATTGGGAACGACGCGGGAGAATACGGTCCAAGTGGCCTGCGGGTCTTTCCACGTATGGTCCAGGAGCCCGAATTCTTTGATCGGATTGACCTTAAGCTGGCCTTCGCCAAATTTTGTGATGGCTTTGAACCAGCCGTTTGATCCCAAGCTCACCGAGCGCAGGTTCACCACGGCATACTGCGGCCAGTTCATGGGATCGGCGAGAAACGTAAAAACCTTTTCGACGGGAGCTTGAATATCGACCGATTTAATTTGAGAACGCGAGAGTTTTTGCATTTGAATCTCCTATTTTGGGCTGGGAAAGTGTTGAACGTGCTCATCCCCATTTCTTCCGAAGTAACGGACCTTTCTGCCATTCAGGTAGACAATGTAGTAAGCGCAACCTGCGGCGCAGCCCTCTTTGACGAAATCCGCGAACGTCGCTTGTCCAGCCAGCACCCGTTGGTTGACCGAATCCAAAGTCTCCGGCGAAAAGCGGCTGGCCACTCCATGATGCTCGAAGGGGATGTCCAGGGAAAAGGATGCGCCATCTTTTGCGTAGTAGCGACACTCATTCCTCATGAAATCGACGTGGTAAGATTCGACTCCCTCTTTCGTGAGAATGGAGAGAATTTCCGGGAAAGTAATCTGCCTTGCGAGCGACTTCTCCAAGAGTGGCTGGATAACTAGTTTATTCATGGCGTTCCTTTTTCACTGCGTAGGTACAGTTTTAATTTGGAAGTGATCGGCCAGCTTCTGCAAGACCGCTTTCAGTTGAGAGCGTTCTGCCTTGTTGAGACAGGAAAAAAACTCGCGGTCATTTTGATCGGCGAGCGCTCCGAGCTTCGGCACCAGCTGAATGCCTTTGGCGGTGAGCTCAATGTCCTGGTAACGACGATCATCCGAAGATTCCTTACGACTGACTAAGCCCTTTTCCAGCAACCGGGTAATGAGCTTGGAAACCGCCCCCCGCGTGAGCCCCGTTAGCTCGGCGACCGCACTGGGCGAGGTGGTGTCGTCGCCACCGTACATTTCTCGCAAAATGACCCATTCCGCGACCGTAACGCCACTCGCTTCGAGCTTGCGGGCAAACGAGTGAGAAACGTTGTTTGAAACGACTCGCATCCAGTAGCCGATGTGCTCCGTGAGCTTGCTCGCTTCAAGTTTTTGCTTTTTTCCCATCACATTCCCTATATTAGTTTACTTATAAATAGTTGTCAAGGAAACTAATTATCACGCACCCAAGTGGTTGAAACGACTTCCTTTAATTGTTTCGAAATATTCGGATGGACGCGGGTAGCGCTTTTGGCTTCTTCTACCTCCAGCAGAAGCATCGGTGGCAAGGGGTTGGCCTTCGCCCTACGGGCGTCGCTTCGCGACGTGCGATTTGGCCGTCGCTACAATTCCTTCGTTCACCAAGCGACTTCACCTCTTCTCCACCTCGAGCAAATTTTTCCCTCCACATCTTCAGACCTGCCGGCGAGTTCCGCAGGCTTGCAAGGCAAGCCGAGGACTGTCTGAGCCCAGGCGGGTCTAAAAAATGTGGAAGTTGAATTGGTCGGGGCGGCGAGATTTGAACTCACGACCCTCTGGTCCCAAACCAGATGCGCTAGCCAGGCTGCGCTACGCCCCGACGGAAAAAGCCTGAAGTAGCCCTAAGTTAGCGGAGTCATCGAAGCTGCGCAACCCGCGATTTGACAACCACGGGAAAAACCCTCACGCTTATCTATGGGTGGCCACCGACGTTCCATGGAGGGCCGTCCCGACCACCTCCTGCCAGACCGCAGGTCTTTCCGACGCCAGTCGTATTACAGGGAGGTAATATATGACTAAATCAATCCAAAGTTTCGTGACCCACGTCACTCACTGGAGCCTAGGCACCGCGATCATTACCTTTGCCTTGATCGGTCTATTCACCCTGGGGTCCGCCTTCGGCGGCGGCCGGGGGGACTTTACGAGGGACGCGAATTCCACGTTCAGGGAGACGTATATTAAAATGTCGTCGATCGAGGTTCGGGGCAGCGTGACCTGCCTGATGGGCGCCGAGAACGACGGCCAGGGCTGCAATCTGCGCATCACCGACCAAAACACGGGGCGCGCATTTTCCCTGAGCAACGGCACCGACGTCCGCCGGATGTACAACTCCGGCGCGCGCATGTTCGCCATTCAAGGCGAGATGGAAGACTCGGAAACCATCCGCGTCGACGCGGCTTCGGCGATCTAATCCTCTTACTCCGGCTTTCCTCCGGCGGGGTGACCCGCCGGGTCGATGGAGAAAGGCGCGGGCTGGTCCAACACGAGCGGACGGCCCGCGCCCAATTCCTCTCCCAGCCGCCCATTTCCCAATTGAGAACCTAGCCCATCCTCGGTAATAATGAGGCATGCCCGTCGCCAATTTGGACCGTGAAAAATACCTGAAAATCATGCGCGCGCAGGGTTACTCCGCCGCGATCACCCAGCTGCATCACGACATGGAAAGCATGGAGTTCGAAGCTTTCGAAGGATCGAAGGGGTACCAACCCGAGCTTTACGAAGACATCAAGAAATTCCGCGATTTCTCGCGTGAGCTGTGGGAGCTGAACCAACGAGATCCCCACGCGAAGTAGCCTCCGTCTGAAGACCCTGAAACCCAAAAATTACGAAGTCGAATACTTTAAATACAACTGCAAGGTCGGCTTAGTGGTCACCTTCGTTGCCATCGGCGTGGCGATGTTCGTGCACTCCACGCTGCTTCTTGTCTTCAGCTTGGCCTACCTGGGACCCATGCTGCTATTCAGCCGAAAGCTGACGAAAAAGCGCCTGGCCAAGCGCAAGATCTACTTTATGGCGACGATCTTGGCGTACTTCACGATCGTGGTTTGCGTTACCGGCGCCCTTAGCTCACCCTTCGTGCTGCTATTCGTGGTCTACGCCCAAATCGCCGCCTCTTTTTACAACGGGCGCCGCGCCTGGTTCTGGCTAGGGCTGGCGGGCGTGGGGCTCACCATCGTTTTCGCCACCGGCGTTTCCGGGATGGACCTTCGGGACTACCCTCGCCTCGCGGATAACGAACGCTCCACCTTAAGCTTGATCATTGCCATGCTGGTTGCCCTCTCGGTTTCCCTGCGTACGAACATTTTCCGAAAGTTTCTCACGAAAACGTACGACCAAATCGCCGATCAGCACGCGAAGCTCGCCGCGCAGGCGCGGATGGCGACCTTGGGTGAAATGGCCAGCGGCATCGCGCACGAGATCAACAACCCGCTCTCCATCATCATGGTGAAGCTCGACCTACTTAAGTCTTCCGCCCAAAAAGGCGTCCTCACCCCGGATCAACTCACCGACAATCTGGACCGTTTGCAGGCCACGACCGACCGCATCTCCCGCATCGTAAAGGGGCTGCGCGCATTCTCCCGCGACAGCCGTCAGGATCCGTTCGAACCCACCCAAATACGCGCGGTGGTGCAAGAGTGCCTGGATCTCTGCGGCGAGAAAATCAAGCTACTGGGCGTGGACCTACGCGTGAAGTGCGAAACGGACTCCGAATTCGAATCCCGCCCCGGTCAGATCATGCAGGTACTTATGAACTTGCTGGTGAACTCCTTCGATGCGGTGGAAAACCTGCCCGACCGGTGGGTGGAGATCGAGGCGCGCGACCTGGGAGGGTGGCTAGAGCTACGCGTGACCGATAGCGGAAAGGGAATTCCCGCGGAAGTGGCCCAGAAGATGATGCAGCCTTTTTACACCACGAAGGAAGCCGGGCGCGGCACGGGCCTGGGGCTGGCCATCTCGCGCGCGCTCGTGGAGAATCACCGCGGTGAAATCACGCTTGACGAGAAACACCCCCACACGCGCTTCGTGATCCGGTTGCCGAAGCACCAGCCCTTGACCCAAAAAAAGTCGCCGCGGACCGAGCTATCCCTGTTTACCTGAAGCTTCGCGAGACGGGCGGCGCACAGCGAGCGTGTTGGCCATCACGTCATGCAAGGCCTGTTTACGCGGATGAAAAAGCGCCATGAGGTAGCCAATACCCATGAGCGCCGAAGAAACAAAGTAGCCCACGGTGCGCACGCAGCTGCGCCCCAGCGACGGAAACTTACCGGTGTCCGCGTCCACCACGTAGATTTTGAACGGGTACTTGCCGAGCGTGGTGCCCCACCGGGAATGCGCATAACTGTAGTAAGCCATGGCCACAATGAGGTAGAAAATCAGGATCCAGATCTGCTGCCAAAGCGGGCTGATTTCGATCGGCAACGCGAAAAATGGCAGGGCCACGACCCACGAGACCAGCATCAGCAGCAGCTCGTCGACGATGGACGAGACCGCGCGCAGGAAAAAACTCGCCAAGCGGGGCCGATCTTTCCCAGAAAAAATAGTTAAGTGTTCGCCAGGCTTAAGCTGGACCTTGATCTCAACTTCCGTGCTCACGTGGTTTTCTCCCGGCGGATGGAAATCAAAAGCCCGGTGAATATGAGCAAGCTCGAGCACACCGTGCGCAACGTGATGGCCTGGCCGAACCAGATCCACGCGAGCAATGCCGCCACCACCGGCTGCACGTAGACCCAAAGCGCGACCTGCGAGGGCTTGGCGTAAGCGAGCGCCCAGTTATTCAGGAAATACGCGAGCAAGGTGCCGCAAAGGATGGCGTAAGCCGCGCACCACCACAGCTCCGTCGTCATGACCGGGAACTTGAAATCCAGGTAAAACGGGAACGCGAGCGTAGTGAGCCCAACGCTGCCGTACGCGAAAAGCCACGCCGTGCCCCACAAGCGATCGTGCCTTTCAAAGAACGACTTACCGTAGGACAGAAAGAAGGCGAAAGAGAGACAGTTTAAGATCGTGAGCAGGTCGCCCTTGAGCGTTTCATTCGAGAGCGTGAAGTCTTCCACCTTCCGCAGCGCGAGCACCCCCACGAGGGCGAAGGCAAAGCCCACGGCGCGCCGACGCGTGAGCGGCTCCTGCCCGCGCAAGGTCACGACCAAAAGCGTGAAGATTGGGATGAGGGTATTCAGAATCGCGCTATTGGTCGGCGTGGTGTAGCGCAGCCCGACGAGGAAGCTGCCTTGATTGATGATCGTGCCCAGGAGCGCGAGCCCGATGAGCGGCAGGAAAAACCCCTTCGCGCCGCCCGTGGGATGCGGGCGCTTGGAGAGAATCGCCACCGAGAAGAGCACGGCGGCCGAAATGATGATGCGGATGCTGGCCCACAGCAGCGGCGGAAACTCGCTCACGACGACTTTGGAGAAGACGTAGTTCAACCCGAACAGCACCTGCACCGCGAGCAAAGCGGCCATGACCAACAGAGGCGGAGGTGTTTTAGAAATCGCTTTCATGGGGGGATCCTTTAACAGGATCCAACGGTTAGCCGATCTTGTCCAGCTCGAAACCCTGGTGTAGGCAGCTAACCGCCTTCTTCGTGTCCGCGCCGGCGATGAGGCAAGAAACCTTGATCTCCGAAGTGGTTACCAGGCGGATATTGATACCAGCGTCCGCGAGCAGGCGGAACATCTTCGCCGCGACCCCCGGGTGATTTTGCATCCCTACGCCCACGATACTGACCTTCGCGAGCTCGGCATCCTCGCTGATTTGCATGCCCACGAAGTGGGTCTGCGCGAGCGCCTGGAGAACCTTTTGGGCCTTCAGGTGATCCGTCTTGCCCACCGTGAAGCTCACCGAAAGCTTTCCTTGCGCCGCGGTGGTTTGCACGATGACGTCCACGACGATCGCGGCCTCCGACAGCGCGCCGAAGATCTGCGCGGCGGTGCCTGGGGTGTCGGGCAGGTTCTGAAGCGTGAGCTTCACCTGCGCGGGGTCGGCGGCGACTCCCGCCACCACGACTTTTTCCATCTCGCTGCCTAAATCTTCCTTCGCCACCACGCGCGTACCCTCCGTCCGCTCGAAGCTCGAGCGCACATGCAAATTTACCCGATACTTCGCCGCGATTTCCACGCTGCGAATCTGCAAAACCTTCGCGCCCAACCCCGCGAACTCCATCATTTCCTCGTAGGAAATCCGCTGGATCTTGCGCGCCTGGGGACAAAGCCGCGGATCGGTCGTGTAGACTCCGTCCACGTCCGTGTAAATATCGCACTCGTCGGCCTGGATCGCCGCCGCGATCGCCACCGCGCTCGTGTCCGAGCCGCCCCGGCCCAGCGTAGTAATATTGTTGTCCGAATCGACGCCTTGAAACCCGGCGATGACGGGCGTGATACCGTTTTCAATCTCGCGCTTGAGCAGCGTCGAATCAATCGCCTGGATGCGCGCCTTAGAAAAAACCGAATCCGTGCGGATGCCGATCTGGTGGCCAAGCAGCCCGCGCGCCACCGTCTTTCCGGCCAAGGTATTGAGCGCTAAGCTCACGAGCCCCACCGAAACCTGCTCGCCACTGGCGATGAGCAGATCGTACTCGCGGGAATACGGGATAGGATTGATCTTCGTGGCGAGCTCCACGAGGCGGTTCGTTTCGCCAGACATCGCCGAAACGACCACGACGATCTGATCGCCCTTCGCGCGTGCGTCCATTACGAGCTTCGCCACTTCCTGGATGCGCTCGATGGAGCCGACCGACGTGCCGCCGAATTTTTTAACGATTAGAGCCATTTACCTATCATTATAACGCGTTGCGCTGTTTTTCCAGTTTTTTCTGGCCTTGCCCCCCGACCCGGCCTTCTTTATAACGGCTTCCTATGTCGAATTCATTCCAAGGCAAGAAGGCCCTGATCGTGGGCGTAGCGAACGAACGAAGTCTCGCCTGGGCCATCGCGGAGCAGTTAGCCGCGGGCGGGGCTCAGCTGGGGTTCACCTACATGGGCGAGGCCCTCGAGCGCCGCGTGCGCCCACTCGCGGAATCCGTGAAATCGGATCTGATCGAACCCTGCGATGTCGCCGACGACGGCCAGATCGACCGGCTATTCGAGAAGGTAAAGGCGAAGTGGGGCACCGTCGACATCCTGATTCACTCCGTAGCCTTCGCGAATCGCGAAGATCTCGAAGGGTCGTTCACGGCGACCTCCCGCAAAGGCTTCGCCACCGCCATGGATATCAGCGCCTATTCACTCGTCGCGCTCGCCCAGCGCGCGACGCCGCTGATGCCGAACGGTGGCTCGATTGTCACCCTTTCGTACTACGGCGCCGAGAAGGTCGTGCCGAACTATAACGTCATGGGCGTAGCCAAAGCGGCGCTCGAAGCCTGCGTGCGCTACCTGGCGTGGGACCTCGGCCCGAAAAAAATCTGCGTGAACGCGATCTCGGCCGGGCCCGTGAAGACGCTCGCCGCCGCCGGCATCCGCGACTTCCGCACCATGCTCGCCAAAGCCGAGGAGAAAACCCCCCTGCACGAAAACATCAACGCCGAAGACGTCGGCGCGTTGGCCGCCTTCCTCTGTGGCCCGGGCGGACGCCATATCACCGGCTCCACGATGTACGTCGACAGCGGCGCGCACATTATGGGAGCCTAAGGGGCGCCCCATGGTGCAAACCGAGCTTCACCGCCACCTCGACGTCTGCACGCGACCCGCGACGCTGCTCGAGCTGCTGCAAGCCCAAGGCCTGGAGCCGCAAAGCACTTCACTGGCCGCTTTCCGCGAAAAGACCCTAATTCAGGCTCCGATGAAGGACCTAGCGAGCGTACTGGGGAAGTTCGGGGCATTCCAGCGCGCGCTCCACACTCCGGATGCGATCGAGCGCGTGGGATTCGAAGCCGTGGAAGACTGTTGGCGCGAGGGCACGCGGGCCGTGGAATTGCGTTTTTCACCTAGCTTCGCCACCGAGTTCTCCGGCCTTTCCTGGCGGGAGGCGACCGAAAGCTTCGATCGGGGTATCCGGCGAGCTTGCGCCCAGTACGCGGGCATGCGCGCGGGGATGATCTGCATCGCCACGCGTGATTACGGCGCCGACTCGGTCGCCGAGTCCGTCGAATTCTTCCTTAAAAATCGGGATCTCTTCGTCGGCTTCGACCTGGCCGGCGACGAAGCCGCGCACCCCGGAAAAAAATTCGAATCATCGTTCAAGCGCCTACGGCAAGCGGGGGCCCGCATTACGGTTCACTCGGGGGAAGCCTCCGGCCCCGAGAGCATCTGGGAAGCCCTAGAGTACCTGGGGGCCGAGCGCATTGGCCATGGCGTCGCGTGCGCGCGCGACCCCAAACTGATGGAACACTTGCGCGACCAGCGGATCTGCCTGGAGATCTGTCCCACCAGCAATTGGCTCGTGGGCATCTTTCCGCGCGTCGAAGACCATGTTCTCCCCAAGCTTCTGCGCGCGGGGGTTCCGGTCAGCCTCAACACCGACGACCCCGGAATCATGAACGTGACGCTCGCTTCCGAGATCGACGTCTGCCGGAACCGCTTGGGGATGACCCCCGCCGAGATCCAGCGCTGCTTCGAATACGCCGCCGCGGCCAGCTTCCTACCTCATTAGCCCGGCTTATGAACTGCCAATAGAAATTCTTATCGCATAGCAGCATTTTTTTTATTGTAAGCCGCGAAGGTCGTGGATATATCTAGCCCATACCACGGGGACGTCTTTAATCCCCCCACAACATTAAACTCTTCCCGTGGATGTAAAGGACTTGATAGCTCAAACTATCAGGTCCTTTATAGTTTCTAGGGCTCGATCGTCACGGACTGGCTTGCAGGCCCGCGCGAATGTTCCCCACCGCTTCCCGATAGGTGGGCCCCAAGATCAAAGTCGGCCAGACCACAAGTACGCAAATCAAAAAGACGACGCCCGTCCAGGCTTGAATCCACACGCGCTGAAGCCATTGGCCCTTCTCGAGCTTCGAATATCGCCACGCACGCAGGAACATGAGGGCAATCAAACTGAAAACTTGCAGCATCAGCAGCGTGAATCGCGACGGATGACCGACGATTTTCGAAATGCCGTTGATCACTTCCGGATGGGTGACGGCCTTGAAGTACGCCTGCAGGGCGGGATTCTCCATGACTCGCTTGGCGGTCTCGGCCATTTTTTGCTGCTCAGGAGTGAGCGACGTGGGCGCGGGGGTCGCAGCCGCGCCGGAAGCGTCCACCACGCCAACCGCCGAACTTCCGGGTGACGTGACGCTCAGTTCGGCGAGCTTCCGCCGACGCTCTTCGGCCATCTTCTGTAACTCGAGAACCGCGGCATCTTCGGCGGTCAGGGCGCCCGGGCCCGGCGCGGTCGGTGGTGGCGCCCGCCGGGGAGCCGGCGGATCTACGAACAAAACCTTGCTCTCACGCGCGTCGCCGGTGCCGCCCCAAAAAGCGGCGATCAAAAGAGAAAAGAAAAGGGCCAGTGGCATGCTCTAAAAGCTAACCGACTGGCCCCGTTCGATCAAACACTATGGCGTTAACTACGGCAAGTACGACTGCAACGCGTGCATTTCCGCGGCGCGCATGATCTCGGCGCGGTGCGGAGCCTTGGCGACATCGCCGTCCACCGCGTCCCGCAACATCACTTCCTTGACGGCGGCCGGAATGTTACGCGCATTGGAAGCGAGCGACGGGAGCACGAGTTCTTCGGCGAGCTTCGCGCCTTTCTCGTCACCCAAGCTCTTGATCAGCTCCTGGCGCAGGTGCCAGGCGAACCCCGCCCAGGCCTGACCGAGCTGGTGAACCGGACCGGTGCCGCTCACCGGGAACTTGTACGTATTGTCGCCCGTGCGAACCTTCGTGCCGGCACCGAGCAAGTCTTCGCCGATGATGGGCTGACCCGAAACGTAGACCGCGAGCACGTCGCCCCAACCTTCGCTCAAACCACCGTTGGTGATGCCGCCGAAGCCGTCATCCACCAAGTGGCCATATTCATGGTACACGACCGTGTCGTAGGCGGAATTCATGCACTCCTTATCGCCCACGTAGTAGTAGTTCTGGCCGCCCGAATACATAGCGTTGCACGTCATGTCGTTCCGATTGACGTTCACCTGGGTGACCTTCTCGGTATTCTTGTTGGTCAAGCCGCGATCCACGAGGAACTGGTGCACGATGTTCGTGTGTACATACCCGTTCACCTGCGCCATCGAGTGCTGCGTGCTGTCTTTCGCGTTGAACAAGAACATGGCTTCCGCCGGGCTTTCACCGGCGATCTTGAGCAGCTGGCCCACGCCAGTCACGATCTTGGCGAATTTACCTTCGAGCGTGCCCGTCACGGGAAGCGATTTCCCCTCTTCGAGCTTGATCTTGAGCTTGCCATCCAAGTCGGAAACCATGGCCTGCCCACCGACCGTGAGGTTCAAGTGAGCAATCGTCAGCTCATCGAGCTTGTCGCCAGTTGCCTGGGGATTGAACTTCACCCCGCGTCCCAGGACCTGCAGGGACATTTCCCCGAACTCTTCGGCCGGCTCGTATGCATGCTCGGCGTGCTCAAAGTAACCCCGGTTTTCCTTGTGCACGGCCCCGCTCTGCACGTCCACGATATAGGCCGTTTTATGACCCTGAAACTGGATATCGTCCCCCATGATCCAACCTTGCCGATACGTCCACTGGCGCTTGGCTAAGTGGATCGCGGCATCGGCCGTACCGGCCGCTAAACGCGCCCGATCCGCCGACTGCGCGGTCGTTAGCTGCGGAGAGACCTTGCCCGGAGCAGGCGGATTTTTCGCGAGATTAGCGTCGACGTTCACGATCTTGCCGCCCTTCACCATCACGGTGGTGCCGCAGCCTTCCACCGGAACCCCGTCCACCAGCTGTGGGTAGAAGACATAGGTCTGAGGCTCGATCATCTGGGCATTCACGCCTTGCTTTTCAGCGCTGCCAAACCGGGCGCCTTTCAGCAGGTTTCCGTAACCGGCGTCCTTCAACACGGAGAGCGCCTTATCGAGGACTTCCTGGTCAAATTCTTTTGCATCGACCGGATTGTTCAGCTCCACGCTCGCGATTTGTTCGGCGTGATTGAGCATGCTCTCCAGCTCGGCCTTGTGGGCATTCGCGTGCGGCACTTCCATCAGCACGGTGTGCGCGCCAGGATTGGCTTTCGCCACCGAAGGCACCGCCGTCGCCGAAGCGGCCTTGCTTTGCTTAGCGCCTGAATTCCCGTACGCGATCTCGGTCACGCCCGGACTTTGATAAGCGACGACGACCATCGTCACACCCACTACCGAAAACACCATCCCTAGTGATTTACGCATCTTTCTATTCCCCCCGGTTAAACTGAATTAGAACTTGATCGAACTTAGGATTTTTTCCACGTCCATGCGGGACTGTTCATCCGCGCGAATTTGATACGAGATCTGCATGACCGCCGCCGGCCCCCGGAAAACGTAGATCGAGGTCTTCCCGCGCCATTGCACGAGATAGCCCGGACGCCCATCGACTTCCGTCGACTGCGGGAGCAGATACGGATGCTTGCTCGCGACGTACGCCTTCAGGTCGTCCAAGCTTTGGACCTGGCCCAGATCGTGCCGCGTGATGCCGACGTTAGTCGCCAGCTTCGCGTCCACGCCGTCTTCCATGAAACCGACGATCTCGCCCAAATCAAAATTATTCCAGGTGCGCGGGTACTCGGTCTCGTACCCGCCCAAGGCGCTGCGGAACTTCACGTAACGGGCGTTGCCAATTTCGCCGCCCGCGCGCACTCCGTTCGCCGCGCCCAAAGCGCCGGCCACAACTAACGAAAACAGTACCAGCTTTCGTGTCCCTGCCTTCATGTCGCTCCCCCTTCTTTCATCATCGTCAGCGGAAAGAAATTCATGACCAAATGGTAGACCTCCTCGTTGCCTTCTTTGGCCGAGTAAAGTCGGTTCAATTCCTTGCGAAACTCTTTTAATGATTTTTTGAACTCCGGGATCTTGCTCTTCGGAAGCGCGATGGTGAGCGCGCTAACTTCACGCTGCTCGATCGCGTCGTTGAAAACCGAGTTAATCCCCAGCTCCATGAACTGCCGATGCAGATCACGAATGAGCAGCGAAGAGATTTCATCGGAGGTAGTGATGAGCGGCTCGCTCGGCACAAAACGGCCGCCGTCGCGCTTAATGAACTCGAGCTTCTCGAGCAGCTCGAGACTCGCCGCCGCTTGCTTCGGAGTGATGCGATGGCGCAGCCGTTGCGCAATCCAGGACGGGTCTTCTGAGAAGTCCTTCAGGAGCGTGAGTTCCCGGATCGCCCAGTGGTACCAGTGCTTGAGCATCTCGATACGCGCGGTTTGCACCTCGTGCACGGAATTCAAATTCCGCGCGCGGAGCTTGAGGATGTCTTTGAGGTAGTTGTTCTTGGCCTCGATGTCCTTGCATTCGGCGTAGAGCACGAGGCTGCGGAAATAATCGCTTTCGTGCTTCGAGAGGCTAAGTCCGCGCACAAAGCTGGGCAGGTTCGTATCGGTGATGCGGCGCTGGCCGTCGATCACGAGCTTCAGGTAGTTGGGCGAGCCCAACTTCGCCTTGTTGGCGAAAACCCGGTAAGAGTAAGACGGGTTCACGCTCTTCTGCTGGCGATAGAAATCCCGTAGGTACGCTCGATAATCCGTGTACTCAAATAGCTGCAAGCACCCCTCCTTGGCGTGTTGCGGTCACCCCAGGACATCACGAATCAAACGTCAAATTCTTGATGTCCCCCCAACTAACGCCTAAATGTCACCCGATTTTTCGATTTAGAAAAGGGGGGCTGAAAAATAATTCCGTTTTTTTTCTTAACGACTGTTAATGCGGGATTTTCCGCTTTCGTGCAAAAATCGCAGCTTTACCGCCTCATTTTCATTTTTTCCGAATGCGCACAGTCTTCGATCGCCGTAGATTCAATCGCAACTGTTAGCGTCATTTTCGATATCGCATCGCGTGAAGGCCTTCGATTATTTCACTTGGGTTTAACGCGCCCCTAAGGGAAAATCGGATCAATCGTTGTTCAACGAAGGGAAGGGACTGAAATGAAAGCAAAATTACCCATGATTGCCCGCATCCTATTGGGCTTGGTCTTCTTTGTGTTCGGCTTGAACGGATTTCTGAACTTCATTCCGCCGCCGCCGGATATGCCGGAGGCTGGCTTGAATTTCTTCAATGCGATGGTCGCAACCGGCTACTTGCTCTACCTCGTGAAGGGCACCGAGGTGGTTTGCGGCCTGATGCTACTCGCGAACTTCAAGGCCCCGCTCGCCGTAGTGATGATCACTCCGGTCGTAGTGAACATTTTCCTTTTTCACATTTTCGTCGTACCGGGAATCGCCATGGCCGCGATCATCGTCGCCCTGTGGGGCTTCCTGGTTTACAGCTACCGGGCTCACTACAAGGGCCTTTGCTAAGCGACGCTTTTAGTATCGAATTTTCCCATCACAACCGCCGCCCGCGCCCTCCGCGCGGGCGGCGGTTGCATTTTAAGCTGTCCAAATTCCGACGGGTGTGTACTTTTTTGACTACTTATTTTTTATTAAAAATTTAATTAAATGTATAATTAATTGTTTTAATTGAACTATTTAAATAAAAAAGATTCGGTATAAGTCTTGTATTGATTTTATTCATGGAGCACCCATGAAAACAATCTCAATCGCCCTGGCCGGAGCCCTTTTTTTCACTCTCCCCTACTTGGGGCGGGCGAACGATGAAACCCGCAGCGTTCCGATTCAATCCCTCAATGGGCGCAGTCCGCGCGTCGGCGGGTTACCCGTTGAGTACGAGCTAAAGCCCGTTGCGCGCGCCACCATCGCCCTTATTCCCACGCTTCGAGCTGAAGAATTGATCGCGCCCCGGGACCCACAGCTACCTGAGCTACCCGCCACACGATGGTTCTCCAGCGAACAGCACGCCCGCTGGTACTTGCATAGCTTACCCACCGAGGTTCGCGCGAGCTATCGCATCGAAAACGCGCCCACCTGGAATGGACCGAACGAACGCGGCCTACTCCTCCCCGGCGTAGGAACTTACGATCAAGGGCAACTCATCCATCTGAATTGCTTTGCCAGCCAACGGAAAGAGATCGAAATCGCCTTAATTCGATATCCGGAAATCCGGGAATCCATCTCTCGTACCGAGGAAGGACGATTCGTCATCACCTTGCAAGACATGCGGGAAAGCGCGGCGGCCTACGTGAGGGAGGTACGAAGCCGCAACAAGGTCTATCCCTTTGACCCTGGCAATACTACCGACCAGACGGTGGCGACGGCCCCTCACATTTCGGGTGACCGCTATCATCCCCAAGCACGTCCCATTCGTCTCACCGCCATCTTGAACGAGACCGGATGCCAGCCCGTCACGGCCGCCCAAATCGGGGAATGGCTACAACGGATACAAACCGGTACGTCAACAGTCGATCCCCTGGATTCGATGATTCAACTTCTCAGCTCGCCCCCGCCGGAACCCGTTTCGCGTACCCCCAGACAAGACTGGGTGCGAGAAGCCGCCATCAACCAAGCCGCGAGTAAACCCGATCCGAGCGCGGAGCCCGCGCCCGCGCCATCGAACGCGGCGCCGGAACCCGATGCCGTGCGCGGAAGGCCGGCGCGCTAGCCAGCAAGCAGGCTTCCGCCGCACACAACCCCGGAGCCCTTCGCACCTGCGTCATATTGGCCGTTTGCATCCGACAGGGTTCCAAGGGTAGAACGGGAGCGGTCGAAAAATACCGTGATCCCATGAAAAGCGAAGCCATTCTTCCTTATTTTCATTCCTCCCCGTCCCCGACGCTGGTCGACCAGAGCGGACGGCTCCTTCGGTACTTGCGGCTTTCCGTAACCGACGCCTGCAACTTTCGCTGCACCTACTGTTTACCGAACGGGTATAAGCCTACCCGCGAGGAGTCCTCGCTCTCCCCGATAGAGATTGAAAACCTGGTGCGAGGCTTCGCGGATTTAGGCTTCAAAAAAGTAAGAATCACCGGAGGGGAGCCCACCCTGCGTCGAGACCTGCTAGAAATCGTCCGCCGCGTAGCGGGCACGGCCGACCTTCAAAAAATCGCGCTGTCAACGAACGGCTCGTCGCTCGCACGCCTAGCCGCTCCGCTCCGGGCGGCGGGCTTAACCCACCTCAATGTCAGCCTCGATACGCTGGATCGGGAATCCTTCCATCGGTTGGTCGGAGCCGATCGTCTGCCCGAGGTCCTGTCCGGGATTGAAGCCGCGCTCAACGCCGGTTTCCCGTGGATTAAAATGAACGCCGTTTTACTGCGGGAATTCACCCCTTCGACGTTAGATCGTTTTCTAGAATGGGTCGGCCACCGTCCCGTCACCGTGCGCTTCATCGAGCTGATGCGTACGGGCGAAAACGGCGGGTTTTTTTCCCAGCAACATTATTCCAGCGGAGAACTCCTGCTCGAGCTGCGCCGCCGAGGCTGGACGCAAATCCCCCGAGCGCTGGACGATGGCCCGGCCGTGGAGTTCTCGCATCCTGAAAGTCAGGGACGCGTCGGCATCATCGCACCTTACCGCGAGGGCTTCTGCGAGCAATGCAATCGCCTGCGGGTGACCCACACGGGCGGACTGCGGCTCTGCCTGTTCGGCGAGCAAGACTACTCCTTGCGCGAACTTCTGCAGGCACCCGACCAACGAGAAGAGCTTGCCGCCGCGATCCGGCGTTGGGTCGGCAACAAGGCGCCCCGCCACTTACTGAAAGAGGAAAAGTATGGAATCACGCGAAACTTCGCCGGTATCGGCGGCTAGCCGCTTCCGCATGATCGACGTGGGCGCTAAGGCGATCACGCGCCGACGCGCCCTGGCTCGAGGGCGCATCGTGATGGCTCGCGACACTCTGGAAAAAATCCGCCAAGGCACCATTCCCAAGGGAGACCCGCTCGCGCTCGGAGAAGCCGCCGGCATCCTCGCCGCCAAGCAAACCTCCGCGATTCTCCCCCTTTGCCATCCCCTTCCCCTCGATGCGGTCAACGTGCGCTTCCGGCTGGTCGAGCTTTCCTCGACCCAAGGCGCGGTGGACGCCGAATGCGAAGTCACGTGCGAAGCGCGCACGGGCGTAGAAATGGAAGCGCTCTTTGGCGTGCAAGCCGCCCTGCTTTGCGTTTACGACCTGGCGAAAGCCGTGGATCCCGTGCTTTCCATTGAAACCGTGCGGTTGGCATGGAAAGAGGGCGGAAAGCACGGGGTGTGGCGCCACCCCGCCGACGCCTCGGCCTCGCTTCCCCCTTCTCCCGTATCGGAACCCGCGCCCACGCAAAGCCTCTCCGGCTTACGCGCAAGCGTGTTGACCGTGAGTGACCGCGTCTCGAGAAATGAAGCCGAAGATCGCACCGGCCCCAAAATTCACGCTTGGTTGCAAAACCGCGGCGCGCAGACGGCGGCGATCGAAGTCGTTCCCGACGAACCTGAGCTCATTCGTCATGCGCTCATGCGTGCGATCGAGGGCGCTGACCGAGAACTCGTCATCTTGACCGGCGGCACCGGCTTCGGCCCGCGCGACGTCACCCCCGAAGCCGTATTGCCGCTCCTTGGTCGGCAGTGGCCCGGTTTCGGCGAAGCCCTGCGGGCATTGGGCGCGCGCCACAAACCCCAGGCTTACCTCAGCCGCGCCTTCGCCGGCATGCGCGGAAAGTGCTGGATCGTCGCGCTGCCCGGAAGCCCCAGCGCGGTCCGCGACGGGCTCACGGTGCTAGACGAACTGTTGCCGCACGGATTGGAAATTGCTCGCGCTTTACCCAACGCCCACGAAGGAGAATCACATGTCCGCTAAATCTTCACGAACTTGGGTGAAAGACTTCGGCGGCGCGTTCGCGGATGCCGCCATTCTTTTTCCGCTATTGGCCGCGCTTTCGACGTCGAATGCCGGCCTGGCGGGCGGCACGCTCTTACTCACGGCCGGACTAGCCTATTGGATCGCCGGTGCGGTTTTCCGGGTCCCCATGCCGGTACAGCCGTTGAAGTCCATCGCCATCGCCGCGCTGGCCCTCGGCGCGAGCGGTACGGAGATTCGCGTTTCCGGTGCGCTTCTGGGCGTGGCCTGTTTGCTCTTGCTTTTCACGCGCGCGGAAACCTGGGCCGCACGCGTTCCCACCGTGATCATCCACAGCATGCAAGTGGGATTAGGCGTGCTGTTGATCACGCAAGGCCTGAAGACGCTGCCGGGCGGATCAGAACTCTATTTCTTCATGCTGGTGGCGGCCATGTTCGCCGTCCCCTACCTCACGCAGTTCCCCCTTTTGGGTTGGGTGGCGGCGGCGGGACTCCTGTACGGGGTCTTGCGGGCTGACTCGCCGCAGGTGGGAGCAGGCGGCCCGCCTCCCGAGCTCCGAGATCTCCGACCCGGGATGATCGCCGCGCTGGTTTTTCCGCAGCTGGCGCTCACGCTGGCGAATTCCGTCGTGGGTACCCGTCAGGCGGCGCAAAGATATTTTGGGCGTGGCGCTGAACGCGTCACCGTACCCCGCCTCTTGAGCGTCATCGGGCTGGGAAACCTGGTGTCGTCACTGGTGGGCGGACTTCCTTTTTGTCACGGGGCGGGCGGCCTCACCGCCCATGTCCGCGGCGGCGCGACGACCGCGCGGATGAACTGGATCATCGGCGGGCTGCTCGTCACCTTAGCGGGGTTTCACTTTTTCGTTGGAGGCACGGCGATCCGCATCCCCCCGCTTCTCGTTGCCGCCTTGCTCGCGGTGACCGGCATCTTTCACATTCTGTTGGCCGAGGAAAGCTGGCGTCAGTCTCCGTGGCTTCGCATTCAAGTGATCGCCGCGGCGGCGGTTTCGCTCGCGACCCACAACCTGCTTTGGGTACTCGGATCCAGCGTCGCTCTTACCCTCCTGCTCAAGAAACGGCCGGCGCATGATCCAGTATATTGATGCCCTTCGACAATTGCGGGCGAGCGCAGGCGAGCGCGCCGCTAACTTGGAGACGGAGACGCTGTCTTTGGCACCGGCCGTTGGCCGAGTTCTATCGCAAGCTATTCGGAGTTCGGAGTATTTACCTGCCTTCGACAACTCCGCCGTGGACGGATTCGCGGTGGTGGCCGCCGACCTGGCGCATGCTTCACGATCCCAACCTGTCGAGCTGGCGGTGGCGGGCACGATCGCCGCGGGCGATCCGCCGCCCGCCCCGGATGCGAGGGACGAGACCGCGAGGAGGAGTCCGCCGTCCACCTTCGAAATCATGACGGGCGCGGCCTTGCCGGGGACGCCGTGGGATTCGGTCGTGAAGGTGGAAGAGGTCGAGCGAATCCACGATCCCGAGGGGCGCCTCGCACGCGTCCGCTTCGTCGGGCCGGTCACGCCAGGAGAGTTCGTGCGCCGACGGGGCACGGACATCACCCCGGACCAAGTAATCGGCCACGCCGGCACGCGCTTCACCCGTGCCCACGTTTTGGCCGCCGCGGCCCTCGGCATCCCCGCCGTCGAAGTGCGTCGACGTCCCGTGATCGCCTACTTGAGCACCGGGGCCGAGCTTGTACCCCACGATACGCCCTCCGGGGCACTGCGCGCCGGGGGAATCCGAAATTCCACGGCTCCTTACCTGGAGTCCGCGTTGCGCGCTTTAGGCGCGAAAGTGCTTCCGCTGGGCAGCTGCGGAGATGATCCGGCCGCATTCACCAAAATTCTGGCCGACGCGCTCGAAAACGGAGCCGACGCCATTCTCACGACGGGTGCGGTCTCCATGGGAAAATTCGATTTCGTGCCCCAAGCTGCCGCGCAGCTCGGGTTCCAGCCCCGCTTTCACAAGGTAGCGATCCGTCCGGGGAAGCCTATTTTTTTCGCGGAACGCGGGAAGACCGTTTTGTTCGGGGTTCCGGGCAATCCCGTTTCCACGGCGGTGGCGCTGAGATTCTTCGTGGAACCTTACTTGCGCGCGCTGCAAGGGCTCGCGGCCGAAACACCCCGTACCTTGAAATTGATCGAACCGACATCGAAACCCGAGGGACTGCGCTGTTTTTTGAAGGCGGAGACCGCGGGAATCGATCACGCGCAGGCGCGGGTACTTTCTGGCCAAGCGTCGTTTCAAGTGGAGTCGCTGCTGCGAGCTAACGTCTGGGTCGAGTTGCCGGAAGCGGGCGCGGAGTTCCCGCCCGGCACCGCCGTTTCCGTTTGGCCGCTCGAGTTAGGGGATCGGTAGGGAGAGCGCATGGAAATTGAAATCCGTTTGTTTGGTGCATTTCGAAACTTTTCCCCTGGCACGGACCGGGTGCGCGTGACGGTTCCGGCGGGAGCGGGATCCCAGGAACTACGGTCGGCCCTCTTAGCGGCGTTGCCCGGGGAACCCGCACGCGAGCACCTGCGAGATTTGATTGCGGATTCCGCTTTCGCCAACGAGAGCGACTTGTTGCCGCCGGATTTTCGGGTTTCCGAAACCTCGGCGTGGAAACAGCTAGCGGTGTTGCCGCCGGTGTGCGGAGGATAGGCGCAGAATATGGCTTCTCCCATCGCTGTCCGTATCCAAACCCACGCGATTGAAACGCGCGATCCCTTCGACGACGAGGGGGGCGACTTTGCCTGCGGAGCCGAAGTGCTTTTCTACGGCCGGGTCCGGGCGCACAACCACGGTCGACGGGTGACCGGCGTTTCTTATGACGCCTTCGTGCCACTGGGAGAAAAGATTTTAGCGCGACTTTGCCTCGAAGCGCAGGCCAAGTTCGATCCCCGACTCCAGGCTCGCATTTGGCATCGAGTGGGGCGCGTGGCTCCGGGCGACATTAGCGTCCTCATCGCCGTACGCACCCCGCACCGGGCGGAGGCTTACGCCGCCTCTCGATTCCTCATCGAAGAAATCAAGCACCAGGTGCCGATTTGGAAGCAAGAGCACTACGAGGACGGGGATAGCGAGTGGCTGCAAGGCCATGCCTTGTGCACCCGGGAGGCGACGCCATGAAGGAAGGCGAAGCTTGCCCGGCCGCCGATGGTACGCGTAGCGCGCGCCAAATCACCTTGCCCGAGGTCGGCGAAGAAGGCCAAGCGCTGATTGCGGGCGCGCGAATCGTCTGCGTCGGAGCCGGCGGTTTGGGGAGCGCCGCGCTTCCTTATCTCGCTTCCGCGGGCGTAGGAAAAATCACGGTAGTCGACGGCGACCGGGTCAGTGAATCGAACCTTCCCCGGCAAACACTTTACCGCTTCCGTGATGTCGGATGCGAGAAGGCCACTCGTGCGCAGGCGAGGTTGATGGACCTGAATCCGGAAATCCAGGTATCGGCGATCGCCGCTTACCTCACCGCGGAAAACGCATCAAAAATTCTGGCGGGACACGACCTGGTTTTGGACGGCACCGACCAGTTCGCCGCTAAGTTCCTCATCAACGATGCGGCCGCAAAGTTAAAGTTGCCGGTCGTTTACGCCGCAGTCACGGGATGGGGGGGCCAGGTCGCGGTGTGGGACGCGCAGCAAGGGTCCTGCTACCGCTGTTACCAGCCCGAAGCTCCGCGAAACTTCGTACCGAATTGCGCGCAAGCCGGGGTCTCGGGTCCCGTAGCGGGAGTGCTGGGACTGCACCAAGCCCAGCTGGCCTTGGAGCTCATTTTGGAGAAAAAGACATCTACCCCTCGGGTTCGCTGCGAGCGCGGCACGCTCTGGACGGTGGATTTCGCCCCCATTCAAGTCCACGGATTTAAAGTCTCCCGGCGCATGGACTGCCCGACCTGCTCGCGCGGGGATGCAAGCATCGAAGCGGGCTTGCCAGACGAATCCGGGGAGATCGATCCCCAGTGGCTCGCCGATCGCGATCGTTTCTCGGAGTACCAGCTCATCGATCTTCGGGAGACGGCGGAACTCGCGGCGGGAATTCTGCCGGGCGCGCGGCATTGGCCGTGGTCACAATTAAAAACCGGAGCGACTCCCCCCTGGCCGATCCGACCCGAGCGGGTGATTCTTTACTGCCAGACGGGCGTGCGCTCGGAAGCCGCACGGGCCATGCTTTCCCGCGCCTTCAGCGCCCCGATCCGGCACCTGCGAGGGGGGATCGCGCGCTGGCCAGGCCCGCTCGTTCGGGGCTAAGCCGCCACGCGATTGCGCCCTTTTTTCTTAGCGACGTACAGCTTTTCATCCGCCAGCTTCAGGAGACGAGTGGCGTCGTAACGTTCACTAGGGGCACCGGGGATACTCCCCGTCGACGCCATGCCCACGCTCAGCGTGCACTTCCACGCAACTCTGCTCGAAGGTTTACCGTCCCGCTCGATCACGGGGCCATGCAACTTTTCGCAACCACGACGGATCATCTCCGCTTTTCCCACGATTTCCGGGTCCGTACCCCGGATGGCCACGGCGAACTCTTCGCCCCCATAACGTCCACTGATGCAGTCGGGGGATTCAAACTGCTTGAGCAACTCTCCTACTCGCTTCAGAACCTCGTCTCCGGTCTGGTGTCCATGAGTGTCGTTCACCTGCTTGAAGTGATCGATGTCGATCATCAGAACCCCACAGTTCTGATTCACGCTCTCGCACTCTTTCAAAACTTCGTTCCACTTCGCAAAGAAGGAGCCTCTCCGCAGCAACCCGGTCAGCTCGTCAACGCCTTGGGCTCCTTCTAGTTTCCGGAGGACGAGGAGTATCTGGTGATAACTCGACTCAAGGGCAGTGATTTCACCGTGGAGGTGTGAGAGGAGGTGGCGAATACCCTCAAGCCTCGTCTCCAGATACTCCTGGTCCATGTCGTCCTCCGTTAGCTCGCTCGGCCCAATTGCCCAGCCAGCGAACTCCTACTAGAGCACGGCCGGTGCCAGACGAATGACGTGGATTTCACGAGGTTTTCGCGGGATTGGTGTCAGCGCTCGCTGGGGTCGGGGCCGACACAGTGAGGTGGGATAGCCCTAAGCGGGGCTAGCGGACGTTAGTCATCCAGCGTCCCATGGCGATGCGGGAGAGGCCGGCCATCTCCCGGCGGGAGACCAACGTCAGGGATCCGTTTGAGGAGTCGACCCGGTAGGTGTAGAGCACCGGTGTTTCCGTGCTGTATGTCCGTACGCTGTAAAGAAAGCGGCCTTCGGCGTCGATGACCGTGGAATTGGTGGTGCCGTAGCCGGTGCTAATCCGCAAGTCCTGGCGCTCGGTCAAAGAGCTCCCATCGAATTCTAAGACTTTCATCTGATCTCCAAAACCGAGATAGATGAAGCGACCGTTAGGCGTCACCGCCGCGTTTCGGATGGATGCGACATAGTCAGTGGAGCCCAGGAAAGCCACTTGAGAAAAACGGGCTTCAGAATCGATCGCATAGACTCGCATCCCCGCGGTCAACGATCCCACGTAGAGATAAGTCTGAGAAGCGTTCATCGCGAGCCAATGCGTCGCGAAACTTTCCTCTTGCACCAAACTAAAGGTTCCGTCGTCGTAGTAGTGATAGGAGCGCAGGTTCACCGAGCTGCCCGAAAAAATATCGTTGGAGGTTTCTCGAAACGCGAGCGCGTGGGGGATATCCGCGAAGACGACGGGCGTGCCTCTTTGCGTGAGACTGCCGTTGGTACCCACGTCGTAGGCGCCGAAACCCCTATTCATCCCGCTCTGGTAGCCCAGAAACACGATCTCGACGGTGGGGTGAAAGGCGAGAGGACTAAACAGGGAAGCCGATACATCGAAAGCGGCCGCGGGTCGGGCCGTGAAATCGGCGCTCGTGCTGAGATCTAGATACTGAACTCGCTTGGTCTCCGCCGAAGTCGTAGCCCCGTAAATCACTAAATGCGAGTAAGCGGGATGCAGGTACACGTTGTAAAAGAACTCCAAGTTCTGAAACCCCAGCAGCGTGGAAATATCGCCCGTGTCGCGATCAAGCTGGTAAGTTTCCGCCCGGTATTGGCTACCATCCGTTAAGAACGCGTACAACGTCGTGTGCGCCTGCACGGCCCGACGAAATCCGGCCGAACACGCGGTGCCCCCGATCCCCAGACAGACCGCGAGTATTCCGGCGATGCGCACGCTTCGATACATCCGTAAATAGTAGCGTGGCCCACCTCGTAAATCCAACCGTCAATGGATTGTCGGCGGAAAACCGAGACCACGGAATGCGTTTGGATAGTACAATGTCCTCGGAGGCCGATTGTCTTCAATCCTCAAACCGTTCTTCGCCCTGAGTCTGACCTTGGCCGCCCTGGCTTGCGCGACGCCGATCGACCGCCGCCCGTCCGACGACCCGCCGGCGCGACCACCCCGCTTCCGCCCGGAAGATACGATCGCGCGCCTTCAAAAGGCTGGCACCCTGCGTGTAGCCGCGACGGCAGAAAAACTGGCCACATCGATCGAACTACCGGCCGGCACCCGCGTCGTGCGCCTCAATCCCGAAGGGGAAGTCCTCCTTCGCTGGAACGGTCAAATCCTCCACGGCCGGATCCCTCCCGACATTTTGGGCGGCTGGTCTTGGCCCGCTCACGTGCCCCCTGACTGGGAGATATTCCGGCAGGAGGCCGAACTTCATCTTTACGTGCTCACCCTCGAAACGCGGGCATTCGCCAAGATGACGGAAAAAATTCGATCCCGCTTAGCGAAGCAGAACGCGCGGCCGCGGGAGGCGGCTCAGGCCGCGTGGCTCCAGGCGCTGGAGCGGGTGAGGGCGCGGATCGCTAGCTCTGATCTCGATAAGCCCGGGAGCCTGGAAAAAGCGCAGACGGAAATCGGCAGCGCCCTGGGCCTAGACCTGGCGAGCGCGATCCTCGCCGTACCCATCTCCGAGTTTTGGCTCCTCACCCAACCCTCGCTGGGCGAAGCCCTGAAACGAGGCGAGTTCGATCCGCTGCGCTCCCACCTGCGGGGGAACTCCGGAGAAGGGGTTTCGACCCCAGCGGATCGGGCCGTGATTTTCCAGCAGCTTCTGCGGATACAGCGCCTAACTGAAGGCACGGCCGACGAGGGGGCAACTCCCGAGAGCATTTGGTTGCAAAGCTCGAACGCCGCGGATCGATCTAAAATCAAATCGATCGTGTTCATCCACGACGGGAGCTGGGAGCGCCACTCCGCCCCCCTTGCCCCGCGCATGTGGGCCGACTTCATCCCGATCGATGCCGCCTTAGGCGCGCTTTCTGCCGATCCGATTTTTTCGATTCTCTTACATGAAATGAACGTAAATTCCTCCGATCCGCAGGTCTTGCCCCAGGACTCGCACGGCTCGGCGGACTACGGACAAGCCGTGTGGGAATCCTCCCGGGAGGATTTAGACAAAGCCTTGGCCAAGCCCGAGGATCGACGCACCCTCTTCCAAATCAGGCCCGAGCTGAGCCTCGTTTACGTCGCGATGATCCTGCAGGAAATGGAAAACACGGAGCGCCGCTAAGCGAATGAACCGTCGCAGCCTCATCGTCCTGACGATCCTCGGTGTCACCTACGCCGCGATCATTTCCTGGCGGCCCGACCTTCTGGATCCCGAGCCGGAAATGGACTGGCTGCTCGGCGCGATCTGGCTCGGTCTGACGCTGGCTTGTATCTATCGCGTGGAATGGCGGAATTTCACTAAGCTCCTGGTAGCGGGATTCCTGGGCGGCGCCCTGATCGAATGGTGGGGAACGACCAATCAGATCTGGGACTACTACACGCACGAAAAACCCCCGCTCTGGATCATTCCCTGCTGGCCGGTTTCGGCGCTTGCTTTCGATCGGATGCTCGCCTTTTTCGATCCCGGCGAAGCACGCATGCGGAAGATCGAAAAACTCTATTGGCTTTGCGTTCCCGGCTACGCGCTTTACATGACGGGATTTGCCTGGCCCTTTCGCCACGCCATTTCTACCTGGGGCATGTTCGCCATTCTTTATTCGGTGGCGTTTCTCAAACCCCGCCCGGCCCACGACCTGGGGGTTTTCCTCATTGGGTCGCTCTATGGTTGGGTGATGGAGTACTGGGGAACGTCGAACTACATCTGGACTTACTACACTTACGAGACGCCGCCCGCCGCGGCCGCCATGGCCCATGGCTTCGCCGCGGTCTTCTTCGCCCGCGTGGTGCGAGTCTTTGAATGGCTAGTTATCTATTTGAAATCAAAGCAGAAACAAATAAATTGATCAATTCAGTCCGATTATGCTCTAATTAAAGAACGGGTAAAAAGGGAAGGTCAGAACGCGGCCCGGCCGCAAAAGCATGAGGGTTTATGCTGACTTTCCTGATCGTGCTCGGACTCACCACCGGTAGTTTTCTCCTCTATCTATTGGACGCGCCCGCTTAAGCGGAAACCCATGTACAATCGGGCCATGCTTTTACCGGCCCAATCCCGAGAAGGAATTCCTTGGCGCGAATACGCCTGGCCGGCCCTGCTCATCGCCATTCCTCTCTCGCTCGTTCTGGAGATTAGCCTTAAACTCTACGGCCTGACGTTGCGACGAGCCCCGACTCCGGCGGCGAACGTGCCTCGAAACGCCATCGTTTTTCTCTTTCACGGCGACATTTACTGCAGCGTCTTTCAAGATTACGGTGCCCGTGAGTTCGGCGTCGGCACTTTCTTAGGCGCGCACTCCTTCCTCTCTTACGTCTGGATATGGCGCACCTATTGGATGGGCTACGGAGTTCTGCGATACGACCGACGCCGACAGACCGCGAAGCTAATTCCTTGGATTGTCGACTATATGAATCGGCACGCATCCTTGCCTTTCGCCTTGCGCACCGACTCGGGCGGTCCTTACGGAAAAGTGAGGGGTTCTATAGTGGATCTGGCACGAGCGACGAACCGGCCCGTCGTCGGGGCACGCCAGCTCGCCGACCGAGCTTGGGTAGTGCGCAGCCACGCGCTGCCGCTACCCTTCGCCCGACTTCAAACACGCGTCACCGTGCCGATTTTTCCCGCCGAATTAGAAGGACTGAGCCGCGAGGACGCGATGCGGAAACTCCAGATCGCGATGGACGCTTTGGCTTCCGAGCCAGGCAACACCAAAAAATAAAACGGCCGGTCCCCCTTGCGAGCGACCGGCCGCCGAATGAAACCAAATAAGAAGGATGACTAAGCTGCCTTGCGGTACTCCATCGCTTTCAATCCGTGACGGCGGAGCAAGCGCAGGAAGTTGCTGCGATCGAGCTTCGCTTCACGCGCGGCGGCCGAAACGTTGCCGCCGTTGCGATTGAGCGCGGTGATGAGGTACTCGCGTTCAAACGAGTCGCACCACTTCTTCTTGAGGCCCATGTAGCCTTCGACGCCGGAGACGTCGGGAGCTTGGTACGGGTTGCTCACGCTTTGGAGGTGCGGCACGCCGTGGCCGACCGCGGTCTGGTTCGCCGGCAAGGCCAGGGCCTTGAAGTTCACCGGACCGGTGCCTTGCCAAACCAAGGCGACGCGCTCGATGACGTTCAGCAGCTCGCGCACGTTGCCCGGCCAGCCATAGTTGCGCAGGCCTTCTTCGCCGTCCGGCGTGAAACCGCCGAACGTCTTGCCGCGGGCGCGGAACGCGCGTTCCGCGAACTGCGTTGCCATCGGGGCGATATCTTCCGAGCGCTCGCGGAGCGCCGGGATCTCCACCACCACGCGGCTCAAGCGGTGATACAGGTCCTCGCGGAAGGCGCCGGCCTTCACGCGCTCCTGCAGGTCGCGGTTGGTGGCCGCGATCACGCGCACTTCCGAAGTCAGGTCGGCGGTTCCGCCCACGCGACGGAAAACCTTTTCCTGCAACACGCGCAGGAGCTTGGCCTGGAGCTTCACGTCCATTTCTCCGAGTTCGTCGAGAAAGAGCGTGCCGCCCTTGGCGATCTCGAAAATACCGCGCTTCATCGCGTTAGCGCCGGTGAAAGCGCCGCGCTCATGACCGAAGAGTTCGCTTTCGAGTAGCTGCTCGGAGAAGTTCGCGCAGTTCACGGCGACCCAAGGTCCCTTGGCACGGGACGAGCCAGCATGCACCATGCGGGCAATGCCTTCCTTACCGGTGCCGCTCTCGCCTTGGATCAGGACCGAAGGTTCTTCGGCCTCGCCGCGCATCGCTTCGCGACGCAGGACGGTGATCCACTCGTTCACCTTGTTCATGGATTGAGCTTTGGAGACGAACCAATACTGGTCTTCCTGCTTGCCTTCCACGCGCTCCACGCGGGCTTCCAAGCGGCCGACGAGATCCTTATTGTCCCGCTCGAGCTGATACTCGCGCTGGGCGCGGCGCACGGCGTGCGACAGCTGGTCCAGGTCAAACGGCTTTTCGAGATAGTCGGCGGCGCCTTGGCGAAGCGCGCGCACGGCCATTTCTTTCTCGCCGTGCCCCGTGATCACGATCACGCGCAGCTGCGGATACTTTTCACGGGTGATTTTCATCAATTCGAAGCCGTCTTTACCCGGCATCTTGATGTCGGTCACCATCACGCCCACTTCGCCGCCCTGGGTGAAGGCTTTCTCGGCTTCGTCGGCGTTCGCCACGCAGGTCACCTCGTGACCTTCGCGCTCCAGCCGCGACTTCAATAAGTTGCGGATGGTATCTTCATCGTCTACTACTAGCACTCTGGGTTTCATTCGTTTCTCCTTCTTTCTCTAGCTAACTGACTCTCTTTTCTAAACCTAAACCGTTTCCCTAAAATCCACGGGCAGCCGGACGCGAAACTCCGCCCCCTTGCCCAACTCGCTCTCGACCACGATCGTGCCCTGGATCTTGTTCAAGATTCCGTAACTGAGGCTCAGGCCCAATCCCATCCCCTTGCCCACTTCCTTCGTGGAGAAGAACGGATTAAAGGCCTTGGACTTGGTCATTTCGCTCATGCCCACGCCGTCGTCGCGGAACGCGACTTCTACGAATTTTCCCACCCGGCGCGTCTTGATCTCAAGCTTGCCGCGGCCCCGCTTAGTGGATTCGATGGCGTCGCGCGCATTAGTGGCGAGGTTGATAAAGATCTGCTCGAGCTGGACCGGGTTGGCGTAGATTTCCGGCACATTGGCGTCGAAATCCTTCACGACTTCGATCCCGCGCGAAGCGAACTGTCGGTTCATGAGCTTCAACGTTTCTTCGATCGCCGTATGGACGTGGGTCATCTCGAGGCCTTCCACGGACTTGCGCGTAAACGAGCGAAGGTACTGAATGATCTTGGCCATCTTATCCACGGCGGCGATGATTTCCTTGAGCGAAACCTCGACCATCGGGGTCTCAGGCTTACCCTGGATCAAGGGCACGATGAGATCCGTCAGCTCCTGTGCGTAACCGCGCACGCCCTGCAGGGGCTGATTGAGCTCGTGGGCGATGCCGGCGGCTAACTCCCCGAGCGCGGCCATCTTGCCGGCCTGCACGAGGGTGTCCTGCATCGACTTGAGCTCCAGGTTGGACTTTTCGAGCTGATAATACGCATTTTTGAGCTCGGCGTGCTTCGTGATGAGCTCGCGCTCAAGACTCTTCTTTTCGGTCACGTCGCGAATCAGCGCGAAGAAGAGCGGCTGGCCCGAATTACTGACGTGGCGGACGCTGAGCTCCACCAAGCGTACGTAGCCGTCCTTACGCAAAAGTGCGACGTCCTCGTAGGTGCCGGGGGTCGCGAAGACCTCGGCCGTGAGCGCACGGGCCCGGCTCGGGATGTGGTGAACTTCGGGGTTAGGAACTAGGATGCTGACGTTCTGGCCGTCGAGCTCGGCCTCTATGTAGCCCGTCACCTCTTCGAAGGCGCGGTTCAAGTCGTCGATGCGGCCGTCGGGCAAGACGGTGATGATGGCGTCAGAAGCTTGCTCGAACAGGATCTGGTACTTCGTCGCGACCTCGTCGACGGCGCGCGTGATCGGGATTGCCTGACCGGGCGTGGCCCCACCCGAGGTCCCGGCGACCTCTTCGACTACGCGTAATTTCTGTTTTGACTTAGCGGACGGCACTCAGGAACGCCCCTGCCCTTTCCATGTCTTTCAAAAACTGCTCTTCGATTTTGGGGATATCGTCGTGCTGAAGGCCCAGCGGCTCGTACATATCCCGCGTCACCACGCCCTTCGACCAATCGCCCGACTTGCCCACCTTGTTCTTCACGCAAAGCGTGTTGGCGAGACGGACCATCTGGATCACCGGCTTTTCTGAAGCCAGGATCGTCGACATTTCGCTTACATCAATGTGGTGATAGCGAATCGCGCTACGGATCACCTGGGGTAGGCCCCACTTCGCCGCGATCACCTCGCCCAAATAGGAATGGCCCGGCAGTTCGTATTCTTTTTCCACTTCAACAAAGGTGCACTCGCGCTTCACCGTCGCGCCCATGATGGCCATCAAGCGCTTCTTGTCGATCTCATGCAGCACGAGCTTACCGATGTCGTGCAGAAGCCCACAGGTGAAGGCCGTCTCCGGACGCACGTGGCCCAGGCGTTTGGCCAGAAGCTCGCTACACACGGCGGTGCCCAGCGCATGCTTCCAGAAATCCAGCATGGAAAGCTCCGCGCCCTCGATCTCTTGGAAGAGGGAGAACACGGACAGGCCTAGGATCAGCTGGGCGATGGTATTAAAACCCAGATAGGCCAGCGCGCGCTGCACGTCCGCGCAGCCGCCGGGAATGGCGTAATACGAGGAATTCGCCAGGCGGAGGATCTTCGCGGTAAGGACCTGGTCTTTTTTCAATAGCGCGGCGATATCACCGCTGGAAGACGTAGGGTCGTTAATCAACTCGTTCACCTTCATGGCTACGATCGGCAACGTCGGGATATCTTGCAGCTTCGCCAAAAGCTCGGTGTACTCGGCATTGCTTTTCGGGGCGGATGCGGGCAGCGCCATTCAAGTCTCCTGTTTCGCTTCGAGGGAGTGACCTCTCTGCTAATCGGACACATGTGTCGGTTTCTGAAATGATTTCGAACTCGCTCCCGATTCACCTAGCGTTCCGCGGGGAGCCCACAAATGACGTTACTGACCCAGTATAACGCGACACATCAATACCTGACAAATTTATTTTAATAAACTAAATAAGTTTATGTATCTAAAATAAATAACCCGAAATAACCTATCTTTCTTGTCACCAAATCCTGTCCAGGTTATGACGCAATGCGATATGGATTTCTCTGGGTTCTCTTTCCTCCAATTTGTGGTCGGAATCTGCCTTTCTTTGGCTTCCATAGCCCCCACGTGGGCAGCCGAGAACCCTAATCCGTCGGCCTCCTTCACCTCCCCTTTAGCCATGGGCGTTGGCCATGCCTGTGTGATCACCGAAGCCGGCCTAAAGTGCTGGGGCCCGAATAACGCCTTTGGCCAGCAAAACGTGCCCCCGAATTTAGGCACGCCCTTCGCCGTCGCCGCCGGCGACTATCACACCTGTACAATCGTGCACGACCTCGCCTACTGCTGGGGCAAGAACGACAATGGCCAACGCGACGTCCCTGACGACTTGCCAGCGCCGGTGATGGAAATCGCGGCCGGCTACCAACACACCTGCGCGATCGCCGCCAACCAGGTTCACTGCTGGGCGAAGGAATACAAGAACGGCCAGGCCTCCCCCGAGCATAAGTTCGCGGATGAGTACCAAAGCGGGGGCTTTAAGAATCCCCGGGGATTAGTGGCCGGCGAAGATCACACGTGCGTAATTACCGATACCGGTGTGCGGTGCTGGGGCCTCGATAGCGCGGGCCAGGCTTCGCCTCCGAAGGACCTCCCCCCGGCGCTCATGCTCGCGGCCGGCGCCCAACATACTTGCGCGCTCCTTGCCGAAACCAAGGCAATTCGGTGTTGGGGGAAAGTGATCGGCGGCCCGCTGGAGCCCGAAGCCGGCCTCGTCAATCCACGCGCGATTTTCGCCGGCAAACAACACACCTGCGCGCAAACCGACGATGGACTGCGGTGCTGGGGCGCCGATATCCCTGGCGTCCTGAGCGTACCGCCGCAATTTCCCAAGCATATCTACGGGGCCTCCGGCGGCTGGAAAAACACCTGCGTGGCCCTACGCGCGAACGTTCACTGCTGGGGCAAGGATAAAGATGCTTTCAACCGCGCCTATCCCGGCGGAATCCCGCTCGCCGACCTGGCGCCTTACGCCAGCTTGGGCGCGGCTCGTAACTCGGAGAAAAACTCCACCGAAAGCGTGTTCGCCGAAGAGATCACCCTGAAAAACCCACGCTACCCGGGCACCGATAAATTCTTCCTGCACCCAAGCCAATTCAACAATCCCGAACGCCCCCTGACGGCCAACGGGATCTGCAAAGTCCTGGGATACGAAAAAGCCACGTCCGCCGGCGCGAAGTCCTCCTCCTTTTATGGCAAGGCCTATTCCGTCGACGACAACGGCGAACTCGTCGCCTATCACAGCAACTCGCTCACGGTCAGCTACATCACCTGCCAGAATCTGCTTCGCAAAAATCCGGTGGGCAAGCTCGCCCGCATAGAAAATCCGAAGTATCCCGGCCAAGACCTGCCCTTTACCGCCTTAGGCGGATCGAATCCCGCCACGGCCGAAAACGGCGTATGCCGCCTCCTGGGTTTCGCACGCGCCCTGAAGTTCAGCTCCCAACCCGATACGTCCGCCAACCTCCTCGGCGCCGTGATAAGTGAAACCGGTGAGCTAGTGGGAGTGCGCAATCAAAACGCCATCAAGGAACTGGTTTGTATCGACCCGTCCCCCGCGGCGCCTCCCGAAGAAATTTTCAGCCTTAAGGACCCCAAAGTACCTGGAACCCAGCTTCCGTTCCGAAGTGGAATCTCGGGCCCGCAAGAACATGGAGTTTGCAAAGCCTTGGGCTACGAAAGCGCGGTCATCGGTAGCGCCAGCGGTTCGGGAAACGCAGGCCAAGGCGTGACTCCCGACGAACAGGGAAAACTCGTGGAGTTAACCAACAACGTCTATCCGATCTCCCAAATCATCTGCAAAAAACGCCTCGAGAACCTCCGGCTTCCGGCGGTAACCCAAGTGGACAATCCGCTCCACCCTGGAGTGAAGCTGCCCTTTTTATTGACCGGACAGGCGTGGGACGAATCGGCGATCTGCAGGGCGATGGGTTTCGAGTACGGCGTCCGACGCTCGGCGACTTCGTCAGGCCCGGCGGCGGCTTATTCCGTTTACCTCGACCAAGAGGCGCGAGTGAGCCACTTGGGCGTGAACGCGAACCCCGTCGGCAAGGTCCTTTGCGTGAACGCGCGCCCGGGCGGGGAGAGCCAGGAAAACGGCGAATGGGTAAACGACCCGGTCTACCCGGGTACGTCGTACGCCTTTGGCATGCAGGACAAAAACAACATGGGCCAACCATCGGAGAAGGGCACCTGCCGTCTTCTCGGTTATGAACGCGCGGCGCGTGGATCGGGAGGTCCGAACGCCAACGGCCTCGGCCCGGCCTTATTCGTGGACGAGGAAGGGAAAATCACCCAAGGCGGATCGGCCAGCTACCGGCTCGGTAAGATTTTTTGCCTGAATCCTTCGACGCCAACGCCGCCCGAAGCGGTCGCCGAGTTAAAGGACCCGGTCCACCCCGGCTTCAACCTCCCCTTCGCGAACAGCCCCTACGGCCAGCAAGACCTCCCGTCGGGAATTTGCAAATCGCTCGGATACGAGCGCGGCGTGAATTTTTCCGCGGTCGCCAACGGAAAACCCGCGCAGGCAATTCTGGTCGACAACTCTGGACAGCTGGCCTCCGTGGTCACCAACCAAAACCTGGTCTCCCAAGTGATCTGCCTGAATCGTTTGACCGAATTTAAGATGCAAAACGGACGCTACATCAATGTGCCAACTTACCCGGGAACTACCTACGCTTTCGGGTATTCCAATATCTCGGGGGGCGGTCCATTTCCGAGCGACGGCATCTGCCGCCTGCTGGGTTACTCCAAATCGGCCGCGCACCTCACTCAATCGGGTCCAAGCACCCCAAGCCCGGTGGTTTATGTAAATCCCGAAGGCAAGCTCACGCAAGCAAGCCCTGCCTCCACAAGAATCGAAAATGTCTTTTGCCTGGATAAAACCGAAGCCCTCGCCCCCGAATCCGTCACCGAGCTAAAGGATCCGGTCCATCCCGGATTTAATCTACCGTTCTACTATAACTACTATCAGGCGGACTTGGCCGACGGGGTCTGCGCCGCCATGGGCTTCGAGCGTGGCCTTAAGGGCTCCACCGCCGGAGCGGGGAAGTCGGCGGATTCGGTCCAGGTCGACGCCAAAGGAAGCCTTACCGATTTCGGCACCAACCAGGCGACGGTGTCGCAGGTGGCTTGCTTGAACCCAGTCGCCAAGCCGGTGGTGCAACGCGGACAGTTCTTGGTCAACCCCACGCACCCGAACTCGGGCCTGCTGATTACGAACGACACCCCGTCCATGCACGGTATCTGCCGAATCAACGGCTTCGCGCGGGCCCTAGCCCAAGGCCAAGGCGTGAGGGCAGGGGGAGTGGCGGCCACTCTAACGCTCGATGCGGAAGGTAAAATCACCGCCGCCCCGGCTTCCGCCTACACGCTGGCCAAGGTTTTCTGCCTCGAACCAGGAAACTATGGGCCCACGGAAGAATCGACGTTGATCCAAAACCCCCAGCACCCGGTGGCTAAGCTTCCCTTCTCCGCCACCAGCTCCGAAGATGGCGTGTGCAAAGCCCTGGGCCACGACCGCGCCGCGAAGGGGAGTCTGCGGAACGGCAACTCCGTCGACACCGTACAGGTCGACGCCGATGGCAAGGAAACCACGCGCACCCTGGGCTACAGCGTCGGCTCCTTGGTTTGCATTAAAAATACCAGCAAGTAGAACGGGCGATCAACGCGCCTGTAGCGCCGCGAGCAGCTTAGGAATGAATCCCCCAAACCCGCCGTTGGAAAGCACGGCTACGAGGTCGCCCGGCCGCGCGTCGTGCGCCACGTCCTCGACCCCCGCTTCCACCGTCGAAAAAATTCGGGCCGAAACACCCCGGGCGGCAATGTCCCGCACCAACTCTTCGCTTGAGAAGCGGTCGTCGGACGCGATCTTTTCCTGATTGAAGGGAGCGGCAATGAAAACCGAGTCCGACCCCAGGAACGCATCTACATAGTCCCGCTGGAAAATTTTTCGCCGCGAAGTCGCGCTCCTTGGCTCGAAAACCGAGACGAGCCGGCGCTGGGGATACTTCGCCCGCAACGCCTGCAGTGTCACCTTCACTGCCGTCGGGTGGTGGGCAAAATCATCGACGACCAGCACGCCTTTTACTTCCCCGCGTTCCTCCTGCCGCCGCTTCACGCCGCGGAAGCTCGCCAGCCCCTTCGCCACGATGTCGGAAGCCAAACCCAAGGTCGTGGCCTGAATCCAAACCGCAAGCGCATTGAGCACGTTGTGCTCTCCCGGGAGCTGCAAGGAGATGTCCGCCACGCGCTTGGCTGGCCCCGTATCACGCTCCCCGTGATCTCCGTAATCCATGATTGCGAACGAAGTCCGCCCGCCCTCGACCACTACCTGCTCCGGTCGAAACCGGGCCGGTGCGCGTGCCCCATAAGTCACCACGGGCACCTGCGCCTGCTGCAAGAGCTCCTGGTTAGTCGCGTAGTCGGTGCAGACGATCAGCCGACCGCCGGCCCGGATGCGCGCGAGCAGGCCCCGAAACGCTTCCATGACGTGGGCCAAGTCACGGTAAATATCGGCATGATCGAACTCCACCGAAGTGAGGATCACGTCATTGGGTAAGTAGTGATTGAACTTTGGAACTTTGTCCCAAAAGGCGGTGTCGTACTCGTCCCCTTCGAGCACGAACGGCGTGCCAGAGTCCAGGCGCGGAACATGAAAACTTTGCGGGATGTCCGGGGAAACCCCGCCGATGAAATACGCCGGATTCTGCCCGGCGTGGTTAAGTACGTGGGCAAGCAAACTCGAGGTAGTCGTCTTACCGTGCGTACCCGCGACGACGAGATTTCGGGTAGTCGGAAGCAGTAGGCGCTCCATGAACTCAGGTAACGAGCAATAGGCGTAACCTCCGGTCATCGCGGCCTGGGCCTCGAGGTTCGCGCGCGTGATGACATTGCCAATCACCACCAGATCAGGCCGTTGCGGAAGCCCCGTCAAGTTTTCCGCCCGGTAGCCGCTGAATATCGAAACCCCCGCCTGCTTGAGCACGTCGCTCATGGGCGGATAGACGTTCTCATCGCTGCCCGTGACTTCAATCCCACGCCGCTTGAGAAACGCCGCGAACGCGCCCATCAAAGTACCGCAAACACCGACGATGTGGACTCGTTTGACTTCGGCAAAAGTAGGGAAAGCCGTCATCCGAGCATTATACCGAAGTTTTCATGGAGGTCTTCCCGAATCGCGTCGTGAAAACGCGGCCGAAACGCCTTGATCTGGATATTTTCCCGGGAAGGATGCACGCGATTGCTCAAAAGCGCCACGGCCACCCCCGCGGCTGGATCAATCCAAAGCGAAGTTCCCGTGAACCCCAAGTGACCGACCGTGGCGGGCGAGAAATACTGACCCACCGACGATCCCGCAGCCGAAGGAGTGTCCCAGCCCAATGCCCGCTCGCATCCCGCCGGGCTTGATACGCGACGCCACATCCTACGCACCGTGGAAGGCAGATAGAAGCCGGTCGAGACCCGTTCGGCGAAATGAAGCACGTCGCTCACCGTTCCGAAAGCTCCGCTGTGCCCCCCATAGCCACCCATCGCCCAGCAGTTGTCGTCATGCACCTGCCCCTGCAGGACTCCGCCCCGCCACGGGCAATTTTCGGTGGCGGCGTATCGCTCATCCGTGCCGGCGCGCACGTCGCGCTCCACCCGCCGAAACTCGAAGCCCAACCCCATCGGACGCCATACGAAATCACGAACCGCGACATCGAACGGTGCGGAGACCGCCTCCTCCAGCACGAACCCTAGGAGCAGCATCGAAACATCCGAATACACCGCCTTGGTTTCGACGTCGGCTTCCGGTTTCACCTGCAAGATGATTTCTCGCATGACCGCCTGACGGTCAGCGACCGACACTCGCGCCAGGTCTACGCCTGGGAAGCGAGCGCGGATCTGCTCGAAGTAAGGTTCCCACCAAACGAAACCCGCCGTGTGCGAAAGCAGATGCCGCAAACGGATCCGCGCGTGGGGATACCCCGGGAAGAAACGGCGCACGGAATCGTCCCAATCGATCCAGCCGCGCTCGACCAGCGTGGCCGTTAGGGCCGTGGTGGCAACGATTTTCGTAACCGATGAAAGATCAAACGGCGTATCGCGGGAAAGCGGCAGCGAAGACGGCACCTGGCGCCGAACCCCCGCGTGGCCGGACCAAAACGGCGCCGTGCGCCCCCTCAGCCAGACCCCGGCCGTGGCGCCAGGAAAAACGGCATCCGTCACGCCCGCGTGCAAAGCGGCCAATGTTTTGGGAAAAGCGGCGTCTAAAGGGTCCAACACCCCTTAGTTTAATCCACGCCGAACATTACGAATAAGCAAAGAACACTAAGACTAAACAAAAAAGGGATTCCGATCATAGAATCACCCCCCAGGCCTTAGACAAAGCAAAGGCGAGGCCAAACTCGAAACCCGAATCGACCTGGGGAAAACCCTGGAATTCCGGGCAGTCAATTCGCTGACGGACGCGGGGGCCTATAAAAAACACCGACTGGTTGACGGTTTGGGGCAATCTCATGGCTAAAACACTCCAATCGAAAAATCGCGATACTCTTCTTTTGTGATGACCCGGTCGTTGAGGAAGTAATCCCGGTGCTCGCGGATCTTACCTTCGCGGTCGAGCCCCGTTGTCTGATTCACGCGAACTTCGGCGATAAAGTCAGCAAAGCTGATGCGAGTCAGCTCCGTCATCTGGCCTTCACCGGCTTCGTCGATATCGATCCCGCGATTGCTGACGCCGATTTCCCCCTCGCCGTTGCCACGGATCTCGACCAACACGCCTACCTTTCCATATTTTTGCGAATTCACGATGCCGGAGACGTTCATGCCGAATGTGGCGGACATCGCACTCTCCCCGCTGATCGAATAAACGAAGCTCCCGCTACCGGAAAGCTCGACGCTATCCACATCGTTCAGCTCGCGATAACCGTCGTCGGTCACCTGGTACAGAGACTGGTAAACCCCGGTGATCGTTCCGTTGGGCGGCAGGGCCTTGCCCTTTTCCGGAAACCCCGTGGATCGGAACTCTTGCTGGACGTTCACGGGACACCCCTGGCCGCCGACCTTAAGCACAAAATCGATCCCGTGGGATTGATCCTTGTCCAAAATTTCGCACTTGGCGTCGTCGATCCGCTTGGCCATGCGGGAAACCCGGTCCAGCTCAATCCCGCCTTCGACTTCCGCAGTCGTAGCCGTTTTCGCCTGCTTGGCTCGGGCCTGATACTTAGCGTTCCGGACGGCGCTTTCGGTGGACGCCATGGCGTTCGCAAACTCCTTCACCATGGACTTTTGGGTCTCATTCAAGGGCGCGCGCTTCTCCGCTTCCCCGCAGCCCATAAAGCCGACTAAGGCCAAACCTAAAACGAAAGTCCCGATGCGATTGAATCCCATAACGATCTCCCTTGGTCGGGTTTTTACATAACGCAAGCGCTCGCGTCAATGTATTTAGATCGTTGAAATTATTAACTAAAAGCTAGATCACGGCACCTTCGCGGACAAGGTCGCCGCTCTCAAAGCGGGCGCCGCGCAAAGGATGAAGGTCAAGTGTCTCGTATCGGCCACGTAACATCTTCTCAGCTAACGCCAAACCCGCCGCGTAACTATGCATGGCTCCGTGTCCCGAGAACGAATGAGCCTCAAAGCAACCGCCCACGCGCCCCGCTTCACCCAACTCGACAGCTCCAATAATGGCGGATTCGTCGGGAGAAACTTCGTACAAGCCCGACCAGCCCGTGAGGTGCTTCAGGCGCTCAAACTTGCTCGACCGCTCGAAGAGCGCCGGCCAAATGATGTCCATGAAGAACGATTCGCCGTCGTACGCGTAGTTGAAACCTTCCGGTTCCTGGTGATTGGCGAATCCCGCGAGCCCGTTCGTGGCTTCGGGATGGAAATACACGCCCGAGTTGTCTACCACCATGCCGTAGGGGCTTAAGTCGATGTCGCGACAATCGAAGATGCAGACTTGGCGACGCACGGCCTTGGTCACATGAGGATATTTCAGCAGCTTCGCGATCTCGCCCGCCCATGCGCCCGCGCAGTTCACCACTTGCTTAGCGAGGTACTCCACGCGCTCACCCGCTGCGGTCGGCTGGCCCGAAAGCACCTGGATTTTATCCTCAACCGATAGGATGGAGGGATATCTCTCGCACGCAATGCGATAACGGTAGCCGCCATTCGCTGCGGAGTCGACGATCTCGACCGCGCGCACGAGACGCCGATCCTCGAAAACCGCGCCGGCCGCACGCCCTTCCTGCCGAAAGTGCATCTTTAAGAGATTCGGATTCACCAACCCGTCGCGTGGCGCGAACATCGCGCCCGCGAGATCCTCGGTCCGATCAATGAAAGGGAAACGCGCCGTGATGCCCGCACGGTCCAGCACTTCCACTGGCCAGCCCATCTGAGTCTGCAGCTTATGCTCCGCCTGGGCGCGCGCAAAACGCTCGGGCCCGTGCAGCCAAAGGTAGCCACAGGCGCGATACCCCGACTCTTCCGGGATTTTTGCGAAATATTCGATGGAAAGCTTCGAACACTCGATATTCACAGGCTGGCTGAAAGTGGCGCGCACACCGCCAGCATTGAGCTCCGAGCTGCTCAACGAACCCTCCAGATCAAAGTCGATCACGCGCACACCACTGGCGCCCAAACGCGCTAAGTGCATGGCGAGGCTACTACCCACCAATCCCGCGCCTATTACTAATGTATCGACCTTTTCCATCCGGAAACTACCAGGACTGAGGAGTATAGCTTTCGTCGACGATCTTGAACTGCCCGTCTTCCTCGGCGACGTAAAGCGTCTTCGTACCCGAAGATTTGTGACCCGTCCGCCCATTTTTTAGCCTGGAGTAATAATTCTGATTGAATTGGACGACGGAATACTTCGGATGCTTGAAGAAAAGAACGTGCTTGGGATTCACTTGGATCTCGGCGTAATTCTTGATCAAGCCAGCCTTGTAGGACTTCCAGGCCGCCTTATCCTTACCTTGAGCACTGAACTGGGAGTGGTAGTGCTTGATGTAGGGCTCGATCTCGCGTGACTCCCAACCCTTGACCCAGCCGTCGAAAAATTGCTGAAGCTTGGGATCCTTGCCCGGTTCCATATACTCGGGCGTGAGGTCTTCGAAGATCAGGATCGGCGTCAACCCCAGGCGGACAAAAGGCTTGATCTCCTGAAGCTCGTGGTTATTGACCACCACGCAGCCTTCACTGTCATAGTCCTTCTTCAACCGCTCCGGTTCGTTGGTCGCATGCAACATCACCGCAGAGCCCGTTCGGCCTGCAATACGGTCATAGGGATTGGGATAGGCCATGTGAAACGCCATCACACCAAACTTGGGCTTGAGGCCCGGCGGCGTCAGATACATGTTGAAAAAGTAGATTCCTTCGGGGGTCTTGAGATCGCCCTCTTCCTGCTTATCACCCAAGACGCGCCCTAGCGTGGCATGAAATGACTTCAACGTATGATAGGCGCCGTTTTGGTATTCAACGACCGTGAGCGCGTGGTCCTTCTTATTAACGAGGATGGCGGTGGGCTTTTGCGGAGCAGCCAATAAACCGGGTGATGAAGAGAGACCCAGCACGGCTATGAAGAAAGAAAAGAGAGATAAATGTCGCGTCATCGGGTGGTTAGACGAAATTCCCACACTCTCTTAAGGGCTTCAAGCACGATTTTCTTGCTCATTTTGCTGTGGCCGACTTTACGGTCTTCGAAAACGATCGGGAACTCGCGAATCTTATACCCCAGTTTAAAGGCCCGGTATTTCAACTCGATCTGGAAGGAATAGCCATCCGAGCGTAGGGTGCTCAAATTCATCTTCTCCAGCACCTGGCGCCGCCAGCCATTGAAACCACCGGTGAAATCGTTGATCGGCGCGCCCAGGATCGTGCGCGCGTAGATGCTCCCACCCCGGCTGATGATCTTCCGGCCCAACCCCCAATTCATCGTTCCGCCACCCGAAACGTAACGCGAACCGATCACGACGTCGTACTCTTTCAGCAAATCCAGCATGGTCGTCAGATAACGGGGATTGTGGGAGAAATCAGCGTCCATCTCGATTAAACAGTCGAAACCTTGCGCCAAGCCCCACCGAAACCCGGCGATGTACGCCTGCCCCAGGCCCTTTTTTTCTTCCCGATGTAGGACGTGCAGGCGTGGATTCTGGGCGGCCAGCGTATCGGCGAGCTTGCCCGTACCGTCGGGCGAATTGTCGTCGACGACGAGGATCTCCGTATCCTTCGGAGTGGCTTCCAAAACGGCGGAAGTCAGCGACTGGAGATTCTCGATCTCATTGTAGGTCGGGACGATGACCAGTGAACGCATTTTTTATCTTACGATGCGCGCGAAGGCCTCAGAACGGGATATCGTCTTCGGTGAAGCTGGGTTCTTCCATCGGCATATTGCCGCCGACGGGGCCGCCCGCCGACGGGGCCATGCCCATGCCGTTGGTCGCGCCTTGATTGTAGCCACCTTGGGACATATCCGAAGAATCGCGACGGGCGCCGGCCCCCGCGCCTTCACCCAAGAAGCGCACGTTGGAAACTTGGATCTCAGTGGTGTAGCGGGTTTGGTTGTCCTTGTCCTGCCACTGGCGGGTCTGCAGACGGCCTTCCAGGTAAACCTGGCGACCCTTCTGGAGATATTGGTTGCAGAGCTCGGCTTGCTTGCCCCAAACGACGCATTTATGCCATTCGGTGCGTTCCTGCTTCTGACCTTGTTTATCCACCCAGGCTTCGTTCGTGGCGACGCTGAAATTCGCGACGGCCGCTCCCGAGGGAGTGTAACGAAGCTCGGGGTTCTGCCCCAACCTGCCAACGATGATCACTTTATTGACTGACATGCTCCACCACATACACGTCAGCTTCACCGGCCGTCAAGGAGCATAGTTATGACGCTTAGCGTGATTGTTGGGTCGACTTAGAAATCGTCCGCGGCCTGCGGATTCTTGGGTGTTTTTTGGGTGGTGGCCGTCTTGGATCCCGCAGCGCTAGGCGTTGCCGTAGTGAGGTTATTCTCCTCATCTCCCGGATAGGGAATGCCTTGCTTGGCAAACTTCTCTTTCCAGAAACTTACCATTTCAGTTCGGGCTTTTTTTGCGTCCACCAGGAACAAGTAGGGATCGAAGCCACAGTTCGGGCAAGCGAGAGATGTGCGCAGCCGCAGGCGATAGTACGTCTCGAAGATCGCCCAGAAGGGCACTAGCGAAATCATGCCCTTCCAGCCAAACCAAGGCCACGTCGCGACGGTGAAGACCCCCGCCGTCAGCGCGATTCGAAACGCGTTGATGCCTGCCTCGGGACGCGGCCCCAAGGGTACTTTCCGTACGCCACTGCACTGGGGGCAGTAAAACGTCCACCCTTTCCGGCGGGCGCCCTTCCACATCGTTTTTCTAGGCATCGAGTTTCTTGAATCCATCCGCGAACCTCAGTAAGAGTGTACACGAATGAAATCGAGTTTGAAAAGCCGGCCGCGTCCAGGCCTCCGCTTCGACCCGAAACTCGAAGCGGAGTGGCGTTGGTATTTTGACGAACAGGCGCCGAACTTCGTGCGCCAAACGTTCAGCCCCCCCAAACGCATTAAACAATCGCGGCCCTTCGGCGAGCCCGATGCCGCGTTTTTCTTCTCGGGGATCGCGGAGCTATCGGACTTTTTCACCGTTGACCGAGCCGGTGGACGCGAGCGCGGGCGGGTTCCCAACTACTTCTCGCATCCGCGCTTCCGCTCGTCGTACTTGCTCTACCTCTTTCCTTTGCAAGCCGCCAAATTCCTGCACCTCTGCCAACTCCACTTCCCTAAGCTACCCGAACGAAAGCGCATCCGAGTGCTCGACGTGGGCGCCGGACCCGGTACCGCCTCGATCGCGTTTCTGATGCATCTCTTTGATCTCGCGCGTGCGGAGGGGAAAGACATCGCGCCGCCGGACGTGGAGATGCTGTGGGTGGACACCAATCTCGAGATCATGCGCGACGGGCAAACCTTGATGCAAAACTGGCTGCGCGAACGCCCCGGCAAGAACCCCGCCGTGACTTTACAGCTACAACGCGAGGATTGGAGCCGGCTGCAACCCAAGGGTTTCGACTATATTTTCCTGGGTAACGTTCTGAATGAGCTGCATCATCGCGCCGACGAAACCCGAGCCCTCCTGGCGCGGATGATGTCGGCAAACCCTGGCGCGCATTTCCTCTTCGTCGAACCCGCCGACAAGGGCTCCTCCCAGCTCTTGGCTAAAGTAAGAGACGGTCTCGTAATGAAGGGCACTGACCCCACGGGCCCCGACTCGTCCGGAGGGGCGCCGCCCGCGAAACTCATTGGACCGTGCCTGCACGCAGAAAAGTGTCCCCTTACCGACGGCCGCGACTGGTGCCACTTTTCGGTCCCCGCCGAAATTCCAGGGAAGTGGTTCCTGAACTTCTCAAAACGCCTGGGTTCCGCGCGCACGTGGATCAAGTTCTCCTACCTGTGTCTGGTGGAAAAGAGCGGTGCCACTCCCGCGCCCGCGCCGGGAAACGCCCGTCTCGTACTTACCGATCCGCTCCGCGGGAAAGACGGAAAGACGCAGATCCTGCTCTGCGAACCGGAGCGCCCCCATCGCTGGGCCGTGCCGCCTAAGAGTGGGATTCATCGCGGAGATATCGTGGAAAGCGGGGCCTTCACCCCGTTAAAAACCGTAGCCGACACTAAACGAGATCGACGTTGAGGCCACCGCCGTGGTGGAAACGCCATCTTCACCCGGCAGGGCGAAAGAGACGTTGGCGTAGTCGAGGTTGAACGTCATCGGATGGCCGTTCTTGAGGGGAAGTACATAGCCCGCCCCAGCCGCGAGTTCGCGATTCCCGAAAGGGAGACCGATAATGGGCGAGTACTTGGCATACACCAGCAGGGAGCTTCCGCCGGCGAACGCGCGGGACAGCACGGGGAAAAACTGCGGACCGGCCATATTTTTGAAGCCGAACGCGTTTTCCGTGACGATCATAGTGGTGAAATACCAGCCCGCCATCAAGCTCAACTTCCAGGGCGCTTTCACGAACGGCAGCGAGTAGCCGACCCGGCCGTTGATCCCCAAAAACCGGGCGGAAACTTTGACCGTGCTCGCACTCGCCGTCGTCGAAAACAGCGACGTCGAAGGATCGTAGTAGACGGTCGTCTGGCTAATGGGCAGCGCGGTGATGAACGTATTAAAAGCCAGATCCCACCGCGGCGGAGCAAGCAGGTAACCCAGCGATAGCTTGGCGGTCAGGCCAATCAGCGAGATGTCCGGCACGTTCTGTTCTTGGTAGTTGATGAAGCTCGGCCCCATGGAAACAAATAGGTTGAACCGTTTACGCTGGGCGAAACCATCCTTGGGATAGGTTTTGCGAAAATCCGCGAATTCCGAAAAGTTCACGAACAGGATAATGTCTTTCTTCTGCGACGGCCCCACGGCCTTGAGGACGACCTGGGTCTTAGGCCCCGTCAACGGAACGCGAAAAATAAAATTGGTGGTGTTCGAGCCCTGCTTCACCAGCCACTGCCGGTTCCAGAACAAACCCCAGCCTTTTTTCCGAAACTCACCCTTAATGAGCACGACCGGACTCGTCTGGTCCCCTTCCCGCGATGCGTGGACCTTAATCTTACGATATCTCCAGAAAAGCTGCGGATCGGACTCGTCCGGGTTCGGCGAGGGCGAGACGATGGCCTGGTACTCCTTCGCCGCGTGCGCGTTCGACACGGCGATCCCTGTTCCCAGCAAAACCATCGCGATGAGGCACTTACTTAAGTTCAGCATCCGCATAAGCGTCGATCTTTATATGGTAAGCGGGTGAAACCGACGGTTCAACCGATAAAGTGGAATCGCGGCGCTAGATCTCGGGGAGGGAAATTATTTCCCAGAGAGAATTTTGACGACCGAATCAAAGGCCGTAGCCCAAGCTGAAGGAAAGGGAGTTCGATTGCACGGTCACGGGCGCCGGCAAGTTCACGCTTGAGAAGCGAAAATAAAGATTCGCGTAATCCAAGTTGAAGGTGACAGGATGCCCGTTCTTGAGCATCACCAGGTAACCCAGGCCAGTGGCGATCTCGCGGTTGGAAAACGTCAGCCCCAATATCGGCGAGAATTTGGCATAGAGAAACATCGTGCTTCCGCCGGAAAACGTGCGGGAAATCATCGGGAAAATCTGGGGCCCGACCATGTTGCGATACCCCATCACGCTTGAGCTCACTAGCATCGTCGCGAGGTACCAGCCCGCGTGCAAGCTGAGCTTCCAAGGCGGGGACACGAACGGAAACGCGTAGCCGATGCGCCCGTTCACGCCCAAGAAACGCACCGTGGGTTTGATCGTGTTCGCATTGGGGGAGCTATAGAATCGGGAGGTTCCGGCCGCCGAACCCCGCTGTTCCTCGGGGCGCGGATCCACGTTCAAATCTGTTTGGCTGAGCGACAATGCCGTGATGAAAGCATTGAATGCGAGATCCCAGCGCGGCGGAAACAGAAAGTACGAAAGCGATATCTTGGTCGTCAGCGCCGTGTAATGAAACGCCGGCACGCTGTCCTCCTGATAGAAAACATAAGTAGGGCCCAGCGACAGGTAAAAATTGAAACGCTTCTGGCGAATGACGATTTCCTTCGGGTTGGTTTTCCGGAAATCCGAAAACTCATGGAAAACCACGGAGATCTTGACGTCTTTTTCCACGCCCCCACCCGACACCTTCAGCAGCACCGGCGTCACCTCGCCCGTGAGGGGCAAGCGAAAGAGAAAGTTCGAAGTAGACGCGCCGGCCTTCTTGAGTACCTGCTTATTCCAAACCAACGAGGAGCCTTTGCGCTCGAAGATCCCCTTGATGAGAACGACCGGCGAAAGCTCGTCGCCTTCCATCGACACCTGGACGTTGAGCTTACGAAACTTCCAATAGAGATCGGGATCGCTCTCGACTTCCTTATCCGAGGGCACGAGGACCGCTTGGTAGTCTTTGGCGGACGCCCCCGGAACGTTACCGAAGACGGCCAATCCGATCAGAGCTGCCAAACCCCAAGCCGCGCGCATTCCCTGAGTATATTCAATCGCCTCTGAATAACAAAGTGGCGAAAAAACCATCCGGCTCTCCCGGATCGGCCGGGGAAAGCCGCCACTCCGCGAGCGAGCGCCAATTGTCCGCCGATGCTCTCGCCGCCAGCCACGCCTCCACGCACTGGGGGCCTTCCTCCGGGAGCACCGAACAGACCGAATAGAGCAGGTACCCCTGGGGCCGCACCCGAACGGCGCCTTCGTCAAGCAGCTGGGATTGGATAGCCAACAACGATTTTAATCCGGCTTCCTGCTTGGTCCATCTCACCTCGGGGTGCCTCCGCAGAAGACCCGTGCTCGTGCACGGCGCATCGACCCAGACCCAGTCGTAGCGCGTCTCTCCCAAGCCCTCCGGAGACGACACTTTCACCGAGGTCGCGCCCACGCGGGCCAGGTTTTCGCGAAGCCGCGTGATCCGCCCCGGATCGACGTCCGATGCCGTCACCCGATAGCCCTGCCATGCCAAGCCCATCGTCTTGCCGCCAGGGGCGGCGCAGAGATCGAGCACCTCGGCGTCGGCCCCGCCCCGACTCTTCACGATACCACCCGCTTCAAACAAGACGCGCTGACTAGACAGATCCTGGACGAAAAATTCCCCGGCGCGAAACTCCGGACGCTCCGTAAAAGGACTGGCGCCTTCCCAACGAAAGGAGCCGGGCACGGGGCCCACTTCTCCCAGCCCATCGGCGGCAAGCCGAGACGCGAGCTCCGCGGTTCGGCAATGCAACCAGACCGACGGTCGCGTGAGCGAGCCACGTGCGTAGCGGGCGGCCCAATCGGCGCCATAATAGGCCTCCCACTTTCGCCACATCCAAGCGGGCACGCTGTACCAGGCCGACAACTGCTCCGAAGTAATATCCTCGGGCGGATAGGCGCCCTGCCCCCACCGTTCCCGATCAGCGGCGACTTTGCGTAAGAGCGCATTCGCGAAGCCAGCCGGCGCCGCACCGTCTTTCCGCTTAATCTCCTCGACCGTTTCATTGATGACGAGGGCAACCGGCGTATCCGGTTGGGCTAATAGTTGGTAAATGCCGATTTCAAGCGCGCGCCGAAGCCAGCCCGTGGGCTTTTTTTTCTGGCTATATCTCCCAAGCAGCCAATCGATACGGCCGCGCCAACGAACCGCGCCCTGGACCACCTCGCGCATCCACGGCGTCCAGTCCGCTATTTCTCCGGGAGAAATTTCGCCCGCAGCGGCCGCGCCTAGCTTTTGAATGGCGAGCGCGCGGGGTCTAGCGGGCTCCATTCCAGAGCCAATAGATGCCGGGTGCGCGGCGAGCGCCGCCGCCATCTAACTCACCTAGACCCAATCGCGCCAGCACCTGATCCGCCAGCCGCTCCACGAGTCCACCCGCCCGGGCGCGACTGTCCTCTTCGTCGGGTTGATCGAGCAAAAATTCGAGCAGCCGATCACGCCGGTGCTCACGTGGGTAAACCACGCGCGGTTCTCCTTTGATGTCGGCCAGCTTGCCTGCCTCGGCAATCGCGTCCTGGAGGGTGCCGAGCTGGTCCACGAGCTTCAGCTCCTTCGCCTGCTCGCCCGAGAAGATGCGGCCATCCGCGATGGGCGTGATTTTCTCGAGGGGTAGCTTGCGGCCTTCGGCGACCGCGCGCTTGAACTGCGCGAGCACGTTATCGAGCATGCCTTGAAAAAGCGCGCGTTCTTCCGCCGTCATTTCTCGGTAGCTCGCCCCGCCGTCCTTGAACTTGCCGGTTTTAATCGCGAAGCGCTGGATCTTCGCCCACTCATAAAGGCGCTGCAGATTCGCGAACTCCATGATCACGCCGATCGATCCCGTGATCGTGCCGGGGTTCGAGAAAATCTTACGCGCGGCCATGGCCACGTAGAAACCGCCGCTGGCGGCCACGGATCCCATCGAAGCTACGACCGGTTTCTTGGCGTTGAGCTTTTTCACGGCTTCGTAGATCTCCTGCGACGGGCCCACCGCGCCCCCGGGGGAATCCACCCGGATCACGACGGCCTTGATGCGGTCGCTCTTCTCGAATTTCCGAATCTGCTTCGTGAGTTTCTTGGACTCCATGATCACGCCGCTCAGCTCGATCACGCCCACCGCGCCCGAGTTGCCGTCGAAAATGGCCGTCCGGCTTTCCTTGCCGTCCTCCCAGTCGCCGGGGCCGCCGAAAAAGAACATTGCGCCGGCGATCGCGAGGAAGATCATGAAGAAAACCCCCGACAGGATCAATACGAGAGCGAGGGGGCTCATTTTCTTCTTCGTAGGTGCGGGAGATGGAGGAAGCGGTGACATTTGGTCCATAGACCCGCGAGTTTAATCAAACTCGGGGAAAACCCCAACCGGTATCCGCTTACTTTTTTCCGACTATTCGCGTCATCCGAAGGTGCTCCGCCTGCGGGGCTTGTTGGGAGCCATGAGCCGCAATCACGGCCCGGTAGTAGTCCGCCGAGGGGTGCGCCCGACGCTCGAACGTCTCGTAGTCCACGTGATAAAGACCAAAGCGCGGGCCAAACCCCTTGATCCACTCAAAGTTATCGAGAAGCGACCAATAATAGTAACCGCGAATGTCCGCGCCCTTTTCGATGGCCCGGGCGATCTCAAGTAGGTGCTGGCGGATAAACTCGGCGCGATGCGCGTCGTCCCGATCGGCAATGCCATTTTCCGTCACGTAGATCGGCAGTCCGTAGCGGGCAGCCCCTTTGAGCACTCGGCGAAAACCGCGCGGATGAATAGCCCATCCCACGTCCGACATCGCCTCCTGCCGGCGGGCGAACGAAATTCCGAAGGGCAGCTGCGCGGTATTTCCCGCTTCCTTCGTCTTCGGTTGCCAGCGAAGATAGCCTTTCGTGTAATAGTTCACGCCCAAGAAGTCCACGGACCGGCGCCCCTGGGCTTCCTTCACCGGACGGATGTTCGGTAAAACCCCCGCCACCTCGAAGTTTTGTGACCGCCCGAGCACGGCCTCGATCCACGACCAGTTGTAGAACTTGGAAAGGCTCCACGTGAGCGCCCACTCCAGAGGATGCCAAACCCGGTCCGGACGAAAATCAATGAAGTTATGGGCCAGTCCGACTTCCACGGGACTCCCTCTTTCCGCGGCTTCTTGGTGGATCCAGTCGTACGCCAGCACGTGAGCGCGGAGAAGATTGTGGATCGCATGATTCGCGCGCCGCGGATCGAACTCGGCGGGAGGCATGAAGCCGGCGAGATAGCTTCCAATCACGAGCACCATGGGTTCGTTGAACGTGCACCAATGAAAGACCCGATGGCCCATCACTTCGACGACCTTCTTCACGAAGTTCAGGAAAAGGTCGGGCGCCGCGCGCTGGGCGAAGCCTCCCTGGGCGGTGAACCAAGCGGGCGAGGTGAAATGATGCAAAGTCGCCATCGGCAGAATTCCGTGACGTTCGCATTCGGTGATCAAATCCAGGTACCACGCGATCGCCGAAGGGTCCCACTTCCCTCGCTCGGGCTCGATGCGTGACCACTCGATGGAAAAACGGTAGCTATTGAGCTTCAGCTCGGCCGCGAGCCGGATATCCTCCCGAAATCGGTGGAAGTGATCCGTCGCCTTGCCGGATAGGACGCCGCCCTCGATCTTGCCCAGCTGCTCCCACTCCCACCAGTCATTGCGGGAGTTATAACCTTCGATCTGATGCGCGCTCGTGGCCGCGCCCCACAGAAATTTCACGTCGTCACACCGTTTCTTTGGCTAAAGCAGGCGACGACGGAGCGCCCCCGTCTAGGGCCGGATGGGAGGCTCCCTCTAGGATTCCACCCGGGAGCAACCGCATACGGCGGCCGCGCCAAAGGATCGTGTCCCCGCAAATCGTGTCGAGCCAGAGCGGGATCGCGATCAGCTCGCGAAAAAACCAAGCCAGCGGCATCCAACGGCTCCAACGCATCCCCATCGCGCGCATCTGCCAAATATCCAAGGCTCCCCAAATGAGAAGATGCGCGGCCAGAAACTGATCCATCGGCACTTGCCAAAGCCAATTGGCGCCGATCGCGCCCAAGATCCCGCTGAGCACCGAGCCCAGGAGCGGCTCGGCCAGGATCGCCAGCGGCACCTGCGCCTTGCGGATGCGGCCCCAACGGACGTGCCGGGCCCAGAAGGCGCCGAGCGCGTAACGCCCGATGGGCTGGGAAATGGGATCGGTCACGGTGACGATACGCAGGCCCAAGCGCCGCATCGCCTCGCCGGTCATGTAGTCCTCGGCCAGGAAGCGCCCCAGGGAGCGCAGCCCGCCGAAGCGCTCCGCATTGCGCTTTTGGAACATCATGGATTTACCCATCACGCACGGGCGGCCAAACACGCGGTCGGACACCACCATCCAACGGGCGTAGTAGGTATTCAGGAACACCGCCTCGAGATGGCCAAAGAAACCCCTTGGATCGCAGCCGCCAACGACGGAGGTCAAAACCCCTACCCCAGGCTCAATATGGGCGACCATGCGCTTGAGCGCGTCGGGCCGGACGCGCACGTTACTATCGGTGATCCAGATCCAATCGTGGGCCGCCGCGCGGTAACTGCGCGCCATATTATTCACCTTGGGGTTCATCCCGATCTTTTCGTCGCCCATGATGAGACGGGCGCGCACCCGCGGAAACTTCCGCAGCAGGCGCTCCACCACGGCGCGGGCGGGATCTAGAGGATCGGCGATCGTAAATAGAATTTCGAAGACCGGATAATCCAGATGGAAAAACGTCTCGAGATTTTCTTCCAGAGCATGATCGACTCCTTTGAGGGGCTTCAAAATAGAAATGGGATACAGCCCAAACGGCGCATCGAGATGGGGCGGTGGCTGTTTAAAGTGCCGCCTGGTTAACCTGGTCCCGAAGATCGTCATCCCCAGGACCGCGGCCCAGATCGCGCACATTAATATACTTTCGGGGGTCACTCTTTCTTTCCTCGTCGTAGTAAACAATTTTGAGATCCTGCCGGCGGATCGCCCGCATGATCGCCTCGGGATGGCGCTCGCAATCGAGCGCCGTTTTCCAAGAGGTCATCTGGTTCCGAACGTGCAAATCGCTGTTGGCCAGCTTTGGCAGCCGGCTCTCCGCCACTTCGGAAAACAGATAGGGGCCGCTCGCGACTTCCCAGGCGTCGAACAGCTCCGCCAGCTCGCGGCGGCGCGACCAGATATGGAAAGTCTGCTTCTCCACTTTGCGCGTGAAGACGGGATGGGCGACCACGGATAGGCCGCCCGCTTCGCGAATCGAGGTGGCGATATCGGCCACGTCGTCGTTGGCGTCGAGGAATTCCTCGACATTAAGCGCGAGCACGTGCGCGGAGCGGGAGTTCGCCACCGAGTTTTTGGTGAGTTCGAGGCCAGGCAGGAGCACCATTCCGTACTGCTCGCGCGCACGCTCGGCCTCGGAGCGGAGAATTTCGATGTATAAAGGAAAGGTCGCCGGGGTAAGGGTGTGCTCGAGCATCCGGGCGGCTTTACCCAAAAAGGTGCCGCTTTCGCAAAGATGGTCGGTGATGGCGATCGCACCAAACCCCTGTTCTCCGTACAGGTCCACGAGCTCCGGGATCGACAGCTTCCCGTCGCTGAAATTCGAATGAATGTGAAAGTCAGCTAGGAACATCCCCTCTAGTATCGGGCATTTCCTGGCGGCGGGTGTCAGATGACGGTTTGGTCCGGGTTAGGATTTGGTTTCCCTAACCGAATCCTAAAAAGCAAAAAGCCGTCGGGTTTCCCCGACGGCTTTTAAACCTTGAATACCGGAAGATTAGGCTAAACCGCCTATTCCTTGTCTTCCTTCTTGTTCAGCACGTTCTTGAGCTGGCTGCCGAGCAGATCTCCCATGGAGGTCTTGTTCGTGCGCTCGCCCATGTACGACTGGTAGTTGGCGCGCTCTTCGCTGCGGCCCAACTGCTTAATCGACAACCCGATACGGCGCTCCTTCGGCTCGATCGACAGGATCTCGGCGCGAACCGTTTCGCCCACCTTCAGGACGTCCGACGGCTTCTCGACGCGTTGATCGGCGATCTCGCTGACGTACACCAGACCTTCGACGCCTTCTTCGATCTCGACGAACGCACCGAAGTCGGTGAGCTTCGTGACCGGGCCTTCCACGGCCTGGCCTTGGCGATAACGGGACTTGATGTTGTCCCAAGGATCGCGCTCGAGCTGCTTCACGCCCAAGGAGAACTTCTCCGCATGCTTGTCGATGCTAAGCACGACCGTGCGGATCTCGTCGCCCTTCTTGTACTTCTCGGACGGGTGGTTGAACTTCTTGGTCCAGCTGATATCGCTGACGTGCACCAAGCCGTCGATGCCCATACCGATGTCGACGAACACGCCGAAGTCGGTGATCGACTTGACGGAGCCCGTCTCGATGATGGTGCCGACCGGGTACTTCTGTTCCAGATCGTCCCACGGATTGGCCTGCAGCTGCTTGATACCGAGGCTGATGCGCTTCTGCTTGGAATCGACTTCCAAGACCTTGCATTCGACTTCGTCGCCGGCCTTGAGGACCTTCGAGGGGTGCTTCACGCGCTCGGTCCAGGACATTTCGGAGACGTGGATCAAGCCTTCGATGCCGTCGGCCAATTCCACGAAAGCGCCGTAGTCCTTGAGCGACACGACCTTGCCCTTGACCGTGGTGCCGACGGGGAACTTGAATTCCGCTTCGTCCCACGGGTTGGCGGTGACTTGCTTGAGACCGAGGCTGACGCGTTCCTTTTCGCGGTCGTACTTGAGAACCTTGACTTGGATCTCGTCGCCCACGGAGAAGAGCTCGCTCGGGTGCTTGATACGGCCCCAGGACATATCGGTGATATGCAGGAGACCGTCCATTCCGCCCAGATCGATGAAAGCGCCGTATTCGGTGATGTTCTTCACCGTACCGGCTACGATCATTCCTTCTTCGATGTTCGCCAAGGTTTCGGCGCGCTGGATCTCACGCTCATGCGCGACTACCGCACGGCGGGAAAGCACGATGTTACCGCGCTTCTTGTTGAACTTGATGATCTTGAACTTCAGGCGCTGGCCGATGAACTTGTCGAGGTTCTTCACCGGCTTCGTGTCGATCTGGCTGCCCGGCAAGAAAGCCTTCACGCCGATGTCGACCGAGAGACCGCCCTTCACCTTCGAGATCACGGTGCCTTCGACTAGCTGGTCGTTTTCGCAAGCTTGCGAGATTTCGTCCCAAGCGCGGATGATCTCGGCCTTGTCCTTGGACATCAGGATGTAGCCGTTTTCGATCTCCATGCGCTCGAGGTAAACGCTGATCGTGTCGCCGACGTTCACCTGCGGCTTGCCGGTGGCGTCCTTGAACTCATGCAGGGGGACCAAGCCTTCGCACTTGAAGCCCACGTCGACGGTGACGTGGTCGGGGCTGATGTTGACGACGCGGCCATCGACCACTTCGCCTTCCTGCATCGCTTTTTCTTTTTGATGTTGCTCGAAGAGGTGGGCAAAGCCTTCTTTGCCGCCCGCGGCCGCGCCGCTGCTATCTTCGTCATCGCCGGTAAAGGACGAGAACTCGTCCATCCAGCTTAAATTTTTCAGATTCTTGTGCTTTTTAGATTCTTCCACAGACTGCTTATTCACCATATTTTGTTGTTAGTTGCTTTCTTCTAAAACGAACGGGGCTTAGAGCCGCAAAGCAGCCGCGGGCCCTCGCTTACGGGGTATACCGAATGGGTATAAATGACCGTGGGAAAGGTATAAAGACTTGGCCACCCTTTGTCAAAACGAAAAGCCATGATTTTACGGGGGATTTCGGAATAACGGCGTTTTCTCCGAAGGAAATAGAGTTGGATTTACAATAGGTTACAGGATGACGGGCGGCTCCCTCTCCCGACGGCGCTTTACTTTAATGAGGGCGCCGGCACTTCCGCGGGCGTGGCGGGAAGTCCCGGCTGGCGCTTGATCCATTGTCCGAATCGATCGCCGCGGGATTCGCAGTTACGTAAAGCCTCGTCGTAGCAATCGCCGCGAGCTTCGTCGCCACTCAACTTGCCGCAGGTAACCTGCGCGGATTGATAACAGCCCGTCGCGTAAGCGAAGCGGGCCATGTCTTGGTTGGGCACGCTCAAGGTGACGGTAGCGCATCCCCCCGCACTCACTGCGATCACGATCCCCCACGCAACGAGCCTCATCAAATCCCCCGCAGGCGCAGCATGCGCTCATAAAGCGTGAGGGTTCGCAACAGGCGCACCCGGCGGTCGTAGCTCTTGCGAATGTGCTGGCGTCCTTGCTTGCCCATCTGCGTGCGCTCGCGCGGGTGGTCCAGCAGGTATCGGATCTGCCGCTGCAGGTCGAAAGCGTCGTCGGGACGAATCAACAACCCGTAATCTTCGTCGCCCACGATCTCGGAAGCGCTGCCGCCGCGCGAGATCACGATCGGACACTCCATGGCCATCGCCTCGATCGCCACCAACCCGAACGCCTCCTGCCGGGAAGGCATGACGAAGATGTCGAAAGCGCTCATGACTTCGGGAATGTTTTCCTTGTAGCCCGCGAATACGACGTGGTCCTGGATACGGAACTGCTCGACGATTTTCTGGAGCTCCTGCGTGTACTCGAGTTCGCTCCCCAGCGTTTCTTCACCCACGATCACGAACTTGAACTTACCCTTGTGCTTGCCTGGGTTCTTGAGCAAGCCCGCCGCGGCCTTGATGAAAGTCTCCTGGCCCTTCGCCGGATCGATGCGTCCTACTAACCCGATCACGACCGTGCCATCGTCCGCCCCCCATTCCGCGCGCTGGGCGGAAGCGTCGATCTTCTCCGGATCGAATGCATCAAGATCGATACCGAGGTGAATGACCTTCACCTGGCGTTCGCGCAGTCGGTGAGTCTGCAGCACGTTATCGCGCAGTACTTGGCTCATGACGACCAGGCAATCCACTCGACGATAGATAAGGGAATGAAAGAGATTGCGTTTATCGTGACTATTCATGATGTGGCGGGTAGCCACGAGGGCGACGTTGCGGTGATTCCAGAGCCAAGGCGAGATGGAGCCCAACAACGTGGTTTGGTGGGTGTGAATGAGATTCACCCCGTTTTCGGAAATCCAGCGGTGGATCTCGCCCCGCAACTTAAAGTCGAACGTGTCGCGTGGCCGAAACGTGAGGGGATGCACGGTCAGCTCGTCTCGCCGGGCCAAGTGCAGATGGATCGGCGAGCCCTCCAGACAGACCACCTTCACCTTCAATCCCTGCTTACCCAGCTCAAGCGCGTCGGCGGCGGCCACCTGTTCCAATCCGCCCCATGAATGGGAAAGGCAGACCACCGCGCAGCTGAGGCGCTCCTGCAGCGACTTCACGGTCGCCTGCATGTCGATTTTAACGGTGCGCTTACGCGTGGTACTCATCTTTCAGCTGGACCTTAATCTCTTCCCATACCCGTTGTACTTCAATTCCCTTAAGACATTGAAGCTTCTTTTGCGGAGGTTGGTAGCATTCGTTCTTCTCGCAGGGCCAACACTCGACGGGGTTAATGCAGACCGCCACCTGGCCGGGGCCGATGGGTTCGGTGCGCGCCGGATTGGCGGCGCCGCAGACGATGCGAACGCGCGAACCGCAAAGCGAAGCCACGTGCGCCAAACCCGACTCGTTGCAAACGGTGAAGCGCGCCTCCCGAAAAATCTTCCATAAGCCGCTCACCGGCCCCCGCGCGGTGAAATCGCGCACGTGTAGGGATTTATCTTCTTCCATTTCGGCCGCCATGGCGGCTTCGGCCGGACCACCCACCACGATGCCGGGCCAGCCCGTTTCCTGGTGAACCATGCGCGCAAGCTGGATGTATTGGTTGAGCGGCCACCGCCGCGATTCGGCGGTCGCGCCCGGCGCGAGCACCCAGTACGGACCCGCGGGCGGCGCCAGGGTTTCCTTCGGCGCCCACTCCGCCATCGCGTCGAAAGCTTCAAGCTCTCCGGCGATTTTTTCATCGAGTGGATTTTCCGGGTACACGCCCCAGAAATCCTCGGCGCCCTTCATGCCCGGCACCGCCGCGCGCGCGCCTTTCGGTAGAAGGTTCAAATAGGCCTGCGCCCGGTGCAACCCCGGCGAAGGATCCCAAGGCAACGAGTCGTTCAATAACCAGCCGCGCCCCTCCAACCGGTAACCCCGGCGAGTCGCCGCTCCCGCCCGGCGAAGGAGCCAAGCGGCGGAAAAGGAATTGGGCAAGGAGATCGCGAGATCCCACTTCCGACGTCCCCGCAGCTCGGCCCCGAACGCATGGATGTTCTGGAAGCGGCTCCACACCGTCGGACGCAACGGTCGGGGCAGGGAAATCACCTCGTCGACCTGACGACGGAACTGCACGCTCTCCACCCAAGGCGCGGAGATGGTCGCGATATGCGCGCGCGGAAAAGCCCGACGGAGGTAGTAAAAGAACGGATAGGCCATCACTTGATCGCCGATCCAATTCGGCGCGCGGACCAAAATCGACTGCATCAACTTTCGTTATCCCCCGGCGCTAAGGTTTACCCGGCGTCGCCTCGATCAGCTCCGCCTTCACGGCCCCGATCTTTACCTTGGCCTCGAGCCGGATCAGGTATCGCCGTTCATCGTCGCTGTACCAGAGGTACATATCGCCCTTCTTTTCCAGCGCTCCCCGAAACTGCGTTTCGGGCCGCACCACTACCGCCTTCACCTTGCCGAGCGCGCGGTTTTTCGTCTCCTCTCGGCGAGACACGGTCAGGTGCAGGTCCCAAAGCTTTCCTTCGGAAACCACCGGAAACTTCGTCGTGGTTCCGTCCGAGAGCGGCAAGGTGCGGACGAAGTAGACGGAAGACACGCTATCCTGTGGAAAGGGATCCATGGGAAAATAGTTTTTTTCTTCCTTATATCCCTTGTCGCGATGGTTATTGCGATTCCAGAAAAAGGTTTGCTTCTTTTCGGAGTCATACAGCTCGAGCGAATCGCGGGTCTGCACAGTCTCGTCCAAGATGAGGTGGAACCGATGCGAAAAGAGCCCTTCGAAATCCAGGAAAGACTCGATCGTGTCGTTCAAGCGGTAAATGAAGCTAAAAAGCTTGGAGCTCACCGCCGTCACCTTGATGTGGTAAACCTTACGATGGTTGATTTCCTTGAACGGCAGGACTTCCAGGGTGAACGTTCCCGCTGGCATCCCAATGTAGGTGACTTCGTACACAAGTTTCTCACCTACATTAAAGGGGAACGCCCCCACCGGACGGCGCGAGGGGTAAGTGAAAACCTCCGGCGCGGGTTCGGGTTTTTTTGTTTTCGAGTTCTTTGGTTTGGCTTTCGGGTCTTCCTTGGGTTTCGTCGCGATCGGAGTCGGCGACCCCTCCGGAGAGACCGTGGGATTGGTCGGGGCGTCCGCCGAAGGCGCGACCGTGAACTTGTCGACCAGCTCTTTCGGCAACTCGGCCGGGAAATCCTGCTTTTCGATTTTCTTGAGTTCCGGAGCCGAAGCGCAGCTCGCCATCCCCAGCGCGAACGCCCCCACTACGCCTAAATATAATTTGCCGCGCAAAGTCAACCCACTGGTTTCGCCAAGTTGCATCCGGACATTCTAGCCCAGACCGGGGCCGACCGCTAGCTCGACCGCGAACTGGCTTGCTAATGCCGGCCGCGGGCGGAATCCCACTCGCCGGGCTTCAACGGACTCAAATCCCCCTTGAAGCGCCGATGCGACCAAAGCCACTGTTCGGGATGCGCCCGTACGTGCTGCTCCACCACCTCGGCATAGCGGGCGGTATTTAGCGCCAATTCGCGGAAAGAATTTTCGTCGGAAATCCAAGCCAGCGCGGGGAAAATCTCAACCACGAAACGCCCATTGGGCAGACGGTAGTTCACCACCGGTAGGATCGGCGCCTCGGTGCGTTTGTGCAAAGCCGCGAGCGCCGAGGAGGTACCCACCGGCCGGCCGAAGAACGGCACCCGCACGCCCAGCGGAGGTCCCGCGTATTGATCAAGCACGATGCCGATCGTTTTCCCGTCGCGCAGGAACCGCAAGATGTCTTTCATGGTTCGAGGCTCGTAGGTCCCCTTCACGCCGTACCGTGCCCGGCCGCGCTCGATCGCCCGATGCAGCCACTCGGGCTTGAGATGCTTCGTGACGATCATGAGGTCGATCCCATGCGTAGCGCCGGTGCCCGCCATGATTTCCCAATTGCCGACGTGGCTCGAAAGAAAAATCGCCCCTTTGCCCCGGGCCAGCGCCGCCCGCCAGTGCTCTTGTCCGCGCAGCTCGGACCAACGCCCCAAGAACCGGCCCATCACCTGTCCCGGCACGAGAACCAGGAAGATTTCCAGAAAAAGATTCCCGATGTGACGAAACGCTGCACGCTCCAACCGTTCTCGCGCCGCCAGATCATCGCCATATGCGATTTCCAAATTCTGCCGAATGACTTTGCGGCGAAATCTCAACGTCCGCAGAGCCACGCCCAGCGCGTCCCCCAGCCCCGTCTGCCACGAACGCGGAAAGCGGGAAAAGACCCACGCCTTTAAGGAAAAAAAAGCGGCCGCTATTTTCCCCATAGTACCCGGTCCCAATTTTCCCGCCCGCTCTCGAAGACGAGTTCGGGTTCGAAAACCACGAATTGATTCACCTGCGCCTTGGCCGAGGGAAACTCGCGCCACTTCACCCAATCCTTGCCGGTGAGCGCGATCCGGCAGCCCTGCGCGCGCGCTTGTTCCAGGATCTCCTTGGCCGTCGACTCGTCGTAACGAGCGTGGTCGGGAAAACTCCAATGCTTAGTGACCTTCCAATTCAGCTTGTCGAGCTGGCTTTTCACGAACGCGCCGTCGGCCAAACCCGTCACGAGCATCACCGCGTCGCCCTGGCCCGCCGGTAGCCGAAAACCCACTTTCGCCCACGGACGCCCGAATACCGCGGGCCGCTGCGATCCCTTGGTCCAAACGACGAGGTCCGCCTGGCCGAGCGCGCCGCGGAAATCCCGAAAGACCCGCTCCCCCGGACGTAAGGAGGTGACGGCGACCACTTCGATATCCTTGTCGATCTGGAAATTCTGAAAACCGTCATCCAAGACCACGACGTCCGGCGCCTTCCCCAGCCGTTCGGAAATAGCGAGGTATTGCTTGTGTCGATTCGCCCCCACGCCGATCCACGCGCCCGGCACCAGCTGGTGCAGAAGCGCGGCTTCGTCTCCGCAACGACCGGACTCCTGGTCCGCCATGCCGGGTTCGATCACTCCCCCGCCCGCCTCCCAGAGCGAGCCGTAACCCCGGCAAAGAATCGCGACCGACTTTCCGCGCGCGACCGCCTCTTTCGCGATGCGAGCGACGATGGGGGTTTTGCCCGCACCACCGACCTGGATATTGCCGACGCTGATCACCTTCGACGGCAGTTTTTCCGAGGAGAAAAAACCCCAGGCATGCAGCCGCCGCGCCAGGCGGTTGACCGTGCCCCAAATAAAAGAAGCCGCCCAGGCCATGGGTTGAGTGTCGGCCCGGTAATGCGCGCGCGCGACCGCTAAAATTTCGCGCGCGGCACGCTCCGACGGCGATTCGTTTCCACTCACCACGCGCTTGCGGACAACCTCGATCGCGGCCTGCACATCGACCTTACGATCCAGATCCCCCAACAGGTTTCCTAGCTCGAGCGCCACGTTGGCGACCGTCATTTCCTCCATCACGAGCTCGCGGAACGCGCGCGCCGGCGACCCGCGCCACCGCTGCTTGGGATAACGAACCTGGTTTTCGTAAACGAGATTCGAAAGGGCCACCGGTCCACTGTAGCGAACGAGATTTTTGAAAATCCAGCCGGTCAGCCGGCTCGGCCGGTAGACCACGACATGCGGGCAGCCCAGCACCGCGGCCTGTAAGGTGGACGTGCCCGACTTCACGATCGCCGCGTCGGAGGCCAGCAGCGCTTCCGAGGAATTTCCCGAAAAAATCCGGCAATTCAGCCGGCCCGCGCCGTGATGTCCCGGGCGTGACGCCTTCCACCGATCGTAAGCGGCTTGTACGCCCGCCAGCGGGGTTTCCTCGCTGAGCGGCAGCAGCACCTGAAAGCGATGTTGGCTCATACGGGTCACCACTTCGAGCATGGCGTCGAGCATGATCTCCAGGTGCGCGGATATCTCGGCGGGGCGGCTGCCCGGCATGAGGGTGACGACGAGCTCGCTCAAAGGCTTTACCGGATTTTCCACGTCCGCCTCGAGCGTGGGCTCGACGCCCTCCCCTTCCGGAGCCACGGTCGTCGGCAGGGGGGGCAGGCCCAGGTCCCGGCGCGCGTCGACGCGGCTTTTTTTCAAGGGAAGCTCGTCCACCAATGGGTTTCCCACGTAGGTGGCATGGACATCCGCGCTTCTCAAAAACGCCTCTTCGAACGGAAAGATACAGAGCACTTTCTGAAAATACTTCTGCAGGAACTTCGCGCGGCCGTGCCGCCAAACCCAAAGTTTCGGGGGGATATAGTAAATGACCGGGATGCCCTTTTTCGCGAGCCGCTTGCCCAGCCGGAAGTGAAACTCGGGATAGTCGATCACGACCGCCACCGCCGGCTGCTCCCGCGTCGCCTCGCCCACGATCCGGCGCAAAGCCTTGAACAGCTTAGGCAGCTCGCCCAGGGCTTCGGTCGTGCCCATGGCGAGCATCTCGGAGGCGTCGAAAAGGGTGCGCAGGCCCGCGGCCTTCAGGGCGTGCCCACCGATCCCAAATGCGTCAACTTCGGTCGGGGGGTGCCCGTCGTTCTCGGCGGGACCACGCGCGGCTTGGCGGCGAATCGCTTCGAGCAGCTGAGCGCCGTGCTGGTCCGAAGAGGCTTCCGCGGCCGAGATCAGGATCTTCATGCGATCAGATTATCGCACCACTCCCGATTCGCTGCTCTTGATAAATGAGAGGAACTGCTGAATTTCGGCCAGTTCGCCGTATTGGGATTCGATCTCCAGCAGGCACTGCTCCTTGGGAACGTCCGGGCGAACCCACAGCTTTAGAGATTCGTTGATCTTCGTGATCGTGTCGGCCTTCAAGCCGCGACGACGCAAGCCCACGATGTTAGCGCCTTTAATCGAGCAGGGCCGTTGGCCCAGCACGATACAAAAAGGTGGTACATCTTTCTCCACCCCAGACTGTCCCCCGATGTAGGAATGGGCTCCCAGGCGCACGAACTGCTTCACGCCGGTCATTCCCCCCACATTGACGTAGTCCTCAAGAATCACGTGCCCCGCTAAACCCGTGTTGTTGGCGATGATGCAGTGGTTCCCGACGATACAGTCATGCCCAAGATGCACGTAGGCCATGAGCAGGTTTCCATCGCCGACCTGGGTCTTACCGCCGCCCTGGACGGTACCCAGGTTCAGGGTCACCGCCTCACGGATCATGTTCTTGTTGCCGATAATGAGGGTCGTGCGTTCGCCCTGGTACTTCAGGTCCTGTGGGATCGCCCCCAAAACACTGAACGGATAAATCACGTTATCCTCGCCAATGGTCGTCCAGCCTTCGACCACCACGTGGCTCATGAGCTTGGTCCCCTTGGCAATCTTCACGTTGGGACCAATAACGCAATAAGGACCGACTTCCACCGAAGCGTGCAGTTCAGCGCCTTGGGCGATAATCGCGGTTGGATGAATCATGCGGACTCCCCTTTTTCGTTGCGGATCAAATTCGCGAGGATCTCGGCCTCGGCCACCTTCTGGCCTTCGACCGTGATCTCAACCTGGAACATCCAGAGATTTCCCCGCCGCTTCACGACCGTGCTCTCGATGCGCAAGCTATCGCCAGGCACGACGGGGCGGCGGAAACGCGCGTTGTTCACGCCCACCAGGATGGTCTGAAATTTCTCCGAACGGCCTTCCGCGCCGACGAGCTCCGGATAGAGCGAAAATGCCGTCGCCTGCGCCATCGTCTCGATGAGCAACACGCCCGGCACGATCGCGAAGTTAGGAAAATGGCCCTGCATGTAGGGTTCATTGATGGTGACGTTCTTTACCGCCACTACCTTCGTGCCCACGGACTCCTGCGTAACTTGAATATCCAAAACGCGGTCGACCAATAAGAAGGGAAATCGGTGCGGCAGGTAGCTTTGAATCTGGTCGGCCTGGATGGGAAAATTGATCTTCGTCATGATTCTTTCCGTTTGGATTTGCGGTCTCCCACCAGCTTATTCAACGCCGCATGAGCCTTGAAGTGCAGTCGATGGTCGCGCTGGGGATTGCCGGCCATCACGGCGCCGGGCTCGACATCTTTCGAAATGAGCGAAAGCGCGGCCACCTTCGCCCCCGCGCCCACATGCACCTTATTGATCACGCCGGTGAGGCCACCGATGTAAGCGTAAGGACCGACGCTGGAGTTTCCGGCGAGCGCGGTCGAACCGCAGATGACGGCGCCTTCACCCACATGGGCGTTGTGGGCCACTTGCACGTGATTATCGAGCTTGACGTGCTTTTCCAGGATCGTGTCGCCGAACGTACCGCGATCCACGCAGGCATTGGCACCGATCTCGACGTCGTCGCCTAACACCGCGCGCCCGCTGTGATGGATTTTCTGATGTCCCACGGGCTTGCCTTGCTCGATCTTCGGCGCGTAGCCGAAACCATCGGCGCCGATGACCGCGCCCGCGTGTACGCGCACGCGCGCGCCGATCTGGGAGTGGGAATAAATAGTCACATGGGGAAAGAGAGCGCAGTCATCGCCAACGCGCGAGTGCTCCCCCAAAAAAACGTGCGCCCTCAACACGCAACGCGCACCGAGACTCACTCCCGCCTCGATCACGCAACCCGGCCCCACCCAGCTGCCTTCGCCGATCGTCGCCGAGGCGTCCACCGTGGCCAGCGGATGCACGAACGTCCGTCCGGATGCCTGCGCTTCTCGCGCGACGGCCGGCTGTTCCGGGTTCGCGGCCACGAGCTTTTCGGTACAGACCGCCATCGCCCAGTACGGATCCAGGCACGCAATCACGGCGGTGTGGCTCCAAAAAGGAAGCTTCGCCTGTTCGAGCGGGCGGGCGAACGGCTCCCCGATGATCAGAACGCCTGGCGCCGCCATCACCACTTCTTTTTCGTAATCGCGGGAAAAAAAGAAAGCCACATCGCGCTCGCCGGAGCCCACCAGCATCGACGGTTTTTCAACCCGGATGGATTGCGCGCGCGCGCCGATCACGTCGCCGTTGACTAGCCTGCCCTTCGTCCATTGGAGGACGTCGGCGACGGTAAATGCCATGCCTTAGCTCTTGTTTTCTTTATTATAGGCCTCGATCACTTCGCTCGTAAGATCGTCTTTTTCGAGCGAGAAGAGCACGGTGTTCTCGTTCTTCTCGAGGATCACGGTGTACGACTTCTTGGCGGCGATGCCCTGGATGATTTTGCGCAGGTTTTTGATGATCGGCGCCGTGAGTTCTTGTTCTTTCTTCTGAATCTCCATCTGGGAGCGGCCGGTCTCTTCCTGGAACTTCAGGATGCGCTGCTGGAGCTCTTGCTGCTTCTTGGCGCGGGTTTGGTCGTTCATGACCAGCGACTGCTTCTGGAAATCCTCGTGCATCTTCTTGATGGAAGCTTCTTCCTTCTGCAGCTCGTCTTTCTTCTTATTGAATTCTTTTTCCAGCTCGGAGCGGGCCTTCTTACCCGCGCCCACGGTTTGGAGCGCCGTCTGCATGTCCACCGTGCCGATACGCACGCCAGCGGGAACATCCGCCGCCTGGGCGTATTGAAACAACGCAATCAGCAATACCGCCGGCAGGACCCAGCTCAAATAGCTCAAACAAACCATGACTTTTTTCATGAATTTCTCCTCAACCCACCGGTAACGCACTACTCCCGGCAATCCTCGTTAAATAATGGATCCCACTGCCAAATGCAAAAGCTATCCGTAGATATTCCATCAAACGCTAAGCGTTAAATTGGTCGATCAAGCTAGTCCAACATTGCCGTTTAGAACGGCGGGCCGATGAAGAATTGGAAGACAGGTCCACTGTCCTCGCCCGGCTGCACGCCCATCGGAAAGCCCCACTCGAAGCGAAGCGGGCCGATCGGCGAAAACCAGCGGAAGCCGAAGCCCCAGTCGGTGCGCAGATAGAAGGGTTCGCCGCCCGTGCCGGGAAAACGATCAAAGAGATTACCGGCGTCGAAGAAGAGCACCCATTTCAAACCCGCTTCGCGAATGAGCGGGTATTCCACTTCAAACATCGTAAAGAGCTCGACCGCTCCGCCGTTTGCCCGCGATGCGAGCTGGCCGTTCACGTTAGTGTAAACCGTCTGGTCGCCCAACGAGAAGAAGTTGTAGCCGCGCATGTTGTTCGGGCCACCCAGGTAAAACTTTTCGGACGAAGGCAGCGAGTATCCACCGATTTCGGCCATCTGCCCATACTCGAGGTTGGAGCGGAAGACCAAGTCGCCGATGAGGCGCTTATAGTAGCGGCCGTTCATGATCCACTTCAGGAATTTCTTGTCCCCGCCCACGCCGGCCGTTTCGAGCGATACGCTTTGGTAGTTGCCTTCGGTCGTCTCGTAGCGGTTGTTGCGCTTATCGCGCACCACGCTCGTGGTAACGCTAGAAAGGATCCCCTCGTCGGACGCCGGCGGGTAGCCTGGCTGCTGGCGCTGGATAATGTTCAGGCTCTCGTTCTTATAGGTTAGGTACGCGTTGAGGTCATCCATGAGGGGATAACCCAAGCGGACATCAAAGCCGATGCGGCGGCCCGCGAACGCGTTCGGAATCGAGAAAATCGTCGAATAAACGTCGAAGCCCATCGACCACTTCGTGTCGAAGGCATACGGGTCGGTGAAGCCTAGGTTGATCGAGCGCTGCAGGTTATCCAGCGCATACTGAGCCTGCAAGCTCAACACCTGACCGCGACCAAGCAGGTTGATTTCCGAGATCTGCGTGGTGAAGAAGAACTTCTGGACGCTGCCGTAGCCCGCACCCAAAGTCACGGTACCGGTGGAACGTTCCTTCACCTGAATTTCGATGTCGACGAGATCGTCACGGCCCTTGCGCGTGACCTGGTTGAAAACCACTTCCCCCGGAGCGAAGTACCCTAAGCGCTCTACGCGCTCGCGGGAAATACGGAGGTTCGTGCCGTTATAAAGCTCGCCTTCATGCACGCGCATCTCGCGGCGGATGACCTTATCGTGCGTCTTCGAGTTGCCGACCATGTTGATCTCGCCGAAGTAAACGAGATTGCCCTTCTCGAAGTAGTATTCCATGTCGATCGTGCGCTTCTCTTCGTTGAAGTTCATCTTGGGGATGACGTTCACGAACGCGTAACCGAGGTCCTGGTACTTTTCCGTCAGGCGCTGGATGTCCAGGTTGCGCTCGGTGATCTTGAAGGTTTTTTCCTGGGTGAGCAGCAGATCGGTCGCCAGCTCATCCTTCGAAAATAGTAGGTCGCCGCCGAAGTCGATGTTGTTCATCGAGTACTGCTCGCCCTCGTCGACGTAGATCGAAATGTACAGCCAACGTTTATCGTCGCTGACCGTCACGACGGGGTTCTCGTAGCGGAACTTCACGTATCCATGATCCAGATACCAATAAGTGAGCCGCTGCAGGTCTTGCTTGAACGCGGTTTCCTTGAAGTTACCCGAGCTATTGATAAACGACCAGAAGCTGCCCTCCTGGGTTTCCCCGAAGGTGGCCTTCAGCGCTTCCTGCGAAAATTTCTTGTTATTAAGGAAGGTGATCTTCTTGATCTGGACTTTCTCGTAGTCATTGATCTTGAACGCGACGTGGACTTCGTCTTCCTTGCCCTTCACCGGCGTGATGTCGAAATTCACCTTCGCCAGGTAAAAGCCGCGGTCCTCGTAGTGCTTCTGAATTTTTCCCGCGTCCTCGCGCAGCCGATTGACGTCCAGGATCGACCATTCCTTGGTCTTCACCACGTCGGTGAGCTCATCGGTGTCGATGCGTTCGTTCCCCTCGAACTTCAGCTCAGAGATCACGGGCCGCTCGCGCAGCTCGTAGGTCAAAGCGATTCCGCCCGCCACTTCGGAGGCGCTCACTTCGATGTCATGGAAAAAACCCATATCGTAGACGGACTGAATGTCCTTCTTGATGGAGTCGCGGCTGAGATTGTGACCTTTTTGAGTCACGAGCTTGCCCAGGATCGCGTCCTTCTCGATCCGCTTCATGCCCGTAACATCGATCTGTACGACACGCTTGCCCTCAAAGGAGCGGAGCGGGGAATCGGTGGTCACTTTGAGTGGAGGGGCAGCGTGCGCGCCCACTGAGAGGACGGCTCCTACTCCCAAGCAGATTAAGCCCAAGAAGACGGATCGACGTTGCCACTGCTTTCCGAATAGTTTCACTAGCTTTTATCTGTAGGGGCACCGCGAGACCGTGTCAATTTTATATCGCGAATTTCGCAGAGCGTCGACCACTTTCCGCAGCCGCGTCAATTTTGGTGGAAATTACTTCGCAGGAACGATTCGACCGTCTTCCATCACGACCGAGCGGTGCATCCGCTCCGCGAGCGAAAGGTCGTGCGTCACAATGATGATCGAGATCCCGGTCGCTTGATTCAGCTCGGTCAGAAGTGACATGACGATCTCCTCGTTAGCCGAATCCAAGTTGCCCGTCAGCTCGTCCGCCAAAAGCAGCTTAGGCCGCAAGATTACGGCGCGCGCGATCGATACCCGCTGCTGCTCGCCGCCCGATAGCTCACTGGGTCGATGGGACAAGCGGTGCTCCAGTCCGACGAACTTCAGAAGCTCGCGTGCCTGCTTCTCGGCCGAACCCCGGGGGTGGCCCGCGATCAAGGCCGGCATCATCACGTTCTCGAGCGCGGAGAACTCCGGCAGGAGGTAGTGAAACTGAAAAACGAAGCCCATCGTCTTATTACGGAAACGCGCGAGTTCCGTGTCGGAATAAGCAAAGACGTTATCGCGATTCTTACCGAAGAGAACTTTACCCTGGGTGGGCGCCTCGAGCGTACCGATCACGTGCAGAAGGGTGCTCTTGCCCACGCCGGACGCACCGGTAATCGCGATCATCTCACCGCTGCGAATCTGCAGATCGATGCCCTTCAAAACGACCACTTCTTCGCGTCCCTTACGGAAACTCTTGGTCAATCCCTCGACTGCAATCAACGGCGAAGCCGAGGGAGTGGTCCCGGCCGATGGCCCGCTCGTGGTTCCCGACACCTCAGTCATGCCTCAATCCTTCCAACGGCTTCCGCCAACTTACGCGCAACGCCGGATAAAGCGTCGCCAGGAAACAAATTCCCAAGGCGGCCGCGCAGATGATCCCAACTTCGCTCCAACGCAGCACAACCGGCAGGAAGCCGATGTTATACACGTCCGCCGGCAGGCGAACCAGGTCCGTATTCGCAATCAGGGCGTTCGCGCCCAGGCCCAGCAGTACGCCCAAGCCGATCCCAACCGTGCCAATGGCCATACCGATATAGCAAAACAGCCGGAAACTCTGCGCCGGACGGAAACCCATGGCTTTGAGGATCGCGATTTCCTTCGTCTTGTCATGGATCATCATCATCAGCGTGCTTACGACGTTGAACGCCGCGACCACCACGATCGCCGTAAGCAGCACGGCGATCACGCGTTTTTCGATGCGAATCGCGTAAAAAAGATTCTTATGCAGCTGCCCCCAGTCCTTCGCGCGGAAAGGATAGCCGAACTGATCGCTGAGATCGCGCGCGACTTTTTCGCTATCGGCCCCGGGCGCCAACTTGAGCTTAAAGGTAGTCCCTTTGTCAGGCTCCTGCGCTAGCTCCTGCACGGTGCCGATGGTGCTAAAGACCATTTTCGAATCGTAGTGGTACATGCCTACCTTCACGATCCCCACGACGGTCGCTTCGACGACCTTGGACGGGCGCAGCTCCGAATCGGGAGCATCGATTCCTTCGCCCACGAAAGGCAGGATGATTCGCACCACATCGCCCGTTTTGGCGCCAATGCGTTCCGCGATGGCGTCCCCTAACACGACTTCCTTGCGAGCGCCCGGCAGCACATCCGTCGGCATCGAGCCCGAAACGATGCGATTAGGGATTTCCGTGACATGCCCGATTGTTTTCGGATCGATCCCGTCCAAAACCGCTCCCGCGACCCCATTGGGACCCGAGACCATGAGCTCGATCAGAAAGGATTCCGACAGTCCCTTTACCTGGCCACCGATGCGGCGGATCTTGTCCCGGACCTCGTCATTGAGCTCAATCGGTGTGCGCGAATAAAGCAGCACATCACCCTGAATTCCGGTGATCGCCTTCGCCAGCTCGCCTTCGAATCCATTGATGACGCTCGTCACGGTGGTGAGCGCCAACACGCCCAAGCCTACGCCCATCACGGAAACCCACGCGATGAAGGAAAGAAAGTGATCGGAGGCCTTGGAGAGAAGGAAGCGAAGCGCAATGAGTGGGATCACATTGGTGCGGGAGGCCATTCGCTTAGTTTTCTCACCTGATTGCAAAACAGCGCAAGGGGATTATTTGGCGTGCGGCCGCATGAGCGGAAAGAGAATCACGTCGCGGATGCTCGCGGAATCCGTCATGAGCATGGTCAGGCGGTCAATCCCGATGCCTTGGCCGGCCGCAGGCGGCATCGCGTACTCCAGCGCCGTCACGTAGTCCTCGTCCATATCGCAGGCTTCTTCGTTACCGGCATTCTTTTCGGAGACCTGGGCCTTAAATCGCTCCAATTGATCGACGGGATCGTTGAGCTCCGAGAACGCGTTCGCCATCTCGCGCGCGCAGATATAGAGCTCAAAGCGGTCGACTAAGAAGGGATCTTTTTCATTCTGGCGCGAAAGCGGCGAGACATCGAGCGGGTAATGCGTGACGAACGTGGGCTGTATGAGCTGCGCCTCGACCTCTTCGTCGAAGATGACCATCATCAAGGCGCCCGTGGGCATCTTCTTCGTCATCGGCAGTTTCTTTTCCGCGCCGTAAGCCAGCAGCGCGTCGCGATCACGCAACTTCGCCCGGTCCTTGAACCCGGAGTATTTAATGATCGAATCTTCCACGCCAATGCGTTGCCAGGCGGTGCCCAAGTCAATGGCCTGGCCTTGATAGGTCAACTGCTCGCTCCCTACGACCTCACGGGCGATGCGTTTGAAAAGCTCCTCCGTAAGGGGCATCAGGTCTTCGTAGGTCGCGTAAGCCTGGTAGAACTCGATCATCGTAAACTCGGGATTGTGCTTCACCGAGATGCCTTCATTGCGGAAGTTGCGGTTGATCTCAAAAACGCGATCAAAGCCACCCACGACCAGGCGCTTGAGGTAAAGCTCCGGGGCGATGCGCATGAACAAGCGCATATCCAACGTATTATGGTGCGTGACGAACGGACGCGCGGTCGCGCCCCCCGCCACGGGGTGCATCATCGGCGTTTCCACCTCGAGATAGTCGCGCTCCAAGAAGAACTGGCGCATGACCTCGATGATCTTCGAGCGCTTGCGGAAAACCTCGCGTGACTCGGGCGTCATGATGAGATCCAGATAACGCTGACGGTAGCGAATCTCGACGTCGGCGATGCCGTGAAACTTCTCCGGCAGCGGGCGCAGCGCCTTGCTCACGAGGGTGAGTTTTTCGACGTGAATCGAAAGCTCGTCGGTCTTCGTCTTGAATGCCTTGCCTTCGGCGAAAACGACGTCGCCGATGTCCATTTCCTTGAACTGAGCGTAGACGGCTTCGCCCAAAGAATCCTTTTGCACAAAGAGCTGGATCACTCCGCTGCGGTCCTGCAGTTTCACGAACGCAGCCTTGCCAAAGCTGCGAATGGCCATGATGCGTCCGGCGACGGAGTATACCGCGGTGGTGGTCTCAAGCTCTTCCTTGGACTTCTTCCCGTGAGCCGCGTGGATGTCGCGGGCTAACCCACTCGGCTGCAGTCCGTTCTTATAAGGATTCTCGCCGCGCTCGCGGATCTTCTTCAGCTTATCGAAGCGGACCTGGACCTGATCGCTTAAGTCGTTTGCCGCGCCCACCGGTACGACCGGCGTGGCCGTTTTCGGCTTTGGCGTCGAGCTTTGAGGGGAGCCGCTCCCTGGTCCCGCACCCGACATTTTAATGGATTCCTTCGGCAGCCAAGAAGCGCTCGGCATCGAGCGCGGCCATGCAGCCGGTGCCCGCGGCGGTGACCGCCTGGCGGTAAACGTGATCGGCGACGTCGCCCGCGGCGAAAACGCCCGGGATGTTTGTGCGCGTGGTGCCCGGCTCGACGACGAGATAGCCGGTGTCGTCCATCTTCAGCACGCTCTTGAAGAGATGCGTGTTCGGCACGTGTCCGATCGCCATGAATACCCCATGAAGCGGAATATCCTGGGTGGCGCCGGTCTGGAAGTTCTTCACGCGGATGCCGGTGACGCCCTGTTTACCTAAAATTTCCTCGATGCCCGAATTGAGCAAGAACTTGATCTTGGAGTTGGCGCGCGCCTTATCAATCATGATCTTGCTGGCGCGGAATTCCTCGCGGCGGTGGATCAGGAGCACCGACTTGGCGAATTTCGTGAGGAAGGTCGCTTCCTCCATCGCGCTGTCGCCACCGCCCACAACCGCCACGTCTTGATTCTTGAAGAAAAATCCGTCGCAGGTCGCGCAGGCGGATACACCCTTGCCTTGCAGCTTCTTTTCGGACGGAATGCCCAACCACTTGGCGGAAGCCCCGGTGGCGATGATCAACGTTTGGGTCTGCGTCTTGCGGCCGTCGGCGAATTCCACCGTGAACGGGCGGCGCGAGAGGTCGACCTTCTGGACGTCTCCCTGCACGAAACGCGTGCCGAAGCGCGCGGCCTGGTCGCGGAACTGCGTCATGAGCTCGGGGCCCATAATCCCTTTCGCGAAGCCCGGATAGTTTTCCACGTCGCTCGTGATGGTGAGCTGCCCACCGGGCTGCGTCCCCTCCACGCACAGGGGCGAGAGGTTCGCACGCGCGGCGTAGATCGCCGCCGTCAGCCCCGCGGGACCGGTGCCGATAATCGTAACGGATTCTGTCTTATCCACGATTTACTTGTATTCGGGAGAATGCATGCCAGCCGAAGGACGATCGGTGTCGTCGGCGGCCAAGGCATCGAGGCTAACCCAAGTGGCGTTCTCCGAATCATCGGGAAGGCCTTTCAAGAACGTGTCCACGTCCGTGGATTTCACCACGGAACGGTTCACGTTTTTCTCCACCAAACGGGTGTCGAACTTCTTACCTGCAATCGCTTCGTCGAGAAGTACCATAGGGGGCTAGAGATAGATCGGTTGAAGTAACGTGTCAATTACTTTGGTGTTTTGGGGTTTTTCGGGCGCCCGACCGGGACTCCCCCTACCCGGGACGCAGCCAATGACGTTTATTACAGTAATAACCGAGGCTTTCGCGCTACAATCAGGGGCGTAAGATGGCATACAGGCTTCCTAAAATCCCACTCCTCGCTCTGTGCCTGCTCGCCGCCTGCTCCGCGAAGCTCACTCGCCCAGTCAAGGAACACGCCTACTTTTACGTCCTTCGGTACCAAACCTCCTCAATAGATATATTCGACCTCGGACGCACGGACGGTAGCTTGCGCTTCGTATCCTCCTTCTCCACCGCCGACACTTGCCCGACCCCCAGCCGGATCGCGGCAAGCCCCGACGGCGGTTTTCTCTTTCTCTCAAACCCGAATTCACCCAGCACCCTCGCCGCCTACGCGATCACCCCGGGTACCGGCGCCCTCACCTTTGTTTCCAGCACGGAGCAGAGTTCGGGCACCGCCTCCTTGCTGACCAGCTTAGATAGCCGATTTCTCTATGTCACGTCTGGGGGGAAAATATCGACTTTCGCGATCAATGGCGGAACGCTCTCCCAAATAGGCTCCCCGCTGACAACCCCAGGTGGGAACTTGGCCACCCTCGTGGCGCATCCCAACGGAAACTTTCTCTATGGCGAATCCAGTGGTGCGACCGGGGCCTACGCTCTGCAGATCGACCCGACGACGGGCGCGCTAACTCTGCTGGGAGGAGTCGCGCCGATGGGCGCCATTCGACTCCACCCCGACGGAAACAGCGCAATCGCTTCACTCTCAATCGTAGGTCTGACCCACTATTCCATCGAGCTCAACTCGGGTCTTTGGTCATCCACCGGCTCGCTCGGCCTCACTCCTTCCATGTTCGAGTTGGATCAGTCCGGACGCTTTCTCTTCGCCAAGACGGGGTCCGCCACGCTGTCTGTTTATCGATTGCAAGCCGGCTCGGGGGCATTGGATTCCGCTACTCCGATTGGGACGCTGACCCATGCTAGCTTCGGAGGGCCGACGGCAGGGGTGCTCTACTTCACCCGGGCGGGGAACATCTTAGTCCACCGCGGCGGAGACGGCTCGGAGCTAACCACGCTGGGTTTCGATACGAGCACGGGGGCATTGTCGCTCACCGGCGCGTCGGCGACGATCAGCGGCTCGGCCGCGATCCCCAAAGCCGTGCTGGTGGAGACCACGGAGCCGATCCCGTGAGGCCGCTCGCTCAATGCCAAGTCTTGGGCTTATCGTCGCCGTCGTCGCCCGAATCGAAGGTCTTCTTATTGACGACCAGCTTGAGGTGACCGGGCTTTTTAGCCGCGGACTCGCGGCGCTTGGACGTCCGCACGGTGCCGCGCGCTTGCTTAAGTTTCTGCTGCAGTTTCAAATACGCCCCGATCCAGAGGAAAGCGAAACCGCCGGCCATGCCCCCCAAGTGCGCGACCGCCGATAGCTCGGCGCCCGGCGAGAACACGGCGGTCATGAACTGCACACCCGCCAGGATCCAGATGAATTGCTTGGCCTTCATCGGGAAGAGCATCATGAACAGAAGCGTACGCTCGCCAAAAACCAATCCGTACGCCATCAGCAGGCCGTAGATACCGCCGGAAGCGCCCACCATCGGCACATAAAGTCCGCCAGTGAAGAACACCTGCATCGCCAGGTAGCAAAAACCCGCGAAGGCGGCGCAAAAGAAATAGTACCGCAGGAAACGCCGCGTACCCCAGGCCGCTTCAAGCTCCGCGCCGACGAAGACGAGCATCAACAAGTTCAAGAACAGATGCATCACGTCCGCGTGCAAGAACGGATAAGTGAAAATCTGCCAGATCCAAAAGTGGTTGATGAATTCGCCCGGGACCAACCCCAGCGTGCGCGTGATCACGCGCCCTTCACCGCCCCCGAAACGTTCAATGATGTGCTGGAACAAAAAGCCGACGAAGATGGCGATGCAGAGGGCTTTGACGGCTTTGGTGAGGCGGATTGGCATAGGGCGTTTGATTGTAGGCAAAAAAAAAGAGGACTACTATCACGTTTGCTGTACCCGGTTTGCCCTCCTCGGACAAGACCAGCGCGATAGCAGTCCCCAGTCAAGTGTCTTGCTATGAAGCACCCACCCAGGCTCCTCAAGCGAGACAACTAACTGATCGGAAGACACACGTCAGACTTTAGCCAAAATGTGGGTTTTATTTTAAATATAAGATATTGATATTATTGCAATTATTAAGATCGGCCCAGTCTGTCGTCCATAAAGCCTTGCCCTACCGGCAGGGCGTTTCGGGGTTCGCGCACTGCCGCCGACTAGAGTAGAGCACGAAACTGAACATATCCTTGCCCTGATCGCTCGTGCCGATCAAATGGCGCCGGCTGTAAATCTCGTGTTTTTCCGTAACCTGGTCCTGCAGTTGTTTGAACGCATCCGGAGCGAGCAACCCCTTGAGAAAAGCGTAGAAATCCGCGGGCGACGGCAGTTTAAATGCCGTACGCATCTCATCTAATGCGCCGAAGGCCTCGCTCAGGCTCTTCACCTCGACGTTTACGTCGAATTTGAGCAACTCCTTCTCTTCTTCTTCCAGAATATACGTGCGCTCATCGATGATCGTCCGAAAGCGATCAAATTTCACCACGACTTCGCCGACAGCGATCTCGCGCAGCCCTTCCATCAGCTTCTCGAAATCCGCGATATCGTCGTCCCGCTTGGGTTCGGTCAGGATGTTATAAAAAAGGCGGCCGTCTTCTTCGTTACAAAAGATCAGGGCGTTCACAAAGGCCCCCGCGTCCTTAAGGGGCTGGTGAACTATCTTCTCCACGCCTTCGGCGGTGGATACACATTCCTTGGGGTTCACCTCCTGGCTAAAGCCAGCTAGGTAACTGTGTCCCGTTACGGCCGCCGAAGCCAAGGGCGCCCCCGTCCCGAAGCCGACTGCCGCCGCCAGACCCCATGCCAATCCCGTGTTTATCGCGTACATGGCGTCTCCGGGCTCGCGCAGAAGCGGTTATTGCCTAAGGACACATTGCTCTCGAGCATCTGGCCGTTCTTCAATACTACCATCGGGCGATGCCAGGACGTCACCGTGTGGTTTTCTGTCATGGCGGCTTCGATCAGCTTCGCGCTTTCCGCCGGCAGAAGTAGGCGCAGGAAATCCAAGAACTTATAGAGATGGGGTACCCGAAAAGCACGGTTTTCTCGGTCAATATCGCCGTAATTCGCCACGAAGCTTTCGTAGGCGACTTCCCGCGGAAAGGAATACACCACCTTCCCGCCGTTCTCCGTCAAATCCACCTTCTGCGCGTCTACTAAACTCTGGATCCCGTGGAAGCGAACCGTGATTTCGCCAATCCGCTTTTCCTTTAAAGAGGTCATCAACTTTTCGAATGCCGGCACCTGCTCCCGATTCCAGGGTTCCGTGACGTAGTTGTAAGCGACAAGCGAGCCTTCAGCTAACGGAAGGCAAAACACCGAATAATCCAGAAAGACGTCCAGGGATTCGATTGGCTCCCGGATCAGCTCGGCAAAAGACACCACCACTTTTTTGCAGTCAGCTAGCTTGATCGCTTGCTCACCCATCGCCATAAAGCCGTACCCGGGAACGCCGGGACCTTGGCCGCTACGAAGACTCGGGGATGCGGAAGTCTCCGTTATCCCGCGATTCAATAAGTCCGCCGAAGCTTCCCACCGCCGCTCAAGGGCAAGCGCCGAACTAGTAGACGCGATGAGTCCGATCACTACGAGGATATTTTTTTTCATTCGGGAAGTTTCAGCTATTTCCGGGATCCGGTCAAGAAACGTTCGCCTCGGAGAAAGCCAATCGGATGCGGCGTTTGGCCGCTCTGCACCAGATCTGCCAACACTTCTCCGATGACGGAAGCAAACTTGAACCCGTGACCCGAGAATCCCGCCGCGATCGAAACGTGCGGCATGCCGGGGTGCTGGCCCAGAATGAAATTCTGATCCGGCGTCATCGTATAGAGGCACACTTTGTGGCGCGTTACGGCAGGAATCAGACCCGGAATATTTTCACGGATCGCCCGCACCACGTTTTCCGCATCCGCCGGTTGAACCGCGCGATTCACCCGCGAGGGATCGGCCACTTCGGCGCCTCCGGAATGCTCGGCGATCTTGGCTTCCGGTCCGGACTGTCCGCCGAAACCGTATACCACCCCGTAAGGCAAATCATAGAGGTAACAGGGCATGCGCGCCCAATCCGAATCTGCGGACACTGGCGACCAGAACATCACTTTGCGCAGCACTCGTAGAGGTAGTCCGAGTACCGTCGCCAAATTCGGGCTCCACGCCCCGACCGTGAGAACCAGCCGACGCGCGGTAAAGGTCTCCGTCGCCGTGCGCACTTGAACCGAATTCTTTTCCATGCGCCAATCCAGCACCGGGGCGCCCCAGTGAAAACGAGCGCCATTTTTTTCCGCCACCTCTAGATGCGCCCGCACGCAATCCTCGACCGCGAGATATCCTGCGTCTGGCTCGTAGATGGAAGCGTATCCTTCCGAAGCGGAAAAGGCCGGGAACCGCCGACGAGCGTCCATCAGGGACATTTCTTCGATGGGAATAGAATGCAGGCGCGCGCTGAGGCGAATACCTTCCAACAAGGTTCCTGTGCGTGGGCCGAAATAAACCACGCCGGTACGATTGAAAAGCGATCGGCCGGTTTGTTGGGAGAGTTCATCCCAAAGCGTATACGCACGCTTCAGTAGAGGCACATAATCAGGGTGCTCAAAGTAGGCTTGGCGAATCACCCGGGTTTCGCCGTGCGAGCTACCCAGATCGTGCACGGGCGAGAATTGATCGATCCCGATCACGGTCGCTCCCCGGCTAGCAAGATGATAACAGCAGGCGCTGCCCATCCCTCCCAACCCAATCACGATGACGTCGGCCACGTTACTCATAAAATGCAAAGGGCCCCCGCACCGAAGTGCCAGGGGCCCTTGTAAGATAACTCTAAGCGAACTGGATTAGTAGAGGCGACCGCCTAAGCCGAAGCCGATGCCACCACTGAGTCCAAAGCCAAGGCCGCCGTAGCCGTAGATGCCACCGCCACCGCCCATACCCATATACGGGTAACCGCCGTAGCCATAGCCGCCGCCCGCCTGCATCAGGCTCTGCTGGTAGCGTGCCTGCACGTCATACATCTGCTGCTGGGCGATCATAAGGTTTTGTTGACCTTGCATCGCACGTTGCTGGTTCAGCATTTGAGATTGCATGGAGGCCTGCAAGTAAGCTTGGTACATCGGAGCGCCGCCGCCACCGAAAGTGCCGCCGAATGGGCCGCCGTACATGCCGCCGCCGCCGAACGGGCCACCGTACATGCCGCCGCCGCCGCCGAACGGGCCGCCGTACATGCCGCCGCCGAATGGGCCACCGTAGATTCCACCGCTAACACCACCGAACGGGCCGCCGTACATGCCGCCGCCGAATGGGCCACCGTAGATTCCACCGCTCACACCACCGAACGGGCCACCGTACATGCCGCCGCCGAATGGGCCGCCGTAGATTCCACCGCTGACACCACCGAACG